>NZ_WSEM01000016.1:0-1491448 GCF_009757995.1 Paenibacillus anseongensis
TACCTCCAAAACCTTGAAAACAAGCATAGTATGTTGGTTATTCCGCTGTAGAAAAAAAAGGATGATATACTAATGTCAAACTTACAATTTGCTGAACTATGCGTAAAACGTGACAGCCTCACAAGAAACCTGCCAGAAGGAAAAGAAAATCTTCGATGGGTTTCCAATACTGCTATTCTTATTTATGGAGGAAAAGATGCAGTTTTGGTCGATACTTTTATTACTATTGAACACAACCAAAAATTAATTGATTGGATAAAGTCTTTTAACCGCAACTTAAAATACATCTACATTACGCATGGTCATGGAGATCATTTCTTTGGAATCAAACAAGTAAAAGAAGCTTTTCCCAATGTTAAAGCGATAGCAACAGAAGGAACTGTTAAAGAAAGTTTAAAACAAGGAAGTCTAATTGAAAGTTTTTGGGATAAATTATTTCCTAATCAAATTCCTTACCCGCAGGTTTTCCTGATGTTATCGATACAAATTCTTTTGAGCTTGAAGGACATAGGATGGAAATCATTGAAGCTGGGTTTACGGATACGGCAAATACAACATCATTATGGATTCCAGATATTGAATTACTAGTGGCAGGTGATGTTGTTTATAACGGAATCCATCAGTATCTAGTTGAAACAACAGAGAGTACTCGATTCGAATGGACCAAACAATAGATCGTATGATAGAACTAAATCCTAAATTTGTTATTGCGGGGCACAAAGTCCCCGATAATGATAATAACCCAAAAATTTTGGATGAAACTAAACAATATCTCTTAGATTTTAATCGGTTGAATAAAGAAACAGACACCGCTTTAGATTTATACCATACAATGCTCAATCTTTACCCAAACCGAATAAACCCAGGATCACTTTGGGGATCTGTAAATGCTGTCAAAGCTTAAACCTAATGACGAGTCGAGAATGTGACTAAAAGCTGGCTTTTCGTAAAGGGAGATACCTGCAATGGCAAGCTGACCGATTACTCTATGAACGATGTCGCTTATTAAATGAAATAAATAATTTAATCGATTCGGACTAATTCGAGAGGATGCCCGATATTTCGGTATAAGGAGCAATAGTGAAACTGATAAATAAAAAGAAAGCAATCTTGGAGAACATGATTCTAATGTTTGAACATTTGAGCATAAACAGTCCTTACGCGAATTTTTATCGTGACGAAAACTGCGCAAGAATCGAATCTGAATTGCCGATAACGATTCTCAATCGCGTGTTTGATTATAAAGCTCCTAATGACAATAAGAACGATGCAACCAGGCAAGTGCAATCTATTATCGATTCGTATCGAGAACGTGGCGTAAAATGTGTCTGGCATACCTATTCCCATACGCAGTATGAAATCGTTAATGAAACGCTAATATCTAACAGATTCATATTGAGCGGTATCATGTCTGGCATGGCAGTTGATCTCGAAGAGAAAACGGTTAACCAATCTTATGTGCCAGGATTGAGAATCGTGACTGTTCATACGGATGAAGAGCTTGAGACATTCAAACGGGTGTTCGTGGCAGAATACGGCCTCCCGGACGAATTGGCCCATGCATTTACCGAAGCTTTTGCTTATGATCCGGAAGGAAAAATGCAGTATTTTCTGGCCTATTTGAATGACGTGCCGGTAGGAACGACCATGACGTTCAGTAAAGGCGAAGTGACAGGCATATATATGGTTGCGACATTGAAGGAATTTCGTAAAAGGGGGATTGGCGGTGCACTTGTAGGTCATGCTCTGCGTGACATGCAAGTCGCAGGAGCAACGTTAGCCATTTTACAGGCTAGTTCCATGGGACAGACCATTTACCGCAAACATGGATTTGAGGAATTGCTGACGATCAATTTATTTATATGACAAAATATAAGAGAATGCTATCACAAACTTATTGAAGCTTGAGAAATCAAGCTTTTTTGTTTTTATGTCAGCCAAGCATTCATCTTCTAGCAGGTGAAAGTTCGGTAGCGGGAGGGGCCAAGCCCAACGTAGCTTGGATACTTGCGTATGGAGCAATCTATACTTAAAAGTGTCTCGACGAAAGTACTCTCAGAGATAGCGCGAGTAATATGCCAAGCTGTAGGTTGTAACATCAAATCGATCCTGCCGTGTCGTTAAAAAGCCCTTGTAAGAGCTACGAGTGGATACCGAGCTCGTATAAAAGGACGAAAAGAAGTTGGAACTTGGATCGGTCGCGAAAGAATCCTCAGGCGAAAGGGGATCGGCATGGTTTGAATGAGGATATGGTGAACTGGGAGACCCTCCCCAGTTTTCTTGAAACCGTAAAAAGATAGACCCTCTATAAGCCTTCTCGGCGTGCAGGGGGAGTCCGGGGGGCTATCCGACCGAGGAACGCAGTACAAAATAACCTGCGGGAGGAAGGAGCCCTGCCGGGAGAAGGGCAGGAGCCAATAAAGGGGCGGCTGGAATCATGGCATGACAATTGTGGACATCGAGAAGCAGGGAGACAGTCTCTTTTTGTATGAGTGCCAACGAATCCTTAGAAAAGGCAAGTACCATCACCTCAGCCGGTAAGACGCGTTACATTCCGAAGAAAGATTGGAAACAAAGACCTCTAGGTATTCCCATCATCCGATACCACGTCATACAAATGGCAACGAAACTGGGTTATAGAACAGATCTTTGAAGCACATTTTCAGGAAGCCTCATTTGTCTACAGGTCGAAGCGAAGCGCCAAGCAGGCGCTGGACCGTATCCGTAAAGTGTGCAATCGCAAAGGGAATTGTATAGTCGACATCGACAAATTTAGATGGTTGCTAACATCCCGTGCTAACTATCATCATCGAGCATTCTTTAAGCATCAAGCATCGCTATGGATGCATCTGCTATTTGATGCATCCTCTTTTTATCTGTAGACGTTCGAGCCAATACTCTCAATCCAATCATTGTAGTCTGTAAACTAGCAGCTAGTATTTTCGCATCCTTATCAACCGGGATCTCGCCCGACTGCTGACCTTTTTGAATGAGATCTACGAGAATTTTCTCCCCGTTATCAAAACCTGCGTTAATCATTTCACGAACTTCTGGATCCCTTAAAGCTAGTTCGGTCGCAGAATTCACAAATAAGCAGCCTGGCGGTCGATCGTCATTCACTTCAATCAGATAATCAAATCTGAAGCGAATTACTTGTTTCGCCGTACGACCACGTCCTATTTCTTCCTTAATCATTGCGTTTATCTGTTTCTGGTACTCGTCCACCGTCTTTACAAAGAGGCTATGCTTATCGCCAAATGTATCATACAGGCTTCTACGATGTACACCCATATGCGTAACAAGGTCCTGAAGCGAGGTTTTTTCATAACCTTTTTCCCAGAATAAATGCATTGCTTTTAGAAGTACTTCTCTTTCGTCAAACTCTTTACTTCTTGTCATCTTATACACCTCTTCAAAATGATTTTATCATATGAGAACAAACAGTAAAAGTTAAATCACGAATAGATCTCATGCAATTTATTCCATATAAACCTTTCGATACAAACAGTCTAAGACTTAAATAAATATAGAATATTAGTATTTTAAAAAAATGAAAAGACTAACTGGAAGAAATTACTGAATGGTAGGTTTGCATTTGATACTTTGACAAAGCGTCATAAAAGGTTTTATTATAAGAACGATCAATCTCATAACATTGTACAGGTAAAAAATTGACAACAAAGAGGAGACTGAAGTAACCATGAGTAATCAAAGCAAAGCTGGTGTAATGCGTAGGAAGCCTGATAATGATAATACGTTCTTATTCCTTACCGACATTAATTCCGTCTTGGTAAGCGGGGAAGATACAAATGGGGAATTTTGCGTGGTGCATTGTTCGGTTAATGAGAATGATGGTCCGCCGCTCCATATCCATGAGAACGAAGATGAATCTTTTTACGTGCTGGATGGAGAGTTGGAGATGACGCTTGGGGATGACACGCTTCTGGTGAAAAGCGGAGAATATGTCTACGCTCCTCGGGGCATTCCGCATACCTTTAGGGTGAAGTCCAAAAAGGCTCGATTCTTAGTTACGGCCTACCCTGCAGGATTTGATTCCTTTGTAAAAGAATTAGGCGTTCCTTACGTTGAAGGAATGGAAGCTCACATGGAGCCCCCTACTCCTGAATTTCTCCATAAGCTCATACAAGTATCCAAAAAATATAATATTACGTATCCGGGTCTTTAAATTTCTTTTGAATGTTAAGTAATCAACCGACAAATCCGCTCGACGGACAAACGGATAAAGTAGGCAAAACGTTTATGAGCATAACCAAAATGGCTTGCGACTAACGCTTAAACGTTTGTTTTAGCGCAAAAGAAAGAGGTTTTATTATGTCAAAAGTTATCATTCCCATTACGCCTGTATATGGACATGTTGCTCCCATGCTGTCCATAGCAAAAGACCTTATTCGGCGCGGTCATGAGGTGACTATTATAACAGGGTCTATATTCAAGGAAGCTGTTGAAAGGACAGGCGCCGCATTTATTTCATTTACTGGTGCAGCCGATTGGAAGCCCGATGAATTATTAGACCCCGAGCGTCTCGCCCTCGAAGGGCCTGCTCAGGTTAACTATGACCTGCAGCGCTATTTCATTAGCGCTATTCCGAACCAGTATGCGGCGTTGCAACAAGAACTGGAGAAGTATGGTGACGACCAAGCAATTGTGATGGCTGAATCATTCGGCTTCGCAATCTCGCCAGCACTGCACGGTGTCCCAGGTGTACGGGCGAAGGGATATATTGTTGTAGGTGTTATACCACTTGCGATTTCTAGTATAGACACTGCACCATTTGGCATGGGCCTCGAACCGGACAGCTCAGAAAAGGGTCGTGCACGAAACCTCGAGCTTAATAGCTTAATGAGAAATACGATATTCGGAGATGCACAGAAGCTCTATGAAAAGGTGTTGACGAGTCTGGGAGCGATTGTGGAAATACCATATCTTCTTGATAGTTGCGTATATGCGGACAGCTACCTTCAGTTGTCTGTAGAGGAGCTGAGTTATAAGCGATCAGACCTGCCCATTAGCGTCCGCTTCATCGGAGCGCTTCCTACTCCGCCTTCCGTGGAGGCTAAATTGCCAGCATGGTGGCCGGAAGTGTTTGAAGCTGAACAAGTTGTTGTTGTAACACAGGGAACAGTAGCAAACGGTGACTTCAGTCATCTAATTGAGCCAACGCTAGAAGCGCTGGCTGATCTGCCGGTTCTAGTTATTGCGGCGACAGGCAGCAAGGATGAAGTCAAAAAAATACCGGCCAATGCGCGCGTCGCGGAATTTATACCATTCGTCGACCTCCTTCCGCATACCAATGTTCTCGTCACAAATGGTGGATTTGGCGGGACGCAGCAAGCGTTAACGTTCGGAGTGCCGATGGTATTGGCTGGCATTTCCGAAGATAAGATTGAGGGTAACGCTCGTATGGCCCATACTGGTGCTGCAATCAATCTCAAAACCCAAACACCGACGCCAGCGGCAATTCGGGAGGCGGTCCTTGACGTACTTCATAAGACTGAATTCTTAGCAAATGCACAAAGATTGAAGGCGGAGTATGCTGCACTTGATCCATACACGTCCATCGCAAATGTCGTCGCCGAGTTAGAAGCCAAATAATATTATCCTTGTCATCCTAATTGATTTATTGGCAGCAACTTCATTTATTATATGCTTGATAGCTACCCGGATTATGAACTAATTAACTTGGATGCATTAACAGCTGGAAATCTAACAAGTTTGTAGACTATTCCCATTTGTGACAAGAGCTCCTTTATAAAAGGTGATATCAATGCCCTTAGCAAACAAACGAATCGTCAGTTTGGTAAGGGCATGATATCGTTATTTATTTTTCGGCGGAATTTCATGTGGCCGTATTTTATCGTAAGTACCTCTTGGGTATATGGGCAAAGCAAAATGGGAATCTGTTTCCTGATATGATCTTGCTCTTGCGATTATCGAGAAGAGTGGATTTAAAGTGGAGATTACACCAGGTTCCACGAAAGATTTTCCACGACTTGCGCCTCGTCCGCGCTACTCGGCAATGGCGCATACAGCGATCCTTGATAATGGATTTGAAGACTTTCGTCCATGGCGTAAAACATTACAGGAATTTTTGAGGTTGTTCGGCCTTAATGGCAAGTGACTTGCAATTAATTAACCTAGAAAGCAGGAACTTAAAAATGAATCTATCTAATGATAACCCGCTGGCAGTTGGAGAACATGAAGTCTTTATCGAAGGTGTGCGTCAAGTTTATCATGTAGCTGGCAACGGCCCAGTTTGTTTGGTTCACTCGGGCGGACCTGGATTTCACTGGAAATATCTTCAGATGCCAGAGCTGGAGAAAACAATGACAATGGTGTATTTAGAACCGGTAGGAACAGGTAAGTCAGATATGCTTCCAGACGGAAACTATAGTATGCCTCGGTATGCGCTTTTCGCACATAAAGTAGCTGAGCATATCGGAGTTCAAAAGTATTATTTCCTAGGTCATGCTCATGGCGGCGGCGTTGGCATTCAATACGCTCTGGATTACCCGAACGAACTTAGCGGTCTGATTCTCCAATCCAGTGCTCCTACAATGAACATGGATCTATATATGGAGCAATTCACACAAATCGAGATCTTTGCTCAACGTTGGCCAGATAACGCGGAAGCTGAAGATGCGAAGCAAGCTATGATGGATTCAAAAAACGTGAGGGACAAAGAATCGGCCTTGGCTGTTCTCCACCGCTTATTGCCTGCATACTTCGGTAACTATTGGGATGTGAAGGATAAAGTGGACAAATGGAAGGTTGATCTCGATTTCTTCGGGGACCCCAACCGCCAGCCATATGAGTGGGATGTACGAGATATCCTGCACACAATCACCACGCCAACACTCATTCTTGTCGGTGAATATGACGTCAACTGCGGGCCAAGGTGGTCTAATGAAATGGCGGAAAAAATACCTGGATCTCAACTAGTAATATTCGATCGAGGCGGTCATATGGAGCATGTAGAGCATGCCGAACCATTTACTCAAGCGGTTAACGAATTTGTTGCACATACAAAGTAATAGGACTAATACGTAACATGAGCACCGTGTATGATGCATAAAGCCAACCGAGAACCCCGTCAAGTAAACATCATCTAAAAAGACATGTCTTTAAGCTGTGACGACATATTCATAACTCGATTAATGGGTTGCACGTCTATGTCCGTACAACAATAGGCACTTTTTGCAGGAATTAGCCAGCCTACGCTTGTCGCGAACGGTAACAATGACATTATGGTGCCTACCGTCAACTCCTTGTTTGCTGGACCATTTCAAATGCAGAATTAATTATTTACCCAGATGTGAATCACGGTTTCTTATTCCAGTATCCGCATGAATTCGCTTTGGAAGTTAATGCCTTCCTGAATAAAAAATTGCAAGTTACATTCGATTGTTGACTACAACTTTGCCAAAGTAATCAACCTGCTAATACTGGTGACTTTCTCAAATTCAGCCCTTTCTGGTTGGCCTATTTTTATGGTCTTGAATCAACACATTACCATGAAATATCAATTAATGAATTAGGAAAAATTTGGAATATTCAACAAGGAAATATTTGAAAATCGTGAACGTGAGGATGCTGCAATTATCAAATGAATACTTACGTAATGAAGAGAGAGTTTGATTACAGATGTAATCAATTTAAATATCCTGGTTCCATATTTTTCATGCTATTATTTTACGGAGACAACCAAGAAGATAAGATGAGGTGTAACAATAGTGAAACTTATTGATTTGAGTGTCCCAATCAGTCCACGAATTAGGGAACCATTGCCTGCAAAAATTGATTACTCCACTCATGAGGACGGAGCACTCCAAGCAGCAGCAGCGCTAGGTCTTTCACCTGAGGATTTTCCTGAAAAGATGGCGTGGGCAACAGAGACTGTCACATTAAATACGCATTCTGGAACACATGTAGATGCACCTTGGCATTACTGGCCTACTTCGGAAGGCAAGCCCTCAAGAACTATTGACGAGCTTCCTCTAGAATGGTTTTATTCAGATGGTGTGGTACTTGACTTCAGTAGTAAACCGCCGGGTTATGAAATAACCAAAGACGATCTAATCACAGAGTTGAATCGGATCAACTATACCTTGAACCCACTGGATATCGTACTCATTCGTAGCGATGCAGATAAACGACTTTATAACGAACATTATGCGTTCCTACATGCTGGCGTTTCACCTGAGGCGACACTTTGGTTACTCGAATGCGGAATTAAGGTAGTTGGCACGGATGGTTGGGGGTGGGATATCCCGCTGAATTTGCAGGTTGAGGAGTATCGCAAGAATCCAAGAGAAGGTGTGCTATGGGCAGCACACTTTTTAGGTAAAGATATGGAATATTGCCAGATTGAAAAACTTGCTAATCTTGATCAACTGCCAAAACCATATGGTTTCAAAGTATCATGTTTTCCTGTTAAGGTAGAGCGGGCAAGTGCCGGATGGGCGAGGCCAGTTGCAATTATTGAGTAAATAAGGGGAAATCAATTTTCGGAGGTATGGTAAATGATGAAGATCAAATTATGCGCATGATTAATCAATTGGTGCAGACAGCTTCCGGACAACGAACAATAGACTAATGTGATGAATAAATTTTTTTTGTAACAATTTCAACCAATCAATCGTTTGAAGAACTGTAAGCGAAAACTAAGCTAAACGAGGGGATAGAAACTGGCGTAAGCATTAGAGAAATTATGGGGAAACAATAAGAGGAGAAATTTACTTGAAGAAGAAATTATTAATTGCACTTGGACTTACTGGTGTTATCGCAGCATCTATTGCTGTTGGCGCTTATGCGGCAACGGATATTAAATTATTTATTAACGGGAAAATAGTTAATGCGGATTTGCAGATCATAGATGGATCCAGCTATGTTCCTTTGAGGGTTGTTTCTGAGTCACTTGGAGCTAATGTAAAGTGGGATGAAGGCAACCGGGAGATTAGTATTACGGGACAAACGGGTCAAGTAGATCAATCCGTCTATGAGAATACCCAATATGGCTTCCGTTTCATGCTGCCGGACAGTTGGAAAGGGTACACGATCGTAACGGACAAATGGGAAGGTCATTCTGTATGGGATGCGCAAGGAAAAGAGGCTAGCGGCGCGAGCCTCAGTATCCGCCATCCCGAATGGACCGCAGAACAGCCAAGACAGGATATCTCTATTCTCGTCTTTACTGTCGACCAATGGAACGAGCTTCAGCAGGATAAATTCCACATCGGCGCAGTGCCTATCGGCCCAAGTGAACTGACGCGCAATGACAAATACGTGTTCGCACTTCCGGCACGCTATAACTTTGCCTACCCTGATGGCTACCAAGAAGTGGAAGACATTTTGAAGAGCAATCCGATTCAACCGATGAATTAATCAAATACTACAAAAAAAGATTCCCCATCGCCCGTATACATTAGTCAAGACAAAGCATTTATTTTTTGGATAAGAGTATAAAAGCGAAACAATCAGCAGATGTGCTATACAGAAATAATAACAAAGCAAATACATTCCTATTTCTCAGCGACATAAATTCAATATTAGCAAGCGGTGACGAGACGAACGGAGAGTTTTGCGTCGTGCATTGTTCCGTCATGAAAGATGATGGATCTCCACTGCATTTATATGAAAAAGAAGACGAATCTTTTAACATTCTGGATGGAGAAATAGAGATGACACTAGGTACAGAGACTATTTCGGTGAAGAAAGGGGAATATATATGTATTCGCACCTCGTGGTATTCCACACACATTCAAAGTAAAATCAGATATAGCTAAGTTTCTGGTGACTGAATACCCTGCAGGATTTGATTACTTTGTGAGGGAACTTGGCGTTCCTTATGTAGAAGGGATGGAGGCACATATAGAGCCACCTACTCCTGAGGTCATGCAAAATTTTAACAGTAGCCAAAAAGTATCATATTACTTATCCCGGTCTTTAATTTTAGAGATCGCATCGCAAATTAAAGCAGTCTTACACCCCAAACGGTAAAAAAAAGTGTAATTGGCTTGGGGACTATTGACTCTTTTGTGGAACAATAGGCTGCGAGTTGCCAATTGATTTAATTATATGCTCGTGCTAGTTTTTCAAAAGACGATTAATGCCATACATGATAACCGGAATGAATTGTCAGGCATTGCGCCGTTGTACTGCTGATGCAGATAAGATAGAATTACATCAATAGAAAAACTTGAATAGGCGTTTTTGAAATGGGAAAAAATGAAACATGAATTGCGTACGGCTGTTGTGTTTTAAAATGAACTGAAAGAGGGAATATACATGACTTCATCTCATTTTCAAACCTATATTGGTACATCAAGTATGCACGAGCTCGTCATTAATGGTATACGACAAGTTTATCATATTGCAGGAAAAGGACCTGTTTGTCTTGTTCATGCAGGAGGCCCTGGTTTTCATTGGGGCTATATGCGTATGCCCTTGCTTGAAAAATCCATGACCGTTGTCTATTTAGAGGCAGTAGGCACAGGAAATTCCGATAACCTTCCAGATGGAGATTACACAATGCCAAAATACGCCTACTTTGCTCATAAAGTAGCAGAACATATTGGAGCTCATCAGCCATTTTTCCTAGGTCACTCGCATGGTGGTTTCGTAGGCCTACAGTATGCACTCGATTATCCAAATGAACTCGGCGGCCTTATCCTCTACAGCTCGGCTCCGTGTATGAATCAAGATCTTGGAATGGAGCAGGTTCAACAACTCGAAATTTTCACCCAGCGTTGGGAAAATCGTCCGGAAGCTCAGGATGCGAAGCAGGCATGGATGGACATGATTACGGGGAAAGCGCAGGATAGAGAATCGATCCTGAAGGTTTTGGGGCGCTTAATGCCTGCTTTCTTTGGTAACTATTGGAAACTTTCGGAAGGTTTCAACGAGTGGCAAGCTAGCTTGGATTTCTCCGTTGATCCGAATCGCAAGCCTTATATGTGGGATGTTCGTGATGCCTTAGAAACAATTCAAACCAGAACCCTAATCTTAGTCGGAGAGTACGATTTTAACTGCGGACCGCGTTGGGCCAAGGAGATGGATGAGAAAATCCCAGCTTCGCAGCTCGTCATTTTCGAACAAGGTGGGCATATGAACCATGTGGAGATGCCCCAAGAGTTTGTAAAAGCAGTGAATGATTTTGTTTCGCAAGCCTCAAAATAATAACTATAATACTCGTAATTATAAACTGTGCTTGCCGCAACAAATTTCCGAAAGTCCCATGGAAATTAACCAATGACGTGAATTAGCACCGTCTAAGGAAATTCAATTAACGCAGACGATAGAATACAGACATGACAGGAGCCTTAACACGATGGTTAAAAGAGGATGAATAAACTCCCTCGGTATGATTTAATTTCCTCACGCAAGCTCGTCTATTCGCAGGATTTCATCCTTTAGGTTTCGATGCTGAATGAAAAGGAGTGAGATATATTTAGAGTGTTTCGTTAAAAAGGCATGCGGGAATAGAGGTGGAGTTGAATCACCCAGTTCATTCCAATTACTGCACGTATTCTCCACGGTGCCCTTAGCGATTTTCACTCCCATGTGTTGCTTGCCTAGATCCAACCGTTTTCTTGGCTAGATCGATGAGTAGATGAGCTCTACGCACACCTGAATGCCGTTTCATTGATTTCTGCCATCCTTTAATGACATCGTCAGGACTTAGTTTACATAGCTCGGCTGGGAGCGGAAATAGCCGAAGGGTTAACAGTGCACCTTTGCAAGCTAAGATCTTAAAAACTTGTCTCAGTTCAGGAAAGACAATGTCGACCCAGCGGTGGATCTGGTTAACGGCACTTACGAGTCTTTTAACGACCGTTTCTCGGTTAGCCATAAGCACTCGCAGCTCCTCGTATTCGGAGGAATGGAAGCGGACAGGGGAGTAATAGCCGTTCTTCACCATGTCGGCAATAACTAAAGCATCTTTTTTGTCACTTTTAGAGCGTGTATTGTCGCGGTTTTCTTTGTTTTTCTTAACTAGATGAGGATTAACAAGTACGGCTTCAATGGCCTTATTTTTGAGCCAGCCAGCAAGGCTTAGCCAGTAATGGCCAGTCGGTTCCATACCAACGATAACTTGAGATAATTTATATGAAGCTAACAAGTCGCCAATCCAACGATCGAGGGATTTGAAACCTTCGTTGTCATTACTGAATTCTAAAGGATTCCCGAGAGCGACACCACGGAAGTTAACCGCTCTGGCAACATGAGTCTCTTGAGCAATGTCTACACCAACAACAATATGATGAAAGGTAATGTTTTCAATGAGTTGATTTTGCTTTTCTTGTGATTTAAACTTCATAGTAGAGCGTCCTCCTGGATGATGGAATTAAAGGGCTTTTGACCCGTTGCGTACTTCCATCGTACCGAGGCGCTCGTTTTTTTACAAAGCTGAAATTTATCCATCTACAGGAATCTAACGAAGAACCATAGTAGAGTAAATGTAACAAGAATGAAATTTTATTTTGATATGGCTTTAATGAATCAAGCCTATAATAAAATTGACCCCCTTTAAAATATAAATAGTTATGACCCACAGCCCGTTGCTGTGGGTCACTTTTTTTGTTCATTAAAGTAACGGGTAGGCTTGTGTCATAGCTTGTCGGGTGACAAGAACATTATCTCATTAATTGCCGCGTGAATCGCGGTTTTTTTATTTTATGGGATCAAGTTCTTGTCAAAACCCAATGACAAGAACTTGATCCCATTCCCGATTTTGACAAGAACTTTATCTCATTCCCGACGGAAGGCCAAGGGGAGTATTTTCAAAATGATTAAACTAACGGGCAGGTTACTTCCAATATGTGTTAATATAAAACTGTAAGATTTTCTGACTTGAAAGAGGTAATCTTGGTTGAAATATATCGAAGTAGGTATAGGAAATACTTGGATTGTGAGAACGGAAACCGAGTTGGCGGATGGTTCTGAGGTTGAACAGAAGGGTATTATTAAGCCAATTATTTTTTATTCAATCTATCTAAGATTATGGATAGGCAAAACGGTTTACATCTGGGACTCCAAACAAGGATTCAAAAAAATGGTCAAACCGCGAAAAGCATTTAAAGTTATACTAGGGTTAACAAGTTATCTAGCAGATAATGAAGCAAAGTTTGAGGGTTAGCCTAACGGGACACAAGACCTTATAATCGATGAAAGTAGGCAGGCAACCGCGAATCCAACGGTCGAGGGACTTGAAACCATCCTCGTCGTTGCTAAACACTAAAGGATTACCAAGAGCGACACCACGAAAGTTAACCGCTCTGGCAACGTGGGCCTCCTGAGCAATGTCTACACCAACAACAATATGATGAACGGTAATGTTTTCAATGAGTTGATTTTGCTTATCTTGTGATTTAAACTTCATAGTAGAGCGTCCTCCTGGATGATGGAATTAAAGGGCTTTTGACCCGTTGCGTACTTCCATCGTACCGAGGCGCTCGTTTTTTTACAAAGCTGAAATTTATCCATCTACAGGAATCTAACGGATAACTATTGCTCAATAGACATCAGGAGAAGGCTACGGACAGCATAGAATGGCAGCCTTCTCAGCTAACGGGCAGCATACTTACAATATGGGATAGTACAATACCCTTATTATGATAGACCTCCCCAAGCTGACTGTAACGGCAAAAAGATGCTGAACGATGGCGGGAACCGGACCAGTCGAAGGCAACACCACCTACATGGGCAGCCTTCAGCAACTGGTGAGTTCCCTGAGGACCGACTTAGCCAGCGGAATGTGGATCAAATCTTGAATCCGTAAAAAAAATTAACGCCGTTATAGTGGATGTGGGTTTCCAGCGATTGCTGGTGCCCGCATTTTTTTTCATGCTCTATAATAGTGACTTGAAGAAAAAAAACGACCGCTACTTGTTAATGGATTTCATTAAGCGGCGTATTAACATACGTAACCGGCTTGCTTGGATGAAATAGAAGCATAGGAAGGAGGAAAGTGAGTGGAGAGCGTCCGAGTAAACAAGAACATATTCAGGGAGCGAACGGACAAACTCCGTGCTGCCGGAGAGGTTCTGTCAACCGAACAATTTTCCCGGATCTATGAACAGTACTTTAACCGCGTGTACAAGTATATTTACTACCGGATTCAGAATCAGTATGAGGCGGAGGATGTTTGCAGCCAAGTGTTTGAACGGGTTATTGTCAATTATGGCAGCTTCTCGGAGGAAAAAGCCGTATTCGAGGTGTGGTTGTTCGCCATAGTACGGAATGCCGTCACCGATTACTTTCGCGCCCGGAAAAAGAGATTTCATTTCTCCTTGGACTCGATTACCGAGTTGATCTGGCCGAAGCCTTCTCCCGAGGAGCTAGCCATCCAGATTGACGACCATCAGGCGTTGTTTCAAGCGTTTGCCAAGTTGCGCGACAAGGAACGCAACATCATCGCCATGAAGTTTGCCGCCGGTCTCAAAAACTCGGAGATTGCGGCACTCATGGGAGTAAGTGAATCCCAGATCGGTGTAATTGTCTACAGGAGCTTGAAGAAGCTGCATAAATTTTTGGGGACAGGGGGGTTGATGGATGAATAAAAAACAAGACCTCAAACCATTCGAGGATGTGATTGATTTGCTTGAAAATACAAAGCTTGATAATCCATTGGCGAAAGAGCGGATTCACAGGCGTCTGGTACATAAGATCGAGACGCAAACCATTTCACCGAAAAATACGATGAGGGACGGGATGACAACGATGAATAGAACATGGAAAACGGCTACTGTGGCTGTACTTGGTGTAGTGCTGATTGGCGGAGTGCTATCTACTACCTCCTACGCCCAAGGTATGATGCAATCGATCTTGGCGAAGTTTCATGTAGGCAATATGGACATCGTTCAAGTCGATAAGGAGCTTCCGGCGTCTGCCAAAAATGCCTCCGCCCAGAAGCAAGGTTCCGAAACCGATAGAGTGGAGCTGCCGCCGCGGCCGACGATGACCGTGGACGAAGCCCGTACCGTCGTGGGAATGAATTTCCCGGCTCCATCCTGGATGGCTGACTTCAAGTATGTCAACACCATCATTCACGGTAAGACGATGGTAGAGGTGCAATACGCGCAAGGCGAAAAATCCGTGAATTTCTTGATTTCGCAAGGCGGCAAGAACGGAGTTGAAACGACAGCTGAAGTGAAAACGGAAATGATCGATGGGACCCAGCTGTATTTTGCAAATGGAATTGTTATCTGGGAGGACAAGGGATTTACGGTGGAGATGTATGCGATGGATGATTTCGATGCGGATACGCTGAAGAAAATCGTCAAGAGCTTCGGCGTTGGCAAGCCGTTGACGCAAGAGCAAATTAATAAGTCGAAGTCCAATGTAGACAACTTGATTCAAACGCAGCGAGCGGCTCCGGCTCCTGCGGCTCGTCAATAAAATTTGACTCAAGTCGTGCAACATTTGTTATCTTCCAACCGTTTATGGCATGCCACTCACGTATAACGAGCTTGAAGAAGACTATCGTTGTGCCCATGGCAGTGAGTCGGTTATAGTTCCTTAATGAAAACTATAGTTCAATCAGAAACGAGGCTACCGGTATGATTTGGTGGCCTCGTTAAGCTTATCGGCCAGCATTTCTGGCACGCTCCGTGTGGTGTGTTGGTTACTGGAAAGCCTGAATATTCAATTTCTATATTTGCATTCGATAAAGTTAGAGGCAGAATTCGGAATGGTAAAGAAGATGAAATACCATATTATTTTGATGGCTATATCGAGGCAGTTGAAAAAGGTAAGAATAATTATGGATGTAGGCGCGAAAGGAATTACAGCTCAAACTAGGAGTAAAGGTCATACAACAACAAAAGGTCTCGGTCGTATTAAAGAGTTTGATGACGTCCATATTTTTAAAGTGTTTGACGAACACGCTATTATTTACAATGAAGATTTCAGTAATAAAGTGGCTGTAGGAGATAAAGTACAAATCATACCGAATCATATTTGCCCTGTTTGTAATTTATACGAAAAAGCTTACTTAGTCTCGGAAGGCGAAGTTGTGGAAGAGATACCGGTTGAATGTAGAGCGAAATTGCAATAAATGTTTCTAGTCTTTATACCGGATTATTTGGTAACTAAATGGATAATATACGTGGAGATATCAAGATGAAAGCTGAATTCTTCTAGGCGAAGATAGCTATGCTTCAAATGAATGTTGGGTTTCTTTGACACCAATGGCGATAGAAGACCGCAAAGCATCCATTAAAAATGAGAGTTAAAGCACCTCTGGAAAACTTTAAAAAAAAGGTTTTGACCAATATGTAAAAATTAACACAATAAAATTCAACGCTTTTTACAATTAGATGACATAAGGCTAGTAAAATTAATAATTGAATTAATATAGATGGATAGGAGAAAAACAATGTCTAAATTTTTATTTGCCGCTATGCCTATACAAGGACATATTTCTCCAGGTCTTCCGATTGCCAAACGACTGGTAGAATTGGGACATGAGGTTATGTGGTACAGCACTTCTAAATATCGAGGAAAAATTGAAGCAACGGGTGCGCTTTTTAAGAAGGTGCAGTCTGCTAAGGACTTGGATGATAGTCGGTATGAAGAGTGGTTTCCCGAACGAAGTAAATTTCAGGGAGTAAACCAAATGAAATTTGATTTGAAACATATTTTCTTCGGAGAAATGCCCGCATATGCCGCAGATCTAACAAGAATATTAAAAGATTTTCCCGCGGATGTTGTTGTCATGGATGGGGCATTTACCGGGATGTTGCCATTAAAGCTAACAGGCCAGGCTCCAAAGATAGCGGCATATGGAGTATTTCCTATGACTCTAAGTAGCCGTGATACTGCGCCTTTTGGTCTTGGGATCTCGCCAAGCACAAGTGCTTTGGGTCGAATGCGCAACAAATTGTTAAACGGATTGGTCGAAAACATCATGTTCGCGGATGTACAAAAGCATGCAAACAAATTGTTATCACTTATTAACGTGCCTAAACTCCCGTACTTTGCATTGACTGCCCCTGCGATGGCAAGTGATTTGTTCCTTCAGGGAACCAGCCCTTCCTTTGAGTATCCTCGCAGTGATTTGCCGAGCCACGTTAAGTTTGTAGGTCCGTATCTACCAGCGAAACAAACTGAATTCACGCCTCCTTCTTGGTGGGATGAAATGAAAAACCGTACGGTCGTATATGTTACGCAAGGAACGATCGCTAACGAAGATTTCCGTAAATTACTTATCCCCACAATACAAGCATTAGCTGGTGAAGATGTCTTGGTTGTGGCTACGACAGGGGGGAGACCCCTAAAGAACGTGGACATTCCATTACCGGACAATGTTCGTTTGGAAAGTTTCATTCCTCATCATGAACTTTTACCTCATGTAGATGCAATTGTGACTAACGGAGGATATGGTGGAGTACAGCAAGCGATTTATTATGGGCTTCCTATCGTATCAGCAGGTAAAACCGAAGATAAACCGGAAGTATGCGCACGTGTTGAATGGTCAGGAGTAGGTATCAATTTGAAAACCGACCGTCCTTCAAAAGAGAACATTTTGCATGCGGTGAAGCAAGTGCTGAACCAACCTCAATATAAGAAAAATGTTATGCGATTGTCCAGGGAGTTCCAATCGATGGATGCGATTGAGAACACAATGAAGGAATTAAGTAAGCTTGCCATTTCCAAATCATAAAGACTTGCCTTCTTTAACTCGTGAATCTGATTTTTATATTATAGATGGTCAAATACTATTTCGGAGTCTTTCTAAAATCTATCAACCATTTAGTCGTAACGGTAAATATATTTCAAATTACCGTGGCCACACTCAATTTTGTATATATTAATTACTACATGGATAAAAATGAAAACGCAAAGGCTACGCAAGCCTGCTTAGCCAAGTCCTAAAGGAGAAACGACCGCCCTATGAATGGCGGTCGTTTTCGTTATGGACACTCTGACATCAACGTAGATATCGACAACTATTAAGTCGAGTCACGTGGAGCCTGCCGCAATCATGAACCATGTTAACACTGCCGGCAAATCTTTGCAGGCAGTTTAACTTGACAAGTGTATGGGTAAAATTAACAGGAGATACAAAAATTCATCTGTTGTCGAGGCAAAAACTATGAGTGATCAATTACATGAAATTCAACAAAATGGTGCACATGTCGAATTAGTTAGATGGTTAACAAGTGGTGTGTTTACTTGGCAGTGGTGGTTCTTGTTAGCTGGTTTGATAGTTCCATGGATCATTTTATTAAAGCTAATTGATCGAAAAAGAGCACACGTTATTTGGTTCTATGGTCTTATGATACTAATTATTACATCATTTACGGACGACCTTGGTGCAGAAATTGGTACTTGGGTGTATCCTATTAAGCTAGTCCCTTACTCTCTTATTTCATTTCCTTTTGATTTTTCTGTAGTTCCAGTGGCACAGATGTTGATTTTTCAATACTTCAGATCATGGAAAAAATTCTTAATAGCATTATTAATTCAAGCAATGATTTTTGCATTTATTGGAGAGCCGTTTTCAGTTTGGGCCGGAACAATAACTTATTATGGTTGGACCTACTACTACTCTTTCCTTTACTATATTTTTACTGGATCTTTGACAAAGGCATTCGTTAATTACTGGACACCAAAAAAAAGTAACAGTTTGAATCCATAAAATCGCTGGAAGGGCTTACTGACGATGATGCTCATTAATATACTTGACCAAGTCTTCTTCAGCTTTGAGTTTCCTGAACCTCTTTTTGATCCCTTTCAGGATCCAGATGAGTTTCAAGTTTCCTTTTCCCCTGCTCCACACGGAGCGTACGAGTTTCCCAGTACTCCGCGTTCCCTCTTCTCACATATACTCACTCGTTCGCAGAATTTCATCACCTTAAATCAAGTGAAGATGAGGTTATCCATGATTTTTTAAAATTGGATTATGAAGCTGAAACTCGAAAGTTAACCGCTCTGGCAACGTGGACCTCCTGAGCAATGTCTACACCTACAACAATATGATGAACGGTAATGTTTTCAATGAGTTGATTTTGCTTATCTTGTGATTTAAACTTCATAGTAGAGCGTCCTCCTGGATGATGGAATTAAAGGGCTTTTGACCCGTTGTGTACTTCCATCGTACCGAGGCGCTCGTTTTTTTACAAAGCTGAAATTTATCCATCTACAGGAATCTAACGAATAACATTAGTTGAACTATTCAGGGAGCAGACTGCTGCTGGCGCAGCAGTCTGCTCCCTGTTTTTATTAAGCTGATATGAACGAGGCGATCAACACCCCATTTTTTGGAAGGTTTTCTTAGTTCTTCACTTTCATTTTTTCAGCCTAATAACCTAAAGATTCTTTCGCGAAGTGATTGTCAAGGACGGTGACTTTGCGTCCTTGACAATCAAACGGAGAGAAAGGATATAATGGCCGCGCTGAAAAAGAGGTGCTTTAAGATCTTAGCACGAAGGCAAAGTAGTTGACGGTGGTTAACAGTCTGATATGCGCGGGTTGGTTACCGCATTTCATTCCATCCGTCGTGGAGCTGCCTCGGACTAACGGCGCACATTCGGTTAATAAACAGACCTAGTGCATAGCTTAACATGAGGGTTCTCCTTACCAGAGCTTTGCCTCCGAGCCAAAACCTCAAAACTATTCCCATAAACTAATGGGTTTTAATAAAAATTAACCTGCTGCAACAGTTTCCGTTCGCTTTTCAATTTCACAACCAATAGCCCAAATGAACCCCATGAGTTCCCTAGCAACAGCAACGGCGGCCTTTTTTCCGGCATTCCCTCGAGAAGTTATTTGATGATATTTTTTATGCAAACGGTGCTGAGCTTTCCACGCAATGCGTTTGGCCTCAGGGTCTTGTCCATTTTGTCGAGCAAGGAGTTGGCCTTTTAATGATGGCGAGTGACGATATGCCCAAGCCGATTCTACGACAACATGACGAATGTGAGCATTTCCAACCTTGGTGATGGAGCCTTGCCATCTGGTAGTTCCACTTGAATATTCTTTAGGAACTAGTCCCGCGTAAGACATTAATTGCCTGGGGCTTGAGAAACGAGAGAACTGTCCAATTTCGGCTACCAATGTGGTTGCAGTTACTTCTGCAACACCACGCATGGTTTGAAGAGCTTGGATAACAGGAGCATGAACACTGCTCATGGCTTGCTCATGTATTTCAGCTTCGATGCGCTTCATTCGATCAGCGACTTCATCGATAGCATGAAGATACTCTTGAAAAACAATTCGTAATGAATATCTTTCAAAATGCAGACTATTCAACCATTCGCGATGTTTAACCGACCAATTTCGTGTTCCTTTTGGAGAACGCAGATCATGACGAAGCAAAAATTGGACAAGACGAAGACGAGCGCGATGCAAATCTTCCTTAGCATCATGACGAGCACGAACGAGATCTCTTAATGCTTCATGATCTTCATCTGGTGTCCAAACAGGTGTAAGTTCACCAGATCGAAGATGCTTTGCAAGTTTCAAAGAATCTCTTCGGTCCGTTTTAACTCGGTCTCCTGCACGCTTAGGGATAAGTGTTGGAGCTACAACGATACAGTCAATTCCTAAGGAGATGAGAAATCTGAAAAGAGCGTACCCAGTTGGTCCTGCCTCATAACATACTTGCAATTGCTCGGGAGTACCTAGCTTTCTCATCAACTTGCGAATCGCTTCAGGTGTATGCGGAATGTTGCCGAGAAAACGTGGTTCACCACGTCCTGTGTCTGCAACAGCAACAGAAATTGAATCTTTTGATACGTCTAAACCAACAAATTTTGTGTAATCCTTCATAGTAGCGGCTCCTTTCGAATGTAGCTCTGCATTTGGTTTTAAGTAGAATCCACTACACATTTTTACCAAATGTAACCTACGATAAGCGAAATGGGGCCGCCTCGTTCATTATGACTAAAGGGCAGTTATGCTCAATAACTCTCGCTCATTATATGGTACAATTTGGAATAAAGGAGGGCTTTTATTGACAGCTATTATTAATAAAAATGGTTATGAACTTATAGAGTGCATTTCATTGAATGAACATGAACTAATAAATTATGAGCCATTAGCAGGTTCGTACGCAGTGGTGAGGTACGACGGGAATTATCTAATTTGTTTTAACACATGGAGGAAACAATGGGAAGTACCTGCCGGAGGAAGAAATGATAATGAAATGGCTAAAGAATGCGCTATACGGGAGCTTTTTGAAGAAACAGCACAGGTTGTTCAAGATATGGATTTTAAAGGCCTACTAAAAGTTGGGAAACCAGATGGTACAATAAAATATAATCCCATTTTTTATACTGAGCTGGATTACATAGTCCCGTTTAAAAATAATAATGAAACAGATAGAATTTTATTTTGGAATTTAACCGAAGATGTTGGTTATATTGATGAAGTTGATGAGGCAGTTCTTAAATGGTGCAAGTCGATAAGCTAACGGGAACGATAGCTGAATACAAGGGAGTCAGATATGAACTGTTTGAAACGTCAAATATGGATAGAAGCGGAAGAGTGGCTCATAGACTCATGGGATTGTAACGATTGTAATACAGATGTTATTGTTGTTTTTCGGGATCGCTCAAAATGGATTGCAAGCTTTTTCACTTACCAAAATGTCGAGACGTTAAGGCATAAGAATATACAAACTGGTGAATGTATGAATGGTTCGTATTTTTGGTCCATCGATATGGTGTTAATTGACGTTATTAGCAGGGAAAGAATTGAACAACTTGTCGACCATTTAATCGAACACGATAACTTTCAATCGGTCTTTAATAGGTATCCTGATGTAGATTCGGAAGAAGATGATCACTATCCTGCTGGCTTTTTTCACTGAAGAATTATTGAGCTATCGGCGAACGATAGTTCAATCATGAAATGTCGGCAGCTCACACACTATCGGCTTGGGCAGTTTTGTTAAGTAAACGAGTGTTAAAAAAATAAGGAAAAACATTGTAGGAGGCAACATTATGTCGGAAGATTTTTATTGCGATGAGGTATTAAGTGGTCGAACACCTGTACAAAAGGTACTGGAAACCGAAAATGTACTCGCTTATCATCACACTCGTCCATTTTATCCGGTGCATATTGTGACAATTCCGAAAAGACATATTCCATCACTTTTAACTTTAGAAGAAGGTGACAATGCCCTTCTAATTGAGTTAATAGATACTGTTAAGAAGGTGGCTTCCCGAGTGGTTGCAGAAAATGGGGCATGCAGGGTGATAACAAATTTAGGGAAATATCAAGATTCGAAACATCTTCATTTCCATGTAGTTTACGGTCAACCGATGAACAAGAGTTGATTCCGCTAACTGGGAACGATAGCTTAATAACCAGGGAGCAGCTCGCCACGCGGCAGCTGCTCCCTGGTTTCGTTAAAGTAACTGGCAGAATAATGGAATATTCAGGAAGGATTTCGATACTAAGAAGAGAATAAGAAAAGTAAGAAATAAGGCCTGCTTCCAAAGGTGATCGCGAAGCGTACTCGGCAAACGGAGGTTTAACATGACTATAAAAGCGGTATTCCTCGATTTCTATGGCACGCTCGTTCATGAAGATGACGAAATAATACCAGATATTTGTGAGCAAATAAAATCTTCATCAGAATCAATCTGTGAGATAGATGAGATCGGAAAATTTTGGTGGAACGTATTCTCCGACGCATTTCGTAATAGTTATGGCGATACATTCCAGACACAGCGAACATTGGGGATTTCTTCGCTCTCTCATACAGTACAGAACTACAACTCAAGTTGTGTAGCAGAAGAAATTATTAAAGCTCAGTTCGAGCACTGGCAAAGACCGAAAATATATGAAGACACAAACCCTTTCATTCAGTCCTTACATGGCATAACTACACTTATCCTTTCAAACATTGATACTGAAGATATTATGGAAGCAATAAAATACCATGACATCCATGTTAATGCTGTATTGACGAGCGAGGACGTTAAGTCTTACAAACCTAATCCAGAGCTATTTCAAGAGGCTCTACAAAGATTCGATTTAAATCCAAATGAGGTTATCCATATTGGTGACTCATTTTTAAGTGATGTTAATGGAGCTAAAAATCTGGGTATCACGGCGATTTGGCTAAATAGGCTCAATAAGAAAAAGCCTGATGGAATAGATCCCGACTACATATGCAAGGATTTGTACGAGGTGAGAAATATTTTGGAGATCTTATTACGTTAATTGGGAACGATAGCTCAATACACACCTAGGATAAAGCTGCCGGTACGATCGGTGGCTTTATTACGTTAATGGGCAGTTTGGAGAAACTTTCCAATAGGTGGAAGCGTCAAAGAAATTGAAGGAGGGATCTGTTTGGAGTACCACGTTCCTAAACACTGTATTTCGGTAACAGGTATAGTCACCAATGAGAGTGGTGAGGTATTGTTGCTTAGAACACATTGGCGTTCGGATACCTGGGAAATGCCAGGTGGGAATGTCGAATTAGGAGAACCTCTCGACGAAGCGATTTGCAGAGAGTTCCAAGAGGAGACCGGCATCGTTATTAAGCCAATTGGAATAACTGGTGTTTATATGAATACAACGAAACAAGTGCTGACTGTATGTTTCAGAGCTCAATACCTTAGTGGGGAAATAAAAATACAAGAAGACGAAATAGTCGAAGCTCGGTACATAAAAATCGATGAAGCGAATATTGGGGAATACATAACAAGGCCGCAGCAAAGATCAAGATTATTAGATGCAATGAACGCAAAATGTCTTGTACCCTTTGAAGCCTGGGAAGTAAACCCCAGTTATACATTGTTACATAGATTGGAAGGGGATATGAACAATTAATGATGATTAAACCGATCCCTAAAAGTTTACAAGTAACTGTTGATCGTGAAGAGCTTCACCTTCCTTACACCCTTCAAGAATCAATAAATACCTATTGGGACTCATTAATAAAAGAGAAACCATACCTTACCCGAGGCGAAATATATTCAATAAGTCATACGATTCAGTTGGAAGAGGATATGAAGATAACTTTACAAAAAACTGATTATGCTCATTTTTTATACGCTAAACAATTTAGTGTCAATCATAAATACAAGTGCCGTGGAGTGGTTGCGAATGGTGTTATCCTCACAAAGGATGAATTTTTGTGATTGGAGAGATGAATACACATACCTCCACTCCGGGAAGGTTGCAGTTTGTCGCGGGGGGCATTGAGAAAAGTGATATTCAGGGGAACGTTGTTAATATGTTTGAGAACTTGTCGAGGGAAATACAAGAAGAAATTGGTATTGATTTGACCAACTCTAATGTGGTTTCTAGGGTAACGTCTAAATATGTTATACATTGGCAAGCGATAGCTTTGGTTTACCTTATTGAGTTATCCATTGATTCCCATGAGCTAAAATTGCATTACGATAGCTTCGAGACCAAACTCCATAGTGAAAGCATCATCCCAGAATTTTCATCCATTGTCTTTGTGCACGCAAGGCGGATATCCGAATTCTTAAAAAACGACCAAAGAAGTAAACTCGATTTTTTGCCCAAAGTTCTTGAACAATTAAGTGAGGAATTGATTCAGTAACAAGGAAGAATGTTTAGTATTTCAAGGAGGATTATATGAACACCATCATCTATATGGTTAGGCATGCTGAAGCACCCTACAATGAAGGAACAGAAAGAACAAGGGGACTTACCACTAAGGGCAAGGGCGATGTTGAAAAAGTTACAGAAATTCTTAAAGAAGAAGGAATTGATGTCATTGTATCTAGCCCGTATAACCGAGCAATTCTGAGTATTGAGGGATTGGCACAAAACTTGGGATTAGATATCGAAACATTTGAAGATCTCAGGGAAAGGGATTTTGCTAAAGTTAATATTGAAAATTTAATGTCCGTCATTAGTGAGAAATTTTATGATTTTGATTATTCACTACCTGGTGGGGAGTCTAATTCTGAATGCCAGGATAGATCGATATCAGTGATAAAAAACATATTAAAAGAACACTCTGGGAAAAAAATAGCTATTGGAACACATGGACTTGTAATGACATTGATGATGAATTATTTTGATTCAAGTTATGGTTTGGATTTTTTAAATCAATTAAAGAAACCAGATATTTATAGATTAAGTTTTGAAAATTTAGAACTAAAAGAAGTAATAAGATTGTGGAATGGGGATTTTTGATTAAGCTAACGAAAGAACGATAATTCCATTATGTGGCACCATCTTTGATAAGGTGATAACTTATGAATTGGTAACAAGGAGGACTGTTTTAGAACTCAGTTTTATAATTAAAGAACCAACTTAAATAAAAAGCGTCGTCTCTAAGTTGAAGAATCTAGACGTTAAAATAGAAGTTCATAACCCTCCGGAAGTGTCGGGTGACATGAACATTATCTCATTAGTTAACGCGATAAACGCGGTTTTTTTATTTTATGGGATCAAGTTCTTGTCAAAACTCAATGACAAGAACTTGATCCCATTCCCGATTTTGACAAGAACTTGATCTCATTCCCGAGAGAATCATTTAAGCGTTGTTTGTTAAGTTCAAACGAGCAACTTTAGTTCAAACAGACATGAGTACTGATTGACTGTCTTTAGAAGAGTAGAATAATATTTCGTTTCTAATTGTTAATAATTAAAAAATTTGCATATTTTCCGATTCCTGAATTACAATTAATTTAGATAAAATTGGAATGTGGATTTGAGACTCCAAATGTGGCAGACCGTGAAGCACCACTCAATTTCATAGCTTAAACTCATAGCGGATTGGCTGGAGCAACAATCTGCTTCATGATTAACAACCCATCCAACGCAGAAACGCATCGTATCAGAGGAATTAAGACGTTTTGGAGGATGCTGATAATTCTATCGTTAAGTTATAATATGCTTGTAACAAGTAAAAAAACGAAAAGGAGCTCACTATGAAAGCACTTGTCACTGGAGCAAATAAAGGAATCGGTTTCGAAATCGCTCGAAGTCTTGGTAAGCGTGGCTATGACATTCTCGTTGGAGCACGTGATGAAGCCCGTGGGCAGGCAGCAGTCGAAAAACTTGCCGCAGAAGGCATATCAGCAACGTTCATCAAGATTGATTTGAATAATTTTGACAGCTTGCACGCAGCGGCTAAAATGGTTAACTCGCTTGATATACTGGTCAATAATGCTGGAATTCCTGATAGTGTCAAGCCTGGGCGTGCGGCGCTCGACCTCGCAAAGCGCACATTTGACTATACAACTGAGGATTTACGTACGACGATGGAAACGAATTTTCTCGGTACACATGAGTTCATCAAAAGTCTGCTCTCATCTCTGACAGACAACGCGAAAATCGTCAATATCACCGTTCCGATTTCGCCGACCGACTTTTGGCACCCGCTCGCTTACATTACGAGCAAAGCAGCACTCAACGTGATGACACTGACTTACGCTTACGAGTTTGAAAAAATGGGTAGCCATCGCCAGATTTTCGGCATCATGCCTGGCGCTGTCGCAACCGACTTGAACGGCATGGAAGCTGGTGCTCACGGCGGATTCGTCAAGTCTCCTGAAGCCGCTGGACAGATAAGTACCGACATTATCCTGTCTGATAAGAATCAAAATGGTCAAATTATTCAGTACGATGGAAAGATTGTTACAGATTATGAGATTCAACTGAGAGGTTAGAAATATCAAGTTCTGTCAGTGGTACTACTTCGACTGGCACTTTAGTTACATAGGGCTAGCTTAATGGTTTACACAGCCTCTCCGATAGGAAAAAATCTCGTTTCAATCGTCACGTTTGAGCACTTCAATGGGGGATATAAGTTTATCCCAGGCATCACGGCCTCTAGCTCCACGAAGGGACCAATCCTTTCGTGGAGCACTTTTATGAGTGCCTTCCCTAGATTGGTGAACTGAACGACTTTTTCATTGATGGATATACCGTTTGTTTCTGGATTTCTTCTTGGGCCTTCCGACTCTTAGATAAAAGTGAAATGGTAGTTTTATTCATAATGGTGTCATTTCAATTCCCTTCTTCAATGTATAACTTGACAGTCATTAACTTATTATAAATTTCAAAAAAGCATTCTCCAAAAGGCTTCGAATCCAGCCATTCAAAGTCTGTCAGCGTTAGCCGAGTCACAGATCATGAAGTCGGTCGTTACTTCCGCTAACGGATAACTATAGCTGAATCCATATAAGAAGACAGCAGGTAGGGTTGACGATCGGCTGCCTTTTTCACGCTAACGGGCAGCATTCCTATTATGAGGAAATACGAGGTTTGAGAAATAAATAGACTCCTTGGTATGATGTTTATGGGTCCCTGATGCTGGCCAGCGTCGGATCCAAAAACAAAACCAAGGAGACTACAACATGCATTCTACTCAAAATGAACGATTTAATCAAATTACTTTTTCTACTTTAATTATCGGAGTCGACATCGCAAAATTTAGGCATGTGGCGAGAGCCCAAGACTTCCGTAATGACAGCCTTTGAGATGTTTGTTAATCATCGTATTCAAAGAAAAAGTGAGAAAAAAGCTTGTTCTCGAAGTTATTTGGTAAACAAGAAACATTTAGTTCAATTGAGAAGAAACTAAGAGAAGCGGACACTGAAATAAGTTTTTACATAATATTGCACCACTCTCCCAACGATAAGATTTACTGTACCCTATAATTATTTGTAAACTATTTAAGTATATTTTAATCAATTTTATGTAAGATCGACATCGACTAGTAACTCCCGCTGCTTAACGACAAAAAGAGTTCGCAGAGCTAATAGTCATTTGGTTAATCTATACAGGATAATGCGATTTGGTGCATTAATAACATCACCTAACGCTCAGAACATAATCTCATTAATG
Source organism: Paenibacillus anseongensis (assembly GCF_009757995.1). Taxonomy (NCBI): domain Bacteria; kingdom Bacillati; phylum Bacillota; class Bacilli; order Caryophanales; family Paenibacillaceae; genus Paenibacillus; species Paenibacillus anseongensis. The sequence continues at coordinate 27,817 of NZ_WSEM01000016.1, forward strand.
GTCGCTAAAAGCTTGGCTTTTGTATATGGGTTAAAGCTCCCATACGTTTGCCTAAATCAAGTGATGGTGACGCTGGCTCTAGCTCCGATCAAGAGTACGACGACGATCGGCCCACCGGCCGATTGCTCGAATCAGCGTCAGCTTTTATGTCCTCAAGTTTTTGTCAAAATTAGATGACCAGAATTTGAGGACATTCCCGACGGATTGCACCTAGAAAAAAGGACTAAGCGGTACAAAAGCCGCCTAGTCCTTTTTTCATTTTTCAGCAAGTGAATCTGGGCCTGAGATTGGCACAGTTAGCAAATATTGAATGACGGAATGAAGTTTTGCTTTTTATACGAGCATTGATTTCCAAGAAGCTTCCAAGATTTGTTGAATTTGAGTTTCGTTCAACGGATATTTCTGTACGTAATATCCTTTAAGGATAGAAGAAATGATACCGTGAATGAGTTGATGGCACAAATGTGAATCCATCTCTTTGATGATTCCTTGTTTTTGACCCTCAACAATCAAGGAAAGTATGACTTCTCTTGATTTGTGCAAGTCATCCATATTACGTAGCTCTGGTGATATATAAGGAGAAAAGGAAAAATTGTCTATAAAAAGGAACTCTTTGGGATACAGAATGCCAAAAGTTAACCTATTCAATTGAAGGCACTTAAAGCGCTCATACAGGCTTGTAGAGGAATCGTAACCCTGCAGTAAATGCTCCCCCATATGCATCCTTGCTTCTTTATAAACGGCGTTTACAATTTCTTCTTTATTTGAAAAATAATTATATATAGTACCAGAACCTACATTGGCTTTTTTGAATATCTTTGAGAAGGTAACAGATTGCAGCCCTTCTTCATGTATCAGATCGAGCGTAGCAGCCATGATGTCCTGTTTCTTACTCATCTATCTCACCTCTCTTAATATAAACATTATTACGAGATAGTTTAAGATGTCAATAGGATATATAAGAAGTTTGTAAATTTTAAATGAAGCAAAGGTTATGATTTTTGGAATATTTTTTCCAAAATATACTCAATATTTGATGCGCTGATGATAATTGAATAGAAATGTGTGTCCGAATAATAAGATCGAATAGTATCAGGGATATCATGTATATTCAGTTAAATAAATCAACTTGGAATATTTATTCCGAAAAATCTTGACTTCACGTAGAGGTTAGGGATATACTGACGTTGGAATTAATATTCCACATTTGATTTGGGAGGCGCATGGATATGTCAAAAGTATGGTTTATTACAGGAAGTTCACGAGGTTTTGGCCGTAGTCTTGCAGAAGCGGTGCTAGCAAAAGGCGATCAACTAGTCGCAACGGCTCGCAAACCAGAGCAACTTGCTGATCTTGCAGAGCGATACAGTAGTCAAATTCATATAGTACAACTCGATGTAAATAATTTTGAGCAAGCGCAAGTAGCAATAAAAGCAGCTTTCGAAACATTCGGACGCTTAGATGTCCTTGTAAATAATGCAGGTTACGGCAACGTATCTTCGATTGAAGAAACAACGATGGAAGATTTCCGTGCTCAAGTGGAGACAAACCTTTGGGGCGTAGTAAATGTAACCAAGGCTGCACTACCTTTATTGAGAGAACAGGGACATGGTCATATCATTCAGTTCTCATCTATTGGGGGCCGTATTGGCGCACCGGGTCTTGCACCTTATCAAGCAGCGAAATGGGCTGTGGAAGGCTTTTCAGAGGTACTAGCCAAGGAAGTTAAACAGCTCGGAATTAAGGTTACTCTAGTAGAACCAGGTGGTTTCCGCACTGATTGGGCTGGCTCCTCGATGCAGCAAGTCGAGCCGCGCGACGAATACAAAAATACTGTTGGCTATATGATGAAATATTTCGGCGAAAATACTGGCAAAGAGAAGGGAGATCCTCTAAAAGCCGCACAAGCGATCATTACGATCGTTGACGAAGAAAACCCACCGCTTCGCTTGCTGCTAGGTAGTGATGCGGTAGAGCTGGCGAACGCGATGGACATCGGTAAATTAGAAGAAACGAAACGTTGGGAAAAGCTCAGTATCTCAACTGACTTCTAAGTCATAAAATGAATACTTTCATTATCGCGAAGATAATGCAATCGCATCGATAGGGAGAACGGTCATTGTTGCCGTTCACCTGTCATGTATATCAATATCTTCGTCTTTGAAAAATAGTGCAAGAATAGTAGCTACTATACTGTTAGACTCATTTATTATCCCTTATTAGGTATAGAATTAATCAGTATGTCAAAAAGTTAAATAAATCTATATAGGCGGTGTCAAATATGAAAAACATTGATCAAATTTATATAAATGGAGAGTTTGTAAAACCAAACGGTACAGAGCGTTTTGAATTAGTAAATCCTACAACTAGAGAAAGCTTTGGGAGTGTTACCCTCGGAGATGAACAAGATGCTAGGCGTGCGATCGCTGCAGCAAAAGCGGCATCTTCATCATTTGCTAGAAGCACTGTACAAGAAAGAGTGGATATTCTGCAACGTTTGAGTGATTCAATTTTGGAAAGAATTGATGAATTGGCCGAAGCCAATATCCTTGAATATGGTGCTCCTAGAATGGCATCTGTTGGAAGGGTAAAACTTGCTGCAGGAAACTTGATGGATAGCATGGAGGCTCTTGAAAATTTCGAGTTTATTAAGTACATCGGAAAAGCAAAAGTTGTCGCTGAACCTGTTGGAGTTATTGGTATTATTACACCTTGGAATGCTAGTTATTCACAAATTACGGCGAAGCTCGGCGCTGCTATCGCCGCGGGATGTACGGTAGTAATTAAACCTAGCGAATTAAGCGCCTTGCAAACTCAATTGCTTACTGAATGCATTCATGCTGCGGGTGTTCCTGCAGGTGTAATCAATATCGTAAATGGTCTCGGAACAACTGTAGGTGCTGAATTTACTCGTAATTCAGATGTTGCAATGATTAATTTCACCGGGTCAACACGTGTCGGGAAAGAAATCCGTAGAGCAACGGTAGATTCAATGAAGAGAGTTACCTTGGAACTTGGTGGGAAATCCCCGAATATCGTACTTGACGATGCGGACTTTACAAAGGCGATTCCTGCAGCCGTTAGATCATGTTTCTCGAATAATGGTCAAGCATGCGTAGCTGGCACAAGATTGTTTGTTCCGGAGCATCGGCTTGAAGAAGTGAAACGCCTTGCTCGTGAAACTGTTGAATCAATAAAAGTAGGCCTTCCATCTGAAGCTGACACTGTACTTGGACCACAAGTGACTCATAAACAGTATCTTCAAGTTCAACATTACATTAAAGCTGGCATTAAAGAAGGTGCTGAATTGGTAATCGGCGGTGAAGGCCATCCTGATGGATTAGAACAGGGTTACTTCGTAAAACCAACTGTATTTGCTAACGTTACCGAAGAAATGACGATTGCAAAGGAAGAGATTTTTGGTCCAGTGCTTTCTATTCTCACATACAAAACAGAAGAAGAAGCCATCTCTATGGCCAATAACACAGATTATGGTCTTGGTGCTTATATCAGCACGGCAAACCTAGAGAAGGCTAACGAACTTGCATCCCGTATTCAAGCAGGCGTTGTGCTTATTAATGGTGCGGGCTTTGAAATGAAAGCTCCATTTGGTGGGTTCAAACATTCCGGCATCGGCCGTGAGTACGGTATTTATGGCTTGGAAGACTGTTTAGAGATCAAAACGATTACAGGCTTTGATCTAACAATGTAATAAAGCTTCTCTTTGAAGGGATTAAGTTCTTTTATTAATGAAGAACTTAATTCCTAAATTGCTGACTCAACGTGTTTAAAATAGTATTCGATTTTCATAAAACGAAAACAAAAGGAGAACAACAACATGAGGCATTATGACAAACTCTTTATCGGCGGAGAATGGAGAAGTCCAGTTAACAAAGAATTATTAGAAATTCGATCCCCACATGACCAATCTATAGTCGGACTAGCTGCTCAAGCATCCCCAGAAGATATTGATCTCGCTGTTGCAGCTGCTAAGAATGCCTTTGAAAACGGCCCATGGCCGAAAATGACACCGGGCGCACGCGAAGCCGTTGTCTCACGCTTTAATGAATTGCATGCTGCACGTGCAGATGAAATTGCTACTCTTATTACTTCTGAGAACGGTACGCCAAGTTGGTTCACAACAGGTATTCAGCACTCCCTAGCTGAACAAACGAATGCTTACCTTCGTGCATCCAAATCGTTTGGTTGGGAAGAAACGTTGAACGACGGTAAAGGTCCAATGATTCGGCGCGAACCAGTTGGCGTAGTCGCTGCGATTATTCCTTGGAATGCCCCGAATCAATCGGCACTTGCGAAAATGATTCCTGCTTTACTTGCAGGTTGCCCAGTTATCCTAAAGGCTTCGCCTGAAACATCACTTGACGCGTTGTTACTGGGTGAAATTTTTGAACAAGCAGGATTTCCGTCAGGTGTCGTAAGTATTGTTCCTGCTGGTCGAGAAACAAGCGAATACCTTGTATCCCATCCAGGTGTCGACAAAATCGCATTTACGGGTTCCACAGGAGCTGGGCGTCGAATCGCTTCGATCGCTGGCGAACAACTTAAGCGAGTAAGTTTGGAACTCGGTGGTAAATCCGCTACAATCATTCTGGATGGCGCGGATCTAGAGACAGCTGTTCAAGGCCTGAAGTATACCTCTTTCGTAAATAACGGAGAAAGCTGTGTCGCGCATACGCGTGTGCTTGTTTCCAAAAACCGATACGAAGAAGCAGTGGATTTGATCAAAACCATGACGGAAAGCCTCGTCGTAGGCAACCCCGCTGAGTCGGCGACTTTCATTGGACCAATGGTAAGAGAGGATCAACAAAAACGTGTTCAATCCTACATTGAATTAGGTATCCAAGAAGGCGCTCGCCTGGTCACTGGTGGAACGGAAGTTCCTGCAGGTTTGGAAGGCGGTTTTTACGTTAAGCCAACGGTATTCGCAGATGTTAACAACAGCATGCGAATTGCCCAAGAAGAAATATTTGGACCTGTACTTGTTGTGATTCCTTACGAGGATGAAGCGGATGCTGTGCGCATCGCAAATGATTCGCCTTATGGACTTGGCGGTGGCGTTTGGTCAGGCACTCTCGAGCACGGTCTCGAAATTGCTCGTCAAATCCGTACAGGCTATTTCGTAGTCAATGGTGCAATGGCCTCATACGAAGGGCCGTTCGGAGGATACAAAGCCAGCGGCATCGGTCGCGAGTTTGGCGTGGTCGGTCTTGGAGCATACGTCGAACATAAAGCGATCAACATCTAATATTATGTTTTTCGTTTTAAATTTTATCTCTTTAGGATAATATGGTTTTTCTGAAATTAAAGAGGAAACAGTACACCCCGTTGGATTGTCATTGGATGAATTTTATCAGTGAGATTCATGGGGTGTATTTATTATAGAAAAATATTAAAATCCCTAGATGATTCAAAAATACCCCAAATCAATCGTATAGTCCAATCAGCGTTATTTAATAATAAACATGAAGATTCTTAAGGCAAGGTTAAAAATAAAAAGACAATATGAATAAGAAGGAGCAAGGTATGACAAAGAATTTGGTGCTAATCGCTCACCCAAATATGAAAGAATCACGTGTGAACAAAATTTGGCTAGAGGAATTAAAAAAATATCCAGAGTCAATTACAATTCAAGATCTATATGCAAGTTATCCCGATTGGCAAATAAACGTAACCAAGGAGCAACAACTTGTTGAACAGCACAATCGCATCATATTTCAATTCCCATTTTACTGGTATAGTTCGCCACCTCTGTTAAAAAAGTGGCAGGATGATGTATTGACATACGGCTGGGCTTTCACATCAAAAGGAAGTAAATTACGTGGAAAAGAGCTTGGACTCGCAATCTCAATCGGAGGGGCAGAAAGCGATTATAGTAAAGAGGGGGGCGATCTCTATACAATTAATGATTTGATAAGTCCCTTTCACGCAACAAGTAGCTTAATCGAAACGGTTTTTCTAAAACCGTTTACGCTCTATAAAACAGATGATAAGAGTGATGAAGGGTTGGAGTTAAGTGCGAAGAAATATGTAGAATATTTACTCTCTAATGAGATAGAGAAGTTCAGGGTCTGATAATCACTCTGGTGACAACGCGCATCACCGAGCTGATTTAAATGGTTTTAAACTATAAATACGTAATGAGTCAATGTCAAAATTACATCATTACATGAATGTTGGGATACGATAATGAAGAATCAAATGACGTGGAAGCACTGATTATGGGCGTACATTGGGGGAACCTAACTTGGAAGTGTTTATTGTCGTACTCATATTACTTTTACTAATAGGGGTTTCTAATGTCATTTACCGCTTTGTCCCGTTTGTGCCAGTGCCGTTAATCCAAATTATTCTCGGCGCCTGTATTACTGTGATTCCACAAGGGATTCATTTGATGCTTCAGCCTGAGTTGTTTTTCATCTTGTTTATCGCCCCACTATTATATAATGACGGAAAGCATACGCCGCGTGCAGAACTTTGGAGGCTTATAACACCAATCTTACTTCTTTCCGTGGGACTTGTTTTCGCAACGGTATTCGTCGTTGGTTATACAATCCATTGGATGATTCCGACTATACCGTTATTTGTTGCTTTTGCCTTTGCTGCTATACTGTCCCCGACCGATAGCGTTGCAGTAAATTCTTTGGCAGGGCGGATCAATCTCCCGAAAAGCTTAATTCGTCTCCTCGAAGGTGAGGGGTTGATGAACGATGCTTCTGGTCTCGTTGCTTTCAAGTTCGCTATCGCGGCGGCTGTGACCGGTGTGTTTTCACTACAGAAGGCATCTTTGAGTTTTCTGATCATCTCAATCGGTGGTCTTATTGTAGGTGCTGCAATCGCATTTTTAATTATTGGTATACGCCAACTACTCCGTCGTGCGGGATTAGAAGATGCAACGATGCATATTTTAATTCAATTGCTTACTCCATTTTTACTTTATTTAATAGCTGAGCAATTAAATGTATCTGGTATTTTGGCCGCGGTCGCAGGTGGAATTGTACATGCAATTGAAAATGATCGGATAGAGTGTGAAATCTCGAACATAAAAGTTGTATCTAATAATACGTGGGCCGTCTATTTGTTCATACTAAATGGACTTGTATTTGTTATTCTAGGAACACAAATTCCTGATGTCTCCTCCGTTATTTTTAAAGATCCAGGATTTAACGACGTTGTTGTTATTGGTTACGCTATTGTTATTTTTGCGATTTTGCTAGTATTGCGTTTTATTTGGACATTTTTATTTACACGTGGCTCAAAGGTATTCGGTACTGCAAGTGAAGAGACGACAAGTATTAAAGAGATTGTTATGACGACCTTATCTGGAGTTCGCGGTGCAGTAACCTTAGCAGGTGCTTTTTCAATGCCGTTAATGTTGCATAACGGTGAGTTGTTCCCACAACGGCACCTTATTATTTTTCTCTCTACCTTTGTGATCCTTTTGTCTTTGTTAGCAGCTAGTATCTTGCTGCCGTTAATTGCGAAAAAGACCCTTCCATTAGATGACACAGAAATGGTTACAGTTGAAAATGAATGGCACAAACATATCTTGGAAGCTGCTGTACGGCATTTGCAACAAGAGAGCAATCAGAGTAATGAAGAAGCGGTGGAAGCAGTTATTGCGGAGTACAACAGACTCATCCATCAACTTGGACTAAAAGGTAATTCCACTAATCGTGTATTTCGAATAAATCGAATGGAAGTTGCAATGCGAATTGAAGCAATTGGTATTGAACGAAACTATGTTCGTGAGAAATTTGAGAACGGAGACATTACGAAGAATCATGCCCAATATTATTACAACATGCTAGACCAGGTTGAAATCATGTTAACGAGTAGTTTTCGCATGTGGTTATTGGTGTTTAAAAGGCTCCTAGCAAGGCTCCAAGCGTCGTTCTTTTTGTCATCAAATCCAGTGGGTGTACTATTTACTGAGCAAGATGTCAGTGTACTAAGGGGCCTTCGCATTCAGTCCGGGCAAAAGGTGATTGATCAAATGGGGACGCTTTGCACGCCTGAAAGTAAAAATGACCCCTCCCAGTGTGTAGTCGCCTATTATAAACAGATTTTGAATCATTTGAAAAATCTTCATGTTCAGAAAAAACACAGAGATCAAGATTTTGATGAAACTCGTAAAGAACTTCACTGGCTTGCGGTACAAGCTGAAAGGTACGAAGTGCAAAATTTATACGAGCAAGGGAAAATTGATCGTGGACTGGCAGCACAACTAAGACGTATTATCCGTGATCGCGAAGTATCCTTGTATGAGCGTATAGAACTCGGCTAATAAAGAGAAATCTCGATCAGGTCTTTGAGGCTGACTACTATCTAGAATAGATATTAGGTATTTGGACATCGTATAAAACAGCAACGAAAATAAGAACAAGGAGTGTATATATGACACAAATCTCTGCAGGGCAAAACATCCTTACCTTTATCAATGTTTTTACAGTAGACCCCACAAATCAAGAACGGGTAGTTGAACTACTTACCCAAGCGACAGAGGGGTCCGTTACAGAGGCTCCTGGGTTTATCTCCTGCAGTCTGCATCGAAGTTTGGACGGAACTAAAGTGACTATGTATGCCCAATGGAAAAGTATGGAGGATTATCAAGCCATGCGAGAAGATCCTAGACCTCTTCCATTCTTCCAGGAAGCATTAACGATTGCAAAGTTCGATCCGGGCTCGTATGAAGTTGTAAAAACATTCAATCATGCTTAGTAAGTAAAGCTAAGGTTAAACAATCATTGGTATCATAAAAGATCTCTTTGGACTTCTTAGTTCGGAGATTTTTTCTTGTTTTTATAGAATTAATATTCCAAAATTAAATAAAATATTAAGAATAACAGCATATTATTATAGTTTTACACCAAAAAAGCCAAATTTACCAATGATATCTTGGAATTTTTATTCCGAAATTGCTTGACTATCAAATAGACGATCGAGTATACTATTTCATGTGGAACAAACATTCCAAGCATATATGAGGGAGGCGCATTGCTTACAGCGAAGTCATGGAACAGGCATAATTATCGCGCAGTTGCAAGGCCAACTTAAAATAAATAACAAATATAAAGGAGAAACGACAAATGAAAATTTATGACAAACTCTTTATTGGTGGTACATGGCAAGCACCCGTTAACCAGGAAGTACTAGAAATTCGTTCGCCTCATGACCAATCTGTAGTTGGTAATGCGGCACAAGCTTCCCCGGCAGATATCGATTTAGCCGTTGCTGCAGCTAGAAATGCATTCGATAACGGCCCGTGGCCGAGACTGACACCTAGCGAACGTCAAGAATTTGTCGCACGATTCAATGAACTGCATGCAGCGCGTGCGGACGAAATTGCTGCCTTAATTACATCTGAGAACGGCACGCCTAATTGGTTTACAAACGGTATTCAACACTCCCTATCTGAGCAAACAAACGCTTATCTTCGCGCATCCAAATCCTTTGGTTGGGAAGAAACGTTGAATGATGGCAAAGGTCCAATGATTCGCCGCGAGCCTGTCGGCGTCGTCGCAGCGATCATACCTTGGAACGCCCCTAATCAATCAGCTCTAGCGAAAATGATTCCAGCGTTGCTTGCAGGTTGCCCAGTTATCTTAAAGGCATCGCCTGAAACTTCCCTTGATGCTTTGTTACTGGGTGATATTTTTGAACAAGCAGGTTTTCCTGAAGGTGTAGTTAGTATTGTTCCAGCTGGTCGAGAAACAAGTGAATACCTTGTATCGCATCCTGGTGTGGATAAAATCGCATTTACGGGTTCAACAGGAGCTGGGCGTCGCATCGCTGCGATTGCTGGCGAACAACTTAAGCGCGTAAGCTTGGAGCTCGGAGGCAAGTCCGCAACGATTATTCTGGACGATGCAGATCTAGAAGCGGCTGTTCAAGGTTTGAAATATGCGTCGTTTGTTAATAACGGGGAAAGCTGTGTCGCGCATACGCGTGTGCTTGTATCCAAAAAGCGGTATGAAGAAGCAGTGAATTTGATTAAAACCATGACGGAAAGCCTCGTTGTAGGCAATCCTGCAGACCCTGAGACTTTCATTGGGCCAATGGTCAGAGCAGACCAACAAAAACGCGTTCAATCTTATATTGAACTGGGTATCCAAGAAGGCGCGCGCTTGGTGACCGGTGGAACGGAAGTTCCCGCTGGTCTTGAAGGTGGTTTCTACGTCAAGCCAACGGTATTCGCGGATGTAAACAACAGCATGCGAATTGCCCAAGAAGAAATATTTGGACCAGTTCTTGTCGTTATTCCTTATGAAGATGAAGCTGATGCCGTGCGCATCGCAAATGATTCTCCTTTTGGCCTTGGCGGTGGCGTTTGGTCCGGTACTCTTGAGCACGGTCTCGAAATCGCTCGTCAAATCCGTACAGGCTACTTCATAGTCAATGGTGCAATTGCATCATACGAAGGTCCTTTCGGAGGATATAAATCTAGCGGTATCGGTCGCGAGTTTGGCGTTGTTGGTCTGGGTGCATACGTAGAACATAAAGCGATTAACATCTAATCAAGTTAAACATCTATGTGAGGGGGATATTGGATATGCAAAAAGTCTGGCTTATTACAGGAAGTTCTAGGGGGTTTGGTCGAAGCCTTGCTGAAGCGGTGCTCGCAAAAGGAGATCGTCTTGTTGCAACGGCTCGTAAAACAGAGCAACTTGCTGATCTTGCAGATAAATATGGCAACCAAGTTCGCATTGTACAGTTAGACGTAAATAAATACGATCAGGCTGAAGCTGCTATCAAAGTAGCATTTGATACATTTGGACAACTAGATGTCCTTGTAAATAACGCAGGTTACGGTAACGTTTCTTCAATTGAAGAAACATCGATGGAAGATTTCCGCGCTCAAGTTGAGACGAACCTTTGGGGCGTAATCAACGTTACGAAAGCGGCGCTACCTCTACTGAGAGAACAAGGCCATGGTCATATCGTTCAATTTTCTTCCATCGGCGGACGTATTGCCGCCCCGGGTCTTGCACCTTATCAAGCGGCTAAATGGGCTGTGGAGGGATTCTCTGAGGTACTTGCCAAAGAAGTCGAACCGTTGGGAATTAAGGTTACTTTAATAGAGCCAGGCGGTTTCCGTACCGATTGGGCAGGCTCCTCAATGCAGCAACTCCAGCCACGCGATGAGTATAAAAATACGGTTGGCTACATGATGAAACATTTCCGCGATAACAGCGGGAAAGAGAAAGGGGATCCGGAAAAAGCTGCTCAAGCGATCATTACGATCGTGGACGAAGAAAACCCGCCGCTTCGCTTGCTACTCGGAAGTGATGCCGTTGAGCTTGCGAATGCGATGGATAACGGCAAGTTAGAAGAAACGAAACGATGGGAAAAGATTAGCCTCTCGACTGACTTTTAATCGTTTTACATTATGTTCATCGTATCACTTATATAAGAAGATAAAAATTTTTAAGTTTGCATGGATGGTATGAACGGTGTTCGTTGCCGTTCACCAAACATGCATAGTAGAAAGAAGGTGCGTCATTGAAAGTAAGCGCAAGAATTGCATTATTATCGATGGCTGTTACTACGACCTTCGGAACGATGATGGCTGCGCCGGCGGTTAAACCGCTGGCTGTGGCTTTCCCAAATACGGACGCTCTGTTGGTGCAGTGGGTAGTTACTCTGTCTTCCTTATTCATTTTACCGACTCTATTTTTGTCTGGAACGCTCGGCAGAAGGTTTAACCGGAAAACAATTCTGATCACGGCTTTGATCTTGTATTTAATTGGAGGCGTAGGACCGGCCTTCATGCATTCGTTTAATATGATTTTGGTATGTAGGGCAATCCTAGGGTTAAGTATCGGTCTCATCTCGCCAACGTTTAATTCATTAATCGCGGAAAACTTTCATGGAAATGACCGTTCGCGAATGAATGGTCTTCAAACTTCTATCAATGGTATAGGCGGGGCGATATTCCTTTCTATCGGTGGATTTATCGCATCGCTAGGGTGGAGAGACGTCTTTATGACTTATCTCTACGCCGTCGTTTTATTACTCGTTGTGATTATTTTTCTTCCAAAATTTCCGCCGCTCCAGGTCAGTCAATCGACTAAGTCTTCTGAAAAGATGCCGAAATTTTTCTACGCCGTAGCAATTGCTGGCGGGTTGCATACAATGCTGTTTGCATTACTTCCGACGAACCTTTCGCTATTCATAGCTAATAACGGCATCGGGAGCGTTGCATCGGCTGGCTATTTGATTGCCTTTTCGTTAATCGGAGTTTTTATAGGTGGACTTTCGGTGACTCGTTTGACTGGGGCATTTCAGAAGAAACTCGTTCCGCTCGTTTTAGGATTGATGGCAGGAGGCTTCTTACTGATCTCCTCTGCACACACGGAGTGGTCGGTCGCCCTGGCGGTATTCATGATTGGTTTGGCCGAAGGTGTATTATTCCCACTTTCATTCATAAAAACCTCGGAAGTCGTGCCTAAATTAATTTTGACGACGGGAATATCATTGCTTCTCGCTTGCGTGTATATTTGCCAGTTCCTTAGCCCATTATTCGTTAGAGGGGTGGAAGTACTACTTCATTCTGAATCAACTCGGGACGTGTTCATGGCCGTAGCTATTGCATTGGTCGTGGCTGCAGTCGCATTCCTAGTTTCGGTAAGAAATAAAAGTCGTTCAACAGCGCATTCGGCTTTAGATAACTCATAAACTCTAGATACAGTGAAAACCCTGTTTATAATGACGGGGTTTTCATTAAACAATATCTTGTGATTTATTTCACAAACTAGGAGGAAATGAAATGAAAATCGTTATTGTTGGCTGTACGCATGCCGGAACAGAAGCTACGAAGAATCTTGCGCGCTTGTATCCGGATGCGGAAATTAGTGTATACGAAAGAAACGACAATGTTTCTTTTCTTTCCTGCGGAATCGCACTAAACGTCGGAGGTATAGTGAAGCAGGCAGAAGATTTATTTTATTCGTCCCCCGAAGAACTGAGTGATCTTGGTGTAAATATGTTCATGTTGCATGAGGTGCTTGAAATCAATGCGGAGAAAAAGGAGCTTCATATTCACAATATGGTTACGAACGAGCGTTTCACTGATACGTATGACAAGCTCGTCATGACTACTGGCTCCTGGCCCATCATTCCTGACCTTCGCAACATCGAGCTTAACAACATTTTACTATGCAAAAATTATAGTCACGCACTTACGATTATCGAAAAAGCAAAATACGCGAAGAACATCACTGTTATCGGCGCAGGTTATATTGGTATCGAGTTGGTGGAGGCTTTCGAGCATCTTGGTAAAAGCGTAACTTTAATCGACAATATGGATCGAATATTATTCCGATATTTAGATTCCGAAGTTACGGATACAGTCGAGGTATCGCTTTCCGAACGAGGTATTTGCTTAGCTCTCGGACAAACCGTGACTGGATTCGAGGGTGAAGATGGCGCCGTTACGACCGTCGTAACGAATAATAATCAATATACCGCGGATCTTGTCGTTCTATGCATCGGCTTCCGGCCAAATACCTATTTGTTAAATGGACAAGTCGACATGCTTCCGAATGGCGCGTTTTTGGTTGACGAGTATATGCGTACTAGCAACCCCGACATTTTCGCTGCGGGCGATAGCTGCGCTGTGCTATACAACCCAACGGGGGTAAAAGCATATATTCCTTTAGCAACGAATGCGGTTCGTATGGGATCGCTTGTAGCGCGCAATCTTTTGAAGCCGACCGTCAAATATTTGGGAACGCAAGGAACATCCGCGATTAAAATATACGATCATCACATTGCTTCGACCGGTCTGACCGAAACTGCTGCGTTGGCATTGGGCATGGAAGTAAAAAGTGTCGTAATTGAAGAAAATTATCGACCTGAATTTATGCCGAGCTATGAAAAAGCGACGCTGAAAGTCGTCTACGAGGAAAACGGAAAACGCATCATAGGGGCGCAAGTGTTCTCCAAAGCCGATTTGACCCAATCGATTAACACACTATCGGTTTGCATCCAAAATCGAATGACGATGGATGAACTAGCTTACGTCGACTTCTTCTTCCAGCCCCATTATAATAAACCGTGGAACATTCTTAATCTCCCCGGCCTAGAAGTTGAACAAGCGTTGAGAAGAATGTAGGTAATATGAAATTTTGAATGTGCCGTGTATATGTGCTGGATTACATTCTGTACCTGCAAAGTAAATTCCATTCTAAGTTAAATACTTCGCTTCAAACGCTGGATGCCACGTGTGAAATGGATTAATGTCTGTCAAACGACTCAAAGTAATAGCATACTTATCCATGAGAGTTCCAACCTTGTCTCTGTGTGAAGGCCTACTAAACACTGGAGATTTGAGGAGGTACTCTTTTTTTTGCCTTAAGAACTTCAAGTCTAGTAAGTTTGAGATTTATGCAATAGATTTTTATTAAGACAGTTCCCAAGGGGGAAATCCAAGTTATCTAACCACATAGTTCAACTTAACTGCCTCTTTTTTAAATAAGCCCTATATAGATAGATGGGAAAATCAAGGGATTGTAATTTCATATTTCTTTTCCTTAGGAATCGTGATACAAGTACCTTTCAGAAATACTGAGCTATATCTTTAGTAAAGTTCCCAGATACATTTAAAAATACAAATCCCATCGCGAAATTCACGATGGGATTTACTCATTTATGGTAAGAACTTAATAAAACTGAGCATCAGACCGGAATATACCTGTGGAACATTCATTCCAATCTGATATATATTTTATCTCGTAAGTTCCATCCCCCACTACGAAAGATGCGCATTTCAATGTTGGGCTACGGATTTTGCTGCACAGACATTTATCATCCAAGTTAAAAAATCTAATTTCTAAAGGAGCATATACCATGTCAGGTTCATTTAAAATATTTCTTCTTGCGATCATTACCTTCTTCGTGGGAACATCCGAGCATGTAATTGCTGGGTTCCTCGATATCATCGCAAAAGATACCGGCTTTTCTATCGCTACTGCTGGACAATTGATTTCCATCTTCTCGCTAAGCTACGCGATTGGAACGCCTATTCTAATTACGTTAACTTCCAGAATGGATAGAAGAAAGCTGCTCATTGGGTCACTTATCACTTTTGTTATCGGTAATGCCATGGTGATATTCTTACCTGGTTTCTTGCCACTGCTTCTGTCAAGAATTGTACTAGCACTTAGCGCGGGGGATCTTCCTGACGGTTGCCATTACAATGGCTACAAAGCTAGTAGCTCAAGAGAAAATTGGCAGTGCCATTTCTACCGTCGTTAGTGTGTATGCATCCATGAAAGGTGCGATTGAGGTTCTGACTCGTTATTTGGCCAAAGAACTCGGACATCGTGGTATCGCAGTCAATACAATTGCTCCAGGAGCCGTTGCTACCGATTTCAGCGGTGGAATTGCCCGAGATAATCAGGTGGTTGTCAAGCATCTCTCAGAAGAGACAGCTCTTGGGCGTGTAGGCCAACCCGATGATATTGGGGAAGCGATAGCATCGCTTTTATCGAACGATTAATGCCCAACGTATTGAGATTTCGGGTGGTATGTATATTTAAGTTTTTGATAACACTATGATTTTGAGGGGATGTTCCGACCCTGATGGATTAGAATTATTTTTATGCTGAAAATTTATAAACTCGTAGAAGGAAGTATACTTAAGAGGCTTTGTCGGCTATTTAACAGCTTTTAAGTTCGCTTCTGGATGTTTAGGCTCATTTTACTTTAGGATTTAACCATAGATGGACGTCTCTGGAAAAGAAGTTGGCATGTCATTACGTGTGGCAGGTTTCTGGACTCGAAGTTGAATAAGATTTAAGAAAAGAGCTGCCAAGACCACTTAAAGTGGAGTTGGCAGCTCTTTTCATAATGTTTGGTTGAATTTATTCACTAGATGATCGATGCGGGGACCTATGTTAGAATCGTCTACGCTCGAAAGCTTATCGGCTTTAAAAAGCTGGATCTTTTTAAATTGATAATAGTCCAACAGTACCTGCTTAATCGTCGTTTGATTATACACGAGATATTTGGTAGTAGCGATTTCTCTCAAGAGAAGATTGTCTTGCAATAAAATAAGCTTCTCGTTGATGTCGTTGAATATGCCTTTGTGTTTTCCATCTTGATAGAATTTTAACGTCTGCTGTTCCCGTTTATTTAAGATTTCCTTCAACTGTTCGTACAACTCAGGGTAAGCCGATTGCAGATCCAATAGGAAGACCTCTGTAAGCTGCCCAACGAGCATAACCGACTGCTCAAATATTTGCTGAAACCAGATACCAAACGATTGTTCACTATCATTTGATGTTCGGTCTTCTAATTTATCTAAATAATCCGTGTACATACGTACGACGCCATCGATGACTTCTTCTTTGGATGAAAAATGCTTGTACATAGTGGCGCGGCTGACGTCCATAGCTTTCGCGATATCGTCCATTCTCAAATTCTGAAAGCCAACTTTCATTATGGGGGAGATGACTTTCTTCAGCAATTTGGATTTTGGGTCCGAGCGATTCTCATTTATTTTGTTCACTTCAATCCTTCCATAACGTTCACTCTGCGGGGGACAGATCTATTACTAGCGAATAGTTGGAGAATGAAGTTAATATGCTGCCGTATGGCGTCTTGATCATGAAGAATAAGGTTCTTCACAAAGTTTAATCAGGTACCTAAATATGGTTGATAACCAAAAACGGCTGCGTCCTATCATCAACGAGCAGCTTTTTCGTATAAATACTGAAACACATTCAATGAAAATGAAGAATATGATTAATCATGAGACAGTAGCATTAGGGATGCTATAATGATCGGGACAATATTCTTGTTATTTATGTGAGTATGTACCGCTGTAGTGAGACTAAAATTACATTAAAAGCCGCGTAAATAACACATTTTTTAATTCCAAAATTATTCAAATTAAAAGTTGGGCTCTGAAAGCAATTAAACATGAATATTGGGATTTTCAAACTGGTAAGGATGCACTATACTAGGGATTGCTTACTCTATGCGATATTTTAATTCAGAAAAGGGTGGTTATCCTAACAATTATAAAAGAAGAACAACAACGTTATATTGATAAATATGTAAGAAATATAAATGCTCCAATAAAATATTCTGAATTGTAAAGCCTTCATAAAAACGGGAGGCTTTTTTTTGATGCCACGAAAAAACAACTTGGGAATGGAATCAAGTTCTTGTCACTTATGACATCAAGTTCTTGTCAACCGATGTCCAATGACACAAATGTGCCTACATAACTTTTAATGTAAATGCCTGAGGGATCAGGCTTTTTATTTTTATGTGGAAGGATTTGTGTCATCAAAAGATGCACAAATGTCCCTACATTGTAGTTTTTCGAACAAACTCACTTACTTTAAAGCGAGTTCAATTTTCGGGCGAATACCTCGAGAAATTCCGATTGCCGAAGATGATAAACTTAACCGCTCAACTTCGTCACCTCTATTTAAGGGTGGAGGTCGATCTTTCTAACGGAACAGGTCAGACCCTTTCTTTCGTAATGTATCCCGATACACCGTGCTTTCTTTGTCTCCTGCGAATACGCCAACTTGCGTGAGATAAGGTTTATGTTACGCTGCTAATGCAAAGTTTTTATTGTAAGCTTCATCACTATGAGCTATTCCTACTAAGAGTAGAGCTAGCTTTCCACATTGCTTCATGATAGACTTCATCTTTTAAGCTTTTTCACCTGAACATTTTTAGAAGTGTAAGGCTTTAAATTCTTGGTTACTCATGACATTGCACATTGTAATTAAATAGAGAAAGTGACGCAGTTGTGGACGAACGTGTTTACTGAGTTTCAGTTGTCCCTTCCATTTTTTGGAGCTTGCTTCGGTTATATTAAGTCTTGCGTAACAGAGTAGAGCGTTCCCGTGGCATAACCTCTAAAAAAACACCAGCTAGAGCAATTGGACTCTTGTCAGTAATAGCAAATGTTTTTTTCTGAAAAGGGGATTTTTTTGCAGTTCCGGTTGCACAAATGCTGATATTTCAATACTTCAGAACATGGAAAAGCTTCTCAATAGCTATATTCATCCAAGCACTGATTTTTGCATTTATTGGGGAACCATTTTCAGTTTGGGCCGGAACAATAACTTATTATGGTTGGACCTACATTTATTCTTTCCTTTTCTACATTTTTATTAGTACTTTTACTAAGGTATTCGTAAATTTTTGGACACCCAAAAATTGGTGATCATCTGGCGACTTTAGAGAGAGTGTTATGGTGTTTTCTTTATTCATATAAACAAGGTGAAGATTAAGAAATACGACTTCAATGGCCTTGTTCTTGAGCCATCCTGCCAACATATGAATGTAGACTGGGAGGGTTTAAATTAATTCATTTTGGCTATAATTGTTTTAAGAGGTGATTTCATGAATATTGAAAAATTTCTAGCTAGTCAAGATTCAAATTATCTTTTTGTAGATGGTCCATCTGGAACTGGTAAAACATTTTTCATTTACAAATTTGTTCGAGAATACAAGGAATTATTTGGGAGTATTTCATCTTTAATTGATATTATAGCACTAAGAATGAGCATAAAGTGTTTTGTTTCATCACTAGTATATTCTGCTGGTTTAAATAGTAAGCTCAAACAATAGAAGATTTAGAAATTCAACTTACTAACAATACACACAAATTCTAGTAATAGATGATTCTCAAAATGTATTATTAACAGAGAATAAAAGAATTAAAGTTGAACATTTCAGAACTATGTCTATGTTTGTTAATAGACTTTATACCTTTCGAAAAATTCAATTTACCTGATAGTATTACTAGTAGATTTATTGTTGAAAAGTTTAATCAAGCTTCGTAATTTGTTGGTTTTAGATAGGATTTCAACGTAATGCTTTGGTATAGAAAAATGACAACTTTTTTTTTACGAAAAAAAGGAATAAAAACAGTGTTTAACTTTTCCATAGTTAAACACTGTTTTTTGTTATTTGGGCTACATAATTTAAAGTTACGCCACCAAAAACAATGCATCGGCATTCTTATACATTTTATGCATAAATAATGCATGCTCCTATGTGTGGATATTCTCATCAATTATGAAAATTGAAGTTAATCGTAACAGTCAGATCAGACTCATTCTCACTAAATATGAAATTTTTCCTTAATAAATCAAGCATTTTTGAAGTTGTTTTCTCAGTATTTATGACATCTCACTGAGCTCGACATTTGCGACATTTGTGACCAGCAGCTACGCTTGCGTGCACTCATCTTTACCTATAAGAGCTATTCCTCTACAATTTTTCGCCATACTTTGATACGGTTCGCCCAAAGAGAACCAGCAAGTTAATAAGGAGAGCCATCTGAAAATGGGTTATCTTATCAGGTCGAAGTTCATTGGCTTGCTCCTTTGGCTCTCCTTTATACGTATTCGCTAGGAATATTTTAGTGAGCAAATGTTCATCTGAGATGCTGTGTGATGAAGAGCGCAGCACGGTCCAGAGCTTGATCGGCTTCATCGAGAATACCAGCGAACGCCTGAAAAACATGCGGGACATCGGCGGTAACGTCAAGGATTACATCCACGCCTGCTGCCCGTGCACGGTCGGCTAACTGCGTGGAGTCGTCAAGGAGTAGCTCGTTAGTTCCGACTTGTAGCAGGAGCGGTGGGAATCCGGTAAGATCGGCGAACCTGGCGGGGCTCACGAGTTCATGGTTCGGGTCCTGTCCAGCGAGGTACATCGCGTCCGTGTACGTAAAGCTCGCACGGGTGAAGAACGGGTCGAGCCCCATTTTGCTATCCATACTTGCCCCGGTATGCGTCTTATCCAACCCCGGCGAGAACATAACTGCTGCTGCTGGCATCGGTAGACCTGCGTCCCGTGCCATCAGGCAAGTCGAGACAGCAATACCACCGCCGGCTGAGTCGCCAGCAAACGCAATAGACGCCGGCTCAACTCCGTTGTCCAGAAGCTCACGATAGGCTGCCAGAGCATCCTCAAGAGCTGCAGGGAACGGATGTTCCGGAGCCAGACGATAATCGAGTGAGACGGACCGGATACTGGTCCTGTTTACCAGGTTCGCGGTAAGGGACATGGCAGTGTAGGGGGAACCCATAATATACGATCCTCCATGGAAATAGAGAATGATTCCTGTGCGGGCATCCTGTGCGGAGTCAACTATCACACCGGGCCGATTACCTAGGGTCGTCTGCGTAGTCCGAATGCCCGCAGGTACTTTCATAGCTGCCATCATGGCAGCGAAGTTCGAGCGCATCTCCTCGACGGTTTGTGGCTTGGTGGGTTGGGGATGCCGCAGCATTTCATCCACAATCTTACGTTGTTTTCTTGACATATGATGTTCTCCTTTTTTAATCGCTTTCTGCCGTAATTTCGCGATCCGGCTTATTTTTAATGTATACTAAAATAGTGACAATACTTGTCACTATATTTTTGGAGGGTGAATAAAATGGGAAAGTCGAGGCGCCTGATTGAATTAATGATGGCAGTAAATCGGAAGCGGAAATTCACCGTCAAAGAGCTTGCTGAAGAATTTGGTGTGTCTACCCGAACCATGCTACGCGATTTGCAGGAGTTGAGCGGAATGGGAGTGCCTTTATACTCACAAGTTGGTGCAGGAGGTGGGTACCAGGTTCTAACAGAGCGAAGCCTTCCACCGATTTCATTTACAGAAAATGAGGCATTCTCCATATTCTTTGCTTCCCATGCTCTTCGACACTTCAGTTCGCTGCCCTTCGAGGCATCTGCAAAATCCGCACTTCGAAAATTTTACAGGTACTTATCGGATGATGTGAAAAGTCAGATAGATGAGATGCGACACCGAATTGACTTCTTTACGCATACACGCCCGGAACGAGCTGGATACCTTGAGATATTACTCCAAGCGTCTATTAGAAGGATGCCAGTAACAATCAATTATAAAACTCGGAAGTATGAGACCAATGAAAGAACAATTCAACCCATCGGGATATATGCCCATGAGGGATATTGGTTTTGCCCAGCGTACTGCTATCTGCGAAAAGCCTTCCGATTATACCGGGTTGATCGAATAGGGTCTGCCGTCTTGGCAGATGCCGAAGCGTTATTGCCTCCAGTGGATGTTTCAGAGGTGGATTTAACGAACTGGGGCCATCATTTCTACAGAAAACTAAAAAGCGTAGATGTCAAAGTAAAACTAACGGCAAAAGGGATTGAGTTATTCCGAGATAAGAGCTGGATTTTCCCTTGGGGAGAAGTACATCGTTCTAATAAAGGCACAGGTGTACTAGAGATGGGTATCTCCCCCTCAGAAATAATATTCTTTGCTGAATATTTCTTTTCATTCGGCGCTGAAGCAGTCGTGCTCCAACCGGAAGAACTAAGAGAAGCTGTCAGAAGGAAGTTGGTCGGTGCTCTCGAAGAGTATAATGTCCCAAACTCCTAATCTCCCGATTTCGATTTTAGGTGGAAAAGGCAACCGATCTGGGAGTGCGGTCTGAGATCGAAGCGATTTATAGGTCGCAAATTCAGAAAAGTTAAGACATCTATAGAATCACTTAAATTCTACGAAGGGAGCTGCCGAGGCACTCCTTTCGTTTTTCGCCGGTAAACCTGTCAAGGAGAACCGTACCAATAGGTCCAAATCGCTACACTAACGGTGAACTATAGCTCAATCATTACATGAGACGGCAGCCGGTATACGATGGCTGCCGTTGTTATTGAAATAACTGGCAGAATAGTTCAATCGTTTGTTTCGATCTATTTTGTGGGTTTTTCTTTTATCGGTATACAATCCGACACAAGTAAAATATTTTTCTTGTGTCGGAGGTCAAAACATTGTCCCATAACAAGTTGCGAAATTTGCGGCTTTCTTTATTTTGGGATCAAGTTCTTGTTATTGGCTGGTGTCAAGAATTTGATCCCATTCCCGAGGTCCTGTTAACGATAATATTCAAGACGAATGGTATGATGAGTTAAATGAATCGACAATAGAAGCTGATAGCTATTCTAAGAGGGGCTGAATTACTTAATTCAAAAATGAATGAGGATGCTTATGCTTTTTTTGTTGCCCAGCTTCAGCAAGAAATCGACTGGCCAAATAGCTATTCCATCCAGAAAATCCTTTATTCACATCAAATGATCAACAAGAGGTGAATTTTGTATGGCAAACTATTCAAAGGTAGAGAAGCTGAATAACCCGTCAAGTTATTTACTTTTATCTATTCTTCGCTTGAGCTTTTTTATCATACTTAGCTGTATGTATTTATTTATTAACAATAATACTGTAGGTTGGGTAAAGGCTTTTGTTATTGTCAGTATGTTGATATTATTTATCAATCACTTTCTCTATTATTTTGCAAGCCTTACTACGCAGGTACTCACATTAGCAGTCGTTGATACCGCGGTCACTGCCCCCTATGGGTACGTATATTTGGGTGGGGACTATCCCGATCTGCTTTTTTTAGGTTTAGTAGGCTTGTTTCTTTTCATGTACATAGAAATACGTGCAGTTACCATAGTTTGGTTTATTTTCGTTCCACTCAATATCGGGATACAGATTATACTTGAACAACATGAATTTGGAAAATTTCAAATCGTTATGTACTTTGTAAGTGGAACCTTTGTCGTATTCGCCAGTTTGGTAGGCTCATTAATCCGCTATTACCAGCATGCCCGTAGCCAAACTGCTTTGTTGAATGCCGAATTAAAGAAGTCTAACCAGCAGTTGATCGAATATTCCCATAAAGCGGAGTCTTTATCAGTCAACCGCGAGCGGATAAGGATAGCTAGAGAAATTCACGATACCGTAGGGCACAAATTGACAGCTTTACTTATGCAACTGCAGGTTGCTCGCAAGCTGCAGGAGAGTAATTCGGATCAGAGCAAGATGAGCTTCTTGCATTGTGAAGAACTAGCACGTTCCGCCTTACAAGAAATTCGGCTTTCCGTTCGTGATATGCGAGAAGACGAGAATCAACGAACGATCAAGGAAATGCTTGATAGGTTAGCGGGGCAATTTGCTGAAATGACAGACATGAAAATAACGGTACAAGTTGATCAAGAATTTTCCGTTATACCGGATGCGCTACGTTTGAACTTATCGCGAATTGTACAAGAATCTTTAACCAACGCAAAAAAGCATGGAGACGCTACTGAAGCATCGGTAACTCTTCAATGCTCAGAGGAGCAAATCGAATTGATGATTAAGGATAATGGAACGGGTAAATCTGAGTTCGCACCAGAATTTGGATTGCTCAATATGAAAGAGCGAGTTCAAGAACATGGGGGAACCTTACAAATTGACTCTTTTCAAGAGAAAGGTTTTAAGATTCATGTTCTTATTCCCTTTAAGAGGAAACCCCAATGATCAGAGTGATGGTTGTAGACGATCAGCGCCTCTTTCGTGAAGGATTATCGACGATTATCAGACAAGAAACAGATATAGAAGTTATCGATACTGCGTCGAATGGAAGAGAAGCGTATGAAATAGCAATTGTCCAAAAGCCAGATGTCGTTATAATGGATATACGGATGCCTATAATGGATGGCATAGAAGGGACTCGCTTAATCCGCAGTCATCTTATAGATGTAAAGGTGTTAATACTGACTACTTTCGATGATAGTGAATTGATTTTCACGGCATTGGACCAAGGCGCTCATGGATACTTATTAAAGGATATTCCCTCAGAAGCGATCGTAAATGCGATTCACACAGTCTATTTAGGCGGAATGGTCTTCCAACCAGATATCACAAACCATTTGCTCAGCGAAAGGAAAAAGCATCAAAGCGACCATGCAATTGAAGGTGCTATTTCTCTAAGCAAGGACCCAAGAGTGGCGCTGCTCAATCTGTTATCTGACCGTGAAGTACAGGTGTTGAAACTGTTAGGCCAAGGATTGAACAATAAAGAAATAGCAGATGAGTTGGTCATTACCGAGGGAACCGTAAAGAATCATGTGTCGAATGTTATTGCCAAACTGGAATTTCGTGATCGGACGCAGGTAGCGATTTTTGCAGTTAAAGAGGGTATCGTCCCATTCTGAGCATGACTAATTACATGTTACCTGTGTAGATAGTATGGAAACACGTACAACTGTACGTGTTTTTTTTTGTTATAAATCTATCGTATTGCAGATTTCTTTTCTTTTAATAGTTGATAAGCTGAAGCTGAAGCAATTGATAAAAGGAGCAGATAGAAATGATCATACTTGAGACCGGAATTGGTTTATTACAGAAAACGATATTGATTAGAAAAGAAAAAGGATTGTTTTTAACAGGAGGCTTTGGGATATTATTAGCGCTATTATGTTTGGTTTTTATGCTAGTTCATGGTAACAATGTTCCGCCTTACGGTGATTGGATCAAGCCGATAACTTTTAATTTTGCCTTGGGAGCCTTTTTAATAACGACATTCTTTATGATGCCGCTAGCTAAATTTAGTGTAACAGAGCAAAAAAGATTTAGTTGGATGTTAATCATAACTGTGCTATATGCCTATATGGTAGAAGTGATTCAGACCTATCGCGGTGTGGATCCACGATTTGGCCAAGGTGATTTTTTGACAAATAAATTACCTGGTATATTGTTTGGTGTTATATCGCTTACGATTGTAGGATTGTATGTAGTCATTCTGATTAAATTTCTTGCCAAAAAACCAATGCAAGAACGTCCTTTGTTAGTCCTAGGCATACGGTATGGTTTTATTGCCACTATGCTGGGGTTTTCTTCAGGCATCTGGATGATTATTCTATCAAGCAGAATAACAGGATCAGGCGGTAATGTTATGACGATTCACTTTCTTGGCTTCCACGGGCTCCAGGCAATTCCCTTAATTGCATGGTTTCTGGAACGATCAAGACTCGACTATTCTCGTTCTATCCGCATAGTCCATACGGCGGCTTGGTTATGGCTATCAGCAATAGGTTGTATGTTTGTACAGACCTATCAAGGATATTCCATTACCGCGATTACTCCAGCAATGATAGTATGTAGTTTGCTCCTTATTGTGTGGTTTTGTATTTTGGTGCATTCTTTTTTACTTTATGTAAGGAGAAAAGATTAGAGAAATTGAATTATAGTCGCTTTCATTTTGCTGGTGATCGGATTGATTAGAATAGGAGGGACGTTTAGTATTAGTAACATGTTCGGTCCTGGAGGTGTGAAGGTTGAGCAGAATCAGACGGTTGAAGGTGAAGGAGTAAGAAATATCAAGGTACAATCCAGAAGCACTGATTTCCAGATTGTGAAGGTTCAACCAGCAAAATTAAAGCCTATTTAACTGGTAAAGCAAGCGAGAATTATGTGGACAAAATTAAATTGAATTTGAATCGGAACGGTGACGCAGTCAACGTTTCCGTGGAAAGCGATATCCGAGTTTCTATCGGCAGCACATTTCGCAATCTTAACCTCAAGCTAGAATTGCCTGAGCAGGAGTATAGTTCGTTCGTTCTTGAGTCGAACAACGGCTATACGAACATATCGGAATTGTCGGCTGATACAATAATTTTGATTGGACATTCGGGCAAAATGGATATGAGAGGTTTGACAACCGGCACGCTCACGTCTCATGTCGACAGCGGCGATTCTGACATCAACGGAAGTATACGCTAATAAGATCGGGTGCCAGTTCGGGCAATGTTGTTCAATGAAAATAAAGAATTAGACTGGAGTCGTTGAATTGACTCGGTTTTTGAATTGTAAAATAGTCACTTTTTGAGAATTGAGTTTTAGACTGGTCCATTAAAATAAACAGAGTCTAGTTCAGGCGAACACGGTAGCCTTTCTTAATTTTGTCTGAAATTGAGTTATGGGTAATCGGTACAGATTGCCACGTGGTTAAAAAATCGAGGAGGGTATTAACGGGTAACGCTAGTTAAATAACATCAAGAGCTCTAATTCTTATGGAAGATTATGTTATAATTATAGTTGAAAACGTTTCTGGGAGGGGATAGGAAAATGAACCCAAGTAAGCGACTGAATGAACGATTGACACCACTACTTAAGAGTGTCATGGAAAAGGGGCCAGCTGGCTGTGCCTGTACTGTTGTGAGGCGGGGAGAAGTTGTTTATCAGGAAACCCTGGGTTATGCGGATTTAGAGAGAAAGAAGGAGATCACTCCGGATACAATCTACCGCATCTATTCGATGACTAAGGTGATTACCTGCGCAGCGGCACTCATGCTTTATGAGAAAGGACTTTATCTGCTTAACGATCCGTTGGAGGAATACCTGACGGAGTTCAAAAATCCGCAGGTGTACCGCTATAACGAATATGGTACCAAGTCTTTATCCCCTGCAGTGGGTCCAATCCGAATCAGGGATCTTTTCACGATGACCTCCGGGCTTACGTACGGTGGTGACGGCACGGAAACCGAACGGCAAACCCGTACAATCATGGAGAATGCTGCAGCGACCATTGACATGCAGGCTTTGTCCAAAGCGTTGGCAGAAGTTCCCCTGGCTTTCGATCCCGGCACACACTGGAAGTATGGTACAAGCCACGATGTCTTGGCAGCATTGATCGAAGTGCTTTCCGGACAAACATTCGGAGAGTTTCTGCAGAAGGAAATTTTCGCTCCGTTGGGAATGACCGACACCTCATTCCGGATATCGGAGGATAAGCGGGAACGTTTATGTACCATGTACGATCGTGCAGAAGACGGCACGCATACTCCTAATACTAGGATTGACGCCCGTTATCAACCGGGAAGCCGTCATGAAAGCGGCGGAGGTGGCCTGCTTTCGACGATCGGCGATTACAGCCGATTTGCTCAGATGCTGGCGAAGGGCGGGGAGCTGGACGGGGTGCGGATTCTTAGCCCGAAAACGGTTCATTTGATGGCGACCAATCATTTAAATCCACAACAAATCAAGGATTTTAACTGGCCGCAAATGAGTGGTTATGGCTATGGTTTGGGGGTCCGTGTTATGACCGATCCTGCAGCCGGCGGCATTAATGGCTCTATCGGTGAATTCGGCTGGGCCGGTCTAGCCGGTTCTTACTTGTTGATCGATCCTAAGGAAGAATTGTCCGTCGTGTACATGCAGCAGCTGCTACCAAGCCTTGAGCCCTTCATTCATCCTCGAGTACGGGCTGCCATTTACGGGGCATTGGACTAAGTCCAAGGTTTACGGTGGCGAGTGAATACATTTGCGCTATAATCACTGCAAATGATTCAAAAACTGTGAAGCATCGAATTAGATAATCCCTTCCTTTATTGATACACTGATAAATAACATGTGTTGAAGAAAAAAAGTTTTGAAGTTATTAGGGCGTTCACTCTACTGGGTGAACGCTTTTAGGTTGGAGTGATGATTATTCTAGATGAAGAATCTTTTTGTAAAGTGATGACCGCCACGGCGACTAAACTAACGGGCAGTAGAACGTGGTGGAGCGGCTATTCATTATTGCTCCCTATTTGTGATATGGTCCCCGCGGCGGTATACCTAAGCACAAAGTTATGTTTCAACATAAGGTTTTTATATCTGTGTAGTTGTAATAAAGCCACTCCATCAATCGAAACGGAGTGGCTTCTTGTTCAAACTTCTCTTTTATGTACCTTCGTATTCCCGTTGTGCATAACCTTGCCATTCCCGATATAGATATACCAACATGATGAATAGGTGAGTAGAAGAATACTAGATCTCCTGGTTTTAGTTAATTGGGTGGTATATAACTACCTACTTGTGACTGCTCTTTAGAAGAACCCGGCAACGTAATTCCATACTGGCGATATACATTTTGGGTAAAGGAAGAACAATCAAATGAGCGTGTAGTTCCTTTCTGAGAGCCGAACTTATAGGGAACAACGAGATAGTTCTTACCTATCTTTTCTACATATAAACGCATAGACCATGCATTTTATGCCTAGAGAAGGTGGTAGGTTCATTTTCTTTTTCTTCTCATGATTCATCTTTATAGTCAGGGCAGTAGAACAGAGTGTGAGTATGAAAAAGGAGGCTTTTTGTTATGGCAAAACATATTATTCAGTCCTAACTAATTCCGGAAAAGTACAGCACGATATTAATAACGATGTTTTAAAATTGGATAAGGATGTTGATTCAGGAAAAACTGAAGAGAATGATTTGACTGCTCCAGCTAAACTAGGGACCTATTCAATTATTTGTGATAAACATGGGCATAAAGAATCCGGAATGAAGATGAACCTCATTGTTGAGGAAGTACGTACGCCCTTTCTTACTTTCTTTGAAAAAATACATGCTGCCGTCATGACGTTAGGGTGTGCCGTTATAAAGTGAAGATAAAGATTTTCATATATCACGCTAAGTTTTAACTAACTTTGAGGGGACATCATTATGCAACAGAATCGGCATGTAGAAAAACATTTCGCAGCACCAGACCTAATACGAGATATTGTCATTGGTATGGCTGATGGTTTAACTGTACCTTTTGCACTTGCAGCTGGTTTATCAGGAACTGTTTCCAATACCCACCTTGTGATCATAGCAGGTTTAGCAGAAATCGCGGCGGGGTCTATTGCGATGGGACTAGGTGGATATTTAGCTGCACGAACCGACAGAGAACATTACTTGTCCGAGTTGGCTCGAGAACAACGCGAAATTATCGAATTGCCAGATCGTGAACGGGAGGAAGTAGCTGAAGTTCTCCGTGGATGGGCAATTCCAGAGGAATCCATTACTTCCGCAGTCGATGCAATCAGTCGGGACTCTGAGCGTTGGGTCGATTTTATGATGAAATATGAGCTTGGTTTAGAGGAGCCTGATCCTAAAAGAGCTCGTAATAGCTCGTTAACGATAGGGATCTCCTACATTGTTGGCGGTATAATTCCTTTATCACCCTACCTCTTTATTCAACAACCCAATGTAGCCTTAATCATATCTGTAATTGTCACGATTATTTCGCTATTCATTTTCGGTTTAGTAAAAGGTAAATTCACAGGAGCCCGCCCATTAAAAAGCGCATGGCAAACCACATTGATTGGCAGTGTGGCGGCTGGCGTTGCCTTCATTATTGCTAAATTAATTTCTTAGAGTTTACATTGAATTCAGTGCGCATCCTAAACATAAGGAAAGATATTGCGACACACGTTTATCTTAAATTGTTCTTGCACGCCCAAGCAACACTAATGATATATAATTATTATTTATGAGAGGAAATGATTACATGTTTAGTGAAATATTCGATCATATACATCCCATTTTGGTTCATTTTCCAATCGCAATTATTTCCGTAGCATTAGTATTTGATTTAATTTCAGCAGCTAGAACAGGTTCCGTTTCCGCTAAGAAAGGACTGCTTTTATGGGTAATTGCAGCATTAAGCGCTTGGCTATCCGTAGCCACTGGCCCTGAAGAAATGGCGTACGGAAATACAGCATATTTGGATAAGCATTCTTTACTAGCTAATTTCACTTCTTGGATGGCCTCTATTGTGGTTGCGTGGAGAATGTGGATGATATGGAAGGAAAGAGACAATTTCGTAAAAACAACTTTGATGATCTATTTAAGCCTCTCTCTGTTGACTTGCATTTTTGTGCTGTCCACTGGTTATTTCGGGGGGAAGATGGTATATGATGATGGGGTCGATGTTAAGGTAAAAGGAGAATATGTCAATCCTCCTAAGTCGCTAAAGTAGGAGGTGATATCTCTAGATATCTCCATCCTAACACTAAAAAATGCTGCCATCATGGGATGGCGGCATTTTTTAGTGCGCCCATAATGGGCGCTATCTCTAGGGACCAAGTACCGAATGGTGAAGGCATTTAGTAACCATAGCTTAAGACAAAGGTATGGAAGCACTGTGATTACATTTGCGTTCAAGTAATTGTATCGTCTCTCAGGCGCGGATCCTAACCCACATTATGGATCGGGCAGAGGTGCTACTATTTATCGATTAGAATGTGATCAATAGACAACATTCTATACGAGTGTCATTTATTATAATCAAGAACAGGTTCCACTTTTCACTTACTTTAGGCTTACGACGCGCTGACAACTTTTCTATGTTGTTTAGATGCATGTAAACATTCCTGTATAGCCTAAGAAATGGGCTTTGTCAAAAAAGGAGCGCCTCGGTATGATGGGTTTGTCGACGGGTAGATACCCAACACCATCAAGGAGGCGCTCTTATTATGAAGTTTAAGCAATCAGACGGAAAAAATCAACGTATTGAACGAATTACTACTTCACATCTAGTTGTTGGCATTGATATGGCAAAAGAAACTCAAGTAGCTCAAGCTACAAATTATCGAGGAATTGTCCTTACAACCCAGCATCTATCATTCAAAAACACTATCCAGGGATTTGAAAAATTACAGCGTTGGATGGAAGGTTTGCAACAAAAACATCGACTGAAGGATATCATAATTGGCATGGAGCCGACGGGACACTACTGGTACAGTTTAGCTAACTGGCTTGTCCAGAAAGGTCTAAACGTCGTTTTAGTTAATCCAGCAACGACGAAACGAAACAAGGAGAACCGAGATAATTGTCCTTCCAAGAGTGATCCGAAGGATGCCCTTGTTATTGCAGATGTTGTTAGTCGTGGCTATTATTATGAATACATTCGGCAAGCGACTCATTTTCAAAGGCTCCGGACCCAAATGAATGATCGAGAATTTTGGGTCACAAATAGTGTTCGGAGGCAGAATCGGATCATCCGCTGGCTGGATATACGTTTCCCTGAGTATGCTTCTGTGTTTAAAGATTGGACCTGTCCACGCTCCATAGCTACACTCAAAGAGTTTCCGTCTCCGTTGGATCTAAAAGGTCAATCTACGTCAGAGGTTATTACAGGTTAGCGAAAATATATGAAACGAGCTGGCGGCTCCACAGTTATCAGAAGGCAGCTGAATTACTCTCTAAAGCGGTTCAAAGCGTCGGGGAGACAGTAGCGCTGTATGAGGCCAAACATCTGAATCGCTTACTAGAAGAGTACGAGCGGATAGACGGTATATTGAACCAAATAGCACAAGAAATCGCGGCTTTACTTGGTGAGATCCCGATTGCTAGCCAGCTTCGTTCCATTAAAGGTTTGGGCACGATCTATATTGCAGCAATTCTGGCTGGTGCCGGTGATCTGACGCAGTACGTTCACGGTCGTCAGTTGCTACGAAAAGCCGGTTTAAATTTGGCAGAGAGCATGTCTGGAAAGCGAAAGGGCCAGATCATACTCTCCAAACGAGGAGATTCCACACTCCGAAAATATTTGTATCTGGCTACTTTACATTAGTGGGAACAAATCCTATATTTAAGCAATTACATTTGAATAATGTGCAAGTTAAACATATGAGTAAGCAGAAGTCGATATTTAAATTGCTCGGAAAACTGGCACGAATCTTAGTTGGCTTGGTGCATTCCGAGGAGTCATTCACTCCTGAAAAAACAGTCATTCCGTATACTCACGCTGCCTAACATCTTCGAACTATTGTAAATTGATTTATTCGCAGGACTTCAAAAAAGAAAGCACGGAGGACCGAGTTCGTTCTTCATAAGGGCACAGACCCATCCGCTAAACGCTATCGGTCTCCACACCTTGGATAGGTGTAACGAAGGAATGTAAGGGCGTCGACCCGTAGAGCCTTGGGATGGTCAAACTCCAGGAGATTGTGGAGTATGCGTGCAGTAGAGTATGATATGGGGAAATATTTCATATGTTCCTCTGTTCCCGTATGACCAAAAAGGTTAACTTTACGTTCGCTGCAACTTAATATCCTTACGGCCGCTGTATTCCAAAGTGATGAAATCCTGCGAATGAGTGAGTTTACGTGAGATAAATCCTTAATACTGAGGGAAGATGAACGAGCTCTTAAAAAATGATAGAGATTCCCAACAAGCAACCCTATAAAGAAGTAAATCAATCCGCCGAAGTATCCATAAATAACAGCTCCCACCGCAGCGGTAAGAGTGCCAAAAATTGCGGGCTATTGCTGGGATTGGAAAAGCGAGGGCAAAAATGATCCCTCTCATCTAGATATTTATTTGTCGGATTTTGAATTTGGTATGAGCTGGAATCTTGCTAATACAGCAACCTGGGCCATAGACGAAGACTCGGTAAGCGAGGCAGGTTGTATTCATACTTGTCAAGGCTTAGAGTTTGATTACGTGGGTGTCATTATTGGGGAGGACATGGTTTTTCAGGATGGACAAGTACTCACAAATTATAAAAAACGTGCAAGAACAGACCAATACTTAAAAGGCATCGCTAAGATGATGAAAGAGGATCCTGAGAAGGCTGCCAAGCTTGCAGATGATGGAGTTGAAGGTACTCTCGGAGATATCGCCTAAAGGTGAACCGGTCAGTTGTTGAAATATGCAGATCCAATTAGACCGCGCTATTGCGCGGTTTTTTCGTTGTAATGGGGCAGCCTGTCGTTTAAGCTTACAACGTTGTAAGATTCTTGAAAGCTGAAGGAATAGGTGGATAACGTTCAGAAGATTATACTATTATTAAGGTATTTTTTGATAATTAGGGGGAGACCATGTACGATATTATGATCGTAGAAGACGACGACAAAATCGCATCCATGCTGCTCGACTATATCCGTAAATATGGATATAACGGCTTTATTGTTGATGATTTCGACCTTGTGCTTGATCGATTTCATACACGTAAGCCTCACATGGTTCTGCTTGATATCAATTTGCCCAGCTATGACGGTTATTATTGGTGTCGTCAGATCCGGGCGGTATCGGCTTGCCCGATAATCGTTATATCGGCACGCAACGGCAAGATGGATCAATTAATGGCACTGGAGAACGGGGCGGACGACTATATGACGAAGCCGTTCCACTACGAGATTGTTATGGCGAAGATACGGAATCAGCTTCGGCGCGCGCATGGGGATTTCGCCGTGAAGGAACGGGTAATTCGTCTATCTGGTCTGCTGCTTTATCCGGAACGTATGGAGCTGCATCTAAACGGCAAGTCTGTAGCCATGAGCAAGAAGGAAACGGTGCTGCTGGAAACGTTAATCGAACGCAGTCCCCGTATCGTCAGTCGGGAGGTTATTCTGGATAAGCTATGGGATGATACCTTTGTGGATGACAATACGCTCAGCGTTAATATTACAAGAATTCGTAAACGGCTTGCTGATCTGGGGATCGAGCATGCACTCGAGACGGTTCGTGGCACGGGTTACCGCCTGAATCCGGTCTGGGCAGATGAGGAAGCACGATGAAGCTATTTCTGCGCGAGCATCTATCTCTGCTCTTCTGTTCGATTTTCCAATGGGTTAATCCGATATATGACACATCGCAGCTTCTATTCACGGTTGACGGATCAGTTGGCTTCACTTAGCCAATCGGTAGGACAACGGGAATCATCGCCGCTGCCAAAGGCGCTCAACCGCCTGTTGGACACCCAGTACAGTCATTACAGGAATAAGATTCAGTCATGGGAACGCAAGCAGAGGGAGCATCTGGTCTTTATTAACCAATGGGCGCATCAGATGAAGACACCGTTATCTGTTATCGAGATGATCACTCATAATGAAGATGATGAGCGCCTCAAAAGTATTTCGGAAGAGGTCGACCGGATGCGGCATGGCATCGAGATGATGCTATACACTGCAAGGCTGGAGACGTTTGAACAGGATTTCAGTGTAGAAGCGGTCTCGCTCCGGCACATCGTGAGTGAAGCCGTACATGAGTATAAGCGATTGTTCATTCGAAGCCATGTCTATCCCGAAGTGAATATCGATGAAGGCTTCATTGTGCAAACCGATGCCAAATGGCTTCGGTTTATTGTAATGCAGCTTTTATCTAATGCCATTAAATATTCAACGGGCAAGGGTAATACGGTTACTGTTTCCGCATTAAAGCGTAATGGTGTCCATGTCCTCGAGATTCGCGATCAAGGCGTAGGCATTCCAAAATCCGACCAGAAGCGTGTGTTTCAAGCGTTTTATACCGGGACAAACGGAAGGTCATTTAAGGAATCAACAGGCATGGGACTTTTTCTGGCTAATGAGGTTGCCAAACGTCTTGAGCTGAAGCTTGAGCTGGAATCTGCGGTTGGCGAGGGCACTGCGGTCAGCATCATCTTCGGAAACAATCTTACATCGTTGTAAGATTACTGAAAGGACGATCAATAGGAGTAAGCGGGAAATTGGGGTTACACTGATGGCATCAGGAATCACAAGGAGGTCATAAAATGAATCTGTTAACCGCAAGTAATATTGGGAAAGTCTATTCCGGCGCCATTTCGTTCGAAGCACTTGCCAATATCGATTTAAGTGTAGCCCAAGGAGAATTTGTAGGAATTATGGGTCCGTCCGGCAGCGGGAAGACCACTCTGCTCAATATGGTATCCACAATCGACCGTCCGACATCCGGTGAAATACGGATCGCGGGGGAAAATCCTTTTCAGCTTAGCTATGATCAGCTGGCATTGTTCCGACGCCGTGAGCTTGGCTTTGTTTTTCAAGCCTATAATCTGCTGCACAAGCTGACCGTTAAGGAGAACATTATGATGCCGCTTGTACTGGATGCCCAGCCGATCGCAGATATGAACCGTCGAGTAGAAGAGATCGCGGAGAAGCTTGGCATAACTTCCATTCTGGGCAAGCGCACCTATGAGATTTCCGGCGGGCAGGCTCAACGGACAGCAATCGCCCGAGCGCTCATTCACCGTCCTAAGGTGTTATTGGCGGATGAACCGACCGGCAACCTGGATTCTCGTGCTGCTAAGGGAGTTATGGAGATTCTGGAGAAGCGCAATAAGGAAGATGGGACAACAATGCTGCTTGTCACGCATGATCCGGCAGCTGCAAGCCATTGTGACCGTGTAGTGTTCATTAAAGACGGCCGTTTGTACAACGAGATCCACTGCGGAGACAGCCGTGCGGCCTTTTATCAAAAGATCATTGACCTGCTGTCTGTGATGGGAGGGTCGGAGAATGAATTTTCGCCAATTCGCTATTCATAATGTAGTGCGCAACAAGAAGATTTATATGGCGCATTTTCTGAGCAGTGCTTTCTCTGTTATGATCTTCTTCATATTTGCGCTGCTGATGTTTCATCCAGATCTGGAAGGGGGACTTGTCTCATCAAGCGGAACCATAAGTGAGCTCAGCTCATATGGCATTCTGGTATCCGAAATCATTATCTTCGTGTTCTCCTTCTTCTTCCTGCTCTACTCGGTCAGCGCATTTCTGAAGGTACGCAAGAAGGAATTCGGCATTCTGATTTTGCTTGGCATGTCGAAGCGGCAGCTTAACCGAATGCTGTTCATCGAGAATGCATGGATCGGCTTGGTCGCCCTTATCTTTGGTATTGGAGCTGGACTAATCTTCTCCAAACTCGTTTTACTTGCCAGTGCTCAGCTGCTTGTTATTGAAAATGGTCTCCGATTCTATGTGCCATTAAAGGCAGTGTTGATGACCATTGCTGCATTTGGCATTC
Source organism: Paenibacillus anseongensis (assembly GCF_009757995.1). NCBI lineage: Bacteria > Bacillati > Bacillota > Bacilli > Caryophanales > Paenibacillaceae > Paenibacillus > Paenibacillus anseongensis. Next base: position 63,170 of record NZ_WSEM01000016.1, read on the forward strand.
TGTTCCTTGTGATCGCTTCACTAACCTCCGTGATGGCGGGCAGATTGCGGGTTTCGGAGCTGATCGTTTCGGATGAGAAGCCCAAGCCGGAGCCTGCCGCTTCTATCGGATTGGCTATACTGGGCTGTTTTCTTCTCATTGCCGGATACGGTATCGTGTTAGATTTTGCGATCAACAGTCATTTTTCCTTTAAGCAGCTTTTCTTGGGTGTTGTCTTGACGATTGCAGGTACGTATTTGCTGTTCACCCAGACCAGCGTATATGTACTGCGAATGTTAAGAGGGAGGAAATTATTTTTTAGAAAAACAAACATGCTGACCCTCTCCGAGCTGATATACCGAATGCGTGACAATGCAGCGACGTTCTTCATCGTGTCAGTTGTTTCAGCGATGGCTTTCACCGGAATCGGAACAACACTTTCGCTAGGCGACCCTGGATTGGCATCCATGGTCAATCCGTACGCTTTCAGTTATACGCCATCAGCCCACAATGAAGAAGCCACTCGTCAGAAGCTTGAGCTTATCGGTGATTCTCTTAAGGAATCGGAAATTGCCTATAAAGTACATCCGCTGACCGCCATAAGTACGGATACCGGATATGTAATAGCAGCTCTCAGCGAATATAACCAATTAGCGGAGGATCTCGGTTATCCTGCCGAAACGCTAGGCGGTGACGAGCAGATGTTTGTTACGCCTTCCTACGTATGGCAGAAGGAGAACTATACGAAATCAGGTGCTCCTACGGGTGAATTGGAGTTAACCATAGGAGACCGGACAGTAACTCCTCACATCGTCAAATACGTTCCGCATCTTGTTCTTGCGGAAATTGGTTATGCTGGAACGTTGGTTGTAACGGATAACCTTTATAACGATCTTCTAAAAGGAGTTAGTGATGAGTCTCCTCCGTTCACACGTTACCAGTACACTGTACAGGACTGGCAGAAGACTCTTCATCTATCCAAGCAGCTTGTCGATACAATTAACAATGACAATGAGCGAGATGATTACCTGCGTTCATTAGCATTGGAATGGGTTGCAACCAAGCAAAAGAATGGCATGCTCTTAATCGTCAGCGGTCTGGTTGGTATCGTATTCTTCACGTTTGCCGCAGGTACAATATATTTCCGGCTGTACGCAGACATGGATCGAGACGAGAAGCAGTACGGCATGATTGCCAAGATAGGACTAAGCGGCAAAGAGCTCAGCAAAATTATATCGAGTCAGCTGCTTCTCATGTTCTTTGTGCCGCTTATTGTAGCACTCGTGCATAGCACGGTTGCATTTGTGGCTCTTCAGAGACTCGTGGAATTTTCCATTACAGGATATTCACTAGCTATCTTCGCATCATTTGCTGCCATTCAACTGGTTTATTTCCTGGTAGCCCGGTGGCGCACCATCGAGCATCTGAGACGCAAGCTGGCTGAGCCGACAATGTCGAATTGATTGGGAAAGTCATTCGTAACAGGTTTCATTCTTACAGCCGCATACTTGCGGCTTTTTTTTATTGCACGCTATAGTTCTCGTGGTCATTATGTTTCTCTAGATATCCATTTCAAAGTAAGCGTCAAACCCATTACACCTATTCGTAGCGATCAAAATGCATCACAATGAATCCATCAAGCTATTGGAAAGGATGGATTCAAAATGGATACGAATTTACAAGTGCTATGGAAGGAACGAATTAATGCTTATCAAGCCAGCGGTAAATCAATGAAAGCATGGTGCGCGGATCAGAATCTCACGTTACATCAATTGAAGTATTGGTTGTACAAAGATCAAAGACGAGCGCGGGCTGCATCCTCTGCAACCTTCCGTCCCGTTACTGTCACCTCTTCCTATGAAACCGATGCCGTTGAATCTCTTCGTATTCAAGTCGGCGTGGCCTGGATCGAGGTTCCTTCCGGCTTTAAACCTGAGTTGCTTCGCGACGTTATCGCGGCCCTCACCCCGTTATGCTAAGTTTCACCTCCGCTGCTCCTTGTATTTAGCTTGCGGCGCTACCGACATGCGTAAATCCATTGTCTATGGTTCAGGAGCAATTTGAACTTAATCCGTTTTCTTCCGCGCTGTTCGTTTTTTGCAACCGCCGGCGGGATAAGCTCAAAATCCTGCACTGGGACACCAATGGCTTTTGGCTCTACTACCGCAGGCTGGAGCGTGGCTCGTTTCAATGGCCCATTGGCGGCACGGCTCCGCTATGTCTCACCCAGCGGGAGCTGCGCTGGCTGCTGGACGGCCTCTTCCTTACGTAACGACACGCACATCCCCAAGTATCACCGGAAATAGCCATTTAACGTTTGGCAGCAGGAATAAGGGATCGGGGTATTGAATGTCTAGGTTATGGACACATCATCGGAATCCCTTACCCTGGAACAACTCCAACAGCAAAACGAAAAGTTGGAGCAACAAAATACAAAGCAAGCCCGCGAACTTGCTGAGCTTTCAACAAAACTCAAATGGTATGAAGAGCAGTTTCCGCTGCCCAGCAGAAGCGCTTCGGTGCTTCGAGCGAGAAGACGCACCCGGATCAACTGGAGCTGAATCTGTTTAATGAAGCGGAAGTGACTGCCGCGTCTGAACCGGAGCCAGAAAAGGAAACAATCGCGTATGAACGTCGCAAAGCAAGCGGCAAACGTGAAGCGGATCTCTCCAAGCTTCCGGTGGAAACGCTGACGTATACGCTTGCCGAAGGCGAGCAAATCTGCCATTGCTGTGGGGGCTCGCTGCATGAAATGACCACGGAAACTCGTCGCGAGATCGCCGTCGTCCCGCCGCAGGTCAAGGTGGTGGAGCATGTACGGCAAGTTCATGCTTGCCGCCACTGTGAGCGCCATGACCTGCAAACGCCGATCATCACGGCACCGATGCCAAGGCCTGTCTATCCCGGCAGTCTGGCATCGCCATCGTCGATGGCGCATGTCATGTGCCAGAAATATGTTGGCAGCCAGCCGCTTTACCCTTGACAAGAACAGGAATGGACCCGTTTAGGTTATCCTCTGTCGAGGCAGACGATGGCGAACTGGATGGTCTACGGCGCGGAGCAATGGCTACTGCCCGTCGTGGCAGAGATGAAACGTCATTTGCTGAAACAGAGAGTTCTGCATGCGGACGAAACCACGCTTCAAGTGTTAAAGGAGCCAGGTAAAGCAGCGCAGTCGGACTCGTACATGTGGCTGAATCGCACAGGCCGGAACGTAGAGCCGGTGGTGTTGTACGACTACCAGCGCACCCGGGGCGGTGAACATCCGCGAGATTTTTTAGCGGGATTCCAAGGTTATTTGCACGTAGATGGCTACGCAGGCTACCACAAGGTCAAGAATGTGACGCTTGTCGGGTGCTGGGCACATGCGCGGCGCAAGTATGATGAAGCGTTGAAGACAGCGCCGGAAGCCAGAAGTAATCCGCATAGTGTGGCCGCACAAGGCCTGGCCTTTTGCAATGAGCTATTTACCATCGAACGGGAGCTGAAGGAAGTCACGCCTGAGGAACGACTGACCGTCCGAAAAGAGCAAGGCCAAGCCGTGTTGGATAACTACTATGCTTGGCTGCGTCAGCAGAAATCTCGGATCATGCCCAAGAGCCTCTTAGGTCAAGCGATTGGCTATAGCTTGAACCAGTGGGAGAAGCTGACCGCGTTTATGAAAGACGGCCGGTTGGAGTTGGACAACAATCGAGGGGAGCGCTCGATCAAACCATTTGTGATCGGACGCAAAAATTGGTTATTCGCCTTTACGCCGCGGGGAGCCAAAGCCAGTGCGGCCATCTACAGTGTGATCGAGACGGCTAAGGAAAACGGGCTGCACCCGTTCAGGTACCTCATGTACTTGTTTGAGCAGTTGCCTCAGCTTGCTGACTTGCATACGGCAGCGGCATTGGAGCCGTTCATGCCCTATTCGCCAGCATTGCCAGACTTCTGCCGTCTGAACTATTCTGCATTCATCATATATGAGCCCCACTCTGATCGCTAGGTGGGGTCTATTTGACGTTTACGTTGCAACTATGGCTAGCGGGCAGCAGTTTTGGAGATCAATTGTTTGTAATTTGGTGTTCTCGTCGTTTTTAGTATCTAGGCTCTTGCCCATTTTCCAATCCTTTAATTAGGCAACTGCATAGAATAATAGGTAAACAATGAAATTATGGGAGGAAAATGAATATGTACCGTAATTCATACTATCACTATCAATGGCATAATCCTATGCATTGCAACTGGAATAACCTAAAATGGAACTATAATTGGTATCCTCATTATTACAATTGGAACAATACCAACTGGAATCCTTATAATGAAAACATTAGATTATCAGATTATGGACCAAGACCATTTGTAGTGAATATTGACCAAGCTGCTAAGCAGAACAATAATTACCGCACCGCTTTATGGACAGGGAAACACTATCAAGTGACCCTAATGAGTATTAATGTTGGAGATGACATTGGTTTAGAAGTTCATCCCACAACGGATCAATTCATACGTATTGAAGAAGGTCAAGGCCTTGTTCAAATGGGTGATAGTAAAGATAAATTAGATTTTCAAGAAATGGCCTGTGATGACTATGCAATTATGATACCTGCTGGCAAATGGCACAATGTAACCAATACAGGTAATAAACCACTTAAAATTTACGTAATCTATGCACCACCTCAGCATCCATATGGTACAATACATGAAACCAAAGCAATTGCAATGGGTTCTGAATGAAGCGACTAATTAAATTGAATTATTTTATGGTCATACGTACTTTAATAGTAAGAAGAAAGGTAATAACTAAAACAAATGACTCCGCAGTTTTGCTTTTTAAAACATGTGCGAACTCTTTACGCTCACTCATGTTCCAGGCAACAACAATTTAAATTGGTGCCTGTTCAGGATAATAAGAAGTCTTTCATATGAGTTGCTTTTTTATTGTGAAAAACCAAGCGGGGCGAGGAGTTAAGTGTACACTTTTGCAGCCATGCTTAAATGCTTATGAGAACATGGAACCTCAACTGACTTAAAGTAGCACTGAGACCATGGTAGCAGCAGAGCAATTTGGTTTCGATGGAGGATATTACGAAACTTAAACAGCTCTATATGCAGTTTGTAAGCGTGTGAGGCCTGCTTAGAGCCAACTTTTCTGTGAGGAGATGAACTCTACGCACACCAGAATGCCACTTCATGAATGTCTAGAATCCCTTAATGACATCGTCAGGACTAAGTCTGCCTGATTAAATGAAACATAGTAAGCGGATCAATGTGGAAGCAAAGTTCAATTCACTTCACTTTTTGGGAATCCATTTTAGAACAAATACTCTAGTGAGAGTTCCGGTCAACATATAGAATATGAACGAATAAAAGTAGTTCCAGCCATAATATGCAACTGCATCAACCCAGATAGAAAACGGTTCACCAATAAATGCAAAAATAAGAGCTTGCATGAATAAAGCAAAGGAGAATGTTTTCCAAGTCGAAAAATATTGAAAAATCAACATTTGAGCTACGGGTACTATCGAAAAATCAAAAGGTAACTCAAAAACAGAGTACGGTATTAATTTTGTTGGATAGATCCAGATACCAAAGTCTGCACCAAATTCGTCTGTAATAATTGAAATAATCAGCACGATTAGTCCAAAAAACCAAATAATTGGTGCCCGTTTGCGGTCTATAAATTTTATGAGGACGATCCAAGGGATAATGATCATTCCAAGTAAAAACCACCAAGTCCAGGTAAAGAGACTTTCATTTATCCATAGCTGATATTCAAAAAGTGCATGGGATTCCTGCATATCATGTAATTGATCTTTTGTCATTATTCCACCTACAAATGCTATGTATTTTTCTTAATTGTTTCCAACATTGTGTTAGCTTAACCTTCTTTGAATATCTTCCAACTGAGTAAAGTATGATATTGCGTACAATAATATTGAAGAACACAAAAAGAACCATCTTACGGGTTGGAACGGTAATAGTGGTAAGGGGAGTAATTGTAGAAGCCCTAAATAATGTATTCCAGGATCACTATAAATGTTGTAGTTAGAAGCCTATAATTGAATAATAAGTATCATTCGAGATGTGTGCAATAATTATGAGCGGAAAGGCGCTAGCTTTAAATGAATATACACTTAAATTAATGGTTGAACTAATTATGCTCATTGCAACAACTATTACACAAACAGAAATCAAAACAAAGAATAGAATACGGGCTCTTGTTTGAGGAATGTGTTAGTGCATTAGGTGAAGGAACCACCATCCTGCCAGAAGAAAAGAGCCAAGAAATATATGAGTTGTTCCCAAAATCATATCCATTAACCCCTTGGTCGAGGATAGACTGGGAACATGTCCGCTTAAAAATGACAATAAGAAATGAGATTGAATTAACGAACTTCCTCAGTGAAAAATACGGGCAAATCGATGAGGATGAGGTTTTTATTCTCTGGGGTTACGGAGATTGTCCTGTATTGGTAACGCAACTCTACAAGTTCATAAATTCAATGGATGACGTATTGGCAGTTAGTTCTGACGTGTTTATTCTTTCTCCTTCAAAATATGTCGTTGAATTTCATCATGATGGAGAAATTACGATTGGTTATCACAATTGAGATTAAGCTATCTCAGAACGATAGCATAATGACAGCAGGAGGCCGAATATGGGAGTGATACAAATTGCACTGAAACACAGGCACGGGTATGATGTATCCACATCCTCGGTCTATTAGGGATGGAGATGGAAGGGGCGAAGGCAATATTCGCAGATAATCTAAAACGGAAATTGAAACTAAGTGAATAAGAATACCTGAACAAACAGGACGTATAAATGCAAATAAGACGACAACTACCCAAAAAGATGGAGTAGAAGTCGTCTTTTCATATACAGCATCAACCAAAGAAAGAGCGGTAACCTTCCCTATAGAGTTGCCTCTCATCATTCTGTTGAGGGAACCTAGCAATATCTTCTTTTAGCACGCCTACTTCATCTAGAATATTCCGAAGGATTTTCATTTGATAATTTACTCGATCTGAAAGGGGTAAATTCCAACTCGTTTCGACGGTGATAGCTCTTGAATTTAATAAACGATATGCAGCATTACGGCCCGAACCAGAAGGTAAATTCCGCAAGCGAACCGTAAAATGTCTTGATTTTTGTTTTATATTGAGATTCATGAGACTCACAATTCGTCTTACAATAGGTATAACTTTGCTTTTAGGATTGGCAATTAATGTTTGTCCTAACACCTTTGGGTTGATTTTTGATAAACCGTTTGCTTCATGCAGATCAATATACCAAGATGGCTGGAATTCCTTTGCCAATTTAAATAAGGCAGCCGAAAGAGGATGACTTGCCACATGATTGTGTTTACGCGGGAAAGTCCGATTCAAATCGGGAATACCCCTAATCCGCTCTTTATAGGCGTTTTGATTAACAATTGGAATGAAAATCAAACTCCCTTTGTTAATGTGGAGAAGATCCTTCTGTATCAAACCCAAAAATTTTTTAGCTGCGAGAATGCTTGCTCTTTCATCACCATGAATACCTGCTGTTACAATTACTTTATTCCCTGCTGAGGAACCTTTAATAGTGTAATAAGGTGTTTCGAATTTCGTGTCTTTCGCTAAAAGACTCTCAGTTATGTGCATTTTGCAAAGTCACCTCCAAGATCATTTAAAGTACGCACCTACTTAAGTTATTGAAATAGACACAAGCACAAACAACATCAAAAACGCAAACTTATGCTCAATGTTTAAATTACGTTGAGGAGAAATGGATTTAATGGGAAGGGTTGCAACCAAGCAGAGTGTAAGTAAATCGTTAATAAAAGTTCTGGAACTTAGTCGAAATGAAGACGATTCTGAATATATAAGTGGAAAATCTTTATCATATATACCATCCGAATAGGTTCAGTTCATCGAATTGATCGTTCAAAATCTTGAATACCTTAAAATCTTTCTATACATTGTTTTGTCTTTAAGCGTATTAAAAATACTCATATCTGGCCCAGTATTAATCTCTAGAATCCATGGCTTCATATTTGAATCAATAGCTATATCAACTCCGAAAGCTTTTTTTCTTCTATAACTTTCTCCGAGAACAATACTCGCTTCTCTCCCTAAAGATTTAATCTTTTTTATAAAGTTTGTCCTATCAGCTCCTCTGAGATGTGATTTGAGTAATGTGTCTATTTTTAATGGTGTGCCTCCACTGTGGAAATTAGTTACTATCTTGCTCGGTTTAGCCAACCGCCCAATTATACCTGTCGTTTGGAGTTGTCCATTTCTGTTCTTTTGCACCATAACCCGTATGTCAAATGAGCGACCGTCATGTTTTAACAGATCAATACCTTGTTGAACAACATATTTGTTTTTATATAAGAACTTCTGAAGAGAACTGTATAAAGCATCAAAGGTTTCATAATTTCTTGAGGTAGTTCCGCCTCTTAAAACAAACCCATTTTCGGTTTTAGTTATTTTATATATTCCACGACCTCCGGTGCCTTCATCTGGTTTTAAGTAAAGAGAGTCATACTTACTTATCATATTTAAGATGTTAGATTTTGTTGCTGCTTCTGTGTCAGGTAATACCGTGTTTATATTGCTATATTTTTGCATGAAAATATGTTTGCCTAATTTCCCCATTTTGTATTTCACTTTCTTCATTAGATCTACCTCCTACATATTCATTTAGAGGTATTATATGCGAACAGATTTACATGGGGCACGGGCTTTAGATGGCTTTAGATAAGTGTGATGCTCGAAACGGTGAGCGTTGATTCTGTCGGAAACGGCACCCAATCATTTCAATTGTCTTAAACTAAGAAAAGGTTGACATGACTACGAACGATATGAACCCGGGAAGATGGACATTAATAACGACCATCTAATTTTTATGTGTTTTTCCAGGGTTCAAATCCCTTCCTCTAAGAATATAAAGAAGTAATTGAAAAAATGTGGAGATTGTTATGCCAATTATACAAAGACAAACGATTGACATTGTTATTTTACAAAATGACTTTTTTGAAAATACGCGTAAAACTTTTATAAACAAAATAATTATCCTTCTAAACGGAATTCGCTACCTAGCCTTGAACGGTGTATTGGAAATTCTAGAGTATGATTTGAAAGGAGGCAATGCCAGGTTCCTGTTTGCTACAGATGGTTCTGAATTCATATCTATTCCACGACAGGGAGGGTTGCCAGAAGAGAGGGAGTTAACTTTCGGGTGCATCCCATCCTTACTGACCAGGGAAAAGAGATTGCTTGCGATTAACAAAAATCTAAAAGAACCTATTACAGCAGGAATGTGCTAAAAGGGGGCTTAAGAAAGCCGTTAGGATCAAAGAAACGGAAAAGGCAAATGCCATAATAGCTCTCGGAATGAGATTGAGAGGGACGCCATATCGGTTTGGAGCAGGACCCTTTTCAAAATTAAGAAGATTTGATTGTTCATCGTATCTCCAATACATTTTCGGGAGAAATGGCATCAACTTGCCCAGAACGACTAGATCTCAAACAACTGTGGGCAAAAGGATCTCTCAAAAGGATGTTGAAGCCGGTGATGTCATCTTTTTCCGTAGACCGCGCTATTCGGATAATAGGATGGTCATTGTGGGGTTGATATCGGAAATGGCAGGATGCTCAATACGTATAAATCACCTCCCGGCGTGACAATTACGAGATGGAGAAGCCCTTATTTGTTAGATAGGTACATTACGGCTCGCGAGATACTTTAACAGGAGGAGAGGATGGCATGCCTGGTAAGTTAGGTTTGCACTTATTTTATTCAAAGGATCCTCATATCCGAGCTTATTTGCCGTCGACAACGGTATTAAATCGGGATTCATTTTATCGCTTGATGAGACGGTACCAATCGGTTTACATTAAACCGAATATGTCTCACATGGGCAAAGGTATCATGAAAGCTTGGTCTACGGATAAGGAGTATCGATTAGTTAAAGAGAAGGGGGATGTCAAATCCTTTCGAAATCTAAAGTCCACGTATAACTCGATACAAAAACAGACTTCCAAAGATCTATATATCGTTCAGAGAGCTATTCATTTAGCCAAAATCCAAACGAGGCCTTTTGATATCAGAGTCATGATGATGCGCAACTCACAGAATGAGTGGCAGTACACAGGAATGTTAGCCAAAATTGCTGGACCGTCTAGTGTTATTACAAACGTAAATAGGGGAGGTGGATATGCAATTCCGATTGAGAATGCATTAGACACTTCACTACGTTTAACCCATGAGCAGCAACATAGAACGATTAAAGACCTAATCGCTTTAAGTCATCGCATATGTCATCGATTTAATCGCTACAAATATTCTTCTCAAATTGGCATCGATTTTGGTATCGATCAACATCAAAAATATGGATTATTGAAGTCAATTTTGACTATCCATCCCATGATCTGTTTAACAAACTCAAAGTTAAAACGATGTATCAAAAAATTAAAAGCATAAGAAATAAGTATTTGAAAGCTCTCCAAGCTGGAAAGATTAGAAGGAAATGAGCCTCTTCCAAACTAAAAAACTCCAATTCCATGTTTACTTGGATTGGAGTTTTTAGTTTACTTACGTTTCAGCCATAAGAACCGACCATTTTCTATCGCGTAACGTGAAGAAGAGTCCTTATGATTTACGCGTAACTGTTCAAGCGTCAGCATGGGGAGCTGGCAGATCATAGGCATGATTGGCAGGGTTGCCGCGTCCGCCTCTTTTCCAAAAAAATCACCGCTGCTGCAGCATTTGCCGTTTCAGCCTCGATCTGGCTTTGGCGGCGGTGAGGATAGTTCGGATTACTCTATTGGATTGCTGTTTTTCATTGAAGCAATAGGAGGTTGAAAATAATCCCTATTATCCTTACTCCAATATAAACTAAATTTATATCCATAAAAGGATTAATTAGGATGGAGTTGCGGATAATATGCCTTATCTTGAAGTAGGAGGAGTTATATGTGAACGATAAAGATACCGTAAAGCAAAAGCAGTTGGATGCCTATCGTGTTACGGATAAAGGTGAGGCTCTAACAACGAATCAGGGATTGCGAGTCGAGGATGACGAACACTCTCTTAAAGTTAGTCCGCGCGGACCGACCATTATGGAGGATTTTCACTTCAGGGAGAAAATGACTCATTTCGATCATGAGCGTATACCTGAACGTGTCGTACATGCGAGAGGTTTCGGCGCCCATGGCGAATTTGAGTTGTACGAATCACTAGCTGAATACACAAAGGCGAAGTTTTTAACCGATACTTCGATACGGACGCCTTTGTTTGTTCGATTCTCCACCGTGGTAGGATCAAGGGGCTCAAGCGATACAGTACGAGACGTACGTGGTTTTGCAGTTAAGTTCTATACAGAGGAAGGAAACTACGATCTCGTCGGAAACAATATGCCTGTGTTCTTTATACAGGATGCAGTTAAGTTTCCCGACTTCATACATGCTGTTAAGCCTGAGCCGCCAAACGAGATTCCACAAGCTTCGTCGGCACATGATACGTTTTGGGATTTCGTAAGTACGAATACTGAATCTGCTCATATGATCATGTGGGTAATGTCAGGACGAGCGCTTCCTCGTAGTTTTCGTATGATGGAAGGATTCGGCGTTCATACGTTCCGATTCATTAATGAGCATGGCAAGTCACACTTTGTTAAGTTCCACTGGAAGCCGAAACTGGGCGTACACTCGCTGGTATGGGATGAGACGCAAAAAGTAGCTGGCAAAGACCCAGACTTCAATCGCCGCGATCTGTGGAATGCGATCGAGCAAGGGAACTATCCTGAATTCGAGCTAGGCGTTCAAATCTTGAAAGAGGAAGATGAATTCAACTTCGACTTTGATATACTGGATGCCACGAAACTATGGCCCGAAGAGATTTTGCCTGTGCGAATTGTTGGGAAAATGACTCTGAATCGGAACACGGATAATTTCTTCGCAGAGACAGAACAGGTAGCCTTCCATGTCGGTAATCTTGTACCGGGCATTGATTTCACGAATGATCCATTGCTGCAAGGAAGGCTATTTTCTTATACCGACACGCAATTGCTTCGCCTCGGTGGGCCAAATTTTTCGGAAATTCCGATTAATCGTCCGATCGCACCAGTACATAACAATCAACGTGATGGCATGCATCGGATGACAATTAATCAGGGGCAGACGAGCTATCATAAAAACAGCTTGGCGAACAATGATCCTGCGCAAGTACCGCCAAGTGAAGGTGGTTATCGCCATTACGAGGAGAAGGTGGAAGGTCGGAAGATTAAGGCTAGAAGCAATAGCTTCGAAGATCATTTTAGCCAAGCTTCGATGTTCTGGCATAGCATGTCTCCGATAGAGCAAAGTCAGATCGTAGACGCATTCCAGTTCGAGCTAGGCAAGGTAATGTCTAAAGAAATTAGGCAGCGTGTGGTGGATGTGTTCAGCCAGGTGGCAGAGGATCTTGCGGAGCGAATAGCCGAAGGCATTGGAGCAAGGTCTACAAAGGGTGTCGCTGTGACGCCGATCGCCATATCTCCTGCACTCAGCATGATGACCAAGACGAAGACAGCTGCTACACGTAAGGTGGCGGTGATGCTCGGAACGGGCTATCACGCGGCAGAGGTGCAAGCATTGTTAAAAGAGTTGACCGCGTCGAAAATAACGGCAGAGATTGTGAGTAAAACAATTGCTCCAGTAAAAAGTGCTGACGGTACGTTTATCGAACCTCAGCAATCGCTGCTAACGGCTGCTTCCGTGTTGTATGACGCCGTCTATGTTTCCGGCGGATCTCAAGGTGTGAACGAGTTGCTTAGCGACATTGCATCAGCGGGATTTGTTCGTGAAGCATTTCAGCATTATAAGGCTATAGCAGCTGTAGGCGACGGTGTTCGTCTGCTTATTTCCGCAGGCGCCGTAGAGGCTGTAGGAGAGAAAGATGCTCAGTTGAATGGCGTTTTGATCACAGAAGAACAAAGTACAGACAAAGCATTCTACAAGTCATTTATTGATGCAATTGCCCAGCATCGGCATTGGGATCGAATTATTCAGCCGTACCCGATAAAGTAGATTTAATCCAAGAAGCCCACACCTTTTATGTATAGGTGTGGGCTTCTTCAACAGCAGCTTGTAAGAAATCAGCTACTGTTTTTTTGATGCAAGGGCAAGACGCTTTGAATGTATCTTTTTGTTGTATTTTGGGGTAACTATATATACGTAGTCTGGAAAAAGTTGATCCTGTATCTTCAAAGATTTAGTGATGCAGAGAACGAGTTATACACGTAATTACTCGACCTATTTAGAGAACTTCTCTAAACACCTTCTTAGCTATCGGGGATACCCCAAGTTTTATTACGCCAGCAGGGCGCAATTTTACTGCCATCGCCGTGCACCGCTGCCAGCCATCCAAAATCCTGCTTTCGCCAGCCAGTTTATAAGTCCAGTTAATGATTATTAACCAATTGGGGGCTACGCTTGCAAACGTAGATGGACTCTTTTTGCTTAGCAACGATGCCCTCCATATTTTGAGCCTTAATTGCGTCAAAAAGCGCATTACCAAGTACAAAAGTGGGTTTAATCTTTATTCCCTCGACGGTCACTTGTAGATCACGCCGCGGCAAACCGAATTTAAACACACCGTCTGCAGTCATTTTTCCAGATATGCCGAGTGCTTGTTCTACAGGTTTCCAATTGATTTCTTGCGCCTGATCGATTGTAACTGAAGTCAATGGACTAGGGATGTATGCCTATGGTTCCGAATAATTCATTAGAAAAGGATTAGAAAATTGAGATAGGCTTGCTACAGTCTACATTCAAAAATAAAAAAGCCACCTTTTCGTGCGGAGGATGAAAAGGTGGCAAGGGGTAGGAGTTTGACAGTAATAATATATTCCAATTTTTAAAAGCGTTTCTTATTTAAGGAGCCTATTTTTTATTAAGATGATTTAAAGACTGGAATAAACTTGTCCTAATTAAATAAAAAAGCTTTAAAGTTAATTTAAAAGTCTGTTGACAACGGTTACAATGTTAAAATAGTCTATATATTTAGACAGTGGAGGAAGTCGGAAGCAATACAATGAAGATTTTGGCTAATACATAAGATCGCAGTTTTATTCTGATAGTAATTACTTGCAGAATAATATTGGAAATGCAAATTGTTTTTATTGTGAATGCCCTACGATTGTTGCAGGGGCTACCGGCTATATGGGCATTATGAGCAAGGAGTTTTATGCGAAAGCATGGGAAACTGATAACTAATTCTTGGTATTTTCACGTTTGAAGGAAGGGCACGTATGAAAAAATTGTGAAAAACCTATTTTTCCTGCTGCTTGTGTTGTTTGGTAAATATTGAGGAACATAAAATTGCAGGAGTGTAATGTTTAAAAAGACAAATATAAATAACAGGAGATTCAACTACAACAGATAACCGATCCTGAATACTTGGTGTACGTAAATCTCAGAGTATAGCTTGACGAATTAAGCTAAACATTCAGCTAGCGGATAAGGTTAGTTCAGCGAACCAGGAGCAATTTGCCGCCGCGGCAGCTGCTTCTTTTTCATTAAGCTAAAGGGCAGCATTCTTTAACGAGCGAAAGAATCAGAGCCAAAAATACTTGAATGTCGGGTGACAAGAACATTATCTCATTAAAAGCCGCGTAAATCGCGGTTTTTTTAATTTATGGGATCAAGTTCTTGTCAAAACCCTATGACAAGAACTTGATCCCATTCCCGATTTTGACAAGAACTTGATTTCATTCCCGACAGAGCCATTCAAACGTTCTTTTTTAAGCTTCTTACAAAAAAACTATAGTTCAAACAAACTTAAGTTCCAAATGGCTGTCATCGCTAAACTAACGGGCAGCATTCCTATTATGAGGAAATACGAGGTTTGAGAAATAAAAAGACTCCTTGGTATGATGTTTATGGGTCCCTGATGCTGGCCAGCGTCGGATCCAAAAACAAAACCAAGGAGACTACAACATGCATTCTACTCAAAATGAACGAATTAATCAAATCACTTTTTCTACCTTAATTATCGGAGTCGACATCGCAAAATTTAGACATGTGGCGAGGGCCCAAGACTTCCGCGGGGTCGAGTTCGGGAAGCCACTTACGTTTGAAAACAATCGAGAAGGCTTTGAATTATTTGTGAGCTGGTTCAGGAAGATTGCGACGGAGCAAGGGTTCAAGGATGCCATAGTTGGTATGGAACCGACGGGTCATTACTGGCTAAACCTAGCCCATTTTCTTAAAGAAAAGCAAGTAAAATACGGCGTAGTTAACCCATTACACGTGAAGAAAAGTAAAGAATTAGATGACAATTCCCCAACAAAGAATGACATCAAGGACGCAAAAGTGATTGCACAGTTGGTCAAAGACGGGAGATACGCTGTACCGAGCCTTCCTCAGGGTGTTTATGCCGAACTGAGGGAAGCCATGAAAATTCGCGAGCACCTAACAACTGACCTTTGTGTTGTGCAAGCACGTGTCCATAACTGGTTAGATCGGTATTTCCCAGAGTTTCTGACGGTATTTAAGGACTGGGAGTGCAAATCTGCCATCCAAATGCTAAGTCTTCATCTACTGCCGCATGAGCTTGTTTCTGTGCCAGACGAGACGTTGCTGCAGCATTTACGAGAAGCTGCAAAGCGCGGGCTTGGTCTAGGTCGAATACAGAATCTGAAGGCAGCAGCCAGCCGTTCTGTTGGCATCAGGCAAGGCCCCGAGTTAGCTAAAATGGAGCTAAAGTTACTGCTGACACAGTACGAATGGCTTCAGAACAAACTTGAGGAATTGGGAGTAAAGTTGGATGAACTACTGTTGCAGATCCCTCATGTGAAGCAAGTGTTGGCCATGAAAGGGATTGGCCGGGATACCATCGCTGGCTTTCTAGCCGAGGTAGGAGACATTGGCCAGTACCGACATCCAAAACAGATCACGAAGCTCGCTGGATTGAACTTGAAAACAAATTCATCCGGCACTCACACAGGACAAACCAAGATAACAAAGCGTGGTAGGAAAAAGCTTCGTGCTTTGCTCTTTAGAGTGATGATGCCGCTAGTCGCAAAGAATTCAGCCTTTCGAGCCCTGCACGAGTACTACATCAAACGCCCTGTGAATCCATTAAAAAAGATGCAATCTCTCATCGCGTTATGTAACAAGCTCATACGCATCCTTTTCGGTATATTGCAGAAGGGCCATGAGTTTAGTGAAGAAAAGATGATCCAGGATATCCCTCGATTTACGGAAATATTACAAGCAGCTTAATAATCGTTTTTTATAATGATGGCCCAGTTTAGAGCAAGATAACAAGAGAAGCAAGGATGAGTCGGAACAACGTTAACATACGGACTAAGAGATCCTGTCGGGCAGCATATCTGACCTCCACCTCATGGACAGGTTGAATGAAGGAATGTGGGAGCGTAGACTCTGCGAGATGTGGGAGGGTAGACCACCATGAGTTCATGTGGAGATCCAAAAGTGCAACCATACATTACCATGCCAACCGTTTTTTACAACTGGCGGTTTAGGTAGAGAGTCTCTTTTTTTCTTAGCACTTCCATAAATTTCTTCCTCTACAACTTCACACCATTGAATGTTATCTGCTAAAAAGTATCTAAAGGTCAAAAACTGAGAAAACGAGAGTATTTAAGAGCAAAGCGTTTCTCCATAGAGGGAGCTTAGCTCAGTAAGTGATACAATCGCTAGTAAGGGAAATTTTCTTTATTAACAGGGGGGATTGATAATGGATAAGACCAATGTTATGGCGTATTTCAGCATATATGGGGACCATTTTCCGATAAATGAAGTTACGCAATTACTGGGCATCGAACCAACCAAATCGTACAACAAAGGAGAAGTTATTGTCAGACCTAAGAATGATAATGTGATTTCTCACACAATCAATTACAGAATAGAAACGGCTTGGGAACTTAGTTCAGGCTACCAAGAGTCCAATGATGTTAAGGCACAATTGGACCAGATTTTAGAACCACTGAAAAATAAAACAGCGCTTATAAATCATTTGAAAATGAAGTATAAACTTGAATGTCTTATCTCAATCGTGATAAAAATAGAAAATGGTTTAACGCCAGGTTTGCACCTTGATACTGAACAGATTGACTTCGCAAATAGAATAAATGCAGAATTTGATATTGATATGTATGCAAACCCATATTCAAGCGACTTTAACATGTGAAAAGCCAATTGCCGTTGAACTAAACGTTGAACGTTTGTTTAATAAGATTATCAATGAGCAGGTGCCACGGCATCCTGCTTTTTTATCGAACTTTAAGATCTAATTAAAAGATGTGGAGACCTCATAATACAAGTTCATGGATAACGGAGTTGGCACTAAGAACAAAATAAGAAATAAATATTAAGCGAGTTTCTCTTTTTTGGAAAAAATATCTAGGTTATTATATGTAAGGAAGTTAAATTTGAGAGATATTTATAAATAAAAGCAACAAACGGGGAGGCCATTGGCAATGACTGAACGTATAGTTTTAATATCGTTGCTTACGTTGATTATCCATTCTGCTGAAACACTCTCATACGCGGTGAGACTGGCGGGAATTCGATCAGGAAAGTTAGCAATAGCACTTTCTTAAACGGGTATGATTGTTCTTATATCGAGAACGTCAAATATTGCTCAGGGAACGATGACCGGCAAAGTCGTTGATTTTGCCAAGAAGCATTTAGAGTATAACTTAGTTGGGAGCTTTAGGATTATATTAGCTGCTGCTGCCCTTGGTACTCTACTTGCAATAGCATTATATCCTACTATTACAGCATTAGCTGGACGTATGGTATCACATCTGGAGAAAGCTGGATCAGTCCCGAAAATGATTCAAAACGTACTCCGAGTTGATGTCATTCAACATTCTTTCTATCATTTTCGAATGCCGAAGTGGGAAATGGTTCAACGTCTCCGTGCAGGTGGGCTCCCGAAGCGATTGATGATTATGAACTGTTTTGTGACCGCTATTTATACCGTAGGCGTATTGGCAGCTTTATATGCAACATTTTTACCTGGGCAGTATAGCATTGGGGCTTCTCAATCTTCGGGACTAATAAACGGAGTGGCTACTATTCTATTGACTTTACTGATCGATCCGCAAGTTGCATTACTGACAGATAAAGCTCTGAGTAAAAAAGTGAAGTTATCATCAATTAATAAAGTTTTTGGTGCTCTTATGTTCTCAAGATTTTGTGGTACGTTATTAGCACAAATAATATTAATACCTGCAGCATATTGGATAAAAACAATTGTCCCATACTTATAGAATTTATACAGGCTAATTGGCTGAATTAGTAATAATCGGGGACAACAGATAAGCGTTGAGCTAACGAAAGAACAATAGTTCTAGTATGTGGTGTTATTCTGCTGGTCTGAAGACAGGAGAGACGTTTATCTGCTCACTTTTGGAGGTGATTACATGTCCAAAAAACTCTTTAAATTAATTGCAAATATCATTACACTCTGCTCAATTGGATATGTAATATATATAGGCTACTTTGTTTTTTTTGATAAACCAGTTACACCTGAAGATATCACTAAAATATATTCAAAAATGGGATATGCTTATGTATCACTTGCTGTTATTTTAATTACAAGAGCTCTTCTTAGGAAGTACAGAATTCTATAGTTTTTATTAAGCTATCGAAGAACTATAGCTTTATAAAGACAAGACGGCAGCCGTTTCCATGCGAGCAATTATGTTCAATTAGGGGGGAATGAATTGCGCTCAGAGGTTATGTTAGAAAATAATACCCACATTCCTATTGAGAATAAAATTGACCAGATCAACGCTTGTATTAAATCTATACATGGGGATGCAACATTTGAGCTTGTATCCATAACATGTGACGATATTGGCTATAAGACCCCAAACTTCACAACCTCTGGTATATTCCGATTACACGGACAGGTAAAGCTATTACATAATGAATTGATGTGGTGGTGTGTTATTTTAAAAATTATTAAAGCTGACACAGAAGAGAAAGATAATCTCGAACATCACAACTACTGGCGACGTGAAGCTCTTGTATTTGAGTCAGGGGTTTTGAGGGATCTTCCTGATTCCATTTGCGTGACAGAATGCTATCTGGTTGAAGAACAACAAGATGGTACCATTTGGCTCTGGATGGACAATATAAAAGGCGAATACGCTAATACTGTTGAACAATTTTCTTTTATTGCTAAACAGTTAGGTCGGTTTAATGGGGCCTATCTTAAAGGAATAAAAGTGGTGCCAGATCATAAGTGGATATGCAGAAGTTGGCTCAAATCCTGGACGACTGCAAGCCGCATTTATGCTCCTAATATGGAGGCGTATGTAAGTCGTTTATCATCCGAAAATGAGCAAAGTACATGGGATTGGTATCGAGGGATTCTCAAAAACATTGATTCTGCGATAGATTCGCTCCAACAGTTGCCACGAGTACTAGCACATCAAGATTTGAGTCAAATGAATATGTTGCTCGTTAAAAAGGGAACAAGTCTAAGTCAACTAGTTCTTATAGATTGGCAATCCATGAGTATATCAGGTATTGGCGAAGACTTGGGAAAATTATTCGGCGTGAACCTAAGTCTTGGAATTATTCCACCTGACCAATATTTAAGGTTTCAAACCTCCTTATATGATGCATACCTAGAGGGGTTGCGAGATATGGGATGGCAGGGGATGCAGGATTAGTGAGATATGGTTTCTGTTTAAGCGCTGCCTTGAGAAGTGTTTGGGAGCTCCCACAGTTTTTTTGCATATTGGCTCAGTTAGAGAATGAACCAAACAATGGGAAGCTCAAAGAAAGACTTACTAGGCTTGAGTGTATTATTACTGTACAGAAACAAATGGCTTTGGAGGCTAATTCTCTAAAACATCAATTTCATGATAAAGGCATTGAACTAACGCAAGAACGATAGCTAAATTCAGTTACACCCATGGAGCTGCCGCGGAATGATGCCGATAGTTCCATTAAGCTACTGGGCAGTATAGCACTAATATATAGACATAAATGATACAATAAACCCAAAGTGGTTTGTTATAGGAGGTACAAGGATGAATTGCCGTCTTGCGTTTTATAGTCCAGAATGGGATTCAAGAATAAGGGATTTTACGCTGGATGAAGCACAAAAAAGTTTTGTTGCATTGCCTAGTGCAGTCATTGATTTGTCCATTCAAGATATAAATCGTTATCCTGTGGTTATTCTTTTTGATGATGAACCTATCGGATTTTTTGTTTTACACACGGTCATCGGCAGCTTGATTACGAACGGGCAGGTTACTTCCAATTTGTGGTATTGTGGAAGAGGGTGGAAATTCATAAAATCATATTTCCGTTCTGAAGGGGGAGTAAGCATGAAACCATGGAAAATTGTTGGACTATTGTTGATTCTATTAATAATAGGTGGAGTATTTTATATTCTAGATACAAGAATTTGGATAGACAAATATGAAATGAATGGCGATACATTAGTATTTGAGAATAATGTTTATATTAGTAAAAATTCACTTTCTGAATCGGATACTAGCAATCTAGGCAAGAAGATTGGTATTGCCATAAACAAAAAAATGACAATCACAGACTACATTTTGCCCGATTGGGTTATAGAGTATAAAAATGATAAGAATCATAATTATATTTTAGTACGGGGATTAATGGACTTAGGAAATGTTTATATAAAACAGTCCCAATAAGCAGCTAATGTGTAAATTTGTATGATTTAAAGATGTCTGCTGAGGATCCTGCTTAGCGCGATAGCATCTCTTTTCATCGAAGTAATGGATAGGAATCCTTTTATGATTACGTTATTTAATAAGGAGGCTATACGTAATGTTGAAACTTTTCGAATATAACTGGCAAGTACGCAAAGATTGGTTTGACTGGTGTGACTCGGTAACTGAAAAAGAATTACTTGAGAAACGCAGAGGAGGGCCGGGCAGTATTCTCTATACGCTGTTTCACATCATAGATGTCGAGTACAGTTGGATAAGCGGATTGCAAGGAAAGCCGGAACCACAAGAACCCACATTCGAGGACTATGCCAATATGAAGAAGTTAAGAGAATATTCCGCACGCTGCCATGAGGAAATTACTCCCTTCATTTATGCTTGGAACAGCAGTATGGAAACTCGTATTTTAGAGGACGGAAACCCAACAAACAAATTAGAGAGCTTCAAATACGGGGAGATTATACGACATGTCCTCACTCATGAGATCCACCACATCGGCCAATTGTCCGTATGGTCGCGAGAAATAGGAAAGCAGCCGATTACCGCAAACGTGATTCGAAGAGGATTATTCGATTGTTAACATTTGTTTCTTATATTGTAGCATCTGGGCCAGTTTCCCAATCGGCTGCATCATGGACTCATCTTCATCATTCTTTTCAATCGGTATTGTGCGCACGTAAGTCCTCGCCAAATGCCAATATAGCAGCCATTGCAGAAACGGAAGCACCGGCAGATTGAACGAGATCCGGACAAGAAAATGAACTTATTAATCAAATCACTTCTTCTACTTTAATTATCGGTTTCGAGATTGCAAAAATTCAAACAGGTGGCTCGTGCGCAAGAATTTCGCGGAGTCGAGCTCGGGAAGCCCATCACTTTCGGGAACAACCGAGAAGCTTTTGAGTTGTTCAAGAGCTGGTTCCAAAAGATTTCAATAGAGCAATGGTTACAGGACGTTATCGTTTGCATGGAACCAACGGGCCACTGAACCTTGCTCATTTTCTAAAGGAGAAGCAAGTAAAATACGGTGTTTTGAATCCACTGCACGTGAAAAAAAGCAAAGAACTAGACGACATTCTCCAACTAAGAATGACATGAGGGATGCAAAAGTGATCGCACAGTTGGTCAAATACGGGAGATACGCAGTACCGAACCTTCCCCAGGGTATTTATGCCGAACTGCAGGAAGCGTTGAAAATTCGCGAACACCTAACAACTGATCTTTGTGTTGTGCAAGCATGTGTACATAACTGGTTAGATTGGTATTTCCCAGTGGTTTTGACGGTCTTTAAAGACTGGGAGTGCCAAATCTGCCATTCAATTGCTAAGCCTTCATCTACTGCCGCATGTCACGTGCTGGGTACAACCTTACCTACAGCACATGAGAGAAGCTGCAAAACGAGGGCTTGGTCCAGGTCGAATCATTAGTTTGAAAGCAGCAGCAAGCCGATCAGTCGGTATAAGAGAAGGTTCGGGGTTAGCTAAGATGAGTTAAAAGGGATCGGCATGGACACGATCACGAAGCTTGCTGGATTGAACTTGAAAACAAATTCATCAGGTACACACATCGGACAAGCGAGAATAACTAAGCGAGGCCATAAGCGTCTTCGTGCGTTGGTCTTTCGAGTTATGATGCCGTTAGTCGCAAAAATGCAGCCTTCCAGGTTTTGCATGAGTATTACACCAAACGACAGTTGAGTTGAATCCACTCTAGAAGATGAAATCTCTCATTGCTTTGTGTAATAAGCTTATAAGAGTCTTTTTCGGCATATTAACAAAAGGACACGAGTTCAGTTAAGAAAAGATGACGCAGGATACCACTGCCATGAGCAGTTTTTCCTTGCCCTCCGTGCTTAGCGCATAATCTTTCTCCGACTCGAATCCCCAGAATATAGGCGTATATTGAGTTTGTTTTGCACCAAATAACAAGCAACAACACAACAGACACCACCTGGCAAGGTTATTTTAAATTATTACGTAAAATATAATTTTGACGAATTAAAGTTAGATGGTTTATAATTCCAGTATCAAGTTATATAGTTAGGGGGGATTCCATTAATAATGGATATTGAAAGTAAACAAAAGCTAAACAAGAGAACTAACGATAAACTTATTCTCCTTCCTTGGTTTATTAAAGAGTATATCAATAAAAAGAGAAGAAAACTCTCGCCGGCAACATTGTTAAATTATTGCCATGACTTTATCATCTTTCTAGAGTGGTTAATTAAGGAGAGTCATTTTACAGGAAATATGACTGATGTTCATTTACCTTTGCTTGAAAAATTGACAACGCAGCAAATAGAGGAATTTTTAAATTATTTAGAACTAGATCTTCATAATTCAAAATTAACTGTCAATCGCAAGTTATCAGCACTTAAATCTTTATTTAATTATTTACAAAATCAAGCAGAAACAAAAGAGTTAAAACCCTACTTAGAGCGTAATGTAATGGCAAAAATCGAGTTTAATTCTGTAAAAGAAGATCAGGAAGCAATTGCTAATCGGATTGGGGGAAAGATTTTACGCGGGGACGAATTCGAACATTTCAGACAATTTGTTGCTTATGAATATGGAGAAATTAATAAAAAGGATAAAAAATTGTATAATTTTCATCAGAGAAATCGTGAAAGGGATACAGCTATAATATCATTAATTCTTGGTTCAGGGCTACGTTTATCAGAGATAGTTGGTTGTGATATACAAGATTTAGATTTAAAAAAATGCTGTGTTCGAGTAATTCGAAAAGGTAATAAAGAACAATACGTTTATTTTAGCGAACAAGCGCTTCATGACCTTGAAGAATATTTAAACGTAAGAGAAGAACGTTATCGGATAGATAAAACCATGAAAGCATTATTCATTGCTGCCTCTATGGGCCCAATAGGAAAAAGCAGGAGATTGACACCACGATCGGTTGAAAAAATGACGGAGAAGTATGCTGTTGCACACGGTAGACCAGCACTAACAGTTCATACACTTCGTCATTCATTTGCAACAAGATATCATCAAGAGAACAACGATGTGCCTAAACTTAGAAATCAGCTCGGGCATTCTGCAATACAAACAACAATGATATATACACATTTAACAAACGATGAATTAAAAAAAGCAGTCGATAACATGGACAGTAGTACCAGTTGATGCAACGCTGTATGTTTTGCAACCAGTTTCAGTTCATTTTAACTGTTAATTTCAATGGAATTATTGAAGCAAAAGTGGTTGCATACTGTTAATATCAAGAATTGAATGCAACCACTTTTGCTTCACAAAATCTCGCGGATGGGGAATGCAACTGGTTTTGTTTCCTCAATGCAACCACTTTTGCTTCAACGGACACGCAGGAACGCGATAAGAGCGATCGCGCAAATTGCATGCGACAATCCAGTACATGTTCACAAAACCCGTATTTTATACATATGTCTATAGATTGGATAAATCCCATGTACCACAAGTGTTTTATAGAGATAGCAAGTTCTTATCAAGGAACTCCTTTATCTTTTGCAGCATTCCTAATGTAATCTGATGATTAACTCTCGGGTACTCTACCAATTGGAAGTGTCTTCCTGGCCAGAATTTTTTTTGTAACGTTTCTTTATCAAAATAATTAAGACTTCCACGCACTCCATGGCAAGGTAATTCAGGTATAGTTACTCGATATCCCCAACTTGATATTAACGATGCAAAAAACTTGTAACTTTCTATCGTTGATCCCCATCCGTGATACAAAACAATTTGTCCAACCTGTTCAGATGAAGGATCTAGTATGATGCATGGTACTCCACAAATATCTCGATATTCTATCTGTTCCATTGGGAGATCTCTACTTCTCCGTTAGCTCAATTCATAAAGATCATATGGATCCAAGTGTTTCGTCATCTTATCTAACTCTGAGGAAGGGAACCAGTCATTTTCTAAAGATTGACCGTATTTTATTGTGTGAATAATTGAATTCGAAGATAAAAAGATATTATGGTGGATTAAAGGCTTAAATACCACACTTTCTCCTTCCCTTAATAAGCACATATGGAATTCAGTTTCTTTTCTCTCAGCATAGACCATCCATCCTAATTGAACAACATAAAGCTCTGATGCTAACTTATGATAATGACTATTTTGCCATGCGCCCCTCTCTCCAGCTACTGTTCGACAATACGAGCTTCCATCCACTGAACAATTTAATCTAAATCTTCGCTCCCCATTTTCCATAAGATCAAACTTAGTTTCGATACCAAAAAAGAGTGCGTCTTCTTCAGAGATTCGTTGCATAAAAAGCCCCCTCTAACTTACTCCAATTTGGAAAATAATATTATTTTTATATTAACACATATTGGAAGTAACCTGCCCGTTAGGTGAGCGAAAGGCTACCGACGTGCTGGCAGCCTCCCATTACTGTGTATTGAACAAACGGTTCTGAGTTAATTCATTCAAGCAATTTTCTACGCTCCCGATCCAACTGTACACACAACAACTTCAAGCTTTCAGCCACAGTTTGATGAGCTGTGTCTATGATGATGTGATCTCTATCCCACACATCGTACTGTCGGTTCTTGACCTTCTCCCACGTGGGTAGAACTAAACCAGGAATATCGGCATTACGCGTTTCGATTCGATGCCTGTGTTCATGATCATCAGAGCAGACCACTTCGATTTCCACAAAAGGAGTTTCAAGAGATTCCGCCACATTCCGCCAAGATTGGCGCGTTACATGGATGGGATTAACAGTATCTGCTATCACGTCGAGGCCCAACCGGAGATTCTGCGATGCAATTGCATAACACACCATGTAACCCGCCGGTCCATCAACCCACGTTCCAGCGGCCCGCATAGCCTGCTCTACGACATCGACCCGGAGATATGTCGCCTGTAACTCTCTTGCCAAAGCTGATGATAATGTGGACTTTCCGGTGCCTGGCAACCCGCTAAATATATATAGCATAAAACTCGCCTCCTTGAAAAAATAAAACGCATAACTTCCCGTTTTTATGACTAGAAAAAGGGAGCATATACAGCAATCGGCTCCCTGTTTATTGTGCTATAGTTCGCCGTTAGCTTAGTCCACATTGTTTATTCTTTCCAATGCTTCTTCAATAGTTTCATATTTTATGTTATCGTATTCCCAACTCAAATAGCGGTTAATGGCTATAGCTACTTCTCCCCACGTTGGACGAATCGAATCTTGTAAGACTGCATTTATTCGTTCTTCAATTGCAGTTTGATCAAATGTATGCACTATAAAGGTTGCTCGACCATCAAATATCTTCTCTTTATCAAGAATGGAAAGGAGTCTGTCCGTAGTCATAACTCGAAAATAGAAATATTCGACTCCCTCAACTTCTTCCTCTCCAATATAAGCAGCACCACGAGCAAGGAATCCTTTTGAGCCATCTTTTATTTGTACAATGTCAAGATATTTTAGTACGGGCTTTATCATAAACTACTCCCTCTTACTCCTACTTAGATTGGCATCGTAATCAGTTAGTTCAGTCACTTTCATGTTCACGCTTAAAATGATAATGTTCGTGGTAAATACCATCCATACCTACGAACTTACAGCTTTTCTTATGAAAATAAGCAAAATTGCGGTTCAAAGGTAGCTTGAGCAAATCATAATTAACGTCTTTGGGTAATCCTTGAATCTCCTCGACCGCCAATTCACGGCTCGCGTAAAAACCGATGGGAAAGAAGTTTGGAAAACGTTTAATATCTTCAGAAACAAAAATTCCCCACATAAAATCTTTATCCAAGTCTTCACTCCGTCCTTTTATTTCCCCACATTGTACCACATTAAAATTGTATTAAACTGCCCGTTAGCCGAGCAGGCTACCGATGCGTTCTTGTCGGTAGCCTGTATATAAGAATACTCTATTAGCCTTCACTCTTTGTATTTTCTTCTAATGCTTTGTAAATCTCTTCCTTTGTTCTATAGTCACCAGGCATAAAAAGATGTACTGGTAATTGTGAGAAATTTAAAAATACTGTTTCAAAATCATTATATCCATATCTTGTGAAATGAGTAATTTCTACTAATCTTGAATCCGGTGGTTCAGAATTAAAAGTCATTACGTATCCCATTGGAGGAAAGGCAATCTCACTCATTGTAATCATTTTTCCACCACCCATTGAACCTATTGCAGATATTCCAGTTTGCCTCATCCGCGATCCAGTCATTAAGTAAGCAAAAATTCTAATTGAAGGTTTAATATACTTGTGGTCTGGATTTAATGATGAATCTATCCAGATCAGGAGTTGAGTAGCTATTTTAATAGCCAGTTGACAGCATCTAATAAATCCTCAGCAATATAGTCTGGAGGAGCTTCAAGCCATTCGTCAAAAAATTGATTATTAAGGTATCTCGCCAATTCCTTCTCGCCAGAACCAGTTTTTACTAACACTTTGGTACATCCTGCCCTTTTGGCAGCAATCATATCGGTCCACCTATCACCAATAACAGCACATTTCTTCAAATCCAGATCATTGTCTTGTGCTGCCTGAACAAGCAAAGCTGGTGAGGGCTTACGGCAAGAACAACGATCCTCATGTTGGTGTGGGCATATGTATACATTATCAAAACCGAATGAAAAAAGTTCGTCTTTGAAATCATTTATTGAAGCTTCACCACGGGAAATTCCAGGTTGATTGGTAAACGAATAGATGGATACGCCTGTATCCCTAAGTTTATCTATTGACTGTTTTGCAGAAGAAAATAATTCAAAAACACCAGGATAAACAACTTCGTCAGAACCACCTATAGTCCCATCTCTATCAATAAAAACAGCCTGTATTTTATAAGTTGACATATAATTGATCGCTCCATTAAGTAGTTAATTTCAACGAAAACTTCCGCCTTTAATTATACCATATATTGGAACTATTCTACCCGTTACTTTAATGAAACAAGGGACAGTTTCCCTGCAAGGTGATCTGTCCCTTATATTTGTATCGTTCAACATTAGCCTATAGGAACTCAATACTTCATTTAAAACACGATTTCATTTCCTCCTGGTTTATCCTTCGAAGTAACTCCGATCTCTCTGAAAGTAAATTCCATGCCCGCTATATCATCAGGTAATGCTGGTGACACAACATAGCTAAAAGATAGATGCCCCGAACTACCACCTCCAGTATCCATGCGACAATAGTAATTTTCTCCGAGATACAATTCAAAAGTTTTATTCAACGTGTGGTCACTCTTTACATCCCAATCAATATTAAAGATTATTACGCTTGCATTGCTGTATTGCCGCATAGATGTCACAGTATAGAGCAACTTTTCATTTTCCTTGGATTTCAGAATGGGGACGTGTTTTCTGAATCCAATAGGTTCAACTGTCGGTTGATATTTCTCTTCATTTCTAAGAACATAAAATACAGACTTCAAAAAATCCTCGTAGAGGTTAAAAGAAATTGCCCATTTCTCGATATACTCGAATTGCGGATATCCTGGATTATTGTTCGAAATTTCTTTACGTTGTTTTAATAACTCGCAAATCTGCTCATCAATAGGGAATATTCGCTCGTCATAATGCTCGGTTGGACGTTCAAATGACATCCGCTTCATCATTGTCCTCCTTCTAGTGGTTCAAATATAACCATACTCAATTAAATATTAACATATAGTGAAAACTGTTGTGGCAAACTTTCCTATTAATTGCTCCTGGTTGGCTGAACTAACGTTCCTCGTTATTTTAATCAGAAGTACTTTTTAAACCCTTTGCTAACCGATCCGTCAAATCCTTCTCGTTCAAAAAACCTATGAGCTCTTTCACGGGTTGAATTGCTTAGAATCATAATCCGATGACAATTTATTGACCTACAATACGCCTCAACATATTGTAAGAGTTGCTGTCCAATGTTCTTACTTCGGTGATTTTCATGTACAACAATGTTTTCGACAACTCCATACAGTCTTGTCCCATGCATTGCTTGGATACATATATTTAGCGTTACTGTCCCTAATATTTCACCATTTTTATCGAAAACAAAAAGAAAGTTATTAGGGTCATTTCTAATTATATCAATTTGTTCTTCGACAACATTCATTTTCCTACTATTTGGTACTAACATACGATAGAGCTCGTACAGTTTGTCTTTATCAGCTCGTTCAGCTTGACGGATCAAAACAGAATCATCCCCTTGAAAAGTTTAATATTACATTTTATTCCACATCATAATTTAGCATTCCTGCCCTTTAGTTGAATGGCAAAAAAGAGACCCACAGCAACAGGCTGAGGGTCTAAGGTTTATATTTAAAAGGGGGTCGAGCTTTATTATAGGCTTAATTCATTAATATCACATGAATGTAAATAAGATTTCAATTATGTTACATTCTTTTAGTTTTCGTTCTTTCGTTAGCTGAAGAGGATATTAATAAACTACCCATCAACTTTTGCAGACTTGAACAATTCTTTATTAGGATTATCACTACAACTTCTAAACATTTCTAACTGAGGCGGGTTCCTATAAAAAAATACATTTCCACATTCATTACATTGATATACTGACTTAGATAAATTAACTGCTAATGATCAAATTCTCATTAGTGCTTTTTCTTTGTCTTCTGGAGTTAAGCCTGCTTTTTCAATGGCATCATCAATTTCATCTAGAAAATTAAACCAATCTTGATCTGAAATTACGTGTGCCTTATACGGCAAGTAATCGGTCTGGTCATATATTGGATGACCACACTCACACAAGAATTTCATCCTAAAACCATCCATTCTTTTTGTTGATTAAATTCATTCTATTTTCGATATTTTATTGCATTATCCTTCACATGGTTGAGAAAACGGCAGCCTTTCACAGCTGCCGTTTCTTTGTGATTGTTGAGCTATAGTTATCCGTTAGTTGAATCATTAAGTTTCCTTTAATGACTGTTGTCTCTCTGGTTATTAATCATTTCCAAGAATGTGTCTTTATCCAAATGTGTAGAATCAGTATACTCCCAACTAAAATAAGGGCTGAGAGATTCAGCGACCTCTTGCCAAGTTTCACCTTGATGCCTTGATAGAATTTGATTAATTGTTTCAGTAACTAGTTCAAGGTCTAAGCTATTTAAAATAAAAGTCCTCATACCCAAAATTATTTTAGTTCCGTTTCTTAATTCTCTTTCTAACGCTTTTGGGGTTATTATTGTAAAATCGAAATTATCTTCGCCATCAGATTCTGCTGACCCTATGCATGCTGTTCCGGATAAATAAAAGTCGTCCCCAATGTCTTCTGTTTGTGTAAATTGTAGTTTACCGTAAATATTAGGATTTCCAGTGATGATAAGATCTTTCAATATCGGTTTATTCAAAATTTCAACTCCTTGCTTCTGCCAATTTGCCTCGAAGGGATTCCTCGAATTCACCTTCTTTACTGTACCATTTTTGCAACTAAACTGCCTGTTAGCATGGAAACGGCAGCCGATCCTTCATGGCCGACTGCCGCGGTATATCTATTCAGCTATCATGTCCCAATAGTTTATACCAAGGAATGACGTTAGATTTTATCTATTGATTATTTATATATCCTGCTTTTAACAAAGCTTGTAGATAGTATAGAAATTCTTGATTTTCTAATGTACATTTTTCTGAATCAATCCCTTTTAATACTATAAGTTCATTTACTAATTTGTTACTTATACCTTGAATTGTAAAGCTACTTATATATTGGTTTTCGCTTTCAAGGATAATATTTATTCTTCTTCCCGCATGAATTTCATCAATATCTTTCGTACTTAATTTTATTTCTTTTTTTAAATGTTCAAGCATAATGAAAATGGATATTTTCTCTTCTGCACTAAACAAATTATTCAGGATTTGTTCATTTTGAATTGAATAACACTTGCTTATTTTTTCATAATCCCCAAATTCCTTTTTATCAAGTTCAATAACTAAATACTTTTTCTTTAAGATGTTCTCAACTTCTTCTAAGGTAAATCTATTTGGTATTTTCAATTTTTTATACTTCTCCATTAATTCTTCCATTAATGAATACAATGTTGTCTCCATTAAAAATCCCCCTCATAGTCACTTTCATTTATCTTGGTGTTTTAACCTAAATAATACCATAAGAAAAGATGCACTAAGATTGCCGTTAGTTGAGAAAAGGCAACCAATCCTCTTGAATCGGCTGCCTTTTCTTGTTGTTATTAAGCTATAGTTCCCCGTAATGATTTATTGTGATACGGTTTCCTCCGCGCTAGCTGAAACAGCAAGTTATTCGTTTGCCGGCAATTGTGCATAAATTGAGCAATGAAAGATCTGTTACCTATATGTACGACGATTGACTCAGTTCCAGAAATATTTCATTTTCCTATACCCAACATCCCATATTTTTTCGTTCCCCTCAATGGTTATCGTGAGCTGGCTCCCCGCTTCGACAGGAATCTCGCACATCGCAGGGAACAGTTCCGGATAACGGTGTTGATCTTCTCCAGAGCCGGTCATTACCTCACGTCCATCGACGGAAACTCGGATATTTCCGAAATAATCCGTTTGATCGGGTATTCCATAATACAAGTAGAAAATAAACTTCTCCTTATACGTATACATGTACGTTTCAATATTCTTACCTTCGATGCCATACATATTATAGCGGGGGGTTACGTTTTGACCACTAATTTTAAAGCTATTTGTTTTTTCCCCCGTTGATGAATTTCCGGAGCTGTCTTTCAATTCGTTGATCGCCACAAAGGGACCTTCTTCTTTAGTGGACGCTTTATCTACAATCCCACACAATCCCCATACGCCGATTAGAAGAACCATACAGGAAATGCCGGCGGCAGCAATATTCCCCCAAATATTTTTGGTACGAAAACCAAGCTTGTACCCCCCATAACCGACTGCTGCACCTAATGAGTTGATAATGGCGTCGTTAACATCGAAGCTGCCGAGAAATGTTAGTGCCTGTATGGTTTCCATCACGAGAATCGACAGGATGAACAATGTAATGAATCGAATAAAAGTGATCCGATATAACAATGGAATCAATATGCCGAAAGGGATGAAAGCCGCGATGTTTCCAAATCCTACGAAATCCATCAGGGTAGGATGTAGAAGATCAGATATACTTGGCAATTTAAAGAAATTGTCTGGTAAAAAAATAAAGGTATAGCGCTCCGCGGCACCACCCACTCTACCGAAAGCGAAAAATAAAAAATAAAGAATCAGAATTGTATAGAATATGGTTATGGTAGAAATAATTTTACGTTGTTGTGACATGGTTAACTCCTCTTACATCTATTTGTTGAGCTAATGTTATCCATAGCTGAAAGGAGCTACCATTTATGTATATATTCCGCTTTATAGTTCTTTAGCTTCTCTATTAAGTTTGTTGAATCATCGTCAATTACAATTAAATTTTTATACGGCTCTTTTACAAACCCTTGTTCAATCATATGATCAAAAAGCGATACCATCGGCGTGTAGTATTGATTGATATTTAGTAACGCACATGGTTTATTGTGATATCCTAGCTGAGCCCATGTAAAGACTTCAAACCATTCTTCTAACGTGCCGGTCCCACCAGGGAGTGCGATAAATCCATCAGCACGCTCTGCCATTAAAGCTTTTCTTTCATGCATAGTTTCAACGATATGAAGTTCTGTTAGGTGTTCGTGAGCAATTTCCACATTAGCCAGTTTTTTCGGTATAACTCCGATAACCTTGCCACCAGACTCCATGACTGCATCGGCAACAGCACCCATACAGCCGACTGTTGCTCCTCCGTATACAAGATCCAATCCATGCGCTACCAAAACTTCCCCTAATTTCTTTGCTTCATTCATATAAATAGGGTCATTTCCAGTGCCTGATCCACAGTATACAGCGATTGTTTTCATATCTTCGTCCACTATCCTCTCTGCATTTTCTTATAATAAGATATCTCAAAGTATGTCTCTCTTCAAGAAAGACTTAGTTTAAGGAATTGAACCTTGATACGCTAAACTACCTATTACTTCATTGAAAAGGGCAGCTGCCGGAATGGCAATCTACTCCCTTATCTTTCAACAAAGTAACTTGGGTGCTGCCCAGACTGGACAGTCAAGAATTATTGGCCGCTGTTAATATAAAGAACCATGCCGAATACTGGTTCCCATAAAAAAATACAGAACACCGGTAGTCGCTTTCACAGTGTTCTGTCATTGCATATGCTATTTACATCGCCATCCAAGCAATCTACGGAATTTAATGTTACGAATCCTTCAGTAGGCTTTTCTTATTCGCAATTTTGTAATCCAGTACGCCTAAAATTTTCTGCAAATAATCGATTTGGTCTTGGAGCTTCCTTCTATACGATTGAACTTTATCATGCACTTCGGGTGCAGACAGGATGTCTTCCTTGTAGGAGAGAGATGCAAACTCTTTTATATCTTTAAGAGAGACACCCATCTTCTTCAGACAGATAATAAGCTCCATTAACTGCATGTCTTCCTTGTTATACACTCGTCGGCCATTCTCTCTTCTTTTCGCCCGGGGAAGCAGTTCGATCTTCTCGTAATAGCGGAGTGCATCCTCTGTCAATCCGGTCATTTTTGAGATTTCCTTGATTGAAAAAGCGGCGGCGCTGCCCATCCTAAGACCTTCTATCTTCATGAAGTAAAGTCACCAAGGAATTACGCCTTGCTCATTGAAGTAGCCTCCCGTGGGACCTTCTTCCGTAAGTGTAGCATAACGGACAATGATTCGTGAACCTTGTTCCGGTGTCAGATCGCCGTATCCGTTATTGAAATCGGTAGCAACAAAACCAGGGCAAATAGAATTTACTTTAGCAGGGGTACCTTTCAAAGTAAAAGCAAGATGAGTGGTAAGCTGGTTTAGTGCAGTTTTGGAACTACTATAGGCCAATGCCTTTAAAGGATATACGCCGCTAGCCGGGTCGCTATGCAGCGTTATAGATCCTATGGAGCTTGAAATATTGACAATTCGCGGGGCATCCGATTTTTCAATGAGGGGGAGCATAGCTTGACTGACCGAGAACGCGCCAAAAAAGTTCGTGTCAAATGATCTCTTTAAATCTACTACGCTCAGATCCGTAAATTTATGAATATCACCAATTCCTGCGTTGTTAATAAGCACATCCAGTTTTCCATATTCCATTGAGATTTTCTGAGCTGCTGCGTCAATGGTGGCTTGATCGGTCACATCCAGTTCGATACAATGCGCATTAATTTCTTGGGCTTGCAGTTTTGCTGCCGCTTCTTCCCCTTGCTCCTTGTTTCTCGCTCCTAGCAGAACCGTATACCCTAGACTCCCCAATTGGCGGGCTGTTTCAAATCCAAGCCCTCTATTGCCTCCCGTAATCAAAGCTACCTTCCTCATTTGTACGGTCATTTCTTCTCACCTATCCTTCTCTTTTTGAGCGGAATGACGTGCATCATTACGCTTTAGAACATTACATCGCTCATGTTACAACTTGGTGTTAACACCAAGTCAAGCGGTAAATACAAAAAAGGCAGTAACTGTCTGCCCTTTGCCATTTTGTAGATTACTATATATTGGAGCTATACTGCCCGTTAGTTTAATCATTTGGAAAATACTCCCCTTGGCCTTCCGTCGGGAATGAGATAAAGTTCTTGTCAAAATCGGAAATGGGATCAAGTTCTTGTCATTGGGTTTTGACAAGAACTTGATCCCATAAAATAAAAAAACCGCGATTCACGCGGCAATTAATGAGATAATGTTCTTGTCACCCGACAATGCAACGAAATCTCTGAATCTTCATAGGTGCTCGATGTGGCGGGAGGCAACGACTAACCCCTTGCTATTCTTTCTTAGTTAAAACTTATACTTCACGATTAACATCAGTTCTTCTAAGTTTTTCATCTGATCCACACCCACGGATAATGCAAAAGATTGATCAAGTGATAAATCCTCTTGATTCCCAAAGCAAACATTCCAATCGTCGATCCGGTTAAGCAATAGGTTTGCTTCATCGATTTTTATCGTAAAGCCGACCGGATCATCCTTGACTTTGGCCACGAACATGACGTTTTCGATAGCGGCTTTAAGAGTTTGCGCCATAAAAGGCAATCTGGTTTTATCGATCTTCAGATCGACGCTGCCGTTTTTGCGGAGCACGTTCCATTCGCCGGGCAAATCGTGTTTCAAGTTCAAAGCGATGTGCAGGCCCGTTTCGTTCAGTTCCTGCTCCATATTCTCGAGCTGCTTCGACAAAGACTTAATCGCTCCGGATTTCAACCGCTCTCCGCCTTCGCAGGATGTGTATTTGACATGCAAAATCGCGTCCGAGATTTTACTGTAGTCGAATTGCCGGAAGTTCGGCATTTCGAGACGCCACCTGCTGATGACCCCTGCTCCTTCGAACGGCAAGTACCTTTCGTCCTTGAAGCTAAGCTCGAACACCCCGCTGTCGTTCTGAGCGCTGCTGGCCGCGATCGCGCTGATCGGAATATTGAATGTGCTGAATCGTCCGTCCGTCTGTTCGGTATCTTCCACGTAGTCTTTGCCCCCAATTGAAGTGTTTCGAAACTTGTTCTCGAGCAGACTTAGCGTCGCGTTAACACCGGTGTAAGGTCCGACGATGCAAGGAATCGAAAGGGATACCGACTTGATGCGGCGTTTGTAATGACCTGGATAATCCATATCGAACAACACTTCCGGCAGCGTGAATTCGCATTTGCCGGCTTCTCTGAGTTGGACGACGGCAAGCGGATTGATTTGGTAAAGAGAGATTGGCTTGACGATTTCGTAATCGTAGCCTCGCTCTTGCTGATAAGCCGCTTCCAGTTGCTTCAGCCCGACGTATAGCTGCTCACCGGCGAGCAGTCCATTCCGACCAGCATCGTAATAACCAGATTGGATGAAATTGGTGCTGGTGACGCCTCTATCAAAGCGATAGACGAGCTCAGCTTTTTTGGCAAGCTCGTAAGCCAAGGTGTATACCTGGTGATGCAGCGTATTTAAGTTATCAGCCATCCAGACGTATAGCTCTTCGTTCGAGTATTTGTTTCGGATGAAATCTTCCACTTCGTTGGCGTTATCAATCGCCTTTTGCTGGTTGGCGATTTCTTGGTTCGCAATTTCGATTCGGATGAGATTGGCGATAATTTGCTTGTCAATCTGTTTGAGCTCGAATCCGGCCGAACTGGCTTGGTGAATTCGATCTTGAAGGGCGCGGGTTAACCCGCCCTTCTTGCCCGCTTGATTAGCCCCGAACGACAAGTCGCTGGCCCTGACTTGCAAGCCTTTGGCCACGGCCTGCGCAGCCGATCCAAAAAAACTACCGCCCCAAGCAACGCCTGCTCCTACGCCAAACGGTTTCCCGTCCATGGTGAAATTCGGAATCAGATGTAATGCACCGGCCAGTGTCTCCGAAATGCCCGACCAACGAGTAAAGTCCTGCGCTTCGCTCGCTTTTTCCATGTCTTCCTTTTCAAATGGAATGAGCTTCAACCCGCTATCCCCGTCTACCGTCACGATCTCGTTGGGAACTCCGTTGAATTCGACCGTATCCGAAGGAACCAAGCTTTCGTCGAGACCGCTTAATTTCAAGTAATATTTCATTCTGAATTCGGGCGATACGCGATTTTGCCTCAGGCTCTCGAGGTTTTTCTGTGCTTCGTCCAGCTGCTTCTTCTTGATTTCCATGAGGAGATTTTGCATGACTCCCTCGTGTTTGGCCCGGAGGAGCGTAATCGTCTCGTTGTTTAGTTTTTCTTTGGCGGAAAGCATAGCGCCGCCCAACGCCTTCAGCTCGTTGCACAATTCCAGTGCCTTCTGAAGCAAATAATAGAAGCGGTAGTTCGGCATCGGCGTATGAAGATCGTTCAATACCGAAGCTAGACTTAGCCCGTGAGCCGCGGCTTGTACGAGCAGAGCCGGGTCGATCGGCGGTTCGAACAACGGTAGCTTCCGGAAAACCCCTTCGATATTTTGGCTATTTCGAATCTTAAACAATCTGTCGGCTAGCGTATCCCAATAACCCATCAGCTTGGGGTTGTTGGGGATACAGAAATACAGCGACGAAGCCGTGCCGTAAATATTGGCGGAAGCAAGCTCTCGATTCGCCAAGCCGATCGGCAAATCCGTTTGATTGCTGAACGGCGCCACCAGTTCCAGTTCGACCATTGCGTTGCCGAACGCATCCCACTTGTCCAGCAAACTCATATAGGTTTGGGGTTGAATCTTCCCTCGCTTCGGAATCATCATAGGCTGCGGACCGAATATATGGCCTGCCAACACGTAACATTGTATGGCTTGGTTGATCGATTCGATCGTATCCTGACGGAAAAGGTAGTCACCCCATGCGATCAAATTGTCAACGTAGCTCATCACGACCCATTTCATGTAAGCAACAGGCCTGCCGCGCGCCACCACGTGAGGCATAAACGGCTTGTCCCGCCATTCGTTGATGGCTTGATCCTCCGTATTCGGTTTGAGATTGTCGAATATATTATCGAGTACCCGTTGGCTATTGATGTTCCGAAACGGCATGAACTGCCAAAAGCGCGTGGCGCCCGATCCTTCCGCAAAAGGATTAAAGACGTAATGGTACCAGTTCATCGCTTCCTCGTAATGCTGGGCTTTACTGAGCGTATTGGCTATCATAACAGGCGTGTGGAAAAACAACTCCCAAGTATAAAGCGAATAAGGTCTTTTAAGCTCGTGGTAGATACAATTAGTCCCTTTCGGCAAGTTGGCCGGCTGATAAGGACCGAAATTGACGTCCGGTATCGTCAAATTCCGATTGAAGAAGGCCTCCAGTTTGCCAGAGTTCATCAGTTGCAATAAATCCTTGGAATTGGAATAGTAAAAGTCGGTGTCTTCCGGATATAGACCTTGAACCATTTCTTTGGCGTTGTCTTCATGAAAATAAATAGTCGTATTCTGTCTTTGAAGACTGACGGGATCGATTTGCCAGGAATACATGTTGTCGAAGTTGTCTTGATTAAAATAATTGATATTAAAAGATTCATTCAACAACTTTGCACTTGTCGATACCAGAGCGGAACCGTTAAACTCGAATGCTCCTTGGTACGACGGATCCAATCCCCATTGATCACCAATATTGATGATTACGCTACTATCACTTACGATGGGAATGAACCTGCAATACTGAAGATCGTGATACGTGCCAATAGGCTGAGTAAAGACGGCGCCGGTGCTCACTTGCTTCTGCGTCCATTTACCGTTTCTGTACTCGCTCCACGCCATTTTGATTTCATAGTATTCCGTTGGCTGCGCTAAGCTGCCGGGATCATCAGCATACGATTTAACGTTGATGCCGTTCAGATCCTCGGATTGTGTTTTCTTCATAATTTGCGGGAAAAAGACGAGCAATCTATCATTCCATACGACTGGCGTAAGGAAGCTTCCGGTGTCCTTGAGGAGTGACTTTTCCACTTCGTAGCTTGGAATGTCGACCTGCATCTTCTCCCACGGATACCAGTTCATTCCCTTTAATTCCACGTACCTGTAATAAAAAATATGCGGTGCGCTGCGAGTACGGGCGAAAATATGCAGCTTGGCATTTTCGTCGGTTGCCGTTCCTTCGACGTATAACCCAACGACCTCCATGTTGGACACTTCATCCAATTTGTAAAGATAGTTCTTTAGCGCATCGGTGACGTTTTGTTTCGTAATATCCTTTTGGAGTAGCTCGCTTTCCAGTTCTTTGAAGAAGGGGCTTTTGTCGTCCCGAAGATTCGATAAGATCCAATTCTCGGGGTACAGGAACACTTTGCGGTTCGCTTCCCAAACCCTGTAATTCTGCATCCAGTCCCAACGCGGTCTGTCCAACAGTTCGGGAAGGATACCTTTTTCGAGACCCAGGAAGCAACGTTGCACGAACAATTGCACGGACGAGATCGCCTGCTTAATTCGCGAGGTTTCCACGACCGGCTCCATCTGCACATCGATGAGGAAATATTCGAATAGTCCGTTCGCATCGATCACGTTCCGCTCGATCAGTTCTTTTTGTTGTAACAAATAGGCGATCAATGCTTGCTTCTGATTGCTCCGAAGCTCGTCGCTCAGCGGCTTAACGACTTGTTCCCAGTCCGCCTGGTTGTAACGGGCTCGAATCGCATGCTTGATGCTGTCGGCGATCTTGCGGCGAACGTTAAATTTAGTGCCCGGTACCGCCCAATCGAAGAGCAGGTCGATGTCAACTCCGATTTTGTCGGCCACGGCCAACGCTTTTTGCAGCTTCAGAAGGCTTTGTTCATTGCGATAATCTTCAAGGTTGGCAAGATCAAAGTGGGAAGCCGCGATCAATTTCTTAATGCGTTCCGGCTTCCAAGTCGTCAGCTCTGCGATTTTAACCGGAAGCTCGTTCTTGTCCGAATCTTGATCGCGTATCCATTTCCAAAAGCCGAGCATGTTCAATTTCGCCTGCGGCAACGAATTCCGCAACCGGACGTAAGCCTCCAAGCGTCGCCACTGTTCAGGGGAAGGGGCTTTAAACTCAAAGCCACCGAAGTCTCCTTTGTTCCCGTCTATAAATCGGATTTCGTCCTCGCTTAATTCAAACGTGGAAATTAGCATGGCCGCTTTTTTCAGTGCGATTAGGGCGGGCTCGCAGCGTTTGGTCGCGAACCCCGGAATGAATGCCGTGGAAGGGATCGCACTGACTTCCGTTGACGGCGTCTTCCAGTAGATTTGAGTAATATGAATACCCGAGGCAACCAAATTCACCAACGTGCCGGCATGCAAGGTTTGGGTGTCGCTCCACCATTCTTTCCCGTTTACCAGGTCCTCCTGTTCGGTAAAAACAAGAGCTTTCCCATCCATGCTGACGGCAGGTTCGGTGTCGCTGTCTCTAACAACGAAAGTATAGAGGGCATCGGAAGCAGGATTCACGTACACCTCCCACTTCGCTTCATTAGGGTTCGCGCTTTCTTTGATATTTTCAAAGATGCCGTAAATCGGCTCATCGGACGCGTCCTGTTTCAAAACCTCCGAAACCAAGGCCTCGACGATTTTGGCATCGAGCCCGACAAACCCGGCAAGCGTATTGATCACGAAACGATGGGAGAGCTGCTGGCGCAAATAGGGAAGATAGATTTCCAGGAAAGCTGCCCGTTTGGGGCCAGCGGTATTCGGATCGGCTTCTCCATCCGGTATTTTGTCGAGCGGCTTGCTGATGTCGCCGGAATGAAAAAGGGTAATGATTCGCGGTTTATCGGTGTCCGTTTGCGCTTGTTCGATCACGCAGGCCAAAAGTTCGTTGAACATTTTGTCCTGCTGCTTTTGAATGCGAACAAAAGCATTGGCCCACTCGAGGCTATTATCGATAGCTTTATAGTCGTTCTTTTCGGCCTCGGTCAATATACCCGTAATCTGCAGGATTCCTGTCGATGGGTCGTATTGGAGCTTGTTTTTGAGCGACTGGGTGTCTTTCAACGCGATGTTCAATTTGGAGGGCGCTTTGGTCTTGAATACGTTTGTGCCTTCCAAAATACCGACGATTTTATCCACCATGCCGCTTTCAAATAGCAGACTTGCCTTGGAACGGACGAGTTCTCCAGTCGCTTGCTCCTGGATATTCAGCATTTGTGCAGCCGGATCTTGAATGGCGGGGTCGGCTTTTAAATTTTGGTGCACTTCGTCAATGGCATTGAGGCCGTCATACAGTGTTTTGCTAAACTGCAATACGTTGAGCTCGGAGGGGGCAAAAGGTTTATTCTCATCGTCCACGCCCCTAATGATGTAATTCAGCTGCAGCGGAGTAAATCCGGCTGCTTGCATACGATCCCAACGTTTGAGGAACAGAAGCGTGGAATGGGCGTCCGCAAAGAGAGGTTCGAATAACGGCAGTATTCGAATAAATGTTGGTATTCTAAGGCCTAGCGCTTTGGATAATAGACGATAGCGGTAGAGGGTGGACAGGCTGCTAAGCGTGAGCTTATTATCCAACTTGGCATCTTGTATGATGGCTTGAATGTCATCCGCGGAGAGATTAAGGGCTGCCATCACTACCGGAACATGATCGAGCAAGGAAGTGTCTGCCAACAAATAATGACCGTTGTCGTCCGCCTTAAAAATCTTGTCGATGCCCCGCACGTTATGAGTCAGGAAAAATCGCTCATAGAGCGATTTTTCTCCCACGGTGCCGATTGGGCTCCAAAAAGTCAGCAGCTTGTCCAGCTCGAGACTGGTTTGATCCAGTAGTTTCTTAACGGCGACAAGCTGATGAATGAGATTCGGGTTAATGGCTAGCGGATGCTTGATCATATTGCCGCCGCTACCTTCGCAATCCTTGCAATCTTCGCAACAGTCGCAGTCATCCTCCCCGCAATTTTCGCATAGCGTTTCTTCTTCAGGCGCGTTATTTTGCTGCGCAACGGAGTTCGCATGGCTCAAGCCCGCAATCGCTTGATCGGTCTCGGAGATCGTCCACCCGAGCTTGCGCCACAGGCGCAAGAAACGATGAATGCGGTCGTATTCTTCGACCGTTAAGGGCGTGCCGTCCAAATGCTGAAGCAGTGCCGTATCGAGATCGCAGCTGTCTTTTTGTTCCGTGTAGATCAAATGCTGTTTTCCGTCCATGGCCATAAAGACGCCTTTCTCGCCTTTATCGCTGACGAAAGAAGCGCCTTGCAAAATATTGGCATCTAGCCAAGCATGTTCGTTAAGGGATACCTTACCGGTTTTTCTATCGATTGCACCTTGTTCGACGCCGTCATCATTATAGATCTTGCAATCTATGACTGTTGCAAACTCTCGAGTTGCAATCTCTCGAACCGATTTATAAACCTTGCCGTTCGCGCAGCCTCTTCCGCTTTCGATGACGATCATTTTGCCCGCTTTCGCGAATTCGCACTTCACCCAGCGCCGGATGTCTTTATCGGAGATATCCGGCTTGTTTGGGTCGGAATCCGCACACCCCGTAACTTTGCGGCCGATAAGTACTGCTACCTTTTCTTTCAGCGTGGGTACCAGAGCTGCCAACTCTTCGTAATTGACGAGAAGGTCCGCCATTATGTCTATACCGTTTGCTTTGGCGTAGTTTTGCAGAAACCGGTAGTTCAAATGCAGGCTCTCCATGATCGCTTTGGATTTGCCTTTGGGCATATTCGGGTTAATATATTCCGTCTTTAGCAGCTCTACTAAATTCACGTAGTCGATGCCAGTGCGGCGCAGAAACTGTTTCTTGATGAGGGTAAGCCCCTCGTCTCCCATCATCGTTTGATCGTCGTCAAAGCCGTAGTATTTGCTGACTGGTTTGACGCCAATCGTTTGCCGATATTCGTCATCGGTGAAGTTTTTCTTTTTGAGCTTGTCCATCAGGTCTTTGGTTTCGAAGCACTCTTGGGTCAGAATCACGTATTCTTCCAACGTGAGTCCTAGAAATTCCGCGTCGGCGGCTCGGTTCAATGCTTCGTTCTTCAGCCGAACGACTTCGTCATCTCCATTCTTTACCTTTTTCTGGAACGTCTTGATCAGTTCGTAACGGCTCGTGTCCAGATGCTTCAAATAGATTCTTTCGGCGTCGATTGGTTGATGATAAGGCAGAGTGAACGGATACACTTCATTTTTTAGAATGCAATACGCCTGATATTCGGTATTTTGGGGCTCGGCAAGCAGCTCCCCGCTCGTTTCGTCTTCCACGTTAAACGCTTTAAGGCGCTTGAAGGCCACGAAATTTTCCATCACCTCGTTAGCCAAATCGATATACGGCAAGACGGTGTTCGTATTTTCGCAAGTGAGCTTCAGACAACCCAAATCGGGCCTGCGATCGAACAGCTTCTCGAGAGGCGTGCCTGATATATCTTTCGGGTCCGCCTTCTTCTTAAGCGGGTCCAGGGCATCGAGATCGGGATCCAGATTGTTATTGCGAATATATTGAAGCAGTTCCACGTAATAGGCAGCCGCGCTATAGACGGACGTGCACTCTCCGCATTCGCAGAAGTCGGCATCGCCAAACAGCAAGTCCCAGGATAAATTACGGTCCTTTGGCGATTGCTCGGGCTTGCCCATGCTATTGTCGATCATGGCGATGCCCGTGCCTCTGTACGCTTCGCTTATCGACTGAATGGCGTGCTCGTTGCGCAACCGCACCATTTGCGCGTTCGTATGAATTTGGACAAGGGTGTTCCCTTCCAAGCCGCTCTTGCTCATCATCATTTGGAATTGCGTTTGCGGCATGGCGGAGATTTGCATGGCCGACAGCATCTTCGTATTGTATAGTACGGGCACCGCATCCAC
The DNA here is from genome assembly GCF_009757995.1 of Paenibacillus anseongensis. Taxonomy (NCBI): domain Bacteria; kingdom Bacillati; phylum Bacillota; class Bacilli; order Caryophanales; family Paenibacillaceae; genus Paenibacillus; species Paenibacillus anseongensis. The sequence continues at coordinate 106,010 of NZ_WSEM01000016.1, forward strand.
GTCCGGACTTACGGCGGCTATACGCTGCAGCGTTTTGAGCTGGGTCGTCACCGCTTCGTGATTTTCGAAAGGGATATCTTCCAGCGCCTTGTCGTTGTTCAGAATGTCATAAATTGAAGTCGTTTTGATATTGAAATCGGGATGCTTGTCCAGTACCTGTGCGACATTGCCGCCAATGGCGTCGTTTAGAATAGGTACTTTCGGGTCTCTGATCAAGCTTGTTAGCATCGCCGTCGACTCCATGCGGAACAGTTCGCGATGCAGGCTCTGGGCATACGCAAGCCTGTCTTCGTAGGACTCTAATGGTGCTAAAGCCACCGTTTTGTCGACGAACTGTTGCTTGGTGAGCTTGACTGCAATATCGCGCATGGAAGAGACTTCGGGGTCTTGTTGAAAGGTAGAGACGAGATTCGTGTTTCCTTTGCTCCAATCGATCAACCGGTTCGTGAATTCAAGCTTATTTATTTCCGGCTCAAAACTTTCGTCGTTGGCGAGAACCGCTTTAATGGCCTCCCAATTTCCGTTGTTGGCTTGGAATAAATTCTCCAAAGTCTTTACTTGACTATCGGATTTGAGATTGGCTTTGAATAAGTCGAGTTTTTCCATAAGACGGCTCTCCTTCGTTTTGGATACTTATTAACTTGAATCTTGAAGATTTAACCTCATTTGAACTAAAATGTACAGACTTGTAGCGTATGAAGGTATTCCCATTTTAGGTGGACAGCTTGAGATGCTGCAGAATGTCGAAAAGAGATTTCTTCTCCAAGGCCTGCTGGTCGTTCTATAGATGGACGTGCACTCTTCGCATTCGCAGAAATCGGCGGCGTCGAACAGCATGTCCCAACACAAATTATGGTTATCCAGATTGGAGGAGTCGGCTTTGTCCAAACTATTGTCGATCATGGCTACGCCCGTGCCTCTATAGGTATCGCTTAACGCCAGGATCGCTTGTTCGTTGCGGACGCGAGCCATCTGGGCATTGGCGTGAATGCCCATGATGGTGTTGTCGTCCACCCCGCTCTTGCTCATCATAGTCTTGAATTGCGCTTGCGGAATCGTAGAAATCTGCATGGCAGAATGTAAATTCTCGTTATACAGCACCGGCAACGCATCCGTTTCCGGGCTGATCGCCGCGATGCGCTGCAACGTTTTGAGCTGGGTAATCACCGTTTGATGGTTATCCAGCGGGATGTCCTTTAATGCCTCTTCATCGTTAATAACTTCATAAATTGAGGTCATTCATATATTGAATTCGGGCTGCTTTTCTAGAACAGTCGCGACATTTGCACCAATCGCACTGTTCAGGATCGAAACGTTCCGATCTTTGATCAGGTTGACTAGCAAAGCTGTCGGCTCCATATTAAACAGCTCGCGATGCAGGTTTACAGCGAAAGCCGTCTTTTCCTCGTCCGATCCCGAAGGCACGTGATCCTTCACCTTTGCAATAAACGCCGTTTTATCAAGCTTCAACGCGATTTCGCGCATGGATTGGAATGCAGCATCTTGTTGGAAATTCGCATTAAGCGTTTGGTTGCCGTTGCCCCATTCGGCCAGGCGATTGGTAAATTCGGATTGGTTTGGCATGTAAAGCCTCCCTTAAACATTCTATATTTTTTTGTGGTTAATACGTGAGAATCAGACCCTTCTCTAAATATCCGCGCGCAAGGTGGGCGGCTCGTCCGGCGTTAGTCGTAATATCGATAGCCATGCCGGACAATAACCCGCCATTGGTACCAAAGAAGTCCGCAAAGGCTCGTCTTGGACCTAAACCGACGACATGTCTCATGCCTAAGTAACCACCAGGACCTACATGCGGTGCAATAGCTGAGTCAAGTGCAAACAATGCCCGTGATCGCGATTCGACGAAAATGCCGCGTATGGCCATAGTAAATTTACCCCTTAGCAAGTTGTTTACATGACCTGGTTTTAGAAACCGGCTTAACATTGACCTGTCTACCCTAGCAATCGCTTCATCTGCTACTCGTGCACTTTCCGTTACAATTTGCTGCATCCTTTCGATTAGCTGAATACGTTGCAGCGCTTCCGGTACCGCATGCGATGCCGCAGCCGGCACCGCATGCGCTGCAGCCGCCGGTACCGCATGTGCTGCAGCTGCCGGTACCGCATGCGCTGCAGCTGCCGGTGCCGCATGTGCTGCAGCTGCCGGTGCCGCATGTGCTGCAGCTGCCGGTGCCGCATGCGCGGCCGCGGCCGGCGCCGCATGCGCAGCCGCTTCCGGCGCTGCATGCGATGCCGCTTCCGGTGCCGCATGAGTCAACACTTCCGATGCACCACTCACTGCCGCCTTAGTTGCTCCAATAGCAACACTAGGGCCTACCCCTGCTACAAAATCGACTCCCGCTCCGATTCGACCGGCGGTCTTCTCGCTTGCTCCTAAAGCGCGCGCAGTTCCGGACGCTGCTTGCTCAGTCAATGTATGTTGTACTTCTCCGGACACGATGGTACGAATTCCTGTTGCAGCAGTATCAATGCCATGAATGATTGCAACTACACCTAATACTTGCGTAACTCCTGTTGGAGCAGCTACTCCTGCTGATCCTGCTGAAATTTCCATTACGCCGCCGACAACCTGTAATAAACCGATTCCTCGATTTAACCATGCCCCTCTTCCATCCGGATCAGAAAACTTTATTGGATTCCCTTTTACGTAGGCATAAATGTTAAGCCCATCTTTTAATCCTGCTGGATCACAGTTTATCCACCTGACTACCCATGGCATATAGTACCTGGCACCGTGATAATATAAACCGCTTTCCTCATCTCTTTCTTTCCCTGTGTAACGGTAGCGTTTGGCAGCGGCTTTTATTGCTGCATCTTTGGATTGATAGGCACTGGTACCGTAAGGGTGGTATTCCTCGTAACTAATGACTCGAGCAGTATCATCCAACTCCAACGACGCCGAACCCAGATAATTGTGCAGTTGATAACGCACCGTTAGTTCAGGACTACTGCGTCCCATCGGTACGCCTAATACCACCCGCGGCTTGGTTTCGGTGTCTATCACCACAAATCGATGCTCCTTATCAATCAGGCTCAAGCTTGTGCGTTCCAACCCCGCATCCGCACCGCTGTGTTGTTTGTAAAGTTCATAGCCGGCTACATAAATCCGCTCGTCTTTTTTGCTTGGAACTGCCCCCGCGCCGGCTTGATTCTCGGTTATTTTCCTAATTCGCTGACCTTGACCATCATATTGGTAAAAGGTTGTTTCCGGCGTGCCGCCGTCCGTTCGTTTCTGGCGAATGGTTGTTACTAGTTCTTCTTTAAAGTTCCATCCCATTTGTTCCAAATGAGGCATAGCGGTCATAAAGCCATGTCGTGAATGATGCGGATAGCTGTAAGTATTTACTCCTATTTGCGTGCTGATCAGGCGATTATTCGCAGACTGATAGTTATAATCCCTTACCCAATTGTTGCCGACGGCTTGATGCCGCATTTGCAGGATATTGCCGACGGAGTCATATTGATAACTTTGGTTATAATTCCGCATAGCCAACGGATCGCCTTGGTTTAGTCGCTGCAAGAAAGCGGTGTCGCTCCAATTGTCTTTGCTGTCGAAGGTGAGCGACGCAAGGTTTTCCCTTCCGGTAGCCTCAGCGAGACGATAAAGGGCATCGTAGGTATAAGTAGAAACCCCGCTAATGAACTGGTTATCAAAAAATACAACCGGAATGTTCTTGTCTTCAATATGGGTGATATTGCCCATCGGATCATAAGTATAATTCCAATCTTGAAGCAAATCGCCGTTCTGCCGTTTTGTTTCCATACGCCTAAGCCGGAATGTTTCTTTGTCATAATAAAATCGGGTGATTACATCATTCCCATAGATGATTTCATTGCGCTGGCCTTTTTCATTGTAGTCAATGTCTTTGATATAGTCAGAGGCAGCGGCTATACCTGCGTGAGTGACGCTTTCGCTGTTCAGCAATCCCGCTTCGTTATATGATGGTGTGATGATGCTTCCGTCAGGCGCGATTTGTTTCGTGATTCTTCCGATGGCGTCCGTTTCCGTGATAAAGGTATAGCTTTCGGATTCAAGTTCCGAGTCTAAGTTGGCATCTATCCAGTTGACGACGTCTTTATAATTTTTAAATAGCTTACGGATAGTGGATTTTGGCTGTCCTTTGAAATTGTATTCAGGCGATATCAAAATTCCGCCAGTGTCATAATGCCTGATAACCTGCCCTCTAAGGTTTTTTAGCTCAGGGTTTACCTCCGTTTCACCATAAAAAATCCGATCGAATATATGGTTTAGAGGTTTTTCTCCATCCCCGCCGATCACCTTACTGTAGGTGGGACGATGCAAAAAATCGTAAAAATATTGGAATTCATGCTCTCGCTCATCCCAAGTACGCAGCGGATTGCCTAGTATATTCGTCAGCAGCCATCGAGCCCCGGCATCCATACTGCGCTGATAGACCTTATTGCCCAGCATGTCGTACTTGTAATCCATTACCGTATTGCCGCGGGCATCGGTTACTTTGCGCACGTTTCCTTCAATATCAAGATCGACTCTAGTTAAATAAAATTCATCCTCATCGGCTTTCAAATGTTTATTATGGTCTACCGATAATACTGGTCTGCCCAATGTATCAAAGTGCTGGACTTTAGGGGTATCAGCATGCTTGGCTACTCTATCGGCAGCCGATTTTTCCCTTTCCGGGCTTTTGCCCGCCGCAATGAGATTGGCATCGATGCGTCGGTTGGCGCGATTGTCATACCAGGAAGATTCCAAAACCGTGTCGTTCTGGTCGAAAGCAACTTGTTTCCAGGAATCGAATTCCGTTCGCGACAAAGTACCGTCTGGCATTTCGGTTTTAATGAGACGTCCCGGTGCATCGTAAAATAAGATTGACGTAACCCCGGTCTCCACCAATTCCTTGAGCTCTTCATACTGGTGCGCTACCGAAAAGTAGGGCTCATATTGTTTGACGGCATTGCCTTTGTTGTTAAGCACGGTCCTGCCGTTTCCTATCCATCGCAGCTGCTTGGGGTTCATCAAGGCGGTATCGATGTCCGTCACCAGGTAAGAATTATCGGGATTAACAATCACTTGCTTAGCCGGTCCCGGTTCGGATTGAGCCTTTTTCATCACTACCTGCCCAAGTCCGTTGGAGTATTCCAAACCGATCTGAACAGGTGAATTATTGTTTATTTTATAATGCTCTTCCCGCGAGATGGAGGCGACAACCACTGGTTTGCCCGAATTCTGATAAGCATCAAAGTCATAGACGAATCTTGCCGTGGCATGCTGCAATAAATCTTTTCCATGCGCAGCCGGAGCAAGGAAGAAATCATTGACGAGCGTAGCTTCCGACGGCGATGAAAACTCGTTTAAGCCTATCAGATCATCGGCTTCATCGCCTTTGCCAAATACCGCCATCGCCTTTACCAAGCCCAATTCATCCTTTATAGCTTCGGTAATATTTTGATTCGGATCTTTCATTCGCTGCACAGAAAGCGTCCTGAAATTATAAAGCTCGGCCCTGGTTCGATTGCCTGCTGAGTCCTCGATTTCCTCAATGTAGAGGCGGTAGCTGCTATCATACTGCACCTTTGTTTTGGCACCGTACGGATCGGTATAGGAAACCGGAAGATAAAAGCGGTTCCTCGCATCGGCAATGGCTTCTCCCGTATCGACAACCTGGGTCGTTCCCGAGCGAATCCACCAGCTGTCATCACCCTCTCTGTGTGTAAACTTCCCTTCCAGCATCAGATCTTCATTGACCTTCGCGCCAAAAATATTGTCTACCAGTGTAGGTGTATAGGCTAATTGATAGTTTTCGTAGGGTAGCGCCAAAGATGCCAGCTGATATAACGGCAATGCATCCTTGAGATTATCGCTGCGATAAATCGTGCGCACATGTTCAATTAATCTTTTCTGTGAAGTCCCGTGTGGAGGATTTTTATCAATCTGATGATATTCCGCTTCGACGGCAGCCGTAACCATGTTCTCAAAATCTTTCACTGCATACAGCCCGCCGTTCTTCGGAACCCCCCTCAATTCGTATGTCTTCGTTTCAGCCGGGAGCCGCAGCCTATAAGAAGCGTCGGCATCGATATCATTAGTAAAGCTGTTTTGCGTATAGGTAATCAGTGTTTTGCTCTGCTCTCTTTGTATTTCTATTGGTAAGGTTGCGTCAGCTTTGGCTCGCGGATAAACGACCGAGGCTGATTCAAGCACGTTTCCATATTCGTCAAGTTTGATGTTAAGCGTATGGGCAATGCGCGGGTCCTCCGTGTTCCGCTCGTAGCTGTAGGTGATGGCCTCGCTCTCTTTGACGATGAATACGGCGTGTTGATTTTGACCTTTCGGCTGCAAAAGCTCAATGACGCAATTGTGGGTCGCAACGGTATATGGAGTTAATTGTTTTTGGATTTGATCCGGCGTCGCCCCTGCCGGCGGGGCATCTAAAGCGAATGTTTCCGAGCGCAGTCCCATGCCTTTGCAAGCGCGCAACGCTTCTCCCCATTCCAAAGCGCCTAGATGGTCGATTAGGGAAGGGGCAAGTCCGGGCCCTGCGATGATCCTTGCATCCGGCAAAGGGACTTCAGGGTGGACGACAGCATAACCTTGCCTTGCCATGTCTTCATGCCAATATTGCCGAGCATTCTGATTGAGTAAAATGTCCGTGTCCTTGAAGGCACCGATATGGAACCAGGTTTTGATCACCACGGGATCCTGATGCAAGGTCTTGTCCACGACATGGCTTGCATCCACTTTGGCCCAATGCTCGAAATGTTCGGCATCCGTCTGTTCAACCATGCCGAAGCCCCTGAATTCTTTTTCGGCATGGTCATAATAGCCGTGATGGTAGCGGTAAGAGCTGACGAAACGATGCCCTGTAATCGTATCTCTTGTTTCCGTACTGGAAATGCAATGGACTGGGAAATGCAGTTTAGTTATCCATGGATTGCCCGTGACCTTGTCTTCCATATAAAAGGTCGTCGAGGGAGTATATGTCAGTTTCACTTCTTTGCCGAGGTTGTTTTTGTAAGCGGTCATGATGTGGGGTTTTTTGCTGTTCATTAGGTCTATGTACTTGAATGGCGCTTGGTTATCCTTGGACAAAGAGCTTGACCAAACGATGCAGGCGACACCATTGCCAAGCAAGTCGGCAACCGTGACTTGGGCCTGTGGGTGGATGTCGGGAAACGATTCGATTTCAAAAGGCGAGTTGTGGAATGCATTTCCGCATACATTTTTCCAGCAGGAAAACTTGTTTTGGCCTAAATAAATAACATCGGCGGTACCGGAGCCGTCAATATCGGCTAATCGCAAATAGGACGGATTGAATGAACCGTCATGATCGACTACCGGGGCGTTGTCCATGCCCACCTTAGCGCCAAATCGGCCGTAACCGAGGTTTGGCCAATAGCAAATTTCACCGTTCCTGATCCTGACGATATCCGTCAGCCCGTCGCCTGACATATCCGCCAAGTAAATCGTTTGCTCGGAATCAGAGAAGACGAGACAAGGGCCTTCTTCTTCATCAAACGGCTTGCTTGTTCTATGGTATTGTTCAAATCCTTGGCGGCCTGCCGATTCATACCAGGAAAATACGTGATCTTCAGTAATCAAAACCTCCGGTTTCCCATCCCCATTAAGGTCAACCATCCTAACATTCGCTTCGCCGAAATGGATATTGGGCCAGTTGTCAAACGTCCGGAACGGCTGCCAATCTTCCTGATCGCCTAATTCAAAATACCCTCTTGGTTCGTTGTTCATGCTTACCAACTGCTTGCTTCCGTCCGCATCCAGATCCATCAATTGTAACCTTGAACCGACACCAGCAAAAGAGGGCTTCGGCGAAACGAGCTTTGCCTGTGCAAACCGACCGCCGCCTAAATTTCGTTTATAATACAAGCCTTCCGCTTGTTCGGTCAGAATGCCCGATAGGCCTTCGCTGAATAAATCCGTGAATTGATAAGCCGGTTCGTCCAGTCCGGCCGGCGCATGAGTGATATGATCCTCAGCTATCGATTTGACCTCACTGTTCCAGTCGAGCTGTTCATATTCAAACTCGTTGGGCGGCAGCTTTTTCACCGAATAGGTTCCGTCCGCTTTCTTGATATATCCGCAGGAAGTGATGGAAGTAAGGTACGTAAAACCGGCTTCGCTTGCGGCGTCGTAGCCGAAGTCCAACGATTTTACCAGCGCAGAACCGCCGATAAGTTCGGAAAAACGGTGGAACAGCATGACTCTCCTGCATAGTCTCGTCGTTCTGATTTCGAAGCCGGCTCTGTAATCGGAAAAGGCGTCCGTCCTAAAATCCCAATCTTTTGTTTTTGAATAGGGAGCGTTAGTGTCATATTCCCCGTAATCGAATACGGTTTGAAACAGGTAATCCGCTTCATCCGGATAGGCGTTGTTTAATTGTCGGTATGGCGTTTTGTTGCCGTACAGCACCTTCTCCACATATAAATTGGCATAGGTAATCGTTCCGTCTGCCGTGCGGTTTCGATTGTGCAATAGTGTTTCGTCAAATCCTTTATCGTCTTCCTTCTTGTAAATGTAATGAACACAGTTGCCTTTATCGTCGAAGACGAACTCAGGCAGCCAAGCAAATGCTTTAGTGGCATCCTTCGGGTCGGAAATTGTTGACGCCGCACTCCATCCGAACAACGTCGTGACGTTTTGCTTCGAAATGACCCGCCATTTGACTTCTTGGGCCGATTTTCGCGACCACCGCTCAATTCTGGCAAATAGGCCTTCTATACGAGGCCTGTAATACCTAATCGTGTACAAGCCGTCCGGTGAGTCTTTTTTTTTGATCTTGTAATTTCCGTACGCATCCGTGACGTAACGGCCATGCTCATCTTTAGCAAATTGCGGAACAAGGTCTTCCGCTTCGGAAAACAGAAAGATATCCGAATCGAGCTCATCCTTATATTGCGGGAGCCCTTTGTCGGTTTTGCGTTTTATAGACGGCAGACTTAATGACCACCCTAGTCCGAAAACACCGTTCCCGGCGCCCGAGCTGTATGACAACTGCAAGGCGGGTGCAGCGCCGTCCCTGGTTTGCGAGAAGGGCAGCGGGATCGATAAGGAAGCCGTCCCATTCACGGCGTTGACCGAAAACTTTTCATCGATGCTCTTCATGGCTCCGCCGCCCTTGGGCAAAGAAATGGAAGGAATCTCAATGGCGTTGGACTTCGTTTTTCCTCCGTCTGTTTTGAGAAGGGGAAAAGTGGAGGTTGGGCTTCCTTTGTCTTCTTTCATTAATACACCTCATCTTACCGATTAATAGATTCTACTTCCTGTCAAAACCATTATATAATACTTGATATTATTTCCAATAAGCTGATTATACTAATATTTTTTTGGGGTTTCGCAGATTTCGGAGTATTTCACCAATTATCGACCCTGACGGAGGCTTTTGACGTTCGCATGCCTTTTCGAAAGCCTCAAAATCTGCGCCAAATAGAAGATATGCTATATGGTATCATTCACGATTTTTTGTCAACATTATATCTTTCAACTAATGTGTCCCGTTAGCCAGCGAGGCCACCGATAGAAAAATACGGCAGCTTCGCTTGTAGCTTATTGAACTCTGGTATTATGGAACCGGAATTTCTTTTTCCATAATAAAATCATCCATTACGAATCCATTCCCGATATCCGCAATTTGTTCTCGCACAGTCCTGAAGCCCTTTTTCTCGTATACCGCAATACTGGATTCGTTATTTCGATTGACTGTAAACCAAATTGAGTTTAGGTTACGGCCTTTGTATAGCATTTCTAGAAATACCATCGCTTGGCTGTCCCCAATGCTCCTTGCCTATATAAAACTTGCTCAGGAAGAGTATCTCCTCTTCTTGTCTAACTGACATATATCAGACCGCGGAAAAGCCATCGTGTTGGATTAAATTATATTCAATAGTTCTTTCTTTTTATTTTATATAGTCAACCTGCTTACATATTGAATCAACGTATTTACTAAGTTCTTTATTATACTTTGTTGGATTATCAAAAACTCTCATATACCAACGCCTTCGACAGTTCAAGGGCAACTTCTACTGTATACTTTGCAGACATGCTACAATCTCTTCTTTCAAATGTATCTATATAGATACGAAAAACTGCTGCAAAAAAAATTTCGATTTGGTGAGGAAATGTCCAAAATATCTGTTAGACGTAGCACATTAATTTACAGCACTAATCTATTCGGACGATAAGAACTTAATCTATTCCCGCGGCCCGCATCATTTCAAAAATTCAAAAAGACACACCGTCTTTTAATTGGACGATGTGTCTTTTTGAAAATAAAGTTTTAATAGTCAACTTGATTAATAGTTGGTCGCAGTATGCTCTCCGAGATTGCCGATAGTATAAAAAACAACTTTAGACGGAGCAATATTCCTCCCTATGACCCGATTAGATTCTTGCTCTCAACTACCTTATGTATACCACTCTTCAGGAATTAACTTTTTCCCATTTCTCCATTCAACTACTTCATTAACATTTTCAATATCACCGTATATATCAGCATCTGCATGGTCTAGAATAATACATTGCCAATCACCATTGGTAGACTTAACTGACTCGACTAATGTTTTAAATATACTTTTTACTGCAGTTATATCTTAAATCCCGGATCAACTATTTCGTTATCCGCTTCTTGTTTCTTTACTTTAGGGAAATATACCTGGCTTGGTTGATCAAAAACGACAAAACTAGGAACACACGACTGTTTAAGCTTCAAAAAAAATAAAGCCCCTTAAGGGCTTTGTAGAAAATTATGGGCAACGGTGAAACACGCAATTTAAACAAAACATCGCAATACCCTCCGTAGCTTCTGAAGGCTCTTGCCGACTTCCTTAGAAAGGATTCAAAACATGGAAGAAGACATTTGGCGATGCCATCCGGTAATAATAGCTGCACCAGCCCACCCCTTTATTGGTGAACCTGTTGGTGGTGCTGTATAACAAACGCTCCTCTTCCAGCTCTTCGACTCGTCCAATCCGGCCCTCAACATATTCAAGAAGCCTAAAGGAAGCTGTCTCCAATCGATTGATGACACCGCCGTAGCGAATATCGATAACTTCCCATCCGAACGGCTTAAACATACTCAGCCACTGCGTTCGATGGGCACTTCGCAGCTCCCGCACAGCTTCCCCGATCGCAGGCAGCACATTTGTTGCGATGTGTTTCAGCGTCTCCCAATCCTTAGCATCGTATGCCCGCTTCAACTCGATGCCAATTTCGCTTTTTTGCCTAAGCACCCCACATAGCTTCTCCGGTACTTCAAACAAATAATCGAGCGCGGCATTGTCATCGCGGCGGCTGCGAATGTTCTGCTCCACTTTCGCATAATGCGCCGACATGTCGAGTCCCTCAATTTGCTTGTCAAACATCCCGAGCAGCACATCCTGATACAATAGAAACTTCGAAGGATTGCTCTGCTTCCGATTGTCCGGCTCGGATCCAGGCGTCTCGTCTAAATATTTGAGCTGCAGGTATACATCAGCTTCAATGCCTGTACAGAATTTAACCCGCTCTGAGATTCGCGCCCAATCTGGTTTTTCCTCCGAGTATGCGTGTTCAGCATAAAGCTGTAAGCCTAACAAAGCGATGAACGGATTGCTCTCCATCCCATCGTCACCCCACATGGTTGCGTACACCTCGCGAATACCCTCTTTTTTGCAAACTTGAAGTGCGGTATCCGAAGCATTCAGGGACAAGCCGTAGTTTACACCGAACGTATTAAATACCCACACAGCGCCAGCGAATACCAAATTACAACCGAGCGGACGGTGTTTGGCGATCAAGCTCTCATATTCATCTCGTTCCGTATGGACGTAATCCCAATACACCAAATCCACATCTTTGGGGATGCGGCGAGCCATTTCCTCCGAAATTTGAGTATCTTCATTGTAATAGTCACCGCCGCCCTCGGAAGCAAGCTTCAAGAACATATCGCTCCACATCATAGGCTTCAAGCCGCGCCCTTGTGCAACCTTCAGTACTTTCTCCAAATGCGTCGTCATAATATCAAATCGGCTCGCGAATCCATTCAAATCCAAATATTTTCCGCGCCCGAGCTCCTCCGCCTCATCCATACCAATATGAATTTTGCGACTGCGAAATGGCGCACTGGCAGCCTCAATCATCTGCTCCACCAATAGATCCGTCTTTTCTTCCCCTACCAACAGCGCACCTTTCGTATCCTTATAATGCTTCACAGGCTCCCATTTGAGGAACTCCTCTAGATGCGCGAGTGTCTGAATACTCGGAAATGCCTCGATACCAAATTGATCCGCGTAGTCATCGATCTCTTTTAATTCCGCCTGCGAATACCGGCCCCGCATATATCCGAAATAAGGCTCACCGCTAATTTCATACGTATCCTCCATATATAACATGACGGTGTTCAACCCCATCAAGGCCATCTTATTCAGCATGAATTTAAAGCTGTCCAAAGTCAAAATTGCATTGCGGGACAAATCGAACATCGGTCCGATCGTATCAAACTGTTGTTTTTCCTGGAGTTGAAATGCTTCTCCACAGCGGCCGTGCTGTACGAGAAGACCAAGTCCACGGAAAAACTGGTGCTTTAGCCCATAACGTATATAAGCCTTCCCTTGCTCAAGCCCTACCTCCAAATCGCCCGCGGATGGTTCCACTTGTACAATAACCCCATCTTCCTCTACGGTAATATGTAGCTCTTGTAACAATAGCTGAATTCCCGCTTGCAAATCGGTAGTATCCCCTTTAAAGCGCAACTTCATCTGCATGTCCTCCTTCACCCTTTGACTGCTCCAGCGGTCATTCCTTTCATGTTCTAGCTCCTGAAACAGTAGGAAAACGATGATGGCTGGCAGTATTGCAATCGCAAGCGCCGCCATCGTAAGCCTCGTAATCGGTCATATATCATATCGCAACAGTTGAGAATCATAAGCTTTTTACTGTCTCGCTCGCTATGTTCTTAGTATAAGGGCGATGATTAGAAGGCGATACGGGAGAGACTTCGGTACAAGGGGGGGACATTGATCAGTTTTTCCTACCCGTTGGAATTCGGAATGCGTGAGCGAGGCAATAAATGACAATGTCAACCTCAGGCCACTACGACTTTTTCCCATATTAGGTTTATTATGCCCCACCTCAAAGGTTGTTTTTAATAAATTACACGATTACCAATATTGTAATTTTCGTTATTCCGACCGTTAGTTTTACAAAGGCTGCAAACGACAAAATACCATGTAGAATTCGATTGCTTAACGTACTTTTAAAAATATATAGTAATCCGAATTAAGAGACACTAATGTGTATAGTATTATGAAAAATAACCCTCGAGAATGCATCGTTCAATTACCTCGGGGAACATATCATCATTATGTCTATCAATGGAAAGCAATACAACTTCTTGTCTTTTGGAAAAGACAAGAAGTTGTATCCATAAAATAAAAAAACCGTGTCATACGCGGCTGATAATTGATATATGTTTTTGTCCTCTAACATACCGTAAATAAAATGAACATTTTCAACCACTGATTTTTTTATCACTTCTGGAGTAAGATTCGTTGTGTATCCTACTCGAAAAATATCTTTCGAAGCTGGATTATTAAAGCCATTACTCATCGTTTTCCTTGAACTGTTCAATCAAGTCGCTTAAGTCAAAAATAAAAAAGAGCAACTCCTGCAAAAAATTACCACTGTAGTCGCCCTTTTCTCATTTTAGCAATGTACACTATTTGCCCTGTGTGACCTGGTAAATGTCTAAATTGGTGCAGAATCATTTCGAGTACAGTAGCTTGGTTGTCAACACCACTACTCGTTAATGGTGGCAAGTTCAGATAAGGTTGTTCAAGTAATGTTTTTGGCGTAGCTTTTACCGTTTCCAAGACCTCAATGATACGGTCAAAAGACTTGCCAATAAGTTCTATGGCCTGACCTCTTGTCATTTTTAGTTCGCGTTGAAATTCCTTATCCCTGTCCCTTGTATCTGGAATATTAAAGAATACTGTTTCAATTCGTTGATGAACTGTACCCCATATATGGGCAACTAAGTTGGCAACGCTATTACTTTCTGGTGTAGGTGCCCATATAATATCTTCGTCTGATAATTGTTCAATCACTTGAAGCATGCCATTCTTTTCTGAATTATATTTCTTCAAGAGAAAGTCAATCAGTAACAAATCAATTTCCACTTAGCGAACATCTCCTTGTACCTCTTCATCTTTTTGATTGAATTTCTTCCCTACACATTTGCCCAATCCCTTTAATTGTAACTAAAGAATTCTGCAAGTTACTTTAACGAAACCAGAGAGCAGCTGCCGCGTGGCGGGCTGCTCCCTGCTCATTACCCTATCGTGTCCCGTTAATTGAATCCTAAGTTCTTTAAAATAGCATTAATAAAATCCGTTTTTGCATGAGAATAAGTAATTTTATCGGTATAATGAGTACTCGAAAGTTTTTCCTTTAGAGCTTGGTATGCATTCAATGCCTCGCTGTCGTTCTGTAAAAAATCCCGAAATGCGAGTTGCTTTTTCATATATAAATTGTTTGTTTGAAACATGTGTATCTGATGAGTTCTGGGCTCTCCTTTGCTAAAGTAATACCTTTCTGGCAGTATATTTGTTCCTTTATATTCATAACCAAGTCGTTCCAATCCCTCAACACATTGAATACCGAGTTGATAATCATTCAGTTCGATTGCAATATCTATTACTGGTTTGGCCGACAAGCTCTTTACAGCTGTACTCCCAATATGGTGAACTGCTAGGACAAGTTCACCAAGTTCAAATTTAATCTTTTCACTTTCATTCCTAAATTCTGTTACCCACTCATTCGTCCAAGGAACAAGATAAACTTCCCTTTTCGGTAGACCAAGCATCTGCCTCATCCTCCTAAAGATTAATTGAATCAATTATAGCAGATATTGGAAGTATTCTGCCCTTTAGTTGAGCAAAGGCAAATAGAGTTTATAATTCTTTTGCCATTACGATACTCGTTTCTTCATAGCCTAACTTTTCATATAAACCACGAGCAATTTGGTTATGGGCAAAGACATGAAGTCCTATACTCTTGATGCCAATTTCTCTTCCCAACTTTTCTATATCTTCCATCGCTTGCTTGCCAAAACCTTGACCTCGGTAATCCTCCCTAATTTTTATATCGTAAATAAACCCTTTATTGTTTGGTTTGACTGCAAACCAAATCATTCCAACCTCTTGGCCGTTAGAACGAATTGTAAACAATTTGTTATCAGTGGTTTTCTCGCCATCAGGCAAAAGGTGTGCATATTGTTCTGTTGCCTTACTAATAGAATCCTGTTCGTTCCAATTACCAGATTGCACGTTGCTTTTTGCATAGCTCGTAATAGCAGAATTAAGGTAGTCCTGAAATTCAGTCGAATTCATTAAATCTAATGTAATGATTATTCTCCCTCTCTGAAAATAAAATGAATAAGTTATATCATATTTCCTTTTGAAAATATCCAATATGGGCTCTTAACTCTACAATCTATATTAGCATATATTGGAAGTATTCTGCCCTTTAGTTTAACGGACTGCCGATTGCTCAAAGTTCTCTACCTCATTAATTGGACATAGGCACCAAATCGAATAAATACCGATACATACTAGAGATATTTGCGATGTAACTGGCTGTAATTCTATTTGTATTAACGTAAGCGTAATAGCCCTCATCTGGCAATCAGATGGGGGCTATTTTAAACTTGCGACTAAGGCAGCAGTTGCAGGAGTCCAAGTACTCCTATTTATTACCGAAGGAGATTGGTTTTCGCCAGTTCGATGACTTCGTTGCCTTGCCCGTTCAAAACGGCTTTCAGCATCCACATCGTAAATCCGCGAGCCTGCTCGAGGTTGATTTTCGGCGGCATTGCCAGCTCCTGACGATTGACGACGACGTCTAACACTACCGGACCGCTGTGTTTGAGCGTTCGGCGAACGGCGCTTTCCAAGTCATTCGGATCCTCGACGCGAATTCCTTCGATTCCCATGGCTTGAGCAAGTGCCGCAAAGTTTGGATTGTCGAGTTCCGTTCCGAATTCTAAAAAGCCAGCTGCTTTCATTTCCAATTCCACGAATGCAAGCGCGCCATTATTAAAGACAACGATCTTGATCGGGAGCTTTTGCTGACGAAGAGTCAATAGATCTCCGAGCAGCATCGTGAGTCCCCCGTCCCCAGACAGCGATATGACCTGGCGTCCCGGTTGCGCAACCTGCGCCCCAATCGCCTGGGGCATGGCGTTCGCCATTGTCCCGTGGTTAAACGAGCCAAGTAGCCTTCTTTTTCCATTCATGCTCATGTATCGGGCAGCCCACACAGTCGGCGTCCCAACATCGCAAGTAAAAATGGCATCCTCATCTGCGAGATCGCTGATTACCTTCATGAGGAATTGTGGATGAATAGGAGCTCGACCAGGAGCTGCAAGGTTGTCCAGTTCCTCGCGGACTTTGGCATAATGTTCTGCAAAGTGCTGCAGGTGATCAGGGGAGTGCGGTTCCATTAATAGGGGTAACAGCATTTCGACCGTCGTCTTTATGTCTCCGCACACCCCGTATGCGAGCGGCGTTCGCCGGCCTAGTCGGGAGGGATCCAAATCAACCTGAAGGATGGTCGCTTCTTGCGGATAAAATTGCCGGTATGGAAAATCGGTACCCAGCATGAGTAAGACATCGCATTCCATCATGGCGTGGTATCCTGATGAATATCCGATGAGGCCGGTTAATCCGACGGAATACGGGTTGTCATATTCCAGATATTCTTTTCCTCGCAGCGCTATGACCATCGGGGATTGCAGTTTCTCGCACAGCTTCATGAGCGAAGCATGAGCTCCCGAGCAGCCAGCACCGCACAGCAAGGTGATCCTCTTGCCTTTATCTAAGTAGTCGGCAAGCGTCTTCAATTCGTCTGTAGAAGGGCAGACAATTGGCCGGGTGGAATGGATGACGCTTTCTGGAACCGGGCTTTCGTCGTATTCGAAAGCGGCTACATCACCAGGAAGAACTAAGACAGACACTCCCGACCTTGCCGTCGCGGTTTGCATCGCCATCGTAACCGCTCGAGGTATTTGCCTCGGTCCGGTTACGACTTCACAAAAGAAGCTGCATTCCTGAAACAACATGTCCGGACGTGTCTCTTGAAAAAAGCCGCTGCCAATTTCACTGCTCGGAATATGAGCGGCAATCGCAAGTACTGGCACCCGGTTTCGATGGCAATCGTACAAACCGTTAATGAGATGTAAATTACCAGGTCCGCTGCTACCCGCACAAACGGCGATTCCTCCGCTGAGGGTGGCATCCGCGCCAGCCGCGAACGCTGCAACCTCTTCGTGGCGGACATGGATCCATTCTATTTTTCCGGAACGACGGATCGCATCGAGCAAGGCATTAAGCGAATCGCCGATAATGCCGTAAATTCGCTTTACGCCGGCGTTCAGAAGGGATTCCACGATGGAATCAGCTATCGTTCTTTTCAAGGGAATCTCTCCTTATTGTTTTTTTATTATTTTGCCATAATATGAGCAGTATATTCTTGATTTCACTACGATCGGGTTTGTTGGGCTCTAATCTTAAATTAAGTAGTCACATTTCGGTAATTTCATTCCTAATTTGTGTCGTATACATACAATGTGCCCATATTTGTGTCGTTTGCTCGCAGCACAAATGCCTTACTTTTGAGACCTAAGATAACTATATTGATTGATGAGCACACCTTCTGAACGTTCGTTCGTAGCCAGGAAACGGCAACAAGAATCTTAATTATAATAGTTCTAATAAAATCTTCCATATCCACTCGCACTAACTCTCGGAAGTAGACGCTATTACTATATACTGACCATTTTTATGGTCATTTGCTTTCGCCTAAGCTGACAACTATGATTGAGTTGGGCCAACTTATCCTTATACAAGGAGAATTCCGCATGATCAAAGTAGTAATGATCCGCCACGGACAGAGCGAATGGAATCTCGAGAACCGATTTACGGGCTGGACAGATGTGGATTTGTCTCCGAACGGTCTCGAAGAAGCAAGACAAGCCGGAATCATCCTGAGAAAGCAGGGTTACGTCTTCGACGCAGCGCATACATCGGTTCTGAAGCGTGCGATTCGAACGATGTGGATCATTCTTCAAGAAATGGATTTGACGTGGATTCCAGAATTCAAAAGCTGGATGCTGAACGAGCGGCATTACGGCGCCCTGCAAGGATTGAACAAAGCCGAGACGGCCGAGAAATACGGAGAAGAGCAAGTTCACTTGTGGCGCAGGTCCGTCGACGTTCGCCCACCTGCATTGAATCAAAACGATGCCCGATACGAAGCGTCCGCGCCACGCTACCGGGTTTTAAAAGAAGGGGAATTTCCGTTAACGGAAAATCTCGATGATACGGAGCGCAGAGTGTTAAAGTACTGGGAGGAGATAATCGCCCCCGCTCTCACGTCCGGCAAGCACATTCTCATTGCGGCTCACGGCAATACGTTGCGGGCGTTGGTGAAGCATCTGGATCGAGTTCCTGCCGACGGGATCGCCGATCTGAACATACCGACCGGCATCCCGCTCGTGTACGAATTGAATGAGCAATTGTTCCCGATCCGGCATTATTTCTTGGGCATTGACGGCGAGATGCAGGAAGGAACGATTCCTTCCCATATGCCCCCCACTATTAATGTCGGGCAATCACCGCTTCCGTCGGAGTGAGAGGCGCATTCGGAGAAGTGGCCTTGATCGCGTCCATTCAGCACGTCGCGATCGACAGCGGTTATAATCAAGGCGCGGAAAATATATAACTTGCCCTTGCTTATAGTACGTTTCCCTGCGTATGATTTTAATCTATCCCGCCCGTTAGTTGAGAAAACGGCAGTCCTTATGCGGCTGCCGTTTCTTCGTGTTAATTGAGCTCTTGTTTGCATTAGTTTAAAGATGAGGCAAAATGAATCAAAAAGTCCCAACCTTCTCTTGAAATCATTGCTTCTAATATCTGACAATAATCAAACAACTTTTCAACAATAGCTTTATTCATTAAATCAGTATACTGATACTTGGTTCCAAATGGCTCAGGATAGATTCGATATGCTAACCATTTCATTTCCATATTTGCACCTCTAAGAGTTTCATCAAATAAGTTATTCGGCGATTTACAAATATTCTCTTCCACTATCCTCCCTCTAGTTCAACGAAAAAGCAGCCGATCATTCTGGCCGGCTGCCGCGGAATTCGTATCGAACTAACGTTCTCCGTTAGCGGAATGATGTAGATTGTTGAGAAGGCCATCTTTAGCGGGATGGCATTAACATCATGGAATACGCACTATCGTCTCGTATTTGAACACGATTTCATATGAATTGCTATCGATTGAAACGATTTTTTGATTCAGATCTTTCTGGGATCAGGGCTGCACATCATCTCCGTTAAATTGTTTGGTATGACACTTACAAGTACCTCCTGATTTCATGTCGAAAAACGGACAATGTTTGTGTCGTCCGACATCGGTTGTTGACAAGGTACGTGTCTTGCATGGCATCCCTGATATTTCTACCTCCATTGGGCAATATAAGGAAGCGACGGACACCGTGAATAGAATGCGTGCCCGCAGTCTCACTCAACACCTTGGAGGTTATCCTTTTGGCTATTCTGCATTCGGGCTACTTATTCGGCGTGCTTTGCAGCACGCTGCTTTTTGCGTCCACGTTATCAGGACAAGTATCCGCTCATACGGTCACTCAGACTTTGCGGGAAAATGGCGTATCCATGCCAAGCGCGTCTAGGGATAGACAAGCTGTCAGTGGCGCCGTACAAGCGGATGCTTGTTTTAAAAATTATAAGTTTCGCAGTGGTGAAACACTTGAACGCCTGCGAATCCATTACGCGACTCTGGGAACGCCGCACCGCAATGCAAAAGGCGACATCGATAATGCTGTTCTCGTACTTCATTGGACCGACGCTGACAGCCGTGCCCTTCTCGCACCGAGTTTCATGAAGGCGCTGTACAATCCGGGAAGGCCACTCGATACCCAGCGTTACTATCTGATCTTCGTCGATAACGTCGGGCACGGGCAATCAAGCAAGCCGAGCGATGGTCTTAAAGCTGGCTTCCCCAACTATAGTTACGGCGACCTTGTCGATCTGCAGCATAAGCTCGTCACCGAAACCCTGGGCATCAAGCGACTCCACGCCATCCTCGGCATGTCGATGGGCGGCATGAACGCTTGGCAGTGGGCTGAAGCCTATCCTGACGCTATGGATGGGGTAATGCCTGTAGTGTCTCTCCCAATCAAAGTGTCGGGCCGTAATCTATTATGGCGGCATATTGTGACCGACGCAATTCGCTCCGATCCGGAGTGGAAAGGTGGTAACTATATAGATCCGCCATGCGGTTGGCTGCAGAGTTATGCGGTGCTGCGGATGATGATCGACAGTGTCGTCCATCTACAAGAGACCTTGCCAGACGGGCCTGTGACGGACGAGTTTATCAAAAAGACCCACAAACAAGCAGCGCAGATCGATGCCAACGATATATTGTATTCGCTGAAATCGTCCGCCGACTACGATCCGGAGCCGGGCCTCTCTAAGATCAAAACGAAGCTGTTTGCGCTCAATTTCTCGGACGACGAGTTCAACCCCGAAGAACTCCATGTTCTTGAACGCCTCGTCCCCAAGATCAAGAACGGCCGGTACGTCGTGCAGCCCGGAACTTCGATATCGCGGGGACACTTGACGATGGCGCAGCCAGAACTGTGGGCACAGCATGTCGCCGCATTCATGCGATGGATTGGCGATGCACCTCCAAGCGGAGCCAGGGTGAACTGAAACCCGGAAAAAGAACCACCCGGGCCTGTAATGCAGCCGGGCGGATGGTCGGAAATGCCCAACAGGAACTAATCGTCAAAAAAGCGCTGGAGCCAAAAGCTCAAGCGACTTTTTTGTTTCCGCGCTAGCTATAGAGTTATCCTTTTACCTGTTATATGACCGTGGTTATCCAGGTTATCTAAGATATCTAGAAAATTCTCTGAAGGGTAAACATTGTTTGTCCGGAGTTGCAGCGGCCACGCCGGGCGAAGCCGTTCCCGAGTAACATCTCCATCTTAAACACGACCCGCAGAGACCACATGCGGTTACTGTCCGATGTTCCAACTGTCAATATAATTTAAATTTGGTCAAATTAGAATTTTACGTAATTAAAATGAAAGCCGAGCATCCACAAAGATGCCGCCGGCTTCTTTTTTTGTCGGTTGACAAGAACTTGATCCCTGTATCCGAAATCTGGAGTTTTTTATGATTTCTTCAGCAAGTTCATTCGGCTTCTTACTATCGGTGTCCAGTAGGTATGACTCATTAACCGGTGAAGCCATCAACTTGTTACGAAGGAACAGTGAGCGGTGGATATATTGCGCATCTCCTCGCTGATGGAGTCGAGTGGTAAGGGTATCCGGTTCCGCGTGCAGCACAACATAGAAAAGCGTTACATCGAAATCCGTTAGTTGATCTAAGAACCATTGAAGTTCATCTTCGACGACGAAATCGATAACCACGTCTAACTCGTTCAGGAGAAAATTCCGCGTCACCGCAGCGATATTTAGCCATGCCAGTCGGAGTCGTTTCTCCCAGGGCGGTTCGGTCTCCCCTCGGTAGACATGGAGAAGGAGATCACCTTCAATCAAGACACATTGGTTCATCGCACTAACAAGAGTCTTGGAGACGGTTGATTTCCCTACACCAAGTGGACCAGAGATAAGATAGACGGTTACTGATTTTTTGGTTATATGCATATAATCTCCTCCCCCATATTTTACCCGTTCGTAACGAAGCTGCCTTTCCATGCCGGCAGTCTTTCAGTATTAATTTGTTCAACTCTCGTGTCCCGTTAGCTCGACGGGCAACGGCAGCCAATGGTGTGATTACACATGCATATCTAGCAAGTCTAGCCCGCTGGCTGCACCGTCATCATCGGCAGTCCCCTCTGCATCGTCATCATCGCGGTAGGCGCCCGGCGTAATGCCCGTGTACTTCTTGAACACCTTGGTGAAATAATGCTTGTTCTCAAACCCGACCATCTTTCCGATAGCGTTCACGGATAGCCGGCGCTGCAACCTGAGCAGCTTCTGAGCTTCCTTGATGCGGAATGCGTTCAAATAATTAACAAACGTGTCGCCCGTCACTTTTTTGAACAGGCTACTAATGTAGTTAGGATGGAGATCCATCAATTCGGCGAGATGGTCCAATGACAGATCGTTACTATAATGGGTTTTGGTATAAGCCATAATGCGTTTCGCATGCCCTGAGCACTCCGGATCGGCTTCGGAGGGAAGCTCCTGCTCGAAACGTGCTAATAGAGCAGTAATCTCATCCTTGTCGATCGGCTTTAGCAGATAATCCACCACTCCTGCCCGGAGCGCTTTCCTGACATATTCAAATTCATTGTAGCCCGTCAGAATAATAAACCGGTCGCATAAACCGCTTTCCCTAGCCGTCTCTATTAGTTCGAATCCATTTTTCACTGGCATATGAAGATCTGTAACGGTCACATCCGGCATGTAGACTTTCATAAGATCTAGTGCCTCAAAAGCGTTATTAGCCTTAAATATCTCTGTTCCGAGTGGAGCCACTTCACCGATAATTTTGACCAATCCTTTAAGAATCAACGGCTCATCATCAACAATTAACACTCTCATATTCGACCTATACCTCCCGTTGTTATGATGATACTCAGGCATGTTCCTACGTCCGATTCACTGTCAATAAGCATTTGTGAAGAGCCTCCGAAAAACGATTTAATCCGTTCACTGACATTGAACAGCCCTATACCTCCCTCATTCTCCGCGTCGGCTCTGTTGTCATCCCCCATTGCTAACCGGGAGCGTATTGCCTCCAACTTCTCCTCCTGGATGCCTGAACCACTGTCCGTAATGGAGATGTGGATTTCGTCTCCATTCGCCCAGACTTGGATTTTAATATGGAAAGGTCGAAGTATTGCGGACGCGCCATGAACGATGCAATTCTCGACTAAGGGCTGGAGTATGAATCTTGGACAGGCAATCTGCTCCGCATCTACAGAGACGTTGACCTCATAGGTCAACCTGTCCTGAAGACGCATCTTGTGAATGTTCAAATAGAAGATAACCGTCTCAATTTCGTTAGCCAGGAAGGTCCGATCCCCTTCCGAGGATAGGCTGTAGCGCATTAGCTTGCCGAACCAGAACGAAATATCCGCGACCTCCTTGTCATCATTTGACTCTGCCAACATCCGGATTGTCTCAAGGGTGTTATAGAGAAAGTGTGGTTTGATCTGCGCCTGAAGTACTTTATAAGCCGCTTCTTTATTCCGCAACTCGGACCGGTGGATGTTGTTAATCAGTTCATCCATACGCCGGATCATTGAATTATAGGTTGATGTCAGAATTTCTATTTCATCAAGACGGTTTGGCTTGGCTTTTTTGCTGATAAACTGCTTCAAGTTGTCATCGTCCAGATTGCGCATATGTCTTACAAGGAGCAGAATACGTTTGGTAATTTTCGATGCGAGCGCATAATAAACAAATGACAAAGCAGCTAGCAGCGCGATGATTGTAAAGACCAGGAAGATCTCCTTTCGCTTGATAGTTCGAAACACATCGTCTATTTTACCGGTCACGACGATGCGAACTTTTAGCTCCTGCATGTACAACTGATTCACAATTGTTTTTTTGTTGATGAAATAGGGCTGGGTATCATTGGAACCAAGCAGCTTCCATGTTGCCATATCTATTCCTGCTGGGGCGACTTCTCTAGACGGTACTCCGTGCTCGGGAAGCAGCAAGGCTTGCCAATTGTCTCTTCCCCCCGCCGCTTCGTAAAATTTACGTATTAAACCGCTTCCAACATGCAGCTCAAGAAGTCCAATTTTCTCGGTGAAATCAGAATTGTAAATGTTCTGATAGAATATGAGCGAAGGAGCTGCTGCCCCCCGATCGGATATTATCCAAACCCCTTGACCGGGCTTCAGCTTACGCGCGACCTCCATACCTTGAGAATCCAGAGTAGATATATCCAACAACCGGTCAGTAATCGGAAGCGCCCGCTGTTTAGTTTTATAGATCTGAAGCTTCTCAATATCTGGATTATTAGACAGCGATTGCGTAATAATCGGACTGATATTACGGTTATAGGCATAGATACTATCTGAATCTGATTCATATACGCCGTCCAGGTAATCTGTAACATAAGGGTTATTTTGCAGAATACGTTGGATGGAATCGATGCGGGTCAGATCCATCTTCATATTGGCATAGGCTTGCTCCAATATTTTCTGACGGCTTTGAACGAACTGATTGGTCAAATTTCCGTAAATTTGCGAGTAATAGTAATAACCGAACACGACAACTGGAATAAAAATTAGAATGATATACCCCAAAGTGATTTTACGAACGATGCTCACGGTGACGAATCCTCCTGAATCCCGGATTGTTTTCCTCTAAAGGTACCATGAACTGGCAAAATCCGGTAGAGGCATGACGCCTCCTCTACCGGATGTCCTTGGTTTACTTGAACAAACCTTTCTTTTTCTCATAGGTCGTATTAGCCCAATCCACTAGCTTCTGCAACCCCATATTCTCTGCATTCTTAACCATGTTGTTGTATTTCGCCACTGCTTCCTCTTCAGATTTGGCGAGGTAAATCGTGACCTTTTCATTTTTAATCATCTCGTCGATTTTGGTCTTTATCGTTTTCTCCTCGGAATCCGGTTGGGTCTGAATCAGCCCGAGCTGCGGTTTGTAGATGGTAATCGCCTTCGTCTCCATCAGCGCCTGCGTCTTCTGCTTACCCGGTACATATCCTCTCAAGCCTTCCATGACTCCGTCGTTGTACAGCACCCACCAGCCAATGCCGTTGGCATTCATGAAGTCTTGATCAGACGAATCGTACTTCAGATCCGGATGTCCCTCTTGGTTCCACGTCCAATGCTCCCCTTCCACCCCGAACATGGTCAGCTTCCGTCCCTCGTCGCTGGCCAGGTATTGGAGAAGCTTGATCGACGCCTCCGGGTCTTTATTCTTCTTGGTGACAAAGGTGCCTGCGAAGCCCAGCCCCGTACTCACCTTTCTGGCTTCCTTCGTCAAGGCACTCGGCAGCATCTTGAAGGCGAACGTGCCATTGTTTTTCTTGATGGCGCTGTTGTCCGTATCCGCAGTGCCTACCGTGTGACTATGGGCGAATGCTTTACCGCTTGTCGCATACTGTTCGTCAATCTGATCATTGGCAAATGCAAAGTTCTCAGCCAGAATATATCCATTGCGGTACAAGCTGTTCATGAATTTGAAGAACTCCAGCATTTGCGGCTGTCTGATGTAATAATCCACTTTTCCTTTATTTTCATACCAATTGTCGAACAGAGCTTCGGCGCCGAACTGCTGGAGGAAATAGACCTCAATCCAGTTCTTGTCCATGACAAGCGGCACCATGTCGGGGTTCTTCTCTTTGACCATACCCAGCACTTTCACGAAGTCGTCCAGCGTTTTGATTGGCGGATTACCCAACTCCTTCAGGATGTCTTCCCGTACCGCGATCCCGGGATTGCCATCCCCGCCGACCGCATATTTATTCTGGGCCATTTCCTCCTGAGTGGCGAAAGCATTGCGAACTGTATAGAAGTTGCCGTCATCCATCGTATTGATTGCAATTCTTGTCGGATCCAGTTTGAATTCCGGCGCATATTGCTTGATCAAATCATTCCACGGATACGACAGCTTGGAATCCGACATGCGGCTCACATTGCTGGAGGTGAGCACCAGATCTGGCAAATCGCCCGAAGCGATCATCAGTGGGAGCTGCTTATCATCTGTGGCTACGGTTACATTCAGCTTAATGCCTGTTTTCTCAGTGATTTTCTCGGCGATCGGACCTTTCCATTCTTTGGTCGCCCACCAAGGAAAATCAATGAACAAGGACAACTCCTTCACGCCTCCGGTCGTTGAAGCCGTTGCCTCCTGTTTGGCGTCTTTGCTGCTGCCTTCACCACAGGCAGACAGCAGCCCCAGGGCCAAGGTTACCACCAGTGTTGCCGCAAGTGTCTTATAGCTTTTTGTCTTTTTCAATTTAATCCCTCCGTATATTTATTTACAGGAATCTCAAGACTAACAGGCTCCAGCCCATCAACGCTGACTGTCAGTGTGGAGAACCCTATCTCATATCCTGCACGTACAATTGCCAGCAGTCTGCCCTTGAAAGAAGTAAATTGGCCTTTCGTATAATTTTCGGTCGTCCGTGGTCGGCCGGTACCGAAAGCAGCCAGAGTAGCCACACCCTCTACCCGAGCAGTTGACAAAAGGGATGCTTCCGGCACGCAATTGCCGGCTGCGTCAATAATTTCAACAACCGCATAACAGAGCGACTGTCCATCTGCGACAAGCTCCTTCTTCTCCGGAATAATCCGGATGCCCGCAGCCTCCCCAGTGGAATGAAGCACATCGCTTGAACCTTTTATGCCCTTTACATAACTCACCGCTTCCAATGTTCCGGGCATAAATGAAAGAACAAACCGTGCCTTGAAGCGGTTCCCCTTGCCTGCGGGTTGCCTTCCCAAGCTTATACCGTTCAGAATCAGTTCAACTTCCTCCGCCGCCGAGTAGACATCCACAGTAGCTGGTTCTCCTTCATACCCGTTCCAGCTCCATGCATGTTCGCAGTCCGTCCAGCCCCACCCACTCAGCAACTCGGTTTTGCCGTAGTTTTCAGGACGGTGTGAGGCGATGAAGGTTTCGTCAGAGCCCCATACAATCCGCCGATAGGCAAGCTGGGGGCGTGCAAATCCGCACAGATCGAAATCCGCATCATAAGACAGACGCCAAGGGTACGGGGATTCATGCAATTTTTTTCGTTGCTCATCCGCCTTGTCCGGTTCCGTATATAAGCTTTTGCCCAGACCGGCTTCCCCGATATAATCAAAGCTGGTCCAATTAAAATCGCCTATAATATAAGGATGCCGCTCCACGCCTTCCCAATATTTATCCATATCTCTGGCTATGCTCTCGCTCGAACAAATGACTCTGTTCGGATAGGTGCTAGCAGCATCATCAAATTGGTGAATCAGATAATTATAACCGACAATATCCAGTGGAGCGCAGAAGGCTTCTGTATATTTACCCCATACCTGTTTGCCGAACTCCGTATCAAAGTTGACGAAGCCCGCTGACTCTTTGGGCGGATTCTTCAGATCGTCATAAAACCGCTCCTGATCCTCATCCTCCAACCCACTGAAGAACGTGCATACTGCGTTGGTAACCGGGCGGGTCGGGTCTAGTTTCCTTACCCATGCCGCCAACTGGGCAGCCCACTCATATCCGCCGGACAACCCCCCTCGCTCGTTGACTTCATTGCCTGTCGACCACATGATAATACTAGGGTGATTGCGATCCCTTAACATAAATGCCTCTATATCGGACTTCCAGTTTTCTTCAAAATATAAACTGTAATCATGCGGTTTCTTCTCCATCGTCCACATATCGAATGCTTCATTTATAACGAGTAGACCTAGCCGGTCACAGGCATCCAGCATATCCCTTGATGGAGGATTATGGGCACAGCGAATTGCATTATACCCATTGTCCTTATGCAGTTTCATTTTACGGTACTCACTGTCCCTGTAGGAAGCAGCTCCGAGAATCCCTTGATCATGGTGCACACAGCCGCCTTTCAGTTTGACGGTACGTCCATTCAGCATTAAACCGTTCTTCACGTCTACTGAGAGGGTACGGATACCAAATAGAGTCCTGTCACTGTCTAAGAGCCTCTCGCGTCCGTTCAAGCAGGCGGTAATCCGGTACAGCACTGGGGAATCGATATCCCATAACTCGGCGTTATCTACGGCAACCGTCACCCTGCCTACAGCTTTCCCCGCTGCAGGTACATAGACTTGCACTCTGCCGCTTCCCGCTTCAAGCCCGCCCGATTCCTTCTCCAACTTGAGATTCACCAACACATTAGCAGGGGTATCCGAATGATTCTCCACTGTCGTTTCAACAATGACGAAAGCTGTGCCATTGACGATATGCGAGGTATGGGCGTATATCCCCCAAGGGACGATATGAAGATTCGGGCTGGTTAGCAGATCAACGTGACGGTATAAGCCTGAACCTGTATACCAGCGGGAGTTAGGCTGTGCGGCGTTATTCACGGTAACCGCAAGCCGGTTTGCCCGACCCGGTCTGATATAGGGGGTGAGATCGGCATGGAATGGCGTATATCCATAATGATGCTTGGCTACTGTATGTCCGTTTAGCACAACAGTGGTATTCATAAAAGCTCCGTCGAATTCGACCAGAATTTTCTTTCCTTCAGCCTCTTTTGGTATGTCCAGCATCTTAGTGTAGGTTCCGATACCTCCAACGTAATAGCCTGTGGCACTCCCACCGGGCGCGTCCGCCCAGGTGTCCGTTTCAATCGTGAAGTCATGCGGCAGATGAACGATCCTCGCTTGTTCGGCTTCCTTGCGATGAATGTGATCCGGTTTCCCATTTTCAAACTCCCAGTTTCGATCCAGGTTTATTCTAAGCAATTCATATCTCTCCTTGCTTCGTTATTATTTGATCTGACGCCGCTTTAAGTTATGTTTACTCGAACAAATTCTTCTTCTTCTGATACAGTCGTCGCCCAATCCACGAGCTTCTGCAACCCCATATTTTCTGCATTGATAATCATGTTGTTGTAATTCGCCAGTGCTTGCTCTTCCGATTTGGCAAGATAAATTTTGACCTTCTCGTTTTTAACCATCTCGTCAATCTTCGTCTTGATCGTTTAAGCCGATTTCTGGCTTATAGACAGTGATCGCTTTCCTTTCAATTAAGGCCAGTGTCTTCTGTTGGCCCGGAACATAAGACAACATACCTTCCGTAATCCCATCGTTGTTCAGGTACCACCACTTGATGCAGTTGGCGTTAATAAAGTCCGCATCAGAAGGATTGTATTTCAGATCCGGATACCCTTCATTGTTCCATGTCCAATGTTCTCCTTCGACTCCGAACATCGTCAATTTCTTACCTTCATCACTTGCTAATAATTGAAGGAATTTGATCGAGACTGCTTGTAGCCTCTAAATTTCTTCAAGCTAATCGCTTTAATATTGAAGCTTCATGCTCAACCCTTCACAGAACCAAGCATAATACCAGACACGAAATACTTCTGCAGGAATGGGTACACACAGATGATTGGCACGATAGAAACTATCATCGCTGTTACCTGTAACGAGAAGCTTGTAACGCCTGCCGAAGCACTGTTGGCTGCAGCAATCGCATCCATTGGAGCGTTGCTCTTGTTAATGACTTCCATCATGCGGAATGCAAGTGTCCGTATGTTCTCCGATTGGACGAAATAAGCGGAGTCCAGCCAGGAATTCCACTGACCAACCCCCATAAATAACCCCATTGTAGCAAGCAGCGGAGTTGAGACCGGCAGGATAATTCGGAAGAATATGACGAATTCGCCAGCGCCGTCAATATGGGCAGATTCCTTTAACTCGCCGGGAATTTCCCTGAAGAACGAGATTGCAATGAGCAAGAAGAACGTGCTAAGCATCGAAGGAATGATATAAACCCCAAATGAATTAAGTAGACCAATCGATCGCAGTACCACGTAATAAGGGATTAAGCCGCCAGAGAAATACATTGCAAAAATGATGACTGTAAAATACACTTTGCTGAACAGGAGGTCGCGGTGCGAAAGCCCGTAAGCCACCAAGCTTGTCAGCAGTAGTCCCAGTGCTGTACCCAAAAGTGTCCTTGCAATTGTAACCAAGAAAGCACGGAACCATTTAGGATCTTCCATAAACATTCTATAATTCTCCAGAGTAAAGCTTCTTGGCCAGAGATAGACGCCGCCCAGAAGGGAGTCTGATCCTTTGTTAAATGAGGCAATCAGGACATAATAGAACGGGTAAAACATGGTGAGCATGATGATGAAGAGGATGGCATAAATAAAGCTATCCATAAGTAAATCCTTCTGTCTTTGAGTCTTGCACACGGCTCTTCCTCCTTTCTCTAGAATATACTTGAGCCTGACATTCGCTTCGCAATAAAGTTGCTAGAAAAAATTAGTATTACTGAGATGACTGACTGAATTAAATCAATAGCTGCTGCATAAGAGAACCGACCGTCTCTCAGCCCCACCTTAAACGCGTAGGTCTGCACAATTTCCGAAGTCGAATTGTTGATGCTATTACCATACAAGTATGCTTGCTCGAAGTTGGAGCCAACCAACCCGCCTCCTAGAATACTTCCGATCGTCAACACCAACACCACTACGATAGTTCCCTTCATTCCCGGCAATGTGATATGACGAATGCGAGCAAATCTTCCTGCCCCGTCAATCTCGGCCGCCTCGTAAAGCGATGGATTAATACCGGTAATGGCTGCTAAGAAAATAATCGTCCACCAGCCCATTTCCTTCCAGATAGCGCTTCCAACTGAAAGCCCCCAAAAATAGTTCGGACTTGTTAGAATATTTAGAGGCTCTTTGATTAAGCCGAGGCTCATCAAGGCTTTGTTGATTACACCTACGTCTGCGGACAGAAATGCGTAGGAAACCCCCACAACCACAACCCAAGAAATAAAATGCGGGAGATAGCTGACCGTTTGAACGAACCGTTTAAAGGCCATGTTTTTCACTTCGTTCAACATAATAGCGAGCAGAATCGGCGCTGGGAAAGCGAAGATAACCTTCAGTAAGCACATGATCAGTGTATTGCGGACAATTTTGCCGAACTGATAATCATGTATAAATTCATCAAAATACTTCAGCCCTACCCATTCACTTGTAAAAATCCCCTTGATGCCGCTTGAAATGCTGTAGTCTTTAAACGCCATCAGGATCCCGAACATCGGCGTGTACGAGAAAATCACTAGGAACACCATACCGAGTCCGACAAATAAATGAAGCATCTTTTGTTTTTTAAACCGCTTCCATAATCGGCTACTACCGGCCTGTGGGCTGATAGACTGCGTCTCCAGTTGCATATGCACCCCTCCTATATATTTAGTGTACTCTCTCGCACACCGCCAGCGTAAGCCAACATTCCTAAGAAAACGTTGTCATTTTTTAATATCCAAGAGTCTATTGTGAGAGCATAATTCAATGTGAAAACCCAAAAGGAGCTGCGTCACGCAGCTCCTACTTTTTTTCATACTAATTAATCATACTAATGTTTTGGATCGATTTCCTGATTTGTTCCATCTTCGTTATAATGCAATTCGGTATATTTCACGCAACGCTTGTGGTTAACGCCTCCTGACAACCCACATTTTAGAACCTGGGTCTTTTGCTAACCTAAAAGCGAAATTAACCAATAGCGTGAAAATAAGTATACAGAATCCTATTAAACTCAAATATGGTCTAATCTTATATGATGTCATAGTATTTCCCCTCTTTGATACTTTTCCATA
The DNA here is from genome assembly GCF_009757995.1 of Paenibacillus anseongensis. Lineage (NCBI taxonomy): Bacteria > Bacillati > Bacillota > Bacilli > Caryophanales > Paenibacillaceae > Paenibacillus > Paenibacillus anseongensis. The sequence continues at coordinate 137,400 of NZ_WSEM01000016.1, forward strand.
TTTGAGGTATTCGTCAAGTAATTTAACTATCCTCTCGTTAGCATAGAAAAGGCAGTCGATCATCATGGACGGCTGCCTCGCTACTTTTATTCAACTATAATTCTCAGTTCAGTAGAATTCCGCTGTAGTAAAACTCTTAGATTTGACTTCATCCCCTCAATTATAAACCATTGAAGCCATTAAAATGCTTCAGCATACTAATAAACTCTTGTAGTTCTACATCTCCCCAGTTTGAAAGTCGTTCGTAATATACGGACTCTTTTTCATTAAGGGCTTCAATTACTTGTTGTTTCCCCTTCTCAGTAAGGGACAACATTACTCCTCGACCATCATTCGGAGAAACCTCTCTAGTTACGTAGCCAAGTAACTGAAGTTGTTTAATAAGACGGCTGACAGAACTACGATCCATTGCAGTAGAATCTGCTAACTTGGCAGCATTGGTTGGACCATATGAATATAACCACCTGACAATATGGAAAGCCGCCGGTTGTATGGAGGAATCGAACTTCGTAGCAGCCCTAACGTTTAATGCGTGTACAGCACTAATTAGTGCATTAAGCTGATTTCCTAATTCAACTTCCAGCCCTTTCCTCGATGTACGCCCGTTATTTTTTTCCATCTTTTTATCACCTTTCTTAAAATGGAACAGCACCAAACTTTAATTGACATATATCAATTAAATCAATATGATGGACATATGTCAATTAATTAGAATTTTAAGATCCTACAAATTGTAGCACAAAAGGAGACCTTAGAATGTCCCAAAGAAAAACAATTGTTATTACGGGAGCAACTAGTGGGCTTGGACAACTTGCCGCTATAGAATTAGGAAAGCGTGGATTCGACCTTATTTTAACAGCCAGAAGTAAAGAACGTGCAAATTTAACAATGCAACTGATTAAGGAGAATGACCCGCAAACAAAGGTTGATTTCTTTTATGGTGACTTATCGATATTAAAGGATGTTCAGCGCATAGGGAGCGAAATTGCCCAGTTCTGTCCCAAAATTGATGTTTTGTTGAATAATGCGGGCATTCATGCTTTCAAACCACGTATTACTTCAGAGGGACTTCCTGAAATGATTGCCATAAATTATTTGGCACCTTGGCTTTTAACAAATTCCTTACTTTCTTCTCTCCAATCCGCAGGTGCTTCCAGAGTCGTAAATGTCGCCTCTGAGGCATCCCGGCGACACGGAATATTAAAATTACCAGAAGATTTAACAGATACAAGTCCATTCTCTTCTCGGGGCTCATCACTTATTTATGGAAAAACAAAGTTATTGAACATTATGTTTACTTCCGAACTTTCACGAAGGGTATCAGGAACAGGAATTAGCGTAAACGCACTTAATCCAGGTTTTAATGTAACTAGTCTAGGAAGAGAATTATGGTTTGCGCCCACATTAGAACGAATTTTGAAAGCTTTGCAAATTGGCGATCCCCAACGAGGAACCAAAATTATTATAGAACTAGTTGTGGACCCAAAATTTCAAAAGTTAACTGGCGGGTATTTTAACGTTGGTACCGGCAATTTAATCGAACCAGTTCTACCTGGGGGAGACCAGAAATTGCAAAAAAAACTTTGGGAGACAACAGAAAAACTAATAGATAAACATTTACATGCTTCTAGCCAAATTAAATAAAACCGATAGACATTTAACGGCTTTCATCCAACGAACAGGATAAAGTACAAAAACGACAGCCAAGTAGCTGCCGTTTTTGTACTTTATGCTATTAATGTTTTTGTTTTATTTTATTGTCTTACATAATTATTGCGCAGTCTTAATAAATAAGCGTACGGCATTTGACGAATTCTCGTAAGTGCTGCCGGCTGAGGCAAGCTGCTCCTGTATTTTAACAAACATGTTCTACAGTAGCTTAATACCTCATTTGATTTAGGTTTTGAGATACCCGATTGATAAGATTTTTGGTAATAAAACCTATGTTCTTATTTGAATTACCTACAACAAAAAAAGAGACGGCTATTAAGCATAACTGCCCGTTAGTTGAGAAAAATGTCCATCATCTTCTTTTATATCATCTACTTCGACACCGTGTTCAATAAGTTTTTCACGTAAGAGTTGAATATTTAGGCTGGTGAATCCGACTGCAAACTCCAATTGACCATTTCTACTAAAGTGACCACGAGAATCAATGTCAGCACTCACTAAAACTAATAATGGACCAGCTTCTAATTCCACTACTGCCATAGTTGGAAGGAATCGAGTTGAAGCTAATATATTGAATCACATAGTATAACCCGATATTAGTACCCCGTCTTCCCTCTCCTTATCTGCTCACCTAGTATAACAACACCTTTGAAGGTGACTTTACTTTGAAACGTTTATGTATTTTCTAATCGTTCTTTCGCCATCTCTAGCTGAACCATAATCGATTTTCTGCTAGTAATGATAATACCTTCATTGGAAAACTCTTGTAAAACAAGCGAAACTGATTCTCTAGTTGCCCCAATCATGTTTGCCAATTCCTGATGAGTCAGAGACATTTCTATTCTTTGATACCCATTTTCTTCTACACCGAATTTTTTAGAAAGTTTAGTGAGAAAAAAAAGAACTTTGCCACGAAGATCGCTTAATGCCAGTCGTTCTAATACTTCGTCCCTGTCACGCAATCGATTGCTTAATTCCTCTAAAAGTTTTAAAGCAAGTTCAGGACGCAAACTCAAAAATAAGTCGAATTTTTCTTGAATAACGGAGCAAATAATTGTATTCTCCATTGTTTCCATATAATTCCCATTGGTTCCGAATGAGAATGAAACACTCTCTCCATACATATCACCTGGTCCTAAAATACCTACGGTATACTGCTTCCCATCAGCGTTTGTTTTATACAATCGAAGTTTTCCTTCAATAACAATAGACAAACCATTAGTATTAACTTCAGGTGTTTGTACCAAGGTCCCCTTAGATATAGAAATTATATTTGTACTTGGTGCCATTTGAACAACTTGCTCTAAATCTTTCTTTGGGAGAGATTCAAATAATTTGAACTCCGACAAACTCCATGGTTTTTTAGTGTCTAGCATCTAGCATCTCCTTAATTCTAAATCTAAACATGAGTCATAAAATTACACTCAATGAGTTAAAGTTATTATGCAATTGCATTCCTAACATTATGCTCTCAAATCTTAACTCGTTGTCCATTACGTGTAGCCGACAATAATAACAACATAATTAGAGAAATGAAATGCATAAAAAATACAAAATGTGGAATATTAAAAAATAAATTTCCTAGGAGGCATACGATGTCATATTGGTTGAAGAAGATGTTTGGTTCACAAACCAAATCAACTGTTAATCCACCTAGGGAAAAGCACAGTAATTCTAACAAAGAACCATTTTCTGATACGGAGTATGCTGATTTCAGCAAAAGGTTGGAATGGTTCCAGCAAAACCTTTCGAATTCTTTCGATGTCCATTACCACACATTCATAGCAGGACCAGAAGTAAGATGTGCTCTGATTTATTTAAAAGGCATGATTGATCATAAAACTGTGGAACAAAGTGTTCTAGGGGTTATAACAACACTTGACTCTAGCATGTCTATTGAACAATTCACTACTCTAATTCTGGACAGAAAGCATTTGCCTATTGCCGAGCAAAGTATTCAATATACGTTAAAAGAAGCTCTTGGAAAGCTTTTAAACCGAGATGCCTTGCTCCTAATTGAAGGCGATCCGAGAATACTTGCTATTTCAATGGTTTCCTTTACAAAAAGAGCTATTGAAGAACCACAAAATGAAACCGTTATACGTGGACCACGAGAAGCATTTATGGAGGATTTAGAGACGAACCTGACCTTACTGCGCCGACGTATGAAGTCTACCTCCTTTAAAAGTGAAATGATGCACATAGGTACAGTAACGAGTACTTCAATTGCCATAACTTATTTGCAAGGAAAATGCAGTCAACAATTGGTAGAAGAAATGAAGAAACGTTTATCATCTATCGATATCGACGGCATACTAGCAACAAGCTACATTGAAGAATGTATTGAAGATAATCCCTACTCCCCCTTTCCTCAATTGCAATTAACAGAAAGGCCAGATGTCGTTAACGCAGCATTGTTGGAAGGACGTATAGGAGTTTTGGTAGATGGAACACCAATTACCCTTATTGCTCCTGCAACCATGTTTATGCTCATGCAGGCAGCAGAAGATTATTACCATCGATATATAGCGGCAAGTTGGATTCGTTATATTCGATATTTTTTTCTATTCGTCTCCTTGTTACTACCATCCCTATACATAGCAATCACAACATTTCATCCTGAAATTCTGCCCGAGAGACTTTTACTTACTTTGGCATCTTCAAGAGAGGTCGTTCCATTCAACTCATTCGTTGAAGCATTTATTATGGAGCTCTCTTTCGAAGCACTACGTGAGGCAGCTGTTCGAATTCCAAAAACGATCGGGCAATCCATTTCAATCATTGGAGCTTTAATTATTGGTACAGCTGCTGTTGAAGCCGGCATTGTCTCCGCAGCAATGGTCATTATTGTTTCACTAACCGGAGTCTCATCATTTATTATCCCCCACTTTGAACTTGGATTTTCATTTCGAATGTTAAGATTTCCTATTATGATTCTCGCTGGCATTCTAGGCATATATGGTATCGCTTGCGCTATGATTCTGATCTATTTACATTTGTTGGAATTGCGTTCTTTCGGTGTTCCCTACCTGGCTCCAGTTGCTCCGTTAGTCCCAAATGATCTTAAGGATACGTTAGGAAGAAGTCCATGGTGGAAGTTAACAACCCGAACGAGTTTATTCGGTTTAAACCAAGGTGGTATACGACAGCCGACCAACTCCCGAAAATGGACTCAATCCTTAGAAGACATTCACCTCGAGGAGGAATAACAAACTTTCCATGGTACGAAGAATGATCATTACCTTTCTCGTTATGAGCCTTTCATTTATTCAAAGCGGTTGTTGGTCTTCTATTGAGATTAATCAACGATCTTTTGCAAGATTTATGTTCATCGATAAAGCAGATTTGGGAGTGGAATTGACCCTTGGATTTCCGCTTCCTAACCGGATGGTTGCCAGTAAAGCTGGAGGAGATAATGGTTCCCCTCCTTTTACTTATGTTACAAAATCAGGTGAAAATATTAGTGAAGCTTACAATCAAATTCTTGCTGATTTGCCCCGGAGGGTTACTTTCGGACAAATGCGTAATATCTTTATAAGTAAACAATTAGCAACAGAGGTAGGACTGGAACCATTTATCGATTTTTTGTCCAGGCAACCAGGGCTCCATCTGAATGTTAATTTATTCGTAGTTGATGGTAACAGTAAAGAAGTAGGTTCAATTCCCATGGTCTTCGAAAGTTTTCTGACTGATATCCTGTTGCTGTACACAAAAGAAAAGATTGTGCATTCAGTTACAATTAAGAACATGTTGATATCCATCTATCGGAAAGGAGACTTTACCTTACCGATACTGACCATTGGAAAATCAGGCGTGGACTTTGAGAAAAAGAGGGCACAATGGATGGGGACCAGTGGGATGGCCATTTTCAGAAATGCCAAAATGGTGGGCACCTTTGATATCAAGGAAACCAAAGGTGCTCGATGGCTTTTTGACGACGTCTATCACGCTCAATATAGCGTTATTTCTCCAACTGACGGAAAGTTAGTTACCTTGATCTTGCGAAGTTCAAATACCAAGATAGTACCTAATATCAGTGACACTCAAATCCAACTGAACATCAAATGCCGAAGCGAAGCTTCTGTAATGTCATCGGAGTCCAGTATCGACTTAACGAGTTCTCGAGAACTTAAATCGCTTGAACAAAGTTTTGAAACTATGCTTGAAGGAATCATCACCAAAACCATTACAAAGTCAAAGGCAATGAAAACCGACGTGTTTCAGTTTGGTCAAATAATCAAATGGAGATTTCCTAACGAATGGAACTCTTTGGAGGGCAATTGGCGGGATATGTATGCATCAAAATTAGTCATTAATCCACAAGTCGATATCTCAATTAAACGTATTGGTGCCGTGCAGAAACCTGAATGGAACCGATTCCTTCATCAAGACGAGGAGCCCCAATGATAACAATTATAATTATTTTTTGTGCAATAGGTTTCTTGGAATGGAAGTATTTAAAACGCAAAAAGCGCAGCACGCAAACCTTTGGTATCGTGCTGGTTTACGTTTCCTTCATGATGATAGTTCTGGTATCCATCTATTTATTAAAGAATACCTGGACGATTTTCAATGTAGTAAAAGCTGTTTTCTACCCGTTACAAAAATTAATTTTCTTAGAAGTATAAAGGAGAAAAGCATTTGAATAATAAAATTACACCCGTGCAAGTATTTATGTTCTTTTCGCAAGTTTCTTATTCGACAACGATTGGCATCTTTGTAAGACAGATCATTAAGCAGGCCCAATTCTCAGCTTGGATTGCAATCATTTTAGGAGGATTTGTCGGTCTAGTTATTTCTTATTGCTCTTACTTACTCTGCATAAGAAGGCCTACACTCTTTTTCGGTCAGTATGGTAAAGATATCATGGGTAAGTGGATTCATTATCCATTATTTACGACCGTCATCCTCGCAAATTTAATTTGTGGAGCTCTGGTCTTAAGATATTTATCGGATTTTATTGGTGAAATTTATTTGCCAGGTACACCAAATTGGATCATTAGCATTTTATTCACTTTCTGTTCAGTTCGAGCCGTACGCTCTGGAGCCATCACTTTATTCCGAAGTGCACAGGGATTATTTTTCTTCAGTATAACTGCCATATTCATATTACCAATTATCCCAATAAAGGATCTAAATTTTGATATGGCTGTTGCATTTATACACACTTTCAATATGCCAGGTTCATGGAATGGAGCTATGATCATGGGATCATTAATCGGAGAGATGGGTTACATTGTTTATTTCTATCCATATTTGGTACAACCAAGTAATTTAATGAAATCGTTTAGTTGGGCGACCATTACAGTAGTTTTCATTACACTCACTGACGTGATTTCGACCATTTTACTTTTCGGTCCAGAGTTAACAGAAAACCTGAGTTCACCTACCCTCGAAGTGATTCGTTATACACGATTAGGCTCTTTTTTAGAGAATCTAGATCCTTTGTTACTCGTATTTTGGATTTATAGTATGTTTCTAAAAGTGAGTCTCTTTTTGTACGTAGCAGTTAGCAGTGTAACACATACATTCGGTCTAAAAGATCACAAACCGTTTACTTATGCCACCGCCACTTTCATGGTTGGTATTGCTTTATTTGGTTTCCAATCTACAACCGATATTGTGGATATAATGAATTATGGTGCGGCCGCTCTACTCTTGTTCTTGGATGTTACTCCTACTCTCTATTTGATGGTTGATCTATTTCGTTCATTATTTAATAAAAAGGATACCTCTGCACATTCTTTACCTGACCAATAATTCGATTATTTAATTGAATTTAACCCTATGGACATTTATCGTTAAGTTAACCTGACGGTAATTCAACAAAATAGGAGTAGCAAACGGTCGCGGCGCTGCTCCCTAAACTTCAGCGATCGTATCCCGATGTAACTTTCTAACCATTCGGGATAATTTGCGTTTCTATGCATCCATTAATCCTTTTAAATGCTAGATTTATCAACTAAATCGATAATTATTAATTTGTTTGAGAACTTCTCTGCCGTCAGGTCGACCTGATTACCGTTGGCACGTATTAAGGTGTAGTATTCATAAGGCCCAATAACCGAAAAATCGTTCTGCATCACGCCCGGGTAAGCCCGGTTCACCGAGTAGACTTGGCTCTTATAAGATTGCAGTGCCTGTCCCTTCAATATTCTATAATCACTGATATCCACTTTTCCTGTAATGATGCATGTACTCAAGGGGCCAACGTCCTTACAATGATCATAATAGTGAGGAACGGATATATAATAAAATTTAGGCAGCTGATCTGGGGGATAATAGGCCTCCGATAAGATTACGGCCTTTTCTGATGCGTGTGAAACGGCAATATGATCCGGATGTCCGGTGACCCCGTCGAGCGGAAACGATAAAATTACATCTGGCTTTAAAGCGATAATCGTTTGACTAATTCGCTCGGCCAGTATATCCGGATCTTGATCCTTGAGAGTCCCGTCTGGATATCGATATAAAATTAAATCGGTAACGCCAAGTATGGAGCATGCCTTCCGTAATTCTTCCTCGCGGTGCAAGGCTAACTGTTCTCGCGAGCTAAATTGAAATTCACCGGACTTGCCTTTACAGCCTGAAGTGACGCATATTAAAAACACCTCGTGCCCCTGGTTATGGGCTTTAGCTATGGTCCCTCCGGCTGCAAAGGATTCGTCATCAGGATGAGCAAACACGAATAATAATTTCTTACTCATATGATTCAACTCCTTCCTTCAATTCAATTCGCTGATAGAAGAATTTAGATATACCAGTCCTATCGATGTAACGCTGTTTATCGGTTCCCCCTGCTTTTCAATGATTTGGGCTTGGGGTGCATATTCCTCGATTTGCGAAATCAACTGTTTCCGAACGAGGCTAATATTACGCAGCACGCCGCCCTGCAGGATTAGCTTAAACGGTTTATCCGTTAGCATTAATTGCTGAATAATAGCCCTCACACTCACAAACAATTCCCCGCTGGCTGCGGATAAAATGCGTTTAGCCTCATGATCTCCGGCTGTCGCTGCTAAACTAACCACCTGAGATAATTCCCCTAATTTATCCACCGAGTAGTCCGTACTATAGACCCAATTGAACAGTTCTTCCACATGGTTAAAGCCCATATGCGGCAGTACCCATTCGTGTAGTTTAGTTGCTTCGCCCCGACCATCATTCGTCCGAAGAATGGCTGTCACGGCCTGTTTACCGATCCAATAGCCACTGCCTTCGTCTCCTACCCGATGCCCCCACCCGCCAGTCCTACCCGTTTGACCGAACTCATTGATACCAAATACGATCGAGCCTGTACCTGCAATGACAAGTACTCCGGGCTGGCCTTCGGTTTCACCTAATAATGCGGCTAATCCGTCATTATGAACCACTAAGTGCCCTACTTGGATAGTGAGAAGGCAGAGAGAATCCTTTACCATTTCCATTATTATTTCCCTGTCATATTCTGTATCCAAGCCTGCGATTCCAAAAACAGCGCAGTCGATCTCAATTGAAGGGAGCAATGCGAGATCCTCGGTAATACCAAGATCCAGTATCGCCTCGCGAATACCATGAGCGATTTCCCGCACCGCCTTTTTCTTGCCAACCCCCTGATAATTACATGGACCTGCTTTTCCTTGTCCTAGTACGTTTCCTTCCCTATCCGTGAGAACGACAATGCTTTTGGTACCTCCTCCATCAAAAGCAAGTAGTGGAATTCTTAATTTCTTCATAAGGCTTCACTCCATAGAAGAATGATTTCATCCAGATGCTGAACGGCACTCCGGCTCTTCTCCTGAGCCTCTTGCAGCCATTCAAAATGTGACGAGTACTGGAGCCTGCGGTCATCGATGATTCTTTTTATTTCTTTAGGATTCGGCCCTCCTGGTAACGTACGGATGTCCACAAAATGAACGGGATCCATCGCTCTGCGCAAGGCTTCCTCATCCAAGGACACATCCCGGCCAATGACTTGTCTTGCAGCGTCATTCACCGATTGAAGTGTGATTTGATTCGCGTATAAACCATTAGCAAGCGCATTTTTTACCACTTCGCTGACAATATGATGGGCTTTTCTGAATGACAGCGCATCCGATCTTACTAACATATCCGCCAGCTCGGTGACTGTTGCGAAGCTTCTTTCCGACCTCTGGCGAAGTACTTCCTTGTTGACCTCCATCGTACCCATGACAGCAGCTAACAACCTATATAACTTATCCATCATATCCAAACTTTTCCATGCGTACGGCTGCATATCATCCTCAGTATCTACAATATCTCCGAAAGGAGTGTTATGAATCATGGAAAGAATCGTATTGGTATTACCGACACAGCTCGACAATAACGCTCGCATATGTTCCAGTGAGACGGGGTTGCGTTTCTGTGGCATGATGGAACTGATCTGTACGTAAGGAGCTCCTACCTTAAGCACCGCAAACTCTTGCGTACACCACAAGAGAAGATCTTGCACAACCCGCCCTAAATTAATTGCTGCCAGCTGAATCGCTGTTGCAATTTCTCCTATGTAATCAGCACCGCTTATCGCATCATATGAATTTTCAATAATTTCATCAAAAGCAAGTAGGTTCATCATACGTTCCCGACTGATAGCAAATCCTGAGGTCGTCAATGCCGCTGCCCCCATACTGCTTCGATTACAGTTGGCATAAGCCGCCTTCATACGTCGAATATCACGATTCAAGGAATCGATGACAGCCGTCATGTAGTGAGCGAGAGTCGTTGGCTGCGCCTGCTGCGTATGTGTATAGCCAATCATCACCGTACCCAAATGTTCTTCTGCAAAATCCAGTAAATGGTCCTTTAAGAGAAGTGCAGAAGACAGTGTCACCGCTAATTTCTCTCTGAGCACCATTCGATAAATCGCAATACCCATATCATTACGGCTTCTCGCAATATGTAAATTACCTGCGATATCTCCGGCATGTTCCAGTAACTGATTCTCGACCTGAAAGAATAAATCTTCAAACTCTCCGGTATATGTGCTATAACGAAGGGCCTCCAAATCAAGACTCTGAATAGCTTTAGCTATTTGTTTGGATTCTTCTTTTGTGATTAGTTTTTGCTCACGCAGCATGATCAAATGTGCTTTGTTAATTGCCATCATTGGTTCTAATAGATTTTCTTTTGCTTCATTAAAAGCTGGCTCCAAAACAACCTCTGTATACGTTTTTCCCGGAAAAGAAGATCCTTCTGATTGCAGCAGTTCTTCGCGATATCCCATTTTGCGGTTCATCCTTTCCTATCCCTTTTTGCTCTCATCTCAAGCCAATTCGCAATTAATTGATTCATATTCCGGATAGCCTCTTCCACAATCGACTCCCCGGCTTCCTGCGAAGTTTGCTTAATTTTACCTGTGTATCCATCCCATCCTCGTGGCGTACCTTCCACTAAAACATAAGGCATAGAAGTTAAAGGCGGACATGAATCTAATTCCAAGTCTGAATCCTGTACGGAAACCAAGTCCGGTCGAAAAGCCTTAACGGCAGACATTTCGTATGGACCCCCATGGCCTCTGCCCGCCGTCCCGTGAAACAGTCCCTTTTGCTCAGAAAAATCTATCGCAACCATTTGCCACCAGTTGATTAACAAAAAGCTCGCGTCTTGATAGATACCGGTGATGGATTCGGCTACGGTCCTGGAAGGACCCATATTGCCATCGTGAGCATTGAGCAAGACGATATTTCGAATGCCCAACTGACAAATTCCGTCTACGATATCTGATAAGTAATCAATAAAAACTGAGGGGCGGACCGAAACCGTACCAGGATAATCTTTGGTTTTGCCTGGACAAGGCGTATAGGATATTACAGGATAGATTAAGGGCTTAAGAGCAAGATCTACCCTTTGTGCAAAACCCTCAGCCAAAATAATATCCGTACCCAACGGTGAATGTGGTCCATGATATTCTAAAGAACCCAGTGGAACCACAGCAAATTGCGCTGTATGCTTAACTTCATCTACCTCTCGCCCATGAACATTCATTACATTCATATCCCCTGAACAACCTCCAAATTCATGATACATCTGGAGGGCACTGAACGTGACCTCCAGATGTAATGGGTTAACTAATTGCTCTCTGACTGTTTTTGGCTAATCATATTAACGAACATACGAATGGATCCAGGAACTAGATTTGGAATTTCACGATACCAAACAATCGAGCTGTATGTGTAAACACCTTTTCCGTAAGGAGCCGACAAGAAAGTACCTGTGAATTCTTGTTCGCCCGGATCGCCGTTAGAAATCATCTTCGTGTACTCTTCGCCCCATTGTGCAGGATTATAAGCGGAACGGTCCTGAATCCATGAATCCCAATCCGCATTTGTAATTTTATTAGGGTAATTGAAAATCGGATGATCCGGAGCCAGCATCGTAACCTTGGAGTTTTCATCGGTTACACGCCATTTAATTAGTGGCTCTCCAATCTTAATCGGATAAGGCGCAAGCTCAGGCTTCCATTTATCTTCAGGCTTATGATATTGAACGACGAGGTTCCCACCATTCTTCACATAATCCAAAAGACGTTGATTGCTCGGAATCAGCTCCGGACGGAAAGCATATGCACGAATGCCAAGAACAATCGTGTCATATTGAGAGAGATCGCCGAATTGAATTGCCTTGTCATCCAGCTTCACAACATTAACGCCTACTTGACGCAAATATTCATCAATGTTATCAAAACCGCTTGACACGTATCCAACTTTTAAGTTTTGCGGAACGGCCAAATCAAACGCTTGAATTTTCAGTTCGGCAGGCTGAATCAAATACGTTGTACCGATATGCGGATATGAAATCACTTGAACTCCTTCATTGCTTTGAACATTTTCATTCTTAGCTACCGCCGTAATCGAGTATTTACCTGTGGCCACATTGGAAGAGCCTTTGACCGTGAAGGATACGGATTTGGTTTCGCCTTTAGAAGCAAAACTTACCTCTTCTACAGATGGTTCAGCCGTCCAACCCTCCGGCAAGTTCAAAGAAATAGATGCCTTGGAAGCTCCTGGCGTGTAGTTACGTACTGTAACTTTAACCGGAATCGCCTCATCCGATTTCAATGTATTAAATACAGTTGCACTAGGGCTAAGAGACATCGCATACGCTGGAAGAACGGCAACCGCATTTTGCGGAACTGCTCTAACCGTACTTGATGTATCAAACGCCTTGTATGTAACATCAGCCGTTAGATTCGGTGCGGCATAAGGCTTGAACTCAGCAGCATCCTTAGGTACGGTCACATTGTACGTAACGGAAACTGTTTGGTTCTTACCAATCGAATCGAAGCTAACCGGCCCTGCAGCCTTCGCTTCCCATCCTTGCGGAACATTCAAGTTTAGTTGAATGCTTCTCAGGTCTACATCGCCGCCGTTGAAGGCAGAAACCACGACCTTGGCCGTTTGCCCGGCTACTAGCTCACCCGTATCTGGTTTTACTTTAACAACCAGCGAAGTGGCTTCCATGCTAGCTTTGTTCAATTGCGCGTCTTTCACATTCAAACGATAGAGCAAATCATCCTTCACGGCTTGATCAAGACTGGAAGACTTCACATCTGCCAAGGCGTTTTGGACATCCTTTTTCATTTCGTGAACTTCTCTAGCCACTTCTGTGAAGTTTGGATACGCCTTAATAACCTCTTCACTATCTTTTTGCAGCAGCTGTAAGTCCTTCGTTATTTTATTATCTTTGCCTTTGGTTTCAACCTCTTTAGCCAGGTCGGCAAAAGTGAAGGCAATTCCATCGAAGAAACTTGCTTCCTTATCATTCGATTTTACCGTACTTGATTCTAGCGTATAGTAATTACCGGAGGGACCTTCATCTACGACTCTGCCCATACCTTGACTCTTATGCATAAAGCGCGATTCCTCACCCAACTGCACATATGAAGCGCCGTAGATGTTATCATAATCGCCTACTGGAACCATGACGTTATATTTCTTGGCGTCTGCTGGCAAATATAACTTCTTAACCTGCCAAGGCTGTAGACCATTCTTTAGCTGCTCAGGGAATACATTCGGGTCAGCGGCATCTTTGTAAGCCCGAACAGTAAGAACGTTAATCGTTCTATGATGGCCATGCGTCGAATCTTCATTAAGGAAAGATGGAATGATGACATCCGGACGATCCTCACGGATCTTACGTATCAAACGTTCGTACGCAAAGGACTCTCCCCAATGTTGGAGCGTTTCTTCTACACTTTTAGAAAATCCAAAATCAAAAATCGGATCATTAATTTGTTCACTAAGCATACCTAGTGTTACGTTAGTGATTTTAGAGGCTTCCTGCAGTTCGCGAGTCCTGATGATTCCCAGGGGATTCCCCAGTTCGCTGCCGATTTCATTTTGTCCACCCTCGCCACGGTTTGCAATAACGCTGAAAGTATTGACGCCTTTGCCAAGAGAAAGATAAGCGAGAACAGCACTGTGCTCGTCATCTGGATGGGCACCGGTATTCATGGCACTTGCAATGGTCGCTAACGGCTTGATCGATTTCCATAGATCTACTACGCCTCGTTCTGCATAAGCAGGACTTGCTATTGCAGGTAAGAGCATACTTCCTGCGATCGCAACGCTCGTCATCATAGATACGAATTTGGGGCTTGATTTCGACTTACCACTCAATTGAACTCCTCCTTTGATCATTCCTATCTCACACGGCAAGAAATGGCCAATTTCCCGCTGTATATCATGACGTGGTTTTGAACTCCTAGGTGTTCCCACGATATGACCGAGCCTGCTTGAAGATCATCAGTGATGGTCAGAATACGCTACCTGCTTTATCCCCTGTAATTTTACGCGAAATAAAGAGAACAATGATAATCAGAACGATCTGTAAAACGCCATATGCACAAGCTGTGCCGAATTCGAAAGAGTACATTCTCTGAAATATTTCTACCGAGATGGGAACTGTACTTGTTTTAAAAAGCAAAATGGAAGCCACAAATTCGCCAATGCCATCCACGAACGCAAGCAGTGTCCCGGCCAGTATGCCGCTAAGCGCCATTGGGAAAACCACGCGCCGGAAGCTGTACCACCAGGTAGCCCCCAAATTACGTGCCGCCTCTTCCGTAGAAGGGTCCATTTGGATCAAAGTAGCGGATGTCGAGCGGAAAACCAGAGGTAAATGGCGAACAAAATAGGCGATAGGCAAAATCCAGAAGGTTCCTACCAGTACTTGGTTAAAGCTGAATACTGACGGTGTACTGAATGCAGCTATCAGATTAATACCTACAACTGTACCCGGCAGCGCCCATGGAAGCATAATAAAAATGTCCATGACCGATTTTCCTCTAAATTTCAAACGAACCATCGCGTAAGCAGCCGCCACGCCAAATATGAGATTGCCTAATGTGGCAATGGAGCTCATTTTGAAACTGTTAACGACCGGGCGCCACGTTTTGCTATCCGTAAAAAGCTCCACATAGTGCTTAAAGGTGTACTCTGGCGGTAAAATTTGCGTCGTCCATTTGCCATCTGCGGAGAAAGAAATAAGAATAATGACGAAAATCGGCAGAAGCAGGACAATGACACCCAGGAAGGAAAGCAGCATCGCCAGATATCGACCCCATACCGTTTTCACCTCAGTCCTGTGCACAGAGACGCCTTTACTCAAATTTTGATAATTACGGAGACTCTGGTACCATCGCATTAAAATCAAAAACAAAATAGAGACGAACGATAAAATCGTCGATTGCGTCGCAGCCATATCCAGATTGCCATTTGTACGCGACAAGTAAATTTGCATCGTCATAGTCCGTTCTATTCCAAAGATGAGAGGTGCTGTATAAGAGGCCATAGAAACCATAAAAACCAATAGAGATGAAGCAATAATAGCTGGTGTCAGCATCGGAATAATAACTCGCCGCCAAATATATAATCTTCCGGCTCCAAGACTGGATGCCGCTTCCTCCAAGGACGGATCCAAACCTCTGATAGCAGACGAAGCAGTCATGTAGAAATACGTATACATGGTAAACGTATGGACAACGAGCACTCCCCACACCCCTTTAAGCGAAAAAGGGACATGATCCATGTGAAGCAGAAGTTTCAGGGCTCGGGGAATGATCCCGCTCTCACTATATAAAAACGTAAAGGACAGCACACCGATTAACGGTGGTAAAGCCATTGGAACCATAACGAGTACGGTTAATATTTTCCGCCCTGGGAATTCATAACGCTCAAGCAAAAAAGCCATGGAGATGCCAACGAGTGCGCACGTTATCACACTAAGGACCGATAAATAAATGCTGGTCCATAGGGCTTCCAGGTTTGCAGTATGCTCCAAGCTAAAGAACTTGGCGTAGCTTTTCATCGAAAACTGCCCATTCACTACGGCACTTTGTAGAAAGGTCTGACATAAGGGAAATAGCACGTATGCCAGTAATACAAGAAATAGCGGTGCTACTAGTACATAAACGAAATTAGGTGAATGTACGATCGAACGTCTACGAGTGACAGGCTGCGTATAGGATTGCATCTCAGATTTCATCATCGGATCCCTCGACTACCCCAGTAGGTATACGCTTTCTTTGGGAATATAGATAGACAATTCGCCCCCACGCTGCAGGACATGTGTTTTGTGATTTACAAACATGGCTTTTAGTGAGAGCGCCTGTACCTGAAGCAAATAATTGACGCTAATGCCCGTAAATTCTGAAATCAACACCTTACCGACCACCGCATTCGCTTGAAGCTGCTCCTCCGGTAGTGCTTCACGAACTGATTCAGGACGTATGGATACCGTCATTATTGTGCCAACTGTCAATGTTGTGTTCGGTGAACAATTGCGGGCTAAAGCCGTTAGCACGAGGCCAGGGGCAACCCGAATTTTGATTTCCTCACCATGGATCTCTTCAATTACGCCTTCCCACAAATTCGACTCACCTATGAACGAAGCTACGAACCGATTAACAGGACGGTGATATACTTCCTCGGGTGTCCCAATTTGCTGTACGACACCGCCGTGCATGACCATAATGCGGTCTGACATCGACATCGCTTCCGCTTGATCATGAGTAACGTAGATCGTAGTTATTCCAAGCTCAATCTGTAGACGCTTAATTTCTAAACGTGTTTCTTCTCTGAGCTTAGCGTCTAGATTAGATAGGGGTTCATCCAAAAGTAATATTTTGGGTTCAATCACAAGGGCTCTCGCTAGAGCAACACGCTGCTGCTGACCGCCTGACAATTGGTCAATTCTTCTATGTGAGAAATCACCCAGATGTACCTGTCTTAAGGCTCGCTCTACCTTCTCGGCGATTTCCAGTTTCGGCTTTTTTCTAACCTCCAGGCCGAACGCTACGTTTTCAAATACAGTCAAATGCGGGAAAAGTGCATAGTTTTGAAATACCATCCCCGTATTACGTTTATTCGGGGGCAGGACCGTAACATCTTCATGCCCGAAAACAATGCGTCCTGCGCTCGGATAATAGAATCCGGCGATCATCCGAAGCGTCGTTGTTTTCCCGCATCCGCTTGGACCAAGAAAAGTGAAAAATTCTCCTGGTTTAATTCTGATATCTACATTTTGAACACCTTTTACTTTGCCGAATTCTTTACTTACCTGTTCCAAAGCCACATCAATCAAGCAGGCTACCTCCCTTGTTGTAATCGTGGCGGAGGGGATCCTCCGCCATCCAATCTGACTTATTTACCGCCTTTACCTCTGATGTTTTCATCCCAGTACTGCATCCAGTCTTTTTCCTTATTCGCCATAACTGTCCAATCCAGTTGCATAGGCTTTAATTCAACGCCCTTCAACCAAGCAGGAAGCGTATCTTTGCTAATATCCGTTCTGGTAGGAATTTGGAATAGCTTCTCGGCTAATTCCACTCGCAACTTGGAGTCAAATAGGAATTCATAAAACTTTTTAGCTGCGTCCATGTTTTTTGCACCTTTAACAATCCCTACACCATCTACCAGAATCGGCGCACCGCTTTTCGGATAAATAAAGTCAAATGGCTGCTTCTGCAATTCCTTCTGAATCATAATATCCTGCATATTCCACAGAGACAGAGTTCCTTCTTCACGCGCTAGCTTCAAATATAAGTTTGTAGGATCCTGCGCATATTCTTTCGTGTTTGCATCCAACTTTTTCAGCCAGTCGTAGCCTTTTTTCGGATCTGTAGCTCCACCTTCTTTAAAAACCATTGCTGAGTAGATTGTTCTCATCGTACCGGATGCAAGAACACCTCGAATGATAATTTTTCCCTTGTATTTAGCATCAAGCAAATCATCCCAATCCTGAGGAGCATCTTCCTTTTTCAGCGCTTTAGAGTTATACATAATAACCTCAGGCAGCAGCATTTCGCCGTACCAACGGTCCTTCGCATCCTTATAGAGCGCCGGTATGCTGTCGCCGAAGCTAGGTTTGAAGCTTTCCAGGAGTCCTTCATCTGCCGCTGTCATGAGCGAGGATTGGGTTCCACCCCACCAGAAATCCGCTTGCGGATTAGCTTTCTCTCCACGGACACGTTCCATAATTTGCTGAGCGCCCATCGTAAGCACTTCAACATCAACATTTGGATTCTTCTCTTTAAACTTTGGAACAATCTCATCCACAACGTTTTTATCTCTAGCTGTGTAAATGACGAGTTTTTGCTTCTCTGAGGCCTTTGGAGTTTCGGCAGATTTAGCAGATTCCGCCGGTTTATCCGGCTGCTTGGTTGCTTGCCCACCGCTAGGAACCGCGCTCCCACACGCTGTAACTGCTGTCATAACAGTGCAAAGAAGTATGCTGGTAACCCATTTCGATACGTTCCCCTTTGTCATTCTCATCGTTTAAATTCCTCCAGTAAATTATTTTTGATGATTCGTTATGTAGGTTTATGTAAGGGCTTCCAAAACAATTTGAATCGCTCCAATAATTCCTGCTTTTATACCTAATGCTGCAACTTTGACAGGTGGTACAAAGGGAACCCATTCAGCAAGAAGCCTGTTTAACTTTTTTATCCCCTGTTCGCCGATGTTGACCATTTCTCCGTTAATGATTAACAACTCTGGATCCAACACACTAATCATATTAACCATCCCATGAGCCCAGTGAACGTAAATGTCTTCCAAAAGCTGCTCCGCTTCCCGATTCCCGCATTCCGATTGCCTCATGAGTTCGATGATCACACTCGTATCTTCATTCCAGCCTGTAAGAATCAGCCTTGCTTTTTCGAGGATGCCAGAAACCGAATAATTTCTTTCGAAAATGCCATATTCACCGCGTCGGGTCCGTCCTACAGGTCCAATCATCATATAGCCAATCTCACCAGCAGCTTCACGAAAGCCTCGATAAAATTGACCGTCAATAATAATTCCTGCACCGATTCCTGTACCTACATACATATGAACTTGGTTACGAATACCAAAGCCAATCCCCTGATGAAATTCACCAATGGTCATTAAATTCACGTCATTTTCAATGAATACTGGAATACGCAATCTTTCTTCCATTTCCTGCTGAACAGGCAGCCCCATCCAACCTGTGCTTGGCGCATAACTAATCGTTCCATCCGTACGTTGCGTGATACCCGGAAGTCCGACCCCAATTCCTAGAAGACGTTCTTTATCAAATCCACTTTGCTTCAGAAGGGACTTCACACCAACTTCCAGCGCGTGAATCGCTGTCTCCCCATTGGTCGGCTGGGATAAACGGGTCTCGTAATTATAAAGCAATTCACCGCTAAGATCTGCTATGGACATATGGAGGGTGCTACCCTCAAATACTGCGCCAATCACACCTTTAGCTTTAAAATTATACTCAAGTAAAATCGGCTTTCTTCCTCCCTTGGACTCACCAATGCCGACCTCGTTGATGAGGCCTTCTCGTATCATTTCATCCACTAAAGAGGACACACATGGTCGACTTAATTCAGTAAGCTTAGCCAAATCCGCCCGGGATACTCGCTTATTTTCTCTAAGCCGACTTATCAGTACATGTCGATTCATTTGTTTAACTAACTTGGTATTTCCAGTTTGACCGCGTCCAAGCACTTTACTCACCCCCTTTGATAGTTAAGATGACTAACAAAGTGCTTTGATACAAATGTTAAAGCTATAGGGAATATTTGTCAATCCTATTTATGGATATATTTTCCTGCTGATTTCGACCTTTTTCTCCTTCATAGCAGTTCTAAAATCATAGGTTCTATCAAAAGCCAGCATTGAAATCTTTCGAGTTAACATGTGTGCCCTGCATATAATTCGCACATATATCTATTAGATTCTTCTTGATCTAATTGATCGTTTTTTGTCATATTCAGTATAAAAGAGCATTAGGTAAAGGTTGATTTTTATGCTTCACTTAATCCCATAAAAATAAAAAGTGGCAGCCGATGGTTTGTCAACCGCGATTCCGGTTCTATTTCCAGTATAATTTCACCAGCAACTCAAAAAAGCTGCCGAAGGGTCCCTCGGCAGCCTTAAAAAGTGTTTGTTACACAAGTCTTGTTTTACTTTAGAGGACTAAGCTACCAAGACAATCATTATTGTTACACTAACGTTCTTTCGTTTGCGTAATAGCTTTATAATGTTATTTTAGAGAGAATAATTGAAACTATGATTCCAACAATAGGAATCCAAAATAAATATGATTTTAAAAGTTTGGACAACATAGTATCTTGCTTTTCCATTATTTTTTTGTGATCATGATCCATTTGTAAATCTGTAGTAGCTCCAGTAGCATTAGAAGAATTGGTCATACCCCTACTTCCAGTTACGACAAAGATAGATATCAATAAAATAAGTAACGAACCCATAAATAAATAATCTGAAATTTGTTTTAACATTAGTATCAGTAACCTTTCACAAATCGTTTATAACTATTATTCATCATCAATTGACTTAATTCCTTTTTTTGTATAAAAGGTATATAGTTGGTTAGACGATGGATTGGTTTGTAGCTATTTTTGAGTTAACCTGCCCTTCCCTCGGTTAGGTTTATTTTGTTGGCAAGTGAAGAATCTCTTGTGTTATTCAAAAATCGATCTCATATAATGTAGGTAAATTTATGTCGCCAGACTACAATGTTGAGACATTTGTGCTTTTTTAGATGACACAAATCCTCCTACATAAAAATAATAAAGCCTGATTCCCCAGGCATGTACATTCAAAGTTATGTAGGGGAATTTGTGTCATTGGACAATTACCTGAACATGTTGTCGGTTGACAAGAACTTGATGTCTGGCATCCATGGTCTTGTCATAATGAAATCCAAGTTTCTGTAAATGATTTTCGTCAGAATCAATCGGCGTAATATATCCTTCGATCTCAAGTTTGATGAACAGGAGAACGATCATAGCCTTTATCTACGCCAACCTTTTGTATAGGTAATTTAATCATTGTCAGAAATAAAATTGTATTATATTTTGCAAGGAATATCACTCATTCGGAGTACGTTTCCACAAGTACACATCATTTTAGGCAGATAAATCATCTCCTTACTCCACACATTCCCCAGGATACATTCTTGTATTTATTTCGTGAAATGATTGAATTAACTAACTGCCCGTTACTTCAACGGGACAACGGCAGCCGCTTGTGTGCCAGCTGCCGTTGAAAAGATTTACGTATCTCTGCTTCTTCTTCATTATCAAAAAAATGCGAATCTCTTGTCATGCTCCCCCACTTTTTCTTTTTACATTGACTTTCTCACGCACCAAGTACTCATACAGCGCTGATCGGCCACATTGACCGTTTTGATAGGCTCAAATAGTATACCTTTTAACTCTTCCGTTGTTTTCTGTAATCTCTCCTCATCCACAAGAAAACGAATACTCCCGTCTGGAAGTTTATAACGTTCATTCCCGAGCGGCTTTACCTTCGTTTCAATTCCAATTGATGAGGCAAGTCGTACAAACATCCGTCCGCCAGGCTTAAGTACACGCCATAATTCATGCACCATTTGCTGAAAATGGGCCTCATTCTCAGCAAAATGCAAAACAGCACTACTAATAATAAAATCAAAATAGTGATCATCAAAGCTCATCTTCTCAACAGCATCAACCCGAATGCGCTCGTTCGACCAGTCAGGTGCTATGTCCATGGCAAGCTTCTGAACAGCATCAATCGCTTCTTCAGATCGATCCACTGCATACACTTCATAACCGTTACGCAGCAAATAGACAAGATTGCGCCCCGAGCCACATCCGGCATCGAGAATTCGCATTCCTGGCGTAATACGACCTTTTAGTAGCTGATCAAATAAATAAATATCAATATCGCCAAATTGCTCTTTTAGATTCATATGCTTCACCTGTTTACCTTCAAAATATCAACATAATAGACGTTATCCTAAATCGAAAATAATCCTAATAACCTTAATAATTATACCATCAATTATTGGAGTAGAAATTTATAGACAAAGAGCCACGAAGCAAGCCCCTAAACTATCGTTCTTACGTTAGTTCAATCATCAAGAATGCATTTTTCAATATCACATTTAATAATTCTAATTATCTCATCTTCAGAAGTAGCATTTACAGAATATGCTTCGACATCCTCATAACAATTATTATGAGCTTCTTCCATCCACCACTACCTCCTTTTAACTGCCCGTTAATTGAGCAAAGGGCCACCAATCGGCAACCCTTTCTGTAATTAAGCTATAGTTATCCGTGTTAGTTTAATTCTACCCAATCTTTGAATTTCTCCTAAGTTTTTAGGACCACCAAAACCCTCAAAGTACCCTTCTTTCAACCTACAATGTATCCAGTCATGCTCGACTCGAAAATACCAACGCTCCTACAGGTATGAACCAAAATAGTGTAATATAGATATATTAGCACGGATTCCAGTTACGAAGGTTCCCTCCGGAAAATTCATAATGGAAAAAGTAAAGGGGGATCTGCGCATGGAGATCATGACACTAAAAAATCATTTACAAGTCGTGCTGAAGCCAGATTCGTCTTCGCGCAGTGCGGTTTTTGCCTACGCGATTAAAGCAGGATGCAACATGGAAGTAGGCGTCCCTGCCGGGACTGCTCATTTTCTCGAACATATGCTCTTTAAAGGCAGCGCCACGAAAACGGCAAAAAAGATTAACCAGGACGCCGCGGACCTCGGCACGCTTCCCAATGCCTATACCTCGGAGGATGAAACCAAGTACTACATCCAGGTGCAAAGCAAGTACGGCATGGAGGCGCTGGACCTTTTATCGGACTTTTTTTGGCAACCGGCGCTCCCGGAAGAAGAAATCGAAAAAGAAAAGCAGGTCATCATCGAAGAAATTCATATGTATGCCGATCAACCGTCTTCGGTTTCCGGCGAGGTGCTCGAAGGACTGTTGAAGCGAAGCTCGCTTCTGGGTACTAAGAAAAGCGTGCGGAAGATCCAGCGCTCACACCTCCTTCAATTTTATAACACGCACTATCACACAGGCGCTGTGATCTTTGTCGCGACGGGCAATTTTGATGAATTTGAGGTGCTCTCCTATTTGGAACGCTTAAAAGTTCATCATCCGAAGGAACGTCCCGAGCAGGAGAGGCGTGAATATGATCTGCAGCAAAAAGAGGCGGTTGTCAAACGCAGCGTCAAACAGGCGCATATTTCATGGGCAATTCCGGTAGCAGGTTACGGAAGCGGCGATGAGCCGGCGCTTGAAGTTATTGCCACGATTTTAGGAGCTCATGGAAATGCGTCTTCTCGTTTGTATGATGAGATTCGTGAAGAAAAGGGACTCGCGTATGCAGTCGATGTGGATTACGAGTCTTTTCATGATCACGGATACCTTTTGGGATATATGGGACTACCGGCAACGTACGTAAACGAGGCAAGAAAGATTCTGTTTAAGCACCTATCGGATCTGGAGACAAGTCTCGTCAGTGCTGTGGAGCTCCGCCGCGCCATTGCCTGTTTAACCGGACAGCTGATAATCGGTATGGATGATGTGCTCACTCAAAATGATTCTCTGAGTTATAGCACACTGTATGGACTGGAGTTTGATGTTGATGCTTTCGTAGCCAATGTAGAGGCGGTGACCGCAGATGAGGTACTGCGGGTGGCGCAGAAATATGCCTTGGCTGAGAACGTCTATGTGGCATCCGTGGTGCCGAAGACATGGAGCGCCATCGAACAACTTTCTTAAAACCCTGTTAAAATTCAATGTGATTTTTCATTAACAAAGCTTAATCCACCATTTGTTGATGGGTTTAAGCTTTGTTATGGAACTATCGCTCCCGTCTTAATCGTTTTTCAATATGGAATCACAAGTCAACAACTAATATTGGATTTTTATTAAATACAACTCCTCTTTTATAATACTGCCGTGTTCTCCGAATCATTGAATTTCCATTTCTTCTTTATCATATAACTATTAAACTCCCTCTAACTATACCCTTTTTGTTTGAACTAATCTCCGTTAGCGAAACGACGGCTGCCGATCGTTTCTGACCGGCTGTCAGTATCACCGACTAGATAAAAATGGGGATGATCGGTTGTTAAATTGATATTATTTGTAGTCATTCAACCCTCCTGATTAATTAAGTTTCACAAAAGTTAAATAATGGTTAGATGTGTAATAACAAGTCCATCTCCACCTTTGACTACTTTTTCTGCTCCCCTCCTGCAGGCTTCCCTACTATAATTCTTTCGTTAGCTTAATTTGTCAAGCCAATCAAACGCTAAATAGCTTTCTTGATTAGCTCGTTTTCTCTTTTTTATTTTTGAATTTTTCAACCAGTTTTAGAAACTCAGGTGTTGTTTTTACACTAACAATACCAAGATCCTTGGGTAAATTTTCTTCCTCTACTATTTGAAAACTTAGGATAAACTCCGAGAATGAATTTGCTATTAAGTAAACATTATTCCATAATTCTACTTCTGAGGGGGCGAAGTGTTCTTGGTCATGATCCCAAAAGTAAATCGTTCCCCTTACATCATCAGTAACTCCAATACAAAGTTGATCCCCACCTGTAACTTCCGCAAATGGTATCATGCTTTCAGGCATTCTCCCAAGATAGCATTCGATATTAGTAATTAAATCATTATTGTCATTTTGCAAGTTATAAAAATACCCCATTCTCCCTCGTTCAACATGCTTTGGAATGTTGGCTAATTTTGAATAGCTTATTTCATGGTTATAGTTTATTCTCCCATATGTCAAAAGAAATTCTTTATAATCTTGAGGTAAGTGAAAGTCATATTTCTGCTCGAGTGAAATAATTAAATTATCAGAGTGAATACCACTTTCATTAGTGATGCCTACCTCTAATAATTTCTGTTTTACCTTTTTAAAACTAATCTGCATCTTTATTCACACCACCCATATAGAGTCACATTTACTGGAATATCTTATTACAAAATCCTATTACTTAACTATGTTATCTGCCCAATCGCTTAATGAGGCTCCGAAAATGGCAAAGACCAAAGAATTACGGAACTGATCTAACTAGTCATAGAACGACCTCCTACTTTTTTACATTTATTTCATCAAACTAGCGTATTATTCCACCGTCCTGCGCGTTCGATCCCAATGCCTATGCAAAAAAACAACAAACCGGCACTCCAACTGAGTCCCGGTTTTTACATCATCCTATTTAACTTCACTTAACCGCCTATACCAAAAAGCGCTTGTTACGAAGAAATGCTCGTTTTCCCGTTTACTTGAGGTGGCTTCCCCCACTTTTCCACCCATTTATTCATTTCCTTCAGCGCAGTTTGGAAATCGCTTCCCTTTTCAGTTAAGGAATATTCAACCGTTACAGGTACAGTAGGAAAAACTTGGCGCAGAACTAGACCGTTTTGTTCCAAGTGTCGAAGCGTATCCGTAAGAGACTGCGTCTTAATCACAGCTGTATTCCTTTGCAGTTGATTAAATCGCTGTGGCCCACGAAGCAATTCGTTCAGCACGAGAAAAGCCCACTTGGCTCCAAGAATTTGCAATACTTCGCAAATGTTAGAACTATCCGTTTCCAAATAGGAATTGTCATTATGATCCGTCATCCCACTCACCCCTAACAAAAAGTAAGTTAGTCAAAATAGATGGATTACATCCGAATACTTTGCCTTCTTACAATATTATCGCACCCCTTCTATAATGACAATAAGTCAAATGGAAGGGAATGAAAGATATGAATAAATGGACGATTTATGTAATTGCATTAGGGGTATTTTTAACAGCTACTTCCGAGTTAGTTGTCTCCGGAATCCTGCGTGTACTCGCTAAAGACTTAAACATTTCCATCGCCTTTGCCGGGCAATTGATTACGGCCTACTCGCTGGCCTTTGCCATTGGAACACCTATCCTGGTATCACTAACATCCCGCTTGGGACGTAGAAAAGTGTTGTTAGGTGCAATGGCAGCTTTCATCATGGGGTGCTTGCTCTCCTTCTGGAGTACGGATATCTCCACCTTAATAGCGTCACGCATTGTTCTGGGTGTAAGTTCAGGTGTTTATATTGTCGCAGCATTTGGTGCGGCTGCCAAAATTGTTCCTCCCGAGAAGATAGGCAGTGCAATCAGCACGATCGTTCTTGGCTTCAGCAGCGCGATGATTTTGGGCGTGCCCATCGGCATATCCATTACGAACTGGTTGAACTGGCAAGCAATTTTCCTGATTTTAGCACTGATGAGCCTGTTGGTTACCTTTGTCATTTTTCGCTTGCTACCAGAGATCGAGGGGGATGCACCGACGTCATTCCGACAACAATTTAAAGTACTGGGCAGTGCCGTAATCGTGAGCGGTTTGTTTCTTACTTTCTTTAGAGAATCAGGTAATTCGGTGTTGTTTACGTATTTGACCCCTTTTATGCAAGATATCCTTCAACTTAAAGCGTCCAACATTAGCATCGTCATGCTTGTTTTTGGTATATTTGGTGCAGTCGGTACCCGTTTTGGCGGCTACGGAATTGATCGATGGGGGGCAGCGCGCATCATAGCTTTCAGCACCATTGTGCACGTTGTTGTCCTGGCCCTTCTTCCTCTGTTTGCTGGGTCGACTCTCATCGGTTTACTTTTGATTTCAATCATGATGGTCTCTCTGTTCATGGCTGGTCCAGCAACTCAAACGTATTTCATTCAACAAGAACCACAATCTTCCAGTCTCGTTCTTAGCTTGAATACATCGATCATTCATTTAGGGTTGGCGACAGGCGCTGGGGCTGGAGGAGCGATGATAAGCGCCAATTCCACCGTTCTCTACAATCCATGGATGGCAAGTTTTATTATAGTGTTAGCACTATTGTCTGCATTCATCAGTTTTTCGATGGGTAAAAAGCGGCTGAGCAATTTACAAAAACGTCTGACTTTGTAAAATTTGTTTTTGACTTTCCTAAAACAGCGTCAGTCGTGGACGAAATAAAAGTCCTCGACTGACGCTGTTTTCTTGAACTATCGTTCTCCGTTATCGTAACGAGTGGGGTATTACATGTCATTGGATCATTTCTTAACTTCAAAACTTGCTTTTATCTGTCCGACATCTTGCTTTAACAAAGTGTATTGTTCCATATCTTTCTGGTTGTTGGGATCATACTGCACATCCGTTGGGGTCTCAAATGCATAGACTGTCTCACCTAGCTCACCAATTTTAGAAATGTGAATAATTTTAGTCAACTCGATTCCCTTAGATTCCCATTGATCTTCAGGCCAAACCTCAACTCTAAATAATTCACCCTTTCCAACCCTTGAGGTAAATCTGAAAGCTATGATATCTTCATGTTTGAGTTCAACAACATCATAATTATCGTGCCATTTTGAAGGTAACATAAGGATGAATTTATACTTTTCATTCTCATACTTAAAACTTTCTGGGATTGTATTTGAATCTTTTGAACAAGCACTTAGAATCTGGATAGTGATAAATAGTAACAAAACGGCACGATTTAACTTTATTATTTATGATTCCTCCTTCACACTTGAAGACACTTATCACCCATCATATGAACCCAACCCTTAATTCAACATACATTTCTGCAAATTACTGACCGCACGCTTATTTATAAAAGGCACTCGTTCATTTTGACGGCTGCCTTCATGCTTTATCACTGTATTATCGTGTCCCGTTAGTTTGAATGAACCTCCCTTTGTTTATAGACCTAACCCGGCGCAACGTTCCAAGTCGAGACCACACTTAGCCGCCTCTCTGAGTTGTCATAACTTTCTAAATCAAACAGTCCACTATTAATTAATCAATATAAGCAATAACCCACTTATTATCAGCCTTTTGGAAGTAGTATATTCTTGATTCCTTTTTCATATCTTTACTATCTTTTTCAAGATACTCGACAGTTATTGTAACATTCATTTTACTGGGGTCAGTTGTAGTGTTTTCAAAAGTTGGGCGATCCAATTTCAAAAACTTTGTTTCTAATGTCGTTACTTGATAGTCATAGTTGGATAAAGCTAGTTTTTTAGAATTCTCTATTTTATCAGAAAATAACTCAAAAAATGCCTTACTGTTTCTCTCATTAATTGCTTTTGCACTTTGATTAATTAATTCTAACATTTGTTGATAATCTTTATTGCTCTCATATGAACTAACATCTAAGTATACCAGCCTAACATGAGGTTGGATGGAAGGCGCATTACTACTACAGCCGACCAATAAACTTGTAATTAGCATGAATATTAATCGATTTGTTCTCATCCCCTACCTCCAAATTTTTTTCACTAACGTTCTGCATTGACCATTTCTACTAAAGTAACCACGAGAATCAATGTGAGCGCTCACTAAAACTAATAATGGACCAGCTTTTAATTCCGCTACTGCCAATTCTTCTGTCAGACGTCGTAATGTGAATCCCAGGAACTTTGTATACCAACGCACAGAATCCTCTAATTCTCTTACTTGTATGCGGATATAATGAATTTCTTCAATTAACGACGGTAACTGAGACATGGGAATAACTCCTTCAGAAATAGAGTGAATTACTTAAGTTGAATATTCCACATTTTTCCTGAAATTCCCTTTTATTTTTTCATATAACATCCCGATAGGTGACTGGAGCAACAGAAACGAAAACAAGCGATGGATCTGTCCCATCGCCGCGTTAAAGTTATCCGCTTAATGCATCTTAGTCAATTACTTCCTCTTTATTGGAAAATGTAAAAGAAAATCTGCATTTCCACGTTCTAATGGTGAGTGTACTTTCGAATACACCTCGAACCCATAAGTTCCTGCTTGTTCATACTCTGAATTCTTTATCCATTCATACAACTCTCCATATGCATCACCAGCTCTGTCAATGTCTCCTTGGTATTCTAAAACAGCATAGGTCGCTTTAGGAAGTTCGTATGAAATCATATCGACTGGCGGTTCTACATCATGATTAACTTCAACGCCAGCTATCCATGTAAACAGATCAGTATTAGGATTATAATTTGGCGGGTCAATGAAAACTCCATATGTAATCGGAAATACTACGGCACCATTTACCTCTTCTAATCTTTCATTGAAAGATTGTTGGAGTTTTGGAATTATCATTTGCTCTCTAGTGTCTTGAAGTAATGTTTCCAGTTTCATTCCTATGATACGGATTTGTTCTCTTTCAATTATTTCTATGGCCATATTATGACCTCCATGATTAATTTTCAATATTACTTCCACAAATATACATATTT
Source organism: Paenibacillus anseongensis (assembly GCF_009757995.1). NCBI lineage: Bacteria > Bacillati > Bacillota > Bacilli > Caryophanales > Paenibacillaceae > Paenibacillus > Paenibacillus anseongensis. The sequence continues at coordinate 166,611 of NZ_WSEM01000016.1, forward strand.
CACCTTTATTCAAATGTCTTTTTATTGAGTTAATCTGCCCGTTAGTTGAGAAAACTGCAGTCCCGTTCGGCATCTCTTTCGATGTTTTAACTATCGTCTCCGTCAATACCTTTTGTTATCTTTCAAAACTAGTGATTGGTTTGAATATTCACCATCAATTTATTTAATCCATCCATTGAGACATATAAGTACGAAACAGTTATCTTGAAGAAAAAACATTGTATGCTTTCCATAATAGTACAAGATGTGATTCGCATAATGTTTTATAACAGATAAATTTATTATGGTGACGCCATTTTATTACTTGGCTTTTTATTCTTTACTGTATAAGTAATCTTCTATAAAAGGGGCTGGTTGTTTTGCGTAGAAATAAGAACATGCCTCTAATCATTTTATTGTGTATCTCCTTATTAATAGTTCTTATTGTGAACGCTATCCTTAATATAAAAATATACATTGTGTATATCACAGGTCTCGGTCCTTTATTAATTATAGGACTACTAATTTTAACTATTATGATTCTTTACCTCAAAGGTAATAAATAACGAAGATTTTATCTATCCTCCCCGTTACTTGAGAAAAGGCAGTCTCTCCACTGGCCAATTAATAAATCTCCAACCTGGAGCCGTCGGGAATGAGATCAAGTTCTTGTCATTGGGTTTTCGACAAGAACTTGATCCCATAAAATAAAAAAGCCGCGCTCTACAACCCGGCGCAAGCCTTGCTCCTCAACACATTCTTCCGCATCCCCGGAGTAACGATTGGCGGAATAACCCGGCGAATCCAACCTGTACCCATGATTTCACTCCTCCTCTTTCAAATTACGATCAGGTGACGGGTGCAGGGTTAAATAAAGCGAGGTCATTGTGCAGCCCCCAATGGTCTGCCCAAGTTCGCTTGTTCCCGCTCGCAACATCCAAAATAAGATGGAACAGCTCCCAGCCCACTTCTTCAATCGTCGCTTCCCCCGTCGCAATGGTTCCTGCGTTTAGATCTATCAGATCATTCCATTGCTCTGCTAACGCATTTCTCGTCGATACTTTGATGACCGGAGCGGCAGCCAATCCGTAAGGCGTGCCTCTTCCAGTTGTAAACACCTGTACATTGATGCCGGAAGCTAGTTGCAACGTACCGCATACAAAATCGCTGGCAGGCGTCGCTGCGAACAGCAGCCCCTTCTGGGTTGCTCTTTCACCAGGAGATAGGACACCGGCAATCGGACTCGTACCCGATTTGACGATAGATCCGAGCGACTTTTCGACGATGTTGACTAAGCCGCCTCTTTTATTCCCAGGTGTCGTATTCGCGCTGCGATCCGCGCTGCCACGATGCAGGTAATCATCATACCAATCCATCTCACGGATTAAAGCTCGCCCAACATCCTCATTCACTGCACGAGGTGTTAATAAGTGAATGGCATCTCTGACCTCCGTAACTTCGGAGAACAACACCGTAGCTCCTGCACGTACCAGCAAATCAGCAGCGTATCCGACAGCCGGATTCGCTGTAACTCCCGAGAATGCATCGCTTCCCCCGCATTGCAAACCAACTACTAGCGCCGATGCTGGACAAGTCATCCGTTTCCGGCTGTTCAATCTGTCAAGGCGCTTTTCCGCCATCGCCATAATCGATCTGACCATTGGCATGAACCCGTGGCTCTCCTGCAGGGTTACGATCTGATCGTTGGCGCCTTCAGGAACGATCCGTTCGGGAAGCAGCTTTTCACACCCCAGTCCGACGACCATGAGCTCTCCGCCGAAGTTCGGATTTTGCGCGAGATTCTGAATTGTGCGTATCGGAATAATGGCGTCAGGCGCGTTAATCGCCACCCCGCAGCCGTAGGTATGCGTTAGTGCGATCACGTCTTCGACGTTTGGAAATCGAGGAAGGAGTTCTTCTTTAATTTTCTTCACTGCGAAGTTCAACACGCCGGCTACGCATTGCACACTGGTCGTAATGCCTAAAATATTTTTACTGCCAACACTTCCGTCCTCATTCAAGTACCCCTCGAACGTATAGCCTTCCAACGGAGGAATGGTTTGTTGTAAGTTGCTTGCTATTGAGAGCTCTAACAATTGAGGCGGTGTCGGCATTCTCACCAATGATTCATCGATCCGGCTTCCCCTCGCTATCCCTCTCATCGCATACCCGATTATCTCTCCATAACGGATAATCGCCTCATCTGGATTTAAATCAGCAAGTGCCACCTTATGACCCTGCGGAACATTTTGCAGGAGCTTAAGACCACAGCGAAATACTGTTCCTTCCGGCAGTCCGCCAGCATTGACAACAATCGCCATATTATCCTTCGGATTAACCTGAATATACAGCGGCTTTTCACTTTCAACACGTTGAACAGTCACATGGATAGTCCCCTCTCATAAGCACTTGTTCCTGAATTGGACTTATAGTAATCTAGAATTATCGAAAAGTAAAAGTGATTAAAATACGTTTTCCCTAAATTAATTTAAGAGTTGAGGAGCGACTGTATATGGAGTTGAAGCAGTTGGAATACATTATTCAAATTGCCGAAGACAACAACATTACCAGGGCTGCGGAAAAACTATTCATTACGCAATCTGCTCTCAATCAGCAGCTCCTGAAGCTTGAGAATGAGCTGGGTACGCAGCTCTTCGTTCGCTCCAGAAATAATTGGCATCTGACTCAGGCAGGGGCCATCTATGTTGAAAACGCCAAAAGTATCCTGTTGATCAAGAAAGAGACCTACAACAAAATCAATGACCTGCTTGAGATCAAAGAAGGAACACTAAAGATCGGTTTAACTCCTGAAAGAGGTACCGACATGTTTGCAGCCATTTATCCGGGTTTTTATAATAAATATCCCAAAGTCAAGATCGAGCCCCTTGAAATGACCGTCAAAGAGCAGCAACATGCCATATCTCAAGGTAATCTGGATATCGGCTTTGTCACGCTTCAGCAGATTCAGAAAACGAAAGATGCCTATATTCCGATCTGCTCTGAGGAGATAATCTTGTGTATTCCCAGCTCTCACCCACTCGCGCATTTAGGAGGCAGCCTCGGCGAACCACTTCCTGAAATCAGCCTTAAGCACTTTGTAGATGATTCATTCGCCGTCATGCGGAAAGGCTCCACTTTACGGGAAATTTATGACGATCTCTTGGCCGAAGATGATATTTCACCTCCTATATTATTGGAAACGCGAAGCTGTCAAACTTTGTTCGAACTGGTCGCCGAGGGCATTTGTTGTTCAGTCCTTCCAATCAGTTATGCCATCTCCTGGTCGAATGTCTCCTATTTCTCTCTACGTCAGCATCCGGTGTGGGAAATTGCAGCCAGCTATAAAAAAGACAGCTATCTAAATCAAGCAGCGAAAGAATTGATCTCCCTTAGCAAAGAATATTGGGAGAGAAAGAGGAGCGGGCTTAGATAAATTAACGGCCTACACACTATATTGTGTAGGCCGTTTTCATGTACTTTTTAGGTAACTATTTCCAGCACCAGCATTCCACATATCTAAAATAGTGACTTCCTATTGCAGGAGCATGGCCCACATGGGAACTTTAAAGCTCTAAGTTAGTTTGATAAACATTGCTTTTCCAATGCGGTTATGGGATATTCTAGACATGGATCTTCGAGAGATCACCGATATGAAGCCTTAGGTCTAGTCCTCCTTTTGGTGGCCAAGTTTCACGAAGCCGATCGTTTCCGCAAACATCAACGAGCTGCGGGACACTTCCCATGGGATGATAAGGACAGAGGCTAGATCCAATCACGGCGACAGCCATCTGCAAATATCTCAATTAGATTGAGGAGGTTTAAACATGCATCAACGAGCTATACTCGCTGGGGGATGCTTCTGGGGAATGCAAGACTTAATCCGCAAGCTTCCCGGCGTCGTCTCGACTCGTGTCGGCTATACTGGCGGTGACACTCCGAACGCGACTTATCGCAACCATGGCACTCATGCGGAGGGGATCGAAATCGTCTTCGAAACAGCGGAGACGAGTTACCGGCGCATCCTGGAGTATTTCTTTCAAATCCACGATCCTACGACGCAGAACCGTCAGGGCAACGATATCGGCACAAGCTACCGTTCGGCGATCTACTATGTGAGTGACGAGCAGAGAAAGGTGGCGGAGGAGACGATCGCCGACGTGAACGCGTCGGAACTGTGGCCGGGCAAGGTCGTCACCGAAGTAACGCCTGTCGGCGACTTCTGGGAAGCAGAGCCGGAGCACCAGGACTATCTGGATCGCTATCCGAACGGCTACACCTGCCACTTCCCGCGCCCCAACTGGGTCCTTCCCAAACGGGAGGCCAATGGCGCCCCGTCAAGTTGACAACAATGAAATAAGAGCATTAAGCTGCCTTAGTTCGGTACTCCACCGGACTAAGGTTGTTTAATTTTTTGAAACTGCTTGTGGTTGTAAAAGTGAATGTACCTGGTGGACCTCATCGATGACCTGCTTCTGTCCCTTCTAAATTCTGATTGAAGGGTGAAATCTTGCAAATTCATGATACCGTATAAACCCCGGTGAGACAGCCCCCTCTCGATCAGCGACTGCAGGGCAGAACCTTTCTGCTCCTTAACAACGAAAGGGCCGCATTGTTCATACGCCCCTTTCGCCAATTCAATGACTGTTCCTGCGGTTGCTTCGTCAAGTGCCTGCTGGAGTGTATCTTTCATCTCATAAGCTCCTCCATCTACCTGCTCCCTATCGTTCTAAGCTTAGGAACCTGCAAGCGTTCCATTCCATTAGAACACCCGATGCTTCCAGCCTTGCAACTTGGCAAGAGCCTCCACATAGTAATAGTCGCCGTAAATCAAAGATACGTTGACATTGGCCTCTGCCGGCTTATGCCCCGTGCCTCCATGGAGAATACCTTCATGCTGCGGTTCATCGAAAGAGGCATATTTCTCAGATAGGGACAAAAGGATACGCTCAGCAGCTAAGCGGTACTTGCTGGCATCTTCTGCCCGAACGAGTTCAGCGAGTTCAAGTAACCCTGACGCTGCAATGCTCGCAGCGGATGTATCCCGAGGCGCTTCGTCCGCATTCGGAACTCGAAAATCCCAGGGAGGAACCATCTCTGCCGGCAGCGAGCTAATGAAATGATGAGCGATTTGCTGCGCTGCATGCAGATACTTTTCCTGCTTCGTGAAGCGATACGTGTTCGTCATGCCGTATAACGCCCAAGCATTCCCCCTGGACCAGCACGAGTCCGGAGCATAGCCTTGCCAGCCTTTATACTCCAACAATTCACCTGAACTTGGATCAAATACAGCGACGTGGCAAGTTGATCCATCTCCTCGAATCATATGCTTAAGTACCATGTCGGCATGCGCACGGGCAATTTGAGCAAATCGTGGGTCTTCAAGCTCCTCCGAAGCCCAGAATAAGATAGACAAATTCATCATGCAGTCGATGATTGACCATCCGTGCAAATCACGATTCCAAGCCCGAAGGAATTGCCCCGCCAGATTGAAGCGGCCCGCTAGGAAGTTGGCTGCCGCCAGCCCCCGACGTCTTCCGTCCAAATCGCCGGTCAGTTTATATTTGAGGACAGATGTCGGCAAATATTGAAACCCAACATCATGATGAAAATGGTTCTCTTCCAACAGATGACGTTCCATCCGAACATCCCAATTCCAAGCTGCATCCTTATAGCGTTCCTCACCTGTCAGATCGTAGAGAATCCATAATATCCCCGGCCAGAATCCAGAGATCCACTGATCGAGCTTCAATCCGTCGTAAGCGCCTGATTTAGCCACGTGGGGCGCAAGTTCTCTATCTTGGCTCAGCATTTGATCCACTTTGCTCTGTACGCCTTTCCACCATCGTTCAATATCAGCGGATTCAATCATAGTAGGTTTTTCCATAATTTTGTGTTTCTCCTTTATTATCCTTTAATTGCACCGATTAAAGCGCCTTTAACGAAATATTTTTGCAGGAATGGGTAGATCATTAGAACCGGTACTGTCGCGATAATAATCGTAGCATGCTTCAACGTCTCACCAATGACAGATACTTCGCCGGAACCGGCGCCGCTCGCCATCGAACTCGCATCATTCTGCAGCAGAAGCTCTCTGAGCACTAGCTGAAGCGGGTAAAGCGACCGATCTTGTAAAAAAATCAGCGCGTTAAACCAAGCATTCCAGTGGCTCACTCCGTAATACAGCAGCATGACCGCGACAACTGGCATACAAAGCGGAAGCATAATCCGGAACAAAATCACAAATTCGTTCGCCCCATCCATCTTCGCGGATTCTTCAAGGCTATCCGGTATCGCTTCAAAAGCTGTTTTCATCAGAATAAGATTAAAGGCGGAAATCGCTTGCGGAATAATTAATGCCCACAATGTATTCGCCAAGCCAAGTCCTTTAACCGTAAAATAAAACGGGATCATACCACCACTGAAGAACATCGTAAAAACTATATAGAGCATCAGTGGCTTCCGATAACCGAGACATTTACGGGACAGTGCATAAGCACCGAGGGAAGTAAGCAGGATGTTCAGACATAGGCCCACCACGACAATGATCATCGTATTGACATAGCCATGCATGATTGCGCCGTTATCGAACACCAATTTGTAGGCCCTAAGGTTGAAATCAAGCGGTTTCCATAGGATTCCGCTATGCTGCATATATAAGGTAGGGTCGCTTAAAGAGGCGAACAAGACATATACGAGAGGGTATATTGTCGCGATAGCCAGCAGCGATAAAAATACATAGTTTACGAGATCAAACGTCCATTCTCCGAATGATTTGCGATACATGGTCATCCCCCCGTCACCACAAACTGGTATTATTCAACTTGCGGCTTAACCAATTGGACCCGATAACCAGGGTAAAGTTAATTGCCGAATTGAATAATCCGACGGCCGAGCTGAAGCTGTAATTGAATTCCTGAAGGCCCATCCGATACACATAGGAGCTAATGACATCAGCCGTGTCGTAAACAGTAGGATTATATAACAAAATAATTTTCTCCGTCCCCACGTTCATCATGCGTCCCATCTCAAGAATCAATAAAATCACGATTGTAGGCATGATGCCGGGCAGCGTGATATGGAACATTTGCTTCCAGCGCCCTGCGCCGTCGATTTTCGCAGCCTCATACTGCTCCGTATCAATGCCGGCCAAGGCTGCCAGATAGATAATTGTCCCCCAGCCAATATGCTGCCATACCCCTGAGGAAACGTAGATCGTACGGAAAAACTGGGCTTCAAGCAGCAGAGAGAGTCGCTCGCCGCCCAGAAAAGCAATCACATCATTGACTAATCCACTGCTGGCAGTGAATTCTTTGATCATGCCGCACACGACAACAAGCGAGACGAAATGCGGCATATAGGTAATGGTTTGGATCGATCGTTTGAAAAATGTCTTTTTAATTTCATTAAGCAGCAGCGCCAGAATAATCGGAGCTGGGAAACCAAAGATAAGATCATACAAACTAATCAGGATCGTATTTTTGAGTGTCCGCCAGAAATAAATCCCTTCGAAAAATGTTCTAAAATGTTCGAGCCCCGCCCACGGACTTCCTAGAATGCCGAGCCTTGGAGAGAAATCTTTAAAGGCGATGATCGCGCCATACATGGGGATATAATGAAACACTCCGAAAAACAAAATGATAGGAAGTAGCATGACATAAAGCAGTTTATTTTTCTGAATATCTTTGAGAATGCCCAAACCCGGGAATACATTTGATTTTGTTTTCACAGTTATGGCCGTCCTCGAATCTAACAGTGGTTTGGTTGACATATCGTTCCACTCCTTCCGTATCCAAACCTTAGCGGTCTTCTATCTCTTGTTATATCGATCAAGCGATTTCTGATAAATCTCAACTGCACGATCAATGCCTAACTTTTTAATTTGTTCAACATATTTGTCGTAGTTTTCAAGAGGCTCCTTGCCCATAATGAACTTCGAGAACATTTCTTCTTTATAGTTGCTGACATCGTTAACGATTTTGCCAAGCTCTTTACTTTCTTCGGCAGTAGGCGTCAGAAAAGCTGGAATGGTGTGCTTCGCTGCGTCGGTATTCATCCATAGTTTCACAGCTGCGTCCTGCTGCGGGTACGTATTCCAGTTGCGTCTTTCGTCCGCTTCATAAGGACCGTTTGGCTTCGTATACTGTGAGACCATTTGCTGCAAGCTGTATTTCTCGTTTTTGACAATTTGATCGGTATATACAGGATTCCCGTCTTTCATTGTAAAACTTTCACCTTCGACCCCGAAGTTGAACAAGAGACTGCCTTGCGTGCTGTAGGCATAATCAAGCCAACGAACCGCCAGTTCTGGATTTTTCGTCGTTGCCGAAACCGCCTTACTTGGACCTGGATTATATTTAAAGTCCAATTGTCCTGTAAAAGGCTTCTCCCCATTTTTGAGGGTTGGATACGGCGAGCCCACCAGATTAAACTTCGGATCTTTCGTTTTCATGGCATCCAGCCATTTCCCTAACCCGCCGCTCAGCAAGCCGACCGTTGCTCCGGTTTGACCGCCAAGTATTTTCGTATCCAACGCTTTTCCGTCAGTCAATGCAAAATCTTTATCAAACAGTCCCTCTGCATACCACTTGCGGAACAGCGTTAAGAAATCCTTATATTGCGGGTCAACCGGACCATATTTGACTTTCCCTGCATCATCTAGGTAGAACGTATTCGAAGTATGATATGCGCCGATAAAAGCATCGCGAATTTCGAAATTCCCATTGACGTAAGTGACACTAAATGGTGCTTTTGCTCCCTTTTTATCACGGAATGCCTTTAACGTCGTCTCCCATTCATCAATCGTCTCAGGCATCGGCAATTGCAGCTCATCTAACCAGTCTTTACGAATGATAGGTCCCCGGAATACAAGTCCGGAAGGGTTACGTATCATTGGAAATACATAATATTTGCCGCTATCCGTTTTAATCATTTTGTCGAGTTCTTTATCTTCTGCCAGCTTTTTCTTCAAATTCGGCGCATACTTATCAATCAAATCATTGAGTTCCAGAATGACTTTATCGTTAATCGCCTTCTCCGGACCGCCTGGGTAAGACCCCGCGCTTCTTCCCGTCCAATCATATTCAATGACATCCGGCAGTTTATCCGCAACAATCATCAGATTGAACTGCTCTTTCGTTTGCTGATCATTCGGGTGAATATATTTCACCTCAACGCCGGTAGCTTTGGCCAGCTGTTTACCAAATGGCGTTTCAGCCAAGTTTTGATAAAACGTAGTCGCATTGTTGTTCAAACTTTCCCATGATGTTAACGTTTCCTTCGTATTCAGCGGATAAACTGCCTTCGGTGCATCCGTTGCGGATGGACTTGCACTATTCTTAGTTGTGCTGCCAGTCTCCGAGCAAGCGGAAAGTACGATACCTGTTAACATGAGAACACTTAGCCCAGCAGCGCTGTATGACCGATACTTTCTTTTTGATTTGTTACTTTCCATGTTCATCCCCCATTCCATAGTTAAACCGTATTTTCAAATTGAAAGCGCCTACATTCCCTATATTGCCGAATCCATGCCCAAAAAACTATCATCAATATCGAAACAGGTATGCAAAACCTCAAATTTCAGGTTTTACATACCTGTTTCGTTTTGCATGTTACGGGCTATCAGGTCCTACATCCGAGGAACTGAGCGGCACGCGGACGATGGACGTAGAGGAGCTGAAGTACTCATCGGCGCCAACATCGTTCGTTGAACGCGTTTGACCATCCATATCCTCAGTGACATAAGAATAGCTGCCAACAGCGGCATTAACGGCTGCACTGCCCGAGGTTAACTTTTGCAAGCCGCCAATCGTTGTGAATGACGGTGTGATATTCCGAATTTCCGAAGAAGTTCTCGAACGATTCGTAACCGTGCTGCCAAAGCCGATATTTCCTTCAAACACGGTATTCGATGTTTTCACTTCTTCATATAGCGTACCAGTACTGTTGTTAACGATGTTATTCGCTACTCGGCTATCAACTGGCGCTGATGTATAGCTTCTGCCGATAATGATGCCGAAATCGCTGTTCACAATCGTATTGTTCGTAACTTGTGCTCGATACACGCGCCAATGCTTGCTTAAATCCCCACTGCTGTAGTTGGTGGAATTGGTCCCACCATCCCAATCTCCACCATCGAGATTAATGGCATCCGTGGTAAGACCCTCAAAATAATTGTTATAAATGCGATGATCCGTCCCATAGATTCGGAACCCGCCTACACCGGCTTTACTGCCATCGCCCAAAAAGAAGTTCCCATAGTATTGATTGTTATTGCCGTGTCTTGCCGTAACCTGCCCTTGCGAATTCCGAATCGTATTGTAGCGAACCGTATTGCCGCTGCTTTTCACGGAAATGATTTCCGGATCGCCATCGCTGTTCTCGAACAGATTATTCTCTACGGTCGCGTTCCCGTTTAATAAAGAAACGCCGGATAAGCCAAGACGAATGCTCTCTTTCCCGTTCGTAATCCTTGGTGTGCTGTCATAAAAATAGTTGCGGTCGATAATCGTATAGCGCGACATATACGTACTTCCATCGCCATCTACGGCAATAATCGGCCCCGGATCCGCTTTAGATACGAATTTATTCCGATCAATCCGATTGTTGTCGCTGTTAACGCCTCTGATTTTCACCCAATTGTTCGTGGCTCCGGTTTCATTCAGATTGAATTCATTGCGTGTCACGCGAATATGGCTGGACTCATCCATTTTTACCGCATTGTTGCTTGCACTCGTCGTAGTTGTAAATTTCATTCCCGAAATCGTCACATAAGACGACTGATACAAGCTGAAATAAGCTCCCCCGGAAATAATCGCTTGCCCTCGGTTCAAGGCTTTGATGACGATTTCCTGGCCGTCCTGACCGTGAATCCCATTGACTGTAAATGGACCGGATTGTGAGTAGGTGCCATTTTGCAAATAAATGATCCTGCCGGGAATAGCCTGGTCGATCGCAGTCTGCAGCTGTGCCGACGTCGAAACCGTCACTGAATCTTCAACGGGAGTGCTGCCTCCATTTCCATAAACCTCGACTTCCAAATAGCTGTTCCAAGCGCTCGCCGAATTCCCATGACCAACGATACGCACATACCGGACCGATGCGACATCCGGAAAATCGAAGGTTTGCAGCCCATCTACCAAGTTACTTGTTACATTGGAAAGCTGCGTCGTGAACGTCGCATTGTCCGCAGAGGTCTGAATATCAAAAGAGGAAGTACGCGTAGAGCCATTTAAAAAGGCAATTTTAACAAAAGCTATCGTTACGCTGGAGCCAAGATCGAATTTGATCCATTGGCCATCCCCACTGGCTGACCAACGTGTACCCATATCGCCGTCAACCGTATTCGCAGGAACATTGCCATCGTTGGAGCTTGCGGTCACGCTGGAACCCGATACGGAGAACTTCGTATCTGCTGCAGCAACGAAACCAGGAATCAAACTCATGAACAAGAGTACGCATAACAGGAAGGCCGCAGCCTTCTTCGGTGACATTCTCATGTAACTAACACCGTCCTTTTTGCTGAATGTGATGAATCGCTTTGAAACGAAAGCGCTTACTAAATTATTTCTTCAGGACGCTTTCCTCACCTCCCTTCCACATAAGTCGTTTTTTTGTCCAATTTCATGATTATTGAACCTCATTTGGCTTCGTTTGTGAAATATGCAATAGTTAAAATGACTTGCAAAACATAAACTCACTCTCTAGCAATTTCGTGAATGAACGACAATCGCTGAAAAATGCGCTCAAATCGCTGCCTCTTCTTGCTGATTCTTATGCCGGTTGGGACCAGCATGACACCATACCGTTACAATCGGATCTTCCTCGCTTGAATTCAGATGGTGATCTTCTCCAGGCTCGATAATCACAACGTCACCGACCTTAACCTGATGAAACTCCCCATTCACTTCCATGGTTCCCGTTCCTTGCAGGATAAGAAAGGCTTCGCAATCCCCATGGACATGATAGTCACGACCATCCGGCCCATCATTTGTATGACTGCGTTCCCCCTGCTTAGCAAAGGCAAGACCGCCTGAAGACAAATATTTACCGAGCAATATCTCTTGTAAAAGATGACCACTTTGAACATCCTGCAGCTCGCTTAATCGCATTTTTTTCATCTGCTATTCCTCCATTCCTTGTCTATTGAACCTCACATCGCTTTGTTTGTTGATGCAAAAGCTAAATCTTCTGATACTTCCCAGGCGTCATTCCTTCAAATTTCTTGAAAATGCGCAAGAATGTGCTCACATCTGCATAACCGACACGCCATGCGACTTCGTTGATCGTCAGGTTGTGCTCAGACAGCAGCACTTTTGCCGCTGACAATCGCGTATGGTTAATGAGATCCAGCAGGGATTCTCCCGTATGTTCTTTAAATATTTTGGACACGTAGGAAGGTGTCAGCGAAAAAGATTCCCCAATCATCGAGATATTCAAATTGACATCTCGAAAATGCGTCTGAATATAAACGCGTATATCATCGATCAGATAAGTATGTTGATTCTTCTTGTCGGTTTGAATCCATTCGCAGACCTGTTCAAGCACTCGATTTATATGGGCCATCATGTCCTGAACCGTGTCACAGTTCAACAGCCGTTCCACATCTTCAGCATGAGCTTCAAAATTTCGTTTGCTGATCGAGCTTACCTCGTCGAGCGTTTTCAGCATTGTGCTTGCCAAATTAAATAGCAGACATTTTGCAAGCGGCACTGAAACAGGATGATCCTTGAAATTCGCCTCGTAAATTTCTGCTAGCAGGGCCTGCGATTTGGACAAATTCCCCGTCTTCACGTAGTAAACGAGCTGTTGTTCAACGCTCAACGGATAATAGTAATTCCGTCCGGAGAACGCTGCCTCCATGCTAATTTCTTTGTACAAAATCACCTGCCCATTGCCGCGCACGATGCGATGCTCAAGAGTTTCCAGTGCCTCTTGGTACGATTGTGAGATCCCATACACGTCATTATGAACACCGCTCACAGCAATCGTCATTTCCGCATGGATGTGTTCCTTAATGAACGCTTGCGTTTGGGTGGCCATTCGGATTAATACCAAGTCTTCTTCCTCATTCGAAGGAAGTGGTTTCAAATTAACGATACAGGCTGTCAGCTCATTCACTTCTGTGGAATAAACCGTTGCATCGCCACCAGCAAGCTCCTCGATCACATTGCTAAGCACAAAATGAAGCATCTGTGTCTCCTGCCCGAATGATGCATCCGCTTCATCCGTTTGCAGCTTGCCGTAAGCATCAATGCTGAACAGCAGCACCGCAAACCGATCCGAAACAAAGTGGACATTGTGGGCGGCAAAAGAATCCGTAAGCGAAAGCTTTTTCTCCAACTGCCCCTTCAATAAACGTGTCAGAAAATGCGCTCTGATCGTATTATTATGCAGCTTTAACAGCTTGCTAATTTCATCTTTCTCGATAAAGGTATGATGAAGCGCATTTTGCAAAAAGGAATACTCATTCGATTTTCCATCAAAACGGAATCCGGACCGCTGCGTCATATTCTGCAGCAGGACTTGAATGGGCATATAATTTTTTCTCAAGAAAATAATCGTAACGATAATGCCTATCAACAAACCTAGGGCAATACCCAGTCTTGTTATCGCTTTCAAATATTCCATCTTCTCATTGAAGATTTCTGCCGGGAGAACGGACACATATTTCCAGCCCGTCAGTTCGGATGTAACATAAGACAAAGCCGCTTTGTCCTGATTCATCTCAGCGTACACCAAACCTTTTTTCCCTAACAAACGCTCTGATGGCAAGTGCTCTTGCAGCTCCTGTTTATCTTTGGACGCAGCAATGAAGTGATTATCTTTATCCAAAATCAGTAGCGAGGAATCATTGTATTTCGGAATGCTTTCCAGCAGCTTATTCTCATTAATCAAAATGATTAGAATGGGATAAGGCTGAAGCGGATTATTCAAAACGAGCGACCGGGCAAACATCACCCCCGACATCGACGTGCCTTCGTTCCAATATTTCATTGGCGAATACTTATAGACATACTTTTGGTCAAATAGCCGTCTCCACTCCTCAAAAGAAGTCTCCTGCCCCGGCCTCATGAGGGTGAACAGCCCACGGGAATCGGTGTGATTGAACGTGGATACAACGGTATCGCTGTTCGCATACATCACGTAAATTTGCTCAATATAGTCATTGGCTCGTTGGTAAGTTCTCAGACTTTCGGCAATATTAAAAAGTTGATAATACTGATCGTCGAATAACGGCTTTTCAACATTCGCGAAAGAAGAGACATTTTTGTTTAAAGCAACTTCCAAGCTTAATTGTTCCAAGCCTTTTAACTTACTATCGATAGACATTTCGATCTGCGTGAGAAGCAACTCGTTCGCCCGATTTATTTCTTTCTCCACCAGACTGTGCGTTGCCGAATAAAGAATCATACTAATTACAATAGGTACCAACAGCACAGACAAATACGAGACTAGCCATGTGGCTATAACACTCCTATTATATCTTCGAATCTTCTGCAGCATATGAATGACCCCCCAGCACGATGAGAACGGTTACAATTAATACTTCATGAGGCTTTTGAAGGATACCCTTCATTATTAGGGAAAAGGCGATCTTAGTAAATCATCAAAATATAAACTCATATGCAATTTATAAAATATAGAAAAAACGGCTGCTTTTATACTTCCCATCGCGGTTCTAGGGTTTCAGTTCCAATTCGTGCCGCTAAGTAATAGATGATCCAGTGTCCCAAATGCTACAACATCAATTCCCAATCGTATGAAACAGTATGAATCCATGAACGAAACTACCGTACCACTTGCATTAATGAGGAAATGAAATTAGCAAAGTTACTAACTAGAAATAACCCGCTCCTTATAGATAGGAGCGGGTTTACTTATACCGTTGTAAACCAGAAGTAGCGACAAATAATAGAGCAGAGCAGCGTTCATATTATCTATAGCTTTTCCGATAATACCTTCCTTTTCCGGATGAAATGGAAGACCCAGCCGCGTTAGACACGGTCAGCTTATTTTTCTGCTTTCATAAGTTATATAAACATGCCGCCGTCTACTTTGAGGATCTCTCCTGTCACAAAATGCGAATGCGCAATTAATGAATAAGCGACTTCAGCCACATCTTCCGGAGTTGCAATTCTACCAAGCGGTGTTCCCTCTGCCAGTCGCTTGATATGATCCTCCTGCCCCTCAACCCATCGGGTTTGTACAATCCCAGGCGCAATACTATTGACGCGAACTTCAGGGGCCATGATGCGGGCAAGCGATTTCGTTACACTAATAGCAGCGGCTTTCGAGGCGGCATAAGCGATCGAACTGCCTAGCCCCGTCAACCCTGCAACCGACGTAATGTTTACGATACAGCCTTTCTGCTTTTTTAATTCGACCGCTGCGGCCCGGCTGCAAAAGAAAAGCCCCTTTACATTGACATCCATGACCCTGTCCCAATACTCCTCTTTCAACCCCTCAAGATCATCATGGCTAACAAAATCGGTCACTCCTGCATTATTGACTAAAATATCCAATCGTCCGAATGAAGCTACGGTTTCTTTAATCATTTGGCGTACCTGAAGATCATCGGAAACTGTAGCTTTAAACAACAGACATTTTACTCCTAAAGCCTCAATTTCCTTTTGGGTCTCCAAAGCTTCAATTTCCGACTTGGAATAATTGATTGTAATATGGACGCCTTCCCTTGCTAAACGAAGAGCGATGGCTTTTCCGATACCGGTTGCAGAGCCGGTTATAACAGCTACATTTCCTCTCATAATTCACCTTATCATTTTTTTATTTTGCTATTAACTTATGATCATCCATCTTGTTCATTATTGTGAACATCGTTCTAAATGTTGCCGTAAGAAAATATTCCCACAGTTTTCTGCTTGTGTCAATCGAATTTCAGGAAAGTATATGAAAGAAAAAAATCCCTATTCACTAGAAGTGAACAGGGATTTCTATTCTATTAGTGCTCGAACGTGACGATTGAAACGAAATTTTGTCCTATTGGAGAGGCTGTGTAAATCATTAAGGTAGCCCTAGGTAACTAAAGTGCCAGTCTAAGTTGTACATCTGACAGAGATTGGTGTTTCTAGCCTCTTAGCTGAATCTCATAATCTGTAACAATCTTTCCATCGTACTGAATAATTTGGCCATTTTGATTCTTATCAGACAGGATAATGTCGGTACTTATCTGCCCAGCGGCTTCGGGAGACTTGACGAATCCGCCGTGCGC
The DNA here is from genome assembly GCF_009757995.1 of Paenibacillus anseongensis. Classification (NCBI taxonomy): domain Bacteria; kingdom Bacillati; phylum Bacillota; class Bacilli; order Caryophanales; family Paenibacillaceae; genus Paenibacillus; species Paenibacillus anseongensis. The sequence goes on from NZ_WSEM01000016.1 coordinate 182,818, forward strand.
ACCAGCTTCCATGCCGTTCAAATCGGTTGCGACTGCGCCAGGCATGATGCCGAAAATCTGGCGATGGCTGCCCATTTTTTCAAACTCGTAAGCGTAAGTCAGTGTCATCACGTTAAGTGCTGCTTTGCTCGTAATGTAAGCGAGCGGGTGCCAAAAGTCGGTCGGCGAAATCGGAACAGTGATATTGACGATTTTCGCGTTGTCTGTCAGAGATGACAGCAGACTTTTGATGAGCTCATGTGTGCCGAGAAAATTCGTTTCCATCGTCGTACGTAAATCCTCTGTTGTATAGTCAAATGTGCGCTTGGCGAGGTCGAGCGCCGCGCGCCCTGGCTTGACACTATCAGGAATTCCAGCATTATTGACCAAAATATCAAGCGAATCAACCATTTTAGCCGCTGCGTGCAAACTGTCAAGATTATTTAAATCAATCTTGATGTACGTTGCTGAGATGCCTTCTGCGGCAAGTTTTTCGACTGCTGCCTGCCCACGGGCTTCATCACGCGCTCCAACGAGAATGTCATAACCACGCTTACCAAGACTTCGAGCGATTTCGAAACCGATTCCTTTATTTGCGCCAGTGACGAGTGCTTTCATAGTGAGCTCCTTTTCGTTTTTTATTTGATACAAGCATATTATAACTTAACGATAGAATCATCAGCATCCTCAAAAAATTCTTAATTCCTCTGATACGATGCGTTTCTGTGTTCGAAAAGGCAGCCGCTTGTTGTGATTTCCTTCCTGGTGTTTTTATTAAGAAATAGTTCCCACTAAATTTTACCTCTAGTAGCTTATTAATTTTTAAGTAATTTCTTTAAGTAATTCAGTTAAGCCATTTGGATATAGGATTCTTTGACCCAGTACCACTTCAGTTCCTTAGTCGTTGGGGGCTGTCGTTGACAAGAACTTTATCGCATTACCGACAAAAAAAACTATCATCATTAAAATGGTTTTTTTGAGCCTTTATTAGAGCTCCCCATGGATTACGGCCTGTCTTCAGTTGTAGCTCGCCATAATCTTAATTGTTTAAATAAACTTCTCCCCCTCAATAATAAAATCGCTAGAGATAAAAAGAAACGATTGAAATCGTCCTCTCCAAAAATCGTTCCCATATATTCAAATCATCAAAATAAGTATCAGAGATACGCTTTGACATCCGAAATTCATCCTGTAACTTTTTCTGGATCTCAGCTATTATCGGTCCACCATAAATCGAACATACCGATTCCTTATTAAGATAAAAGGTGCGAGTATCAAAATTCGGGGTGCCCGTCATTACATACTTTCCATCAATGCTCAACACCTTTCCATGAAAAAAACCGTTCTGATATAAATAAATTTCCGCCCCATTTTTCAAGAGTTCTCTTAAGTACGGGTATGCAGCTTGTTTTATCATAGGGAAATTACTATTAAGCGGAACTAAAATTTTGATAGCAACACCTCGTTTTCTTGCCTCAATCAGCTCATCCACCATTTTCTTTCCAGGTATAAAATATGGTGATGCAATCACGATCGAATGACTTGCCTTCATTATCCAGTCTTGATATCGCTCCGCCAAACCTTTCCCGTCCGTAAATAAATAATCATAACCCGTATTTCCATTTATAGGGGAGCTGGAGTGAACAGGAAAACTGTCACCCGTGTTATTTTTCCAATCAAGCAAAAATTGCCTTTCCATATCTTGAGCGCCGTCACCACTGATACGAAAGTGATAATCCTCCCAATGGCCCACTCGCTTATCTTGATCTAAATGTTCCTTCCCCATATTAAAACCGCCAATATATGCGGTCGTCCCGTCTATCACAGTAATCCGGCGATGGTTCCGATTTTGTAAAGTATAGAAGAAATGTGGAAACGTAGGCTTTCCGCTAAACGTAAATTGCACCCCAGCTTTTCGTAATCTTTCTCGCATCGATTTCTTAAACAGAAAGCTCCCCATTCGATCTGTCGATAACTTAACATCGACCCCTAGTTTTGCCTTATCCTCCAATAAAGTAAGAAATTTATTACTAATTTCATCATTTCGAATGATAAAAAAATGTATATAAATGTACTCTTTCGCTTTTTGTATATCGGAAAACAGCGAATCATACAAATTCTGTCCTGCGTTATACATCTGAAAATCAGCATAGTGGAAAGAACTTTGTTTTGCTGCATCAGCTTCTTTTACGCCTTTTTCAATGTCTAGATAAACCCATCCTATGAGTAAAAATAGTAATAAAGGTGTAAATAATACCTTTCTCACACAAAATTCTCCTTTTTTGTGATTACTATTATGCCGGCAACCTCTTCCTAGGTGTTTATTCAACCAAAAGTTTCTTAGTTAGTTTAATCTTTTTCCTATGCCGCTAATTGAGAATTATATAATTCTTTCATTCCATCTCCCTCTTGTTCGGATCGTACTCCGTTAATCCAAGCGCTTTATTGTTCCATAATATTTTCTTTATCTGATCATCATTTGTCGAACCACATCTTATCATCATAACTATTTCTGTTGCTTTCCTTCTTCCAAATAGATCTAGCGAAGGCATTTTTTTTATCACAATGAACTTGATAAGGAAGCCGAGTACTCCACCGACCACCAATCCGTATAAAGCCCATAAAATAGGTCCCTGCTTAAGCACAAAGCCGTATATACCCCCAAGGAGCATACAGATGGATCCTAAGATGGTAGCAAGATCTACAAAGCTAACACCGTCTGAGTAATGTGCGTTATCAAATAACTTTTTCTTTTCATTACGGACTCGAAGCGGCAATGCAAACATGTCCGATTTCTCAACACCAATCTGTTCAAGTTCGGTCAAAGCTAGTTCGATTGCAGTCGAGTGCTCGAAAGAAGCAATGATATACATTCTATTTCCCCCTGGCATGACTGGAAGAGGCATGTCGAAAGTTGCATGTTGATATTCGGAACGCAAAAACTGCGATTGAGAGAGCTTAAATTGGAAGTTCGTAATAACGGCCTGTGAGTATGCAAAATACACATATCCTCCGTAAATGGACGGAATAAACAAGTACCATTGTGGGTCTAATATGGTTTTCGCTTTTTCAAAATTGCCAATGCAAGTGTAGTAGACACCGACATAAAACCTAGAGAAGCCGATCGTTATTACCCACGTGATTATGCTGAAGAAAAAGGAAATTAGATGGTTTAGATACAAGGAACCGAGACCAGGCATAATCATTTCCCAATAAGTGGATGTAATCGGGCTAACCTTGTTCAAGGTATTTACGCTAAAAGAGGATGCCTTCGTTGTTTTCGTCAAAGTTGTAGTCCGATAAGATAACACGTAATTATTGTTCATATCTACACATCTGCGGTATGAATCGAACATGGTAAATACGTACACACCAATGTAGAGATAAAAGAAACGCAGATCTATAACGTCAATGGCTGATTGGAAATCGCCTAACATTGAGAAATAAATAGCTTTGTTTACTTTTGCGAGGTTGTTAACGGTGAATTCGAAGATAATGAGCGAATATCCGATCAGTGGATAGTTGACCATACAATGCCCGTAACCCGGAAAGGCTGCCGACCACCAAAGAGGAATCCACGGATTAAGCGGGTATTCAATACTCGAATTAGATGGAATACTATGCATCAAATGGGAATAGCGTTTGGTTTGTTCTTGTGCCAAGTTTATATACCCCGATAAAGATCTATTTGTACTTTATCAGTATGGATGGTAAAACTTAATTTTATTCCCAAGGTATGAGTAGTACATTGACTTCATACGAGTGCTTTGCAAGAATATGTTATTTCTTGATGCCCATTTCTTTAAGAGTAACCTCAACATCCAAGCGAACGTTCAAGGTTCGATAGGCTTCTTCCCATGCTTCTTCATTCCAATTTCGCGTTCTACTCCTAACAAAATCACCTAATCCGAGTGGATCGATTCCATCCTTTTGAAATGAATGAATGAGATGCATGCCGGTTGTAGTAATTTCATTTTCTAGCCCCTTCTTTATAGCCTGCAAATCTTGACTTGGTAAATACTCACTTCTCGATTCATTAATTTCCCCTTTCATCTTAAGATTAATAATCACATTCTCATTGTTTTTATCATGGCTTACTTTATAGTGCACTTTAGAACTGGAGCTTCTAACGGTAACATAAGATCCATTATCCAGCTTTACTTCACAACTTACTTGATTTGCATTTTTTTTAAGTAGTTTCATGAGTCCCATTTCTTTTTCATTAATGGAACGTACATATTTATCGTCCTTAAATAGAGCTAAACCAGCGATTATTACTTGATCCTTTTCCAATTTAAGGAGCGGCAAGAAAGGGTCCATTCCTTTGCCCGAAAGAGCATATTCGAACTCATGAAGATTTTGTTTGAGAAGCAATCCACTTCTCGTGTTCGAATTTAGCAAATTGAATAAGAACATTCCTTTTTCCTCATCTGGACTAAAATTCGCTTGGAGCATTTTTTTTGCTTCTCCATCAACCACAGCTAGAAACATTCGACGTGAGGCTTGAGCGTCCCGCAAAGCTACATCTATTTCCTTGACCAGCCCTTTTGCAGCCAAATCTTTTCCAAACAATATCACGGAAAGCTTTCCCGGATTAATAGGCTTTGTTAATTGGTAGTCCATTATTTCCTTAATATCCACACTAGTGTGAGCAACCTTCGAGAGCAATTGGTTTGAGATGGAGTCAGGTTTTTTGGATAGAACTTTAGGTGCAGCTATTGTGAATTCAAGTTGATCGTTGGTTGCATCATCGAAAGCACAAACAATAAATAACGTGATTCTGTCTATAATCTGTTGTTTCACACAAGCAGTTAACAGGAGACATGTGACCAATAGCAAGAATAGATACCGATTCATGCCACTTTTCTCACTTTCATTCTGATCATATCGACAATATATAGAAATGGGATGTATGTATAGATCAAGTAAAATCCTATTTTTGATAAAATGGTTTTAACTTCTTCAATGCTGTTGCGATCTGGAATCAGACATACCGCGATAAAGATAATAATTAGAAACATAGGCAGAACAGTCGAACGCTTAACATTGAACATGATATTCATTATTCGGCCTGAAGCCCAAAGATTTAGACATATGACAGGAAATAAAGCGAATAACAAAGAAGCGGCACCAATAAACTCAATATGTTCAATAAATGGAAAACGTACAAATTTGTAGCTGGATAACTCGGGCCAAATTTCTGTTGATAATTGATGCGGTTTGAACAATAACACTAGTGAAAGAATGATGATGAGATAAAACATGGTTGTGAGCATGTTGCCTAAATGAGCCCACTTCTGCGATTTTTGTGGTGTTTTAACAAACATATAGATGAATAAAAGCATCTCCACGCCAAAATACGGAAATGTCATTTCCTTCGCCGCTTTAAGGATACTGTTAACTGAATGATCCAGCATAGGCAATAAATTGTTAAATTGAAAAAAGGGCATTGCAAATACCAGGGAAAAAATAAGAAGATGCTGCACTAAACTAACCATAGAAATACCGACGATTGTTCGAAATCCTCCTGCAACACAATAGTAAACAAGCAGAAGCAAAATTAAAGCGAGAGACCAAGTTTCGATATCAGGAAACACCCATACTTGGACAATTTCTATAAATAGTCGCAATTGATATATGGTGCCTAACAGGAAAAAAACGATAAAGATAAAGTTAAGTACGCTACCGCCCCATTTTCCAAATATTTGAAGATGAGTGTGGATAAGATCTGTTTCATTCCGGTTGAGGATTCCGTACATCATCCATATAATAACATGAATACTGAGACCACAAAGAAGGACAGATATCCAAGTATCTTGACCAGCCCATTGAATCGGATTGATAGCCATAGAAAGATAGCTGACTCCGAGCTGCATCGAATGAATCAATATGGAAATCAGAAACGGCGAAACGGTGAACCGTTCATTTACCGATGGTTTCAACAGCCTACCACTCCCCGTACGTATTCTTTCATTCATTGATGTCTTCCTTCGTCTTTGCTTTTTTCTTATCAAACCTTACAGGGTTTAATGTTCTGAAAAAACTAAATTTGTGATGAAATTTACTATAAGGGGAACGTATCACAGAATCGAACATGTCGGAAGTTCGAAGGGGATAAAAAGGAACCAAATAAGGCATTCCAAGGGACGTTAAACGCAATAAATGAATAATCACAAAGAGAATGATGATGAATATGCCTAGAATCCCCCATATTTGAGCTGCAATAATAAACGGAAAACGAAGGACACGTATCGTGGCACTCATTCGAAAAACAGGCGTTGTGAATGAAGCTAAAGCTGATAATGCTACGATGATCAATAAAAAGTTGCTTGTAATTGAAGCTTCAACGGCAGCTGTTCCGAGCACTATACCTCCCACAATTCCAATCGTTTGTCCGATTTTGGAAGGCAACCTAGCACCAGCTTCCCGTAACAGTTCAATCACAAGTTCCATAATGATCACCTCCACAACCGGAGGGAAAGGCACATTAATTCTGGAAGAAATGATCGTTGGCAAAAAAATATTTGATATGCCTTGTCCGTGGTACGTCATCACAGCAACATATAATGGCGTGGCAAAGATCGAGAACACCACAGATGTCATACGGATTAATCGCAATATAGAACCGATGATCCAAGGCAGAAAATAATCTTCATAGGAAATGAAAAATATCCCCAAATTGACCGGCGCAAATACGGCTGTCGGGGACCCGTCCATTAATATGCAAACTTGGCCAGATGATAAAGCCCAAGAGACGTAATCCGGTCTCTCGGTACCAACTGTTTGGGGAAAAATAGAGTTAGAATTGTCTTCGATCATTTGTTGAAGCAATGTAACATCAGAAAAAACATCAAATTCTACATCTTCAATTCGTTGTATACATGTATTTACATATTGTTCATTCGTTGTTCCTTCTATGTAGCAAACCGCAACTTTCGCCTTGGATGCACTACCTAGCGTAATTTCTTTTATTCGTAGCTCGGGAATGGGAATACGTCTGCGGATCAAGTTCAGATTGATGTCCAACGACTCAACGAAAGCATCTTTCGATCCCTCTACGGTGAATTCAACCTGGGGTTCTGTAACTTTTCGCCCTTTGGAAAGAGAGGCTTTAACCAAGATCGTATGTTGATTCAGAAGGCCAAGTTGAACAGCCACATATCCCTGAAGTATATGATTTTGAATGATTTTCGAAGTACATGAAATTTCTTTTTCTGCAACGGGAATGAGATTGTACAGATCATCTATTGACACTTTCGAGTCCTCGGTTAGGTATCCAAGAATATCACGGTGTAAAACTTGCTCGTCAATGAGTGAACTTAGATAACCAATATAAAAAGGTTCGGATCCTGTCTTATGTTCGTAACAAACAAAATCCAGCGATTTACTAAGTTCTTTCCAGATCTCAGGAACTGAATTCATGCCACATCAACTCATTTTCCAGAATTTATTTTCATGAGTTCATTATTTCATTTCAAGTGGTTAATTATTCAGAATTTAGCACTCCGTGGCATGAATCTAGGGAAGAGCTGGTATTCTTACACTAAATCTACTTACTTCGTCGTTTAAGGAACCATCAAATTCATACACTGGCTGATAATAGCCTTTACTGTCATACTGGTACATCAGTTTCATACCGGTGATTTTTATTTGATCTCCCATTCGATAAGGTTTACGACTATTATAACTATCGAACTTCCCTTTTTTGATTTTTTCAAAAGCATCAGAAGGAGAAATAACCTGAGCGTTGCGAATAAATTTATTTTCAATTAAATCAAAGCTTAGATTTGAAATCTTGCCAGTGTCTGTAACATCGACCATAACCATTCCGTTTAGAAAGTCCTTTGAATACTCGCTAGGATCGACATTAGGGGCGTCCCAGCGGAAAGTACCGTTTTGATCAATCTTTAGCTCAGCATCTGAAGGGATAAATGAGTTTTCTTTCAAAAGATGTTCAATTTTCTGACCTGTAGCTTCATCAGTTAGTTCTTTCGTCGTGTCAACGAGTTCATCAAACAATGACCATGTTCCTTCTCGAGTGAAGTAAGTTAAGTGATACGACGAATCATTAGTGATTTCAAAACTGTATTGCTTGTTATCTCCGTCTCGACCACTACTCTTAACTAAAGGCAAGGGAATGCTACGTTGTAGTTTTGAAATGATATTGAGCGCTAATTCAGGTTGATTGGCATTTACATCGTAATAAATCGGAAGCAATCTGCTCTCTTGAGAGAGTGCAATTTGACTGGAAACTGAGACATTAGACATATCCGTTCCTATTGAAGGACGAATGCTCATATTTCCAAACTCCTGGCTGTGGTAGCTAAAAATTGCACCCACAAAAAGGCAAGCATAAAAAAATGGAATAATTGCAGCACTAATTATGGAATTGTATCTTATTTTACTCTCTTGTTTATAACTCAAAATAAGTTTAATGATCAAATAACCACTGAGTGCACCGATGGTATTATGAACCAAATCATCCAGTTCAAAGATTCCCCTATGTGTAACCCATTGATATGACTCAATTAACAAAGTAAATCCAACGGAAAAGAGAAAAATATTTTTGATAGATTGAAATTTACGACTAATGAAGGGAAGAAGAATTCCGAGAGGTGATAAAACAACGAGATTATATACAAGTAGCAGAAATGAAGTTAACGACCAATTATTCCAAACATCTAGAAAACCACTTATTAAATTCAAATTGAATTGGTTGTCAAAATTTGCACTTCTGCTTAGTGTTGTTATTGCGAATACGATAAATAGATACCCTGTCAAAAGTATTGATAAAATGAATTTAGTCCAGGATACTTTCTTATTTCCTTGAAGGAACTTTCGATAAATCAATTTATACAATATTAGAAAACCAACTGTGATTGCTCCTATGAACAATACAGCCGGGACTATCCAACGCAGTAACATGGAGAAAATATCATTTACACCCATCCCAAATTTCAATCCTTTCATTTATCAAAACAGATATTAAATATATGTTGCCACATCCACATTGGCACCACTCCTTTAGTTTAAATCATGATTATAGACACTTTCTAAATAATTTATAAACAAAAAATAAACGTTGCGTATATCAAAACTACACAATCTCATATCCAATGACGAATTTTCTCATTTGCTTGTGAGTTGAACATCATACAAAAAAAGAAAAGTCCCAGCTTTCGCCGAGACCCTTCCTTTTACACGTCGTATTCTAACTGTTTTTTCGCTTGTACGATAAACTCCAGGGGATTATTGATTTCAACCGCATTGTACTCAACTGCACCCATTTTCAAAACAAGTTCCACCCTGTATTTCTCCGCATATTCGCCGCGATTACGTTCTTCAACACTCTTTCTCAAACGCTCAATGACGATAGATGCCCCTGGCCGATCCGTAAATAGCAGCATGCCCCACATCGGATTTTCTTTATTGAGCAAATAAAGCGAATCGTTCGTGCGAATATTCGTTTGGCTCATTCTGGATAGATCGAGGACCGCTTCCATCAGCTGATCTTCGCCAATCATCCGTTTAATTTCATCCCAATACTTCACGCTGATCACCATCAGGGTTAAGGGAATATGATACCGGACGGAAAGTGCCATAAATACGGTTGCATCGGCTTGAAAAGAAAGCGTATTTTTCAAACTTGTCTTTAAGTCGACGGTTGCCAAGGATTGATTCTCTTTGATTAGCTGTTCGTTCTCCGACTGCAATTGCCGATTCCCCAGCGTCAAGAGCCAAGTTGCAAGTGTAAAGATCGGAGTCACAATGAGCCAAAAATAATTCTGCGTCCCGATTAAGCCGCCAGCCACAACCGTTTGGTACAAGGTGTACGTCCCATAGCCGAAGATGAACAGAATGTTTAGAATCAAGCCTGTTGTAACATTCGTAAAGTACGTAATAACAGCAATGAGAAAAGCCACATTGAGAAAAATAATATTTTGCAGGTACAGATTCGGATTGCCCGCGGTAAAAATGATGCTTACAAAGCACAATAGCAAAAAAAGTAGGAAGCCGCCGTCCGAGATCATACTACTTCGTAATCGACTCATCGCAGATCCCTCCGCTTCTTCTTCGCATATTTACGAATCATTAAAATCAGCGAGAGGATCACAAGCAAGGCGACAAGTCCTGCCGCGGCCATAAAGCCGAGAACATCTTTACGCGCCAGTACATCATCAAGCGCAGTGGATGGCGCTGAGGCAGCTTCTTTCTTAAAGCGATATGCCTGCACGTTGCCATCTGCATCCGTGATTGCGCCATCGCCGAACACTTGCCATAGCGAGCCTTCCGAGCCGATGAGCTTGGAGGCCAAGTAAGCATATTCCGGACGACTGCCCGTCACTGCCATAAGGCCAAAACCACTTTGATAGGGAGAATCAATCAATTGTAAAGAACCGATTCGTTTGCCATAGCCGGATTCAATGCTGAGTTTTTCGTTAGAGACAAAACCTTGTCCCCCAGCTCCATAGCGGAAATAAAGCTTATCATTGTTAGCCGCAATCACAGCGTTATCTTCATAGCTGCCGATCGCAATAATTTGACGGCCTTTGAGCTGCTCAGGTTGAAGGTTACCTCCTAAATATTGTACATTGCCTGTATTCGTCTGCGCATAGCGGCCCAGCAGATTGAATACATTTGTTAACGATTGATACATGTACACATCTCGTGTCGTCGGCAACACAACCGTAACTTGGTTATAGCTGCCGTCACGTAGAAACGGATACGGATAGTTGTTAAACAACAGCTCCGTTCTGTCTTTTGTATTCAATTGAAGCAGAGAATCCTTCTCGACAAAGGCCCATGGCATCTGATCTTCGTTTGCAAGACAGCTATTATTTTTAAGCTCAAGGTCAAATGCTGCTTTTACTGTAAAATTCCCTGAAATATTCAGGGATTTCGGAATCGTAAGCTCCATATGATCGCCGTCGGCGAGCTCGGTGGAAAGCCTTTTACTCCCGATCGGCGTATCATTCACGAGAATCGTGACCAACGAACGATCAAAATCGACATTCCGCGCATAACGAAAGTTGATGCGCAGCTTACTGCCGTCTGCAATGGAACGATTGCCTGGCAGGGAAATAAAATACGCTTTCTCCCGGTGACGGTCACCGACAAGCTTATCTCCGGACTCCGTCAGCGGCAAAGTACGGCTAACATTGACAGCCGGCGTGTCCACTTCCGTGGTAGCCAGTACTTCTTTCTGCGGCGCATTAATTTGCGTAAGCAGCGTTTGATTGGCTGCCAGCCGACCGGCCTTTATGAGGAGCGTGGCGTCGTTCGATGTGATGACTAGCGTTTTGACTCCATTCAGATTGAGGAGCTGAAGAACGGCTTTTTGCGCCACGTCCCCTTCTTTGATCACAGCCTTCACTTCCGCAGGCAAATGCTCATAGAGACTGACAAGAATGAGTGCTTTCTTGGTTTTCGTCAGATCGCTGCTATAAGTCGTAAGCGGAATCGGTTTATCCGTCACTTGATTTACTTTAGCTAAGCCAGATAACGCATAGGTCGCCGCCTCCAATTCAGGAGCCGTGTTTTCCGGTGCAACAGCTATCGCAATTTGACCATTGGTAACCGAATCTTGCCCAATAAAATGGCGTTGAAAATCCTGAATACTGTCTTGAATCGGCTCGCTGGAATAATTCACGGCGATTCTTGAGGATTTTGCGATTTGCAGCCAATTATCGCGATTATCGGTAGGCAGACAAGCATTCTGTACGGTTGGCGCATTCGTCTCAAGGTGCCCCTGTATCATGAGCGTGTTGACGCCTTTAATAATCATTGAAGCCGGCACGGTCAGATCCAGCTGCTGCTGCACCTTCTCTCCCAGCTGCGGTCGAAAAGAATGAAACGGAGTTCCATTCATATAGAGCGTGACGGAGGAGCGTTCATTTTGCAGGAGCTGTGACAGCTGGTAGTCGAGATGAATGTCAACGCTGGTCACATTCCAATAGTTCTCTACACGAAAAAACTGCTGCGTATATGTAATGCCGCCGGTTAAAGACGTATCGGACAAATGCGTTTGCATTTGCCCGGCGGCAGGTGACACGTTCTCTGCTTGAACTGTCGGTAGAAATAAGCCCAGAAATAGAAAAATACTTAATGCTACTCTCACAACACTACGATTCCACATCGTCGTCAACTCCGATCCTTACTGCCCTAGAAGCGTTCGGTTTTATACCATTTTGCTTCTCGCTTAAAAATGACGTCCTTCAGATAGGTATACATGCCGTAAGCCGCCACGACCATCCACATTTGGCAGTAAGACACGTACATCAAAACAATAATCCACACGTTAGAGAGCCGCATTTCTCCTTTTTCCGTGACGAGCGTAATAAAAGTGCCCACGATAAAGAGAGTAATCGCCAGTACCCACAAAAATGAGCTAAAGCTTGCAATGGTGGTGCTAACATAGCCCAATGCGTGTAGAATCAGCAGCAAATCCGACATGACAAGCGAGGTCAGCAATAAAAAATAAATAGATAGAAAATAGCAAATATCAAATCGTATACGGCGCGCATCCGGATGGAACAGCAGCGGGATATTTTTTACAATGACGTAAATGTTCCCTTTCGCCCACCTTGTCCGCTGTTTGAACCATACTTTGACCGTCTGAGGCTCCTGCTCCCAAGTAACGGATTTAGGCTGGAACTTAATTTTGTAACCCATCAAATAAATGCGGAATGAAATTTCCGTGTCCTCCGCAATCGCCTTCACGTCCCAACCGCCGATTCGCTCAACGATTTCGCGGCGCATCAGAAAGTTTGTACCCGGGATCGTACATAGCTTAAACAGCTTCCAACGCCCCGCTTGAGCCATCCACTGGAACGAAAGCGTCTCAATATTGATAAAACGCGTCAACAGATTCGCATTACGATTTCGAGTGCGAAATTTGCCGATTACCGCGCCAAGTCCTGGATCCTGCGTGATTTCAGCGACGAGATAAAGCAGCGCTTTCTTTTCCGGGGTATTATCCGCATCGTAGATGGCGATCAGCTCGCCACGGCTTAGCTTGAAGCCCAGATTCAAGGCGTTGGATTTGCCTTTACCACCCGTGACAGCATCCGTGTTCAACACGATCAATTGACGCTCGGGATATTTCGCTTGAAGTTTAGCAAGCAGTTCTCGGCTATTGTCCGAGGAATTGTCATTAATCACAATTATTTCGTAGCGATCATGCGGATAGTCTAAAGCGAGCAGTGATTCAACGGTTTGCGTAATCACTTTGCCTTCATTATGAGCCGGCACCATGATGGAAACGAAAGGAGGTTCCCCTTTAATCGGAGGAACCGGTTGATTCTCAATCTGCATGTAATACAGATAGCCTGCCACAATCAGGATGATATTAATCAGCAGGAGTGACCAGATACATATCACAGCAATCAGCATTAGTATGTCGGCAAGTGTCATCATTGTCTCCACGATTGCATGTATTTTCGTTTGTACATTCGGTGTCCGATGATAAGGAAAAGACCGAATAAGAATAGCGATGTTCCGATTAAAACAATTAGTATTTTATTTTGCACGGAGAAAAGTCCGCTTAAACTTTTCTCTTTTTGCTGCACATAGACATGCGCCGAATCAATATCCTGAATGCGATTATTAAGCAGAATACTCTGACCATTGATTAGCAAATGCCCGTTCTGTGAGCTAAATTTACTCGCTGACGTTTGAACGGAGTGCTCCCCATTTTTATAATCATCATACGTTGTCCAGCTAGATGTTAACGTCGTAAGCAGAGTCTCCAGCTTCGAAGGATCGTTAGGAAAACTGTACGCTATGGCCGTATTCATCGGCAGTGGATTCAGGCTTTTACCTTCATCCGAATAGCGCGAAAGCTCTTTGGCATCAATCGTATATGCTGTTGAGTGGAATGCCACGGCAGTATCGGAAGGATCCCGGTATTGAACGGCTTTGTTAGGAAGAATAAGACCTGAATCAAAAAAAGAAAGTCCATCTGACGCATAATGTTTATCATAAGTCCAATACATCTCAGCACTGACGCCAAGCGGTACGATCCCTGAGCTTGCTAGATGATCAAGAAAAGAGCCCAATTCATTCCGAAGCTTATTCACATCCGGAGAATCTGTAGAGTCAACAATCGGCGTTTGAACAATAATACTGCCATTGCGGGCTTGCAAATGTTTAAGCGTCTCCATATAACGCTGCATTGCCGGGTAGTCCCAATTACTGAATACCGGCTGTATACTGGCTACAAAAGGAATGCCCGCTTCATACAGCTGATCCGCCATTGCATTCACGAGTTCCAGATTTGAAAATGGAAAAATATCGCTAATTAATACATAATGCTGCGGGGCCGAGGAAACTTCCAGCCAATCTTTCAACACATAGGAAGCTGCCAGTTCTGACACGTTGCCTTTTGACAAGTACGGAATATACCCATAGTTGCCGTTTGCAATGCTGTACGGTGCTTCGGACGGATGTTTGGAGGATTTCACTGTTCCATACGATTTTCCTTCAAACGAGGTCACCCATGCCATGTTGCTAACAGGAATGGAAGTTTGGTTCAGATCACTAATCTTCAAGTTGATCGTATCATCCACCGTATGCTGTTCTTGAAGGTGCAGCGCTTGCTGAATCGATGCTGGAAGGCCGCTTCCAATTTGCATATACTTACCGGAGTAAGCTTTCAAATCTTGTAAAAAAGCATCGGGAAAATTCAATTCATCTGATTTATTTCGTACGAGGATTACTTTATTAAAGCTGTGCAGCTTTCCCTCTTTATATTGCTCTAAGCTCAGCAGTGTAACTGGTGTAGAGTAGCCAGCTAAAAGCCGCTGCAGAGCTTCAACATTTCCTTCCTGCGGTGTCTTAAGCGCTTTGCTGTCATAGAGAAGCAGTACAGGATCCTTTGCGCTTTCTGCGGCTGAAGTTTGTCTTGGCACACTTAACGTACATAATAAAACGAGAAGTGTGACGAAGAGGTATACTTTTCGCATGTCGCTCCCTCCTTATGCCTTACATCGCTGCCCCAACTTGTTGATTCTCCGATTCTGTGCTCCATAACTGTTTAGCAATCAAATCCCTTACCGTAAGCAAAGAAACAAAATCAAAGGTTAATGTAAATAGAAATTCATGCTTCGCTAAGTCCGCGTCCCCCGCCCCAATAATGGAAACGAAAATCCCCGATAACCCCATTGAAATCAGTAAAATCACGATAGGCAGCTTCGTTGCTTTACGCCATTGTTGCGAGCGAATCGCATGAATAAACGATGGGATATAAAGCCCTATAATGAGCAAAGTCCAAAGTAAAATAAAACCAAACGTTTTCGGCGCCAGCGCCTGCTTGAGCAAGCTATAGCCAGAAAAGAATACCGTGTGCGCACCAAATGGCTTGCCAACGGACTTCTCATAGTTCCCCATCGCCATGGGACGGATACTAAAGCCGTCTCTCGCTGCGATATTAAGCATCTGTCCCGCTTGTCCAGGATGTGCGACATAGTAGCTAAGAATGGAAACAAAGCCGTATTTGCTAAAAAACTGTTCTTCAAACTGTGCAGAATCCACATCAAACGATTTATAAGGCTCGTAGTACTCACTACGGTTCAAAATCGCATATTGCTTATCGATGCCAAAGCTTTCTAATGTTTTTTCCGGATCTGTTGAGCCCATCAATACGCCGCGAGTCATTGAATGAAACTTGTTAATATTGACGAATTCTTTGGGGATCAGCACATAAGTGCCCACCCCAACACCAATCAGAGCTGCGAGGAGTCCTGCCGTTATGGCGCGATACGATCGGCTTTTCCGAATATAAATGAAAAATACCCCGAATATAGCAGTTAAAACCCCAACTGGGGCGTTTTGCTGCTTACTTGCCGTTAAAATCATGGCGCTAATCACGAATACACCAAACATCACGTAATCGTTATATCTTTTCCGGTATAACAGGAGTCCGCTTGCTACCATGAACATCGTCATGATCAACATCACACTCTCACCGTATAAGGAATTAAAATAAGCCGTGTAACCGGTGTCGCCAAACACAAAAACAGCGATTCCCGCTATCACATAGCCGCGAAGCTTTGAAAGCTTCCAAGTCAATGCTTCAACAAGCAAATATACCGCAGCCGTATAAAGTCCGAGATACAAAGCCGCTTGATAGCGAATATCAAATGTGGTTGTGCCTGGATGGAACAACTGATTTAGGCCAATAGCCGCTTTTACAAAAGACGATTGAGTCGAGAAAATAGTTGCCTGATTTTCGTTATAATACTGAAAAACTCCGTACGTTTTGACGAAAAAACCAAGATATTGACTATCATATGTCGGATCGTTGATGTAAAGTCCGTTGCTATACAAAACTCGAAAAAAGTCGCCATTATCTGCAATACCGATATAAGGATAAACAAATAGGGCGAGCACTGTAATGACCAATACGCCGGTCGCCGCGGTAGCAGCTGGTGTCATCACGCGAAGCAGTCCTCTCAAATAGCGATTCGTCACGACAAGCACTCACTCCTTTATTAATAAACATAAGCGAGCAAAGCCATGGCATTGTCGAATGAATAGGCTTGCTGCGCGAGCTCATCTCCAAAGCCTCCGTTCAGCGGGCTCCCTTGGGTATGATTTTGAAACGCGTTCATTTTCTTAATACTCTCGTTATATAGCTGTTTATCCTGTGTCACAGAACCGATCATGGCCGTGATCGCATAAATCGCCGTCGAATGGATATCGTTTAACGGCTTTCCGTTTCGATCATAAGCGCCCACCAACGTGCCCGCGGTAACCTGAGCTTTTATCCATTGTAAACTGCTTGCCTTGGCTTCTCCAATTTCAGCTAGGTTCAGGATCGTTAGTAGCGACTCCACCGAATTAATCTGCTCGGATTGATAGGCTTTCAACTTAAAATCGTACCGAGTTTGATAAAAAGGGAACGAATCCGACAAATAGCCCCCTTGCATAATCCCCAGCATGTCCGTTTCAAGCGCCCGCTTCTTCCGGTTCGAAACGGGAAGCAGCTCCATAGAAGCTACATCTATGTAGCACAACGTAATAAATGAATTCGTCATCGCGTAAGTCTCGTCATAGAAATCACGCAGACGGCTTTCAGAAACGTTATAGGTATATAATTTATCTCCGTAGTACGCCAAGTCCTTCTTATAAGCGTCTGTCTGAAAAGCTTTCCCTGCTTCATCCAGCGCGCGAAGGATTCGAAAGTCGTCCACTGTAGCGTTAACGGTGAATTTTTTATTCAACTTGGGGCTGTACCGGTAGCTAAGACCGGACCGCGCATCGAACGTGCGTTTGGTAAGCTGCCACTGGGCTTCGAACTTATCCTTTTGCCCCGTTAAGGCATAATAACGCATGAGCAGTCCCGCTGACTCGCTAAGTACTTCATGCCCGGTTGCGACTTCGCTATTCTGATCGGTCTCTTGTAAGTTGGTATACGTACCATGAGGTCCGGTTAATGTTTCTGTTATAAAATGCTGAAGCGCATTACGCTGCTCGGTGACGGGTACAAGCTGGCCATAACCAGAGATGGGCTTGCGGGCAAGCTTTTCTTTTCCGAATACAGGTAAAGCTTCACAAGCTGAAAGTGTCATGACGAAGGCGAGGGGAATCAACAAAAGGTTTCGCTTCATGCTCATTAGCTAAAGAACTCCTATCGCAATCTTTTCCTGACTGCCTGGCAGGATGGTATAATGGTAGGATACCATAGTTAGCCCTAGTGTAACACACGCTGCATTTCACTCAAAAGGTAATTAAAGGACGGATGGCATGAGATTGGAACAGATGGCTGCCGCGCTTGCACCGCTGCATTTGGCAAGCTGCCTCATCGAACAACGCGGTGAACGAATCTTTGAACATTATCGCAACGAACAAAAAGAAGCTGAAATAACGCGCATTAATTCTTGCACAAAAAGTGTTCTCTCGGCGCTGATCTGCATCGCCATGGATCAAGGGTTGCTGCCCGAGCCCGAAACGCCGGTTTCAGCATTCTTCCCTCAGCTTCTTCAAGACGCTGATCCGCGGAAGCGGGAAATGAGAATCCGGCACCTGCTCACGATGACCTCCGGCATGGACTGGACCGAATTTGGAGGTCAGAATTCGTTCCCACAGATGACCAGAACGTCGAATTGGGTCGACTTCGTCCTGGCACAACCGCTGTCGGAAGCACCTGGCACCCGCATGGAATACAACTCCGGCAATTCCCAGCTGCTTGCTGCGATTTTAGCGCAAGTTACAGGCATGTCTGTTGCCCAGTATGCGGAGCAACAGCTTTTCGGTCCGCTTGGCATCGCGGACTACGCCTGGGAGACCGACCCGCAAGGTATTCATACCGGCGGATTCGGTCTCCAGCTCCGGCCTGCCGATATGCTGAAATTCGGCCGGCTCTTCTTGCAGGAGGGCTTGTGGGAGCACAAGCCCCTCATCTCAAAGGCGCTGGTCGCCAGCTCCAGCGCTCCCGCCATTCCGGCCGCGCCGGTACCGCCGCGTCGTGGCTTCTACGGCTGGCATTGGTGGGTCGATACATATGAGGCTGATGCGAACACAGCCTCACCATCTTCCCCACCAATGGACTACTACAACGCCTACGGCTTCGGCGGGCAGGCGATTTACATCATTCCACGACTGGACACCGTCGTCGTGTTAACGCATGATGAGCGGAAGAAGAGCAAGATCCCGCTCCTTGTGTTTCGTAATCATATTGCGCCGATGCTCGCTGCGCAAGCGATCTTGAAATGAAAAAAGCAGTCCACAGCTGATTCCCTCAGCTTGGACTGCTTTTTTGTTTATCCTCATGGCCGGCTGCCGCGGTTCCTTAATTCAACTAAATGTTCGTTATTAGTTTAAACTTTCAGGTGTGTGGTTCCTCATATTTGGTCCAAGTTTTGTATCCATCAATATTTTCTTCCGAAGTGTTAGAGGCATCGAATGTTTTGAAATAGCTTGCAGAATATTTTATAAGTGGTTTTTCTTTTGAATGACTATAAATAATAAGATTAATATCGTAAATCTCACTTTTCCATTTTACGGATTTTGCAATATCGTTTAAGTTCTCAATAGTTGAGAACTGCTTAACGTTAGCCAATATGGAATTTAACGATTCTTCAGAAGGAACATCTTTCATTTCTATGCTTATTGTTAAATCGGGTCTAGTGAATGTGCATTTAAAGTTTTTGATAGCTGGTATTTCTTTTTTTAACACTTCCGATAAGGAAACCGTTGATGATGTCTTAACTGTATATGTAACACTACATGCTGAATTAATGAGTATGATTAGAAAAATAATGATTGCAATTTGACAAAGCTTCATTGAATTTTTCAATAAACAACACTTCTTCTCTTTAAATTCAATTAATAGCAGTGAGCATTGATTGAAGAATTCGAAGTTGATTCAACTATCCTATGCGTTAATCTATAGATCGCCGAGGAAGATTAATTAACTTTTAGCTAATTTCTTATCGATATATTCGAAAGTTTCATCAAGATCTTTAAAAGCTACATCATGACCTGAAAAATCTAACCCTTCAATTTCTATTCGTCGAGAAATTCCAACTTCATCTTCAATAATTTGGAGCTCAAAATAATTCAAATATTTATCGTTCATACTTAGTTCAACAAAAAAGCAACAGATAATGTAGTAAACAATTAATTCACCCTATCCAATCCATAAAACAGTGTCGTCTGTAATAAATGCGATAGGCAATTGCTTAAGAAGCCAATCAATCCTCGTTAGCATATATTCCGTATCATTATCCAGCAGAGTAGATTGTGCCCATATTCTCAACTTTTCTAGCTCGAGAAGTGTTAATTCTAACTGCTCTTTTCTTAATTCCGTTCCATTCCGGATACAGGAAATTCCTAACTGCTCGATAGCAGGTTGCCAACACTTCATAAAGAACCTTTCATTAGATACTGGAATTTCAAAACCTAGTTCAAATGAATCATTCTCTTGATTAATTCTAAACACACTTACAGACATTATGAGCCTCTAAACTGAACTGAAAAGATATTTGCTCAGATCTTTATCTTTGGCATTCCTACATAAAGATATTAGAGTCCATCCGTGGTTTTCCATACCCATATTTCAATTAATTGATCATTAACATTAAAACTAAAAAAAACCGACACATCAGTTATAAAATAATAGTTAGAAATAATTCTATAATCTCCAAGAGATAATCGAATTGATTTCTCACCAATTATCTCGTTTTCGCCTGATCCAGATCGACGAAAACCATGTTCGTAATCTATTCCATCAATTGCCCAGTCTCTATTGCTCTTTATTATTTGAATAACATTGTTCATTTGGGTTCCTAATGGAATTTCTTTAAGTAGGTTCTCTCTTAATTGCGCTTCTGGTTGAACTAATGGACTTGTTATAGATCTAATACCTTCAAATAGCGTGAGTGCTATAAAAGTCATAAATAAAACCAAAGCTACTTTTTTAATTAAATTTTCCTCCCATCATTCAACACATTTCAAATGAAGTATCTGATTCATTTTTTTGTCTTTAATAATGGAGACTATAACCATAATAAATAAACAATAATTGAAGCAAGTATCAAACCATCTAACAGAATAAAAATCATTTTTCCATTCTACCCAGACTTTTTGGTAATAATTTTATCATTCATTTGCACTTAAGAGTAAGTACTAAAAATTTATAGTACCAGAAGAAAGTAAAAAAATTGTTCCTGAACATATATGCTCAATGAGAATTTAAGTTTGCTTTGTACGTCCCTGTTGTTTTAACGAAATCTCCCATTACTTGAATGAGCAAAAAGAGGGAGCTGCCACGAATCATGTCCCTCAACAATAGCTTCTACGTTAGTTTAATCGTCAATTGGCTTAAATATGGAACGATAATGGACCCAAAGGCATCGTGATTAAGATCCGAACATATGCACGTTAATTTAAACTAACTTAAGGAAGTTCTTTATTTCATTCCATGCATCCTCGCTCGTGAATAAGAAAGAGTGATCACCACGATGAATTGTCTTCATCGTCTTCTCTCCTCCCCATTTAGCTACAAGATTTTTAGAATATTCTATAGGTATATTTTTATCTAAATCTCCTGCTAAGCATAGTAACGGAGTTTTTATTGAAGAAGCCTTTTTTACCGAATTATAAGATTCTCCAATAAAATAAGAAAGCGGAAACATATTATGTAGCTGTAAAGCGTTTGATATTGTTTTGCCCTTTAACTTTGAATAATTATCATATGGAGAAACTAGGATTGTACCTATTGTTGAGCGTTCGCTTGATAAATTCACAGCGATTCCAGTTCCTAGACTATATCCCATCGATACTATTTTCTTCTTATCAACATCACTTCTTTTTGAAAAATAATCATAAATTGAATTAGCGTCATTGTATAAACTAATCATACTTGGTTTTCCTTCACTCAGTCCATACGATCTATAATTAATCAGTGCTACAGACCATCCATCTAATCTCTAAGCAAACGATATCATATCAGAAACTTCTTCCCCAGAACCGCCAAAGTATAAAAGTAGCGGGGCATCTTTAACACTCGAATTTTTTATAAGCCATCCGTACAAGTTTATATTGTCAGATGTATTAATTTTAACCTCTTCAGCATCACTATAAAGTACCCTAATCTTTTCAGCAGTAGATTGATCAATCTTTTTAGGTTGGTAAGTAAGATGATTAATTTTAATAAGTTCGTCTAGATTTTGATAAAAAAAGAGGCAAAGGATTAAATATGCGCCGATTAATATAGATAAAGTTACGGATAGTACGGCTATTAATTTTCTTGTATTTCTTCGAACTATTCTCATTAAAATCAGTGTTGTAAAAAAGAATAGAATAATGGAACATAAAGCGAAAATATTTATTGTTAGTGCATGTTCGTTGAATATTTCTAAATACCCTAGCTTTATTTGCTCTATATTCTTAACCCAAGAAGTTACTTTGTATGAGATAAATAAAACTGTTATTCCCAGAACACCCAAAATAGCAGATATAATATTAATAATATAAAATGCTCCCTTGCTAATCTTCAAATTTAAACCTCCATTCTTATAAGGTTAATGTTATACCATTCATTTTATATTCTATATATTGGAAATTAAACGAACTAATTTTACCTTTTCTTAAAAATTATTGACCTGATTTTATATAAAATATAACAAAAAAGGGCGGATTCAATTGAACCGCCCTTTCATTTATTAAACTTAGAAGTAATGTATCCCATTAGATTCATCATCTAAACTGTATTGTTTGTTGTTCATAATGTCGTCGATAACCAGATTGATTTCATCAACACTTTTCCGAGCTGTATCGAGCAAATATTTCCGATTTAAACCTGATTCATTAAATTCTTGAATTAAGATAAGACACCGTTCCCCCATCTGGTGTTCGGGTATTCTCAACTGGTCCCTTTTTAAAAGAGTCTCATAATCAGTCATTAGTACCACATAGACCACATTCTGGGTTAAATCCATCAGCTTGTCTCTTAGCCAATATGCCTCATCTGGAAAAGTAACATAATCTATTACAACATCAATCCCATTGAGAACGAAATTTCGAGTAAGACTTAAGATATTATTCCAAATGAGGGACAACTCGGATTTGCTTTTCCAAGGCTTTTGACGCCCCCTAACATGCATATGACTTACATCGTCACCTGAGATATATGCACTGTTTTTTAAAGCGTCCACTAGTGCAGTGGAAGTCGTTGATTTTCCTACTCCTGCTGGTCCTGACAATATATAAACAGTTTGCATTAACAAATCCCCCTCTTCAAAGTACATCAACTTCATGGGATATTGTACCATATTTGTTATAGGCTTATTGTGCAAATCCTACCCGATAGTTGAGCGGATTGTACAGAAACGAAAATAGGCGATGGATTGGTTTCATCGCCACGCTATAGTCTTCCATTTCTTTAAGAAGGTCTGCCACGCGGCAGCCCTTCGTTGTTTAACTATCGTTCCCGATCAATTTAAGTTATAAGTTACCTGGACCAAAAGCTTTTCAGATCCTCGTATTCATCTTCAGCTACTTCAACACAATATTCGACCCAAATGATTTGATCGATAATTCTATTATTACCGTCATATAGGGTAAATGGATATTGTAATAACATATCGCATTCATCGCTCGTTTGCTCGATTAACGTTTCTTCCAAATATCCTTCTTCTAGAAGCAACTGAACTGCACCTAAATGGGAAAGTCCTTTAAGAATACTGATATTTAACATTCGTCAACTCCTATACTGCTTAAATAAAGGATTCAATATAATTATCAATCGATTTTAAAGGAGTCGATCACTAACGTAATCTGCCCCTTTTTGATGCTTATTGATACAATTTTTCTAACTTAAGCATCGTAGTAAAGGCAGATTCGATAAGTGTTTTTTGAGTGGCTAAATCCGCGAGCACTTTTTGCTGACTATTGTTTAAATTACGTCCCTCTCTTGCGACAGCGGCTATGTACTGACAAAGTCTTTCTGTCTCCTCAAAGCCCATATAATAAATAGGTTGAAGTGCGATAACAAGAAGGTTGTGGGTTATATTGGTCCGAAACGGTGATACCGCAGCTAGCATCTCTAAATAGCCATGCACGGCACCCTCACAGCCTTGACTGGGAATATAACGCCCCACTTTAATTATAATTTCATCATCCGTTAAATTACATATTCCGTCTTCAAGTGAAGAGAGCAACTCGTCAATTTCCTCACGAGTTGTTTGATTGTTTGCTTTGTTATAGATGGTTTGCCACATCGTATATGTCATTTTGATTCAGTCCTTTGCTCTGTTTATTTCAAAATGAGCTTCTACAATATTTCATCAAATATCGTAGCTATCCTGCCATTACTTCAACAGACAACGGCAGCTGATCGTGTTCCGTCTGCCGTCATGCGTGAATGCACTATCGTTTTTCATTAGTGAAATCTCCGTTTTATTATCGGTACTGTTTCGGATCATATGGTTTAAAAATCGGTTCTTGATTCTTAAAATACCATTCTACCACTCTATCAGTTAAATCATCATAAATGTCGTCCTCTAAATAAGGATCACTGAATTTCCTAAGCCTCTTTATATTGCTCCTAATTTTCATTTTCTGTAGCATATTAAAAACTCCTGAATTACATAAATTCAATTCCAAAAAGTCACAAAACATATTGAAGCAATCATCCCAATTGCCATTTCCGTTCCTCTGGGCCTCATCTCTTAATTTCTCTATAGCCCTTATTAATTCACCTTGTATTGTCTCGGATTGACCTTGCTTTGGTACATAGGTTTTCCATAAATGTTTGGCTTCTTCGAAGTATTTCACAAGATGGCACCTCTTTTTTTATATATTAATACCCTCATCCCAAATACAAAAAAGCCGCGATTTTCTCAGCCCTAATGAGATAATCTTAAAGTCACATGGCATTATTATTGCAGAATCAAATACATTTGTTAATTCCAAATATGTGGACCTCTTCATCTGTATTTTCATATCGGATCTTGCCTTCAAAATTCAATCCTAATTTTTCTAATAGTTTGGCCGAAGCACGGTTATCTTCGGAAGTAATTGCCACAATGCGTTCTAGCGCTAGAACGTTTTGTGCATAACAGATTACTGCTCTAGCAGCTTCAAAGGCGTATCCTTTTCCTCTGAACTTAGGAAGAAAGGCAAATCCAACATCTACATCTGCTAGGAAATCTCTTTTTGCCAATCCACAAATGCCGATCGGAATCCTTCCATCCTTCAGCTCTGTCAAATAAAACCCGAAGCCCAAGCGGGCATACATATCTATAGCTCCTTTTAAAATATAGTCCCTCGCATCCTCAACGGTTCTCACACCTCTATCGCCTATGTACTGAATCCAAGAAGGGTCGTTCAAAAGTTCAAGGATAAAAGCGGCATCCTCAATTGTTTGCTGACGAAGAATAAGCCGTTCTGTTTCTAATACTTTCAAGGTAAGATCCCTCCAAAAACACTTAAACTGTTCTGCACTTTTAATTATACTCCCAAACATGAGGATGTTGATGGTATCTTATCTTTTGAAAAGCACAAGAAGTCATATCCTTAAAATAATAAAACCGCATTATACGCGGCTGATAAAGCATTTATGTATTACTTCAACCGTATCAGCACAGTTCACGCGCTGCACGCTCCTTCAGCTCGATCACCTTCAATCTGGCACGATGCAGTCTGGATTTCACTGTCCCCTCCGAAATGTTAAGAACGGCTGCTATTTCCTTGATCGAGAGTTGATTATGTGCATGCAAAATCAAAATTTCTCGATACTTAGGAGGTAGAGAAATTACATTTTTCCACATATCCCTAGCATTAAGTTTCTCCATCACTTCGTTCTCAGCAGAATCTGAGGTTCCGGTAGACTGAATAAACCCGACGTGAGTAACTTTACGCCAGAATGCTTTGCGTAAATAATCATAAGCGGTATTACGCGTTATAGTGAGTAGCCAGGTCTTTACTGAAGCGTCTCCGCGGAATGTCGTTAAATTGCGATATACCTTTAGGAAACAATCTTGTGTAATGTCATCGGATAAATCCGTATTACGGCAAATAGTAAATGCATAATTCCAAACATCATTCCCGTAGGTTTCCATTAAATTGTGAAGGACCGCCTTCTGATCGGTTGTTTCAGACAAATAGTTCATATGTTTTAATACATGGACACCGGTCGTCTCCATACTCTCACCTCATTGAATCAGATAAGCCACCCGGAATTTACATTTTCGTTATAGACTCTATTTCTCAGGTTAGGCTCTTTTAAGTATTTCGCTCTCCATAAAATAGAGAGAACATATTTTCTTATTGACATTTTAATGTTCCCCCGACCCGTTGAGAAGTTTTTTTCTCTATCTCTATAGTGGATGTGGATACCAGAAAAAGGTCATTTTAAATTGTGAATGTAAGCATAAATTCTCTGATTCCGAAGCCATCTGTGGCTGGATAGTTAGCAAACACAATGCGATTTCTTGGGTTTCTGGGTAACAGGAATATCTTCACTGGTATTCGCAATGGAACATTTAGTAGAAACGTTTCCTTACTGCTTATTCTAAACCAAGCTTATTGAATCCCTCTAAATCGTTTATTAACAAAGTATAAACTCCTGCCTCCTCTACCAACTTACAATATTAGTTAAGAAATTGTTTACTTACATCTATAACTTTTTTTGTTTATGTGATTGTTCCTACGGTACTCGTCCGGGATCACACCAAAAGTCCGTCGGGAATATCATAATGTTCTTGTCAAAAAAACGGGAATGTCCCCAAGATCTTGTCATCTTATTTCGACAAGAACTTGAGGACATAGAAAGAAAAAAGCTACACACCAATCCATAACGGTCAATTTTATAGTTTCTCGTTAGCTTAGAGGTCTATATAGTATCCATTCAAAAATTCATTTGTTATTTTGACTGCTCGATAGTCTTATCCGTATCCGGCAGCTTGAATCAAACTGGCCCGAGCCACGATTCGATGCGATACCAATCGCGCCACACTGCATTCACTTTTACTTTTTGGGGGCTCAAAGCTGCTCCCGTTTCCAACCCAGAGGGGGAGCGAAGTAGCTTTATTTCATTTTGGAGTTGAACTTCACGCATTACTTCCTCCACACCGTACAACGATTCGTATCGTGGAGCGATCCACCTATCGCCCTTCTGTGTTTCAATCAGATAGCGGTCTCCCCATTTCGACTTGACTTTGACGGTTTGGGGGGCTAATTGAATCCAAGTCGGATTAGTAAGACCAGGATCGAAGTATATCGGCTCAACACCGAATAATTCAAGATTTGCTTATGACGGAACTTGCTCTCCAAGAGCCGCATAGGATGGCATAATCCACGCCTTGCCGACCCATTCTGGTGCAGTATCTTTGTACTTTTCGACCAATTCCCTAAGTATTTTGTTACGTTCCTTCATACCTCTTATATAAGAAAAAGCAAACCAAATGATGAAAATTGGACCGCCAATACCAAGTAAAAAATAATAAATTATACTTAACCACGATAAGGTTGCGAAAGCAATCATACAAGCACCTCTTCCTATCATTAAAATTCTCCAAATAGAAGTATATTACTGCTATTCAATAGATATTAGTAGGAAGTACTCAAAGTTACTGTTGTATTAAATATCCTTATTAACGACGAGGAAAAAGGTTCACGCTTAATCCTTCATTTCGGAAGGGATTATCCATTTTTCTGCGAATCCACCTTGAAGGGCAGTTGGATTTTCAGCGTGTATGTTATTTACAACATTCACACCACGATACCAAGCTATAAGTTCCTCATGAGACTTTTTATAAGATACTTTATAGATAACATTACTTTTGTTAAAATCCTCTGCAAATGGAGTAAGTTTGGGGTCTACCTTTTCAATTTTTATCACCTGCCCTCCGTAGGACGAGATGACATTTCTTATTTCTTCCTCGTGCTTCTTTTCAATTAAGTTTAAACTAAGTACCAGAATAACTCCCGTTAATAACATGAGTAATACTAATAAAATAAACAGCCATTTTGGTTTAAAGAAAGCACATTTCTCCTTTTTCAAGGCATTTTTCCAATTGTATTCTTGATTAATTTAACTTACTCGGCAGCCCTTCACTGTTTAGCTATCGTTCTACAATGGATTAGCTAGTTATACCTACTCTTATTTGTAAATACTACTAATCAACCAGTTCACTGCATCTAATAGATCCTTCGCAATAAAATCTGGTGATGCTTCCTCGTACCATTTGTGACGGTATTTTTCCAAAGACTGTTTACCCCAGCCTGTCTCTACAAGAATTCTTTTGGCCCCTACTGCAGCAGCTGCTAGCATATCTGTTGAACCCACATCACCTATAACAGCGCAATAAGTCAGGTCTAGTTCATGTTTAGCAGCAGCTTTCCGAAGCATCCCAGGCCGTGGTTTATGACACTCACATTCTTCTTCTGGCTCATGAGGACATATATATGCTGCATCGAATCCATAGCTATCAAATTCTTTTTGAAATTCTAATTCTGTTGCCAAACCCTTGGATATGTTATGTTGATTAGTAAAGGCAAATATTTTTATTCCTTGTCCTTTTAACAATTGCAATGCTGCTAAAGATGATGGAAATAACTCAAAATCTTGAGGATGAATAAAGTGACCATGCCCACCTAATGTTCCATCACGGTCAATAAAAACAGCTTGAATTATCAAAGGAATCCCCCCATCTACACTTACATATATTGGGTAATTCTCTAAATCGTCCGAATTATCCTGCCAATCAACGTAATGGAGGCCGCCGATTATGCCGGCAGCCTCCATTGGTGTGTTTATTGCGCTATATGAAGGCAACAACACACAATATCTCAGCAAGTACTGAGAGTCACCAATTACAGCAGACCCGCTTCTCAACTCTGTAATTCCCAACGGGTTCTCTCCGTGCTTGGCGCAACCAATTCTATCTTGTTGCCAATTTAAATTGGACATTGTGTAAGCTCCAATTTTCACAAGTGTGGCGTTGAACTAACGTCCCACATAAGCGTAATAATCTGACCTGTAACTCAGTCTTTCATTTCTACAAATTCTAGTGGATTTGACCGAATATACACACTGATTCGTTTTAAACTATCAGGAGTAGCCTCTTGAAATTTCTGAAATAATCGATCAATGGTTGATTTTAACTCCCTATTATCCTCAAGGTCTTTAAAATTAACATTACTCAATTGTAAGCCAATTTGCTGGCTCCTTGTTTCTAGGACATTTTTCGTTTCTTCAAGTATTTGTATCATTAATGCATCATCAAAAAAGCGCAATCCCTTCATGACCCCTGACCAGAAATACGACTGCTCCAACAAATAGGCTACCCAACAGTAAAACTCTGTCACTGAATTACGAGCATGATCATACAAAACTCTGAACATGAAGAGCGCTTGTTGTCCGGTGCCAAGCTGAGCAAACGCTTGCGATTTCACTGCCATGTCTTTCCCACGAATCTGCAAGAAAATCGGTTCCATACACATCCACCCAAGTGCATCATCATCCAACAAGTCGAACTCTTGCCTATTCATTTTCACTAACATCGAACCACCTCCATCCTTTATTATAAATTTCTTGTATATGCACGCCTCTTTTTTTAGTATTTTATGGCAGCACCCGGGGATCGAACGTTTCTGCCAGTGGGACCTGGACCCGTGAGGTATTCAGTTCATAGCGCCTATTTTGTTCAACCAGGGTTAGGCTAGTTGGGCCATAGCACATGGAAAAGTGGTGGAATCGGCTGCAGCTTTCCTTTGAAGTAAGAGCCGCGTAAATCGTGGCTTATTTATTTTTTGGAAATTTTATGAAATGAACGAAACTAATTGGAAATATTTTCGTCTAACAGTTACGATACATAAATCCCAAAAAGTGGAGGTATTATGAAAAAAAGAAGAAACACTAGTCTTGTATTGGCCAGCCTATTTACATTACTTCTGGCAAGCAATGTAGTATTGGCGGCGAATGCCGCACCAACCGAAGTCAGGATCGATCAGGTTCAGGTACAAGAGTACGCGACGCAGTATATCGAAAAGGAATATCCTTTTGCGAAAGATCAACTCCTGTTTGTTGACTATCAAGAGAATACGTTTGTAAAACCGAATTTTTACAATATTCGTTATATGCGAGCCATTGATGGTATTCGGTATCCAGGTAACTACATCAATCTTGATATCGATAAAACCGGGAAGGTTGTAGACAAACAAATTTTGTGGGACAAAAACGTTCAACTTCCAGAAAGCGAGCCTGTGATTTCAGCAGAAGAAGCACGCGCGAAGTTCACCGAGCAGTTGGTTCCGACGTTCTCCCAAGTATTCCCGGAACAATTAAACAAAGGTGAAAAGAAAATAGGCATTTATGAAACTGTACTATCGGATGATTGGCAAGTCGATGCAGTTACCGGAAAAGTCCAAGGCGGCATGAAACAACCGGCCTTAGAACAAAATACGAAGATGTCATCTACCAACAAAGAGATCGTACAACCAGTCGACAGTGCAGAGAAAGCATTGAAAAGAGCTAGCGAGCTAGCTGTGATTCCAACAAATGCTCTAAATCCACTTATTTATCAGGTAGTCGAAGGACTCAATAGCAATTTAAGCGGACCCTTTTGGAAAGTAATCTGGAGAAAACCAATAGGAACTGAATACTGCTCGTCTTCTGTGGAAATACAACAGAGCACCGGCGAATTAACTTCACTTTCTAATAGTTGTCCACTTGATGGCAAACACCTTATCGTCGAGGATGAGGCTAAGCAAATATCAGCTGATTATCTTAAAAAAGTGCTACCGCAAGTGGCTTCAGCACTCACGCTGTATGCAATCCATGAATCGTCTTTAACGCTGCCGACACGAATGGGTGATAGAGTTTACACGTTGACATATACTGCAAATTTATCTGGAATTTATTACGGACACGTCTCCATCCTGATCGACATTCAATCCGGCGAAGTTATCTCTGTAAATAACTCCTTGAAAGGCACATTACCTACAGACATCCCACAGTTCGATGAACCAAAACTAAAATCAATGCTTCTGAAAGCGTACGATGTAATCCCAACCTACTATACACCTCCGCTGAACCTGATTAACAAAAAAGAGGATGAGATAATTCAGACTAATCCAGTTACGATTACGGAAGATCCGGTGAAGCCTGTTCTGGTTTATACCCTTGTACGCAAAGCCAACTACAGTAATTATTTTTTGGATGCAAAAGATGCTGTATGGAGGGACTTTTCAACGGCAAAATTAATTACGATAGATCAAATCGAATCGAGGAAATAATGAACAATTGACCGTGCTTCAGATCAAGATACCTTCAGTTGAACCCTTAAAAGCACTCTCCCTCGGATAGCTGAACAGCCTGCCGGGACACACCGGCAGGCTGATTAATTAAACTATAGTTCTACGTTAGTTCAATCCTCTCTGCGTTTTCAAGCCTGCTATTCGCCCAATCCCGCAGTGGAAGCCGATTTTACTTCCGTAGAACAATGATAAAAGAACGGCTCTGTTTCTCTTCTTAAAAAAGTCTTTTTATTTCCCCTGTAAAAGCTTTTTAATCTCCGCCAAATCTTCTTTCACTTCATTCCTAAACTCAGCAAAATCTGCCTCAAGTCTATGCAGATGACCCTGCATATCATCAATTTCTTGCTCCGCTTTATAATTTATTGCAAAATCAATTATAGCTTCTTGTTTGTCTCTTGCTGACTGTCTATTCTGACTCATCATGATAATTGGAGCTTGGAATCCAGCAAGAAAGGATAATAAAAGATTTAATAAAATAAAAGGTGGTTCATCAAAATGAATGACCTTAGTGATCGCCAATGTGTTTAAGATAACCCAAGCTGCCAAAAATACAATGAAGATATTAATAAATTTCCAACTTCCAACAAACTCCGCTACATTATCAGCAAGTTTATCTGACCATTTTGTTGATTTTGCATAATCTTCATTTAAATGGTCATGTATATTGCTTTGAAAATTTTCAACCAATTGTTGAATTCGTCCTGCGTATTCTTTTAAATCCTTTGTGTTTTCCTTCTCCATGTTATCACCATTCCCATTGTATTTGTTTAATTCATCCTTTACTAATTAATATTAGACTCATAGGCCTTATCATTGTCCTTTCAAATTCATGCTCAATCGAGCTCGCAATATCTTTATCTTTAAGAATAATAAATACCAATGGATTTCATACAAAGATCGATTCTCCTCGAAAGCAAGTAAATAGCTGCAGCATACTTAATATAGGGATGCTCATGATTAAGCATTCCATATAATCTCTAAATTTCCCCCTACCCAATCCAAAAGATATTATCAACAATATTTTAACACAATCTATTCCACTAACCGTTACTAAAAAACGTAAAAAGGAGCTGCCGCGTTGCACGCTCCTCAACTATCGTTTCTCATTAGACGTATTGAAAAATGGAGCAGTTGACGCGGCAAACTACTCCAATATCCGTTCAACTAACGTATCCGTTAGCTCAATAGTCTTATGTTTTTATTAAAGTCGCTGCCTATAGTTGTGAGGCTTTCCGATCACTTAACGCACTGACGTCCCGACGGGCTTAGAAAGTTGTATATGGTCACTCGCTTCTCAGAGTGACCCGGAGCGTCAATATGGTGTTAGTCGAAGGAAGTTCTGGAAGCAGCCATTGCATTTAAGGCGTTCTCAAAATAGCTATATACTTCATCTGCAATTTCCAGAAACTCTTCAACAAGTACATTACTATCCAAGTAACAAGCATACAAATAATCAACGAAAGCAGAGTCAATCTCACAATAGTTTAATATAGCATTCTTCATTTTAATAATATCATCTTGCCATACACCTGTATCTTCTAAAACCAAAGAGTATAATGCACGAATTAATCTCTTAGAGTAACCTTTAATATATCTAGTTTTCATTGTGTTATCACTGGTATTAGAAAGTAAACTATGTATACGATCTACTTCCTCCTTGGTCTCTGTATTTAAGTCTAAAATGAACTCTGGAGAAATAATTATCGGTGGTACTTTTTCACCAACGTCATGACCATATATGCAAACACAAATTATCTTTACCCAAAAACCCCACTCATTTGGTTTACTTAATACATCGTCAATCGAGCAAATTATCGTATCAATCTTAGTTACTACTGGATACTCTTCCAAAAGCCTGTCTTTAATATTTGACAATCTTTCGTAATCAATATCTTTGGGATTTACACATACAATAGTAAAGTCTGCATCTGACTTAAAAGGTTTAGCAGTTCCTTTTGGAATCGAGCCACACATATAAATGCTATGAATCTTACCTTTAAATTCGGTAAGTATATTATTTATATACTTATCAACAAAATCCTTGTATTCACTTTGTATTACAATTCTATTTATAACTTTGTCTAAAATCATATAGAATCCTCCTAAACTAAGAATTTCTGTCTTTCGTTCATTTAATTACTACAAAATCTAATTCACAACACTAAATTGTACCTGTAGTATTCATTTCCATCGTCATCGATAAAACATTCGATCATGTTGAAGCCAAGGCTTTCAAAAAGACGACGAGATCGTTTTTTATAAGTGTAGATACCATTGGTGGTGATAGTCTTTCTTCCAAGCTCCCTAGCATGACTAATAATCAATTGGATAACTCGTTTACCTATCCCACTTGAACGATACGCTGAATTTCCAATAACAATAGGAACACCAGATTCTTGAAAAAGGGATACGTCACCAATTGGAAGCCAACCATCAATTGTATTAATTTTAATAATTTATATTTCGGCCTTTTTCGATAAAAAACTATACATTGCTTCAACTCTTTCGAAATCATATGGAGTGGATGCTTCTCCACCTTCAGAATAATAAAGAACTTCAGGCTCTTGGTACCACGAAACAGCAGTTTCAATATCATTAGGTATGATTATAGGACGTAACCGAAAGCCATTATCCATTAAGATCATAGTCATCCATCCTTTACCAAATTAGTTTATACCCATTTTAACACATTACTGGAGATAATCTTTACTGATTTCCTGAGTGTTACTTCAACGGGCAACGGCAGCGGATTGCGTGCCGACTGCCGTCATGTACTGAGTGATTGAACTATCGTACATAACTCAACTTCTAGAGAATGAAAATAAACTCCACCGTAAAGCACCTCCTTCGTCAGCAAGAATTACGGTCTTTTTCAGATCACGTTTTGGGCGCATGTCGCGTATTTTATCGGGAAAGGATTATGACTCGTGGAGGCAAAGACAGTGGGATATTACGTAACGGTAGAGCCAGATGTAAATCTCTACGTAGAGGACATCAACCCGGAAGGAAGCAAGACGATCGTGTTTCTACATGGCTGGCCGTTCAGCCATGACCAGTTCGAGTATCAGTTCGATGTACTGCCTAGCTTAGGATTTCGCTGCATCGGTATCGACTGGCGCGGCTTCGGTAAGTCAGATCGTCCCTATAGCGGTTATACTTTAGAGCGGCTTGCGGACGATATCCGCATAGTCGTTGACACGTTACAGTTGCAAAATTTCGTGCTCGCCGGACATTCGACCGGGGGCGCGATAGCTATCAAATACGTGGTGCGTTACAATGGTGGAGGCGTATCCAAGCTCGTGCTAATAGACGCAGCAGCGCCAAGGGGCTTCACTAAGGAGACTGCAGCGCAGTTGCTAAAACAAACGTTGAACGACCGGGCAAATATGATGCAAGGCATAACTGACATTTTCTTCTTCCAGTACATCACCAAGCCACTCTCGGACTGGTTTAATAAGATGGGCATGCAAGCTGCCGGTTGGTCAACGGCCGCGATCATCATTATGCTGCGCGACTTCGATCTGAATGCCGACCTGCCTAGCATCCAAGTGCCGACACTGATCGTGCATGGTATTCACGACAAGGTTATTCCATTCAGCCAAGCAGAGGAAATGCATCGAAAAATACCCTATTCACGGCTCGTTCCGTTCATGTACAGCGGCCATGGTTCGTTCTACGAAGAGCGCGACAAGTTGAATGAGTTACTTCGAGAATTCACTGTAATGAACTAAATGAAGAGAACGGCAACTTTGTGATATTCATAATCGTCTAATCCCATTCAAAATCGCCTCAGATAATAAGAAAGACGAGTTCGTCAACAGTTATGTTACATTAACTAGTCTGCCCTTTACTACAATGAAACAAGGGACAACTGCCTGTCGCGGCAATCTGTCCCTTGTTTTTGAACTATCGTCTCCCGTTAGTTTAGTCTCTACCATCTATTTATCGGATCAACAACTTCCCCTGTTGTATCCAAGACCAAATTCGGTAAGACCTATTTTGTTATGCAATGCTGCCATTTTCTGCAATCTAAATGGGGTTCCCATAAGTCTTGAAAATGACGATGGGACACCCTTTTTATCTCTTCCGATCGTCATTGCTCAAGTGGACAGCATTTCTAAAGCAAATGTCCGCCAGACACTTCAATGTCCTGGGCTGTAACCCAGCTGAAATCATCAGACACTAAGTTCACAATGACCTTCCCAATATCTTCGGGTTGGCCGATTCTGCCAAATACTGATTGCTCAGCCAGCGGCTTAATGAATTCAGGATGTTTATCGAATACTCCATCGCCAAAATTGCTGTGCGTAGGACCGGGCGAAACTGCGTTAACCCGAATTTGGCGAGGTGCAAGTTCTTTGGCGATGTAGCGAGTCCAAGTTGAGAATGCTGCCTTTAACGAGCCGTAGATGGAGTATCCTGGAAATGATTGGTTTTTGGATGAGCTCGTGGTATTTACAATAGCTCCAGCATCTTCCATGAATCCGACAAGCTGTTGTGTTAAAAAAATCGGTCCTTTGAAGTTCGTATTAAGAATCTTGTCGAAATATTCTTCGCTCATGTCAGATAACATCATTGGCCCGCCAATACCGCCATTATTAACTAAGTAATCAAAAGTCGTTCTGTTCCAAACTTCTTTAAGGTTCTTTTTCACTTCTAAAACGAAACCTTCGAATGATGATAGTTGAGTCAGATCCAACTTCAATGCTAATGCCCGAACTCCACTATTCTTCTCAATTTCCTTAACAACAGCTTCCGCCCGGTCCTTATAGGAATTGTATGTGAGAATGACGCTAATTCCGCGCTTGCCAAGCCCAAGAGCCGTCGCTTTTCCAATGCCATTACTTCCACCTGTTACAATTGCAATTTTCATAAGATCTCTCCTTTTTTGTGTTCGTTCTAGATTAAATTTTAGTCGTATCTGCTGAAATAATATAGATCTAATCATGCCTTCTTATTGCCTAAAAACACCATAGACCCTTTCGATGAAGCAGGATCATCCCTAATATTTATCACAAGAAGAGCCTAAAAGTGCCCAATCACTTCAGAGTGGTATTGAGGAATAAGTAGTCGTGTAATAAAATAAGTGTATGAATATAATCCATGATGAAATTATTGATCTAATGAAAAGTGCAGGCACTCGACCAATGGAAACCGGAGTACCAGGGCTAAGTATGATTAAGGGAGACATTCCCGCACATCAGCTTGCAGCGCTCTACGAGCCCATGATTGGTTTTACGGTTCAAGGGACAAAGATTCTTTCCATCGGGGAGCGTTGCACAGACCTGAAAGGGCCATCCTATTACGTGTTACCGGTACATGTTCCTGCAACAGCGAGTGTACACTCAGATCGTGATGGCCGTCCTTACATGTCCCTTGGTCTTAGGTTAAATCAGGATGTTCTTCAGAGTTTATTAAGAGATCTCCCTGAAAATCTAATCCCAACTGCTTCCGAGCATTTCACAGCTTGTGAAATAGACAATGAATTTATGGCGGCATGGCTGCGCTTATTGCGATTATCTAAAACACCAAAAGATATTCCAGCTCTTGCACCAGCTTATGAGCGTGAAATCCTTTATCGCGTTCTGATGGGACCACAAGGATGGAATCTGAGGCAATTTGGTCTGCAGGAAAGTAATTTATCTAAGATTTCCCAGATTGTAAAATGGTTTCGCGAAAATTTCATGAGGCCAATAGACATTGGCGAGATGGCATCAAAATCTGGTATGGCTATAAATACCTTTCACCGTCAGTTTAAAAGGGCAACAGGTTTAAGTCCTATTCAATTTCAAAAGCAATTAAGGCTTTTGGAGGCTAGAAACCTCATTTCATTTGAGGGCTATCCAGTAGCAAGTGCCGCATATCATGTTGGCTATCAAAGTCCCTCACAGTTTAATCGAGAGTACTCTCGCTTCTTCGGTTCATCTCCAGCTCGGGACACTGAGAACCTAAGACGAATCGAAAGCACGAGGGATTAAATCATTGACATATCATGCAATCATTCAGAGGAGATTATCGAAATAACAAGTGCGAGATAAAAAATATTGAACCAGTAAAAGATAAAAGCGGCTGCATTAAATGCAGTCGCTTTTTTAGCGGAGGATGCTTGGAATTTGGGACTCATCATGATAGGGACTAAATTTGTTTGTATTCTATCCCGTTACTTCAACGGACAACGGCAGCCGTTAGTATGCCGGCTGCCGTCTTGTTGTGATTGAACTAACGTTTCCCGTTGTTCTCTAGATGGAGTAGGTAGCTTAACCCTTTTATCCGATTTTTAAGCGCTTCCAAATTGACACCCACTTGGGTTCATTAAGGATGAAATAACCTCTCGCATATCCTCTAAGAATATAATGGTTTCATTTCTATATTCCAATTTTATAAAGTTATTATTTTCTAAACCTAACTCTAAATAGATGCTCTTTCCCTTTGTAGAAGAAAGATTGAAGTCTCCATATAGAGCTTCTTGTTCATACCACTTCTCATCTTGTATTAAATTTGGAAGGACTGTTGGTACCATTTCTCTAGAACATTCAGGACATAAAGGAACAAGTTCGGGTGGTATTTTACAATTAATAGTCTCTTCAACCATTTTTCTCACTAGCATTTCATTACTGTATCTCTTGTCATGGCAATTTTGTGCACATTGAAGATATCCATAATTCCCCCGGACCTCGAATATTTTGTGGGCTGAAAACCCTGCCTTTTCGAACTGGCCATCTACATTGGAGGTAAGAATAAAATACTTTTTGTCTTGAACCAACTGATATAAATCCTTATAAATCTTAGTAGGACCAAAATCATAATAGTTAAAGCTGATATAATTTGCCAAATACGCCCATCGCTCCTCTCTCAAAGGGAAAGGATAGAATGCTGATGAGTACCTAACAGTTAAACCATATCTATTTATAAAAGGGCTAAGATTGTCAGAAAACCTTTGCCGCTTGTATGTTTTACCCGCGGCTGCTGATAATCCTCCTCCAGCACCCAATAGAATGTATTCAGTATCTTCCAGCGCTCTTTTTGCCTTTTCTATGCGTTTCTGATAACTATCTCCCATAATCATTGCACCTCCAAGTGTTTTGCATTGGACATGTATCTATGAATTATATAAATTAGGACTGATCACACAATTTAAAATTGTTTTTAGTTATCGATGACATCAAAAGATATGATTAGTCTTATATCCGTTGGATTTTTGTTACCTACGAGTTGTTTGACGATATTAACAAATTCACTTCCAACATTCCATATAATGTTTTATGGGCACTGAAAACACTTAGAGCATGAGTTTTGTACATAGGTGTTTTCTCCTTTCCACAAATCAAACGGTAATGATTAATCTAACGAAATACTTTTGATTAACCAACTTGTGTTTATTATTATAAAAATAAGCGCTTTAAATTCAATGGTTAAAAAAATGAAATCTGTTGATATATCAACACAACAACAAAAAGTGTTAAGTATCTTAGAAAGTTTGGTGAGCATACAATGCCTAAAGTAGATCGGAGAATTATTAAAACGCAGGAATCTTTAAAAAAAGCTCTTATTGAGCTGATGACCAAGAAAAATTTTGACGATATCACTATCCAGGATATTGCAGACCATGCAGACCTAAATCGTGGAACCATTTATCTCCATTATCAGGACAAATTTGATCTATTGGATAAACTTATGGAAGCACACCTGAATGAATTAGGGGAGATAGATGAGTGGGCGTGTAAGCTCGATTGGAACGATGCTCTTATACCTTATTTTGAATATTTCGAGAGGAATTATTTGTTTTTTTCAACTATGTTAGCAAGTACAGGGGTACCTGCAGCATTTAGAACCCGGCTACTTGCCTCTTTTATTGAGGGATTCAAAGGTGAGGTCGATAGAGAAAGCGGAAGAAATACGGAGATAATTGAAGAAGTCATGTTGCAATATGCGGGTACCGCTTATGCAGGTATCATTGAATGGTGGATCAAGTCCGGAATGCCCTATCCGCCTAAAGTAATGGCTAAACAAGTTGGGATACTGTTAGGAAGAACTCTGTAATCCACGCTTACTATTATGGTAGGCCATTGGAGTAAACTGCCCGTTAGTTGAGAAAACGGCAGCCATATGCAGGCTGCCGTTTCTTTGTATTTATTGGGCTATCGTTCTCCGTAATGAAACATCGCTCTTTTTATTGACACATATCTGTTCAGCTATTTGTTGAACACGTTCGATTGTAATTCCATCTCTTTGTTCAACCGCCAGCGGGTGGTCTGTCGGTTCCAGCTCAATATATGGTCTAAGTCCATTTGCCCTGTGGTGGACCTTTGCCTTTAAATTTAACGTATCAGGATAACAAGGTAGAGCAGTAGAAAACCATCCAAGCATTGGTTCTAATAATTCTGATTGGTTCCAATACTCTTTTACTTTCAAATAATTCGCCTTACTTAACGAAACCCAAACGCCCCAAATGAATTCTTCATTTGTCCCGATTATCGGAATTTCGACACAACCTCTAATGAAGTAATGTTCATTGTCCATAACGCATAAGTCTTCACTTAGTTCAAACCTCTTTTCTCGCTCATCGGGTGGGGCAAATTCGTAATAGGCTGGAGCAGCAGTTCCATAACTGGTTGGAAGTTCATCGTGATACTCACCACAGCAACTACATGTATATCCTTTAAGATTCATTCCGTGCCTTCAGTCCCTTCGCTTTTGTTCATACGAATTATTCGCTAAGCGATTAAACTATCCCTTTCCTTAACGAAGGCAGAGAGCAGTTGCCGTGTGGCGGGCTGCTCCCTGCTTATTACGCTATAGTATCCCTTTAACTCAATAAATTGGTGAATAAATTCTATCTGTATCAGTGTCTATGACAAAATCAACTTCAACATCGCTATCGTTCGTGATCCTTTTAAAGTTGTGGAGCCTACAAAATACATTATCAATATCACTTATTTCATATGTTATTTTTTTGGCTTTAAGATACATTTGCTTTAACTGTTGTTTAGAACACTTTTTACCCGTTAGTAAAACATTCAATGTATAACCGTCAATTTCAATTATCATTATCTTCACTACTGGTCGCTAACCAGTCATATAGCTTGAAATTTATTATCCTCATATTAACACACATACCCTATACAAATCTTGCCGTTAGCGGGGAAACGGCAGTCGCTGGATTTCGGCTGCCTTCACAGTTGTTGTATGAAACTAACGTCTCCCGTTAGATTAATGGTGAGACCATTGTTTGTTTTGAACTATCTTTTCTCTTTAGTTTAACTACAACTGCAGTAATTGTAATCGTTTCCATTCTTGAGTAACATGGAGCCATATAGCGGGCAGTATAGAGAGAAGAAACTATCCTCTCATTACTTAAATGATGAAATAAAAAAGAGCTGCTTCAATGCAGCTCTAGTTTGTTTATACTTAAAGGTTACTTGCCTCCAAATCGTATACACAGGCTGATTAGTAGCCTTTTGTCTTATTTTCCATATGGTGCGGTATGTTTTTGTGTGTCAGATTACAAGAACTTCAACCCCGCGGCGCGTTCGTTGAAGTCCTTGATCTACTAGCCAATAAATTCCTGAACCCACTCACCATTATAGTAAGCTATCCCGATTTGGGTGTAGCTGCTACTTAGGATGTTGGCACGATGACCAGGACTATTCATCCATTGGTTCATGACTTCCATCGGGCTACTCTGGCCTTTGGCGATGTTTTCCCCTGCAGAGTTATATGTGACCCCGAATGCAGACATCATATCAAACGG
The DNA here is from genome assembly GCF_009757995.1 of Paenibacillus anseongensis. Lineage (NCBI taxonomy): Bacteria > Bacillati > Bacillota > Bacilli > Caryophanales > Paenibacillaceae > Paenibacillus > Paenibacillus anseongensis. The sequence continues at coordinate 223,313 of NZ_WSEM01000016.1, forward strand.
GGATCCATAAGTCGGAGACTGATGATCAAAATAATTATTATTGTACATATCCTGAGCCTTAGCCATGGCTACTTTTGTGAGACTGCTGTTCATGCTAAGGGAACTCAAGCCTGCTTTCGATCTTTCTTGATTCACCAGATCCAAAACTTGCTGCGCGGATTGGGATGGATTTACGGACTCTTGTGGATTGACAGACACTCGCGGATTAGCAGGCTGTTGTGGATTGACAGACACTTGCGGATTAGCGGGCTGTTGTGGATTTACGGTTTGATTCGCTGGGCTTTCTGCCGGTCCATAGTTACTTTGGAACCAATCCAGCCAATTTGAAGCTTCATTGGGTACTTGTTTAATCGTAATAGATGATTTTCCTGCACCCTCAGTAGAAATGGATGATGCTTGAGTTAAGGTTGACGTTGAAGCAGCATTAGGAGCATGAGTTTCAATCTTCGTTTGTTTAGCATTCAATTGATTGTTTGTCGAATTATTACTCGAACAACCCGTAACTAATAGCAACGCTGCTATTATGACCAATGGTTTAATAACAATCCCTCCTGAACCGTTAATGTGTAACGATATCAAATAAAGGTTTTGTAAAGTCCCATTGTTTTATTCAGACCTTAATTAAATTAGACACAAATAAAATATAACTTAGCCGCCGGCTTCTTTTTCTTCCGGGTAGGTGCTCTATCTTTTGTGTTGCTTTTTTTGTTTAATGTCAGACATATGTATGAAACCGGATAAAAACGTTCAGCTCGACAGCATGAATCAACCGAATTTAGAACAAAATACGAAGACATCATCTACCAACAAAAAGATCGTACCACCAGTCGACATTGCAGAGAAAGCACTGAATAGAGCGAGCGAACTCGCTGTGATTCCAACAATTGCTCTAAATCCACTTATTTATCAGGTAGTCGATGGACTTAATAGCAATTTAAGCGAGCCCACAAGAGAGTAACCACCGTATCATCGAGGATGACGCTAAGCAAATATCCAGTTGAGGCAGTCTTTTTTACCGATTTCCGTCTAGTATTTTCAATAAATTATCATTCATTCGCTTAATCTCTTGCCTGAGCTACAAATGTAATCCAATTGCTTTTAAAAATAATTTCTCTACCATCTATTTCTTCTTTAATTTCTTGTTGCACACTTTTCTCTATTGTTATGTTCCAGTCTACGTACACCTCTCTAAGATAAGCGAATACTTTCTCTGTTGAAAGGTTTAATTCAATCAAACCCTCCCGTTCTTCTCCAGTAAGTAGGTCAATTTCCTTTACTTCGGTGCTCATTAATATGCAATTAATCCCGCCGACTGTTGTTCCTGCTTTCATTTCTTCAAGTTTATCTTGAAAAGCTGCTTTTGAACTAACATGCTCTAAACAAGAACAGGCGACAATATAGTCAAATGTATTTTTATTAATCAGGAAATTCTCCACATCAATTACTTGTGAAATGATTGTATCTGTAACTTCATACTTTTCCGCATTTTGCTCTAATAACTGAATAGCCGAAGGCAATAAATCAATACAATATATCTTTCCTTTATACGCCTGAATACTTTGTGCAATGGGGATACTATTTCTTCCGACTCCACAACCAAGGTCTAGAACCTGTATATTGTCTTTTTGTATTTGCGTCAAAATATCGAGAACAACTTTCACAGGGCGCGAAAGCCAGCTGCCAGGTAGAAAAAGTTCTGTTTCTGCATAAAACTTATCATGATATTCCATTTCTTTATGTCGTGCTCGATTGAATAAGTCATTCACTCCATCATCTTCTCCTCAAATAACTATTTATATCTAACGTTATATTCAGTATCTGTTAGGTGAATCATTTTCTGCAATTGATTACACCACAAATTTCTCAAGAGCAACAGCAACACCATCGTTATCATTTGATTGGGTAATGTGTTTCGCACAATTTTTCAGCTCAATTATCGCGTTTTCCATAGCGATCGGAAATCCGCACTTATGGAATAGCCCTAAATCGTTAAAGTCATCCCCAAATACCATTACATTTTCTGACTTCACCCCGATATCATTAAGCACCCATTGCACGGCTTCTTCTTTTGAGGCTGATTTATGCATGATTTGAACCAATGCTTCTCCATCGGTTGCGATTACGTTCACCTGGTCGCCGAACTGATCGATAACGTCCCTCCATGTGCTGTAACCATGAACCAATATTTTGGTTGGGGATAGTGTACTAATGAAATCCTTATCAACAACAGACGGTTTAGGATCATTTGAACGGATACCGAAATGGCCAAGTTGCGCGTCGGGAATGGGTGTACACGTATACCATGAGTCATTAACCTCGTATGAAATTATCGATTGAGGTGCTGCTTGTAACTCAATGTAATTGCTTATTTGTTGGCTAATCTCCATTGGGACACTAATGTGCCGCTGAGTTTGCTTAGACTTGCATGTTGTTAGAGCACCATTGTAATAAACCATGTGGTCTACAAAAGGAAAATTCATTACAAATTTATTTGCCGCTCGAGGTGGTCGCGCCGTGGCAACAATAATATGAATTCCAGCATCATAACATCTTTTAACAGTCTGATAATTTCTAGGTGATATGGATTTGTCACTGCCAAGCAATGTTCCGTCCAAGTCTAATACAATTGCCTGTATGTCCGACATCTACATCTCTCCTCATAAATAATTCTTCCAGGTCATACCCAAATATAATCCGCAATAAATTTGATAAGAACAGGCAAACAATTGAGAATATCGTTATAACTATAGCTAAGTGTTCTATTGCATAATGAGGAGGCACAGGCCAAAATGTCATGTCATCACGAATAAACGGAGGAGGTGAAGCAATGTTGTACGAGCTGCGAGTGTGCCATGTGAATCCTGGCAAGATGCAGGCAATTCAAGATAGGTTCAGAGATCATGGTATTGAGTTCTTTATGAAGCATGGTATGAAAGTGACGCAATTTTGGGTAGATATAGATGAGGCATGCAATCGTCTTTATTTCATAGTCGAGCATGCCAATTTGGAAATGCGCAACTTCAACTATGATCGTTTCCACAACGATCCTGAATGGATTGACATAAAACGAATGACAGAATTTGATGGACCTCTAGTAAGCAAAATAGATTATTTTTTAATGAAAGATGTATCGTTTTTCCAGAACAAGTAATTTGGACTGCTATTTAAATAAAAAGAATTATATGCAGTGATGATTACTGCAAAATCTGTCGTCAAATTCATAGATATGGTGTTTTTAGCTTCAAAAGCTTGCAAAAACAAATAATATTTCCTTGGAGGAAACACATATGAGCACACAAGTACAATCATCTGTATTAAATCTACTGGAAGAACGTCATTCTGTTCGAGATTACGAAGTCGGACATAAATTTCCGAAGGCTGATCTCGAGAAATTATTAACCACAGCAGCTACTGCACCCTCGGCTTGGAACTTGCAACATTGGAAACTTCTCGTAATCGAAGACGAAGCACAAAAAGAAAAACTGCTTCCAATCGCTTATGGTCAACAACAAATTACACAAAGCTCTGTTGTCATTGCGGTGCTTGGTGATCTCGATGCGAACAAAAACGCTGAGATCGTACATGGCGCAGCAGTTGCGGCTGGCATGATGCCACAAGAAGTAAAAGACGGCATGGCTGCGCAAATCGAAGCCGCCTATCAAGATCCGCAGACAGCTCGCGATTCCGCATTCAGCAATGCTGGTCTAATTTCCATGCAGCTGATGATCACAGCAAAAGCTATGGGCTATGATACATGCCCAATGGGCGGCTTCGATCAAACACAATTTGTTGAAGCATTTAATGTTCCAGCACGTTACGCACCAGTGATGTTAATAACCGTTGGACTTGCCACTAAACTTGGGCACCCATCCAACCGACTTGCTTTGGATCAATTTACAGTTTCCAATTCATTTTAAATAGACATAAGGCTGACGCCTCATAGAGATTTTGTAATCATTTGAGATGCGTTATAACCTTCAATGCATCATCTATTGCGTAATGAAGGAGCGCGTCTATTTTAGTATAAAATGATAGGAGAATTAACTATGCAAAGGCATCAAGATTTGGAACGCCATGGTATTCATCATAGTCATGAAGAGATGGAGTGGTTTGACGTACTCCCAGGAGAACAAATCGCTTATCGCATTCAGGGAAAAGATGTGAACAACGAGTACTCCTTATTCGATCTTCGAATGGCTGCAAAGCAAGGAAATGGACCTATCGCCATACACCATAAAGCGGATGAAATATTTCGAATCATCGAAGGTGAAGCTCGTTTTCATATTGGCGGGAAGGAATTCAATGCAGGCGCAGGTGATGTCCTTGTCGTTCCAAGAGGTACGCCTCACGCATTCTTAAATATTGGAGACTCGCATTTGCATATGTCGATTATGTTTACTCCTCCGGGAGATGAGCTTATATTTAAAGAAGTTCATGGGAAGTCCATGGACGAAATTATCGAGTTGGCGAAAAAATATGAAGTAAGCGTCGTAGGACCGCCTATTGTTTATAACAAGTAAACTACTTCAAATTGCAAAGAAATCCAGCGTCTGTGTCAAGACGTTGGGTTTCTTTATTTTGTATTTATCAAGTGATTGAGGTATCGTTCTCTGTTAGCTCAAGATTGTGTAGTTATAAAAAATCCATCAGGGTAGTTTGCATCATCTTCAGCCTCTACGTCAGGGTAACGATTGAATACCGTTTGATATGACGCCTCGAATCGTTCATCCCTGTCTCCTCTAAATGTCGTATTCTTAAAACTAAGCATACTAGCACTCCCTAAAAAGATTCGATTTCATAATATACATTAAATTATAACATTTCTAAGCGGTAGATAATGGCTAAACTAAGCTTTTTCAATGATTTTCCATTGTGCATTTTTCAATGAAATAAATTTCACTACATAAAAAAATAAAAGCTTGATTCCTCAAGCTTTTTCTCGCTGGTTTAGGTAGGACGTTTGCATCCCCTAACCCTTAACCGCCCCAGCGGTCAACCCTTTAATAAAGGTACGACTTCCAAGTAGGAAAATCAGTAATACCGGAAGCGTTGCAATGCAAAGTGCGGCCATCCTGGCACCATAGTCCGTCCGATGCACGATGCCAAGCGTCGATATGAAAACTGGTAGCGTAAACCATTTTGAATTATTGATGGTGACTAGCGGAAGCAAGTAATTGTTCCATGACCAGAGGAACACGAGTGTTGATAAGGTGGAAATGCCCGGCTTAATTAACTGAAGCACAATTCGAAATAAGATGCCAGGCTCTGATGCCCCATCGATTCTCGCGCACTCGATAATCTCACTTGGAACCGTATCCCGGATGAACTGTATCATGAAGAATGCCCCGAAGGACCAGGCACTCCAGGTCAGAATGACAGGCATTAGCGTATTACCAAAACCCATATGTCTCATTTCAATAATGTAGCCAATCAGCCCTACCTGAGCAGGCACCATCATGGTAATGATAATGAAATAGGTCAATATTCGGCGCAGCTTGAAGTGGAATTTGGCAATAGCATAGCCGATTAGGGTACTGGTAAATACGCCGAGCAGCACCGAAGCGAGCGAAACGATGAGACTGTTGGCATATACCTTTAGGAAATTCGTCTTGAAGACGGTCTCCAGATTGTTAAATGCATAACTCGAAGGCAGAAGCGGAAGCTGCTTGAAAATATCCTCTGAGTAATAAGTGGACATCATGACCATCACATAAAAGGGAAACAACGAGACGACAGTTAACAAACCGATAAACAACCATTTGAAAATCTTCATGCCTTCTCCTCCTTCCCGGCGGTAATTCTGTAGCTGAGCACAGAAAAGATAGCGATGACGACAAACAACGTGTACGCTATCGCTGAACCATACCCAAACCGAGTACCGGTAACGAAGGAATCATTCACAAATTTCCAGATCACCGTTAATGCAGCGTTGTCAGGCCCGCCTACCTGAGACGCAGACCACCCGCCGTACAGTAATTTAGGTTCATCAAATAGTTGGAGACCGCCGATTACCGAGGTCACGATGAGAAACACCGTTATATTACGCAGGAGAGGCAAAGTAATCCTTGTAAACGTATGAAAGGATGAAGCTCCGTCTACACGAGCCGCTTCATATATATCCTGTGGAATTGCCGTCATCCCCGCCAAATAAATGGCCATGAAATAGCCCAAATTGCGCCAGATGATCATGATTGCAATAATCATTCGAGACATCCAGGGGTCCTGCAGCCAGTAAACTCCTTCCTTCAGCCAACCAAGCTTGATGAGCAGCATATTTATAATCCCTGTCTGCCAGTCAAACATGAACGAAAAAATGAATCCAATTGCGACCGGGGTGGTAATGTACGGAAGGAAGTTGACCGTTTGAAAAAACATTCTTCCGCGTGTCAAATGAAAGATCAGATGTGCGACGACCATTCCTAACAGAATCATGAACGGTGTAGACATGAGCATAATGACAATAGTATTGAACAGCGACTTAAAGAACAATGGATCTTTGGTCAGCAGCGTGACATAGTTTCTCAAGCCGACAAACGTTTTGTCGCCAATCCCATTCCAATCGTGCAGACTTAAATAAAAGGAATATAAGATTGGATAGAAATGAAAAATCAGATAGCACATGACAAACGGAAGCGAAAACAAATATGGCCATACACGCACACCAGATTTTATTTTACTTTTGGTTGCTTGTGTGACAGCAGCAGCATTCAATATCTCCATGCTTCATTCCTCCTCTAGGCAAGGAAGCAACCGCTGCAATTAAGGATGCGAGCTACAGCGATTACTTCCAAAGCTGGATCACGGATTACTTGATTGAAACCTCAGGCGCCAGGTTTTTGACCTCTCCCTTCAACTTTTCGAGAGCAGCTGCCGCACTGATGCTACTGTCTTTCATCCAAAGAGGATAAAGTGAGCTATAAGCGGTTTGGACAATCGCATTGTATTTCGTTTGCGGATCTGCTTTCACAGTTGGAACGATTTTCTCGAAGAACGTCTTGCTAAGGTTCTGATTCTTGAAGTATTTATCAAATTCGATTCCCGCATCCAGCCAATCCTTATGTTTCTCGAAGAATGATTTGATTCCCGGCATATTGCCGAACTCCTTATAGCTGATGGCAAGCCCTTCATCGGACAAATAGCAGAAATAAATGTATGCCCAAGCTGCTTCCTTGTTCTTGCTGTCCTTAAAGACGCCGATAGAGGTCCCGCCATAAGTATAGCTTCCGCCTGGCGCTGCAATTAGTCCCCATCGGCCAATGCCGTCCTTGTCGTTAGCCGAAATGTTCCACTTTGCACCCCAAGGAGCCATCGGATAAAAGATATTATCTCCCTTGGCAAAGGACGCATTCCAACCAGGCGTATAGGATTCATATTTACCAAGAATACCTGCATCTCGCATACTAAATACTGTCTCAATTGGCTGCTTAAAGCGTTCTGTTATGTTGATATTCGTTCCTGTCACATATGGCTTGGAGGCTTGTTCGCGAATGACTCGGTACGCATCATCAAAGCTTGCGAACATCGTAACCGTACCACCGCTTTTCTCCTTTACTTCTTTCCCTTTCTCGATAAATGCTTTCCAATCGGGTAATAAGGCAGCTACAGCAGTTGGGTCCTCCGTACCCAAATATTTCAGCGCTAAATCCCTACGAAACGCTAATCCTGCCGGCGTAATCGATTGATCGACACCGACCAGCTCCCCCTTGGCATTGGTGAGAATCGCAGGCAGGTAGTCCAGCAGTTCGCTCTTTGCAAAGTTATATGGAGCTTTTTCCAGATTATCGAGGATTCCCAGATCGAACAGCTGACCGCGATAGTTCATCTCACCAAGAATGACATCCGGTACATCCGAGCCGGAAGCGATACCGCTCTGCAACTTCTGCATGAAATCGCCATTGTTGACAACGGTATATTCCACTTTCACGTTCGGGAACACTTTATTAAACTCTGGCACCATTCGCTTCAGGAATGCCTCATCCCAGTCCCACACCTTGATTGTGCCCTTCAGATCAGTGGGAACTCCACCAAACTTGGCTGCAGTTGATGCGCTGTTTCCAGTTGCGGGCGTAGTGTTCGTTGTTGATGTCTCCGAGCTGCTGCATCCCGACAAAACAACCATTGTGATTGACGCTACAGCCGTAAGTACGATCCACGTTTTTTTCAACTGTTTCATGACAACCCCTCCAATCAATTTTGTAATCGTTTACACCAATAAGAATATCGTCTTTATAGGGGCTTTCCTATGCAACAATCCGGCTATTTATGGACCGATCCGGTTTCACACGTTTCATCGCTCATTTCTTACATTTGAATAGGTAATCGTAGTACAACCGTTGTTCCTTGACCCAGGGTGCTTGCCAGTTCCACACCATAAGGGGGACCATAGTGGAACTCGATTCGTTCCATAATATTGGCAAGACCGATGCCTTTTGTCTGATTAGACAAATCTGAGCTCCTGCTTTTTGTGAACAGCGTACTCATCTTCTCTCCACTCATGCCGCATCCATTGTCTTGAATCACGATTTGAAGTTCTTCACCGACTAGAGATATTTCGATTTGAATGATGCCAATATCCTCATTTGCAAACACGCCGTGGAATAGAGCATTCTCAACGATGGGCTGTATGATCATTCTTGGGATGATGCATTCCATCGTTCCCTCTCCGAACGACCACTGCAGCCGAAACCGATTTGGGTATCGATATTGCTGAATCGCCGCATATTTAGTTATGATATCCGCCTCTGCACGAACCGTCGTAAAATAGGCATCCTCCCCTGTCTTGATCGTATCCTGAAGAATATCAATAAGCGCTTTCGTTATGGTGATGACATCCTTGTTTTTCTCCGATTGCGATAAATAGATAACGGTATTCAGGGTGTTATACAGAAAGTGCGGGTTGATTTCCGAGAGCAGCAGGTTGATTTGGATACTCCGCTTCAGCTCCTGTTCTCGCATGGCGGATTCCATCCATATCTGCAAATCCTTCGCCATCCGGTTAAAACCATTCCCTAGAAGCTCCATCTCGTCGCCACTGCGAATGGTTACGGCCGTGTTCAACTCGCCCGCCGACAATCGCCGCATCGCTCTAGTCATTACAATAATCGGCTTGGTAATACGGATCATACTGGGTAACATTACAAGCAGAATGAAAGCCAGACTCGCCATGCCGATCAGCAGATAAAACAACAGAATAGGCCGAATTTTCTCATACAGCTGTTCCTCAGAGATGTACGCTTCTTGCCGCCATCCAGCCAACATGGATACGTCTTCCATGGGAATCATTCGCGCAGTCGACGGTACTTCTTTCATTGCACTTCCCATCGCTCGACTATCATAAATAGTCTGATCCTGACCGTTCAACAGCCTCAACCAGGCGAAATCTTTGCTGCTATTTTCAAATATGCGTTCAAATTCATCCAGCCTGCTTTCTAGAATTAAGAAGTAAGGCTTAGTTTCTCCCGTATCTTGCATATTCAGATATGGACTTACATAACTGATGACCGAGTAAGTCCCGTTAGAGTATTGAAGCTTATGAGGCACTGAATAGACAGCCGGTTCGGCATGGTGGAAGAACGGTCTGATCCAATCCTCCGTCAAATATTCCCGAAAATAGCTTTCATAGCCGATGTTATTGGAGAATATCTCGCCATCCGGCCGGACAATCATAATGTTAAGAAGGGAAGAATTGAGCGCACGGAAGCGCTGCAGCATCTGCTGCACATCATATTTGCGGAAATATTGCTGTTCATTCGTTAAGCTCTCATTGGGAACCATCTTTCCATTGATCCCTGGGTCGACAATAATGATCTCAGCGGTTTTAGCCAATCGCTCCTGTACTCTGGTTATGGAAGAAGAGATTTGAGCGAGCTTGGTCTGATTATCCCTGACAGATTGTTCTCGTATGATGCGGGCTACGTAGGTGTAAGTAATAAAGCTGCTGACGAGTAAAGAAATGGAGACAATGGCCGCAGTGCTTACGATGATTTTGGTTCTAATCTTCATCTGATTCTTCCTTCTTTCGATTGTTCAACGAAGGCATGGGGATGGAAGCCGGTCTGCTTGCGGAACGTTTTTGTAAAATAATAGCTGCTTCGATACCCGACTAGTTCTGCAACCTCGTAGAGCTTGTAATGTCCGCTTTGTAGCAGCTTCTTGGCATTGTTCATCCGAATGTCCGTTATCGCATCCAGCACCGTCTGTCCTGTCTCCTCTTTAAATATATGCCGGAAATGCTCACCGCTTAAGCCGACCTGCATGGCAATCTCTTCTGTGCTTATTTCTTTGCTATAGTGACTATTCATGAATTCAAGGGCCTCGCGTACTTTGCGCGAAAAGGGCTGTTGCTCCCGTTGAAACGTCATCTTCACCATCTCCGTTAACCATAGCTGGATTCCGTGTAAAGTTCGCCATTGTTCTGTCCAGATCTGTCCTTGCTGACAAAGCTGCTTAAGTACTGGTAGCCCACGCTCAGTACGATGCCTGTCAATCCAGCCTGTCAGCGCCGTACACAGCTCAGATAGCCGCTCTGTCGAATACGCCTCTTGAATATCTTGGAATGTCTTATCCAGTGCTTCGAGCAGCGAGTCCAATCCATGGAGGGAATAAAGCTGCTCCCATTCGCCCGCGTTAATGTCTGGCAAGTTTGGCCGCCGATTTGAATTCACACGCTTTTGTTGATCCTCGATAGATGAAATCAAACCGCTTCCTATCATAAATCGGACGGCTTGAGCTTCCTGCGCTTGCCGGTGGATGTCCGGCAAATCTTCAAGTTTGCGAAATAAGCCCGAATATACTATGGAAACGGTTTCAAATGCTTGCAGTCGCAAAAATGCGTTTTGAATAGCACGTGCAGTGAAGAACTGCAGCTCTGCCGCTGCTTTCATGCTTCTACCCGACTCAAGAATAACCACAAGCCCCAAGCGGCCGCTTTCTTTGTAAGCAATCCCTAAAACATCCTCCCTCTCACGAAGCAGATTTTTTTCCAATTCGACTAGGGAATTGCTGTCAGTCATATATCCAGGTATTACTGGAAAGGGAGTATCTTTCTCAATCAGTATGTACATGAAGACTTGACCTGCATCCAATTTATGCTTCGGGACTAACTCTAAAAGCTCAAACGAAGACACATTCCCTGCTGTCAACTCTCTTAATGCCTGCTTGATCATGATGCCTTGTTTATTGTAATCATCCTGAATCGCCTTTCGCACGGCTTCCAGCTCTTTGGTCAAGCTTACATGGTCCAGTTCGTGCTTCACCAAATAGTTGAAAACACCCAGCCGGATCGCCTCTTTGGCATATTCAAATTCCTTATAGGATGATAATAAAATGAGCTTCACTGTCGGATTCAGCGCCAAGGCTTCCTTGCAGAACGTCAGACCGTCCATTTGTGGCATGCGGATATCGACAAAAATAAGCTCCGGCTTGAGCTGTTCTATCATCGACAATGCTTGCTTAGGACGTGCCGATTCTCCTGCCAAGGTGAAGCCATGCTCCTCCCAATCGATCAACTGCTTAAGATGTTGAATGGCAAGTACCTCGTCATCAACGATCATTACATGAAACCGTGCCATTTCTCATCAGCCCCCATTTGGAAATTAAAAACCCGGTCCGTCTTGGCCGGGTTCTTGTTCATTCATCTGCGTTAGTTGATATTTGTTGGAGTTTATCCAAATAGTATCACTGAACTAGAAGAATTTAAATGGGTGTTTGAAACTTTACAAATTACGCCTGAACCTCTCCTGCATTCGAAGTGGATACTCACTTGGCAGGCTGCTGGCGTTATCCAAATACTTCCACTGATCTGCAGTAAGCGACCAACCGACTGCTCCCATGTTATCTTCGAACTGAGTGTAGCTGCTGGCACCAATGATCGGTGCTGTGATTCCCTTTTTACCAAGAAGCCAGTTCAGTGCAACTTGAGCATGCTTCTTCCCGGTTTGCTCTGAAATTTCTTTAACCGCATTGACAATCTCGAAGTTATTCGAAGTGAACTTGTTGTCATAATCAAACTCTCCCTTAAGTCCCAAGGAGAATCGGCCAAAGTCTGGCTTTTCCATTGCGTTGTACTTGCCCGATAATAACCCTCCCCCAAGCGGTCCCCAAGGGATAATGCCAATCGTTTCCTCCTGGCATAACGACATATGCTCGCGATCCATATCGCGGCTGACCAAGCTGTATTGCTGTTGAATCGCGACAATACGGGCATAGTCCTTAGCGTCGCTATAAGCTAAGGATTTCATTAATTGCCAGGCGAGAAAATTGCAGACTCCGATATATCTAACTTTTCCGGATGAGACGAGGTCATCCATCGCTTTCAAAGTTTCCTCGATTGGCGTCAAATGATCCCATATATGCAGATAGTACAAATCGATATAATCGGTATTCAACCGGCGAAGGCTCGCGTTGACACTGTCCATAATATGTTTGCGAGAACCTCCCCTATCATTCGGATGAGGACCGACGCTTATCCCTGTTTTTGTAGCCACAATGACCTCAGATCTGCGTGCTCCAATGGCTTTACCGACAATCTCCTCAGACACCCCTTCTGTGTAAATATCCGCCGTATCGATGAAATTCCCGCCGGCATCCAAGAACTGTTGAACCATCCGCGTCGACTCCGCTTCATCAGTCGAACTCCCAAACAACATCGTTCCAAGACACAGCTCAGATACGAGTAGCCCACTGTTTCCTAATTTCCTGTATTCCATGTTCATTCCCCCTTGGTATAGTTCTATTTTATCTTGTAAAAGTAGAAGAAAAAGAGTAATATCAAAACCAAAACTTCACCTTTTATGAAACGGAGGCCAGAAAGAGCGATGAAATCCACCCAGCACTATCTAAATATCCTACTGTCGCTCCCACCTCAATTGGACAAAGGAGAAACCGTTTCTATTACAACGAGGGAGTTAACAAAAGTTCTAAATTGTACCCCTCGTAACGTCAAGCTAATTTTGCGTAAGCTCTTGGAGGAAGGATTTATCAAATGGCAAGCCGGGATTGGCCGAGGTAACTCGTCCCAAATGACTCTCCTGAGGGATCTAGGGGATGTGGCGGAAGAATACTTTCATGACCAACTGGCAAAAGACAAGATCAAAGAAGTTATGGACCTGCTCTATCATAAAAACTTGCCCCTCCCTCTATACAATAAACTTCGAGATCAGCTCGGCGCCCGGTTCGGTTTTCAAGTGGAACATACACAATCCGCCATCGTGGATATTCTGCGGGTAACCATGGACCGGAGGCCCACATCTCTTGATCCTGCTTTCGTGTCGACTTCGACCGAGGCTTTTTTCCTTCAGCAATTTTGCGATACGTTGGTATCTTTCGATTCCAAGACTAAGACCTACCTTCCGGCTCTTGCCCACAACTGGGAAAGCAATGAGGACGGGAGCAGGTGGACTTTTTATCTGAGGAAAGGAGTCCGCTTTCACCACGGGAGACCGTTTACGGCAAAGGATGTGCTATTTACATTGCAGCGGCTAAAGACTGTCCATTCTCCATCACGTTGGCAGTATGAAGAGATCGATCATGCCGACGTCGTGTCTGACCATATCATTACCTTTTATCTGAAACAGCCTAATCGGTTATTCCTGCACTTTTTCGGCTCTTTCTATATGTCCATCCTTCCCCATGACACGCCATTTTCGGAAAAAAAGATGATCGGAACGGGACCGTTTCGCATGGCCGAGTTCACAGACCAGGTATTGGTTTTGGAGGCTTTCGAAGACTTTTACCGGGAGAGAGCGCTGTTGGATCGGGTTGAATTGTGGTTTATTCCGGATGACATCCAGAACGGTCAGTACCAGCTCCCTAAGTGGAACGATGCAAGGCATGAGGAGGAAAGCCCTACAACAGACATAGAATCGTTGGACGGCTGCCAGTATGTGGCTTTCAATTTTAGAAAAGAAGGCGTTCATCATCATCCTTCCTTCCGCATGGCGATGAGGATTTTGTACGATCGCACCGCGATCATTACGGACTTGAAGGGGAACCGCATGGCTCCGGCCAGCAGCTTTTTGCCTGATAAGAGCAAGCATGTCCACGATGGCGACATGACCCTTAAAGAAGCTCAGGCTTATCTTCGAGAAAGCGGATACTCCGGGGAAAAGTTAACACTTTATTACTGGGACAAAAAAGAATTCTTGAAAGACGCCAAGTGGCTGCAGCTGCGCTGTCATTCTATCGGATTGCACATCAACCTTCATCCGATCCCCGTTACTGACTACTACTCGACAGATGCGGACCAAAAGGCGGATCTGCTGCTCATCTGCGAAATGCTCGAGGACGATACGGAGTGGGGTTACCTACGATTATTTCAGGATGAATCGAGCTTTTTGCACCGTTTTTTCAATCGCGAGCAACATGCATGGCTGGGTATGTATTTCCGCAGATTCAAGCAACTTCTTGCACCGGAAGGGCGGAGTGAGATTATTGATAAGATCGAGCAGAGAATAAGGGATGAAAACTGGATCTTGTTTGGTTATCACCTTAATAAGGTATCCAAGTTTCATTCAGCGCTCAAAGGTGCCTCGATGGAATCCTTCGGCTGGGTTGATTTCTCGAAATTATGGATTAAACCCTATCTCTACACAAAAAAATAAAAGCTTGATTTCTCAAGCTTTTTCGCGCTGATTTTCTTCTCCCAATTCATTACAGCACCTGGGCAATCTCCCACAGGTGACCATCTGGATCGGCAAAACAAGCCGTCCTCCGCCCCCAAGGGCGCGTTATCGGTCCATTCAATAACTGAACACCCCGCACTTTCAGTTCATCGCATACCCGGTCAACGTCTGGCACTTGAATCGTGAACTGAAAACGCGCGCCATCTCCGCTGTGACCAACCTGCGCCGGCTTAATCAACTCTCCGGCATTCGATTGTTTTAACAAATTGATACTTGTGTTGCCATAATCGAAAACCGCACAGCTTTCATCCTCATAGAGGATTGCAAGTTTGAAAGTCTCTTGGTAGAATGCCTTCGACCGATATAAATCTTCCACAAACAATGTGATTTCGGTAATTTTGTTCGCCCAATCAGCTGTTGCCATCAGCATCCGACCCCATTTGCATTTTTTTACAATCCTATTTGGATCATACGAATTGCCCGTTCAATTGTCAACGGTCCTGCCACGAAAGCTCCATCCGGGTACCGCTTGCGTTCAGCGGCCCCGGCTTTAACGGTGGCGGTGCTCTGCGCGAGTTGATCAGCTTGATCGATCTGCCGCCAACATTGCTTGATGCTGCCGGAATCGAAGTTCCGGATCACATGCAGGGACGCTCCTTAATGCCGTTGATTGGAGGCAACCGTATGGGTGTCGCATGGCAACAGGAGGTATTTGTACAGATCAGCGAATCTGAGGTTGGGCGGGCTATCCGTACCCGTCGCTGGAAATATGCCGTGACAGCACCGTCAGGGGATCCGATTCACGACAGTAGAGCCTCCGACTACGTCGAGTCCTATCTATACGACCTGGAGGCGGATCCTTATGAGCTGAACAACCTTGTCGATAAACAATCGCACGAGGAAGTGAGGGTGCATTTGCGCGAGGTGCTCAAACAGCGAATGGTCACCGCTGGAGAAACAGCCCCCACGATCCATGCGCTTCCCGCCCAGGCTTCGGGCCAGTTGAAGGTATTGAAGACTGAGATTTATCAATAAAAAAAAGCGTTCACCCAAAATTGATGAGTGAACGCTTTTTCTTTATCATTTAAGCCAGTTTAATGTTCGTATCCAATCTAAAATTGCTTGTTTATAATGCTTAATATGAAATCCTATCACCACTCCAACCACCAATACAATAATTGCTGCTAGGGAGTATTGAGAAATGAGGTGAAGCATTTGCTCTATTTTTATACCAAACGTCTTCCCGATCATAACATAAACCAATACCCAAATGAGTCCACCCGTGAAGTTGTAGAAGATAAAGGTGCTTAACCGAACCCTCAGAATACCTGACATGTAGCCAGTGAAGTGCCGTAAACCTGGGATAAAGTAGCTGACAAGGATGAGTTTGTTCCCATATTTATGAAACCATTTCGTGATCGTAATGATTCGTTCTTGGTTCAGAAAAAAGAACCTTCCATATTTTTCAAAGAATGGTGTACCAAGTTTATAACCAAAATAATAAGTTACCGTTGTACCAGCTATAGCTCCAAAATAAGAAAAAAAGATCACAATTAAAATATTTAAACTTCCAACAGTAGACATGTGTCCAGCGATCACCATTGCCAATTCTCCAGGGAAAGGCAGTGCCAATGATTCGGCAAACAATCCAAAAATTAATACAAAATACCCATACTGCTCAAAGAGATATCTAATCCACTCCATATTTACGCTCCTCGAGTGTTTATAATTTACTTATCCTGTTATATTCGTCAAATAAACCACCAGCAAAGCAGAACCCATCCCGATCGTACCTCCTGCCACGCAATCCGTCGGGTAGTGATATCCCCAATAAACACGTGAAAAGGCAACCAATCCTGCAAAGATAATCAATAACAGAGCAACTCCTTGTGACGATAGAAAAAGAAAAGGAGTCACGAATGCAAAAATGGCGGTGGTATGTCCAGATGGAAACGAGTAATCCTTAAGCGGAAATCTTCCTACTCGCACTTGCTGCAGGACGCGAAATGGACGATTTCTGCGCATTTTTTTCTTAATAATAACGGCAATCACATGACTGAAAGTCAATGCCGCTAAAATTTGCAGACCTACCGATTCCCAATCGTTGGGTGCAAGCCAAATAACTAATATGGTACATAGAATCGTAAACGACGCGCCGCCCATGTGGGTAATCAATCCGAACAACCAATCTAGAACAAAGTGATGTACCCTTTGATTGCACCAGACAAATATATTGTGATCGACCTGCCTTAACCATTGCATGTTTCTCTTCCTCGTAAATTCATTAGTCCTATATTGTCTGTTCATTGTTCCTCCATCTGGACTGCCGCCCGTCCTTACATCTTTCATTTTTGAATCCAGGAAAAACAAAAATACTGATTCTCGAGTTATTGTCTACGACATTAAGATTAGCAAATAAGTAAGGTAGCGATAACTGTCTGAGGTTTAGTTTAGTACTGGACTTTGGTCTTGGTACATTATTCCTGCAGGAGGCGCTATTTCTGATACGGTTGATCGCGTTAGATCTTCAACCATGCTCGTGAAAGATTAATGAGGCTACCACTCGTTTTCACAGCGGTAGCCTCAATTTGTAGTTTGTCTAAGTCATGTATCTTATTTGCTGAATAAAATGGGTCCCGTTACGCTTTACTTGCTTAGTATTGTCCTTTAATTACAAAAAACGAACCCCGAATTGTTCCAGCTAGTTTAGACTTCTGTCTGGCAAACTTAAACTTCTTCTCTTCTAGCTCTTTTGGTACCTCCATCCCCTCAGAGAGCTTGAACCCAACAGCCCGCTTCTTAGGGTCATCAACCGTATACATGACATTGATCCCAAGACCATCCTCATAAAAGACGTAGGTAAATTGGATATTTTCTACCTGAAAACGCGACGTTTCTAATGGTTTGGCCGCAAATGAAATATCACGTTCTTTCAAAACGCGGTTCACATAATCAATGTTCTCCTGACTTTCACTAGCGGGTACGACCGTAAATTCATGTTTGTATTTGTTCATAAAGTAACGAGCTTCATTAGCACGTAAACCAGTGAGCGCTTCTGCTACAGGTGAAGACTCTAAGCCAACTGAAGATAGATTTTTGAAATCAACGATATAAGACATTTTCAACACTCCTTTTTATGAATAGATCAAATAATTTATTTTTTATTGTGTCTAATAAAATATCATTAAAGTTTGCGGCTATTTGGACGAAGCGACCAGGAGGCGATGCCAAGCGCAGCATAGAAAAGTGGAAGAATGATATGGAAGCCGTAATCACCGTAATCGTTAACGAACGCATGTGAAATGGCCGCCCCTGTCATTAGAAAAAAGATACCACTATAGGCCCACTCCTTAAGCCGAGGAAAACCTGGAATTACGATTGCAATAACGCCAAGCAATTTCCATACTCCAAGAATGTACGTGATATACAGCGGGAAACCAATAGAGGTCACTAGATCGACATTCCCCCCATATCGCATCAGTTGTCCGATGCCACTTAATGTAATTGAGAATGCGAGTATGATTGTAACGGTCCAATAAGCGACCATCCTTCCAATAGGATGGGGTACTGCTTTCGCGATATTTTCACTTCTGATAACTGTACTCATTTTCAATCCTCCAATCATTTGTTTTCTCTTGATACATTTATACTAACTATTAAATGTATCAAAAAGTGATACTTTTTAGATGATCACCGTAGCACAAAAAACGGCAGCCAATTTTATACTGGCAGCCGTCTATCGAAATTAAACTATCGTTTTCCGTTAACGTATGATGTTTCACCTGAGTTCACGTTTTATGATTCGAACCACTCCAATCGATCTGCGCGAACCCAACTCATCTCTTCGATACCAAGTATTGTTTTGAAGTCATCCACCATGGCGTGCTTGCGCTCGAGTTGTGCGATGGTCTCCGCCTCGAACAGGTGCCGAAGCTGTTCCATCTCTGCGGCACCGAGCTCGAAAAGCTTAAAAGCTTCCACGTCCAGCTGCCTCAGCATCATATGTACTCGGTCAATCCCGCTTTGCTGCAGCTCCATCTCCAAAACCATGGACGCCCTGAAGGTGTCTGAATCAGGGCTAATATATAGGAGTTCGACGGCATCCTGATCCGGAAATTTGTCTTTGACATAATTCATGAGGTCGACTTCCTCTTGCTCATACGACAAGTCGAACGTTGAAACAGCTTCGCCTTGATGAAGAAGAGTGAAGCCCCAGCCATGATCCTCAAAATTGTAGAAATACAGCACCGGCAGATGCTGCGAGATCGCCATAACATCTGAAGGAGCCATCTCGCTGACGCCTGTCCCTGAGGTGATAAACACTGTCCACTGCTCATTCAGCTCTTTGACAATCAGAGGATTATGTTGTTGTACTGTTTCGCGATATGAATTTCGAATTAAGCTTCCTGCGGTAAATTCACTCATAGTTGTTCCTCACTGAATTCAGAACTACTTGGATTCGGATTTCTTTTTCTGGCAGCAAATAAATTCTTTATCCATTTCCAACTCCCCGCTAAAGCAATAGCAATAACAACCCCAAACTTTTTCAGTAACAATAAAACACCTGCGAGGAGACCCACCTTTTTAGCTACAGCAAGGCCAGCTCCTCCCAATATCAGGGCAGATAAACCGAATTTAGATACTTTGTCAGTGCTGCTGTTAAAGTCTTCATATTTTTGACCATTAACCATCGAAATTTTAGGAAGGATTTGAGAAGCCAAGACTTGTTTATCATGTTCACGGCTCACAGGATCCGATATGAGGATAGCTGAGATATAACCTGTGCGAGTTAAAAGCCTTACATCGTAGTTGATAAGTGGTAGCTTTTTAGCGTCTTCCGCGCCCATCGACCATGTTAAATCATGTGTTTTCTCATCATAAAATGGTTTTACATCCCATCCCGTTACATGAAGTTGACGGTCTAACGGAAGCTTTTCATTCGCCTTTTCCGTACTATCACTATAACTTTTCAATATGCCAGCATCATCAATCGATTTCTTTTCATCATCATTTATATGCCCAGACTCATCATACTCAAAAATTACCGACCATTGCTCCTTGGGATCATTCGGAAATACACTGCCAATCTCTCTTCCTGAAGGGATGTCCTTGTAGTCCGTCATCATTTTTTTTGTATCTTCACCATTTAGAAAAACAAAATCCTGGCCAAGATCCAAGTTAGCTATTTTTCCTAGCTCTACATTTTTTCCACCTGTAACCCAAGTGTAGTTATGTTTGGATTGTTCTTCTTCTGCAAAAGCACTCGTTTGAGTGCTAAGCAAGAGTACTACAAGGATGCTGAATACACGTATTTTCAAAAAGTACGCCTCCAATATACATATATGTGTTGACTTTATCATACAAAATAAACCAAAATATGAAAAATTAAATTTTCATAAAGGTCCTTCATTTTATGAAACTACAAATTAAAGAGAGGCTGTTCAATTAGAACAGCCCCCAAAAACCAATACCTACTTATTTTTTATCACGAATTTCTTCATTAATCTGCCCAATAATTTCCATGATGCTTCTTGATCCAAGGTCCCCTTCACCCCGTTTTCTCACAGACACACTATCGGAATTCTTCTCATTCTCGCCGAGAACGAGCATATACGGTACTTTTTCGAGTTGGGCTTCACGAATCTTATACCCGAGTTTTTCATTCCTCACATCTACTTCAATTCGAATACCTGTCTCTTCTAGTGATTTCTTCACTTGCAGAGCATAGTCGATATAGTTCTCCGAAACCGGCAATAACTTCACCTGGACGGGTGCAAGCCATAGCGGGAAAGCTCCAGCAAAATGTTCAGTTAACATGCCGATAAATCGCTCAATAGATCCATAGATAGCACGATGTATAACGACTGGCCGGTGCTTCTGGTTATCCTCTCCGATATAAGAAAGATCAAATTTCTCGGGCATCTGGAAATCCAGTTGGATGGTCCCGCACTGCCAGCTCCTTTTAAGCGCATCTAAAATGTGAAAGTCGATCTTGGGTCCATAGAATGCCCCGTCGCCTTCATTGACATGATAGTGGATACCAAGTTTGTCCAGGACATTTTGCAAAGATTGTTCAGCCTGCTGCCATAGCTCATCTGAACCCATTGAATCTTCAGGCCGGGTAGACAGCTCAACCTTGTACTCAAAACCGAGCACTTGATAAACATGATCAATTAGAGCAATGACACGGCTAATTTCATCCTCAATTTGTTCTGGCAAAACGAATAGGTGTGCGTCGTCCTGACAGAATGTACGGACCCGCATCATCCCGTTAAGCGCCCCGGAAAGTTCATGGCGGTGAACTTGGCCAAATTCGGAAAGACGGATAGGCAATTCCCGGTAGGAATGTAAGCTGTTTTTAAAAATAAGCATATGTCCCGGGCAGTTCATCGGTTTAAGCGCAAATTTTGTTTCATCAACATTGGTGAAGTACATGTTATCTTTGTAATGATCCCAGTGTCCCGATTGCTCCCAAACACGATTATTCATCATAAGCGGTGTACGCACTTCAGCGTAGTCTCGCTGCCGCTGTAATTCACGCGCAAAGTTCTCAAGCTCATTACGAATGCTCATCCCTTTCGGAAGAAAGAATGGCATGCCAGGTGCTTCTTCAGAGAACATAAACAATTCTAGCTCTTTACCGAGCTTGCGGTGGTCACGTTTTTTGGCCTCTTCAAGAACATGCAAATGCTCTTCAAGCTGTGCCTTCTTCGGAAATGAAGTCCCATAAATGCGCTGCAGCATCTTATTATTGGAATCTCCACGCCAGTAGGCTCCCGCCACGTTCATCAGCTTAAACGCCTTTATCCGGCCAGTAGATGGAAGGTGCGGTCCCCGACATAGATCAAAAAACTCACCCTGATCATAAATGGTAATGAGGACATCTTCCGGCAGCTCGCGAATGAGTTCTAATTTTAACGGTTCTTCGAGCTCCTCGAATGTCATAACCGCTTCTCTGCGGCTGACAACCCGGCGAACAATGGGCAGGTTTTCTTGGATAATTTTCTCCATCTCTTTTTCAATAGCTGCAAGATCATCAATAGAAAGAGGTTTTTCTATATCAATATCATAATAAAATCCATCTTCAATGACCGGTCCAATTCCAAGCTTGACTGCCTTATCTCCATATATGCGTTTAATGGATTGAGCCATTACATGTGCCGTAGTGTGCCTGTATATCTCGAGGCCCTCTTTACTATCAAGAGTAACGATTTCGACAAGGCTATCAGGCTCGATCGGTTGATCAAGATCAACGAGTTTGCCATTAATTTTTCCAGCTACAGCATTTTTCTTCAAACCTGTACTTATAGATTCCGCCACTTGTCCGATTATCGTTCCTTGGGGATACCTCCTAATTGTTCCATCTGGCAATGTTACATTGATCTCCATGATTTAGCCTCCATTTCTATTTTTTTCAGTATTTTTGAACGCAAAAAAACGCATCTCTCCCACAAAGGGACGAGTGCGTTCAGCTCGTGGTTCCACCCTAATTTGACCTGCAGCGTATCATTCTTTGGCTGTTCTCCAAAGTAGCAGATGCAAGGTCCTTATTGGTATCCAGTATCGGGGATAAGACGGTGACGCTTACTGCCGCGACGAACAGATCGACGGGTTCAACGACACGGCTACAAAGGGGTAATTTCACATCCGGTAACAGGAGAAGCTTTCAGCCTAAACTTCTCTCTCTGGACAGTTCGTGAAGGAAATCATGTCTTTGGTCAATGCCTTATTATTATTGTGTTTACTTTTATCATAATACTTAGTCGCGCTCTTGAAAGTCAAGGGAAAGAATGATTATATAAAAGTTTCAAACTCTGAAGAAGTTCTTCATCTAGAATCTGCCCGATTTAAAAATCGAAAATAGCAGCCAGAGACTCATTAAGGATGCCAGTACAAATCCAACTTCAATCGTTGGCACGTTCAGCAAAAAATAATGCTTCCGGCCAACAATGGAAGAACCAATGATGAGTCCCATCATAATGAGACTGAAAGACAAGAGAACGATGCCGAATGTGATCCTATTGCCAATGCGATCCAGCTTGCGCAGGAAATCGTAGGCATCAGTGACACTAATATTCACATGTAGCTTCCCTTTTTTTATCTGTGAAAAGAACTCTCGGGACTGTCTTGGAAAATCAATCAGCAAGGACCCATAATCCGTGACGTCTCTAAGTAAACTTGATGTCAAATTTTTCGGGCGCAGCCGTTCCAACAGCAGTTGGAGACCGAATGGTTCCGCTATTTTTACAATACTGATCGTAGGATCTAGCTTCGTAACAACCCCTTCAATTGTTAACAGCGTTTTCCCTAATAAGATAAAATCCGCCGGAACACGAATATGGTACTTGTACGCCACCTCGAACAGATCATTCACGATTCCCCCCAAGCTTACCCTACTAAGAGGGACTCCGAAATATCGTTCTCTAAGCTCCTCAATATCAAACCGAAGTTCCTCCATATCGAGTTCCTCGTCAATAAGTCCAATCCGGTAGATCGCCTTAATCACCCCATCGGTGTTCTGGCGCATAAGAGCAATAATCAGAGAAGAAAAATGAAATTTTGACTCCGAAGTTAGCCTGCCCACCATGCCAAAGTCAAGTAAAGCGATCACTTCGCCCGGCTGTATGACGATGTTCCCAGGATGAGGATCGGCATGAAACAAACCTTCAATGAATATCTGATGAAACAATGTTTGAATGAGCCGATTGGCAATTCGCGCTCGGTTATACCCATGTGCGTCGAGTTGATCCTCTTGGTACAGCCGAACACCTTCAATATACTGCATCGTCATGACTTTTTTCGAGCAGTAGTCGCTATAAATCAGCGGCACATTGATATGAGCGACATCTTTAAATTGATCAGCTATTTTCTCTGCATTCCTAGCCTCTTTGGTATAATCCAGCTCATTTAAGAGCGATTTGCCGAATTCCGCAATGAGGACCTCCATTTGAATCCGGCGAGCCCATGCAAAGCGTCGCTCAGCCATCGCTGCCAAATCTGCTAGAATTTCGAGATCAATCCGAATGGATTCTCCGGCTTGAGGCCGTTGGATTTTGATAGCCACACGTTCTCCGGTGTGGAGCACGCCAAGGTGTACTTGCCCGATGGAAGCCGCTGCCAGTGACTGCTCTTCGAATCGGTCATAAATCGCCTCGATGCTTTGTCCTAGTTCAGTCTCAATGATTTCCTGCACCTGTTTGTATGGGATGGGCTTCACATCATCCTGAAGTTTCTCCAACTCCTTTACAATGTCTTCCGGAAGGAGATCCATACGCGTGCTGGCGATCTGCCCCAGTTTGATAAAGGTGGGTCCGAGCTCTTCAACGACATCCCTGATTCGTAGTCCCAGCGATTTACGGTCTGCATCGTCATGCACTTGAAATCTTCTAATTGGAATACGAAGACGCTGCAGCAGATCAGACTCTTCTACCAAGAAGCCGAAACCATGGCGAACCAAAGCTATAACAATATCCCGGTATCGTTGTAACTGCCGTATCCTTTTCCTCATAACGGGCTATGCCTGTAGCTTGTGTTCCAATTGGTCGATGCGTTGTTCTAGCCGTTTAATATCTTCCTCAGTCGCCAGGTGCAGGTCAACCAGCAGCTTCTGAAGCTGTACGCGTACGATTTCTTTAAGAGCGTCCTGCTGCTCCTCACCTTTCTTGATTAACTTTGCCACCAAC
Source organism: Paenibacillus anseongensis (assembly GCF_009757995.1). Lineage (NCBI taxonomy): Bacteria > Bacillati > Bacillota > Bacilli > Caryophanales > Paenibacillaceae > Paenibacillus > Paenibacillus anseongensis. The sequence continues at coordinate 247,617 of NZ_WSEM01000016.1, forward strand.
GCCTTCGACTCTTCAGGGGCAACTTCTCCTTTTACCACAAGCTCTTTAACGTAGGTTTCCAGCTTTTCTTTGGTCACAATCGTGATTCCCAGACCAAGCGAAACTGCATTCTTGATTAAATCATTCATCTAAAGCACTCCTCTACAAACAATAATTAAGCATTATGATTTCCATTAGATGCCAATGATATGTATGCGGAGCAGAAATCGAAGATAAGCTCTTTTTTCAAACGCAAAAAATCATTGTTTCATTTCATATAGCGATATTCCAGGAGATTCTTCAAATTCGAGATCCTCTGCAGCAGCTTCTCCCCGATGTTGGTTTCCCTTACCAGCTTCCGCTCCAGTTCTTTGTCCACCAGCCTTTTTACAGACAATACGTCCGCTCCGTTACATAACACATCTTCTTTCGATTTAAATTTCTGATGGGCAACGAGCTGCATGCCAAAGGAATTGTACAACAAGGTGTATCCGGCGATGCCCGTTGTAGATTGATAGGCTTTGGAAAAACCGCCGTCAATGACCACCATTTTTCCGTTTGCTTTAACGGGGCTCTCTCCACGAATTTCTTTAACTGGCGTGTGGCCGTTAATGATATGTCCATGATCCGGATTCAAATCAAACTCTAGCAGTATTTTCCGGCAGATCTCCTCATTTTCACGCAAATGATAATAAGGATTTTTTCTCTCTTTATAGCTTTCTTTATCTTGGATAAAGTATCGTTCAAAGGTGGTCATTTCTCTCTTTCCAAAGAGCGAGGAACATTCCCCTGTCCAGATGTACCATACCATATCCGTTGCCAGATCATCTGTCTCTTCCGGATGCGCAAAGGCGTAACGTAAATAATATTCAAAAACATCGAGCAGCTTACGGCCCGAATACGTTTTGTCTTCAATCTGCATTTCTTCCATGTTTCCTTCTTCATCCAAAGGAATACAGCCGTGAAATAACAAATTCCCGTTATATTTCAGATAAAGGCTGCCCTGTTTCATAAAAAAATTCATATGCCGTGCCAGCTTTTCGGAATGCTGAACGGAGAAGAGCAGCTTTTCCAGCACCATCTGTTCTTCCTCCAGCAATTCTTCAGGCTGCTTCGGATTTATAGTTGCGAAACAAGTGTTTTCCAACGGGTATGTTTTACCACCGATTTTGATTTCATTTTTGTCGTAATCGATTTGTTCGAGCAAAAGCCTTTCAGACATATTAAAGTAGGGACGTCGCTTGATAATAGGGATCTCAAGTTTAAACTGAATCATGGCAATGGCTTGATGAATTTTGGTAATCTGCAGGATTTCCTGCTCCGAACCGTTATGGTCGGTCTGCAGCTTCGGTCGAAAGGCTGGATTGTCATCATAGTATTTCTCCGCCAAGTTCAGCAGTGGGCGTAGATTGATGCCATAGACATCTTCGATGATGTCCAGATTATCATATCGGGCACAGATCCGAATAATGTTCGCAAGGCAGACCAGGGAGCCCGCATAGGCGCCAATCCATAGGACATCATGGTTCCCCCACTGAATATCGACAGAATGGTAGTTGATCAGCGTGTCCATAATTTTATCAGGGTCCGGCCCGCGGTCATAGATATCTCCGACAACATGAAGATGGTCAACCACCAGGCGCTGGGTCGTATAAGCAAGCCCGATAATAAGCTTGTCCGCCTGGCCCAATGAAATAATTTGCCGGTAGATTTCCTCATAATAAGGGTCCTTATTGTTGGTGGAATCCGTCTTGTATAAAAGTTCTTCTACAATATATACAAACTGCTCCGGCAAAGCTCTACGTAATTTTGAGCGAGTATACTTGGATGAGGAATTAGAAATGAGCATCAGCATTTGTTCAATCGTTTGCCTGTACCAACGGTTCAAGGCTTGATGATTGCATAGATCACCTTTAACCAACTGTATTTTTTCTTCCGGATAATAAACTAACACCGTAAACTCATTGATTTCTTGCTCCGTCCAAACCTCACGGAATAAGGCTTTTATTTTCTCTTTTACGGTACCCGAACCATTTCTTAATACATGCTGAAAAGCCTGGAACTCCCCATGCAAATCACTGACAAAGTGCTCAGTTCCCTTGGGAAGATTGGAGATTGCTTCAAGGTTGATGATTTCTGTTACTACTTTTTCTTCCGTATCATATTCCAGGGCCAATAAATCTAGAAACTGCGCATCCAAAACTGATGTCCCCCTTCAAGGAAATATGGTGATGTATTATGTTTACTGTAAACAGTAATGGGAAAACATTTGGTATTAGATTTCCCTGAAATGAGTGGAACAATAAGCTTCTATCTGAATAAATCCAAACTTACTACATAATGGATTTTCTCCGCCCGATAGTTAAATGGCAGAAAAATACCCCACAGCAGCGGGCTATGGAGCTAAAAATCTAAGAAGAGGCAAACAATAGATGCAGACTCTCCATTTTCTTTCGTTTAGAGAAAATTAACTGGAACCACCTCATACCCCATTTCTCTTGCGGCCCAAAGACGATGATTGCCCTGACTCAACCGAAGCTTTCCATCACCAATGTTATAGACCTCTATGGGATATACGATTTCACCGCGTTCCATCTCGGCTTTTGCAGCATCATATCTAGGTATATCTAACTTTTCTCTGTGATTTGTTATTGCTCTATATAAATCCATAATATTCATTAATCGACCTGTTAAATTACTTGCCAAATAATTGTACGACTTACCGCCGGCATTCTCAATTAGTTGCTGATTCATATACCCGGATAAATCCATAATTTGAGATGTATTTGCATCTTTCCAATATTTACCTTCGTCATAATAGACAATCGTACCATCATTCAACATATATTCATTCCATTTTCCAGATGTTTTTATAAAAGTCACGCCTGGATATTGTTTGTCTATATACTCATCATTAGAGTCCCCTTTCTTCTCAGGAAATCGCTGAATTTGCGGAGTGTAACTTTTTAAGAGATTCATTGTTGCTTTATTGCCTATCGTTCTTTGCATTTGTAAAATTGCATTTGTAGGAACTTTGTTTCTTTGAATGCTTACACTTTCATTAGTACTGTGATTATTAGACGTTTTTTTAGTATGGTGGAACATCGCTGACCTCCTCGCATGGTAAATTATACCTTTACCTTACCATATCATTAGGGGCTGTGAAAACGATTAGCTATGTACAGGTCCTTTAAGGTCTTTTTTCAAATAATAATGCGTATGTCCACCAACATTTTCTAGGGTTCCAAAGACTGATGGCATTTTTCTTCCATTAATTGAATAATTCTTTCGTTTTGGTCAATTTGAGTAATGATATTTGAGTTGAGCTTTTGAATAGCAACAAATATGCCAAATAATGCGCCTAAAATTAAGAATCCCACAAGAACATCCATAATCTAATCCTTTCAGTTATCAAAATTGTTTCACAGAATGAACACTAGCTATTCACTCTATATAATTTGTAATCCGAGCTTTCAATCAGATAAATAAACTTTCTGACCAACATGAATTTGCCCTAGGTTAATAACTGATGCATATAAGCCAAAGCATAAATTCATTTGCTCATTTACTTTCTTTAGCAGAGTAACATCCCTTTCTAGGGTATCAGGATCAAGCGTAATGATTGAGCACCGCTCACAATTTGATTCTACTTTTAATTTTACATCGCCAATTGATAATTGTTTTCCTATCCAAGCAGTTTCATCCATCGTGTTTTCATCTAATGACAAGATAATGTTAGCTCTAAACCGACGTTTATCTAATGGCTTTCCCCATATCGATTCAAGTCTACGCAACGAAGCATCTGTAACGATAAGAATGTTAGCAGTATCAACAGACATAAGTTTGGGGTCTTGAGGATTTGGTGCTCTATAGTCCCCCTTAGAGATTTCTCTATTGGTGTATCTTTGAATTTCTTTTAAAAGATCTTCATTCCAGCTAAAAATTTCTCCGTTTGGAGATTTCACACTTATTTCGTTATTAATTAATCTAGCCGAATAACCGAGCATTTTAGGGATATCCCTAGCCGTAATAAAACGATTCCATCCCTCTTTTGATTCATCCAAAAAAGCGCAAAAACGATCACCAAACAACCCATATGTATCTACGCTACAAGATTCCAAGCTTTCTCCCGCAAATGATTTTACAGGATATCGTGTTATTTCACTGATTTCACCGACAAGCAAAAGTTTTCGCCTCCATAACTTAATAATAGCTATTTTATAGTATATTCCCTTATTCAAACGTTTTTGAAGCATACAGAGGATTAGCAACTCTAACTAAATCTCCATACTCCACTTTTAACTCTTCAAATGCTTTCAATACATCGTTATGAATATCAACGTGTGCAATATAGTTTTTTCCATTAGGGCCATATCCATTATTATCATCTAACAATCTCGGAATTTCTCCCATCAATAATGAAATATATCTTTCTATATCCCACATACCCCAAATATCTGACGGGTCAATTACCAATTTTTCATTTTTTATGGCAACCTTAACCTTATACGAAGCAAAATTTATTACTTCTACTTTTGAATCTAGGAGATACTTACGAAAACCAGCATCCATTCTACACTGCATCGTTGCGTCTTGAACAATAATAATATTGTTTAGGGAAAGATAATTTTGTTTTATAACATCAAATGCGTAAGTAACGTTATTTCCACAATTCGTTGAATTACGTTCAATCAGAATGTTGTCAATATCATACTTTCGTTTCATATACTCACTCATAATATCTGCTTCCATTTTTCCCGCAGTTACTATTTCGGGTAAAACACAATGAATAGCTCTACGTAAACTTTCTGTGGTGTGTCCTTCCCCACCAACAATCATAAAATTCTTGGCAATATTGTTAGAAAAGGCTTTACCTACTACGTCACAACCATATGGTATACTACCACCGAATAATATGAGTAAATCTGCTTGTGAAAATTTATATTTTTCTTCTAGAGCATCACTTGTTAATGTGTCTATATCTCTTATTCCAAGAAAGTCACTTATTAAATTTATGTTATCTGCAATTTTATATAGATCCATTTATTGACCTCCATAAGTAAACGACAATCTTTTGTTTCTATTGTAACATTTTCATCAAACTGCCCAATAACAATTAAAAATCATACCTACTAATTTGTCTTTTTTGTTATTTCGTTAAGCTTATCAATTATAATTTCATCATTCTTTAATTTGAGTCTTAAGCTTCTGTCAATGCTAATTAGGCCAATTACAACAATAAACATAAATATAATTGTAATAATCTCGATAATAAAAACCTCCTTAGCTAAGAAACAGCTACTATAGATTAGTAATCTTAATCTTTTTTATCAAGTATCTTTTGCAAAGTTGAGTTAATGTTCAATAAGGCCATGAATACGAATCCGAGCATAATAAAAGTTACGATTTCCCCTGTGAAAATAGATACTACGGCTAACAATACAGCATAAAATCCATTTAAATATCCGTTATTCAAAAATCTCAATTTCACACTCTCCTCAAAAGATAGATAAACACTTCGTTTGTTTTGAACCAACGTTCTTCATAGTCGAACAAACCGTTATTCAATCCACTGTCTCGGTCCCACAGTATGGAAAAGATGTTGTCTTTCATGATTTAATGCATCCTCAATACGCTTACAAGTGAAATCACTAATCGGTTTAGGAAGTTCATCTCTTGAGAAGAATCTGCATTCTAAAATTTCAGGCGAGCTTGGCTGAGGTATTTGGTTAGCATCGTTATTCGCAAGAAACACAAAATGATGCATGTCATAGTTCGGGTCGTAGTATATACCAGTTAATTGACCAATCCCGACTTCTAGCCCTACTTCTTCGTGAACTTCTCTTTTGGCAGTTTCCTGCGCTGATTCATCCTCCTCAGCTTTTCCTCCAGGCAGATCCCAATTATTTTTGCCATAGCTATGTTTTACCAATAATACATTCCCCTCAGAATCTAAAATAACTGCTGCCGCGCCAATTAACTTAGGCAAAGTAATGCCCCCTTATGAATAATGACTACTCAATTATAGACGGAAATAAATGGAAAAAGTTCTATATTGACCATGCTAATCTCCCTTTTCGTCAACGAAAAAAGGAGCAGTCACCATGTGGCGATCTGCTCCCTCGTTTTTAATACTAACGTTCCTCATTGATCTAACATTGAATTGTTTTCATCAGCCAGACTAGCGCTAAAGCCTGTCCGCCAAGTCGGGTATAGGGGTTTCCAACCGTATTCCTGCCGAGCCTTCCTGTTCGATGCCCCTCGCTCCCAAGCGTTGCTATTTGAAGTAGTTTCAGGGGTAGGTGCTCCTAAAGCTTGTGCAAAAACCGGAAGCCAGTCAGTTCCTCTTGCTGGTTCGTCGTCCACAATATTCACTGGTCCTGAAGGCCATTGTAAGGCCAAAAGTGCTGCCTCAGCGGCATCCTCAACATGAAGAAAAGAAGTGACTCCTTCAGTAGCAGGAACCTGTCTTTGATGTATTAGTTTTGCCATAAATCCATTACGCTCGTACCAAGTGCCCGGTCCGTAGAACATTCCATAGCGTAAGATTACATGTTGCGGTATTTTTGACACTTCATTTTCCAAAGCTAATATGCCATCAATCGTTGATTTCCGAGGTTCCTCAGCCACTACATGTAAAGGTTCATCTTCGCTTGCCGGTCTCTCTCCCGGTTCATATGCCCAAGAGATGCTTTGTGCGATAATGCGTTTGATACCAACTGAAATAGCGGCATCCACCAAATTTTGAGTGCCTTCTTTACGGATCCTTGTATTATCTGAAAAATTACGATTACTCAAAGAAGTCAATTGATGAATGACAACCTCAGGTTGAGATTCATCTAATGCGGACCGTATTGACTCACGATCAAAGACATCAGCAATTAATGCTTTTGCTCCCATATTCTCGATGATAGCTTTCTTACTCTCACTTTGCGTGATTCCGATTACTTCATGACCTGCATGAATCAATTTTGGAAGCAAAATACGCCCGACAGCTCCAGTAGCTCCAGCCGCAAAAATTTTCATGAATGTCCCCTCCCACTAAATGTGCTTTGTCTCCTACCTGTATTCGCGAAAATATTGAACAAACCTGCTCATTCGGTCAACAAAAAAAAGCAGTCAGCTAACAGTTCAAATGAAATAGAGCCCAGTAGTTACTCGTTGAGGAGAAAGGAATCGTTGGAGGAGTTAATTTCCCTCCGTAGTTTAGCTTGTTAAGAGCCCAGTGGGAGCGAATTTTGGCGGTGGAGAACACCCAACGCCGATAACAATCCAGCGTTACTGAGACATTTGGCGAGAGGGCATCCTCATCGGAGAGGTAAGCTGGCTGGCCACTTGGAGGAACTACAGGGCGTTATTCTAACAAAATCCGCGTTCAAGCGGAACTACAGGGCCTTATTTGAACGCCTAATCCCGATTTCTTCAAGAAAACGGACAAATAGAGGACGTCAGTTCCCCTCCACGTGACGAGTAGCCTATTTCGATGAAATAGGGCCCTCTAGTTCCCCTCAGGTAGGAACCGCTGGAGCGATAACAGCGACTGTGGCAGCTATGTTGTATTTTGCGCAACCATTCATCCGTAAAGGGGCCTCACTTCGCCTCTATATTGCACTTAATACAACGATTGATTCATTTAAATCGCTTACAATCCACCCTTTTCAGCAAATGGTTGTATGATGTGCAACGAAAGACCGCAATCGCGGTCTTAACAAAAAAATTCAAGAAAAGGCCCCTCACGGAGCCTCTCTTTAGACCAGTTGAGTCTTCTTCAAATACGCCCGCCATGTAATGCACCATTGTTTCGGATCGTCAAGCGACGACTCATCGTTACGATGGACAGTACTGTTATGCGGAGCTGACCGAACAATATCCGGTTGTGTGTAAGCCTCATTCGAAATATGCTCCAGCGCATGGATATATTCGTCGAGATCCTCTTTGGAATACGACTCTGTCGGTTCCAAGGTAAACGGCTGCTTCACGATATACGGGTGATGGGACGTCCAGTAGTGCAGGCCGAAATCACACATGCGGCGAGTGATATCTTCTGTCGTGACACCTGTCTCGTCGGTAAGCTGCTTCCAGCTGTAGCGAACCTGCTCGAGACGGCGTCCTTTAATATAAGGTGCGCTCGCTCCGCGGATTTGCAGGATTTTGTGATACAGATAATTGTTGTTCAGAACCGCGATTTCGGCGACTTCCTTCAGTCCATCCGGACCGAGGCTCAGAATCCAAGCGTAGGAACGCAGAACAGTCTGTGCAACCCCGTGGAAGCTGCGGACTTTGCCGATGCTGTCTGCCGTCTGATTCTTCAAAACATAACGACCTTCGACGCAATCGACAAGTGGTCCAGGCAAAAAGCGTTTCAATTCCTCGCTAACGCCTAGTGCACCAGTCGCTGGTCCACCGCACATATGAGGAGCTGCAAATGTCTTATGCAGATTGAAAAAGCACATGTCGAAGCCTGCTTCCTTCGCTCTCGTGATGCCAAGTAAGCCATTTGCGTTGGCTTGATCGTAGAAACAGACTCCACCCGCTTCATGGACTATGTCGGTAAACTCGCGGATTCGGTGATTATAGATGCCCGTATCCTCCGGGTTCGCAACGACAAAACCAGCTGTTCGCTCGGAGATAACACTCTTCAGCTTCTCGATGTCTGGGAATCCATCTTCATCAGGATGCAATGTGATAATTTTGTAGCCTTTAACTGCTGCTGTCGCTGCTTGAGAAGGGTGAGAGAAAATCGTCGTAATAATCTCATCCCGCTGATCCCCCTCCCCCCGTGAATCATGATAAGCACGAACGATGGAAGCCATCGCCAGCAAGGCTTGCGTTCCGCTGCTCGGCTGGAACGAGAAGGCATCCATCCCGCTGATCTCCCGCATGGCAAGGTCCAGCTTATAGAAAATCTCCAGCATGCCCTGAACGGAATCAGCCTCCTGCAAGGGATGCAGCTCCATGAGATGAGGCGTACGGATAAGCATTTCGTTAATGCGAGGAATATATTTCATCGTACAAGTGCCTTGCCCGATCTCAACATTCAAATCAGAGCCAAGTGTCTCTTGGGAAAGGCGTAAGTAATGACGAAGTACCTTCGCTTGGCCGATTTCGGGTAAAGCCGGCGCAGTCCTACGCTTCATGGAAGAAGGAATACGTCCTATCCCATCTCCCACTTCAGCTGTAATACCAGCATCTGTTCCCGGAGGAATGACCCCACGCTCACCTTGTCGGTGAAGTTCAAATATAACTGGCTCATCCCATTTGGCTTGATGGAAATTACGGACTTTATGGTCTCTGCGAATTCGTTTCATGGCGTTCCATCCTTTCTATTTATGTGGATCACGATTGGCGAACAATGGTTTGAATGGTGTCGGCAAGACGATCAAGATCAGCTTGCGAATGAATTTCAGTAACGCAATAGAGGGCACATTGTCCCCAAGCCGGGAAAGAACCGGACAAATCTTTGCCTCCGAATATTCCGGCTTCAGATAGGCGCGCATTGATTTCAGCAACAGTTAGGCCTGTATCATTGAAATCAACAACAAACTCTTTGAAAAATGTTGTTTCTGCGAACAGCAGGGTAACACCTGGAATGGCGGAGAGTTTCTTGGCCGCATATTGCGACTTCTGCATGATAGTTTCGCCGACTTCTTGCATACCGGTTGGCCCAAGCAAGGACAGATAAACACCTGCGGTTATGCCCCATAATGCGGTCTGGGTACCGACGGACTCCTTCCCTTTCTCACGAAGTGCGAAGGATGTGCGTTCATAGGCTACGTCGCCGAAGCCATATTCGCCTTCAACTTCTGTTGGCACGATGCCGAACAGACGAGAAGGATATTCCATCACATACGTCTCTTCGTCGCGCGTCGCGATAAATCCGGCTTGCCCACCGCCGTAATTCATATGCATCCCGAGCGGTTGCAAATCGCCACAGACGATATCTGCACCATACTGGCTTGGAGGTTGAAGAACGCCGAGCGAGATGGGATCAACTCCAACGATAGAGATGGCCTTAACGGCATGAGCAAGCTCCGAGATCTCTTGTCCTTGGTCTTCGATGATCCCAAGGTAACCAGGATTTTCGAAGTATACTGCAGCTACCTCGCTGGATAGCTTGCTGCGCAAATCATCTAAGTCAATTTTGCCGGTTGCTTCATCAATTTCAATAAAGCGCAGCTCCATCACAGGTGTACAGTAGTTGTTAATGATCATAACTTTGTCAGGGTCGACTGACTTAGGAAGTAGTGCAACGCTGCGGCCGGTAATGCGGCCCGCCATTCGAATCGCGGTTGATGCCGCTTGTGCCCAGTCAAAGGTAGGGACATTCACGACGTCCATATCCACCAACTCAGCCATTAAACTTTGGTATTCGAACAGAGTTTGAAAACGTCCGTGATCTTCATAAGGTTCACCGGCATACGCAGTAACGAACTCAGAACGCTGATTGATTTCATCACAGACAGCCGGGATGAAATGCTGCCAGCAGCCTGCTCCGAGGAAGTTCAAATAAGCAGCGCCATGCTTGTTCTTGGCGAGCAGGCCATCGATATGGCGGCGCAGCTCATATTCCGTCATGGCTGGCGAAAGGTTCATCTCCCGATTCAGCTTCAAGCTGTCCGGAATGGCGTCATGAAGTTGTTCGATCCGAGTCAGGCCTATTTCTTTCAGCATCGCATCACGAACTTCAGGTACGGTATTCGGTATATAAGGATGGGCATAAGTTCTGTTATTAGGCATAGATAACGCCTCCATTCGTCATACTTTTAAAAGTAGATTAAAAAACTCGATTTCATAGATTTTTAACTGCCATTCTTGCCGGATGCGAATCTCCCTAGGCAATCCCCCCGCCATCCACAACAAGCACGCTGCCCGTTACCCAAGCAGACATGTCACTCGCCAGAAATAGGACCGCATTCGCGATATCTCGTGGTGTGCCGAGTCTCTCCAGCGGGCGCCCGCCTGCCGAGGCGATTAGAAATTCAGCCTCGTTTCGCTGCAGCTGCTTCGCTTCATCACGCAGTAACGGCGTATCCGTATCACCAGGCGATACACAGTTTACACGAATGTTGGCGACGCCGTGATCGATAGCCATAGCCCGCGTCAAATTCACAACGCCAGCTTTGGCAGCACAATAGGCAGCAGCCCGATCGCCGCCTTTCAGTCCCCAACCGGATCCAGAGTTAATGATGCTGCCTCCGCCATTACGTTCCATAATCGGAATGATAGATTTGGACAGCAGATAAACGCCTTTTAAAGAGACATCAATGACTAGATCCCAGTCACGTTCTTCCAGCTCAACGACCGTTTTACGGCGAATAATCCCAGCATTATTGAATAAAATATCAATTCGTCCATGTGCAGCATCAATCTCTGCTGCAACACGCTGGCAATCTGCGGAGGAAGACACATCACAGCGGTAGAAACTCGCTTGTCCTCCTTGTGATCTGATGCCATTTACCGCCTGCTCACCTTGTGCTTCGTTAATATCCAGAATTACGGCATATGCGCCAAAGCTGGCTAGCAGTTCAGCAGTCGCAAGGCCGATTCCTGAAGCACCGCCAGTCACAACCGCTATTTTTCCTGATAAGTTCAATATGTCTTGTTGATTAAGCATGATGTGTACCCTCCTGTTGTAGCAATTTCACTTCAGATCTCATTTGATGGCTCAACCGCTCAGGTGAGGCATCTTCAGATAAAAATGGTTTAAGCAGAATCCTGAAACGGAATGCTTCCGATGTGACTGTGTTTTCCGGGGACTGAGCGGGTCCACAGCTGTTGCTGCCTAGACCATTCTGCCTGTAATCCAAGTTGAGAGTAATGTAATCCCGTGGAACAAGTTCACTAGCATGCTTGGCTGCTTCTAAGTCAGCGTCGGTATAACGCCGTGCACTGAATTCAAGTGTTGGTGCTCCTAACGCGAGTAGACCGATTCCGGCGCCGTCAGTGATGGATACCCACCTTACATCAGTCCGATTGCCATTTTCCTGCGGATAAATATAGGGCGTGAAAAGTTCATCTACGGACCCCTGATACACACCAAACCGCCCTGCTTCTTTGCTGTCGGAGTAGCTCTCGCCTGGACCACGTCCATACCATTTCACGGCGTCCATGTCCCCCGGTATCTCCATTTGGAGTCCAATCTTCGGGAGCATGGCCGGCGGCTTGCCTTCTGGAACACCGTGCACGTCGATCACAATAAGACCTGAGCCGTTTATCGTATAGGTGGTTTCACATTGGAAGCCCCAATCGAAAACAGGTGGTGCAATGCGGGACTTCCAAGTGATTCGAATCGTCCCTTCGTCCAACCGCTCCCAGCGGCAATCATCGATTCGTTCGGTGAGTCTATTCAGATGCGCCTTGTACCAGTCAGGCAAGACATACATATCGTTATCAATCGGCGCACGCCAAAAATGAAGACGCGGCCCCGTGTTCACTAGCTCTTGCCCGTTCATTCGCAGCGAACCTATTCCTGCACGCCGGGTGTCGAAGGTGATTCGGAATACATCGTTTGCTAAGATGAGCTTGCGCCCTTCCTCTCCGCAGGATAAGCTCCGTTTAGTCGGACTAGCTGCCTCATAAACAGATAAACTAGTGCTAACTCCGTTATTTCTAGCTTGTTCACTGCCACCAACTGCTGCTAGAGCGAGCTGCGCCCATGCTACCTCATGTCCTCGCTCACCCCAGAGACAATCCGCCGCAAGCGTGAAGCCGATATTCAACCAACGCTCCGCATACTGCTCCAATAAAACGAGTTGTAGATCTGTTCTTACAGGAACATGCACCTCTGCACTTTCACCTGGGCCAATTCTAGGCAGAACAAGCACGCCACTTTGGACTGTCCGACCTTCTACCGTCACACTCCAATCAGCACTGAGATGATCTAATGTAACAAAATCATAGCGATTTATAATGCGTATGCGATTATCTTTTATATACTCAACCCTAACAGGCTCAATAATTTTCTTATATTCAATTAGACCTGGAGAAGGTGTTCGATCTGGACGAATAAGACCGTCGATGACGAAATTGCTGTTGTTCGGCACATCGCCGTAGTCCCCGCCGTAAGCGTAATCGACTTTGCCATCTGCTGTTTTCCTGCGGATCCCATGGTCGATCCATTCCCAAACGAAACCGCCTTGCAGTCTTCGATAAGCATCGAAGGTATCGAAATACGGCTTGAGTCCGCCTGGACCATTCCCCATGGCATGGGCGAATTCGCATAAGATATGCGGTTTAGGATGATCCACTAGCTGTCCGAAGCTAATCATTTTTTCAACCGAAGAGTACATAGTGCTCACAATATCGCACACTTCCGCTTCGCGGTCTTCTTCATAATGAATGAGCCGCGTAGGATCCGCTTGTTTGCACCAGGCCGACATCGCACGAAAGTTACAGCCGAAGCCGGACTCATTGCCTAGTGACCAGAACAGGACAGAAGGATGATTCTTATCCCTTTCCACCATACGACGCATGCGATCGACATAAGCTTCCTGCCAGACAGGATCATCGCTTAACCGTGATATATTGCCCAAAGGCTCGAAACCATGCGTTTCCAAGTCGGTTTCTTCCATGACATATAAGCCATATTCATCACAAATATCGTAGAACCGCGGATCATTCGGATAATGAGCGGTTCTGACCGCATTGATATTATGCTGTTTCATCATCTTCACATCTTGAATCATGGTCGACACCGTCACCGTGCGCCCCGTATCAGGATGGTGATCATGCCGATTTACGCCTTTCAGCATAATAGCCTTGCCGTTCACCAAAAACTGGCCGTCCTTCACTTCAATCTTGCGGAAGCCAACCCGCTGGGCCACTGCCTCCACGATTTTATCGTTCTGATCCACGAGACAAATCATCAAATGATAGAGTGCTGGAGCTTCAGCGCTCCAAAGCGCAGGTTTCGCAACTGGGATCGAAAACGATACATGCGTATGATCCACACCGCCAATATTGATATGTTCTACAGCCGAAACAACATATGCGCCTACATGATCTAGCAGCTGAAGCTGGAGTGCCGCCCCCTGCAGACCATTTCCATGCAGTTCAACTTGAACAGATAAGGTCGCATCGCTATACTCCGCATCCAATTCGGTTACGATTCGATAGTCCACGATCCGCATCGAAGATGGCTCCGAAATCAAATACACATCCCTGAAAATACCACTCATATACCACATATCTTGGTCTTCCAAATAGCTGCCGTCTGACCACTGATAGACGCGAACTGCCATACGATTGATTCCCTGCTTCACATATGGCGTCAAATCAAACTCTGACGTCAATCGGCTTCCTTGGCTATAACCAACGAATGTCCCATTAACCCATACGTGAAAGGCACTATCTACGCCGTCGAACTTCACGGCCAGTTTTCTACCGTCCCAATGCGGTGGAAGCTCAAACTCTCGCACGTAGCTGCCCGTCGGATTATCGTTAGGCACATGCGGAGGATCGACCGGGAACGGATAATATAAGTCCGTATAATGCGGATTTCCATATCCTTTCAGCTGCCAGTGGCTTGGAACTTGAATCTCATCCCAGCCCGACATGTCATAATTTTCTAGGTAAAATTCTTCCGGCGCCCATTCAGGCCCCTTCGCATAATGAAACTTCCAGCGGCCATTCAATGATTTGAACCAAGGAGAACTCCCTCGGTCATAACTCAAAGCTCCGGCCGGGTCGGAATGTGGGATGAAATACGCACGGCTCTTCGCGCGGTTGCGCTCCAGTACCGCAAGATTATCCCAATCACGTGCTGCTTTCTCGTTACGCATCGTTGTCTCTCCTCTCGAATCTACTCCTTAATCCCCGTACCCGCGATGCCGCCGACAATGTAGCGCTGCGCGAAGAAAAATACAGCGAGCGGCGGAATGGAAATCAGGCAAGTTATTGCCATAATAGACTGCATATCGACGCCAAACATTCCTTTGAACTGCGACAGTCCAAGCGTCAGCGTATATTTTGATTGATCATTAAGAAAAATGAGCGGTCCCAGATAATCGTTCCAACAGCTCATAACCTGGAAGACACCGACTAAAATAAGCGATGGCCCCATAAGTGGAACAATGATTCGCACAAGAATAGCAAACTTATTGGCCCCGTCAATCGTTGCTGCCTCATCCAATTCGCGAGGAAGCGTCAGAATGAACTGTCTCAGCAAAAAGATAAAGTAAGCCGAACCGAACCAGGACGGAACAATTAACGGTTTAAGTGTATTGATCCAGCCCAGATAGTTAAACTCCATATATTGCGGGATCATGGTTACTTCCCAAGGGATCATCATCGTAGCAAGCACAATCAGAAACAACAGATCTCGACCTTTAAATTGGAATCTTGCAAACCCATAGGCTACGAGCGTACAGGAGATCAGTTGGCCTAGCGTTGACATCAACGTCACGATAACGGTATTTTTCAGAAATAGGTTAAAAGGCTGTATCGTCCATGCATCGGAGAAATTGCTGAACTTCCATACGGAAGGAATCCATTTGGGCGGGAAAAGGTACAGCTCAGCAGGTGATTTCACTGCCGTTGTCACCGCCCAGAACAGCGGAGCGACGAACAGCAGCGAGCAGATAATCAGCAGCGTGTAGACGATGATCCGTTTCATGCTGACCGCCTCCTTCCGCCGGATTTCACTTTCTTCTGTGATTTTTGCTTCATTTCGCCTTCATAGAACACCCAAGCCTCGGATGACTTAAATACAAGGAATGTCAGACTGAGGACAATAAGGAACATGAACCATGCGTTAGCCGCGGAATAACCCATTTTAAAAAACTTAAAAGCATTCTCGTACATGTACATCGCGTAGAAATACGTTGATTTCAGCGGACCGCCTCCGGTTAGCAGGAGCACAAGGGTCAACTGTTGAAACGCTGCGATAATGGACGTAATCAGATTAAATATAATGGTCGGGCTGAGCATCGGAATCGTCACGCTGAAGAATTGTCTGAGCTTACCCGCTCCATCGATGGAAACCGATTCATATAGATCCTTTGGTATCCCCTTGAGTCCTGCTAGAAAAATGAGCATCATCGAACCTTGCCCCCATAGACTGGCAACAACCATCGCTACCAGTGACCATTGTTTGCTATTCAACCAATCTGGACCATTAACACCGATGATCGACAGAAAATAATTCAGAATGCCATAATCGCCGCTGTATACCCAAGACCAGATCATAGCCAGAGCCACGCCTGAGATCACGGAGGGCAGGTAGAAGGCAGTTCGAAATATTGCGCTGCCGCGAATTTTCTGATTGAGTAGAATCGCTAGTCCAAGAGCAACCGCTATATTGAGCGGAACAAACAACGCTGCGAACTTGATCGTCACCCAGAACGATTTCCAGAAGAGCGGGTCTTTTGTAAACATATCCACATAATTGCCTAAACCGATAAAGCGAACTTTACCTACAATCGGCCAATCGAAAAACGAAATAATTAGCGAGAATAACAATGGCCCTAAAGTGAACACCAGGAACCCGAAGATCCATGGGAAAATGAAGAGGTAGGGAGCTACCCCACCCCAACGTGGTTTTCTTCTAGGCTTGAGGCTGGCCATTGGTTTCCCTGCGTTTGCTTGCTGTGGGTAGGTTTGAGCCATCTCCCTAACCTTCTTTCTGTAGAAATCTTATTTCAAATAACGCTCGCTGTCTTTGACAGCTTGATCCAGCGCATCCTGTGCATTGCTGCCAAGCACGATAGCTTCTACGGCCGAAGATAGCTGACGGTTTACTTCATTCCACTTGGGATTAAGCAGGAAAGCCGGCGAATTATCCGAACGCTGCAGCATCGTGTAGAATGGTTTGTACAGAGGATCCTGGTCTTTCTTAAGCTCGTTGACGACACTTACTCTGACCGGTAAATCCGCTACGCGCATTTTGATCGCTTCATTGGAAACGTAATATTTAATAAACTCCCAAGCGAGATCCTTCTGTTTCGAATCCTTCGCGATGGATAGGGCAGATTCAGCAATCACGCCTTTGACTGGTTGACCTGGAAATGCCGGCATCTCTACCGTGCCTACATCAATCCCTGCTTCCTTGAACGACTCCAACGGCCAAATTCCGCTTTCCCACATGGCAATTTTGCCGCCTTTGAAGATGTCCTCACCGCTTTGCTGTCCTTTGCCTCCGGTCAGTACGGCCGAACCGTTCTTGATCATATCGCCGAACATTTGAATGGCTCCGGCTGTTGCTTTACTATTCATAAACCCGTTTATGGTCTTGCCGTCATTAGATATATAAGAGCCGCCATTACTCCATACAAACCCTTGCAGATCGTACGTATCGTTATCCGCTCGAATACCGAAACCATACTGTTTCTTGGCTTTATCTGTCAGTTTCTTTGAGATTTCCTGGAAATCGTCCCATGTCCATCCGTCCTTCGGATAAGGAATTTTGGCCTCATCAAACATCTTCTTGTTGTAATACACAACCCGAGTCGTGAAACCAGCCGGGATTCCATAGAGCTTGTTATCAATCGTTGCGTAATTGAACAACCCTTTGTAGAAATCATCCTTCTTCAAGTCCTTGTCCCCGTCTGCGTAGCTGCCCAGCGGTTCAAGCGATTGATGATACGTTGGGAAATCCCACATATACATCACATCCGGAGGATTCGTAGCGCCGAAGCCCGCAGCCAGCTTCTGGTCGAAACCGTCGGCGTATGCTTCTACCTGAACCTTCGTCCCGGGATGGTTGACTTCGAACTTCTTCGCTATATCCTGCTCGATCTTCAGCGCATCCCCGGTATCCCATGTAGCGAATCGCAGCGTCTTCTCTGTGGCAGCATCGTTACCTTTCGCCGGTTGTGTCGCCTGGCTAGTCGTACCCTCATTATTACTGCTGCATGCTGAAAGCGTCGTTACGGCCATTGCCGTTGTAAGAACAATAAGTGAAAGTTTCTTGTTCATTTTGTCAGCTCCCCTCTCTGTGAATGAGTAGATAATAATTGAACCGCTTTCATCATAACTAAAATGAAAGCGGTTCAAAACCGATAACTATTCGAATGTTTGAGCGTTTTTGTTCGATTCACCGAGATGGGTGTCCAGATGTTCGGAGTGTGCCGTCCTTATGTTCGGCGCGGTACTGGCTTGGCGTTTGACCTGTGCAGCGTTTGAACCATTTGCTGAAATACTTGCTGTCTCCAAGCCCCGTACGCTCTGCAATCTCCTGCATCGTAAGCGGCGTGTCCTTTAATAATCCGTAGGCAAGCTTAAGCTTACGTTTGTACTGAAAAGCCACAAAACTGTCTCCCAGCGTCTTCTTAAAAATAATAGAGAAGTGACTTCGGCTGAGGCCAACCTGACTCGCCACATCGCTGACTGACCACTCAGCCGCTGGATTGTCATGCAAAAGTTTAACAGCTTTCCAGATCGGCTCCGGCCAATCTTCAGCCGTTACGCCATAGATTTTCTCTATTTCCGCTGCTTTATGCAGCGCTAAGAACGCATCAAGACGTTCCTCTGTGCTTGTAAGCGGTCCTCTTTTTGCCCACTGCAGCTTCGCGTTCTCGCTCTTTCTCTCCACAAGCAAGCTCTTAGCTGCATTCAGAAGAGATTCGGGCACCAGATAGTAGCAGCGCTCATCCCCGTAAGGAATGACAGCCCCTTTGCAAAGCTGGCGATCTTCTTCTAGCGATTCCTTTAACAGTTGAAGCCACGACGCTTCACATCCGGAAATCTTGATTAAATAGACATAAATCGGTTCACCGTGGAAAGACCACTCATCAAGCGTTCGTTTCTCCATCTCCTGAGCAAATTTGTCATTGTGGCCATTCAGCCAAGCATAAAGCAGGGTACCCAGACGCTCATCATCAACGTCACTGCCAACTGATTGGGCAGTCGTCGGTGCCGAAGGAGTCGTCGCAAGCTCATGTTGAAACTTCGCCAACATACCTTCCAGCTCTTCATCCTCGAAAGCGGTTTTGAGTAGATAACCAGCTGCTCCAAGCTTTATGCCCTGCTGCGCATACTCGAAATCACGGTGACAGCTAAGCAGAATGATCTTCGTATCGGGAGCTGTTTCCTTGACGCGTCGTGATAATTCTATTCCATCCATTTCGGGCATCACAATGTCGGTTATAACAACTTGTGGCCGATGCTCCAGGAAGGCTTCCCAAGCTTTGCGGCCATTCGGAGCGTCCGCCACCACTTCCATGCCGTATTTCCCCCAAGGAACCGTGGAACGAAGTCCTTTACGGACGATGCTCTCGTCATCTACGATCATTACCTTAATGGTCTTGATTGTTTCCATGCGGACTCTCCTCCTTCTTAGGCCATTCCATGATAATCGTTGTTCCCTCACCTTGGATAGATTGCACGGTCAGCCCGTGCTGCAGGCCAAAATGCAGCTTGAACTTCTGGTCTGCATTTTGCACACCCAGGCCTCCCCTTCCCTTGCGTTTCGTTTCGCTTGGCCGAAGCAGCTGCTTGAGCTTTTCGGCAGGAATCCCCGCTCCATTATCGGTTAATGTAAGGTGTAAATAAGTGCCTTCATCGCGAACGGTTAAACGGATCACGCCTTTGCCGTCTTCAAAGCCATGAAAAAAAATATTCTCGAACAACGGCTGTAAAGTCATGCGGGGAATTAGATATCTCTCAAGTTTCTCATCACAAGTTAGTTCATATTCGAATACGGGGCCATAGCGGACTTCCTGGATTTTCAGAAAATGCTCAATCATCCGCAGCTCGCGGCCAAGCGGTATTAGCTCCTGCGAGATATCCAAATTGCCTTCGAGCACCATCGTGAGATGGTACAGCATTTGGCGGATGTCCTCCGCTCCCTGAAGCCGGGCTTTCCATTGGATGGAGTTAAGTGTATTGAAAAGCAGATGCGGATTAATTTGATAATGAAAAGCCTTCAACTCCGCTTCCTTCTTGAGCCGCTCGCTCCTTTCAACCTCGCCGATCAAAGTCTGGATGCCGCCGACCATATTGTTAAAGCTTGTATCCAAAATGCCCAGTTCATCCTTCGCTTCAACCGGAGTCCTCGTATGCAGCTTCCCGAAGCTAACCTTCTGCATGGCGTCCTTCAGACGGCGAATCCTCGCGGTTAATCGGGTAGAGAATAGATACGCAAGCCCGAAGGCCAGCAAACAGGAAGCAACAGCAACCATAATCGTATTCGATCTTATAATGCTGGAGGATCGATAAAACGACTGGGAAGGCAATCTCGCTTCGATCGTCCATTGATTTGCCGCAAGTGTTTTGTTCCAAACAATATCACTGGTTTGCGAGGTGAAGGCAGCTGTCGTCTCATAGATAATGCGACCCTGCGGATCTGCTATGCGGAGATGAGCCTTCGTATCATTTTCGAACAGTCTGAACATATGAAGCAAATCTTCCGCATTTTCCTCGATAAGAATTTTGCTGCCCCGGAGCGCTCCGTATGGATTGTTAATGGGCACAGCTAGGCCCAGAACCGTCATCCCGGAATCTTCGTTTTCCTTCATCCCATGATTCTGAGTATAGAATCCCAACCAGTACTTGCCTTTATTGGCGTCCGACATGGATTGCCAAGCAGGAATGCGGTTGAGCTTCGTCACATCAAGATTATTTTCTCCATAATAGTAGCCGGAGCTGGTGATGATGTAGATGCCTGTCGTGCGATCGGTTTTAAGCGCTTTCAGAAGGACTTCAAAATCATTTTTATCTATAATTTCTTTATAGGTTGTCGGAACCTGGTTCCCTAGATCGACCCTCGCAGGATCAAGTAAATAGGAGTAAACGGTCTCCGTCGTCTGATTCATTCGGTTCAGATAAGAGCTCATCTGCTGCTCCAACTGCGCCACAGCGTTCTCTCCGTATTTGCCAAATTGAGAATTAATCACCTTCGCAGATTGATAATAAGACAATGCCCCAAGCGAGAGCAGTGGAATAATCGTCACAATAAGAAAGCAGAAGAGCAGCTTCGTTAGCATGCTTCGATAATAGCTAGACAAAAGGCGGAAGTTGAATCGCTTATGCAAATAACCTTTGATGATCGCACCCTCCTTCCAGCTTCTCTGAAAAAATCTTACTCTTAAGTGTAGCATGGAACAGTTTCAGCGAACAATGTATCTTCCATCCATGAAATTCAATCCCCCGAAACTGGAAAAGCACCTCCCTCTGTTAATTTTGTAACAGGAAGAAGTGCAGGTTGTATTTAATTCGTGTACTCATTACCAAGAATTAAGAATACGCTAGATGTCCATGTAAAAGCTCGATCACGCAAACCTTGTCCCGTAATCGCATCGAAATTCTCGGCCATTCCGCTGCGATCTAACATGCTGCAGAATCGATGCGCCACCATTTCTGCCAGTTCCCGATCACCCGCTGCAGCTGCTCCTTCTACGAGCAGCATCGTGGACGGCGCCCAGATCGGGCCACGCCAATAACCGTCCGGTTGATAGAAAGGGCTTTTCACGCTTT
Organism: Paenibacillus anseongensis; assembly: GCF_009757995.1. Lineage (NCBI taxonomy): Bacteria > Bacillati > Bacillota > Bacilli > Caryophanales > Paenibacillaceae > Paenibacillus > Paenibacillus anseongensis. The sequence goes on from NZ_WSEM01000016.1 coordinate 269,007, forward strand.
CTGTTGCCCAGCCATTACGGGTTAAGAAACGATCTTCCTCCCGTAACCCCTTCAACAAAGCTGTGCGAATCGGCTCAGGCAGACGTTTGCCCAGAAGAATGGGAACAAATAAGAGAAGGCTGTCCCCTTCTGATAATTCGTGCGTGCCGGAACGGCATGCGGTAAAGCGGTCATCCTTCCAGAAATGACGAATCATCTTATCAAGTGTGCCCTCAGCAAGTTGCCGCCATTCTTTAGCATCCTCTGCCTGTCCGAGCAGACTCGCAATCTCCGCGAGCAGTTCTGCTTGAAGAACAAGAAAGGCTGCTAAATCCGGGCTTTCTACAGGAATGCCATTATTGAAAGCTGTGCTGTTGTCCCAGCCTGAGTCATTCCCGTGATTGTATTGGGGAATGCCGTCTCCATCGCCGTCGCGATAGCGAAACCACCATTTCGTCCATTTGGAAAGTGGTTCATAGACCTCACGAAGTTGCGCTTCCTTAATATAATCCGTTCTGGCCATCATCCAAGATAGCGTCCAACCGTGTATCGGCGGCTTGTTGCAGTTCCACAGTTCATATTTATTATTGATAAAATCGGGGAGTAAACCGCTCTCATCCTGTCGGTCAAAGAAAATCATGAATTGATCCCATGCCAGCTTCGGATCATGGCGAACAAGCGCCATTGCGTTGAAACAGTGGTCCCAGCTCCAAATATTGGTCATCCAGTTCTTCGACATATACATCGCCCGCCTGGTCAGACACCCCTCTGCCGGAACGATGCAAGACCAAGTGATGTAAGCTGCAAGTTCCCGGCTTTCATGCCAGCGCTCAGGCAAGGGCAGGGAGCTATCCAACCATTGACTAAACTCTTCCTTTACTTGCTTTACGGCGTCATCGAAGGGCTCCCAAACCATTCGCGGCTCCCACACGGTGCGGAATTCCTCAACAGCAAACTCGGCAATGCCCGATTTTCTGTCAGGCAAGAAGTCTGCGATGACGTAGGAACTTTTGATTTTGTCCCATGGTACATCCATCTTCAAATCGCCTACCAGCGCTGTCAACATGAACCTGCATTCATGCTTGAAGCTGTTTACTTCCCAGCTGCCGGAAGCAGCTTGATACGCGTAATCGTAGGCAGCCGTGCGGAAAGTTAAGCGAATTCCACAGCCATTCGCGCGAATCCGAAATGTTCGGCGATCGGAGATACAAATCTCAGCGGTTAAGCCCGTTGTTGATTTCAGCTGGATCTGCTCAGGACAAGCAGCAGCCTCGAATGATACGGGTTGGCCGCTTTCATCCAGCATATCGATATGAAACGCCTCGCCGAATTTATCGTCGCCTCCACGAACGGTGCGCAGATACAGGCCTTGTTGTCTATCTTGGGCTTCAGGCAGAATCGAAATCGCTAGAAAGGATTCTCTCCGGCTGAAAGGTACAACGTTCAGGTCAAAGTTCATGTTCAATTCTCCTTTGCGGAAAGCAGTATGCGCTTTCATTGTACCGAATGGAGAACTGACGGGAAAACCGACAGTTGTTTGTGATGGATAGGTAATTTGTTGCCTGCTGAGACTTGCAAGAGTTCCAGGTGGCATTTTGTTCGGTATGATTAGTCCTATTGTTCGAATGAACTATGCCAGCTGTTCAAATTGGCTGTTATAGAGTTCGGCGTAGACTCCACCTTTAGACAACAAGTCCTCATGATTGCCGCTTTCGATGATGTCGCCGCCTTTCATGACCAGAATCAGATCGGAGTTTTTGATGGTCGAAAGCCTATGAGCGATCACGAATGAGGTTCTACCTTCTGTCAATCTTTCCATTGCAGTTTGCACGATGCGTTCGGTTCGGGTATCTACCGAGCTGGTTGCTTCGTCCAAAATAAGTAGCGGAGCATTTTGAATCATAGCGCGCGCAATGGTAATAAGTTGCTTTTGCCCTTCAGACAGACTTGCTTTGTCATTCAAAACGGTATTGTATGTATCTGGTAAAGCTTTAATGAAATGGTGTAAGCCTACGGTCTTACAGGCATTGACGACTTGCTCATCCGTCACGCCTTGCTTGCTGTAAACGATATTTTCTTTGATTGTGCCTTCAAACAGCCATGAATCCTGCAAGACAATACCAAATTGCTGATGGACATTTTCCCTCGTCACCTGATTAGTCGGCGTGCCATCCAGCAGGATTTCACCGCCATCCAACTCATAAAACCGCATGAGCAGATTGATGATCGTGGTCTTCCCTGCGCCAGTCGGGCCGACAATAGCTACCTTTTGTCCTGCCTTTATCTGAATTGAAAAATCATGGATAATTATTTTTTCAGGCTCATACCCAAATTTAACATTCTTAAATTCAACATTGCCTTTTACGTTTTGCAAGGTTTTTACCTTTTGGCTCTCGTCGGTAAGCTCTTGCTCGTCCAAAAATTCAAAAACACGCTCTCCGGCCGCTGCTGTCCGTTGCAGGTTGTTCATTGCCTGTGCCATCTGTGAAAGCGGCTGTGTAAAAAGGCGGATATACAGCATGAATGCGACAATGACGCCAAAAGAATTGCTTCCGTTCATCGCTAAAACTGCGCCTACCACGCAAACGGCTACATACCCGATATTTCCGATGAAGCCCATCAGCGGCATCATCAAGCCCGATAAAAACTGCGACTTCCATGCGCTTTGGTACAGATCTCCATTAAATTTCTCAAAGATTTTCTTTGCCTCTATCCCGCCGTTATAGACCTTCACAACATGGTGTCCGGAGTAAATTTCCTCAATGTGTCCATTGATGCTTCCGAGCCCCGCTTGCTGAGCGATAAAGAATTTTTGTGATATTTTTGCGATGATCATCATCAAAGCAAAACCTATTAGACTGGAACCTACAGCGGTCAAGGCCAGAATCCAACTGTTATAAAACATCATAATGAGCGAGCCAACAAACATCGCAATTGCGGTAACCAACTGTCCGATGCTTTGGTTCATGGTTTGCCCAATGGCATCCACGTCGTTTGTGACACGGCTGAGGATATCGCCATTGCTCGTCCTATCGAAATATTTGAGGGGCAAGCGGTTGATTTTTTGAGAAATGTCAGTCCGCATTGATTTTGATATTCTCTGTGTTACAGTCGCCATGATATAACTCTGCGCAAAACTCAGGATCGTTGAGCCTGCATAGAAAAACACAAGAAGCCAGGCAATGTTTACAACCGCGGGTATGTCAATACTGCCCTGCACCGTCTCACCTTTGATCATGGCCGGAAGCCCTTTGGCAATCTCGTTCGTCATGTCCTTGATTTTGTTGGGTCCAATAATCTGCAGCACAGTACCGGCGGCAGCCATTACAAGTGCAATCAGGATAGCTGGAAGATAAGACTTGCAATATCGAATCAATTTTACCCAAGTCGCTTTGAAATTTTTCGATTTCTCAACCGGGGCCCCCATCCTGCCTTGGCCTCCCATACCGCCGGGGCCCCCCATTGCTGCGGGTCTTTTGTGTGTATTTTCACTCATGATACAAGCTCCTCCTCACTAAGTTGTGACATGGCAATTTCCTTGTAAACCTCGCAAGTCGTGAGAAGCTCTTTATGCGTCCCTTTCCCGACCACTTTACCATCGTCGAGTACAATAATCTGGTCAGCGTCCATAATAGTACCAATACGCTGCGCGACAATCATGCTTGTAACTCCTGCCGTTTCTTTCTTTAGTGCGCTACGCAGCACACGGTCCGTTTTGTAATCCAGTGCGGAAAAACTATCGTCAAAGATATATATTTCCGGGTTTCTGCTGACGGCGCGGGCAATAGATAATCTTTGTTTCTGCCCTCCTGACAAGTTCGTACCGCCTTGAGAAATGGCCGCATCATATTGCCCCTCCATGGCTTCAATAAAATCCGTCCCCTGAGCAATGGAAATGGCTTTTTTTATTTGATCCGCCGTAGTGGTATCTTTTCCATTTTCACCGTAACCCACATTTGAACTGACCGTGCCTCTGAACAGCACCGCCTTTTGCGGAACATATCCGATTTTATTGTATAACGCTTCTTCGACATACTCCTTTACATTCACACCGTCAATTAGCACTTCGCCCTCCGTGGCGTCAAAAAAGCGTGGAACCAGATTGACGAGCGTCGATTTGCCGCTGCCAGTTGAACCGATAAAGGCGACGGTTTCACCTTGCTTTACGGAGAAACTGACATTATGTAAAACATATTCCGACGCTCCGGGATATTTAAAACTAACATTTCTGAACTCCACCTCACCGATCACCCCTGGCTTTCCTTCGGTTTGCGAACCATCGGCAATGATCGGCCTTGTATCCAACACCTCATTGATACGCTTGGCTGACACGGCTGCTCTCGGCAGCAGGACAAACATCATGGCCAACATCATAAATGACATTACAACCTGCATGGCGTAGGATGAAAATACAACCATATTGGAAAATATGGTCAACTTATCCGCCACTTGTGCGGAATCGATCAGATATGCGCCAATCCAATAAATCGATAGAGATAAGCCGCTCATAATCATGCTCATCACTGGCAGCATAAAAGCCAAACCACGAGTCGTGAAGAGTTGAGTCTCCGTCAATTCCCCATTTGCTTTTTCAAACTTTGCCTCTTGGTAATCATCAGCATTATAGGCGCGAACAACTCGAATTCCAGTGAGGTTTTCTCGGGTAACCTTGTTCATATTATCTGTAAGGGTCTGCATTTTTCGGAATTTCGGTAATACAAAAATCATTATAAACGCGATGACAATAACCAGAATCAACACCGCGCATCCGGTTGCCAGTGACCATTCGTAACCCTTGCCCGCGATTTTTGTAACCGCCCATACCGCCATAATAGGTGCTTTAATAATTAGTTGTAATCCCATAGTTACAAGCAATTGAATTTGGGTGATATCGTTTGTAGAACGTGTGATTAAGCTGGAGGTAGAAAATCGATTGATTTCTTCCATAGAAAAAGAATCTACCTTGTTGAACAGCAAAGTACGTAGCTGCCGTGAGAACGAAGCCGCGATAAGGGAGGCAAAAAATCCTACAATGACGGCAGACAGCAAACTACCAAGCGCGCAGAGCAGCATATACGCTCCATGAATCCAGATGTTGCTCATTTCGCTGCCTGGTGTCTGTACCAGTCGGGTAATTTCGGACATATAATCCGGCAACTTCAAGTCGAGATAAACCTGTGCGACAATAAACACGAGGCTGATCACCACTTGAATCCATTCTTTTAGTCTTAGTTTGCTAAAGATTCTTAACATGAGTAATGCAATCCCCCCGTTGTATATAATGGAAGTACTCAGCGTTTGTCGTTGTTTCAATTGCGGTTTGGTTCCGTTTTCTGGCAATAACCAATATTATGTTGCAGCTATCGTAGAATTATTCCAATCTGCTATGTGCAAGCATGCTTCTCATAAGTAGATATTTGGAGGTTTTGTCTGCAATCGGGGCATAAAAAAAACCGCCATTACGGCGGATATGATTCGGATTATCATGTACCTAGTCTAAGTTCAAAAAAATACTGTACAATTGGATGTTTTAACTTCATCTTCTCGGTCATGTTTATTATTCGTTTTTTTCCAACTCTTCGGTCAACTAAAGCTAAAATATTCAGTAAGATATCGTTGCTTTCTAGGCTTTCCTCTATAGAAATGGATAAAAACTTATTCGCAATAACGTTAAAATTTGATTTACTCAAAGTTGACTGTGCTGACAATAGCTCTTTTGCAAATTCCGATATTTTTCTACTTCTTACTATAACTTTTAAACGATCCTCCGGAACATTCCCTTTGGTTTCTTTTCTGACCGCTTCGATTTCATCATGGCTGATAGGAATCTGGATATCTGAATCATTCTTAATCTCCAATTCCGTCTGATACCATTTGACTAGCGTATCACTCATGTTGAGTACGTTTTTTTTATCAACTGCGATATAACAAAGCCCTGCTTTATCCGGTAAATAACGGTAGCTGGTTGAAAGGTATTCGACCCTTCCATGCAGCGCAGGACTGAGAAAACTCTCCAGTTGTTGCTTCAATTTACTCCAGGCCATTTCATCCTCCTAATATTACAAAACACCAGTTAAGGCACTCGTTCTATTACCCATCATACAATAATCAACACGTCAATTAAAAATCTGGCTGTGAAAAAAATTCAATTTCTTCGCAACACTTTTACCTTTTATCGAGTCTATATTTACAACATTAGGAAATTGAGGTGATAACCGTATATGAATTTCAAAGTAATAAACAGGAACGTCATTGTTCTCGTCTTTGCCATGATTCTGGGGAATTTTTTGGGCATTTTGCAGGCAAGTGCTGCGCCGCCGCCGCACAGAGAAATTGTCCCACCCAAAATCCCACCCGTCATCACCCTATTCGAGCAGACACCACTCTATTCTACAACAGACGATTCTCACAAACCATTTGCAGCACTTACACCTCAAGATGTGACTACAGTTGATGCTGAACAAGCATGGTACTACAAACAGCACGGAGAGAAGGTATGGATTAAAATTAAGACCACATGGGCAGGTGATCTCTGGATGCATCTGGACTATGACAAAATTGGCATCGTCAAACCGATCGATACGAACATTGCATTACTCTGGGACTCCTCTCTTTATACGCAACCATCTACTTCGACGATGACAGATATCGTGCTCGCTCCGCAAACGGTTCATGCGAATGCCGTATTCGAATCACCAGTATCGTATTTATCCAACTCCTATCGAATTGAGACCTCGTGGCTAGGAGATATGTGGATTGTCTCTCAGCCTCGTATGCTGCTGGATATGGAGATTTTGAATCAGGAGATGGATCTGCCGACAGAAACCTTGTACATGGAGGACTACGATACGTCGAGTCGTTTGCAACGTCCCTCGGATGCCAAGTTCATTCCTCCGCAAAAAGTGTTTGCTTTAGAAAAAACACAGAATGGGATTTACCATGTTCGGTCTCAAGACGGCAACACTTTTTGGGTTCAGCCGGATTTTGCACAACCTGTAGGGGTTGAGCCAATCGATGAACGTCTAAACCTTTTGAAGGACGTAAGGCTGTATATGTTTCCTACAATGCCTTTCCCAACCTTTGGCGTGCTATCAGCTCAAACCGTAAATGCATTCGAGCGATGGACCGATCCGCAAAACGAGCTATGGTATCATATTCATACTTGGGCCGGAGATATGTGGGTGCAGCCGGATAAGCCGCTATAATAAAAGAAAGAAATCCTCGGTTGCTTTCTTGACCGAGGATTTTTATATCTCCATAAGTGACAAGAGTATTTCTCCACGTTTTAAATACTTGGTTAGATGTTCTTTTAGAAGTATATCTTCATTATTCTTAATTAATTTTATTGTATGAGCAGTAAAATTCCAATTTAAGCAACCTGACAACCACAGCAATGAAGGAAGTCTGTCAAAATCATGTTGATTTAGAATATCTTTTGCCCCATAACCATGTAATACAGCTTTAGCCAGAGCAGGAGACATTTCATGTGAACCTATCCCATGAGTTCGCGAATACCATTTTATCAGCATCGCTAAACCCTCTACTCTATCTGTGTAAGTGATAGATTCAAAATCAACTATGCCTCAGATTTCACCATTAGTATCCCACAATATGTTTAGATTGTTTAGGTCACTTTGAACGATGAACTCCAATGAATCAGATTTAGCTTTTTCTATATGATATTCTGCAAGTGATATATAAGTTTGTAACATTTCGTTAGTACTTGGTATTAACGTTATTGAGTCTGCTTCTTTTCGAATCATTCCAAGAAACTGCTCTGAACCATAAATATGAGATTCTTTTGTAAATATTTTACTTTCAAATTTCACTGATATGTCGTGAATCTTTCGTGCTAGTTTGCTAAATTTTTCGGATATAGGCTCAGTGCAATGAGTAATATGCTCACCTTCAATCCACTCGAACAATAGGAATCTCCATTCCTTTTCTCCATCATGAATCAAAATAAAGGGTTCAGCATGTACAGATGGCTGGTGCTTCATAAAAGGAATTCCAGATTCACGTAAATAATTGCAAAATTTAATTTGTTCTGTAAGAACTTCATCCGTTAATTTAACAAACACATCATTTTCATATCGCTTATAGCTAATAAATCTTGCTGAGAACGCCTTTTCTTTTAAAAGAATTTTGAAATGTAAATCCCCATGCCAAGAATTCGACTGAAGTTCTTTTTCGAAAACCAAATCTTCAGGGTTACATCCATATTGTCTTACAGCCATTTGAAGTAACTTAATGTTATCCATTGCTGATGCACCGTCCTCAGCTCTTTCTAACTTATTGTTGGTAAGACTTACTCGAAAAGACAAGCTCTCCTGTGTATTTACTGATGTAATCGGTATTAAAAATATCTAGTGCAACAAGAGGGTTATTAAGACGAAAGCTCCATTGTGACAGGTTGCATAGTTCCTTTGGTTTGAAGTAGGGGGTGCCATCTGACCGAATAAAGGTCGATTTGCCACGGTTCTCTACGAGAGCTGCATTTCCGAGGAAAGGAAGAGCTGTATCAAATTTCGGTTCAATGACAACCTCGCCAATGGAATTTATGTACCCATACTTTTTATTGGGAAAGAGAATAGGCATGAGTCCGTTGTTGAAGCCTTGATAAAAAAACATAAGTGAAATATTCTTCAGGACAATATCACCATTTAAGTTAATGAAAGAGAAATGATGCATGTCACCATCTAACTGCACTGGCGCAAGTCCCTCAGAGAAGCCGCCAACTATTCTATAACCCTTTGGAGCATCCATTCGAGTACAGTCTGCTTTCCAAAAATATGGTGGCATATCCTTCAGATTTACGACTGAGAAGCCGTTGCATACTTGCCCGATTGCTGAATAAACCGGGTCTAGCGCAAATGATCCATTCCGGTCCAGTAGACCGTACTTTCCATTAACCTTTACAACGGCATGGCCTTCAACGAAACAGTTGAGAAATGGTCTCTCTTCGAATAAATAATCATACCTCCGCAGAACTTGACCGCTTTGATCAATGAGCAGACTGTTTTGTTCTGTGCTGACTAGTGCCACGCCTTCTGAGAATAAACCGATTTGGTCGAACGACGGTTTGATCACCTCAGCGCCTTCCACGTCGATAAACCCCCATCTGTTGTCACGCTTGAAAGCCGCGCGCTCATCACTGAAATATCTGACTTGTTGATAAGTAGGCGGAATGACGACCTTTCCTAGCGAATCAAAAAAGCCTGAAAGCCCATTAAATCGAAACGGGGTCAAATTACTCGCATCATTCATCCCGTACTCAGGAATGTCATTTGAGCTTCGACAATGCTTGACCAGATGAGTTATAGGCGAACATTCCGTCGGTCCCCGAAGCACCTCAAGTCTGCTTTCTTTATCCGCTTCCTCCTCAATATCTCCCCCTGCATATTCATAAGAAAGCCTTGACATTTCAGGAAAACCCATTGCATATTTGAAGCCTTCAACATCAGCTCGGATGATTGATTTTTCAATTTTCAGCAACTCATCTGCCGTGAAACCGAATGAATCGAAAAATTGAGGTTGAAACTTGGCCAAGTTCCTTTCTAATTCTTCGTAAGATATATCAAACTTATGGAAAGTGCGCCCATCTCGAAAGACAGTCCCTCCCCAACCATGATCTTCGAAATTATAGAAAGCAAGCAGGGGAAAGAACCGAGAACATTCCAAGTGAAATTTCTCAACATATGTATAGGAAATATCCTCGCGGCAGAAGAAAACTGCCCAATTACTATTCAATATTTGAATGATACAGTCCATTTCCAATTGGCGACGAAGAAGTAATACGTCCGAAATATGTTCACTCTTCAGCAAAGTACCTTGCGTAAATTCACTCATAACAAGCTAACCCCCTTTCTGTTATCATAGCATGGCATATTGGGATTATCTTACTTTATATCGTTTATTTATTGCGTAATTCATCTATCTTGCTCTTCGCTTTCACTCTTATCTCTTCATCCTCATCGTTCAATAAAATGTTTAATACTCGTAATGTCGCTTTTTTGTTATAGACAATTCGTTGTCTAACGGAGTTATCTAAATCTTTTGCCAGTTTTAATTGTAAGTTTTCAGGCAACCGATTTTTAGTTGCAACATTAAATCTAACGCTTTCATCTGCATCTTCATCTAGAATCCCCATAATTTCAATAGGAATTGATTTATTATGTGCTACCCACTTGCGCATTTCAGGATAGGTTCGAATTACTTCTAACCAAACATCTAATGAGGCTTCATCCCATGCAGCCTTTAGGTATTCCTCAATATTCTCACTAAGCCTTAACCTTACAAATTCCACGGCTGAATTAATCATAGTTCAACCCCAGCTTTATTTTTTTATTTAGGATTTTTATTTAAAATTTGGTGCCCTGTAAGATTGTGACGAAAACTATATCCAAAAATAACAAAAAAGCCACGATATTCGCGGCAGTTAATGCGATAATGTCCTTTTCATAGAAAAATCTTAGTTAAATCTCAAAGCAGCTAAACGCTCTTCCAAAATTACACGCAGTTCATCAGGAATCCGCACATACTCGACCCCTTTTCCCAAAAACAAAAGCCAATCCGCATAATACGCAAGCGACTCGCTATCAGCCACATCCAACTGAACATTGAAAATCCCGCTCGACTGAAACATCCCCGTTAAGGACAAAATGATCCCAGGCGGGTGCATCCGCTTATAGCGCTGAATCCCAATGTTATCAAGCTTCACAACAAGATTGGCTTCACGTGCACGAAGCCGTTTCTTGTCCAAAATCTCTTGTTCAGTCCACTTCATCTCCTGCTTAGAAATGGCCGAGTCCCGCAGCATCTCAACAGGCAAATAACGAAACTCATCCGTATCAAAATCATAAACCTCAACCAACCACGTAGCGTTTGAGTTAAAGATATGAAGCAAAAAAACATCCAGCAACTGCGGCCAGCCCAGATTCAGTTCATAAGTCACACGCAAATGTTTATCTTGCACTGCAAGCGAAATCAATTGGTTTAGTTCCGGAGGAGCCGCATCATCAAGCTCCAAAAGATTCGGATTGGCAGGATTCGTATTTTCGAAAAGTAAGATATTATTGAGCTCGATCAGCTCATCTTGCTGAGTTTGCGACGCGATGCCGATCAGTTTTTCAGTGATTGAGCGGCGATTGTGGAGATAAGGCAACTGCGAATTTTTTGAGGCGATAAAGCTGATAAAAATCGCTTTCAGCTCTTCCGGCGTGAAGCGGGCGGCGGGTAGATACTGATTTTGCAGCACAAAGTATCCGCCACCGCGCCCAAGCTCGGACGTCAACGGAAACCCCATAGCCTGTATCTCGTTGATGTCGCGGATCGCTGTCGCGCGGGAAATCTTGAACTCTTGCTGAATCTCAGCAATTGTAAAGTGCGCGCGGTTATTGATGTAACGCATGATCAGGTTCACTCGTTCTGTTTTCTTCATGATTGTATTATATCAAAAATGTAGCATTAAATGTCAGCACTAACGTATGAACAATTTCGGATCCAATTAAAAGTATCATTTTTTGATACATTTGAGCAATAGAATCAGTCTTGTAAACAATAACCCCCTTAAAGGAGAGAATAAAAATGAATAACTACTCAATCAAAACAATCTCAGAAAACTACAAAATGACTGCTTTCGGTGTTTCATTCGATGACTACAACGACTGGGCAGGAAATGCTGCAAAAACTGCAGCGAAAAAAGCTGAAATCACAGAAAACGGCAAGCTTGCTGAACTTCTCGCACTCGCTGAAGGGCAAGAATATCAAATCAACTACAACTTCGATCGCAAGCCTTGGCGCGGATTCGGTGTCATGGGTGAGTTCAACGTGGAAGGCGCAGTTGTCCTCGATTTCCTTGCTGGCGAGTACCTAGTAGTTCCAGGAACAGGTGCTGACAAAGACCGCCTTGCTGACGAAATCACAGGCAAAGTTTTTGGGGGCTTGCTCCAGGAAATCACAGAATACAAATACGTTGGCCCAGGTAACTCAACATTCGTTAAAGCAAATGATACTGGTGAATTCTACGGCGAAATGTGGCTTCGTGTAATGAAAGTTGAAAAATAATCCTTGTCAAATCTTTCAAAATCACTACAATGGAGCCTGACCTCCCAAAAATTATACTGGATAAAAGGAGCATTCACATGGCAGAATACACACTTGAACACAAGAAATCATTCACATTGACCGCTTATGGTTTTTCAATCCAGTCGAATTTTCAAGATATGCCGGCTATGCAAAAAGAAAAAACTGAGTTTTGGGACAAACTCAAAGCTGACGGGCGTTTTACAAAGCTCAAAGACGCTGCAAAAGATGATCGCGAATGGTCTGTCAATGAGGTTTATCAAGGAAAACCGTGGAATTATTTCGCGGTGGAAGCTGGCAAATCAGTGACTGACGCAACACGCATCATCGAGTTTCCAGAGAGCGAGTACATCGTGGTCGCAGGAAATGGCGAAAAGGAATCTTTATTTGATCAGCTGACATACCGTGCATTTGGTGAAGTATTGTCACAAATCACGGATTATGCGTACATCGGTGGTCCAAACGCAACTTATCGCAAAGATAACCGTGACGGCACTTTTTACGGCGAATTTTGGGTCCCTGTGGTTAAAAAATAATCTAATCAGCATGACAAAGGCAGCCATCATTTTGTTGGCTGCCTTATGCACTATATTCAACTAATCCGTAACGGCCCCTTTAGCAGCAGATGAAACTAATCTAGCGTATTTACTGAGAACACCTCGACTAAATTTCAATTGCGGCTGAACCCATTCGCTCTCGCGTTGCGCTAACTCTTCTTCTGAAACTTCAAAAGAAATTTCTTGCGTTTCACTATCGATGGTAATGATGTCACCTTCTTGCAGAAGTGCAATGGGTCCGCCAACCTGCGCTTCTGGCGCAACATGACCTACTACAAAACCATGTGAGCCGCCTGAAAATCTGCCATCCGTAATGAGCGCAACTTCCCCACCAAACCCTTTCCCGACAATTAAGGCGGTAACGGAAAGCATCTCTGGCATACCGGGTCCTCCCTTCGGCCCGCAATATCGTATAACTAACACATCTCCCTTATGGATCTGATTTTGCATAATAGCTTCAGTAGCCTCTGTCTCGCTATCATATACGCGTGCAGGACCAGTAAAACGAGATTTTTTCATTCCTGACATTTTGGCAATTGCGCCTTCCGGCGCCAAATTCCCCTTAAGAACGACCAACGGTCCGCTAGTCTTTAAAGGATTATGTAACGGTCGAATAATATTTTGATTTTCATGCAAAGGTGCTGACGCTGCCAGATTCTCTGCTAACGTTTTACCGGTAATTGTCATGCAATCACCATGGAGAAGGCCTTGTTCAAGAAGAAGCTTCATCACGCCGGGTACACCCCCAACATCACTTAAGTCCTGCATGACATACTTTCCACTCGGCTTAAGATCTGCGATGTGCGGCACTTTTACGCGAATACGCTCGAAATCATCATAGGTCAACTCCACTTGTACGGAGTGCGCAATCGCAATGAGGTGCAAGAACGCATTCGTAGAGCCACCGAGTGCCATTACGAGCGTTATCGCATTCTCAAATGCTTTCTTTGTCATAATATCACGGGGATAAATCCCCTTCTCAAGCAGTTCGAGTACTTGCTCTCCGGCTTTTTCGCATTCCAACGCTTTATGAGATGATACCGCTGAGGTGGAAGATGATCCAGGAAGACTCATCCCTAATGCTTCTGCAGCAGATGCCATTGTGTTAGCTGTATACATACCTCCGCAAGCACCAGCCCCAGGACAAGCGTTGCATTCTACTTTGTGAAGCTCTTCATCCGTCATTTTTCCATCATGATATAATCCTACTGCTTCAAAAGCACTCACAATATCTACGTCTTTCCCATCTAACTTTCCAGGTTGAATGGTTCCCCCATACACATAAACCGCAGGCAAATTCAGTCGGCCAATGGCCATTAAGCATGCTGGTGTATTTTTATCGCATCCGCCTATAGCAACAAGCGCATCGAAGCGCTCAGCGTTCGTAACAATCTCAATAGAGTCTGCTATAGCTTCACGGCTTGGTAAGGAGTATAACATCCCATCATGCCCCATCGAAATTCCGTCTGAAACCGTGATGGTGTTAAAAATCAGAGGAGCGCCGCCATGAAGCTGAACTCCCTTTTTCGCTGCAAGCGCTAATGAATCAATGTGCATGTTACATGGGGTTACTTCACTCCACGTACTGGCTACCCCAATCATCGGCTTCTTGAAATCAGCGTCTTTAAAACCTACAGCCCTAAGCATAGCGCGATTAGGAACGCGATTGACTCCCTCACTGATTACTTTGCTTCGAATTCTTAAATCTTTTTGATCAGACATCTTCATCAATCCTTTCAATATTCAATTAGGGCATACAGTTCATGCATAGGTCTTATTAAGTTTTGTTTCATATGTGCGGCAGCTGATTCAGCGTCTTTCTTCTCCAGAGCTAAAATGATGGACGCATGTTCTTCCACTGAGGCAAGTGTTCCCGTGATTGGCTGTTTAAGAAAAACATACTTAAATCTTCTAATATGGATTTGTAAGGATGCACTGAATGACGCGATATATCCATTATCCCCTACATCAACAATTAAATTATGAAACTGCTCATCAAGTTCCATAGCTTGGTAAGTCTGTCCACTGTGAATGGCTTGGGCGAATTGCTGATTTATTTCTTTTAAAACCTCAATCTGTTCAAGAGTAATTAGCTTCGCTGCATATTCGGCAGCCAAAGAATAGAGCGCAGCGAGTGTTGGGTAAAGCTTAAGAATATCCTTTTTTTCTATATTCGTTACTCTTGTCTCCTTGCCAGGAAACATTGATACAAGACCTTGCATTTCCAAAAGCTGAAAAGCCTCCCTGATTGGAGTTCTGCTAACGGCTAAAGATTCTGCAAGTTCAGCATCAATTAATTTCTCGCCAGGCACGAGTGTTCCCTCAATGATCCATCTCTGGATTTGAGTTAAAGCACGTTCTTTCGCTGATATTCGATTAGGGGAAGAAAAATTGTGGGGTATTGGCATGAGAATCTCCTTATAAATACTATATGTATATGCAATATATCGCATTTCGCAGTTGGATGCAATGAGATTTTTATTTTCCAGAAGGAACGGGAGAAAACGATCTATTCGTCACTTTAACCCGTCTCCTAGCTGGATAAACGTATATTTATGTCTTACTTAGCGCTGCTCAGATGGTTCATGCTGAACAAAGTTCAAATGTTTCATTCGGTTAATGACAGATAAAACTTCATGAAATCTTGGGATTTCAAGCCATCTTTCGAAACCAGGGAAAAAGGTAGAAAATACAATATCCACTCCTTCTCTTTCCATATCATGGAGCGCCTTTTTAATCTTTTCATGAAGAAAGATGAGATGATCCTGATTACTTACAGTGAGTTTTCGGATTAAAAAAGCGATAGCTGCAAGCTGGGCTTGTGAGGTGATATTGTACAGCCCTCTGATATCAATTTGTTCCTCTCCTATCATGAGGTAACCCATGGGTGAAACCATCAGCTTTTCTGTGCCACTCCCTTGTGGATAGCTCGAAAAGTGCTCGCTGGTTATTTTTCTCTCTATATCCCAATTTGTAGGAGTAATTCGTTCGCGAGGATTGTCGTGTTTACATAAACTTTTTGCTTCCTGAGTGACGTTCTTTGGCACAAAATTGTCCATCAGAATAATTTGATCGGCTACAGATAGAAACTCACCGCTACCTCCAATCACAAGAACGGAAGATACATGAGCAACCTCATAAAGTTCTCTGACTCGTTCTGTAAAAGGCGTAATGGGTTCAGATTTGATTAATGAACGCATCTTGTTGTCTTGAATCATAAAATTCGTCGCACTTCGGTCTTCATCAATAAGAAGAAGCTTGCACCCGACATTGATGGCCTCCATAATATTTGCGGCTTGAGAGGTTGAGCCTGAGGCATAGTCCGTCGAAAACTGTTCAGCCGAACCATTGGGTACCCATTTTATAAAGGGGGTAATATTGATATTTTTTATGGAACGGCCTTCTTCAGCTGATATTTCCATTGCACTTTGATCAGTAATCACGAATTCTCGCCCATCGCCTGAGATGTGATTGTAAATCGCCGAATTCAGCGCATCCAGCAATGTACTTTTACCCGAATAACCGCCACCGGTGATGACCGTCACACCTTGCTTTATACCCATTCCTCGCACACCACAGATGTCAATTTCAAGATCTTCCGGAGATGTAAAAGGCAATGCGCCTTCCAATGGGCCGCTGTTTTCTTTATTTCTTGGCAACATGCTGCCATTCCCTATAAATGCACAATAAGGACTGGATTTCAGCCATTCGCGAATCCTATTTTGTTTTTCGGCTAATGCATAGGCAGCCTTCAACTTGGTGAGATCCCAATTGCCAATAAACGCCTCCACTTCCTTTGGAAGCATTTTGCAGAGCATTCGCATAGCTTTATCATGATTTTGAAATGGAAGTTGAACGGTAATCATCAAACATAGATACCATTTTTCCGAGATGAACTCGACATAAGATGCATTACGCTGCAACACCACATTGGTTGGACGAAAACAATAAAATGCGCCATTTTCTTTATCCGAACGTGATCGGTTATAGATCCATTCATTTAATGCCTCGATATGATTAATCCAATCTCTTAATGCAAAATCGGAGAGAACAACTTGATCTCTATTTTCATCTAGACCGAGACGGTCAAAAGGTATTTTTATGGTGATACATGGTTTATCGAGTGTGAGTTTATGTGTTCGTTCAATGCAGTAAGCAACATCATCACTCCAATAAGTTGGATCCGATATCATCCCCCCTTGATCATAGTAGGAACCTTCATAAATCAGATTGTAAGATGACTGTCCAGATTGTAAGGAGCGAAAATATTGAGCGAGTCTTTTAATAAAACATCATCCTTTCGTATAACGACCACTTCTGCCTAAAAATAAAAGCCCTGAGAATAAATCCTACCCTCAGAGCCAAATGATTTACTTTTACAATAACAAAATCATAGCATTATGATCATCTACATTATAGGGAAAGTTTTATTATAATAATTCGCGGAAGTTGTTCCGACTGTAGTGCCTGCATCTATAAAGCACTTATGACAAAAAAACGGGCAATCCGTCATTGCGGATTGCCCGTCACTTCTATTTTAACTTAGTTTGCACTAAGGTATTTTACAGCCCAAACGCCATAATCCGCTTTGAGCTTTGCTGCTTCTTCCTTACTGATGGCACCAGCAGCGGCAAAACCGTTGATCTGTTGGTTAGCCTTTTTCAACAGGTTATACAAGAGCGAATCCGGATCCAGATTGGCAGCTTGGGCTATACTTTGCCCTCCATCCAGATTCTTAAGCAGGTCATCGGTCTCGATGCCGGAGACTGAAGCCACATCATCGATAATCCGATCCGCGCGGTTCGCCAAATATTGCTTCGCATCCACTTGATCTTTGTAGCCCTGGCGATTGATCGCATCCTGCACGAGGCTATCGGCTTCCGACTCCGTTGCCGCTTGATCAGCAGCGTTGAGCCAACCTTTCTGCACCGCCTGCTCGATATAAGCATTTGCATTCTGCTGTAAATAGCTGCTCAAGTCACTCTCATCCTTGCCTGTTGCTTCTACTAGCGTATGATCATCTGCCAAGGACTGGCGCAGATCGGCTACAGCAGCTTCCGCATAATTCGCACTGTCTTCGACAAGAGTTTGAATGCTTTCCTCTGCAATCACATGATTGCTGCTGCCATTAGCCGCTTGGCCGTATCCGTCTTGGTCAATGGCTTTGTCAATCGCCTCAGCCGCACTCTTCTTCAATTGATCTCGCAATTGAGCGGACAGATTACCCGCATTCCATTCGTTGTCCAAATCTCGGCTTACTGCATCCAAAAGCTGCGCGGATAAATCTGCGGATGCGAGGCCGGAAGCCGTCACCAAGCTTTGGCCTGCGGTTAATCCGTCCATGATATCCTGATAGTCTTTGCCTGCAAAAGCAGCTGCAGCTTGAATCATCATGTCAGGATCCAGCTTCTTGTTCAAAAGAGCCTGGCCGTACTTCTCCATCCATTGCGTTGTTTGCTCGTCGTAGCCCTTCTTCTCAATGGTCTGCCAGATCTGATCCGCTCCGGAAATCGCAAGTTGGCCGCGTTGATTGGCTTTCAAGGTTCCCGCACTAACAGCCGCATCCAAATCTCCACCCAGCAAGGTGTTCAAAGTGCTGTCTAACGATTGCGCATCCATCCCCGTTGCCGAAGCAATCGAATCTCCGGATTGAAGCGCCTGCCGAATATCAGTTTCCGCAACAGCCGACGCTGTAGCAGCATCTGAGATGATATGGTTCAAGCGATTTTGGATTATGCTTTTTCCATCTTTAGGCAGGTACGAAGCCGCATTAGCTCCAGGCCAAGATTGCTGGACCCAGCTCGCTATACCCTCTTTGAACTGCTGCTGAAGATTAGCAGCTTCTTCGTCCGTAAGAGTCCCTTGCTTAACCTCATTGCTAATATCAATCCCAAACTGTTCAATAAGCGACGATGATAGCTCCGATAAGGCAAGACCTGAAGCGGTCGCCAAGCTTGATCCATTATGTAACAAATCGCTAAAATCACTCGTATTTATCTTGGCAGCTTCTGCTGTATGCACGTCGAGCTTGCTTAGCCAATTGTTCAAGAACATGCTGCTAAAATCTATAGTTGCCGCCTGCGCATCAGGTTTCTCTGTAGTCGTCTGCGCCGTTGAATTTACACCAGTCACCGCTTCATCCGCAAATGCTCCCCGCGGAAGCACGATTCCGCTAGTGGATACGGCCAAAATGGTAGCACCCATCAATATCATCAGTTGTTTTCTCATCCTACTCTTCACCTCTCCGATCATTTCGGTATGTCACTTGCTTTCGACATAATGAAGTATAGGCGTGTTTCCTGAACTTTACATGAACCAATCCTTAAACTGGAATAATTTCCCGGTTAAAATCAGCTTAATTTCTGCAAGTCCATGCTAAAAATAGGCTGAAATTTCTTCCTGCATAACTACCTGATGAGTTGAAGACAATTTTGCAGGATCGCTATGTCCTGAAATAATGTCCTTGCTCCAGATCTGCGAGAAGCCCCTGTTGAACAGGCTTCCAGCCGAGCAGTCCCTTCGTCTCTTCACTTGATCTTGCCAAGTCAAGCGACGCGACCATACCTAGAAAACCGAAGATCGCTTGTGCCTCTTCCCGCGGGATGCTGACTACCGGCACACCCAGGTCGCGGCCTATAACGCCGGCAATGTCACGGAACGGAATGCCTTCGTCGTCCACGCCATCCAGTCGTGAGCCAGCGGGCGCAGATTCTACCGCGAGGCGGAACAAAACTGCCGCATCCAAACGATGAATCGCTGGCCAACGGTTTGTGCCGTCTCCAATGTAAGCAGAAGAGCCTCTTTCCTGCGCGATCCGAATTAATTGGGGAACGAAACCTTTATCCCCTTCTCCATGAACGGACGGTGCAAGCGAGACGATCGATGCTCGCACGCCTTTTTCTATAAACGAAAGTGCTGCATCCTCCGATGCTTTACCATTCGCATGAGCTGTGATAATAAGTGGTTTATTAGAGCCTGCAAGAGCTTCTCCCATTGCTTCAATAGCGCGAAGATCCGTGGCCAGTGATGCGGCGAAATTTGTGAAATCGTGGTTAAAAGCCAGATGAATAACTCCGTCTGAAGTTGCTGCACGGCTGCGCAGTAAATCCAGATCCTCTAAAACACCGTGAGCTACCTCCGCTCCCATGTTTTCTAATACTTGAGCACCACTCTCTGAACGGGTTAGACCAACTACCTGATGTCCCGCACCGATGAGTTCGCGAACAACAGCTGTACCAATATAACCTGCTGCACCTGTAACAAATATACGCATAATCGTTAACGCCTCCTTAAGTAATTGACGAAGATATGTCTCTAGTCTAAACTATGAAGTGAACTCTAAGGCAAGCGTTTGGAGGTAGAATTATTTTTGAAAATTCAAGAATTAGCTGACTTGATGGGTTTAACCCCCCACACCATTCGTTTTTATGAGAAAGAAGGTTTGCTTGACAGCAGGCATATTCAGCGAGAGAAGAATAATTATCGTAACTACTCGGACGAAGCCATTGAACGGTTAAGGCTGATTAAAAAATTTCAAGGCATCGGTTGTTCGTTGGCTGAACTGAAGACGATTTTGCAGGATCACGATACGAACACACGCACGAACCAAGAAGTAATAGAATGGATTCTTCAGAAAATCAATGAAATCGAGCGCAAGAAGGAAGAATATGATCATATGCTTGTAACGCTGAATTGGATGCTGACATACAGGAAGCTGTTAAATGATGATCCACAGCGGGCCGAGGCTATGATGGCGGAATTACGTGTTCGGATGAATTTCTAGCATCGCAAATTTCAATAAGAAAAGGGCTGCCACTTGGCAGCCCTTCTGTTTTATTTCACAACGATCGAAGTGACGAGATTATTCGAGCCGATCAATTCAACGAGATGGCCTTCACTGAATAAGCCCAAATTCCCTGATAAGCTAACACTCGGCGATACATTATAGAGCGTGTTTTGATCAGTGCCGTTAACGTTTTGGGAAATCGTAATCGTCGCAATCACGCCTTGCGCGTTAACCGTTGTGCTTTTCAGATATCCATAAATATCAAATGACTGGTCAACGCCTGCATTGCGCGTAACCTCAATGTAAATCACTTGATTGTTCGAAGTGCGCAGGTTCACAACATCTCCGGCGCGAAGATCGGACAATGTGGCACGCACACCGTTGCGGTAAACAACCACATCAGGATGAACCGTGTAGTATGCAGGGCTGCTGCTGCTTGTCGAAGTCACTTGCAGCACATTGTTGGAAACCGCAGCGTTCAGTGTTGCACTAGTGCTAAGCGTTTGTGCCATCTGTGTCACCTGAACATAAGTGACCAAGTTATTGGAAGTGCTGATGTTCACCACGTCCCCGATTTGCAGCGCGGAGCGGCTAGCTTGAACGCCGTTGCGGTAAATGACAGCATTGGTATCCAGCGTATACGTCGTGTTCACTCCTGCTTTCATCAGCTGTAGTACGTTATCGTTCACAATTGCGCTGACTGTACCGCTGCTTGTTACAGGTGTCGCGGAAGTCGTTACGGAGATGTAGGTCACTTGGTTGTTCGCAATGCTCAGGCTGACCACATCCCCCACCCTGAGGTCATAAGCGGTGATTCTTGTACCGTTTCTGTACACAACAACGTTCGGATCAAGCGCCAACGAAGAAGATTGCGTACCATTTGTAATCGTCAATGTATTATTTGTAACCGGCACACTGACTGTACCGTTATATAGAACTGTGCTCGGGTTCGAGTTCACCGGAGTCGTTACTTCAATGAACACAACCTGATTGTTAAAAAGGCTGAGTTTCACTTGGTCGCCTACTTGAATCGCAGATACGTTGACTTTAGCCCCATTCCGGTAAACAAAAACTTCCGGATGCAGCGCATACGAATACGTGCTGCCCGAACGCGTCAGGTTCAGTGTGCTTCCAGTTACAGCTGCATTCACTGTGCCTGTTAACGAGTTATTGTCCTGATCCGGCAGCTGCCCACCAACGCGATCCAACAACGCTGCAAGTTGTGCACGTGTTACCGGTTGGTTTGGTTTGAAGGTATTGTCTTCAAAGCCATCGACAAGCCCCCGCTCCCGCGCGACTGCGACATAACCAACTGATCCTGCAGGGATTTGCTTAGCGTCTGTAAACGGCAGCACCGTATTCATCTTGGCTTTGGCATCGGCGTCCAGCTTCAATGCTTTCACAAGCAGTGTCGTTGCCCACAGCCGGTCGCTGACTTTTTGCGGGTTGACCATGTCATCGCTTTCAGAGAACAGGTCATTCTCCAGTGCGACGGCAACGTAGCCGACAGCCCATGCAGGAATTTGATTAGCATCCTTAAAATTCAGCTTCGTACTCATCTTCGCCGGCGATTCCGCCTGATCGCGCAGCCCCATTAAACGAACAGCTGCTGTGATGGCCTCGATGCGTGATACCGTGTTTTGTGGCTTAAATGTGCCGTCGTCATAGCCCTCAAACACCCGCTTGGAAGCAAGGCTGGCAATATAACGCATCGCCCACTCCGAATTTTTTAAATCGTTGAACGTCAAATGCAGTTCAATTTTGTTATTACCTTTCCGGTCATCATCGTGTTTGCCTTTGTTTTTGTTATTGTTATAGCCTTCTGCCATTGCTGCCGTGCCACTGCCTAGCATCATGACGAGTACAAGTCCTGCTGCGACTACCTTTTTCGAATGCAACATCCCGTTCCCTCTCCCTTATCATTGATATGATTCATGATAACTAATAATCAATCAAATGAATTCGGCAGGGTGGATAATTATGAGAGGGTGCGATTGAATTTCTCGAGAGATTTTTTCTAATTTTTGAGTTGTTCCGCCAAACCGATTAGAAGTCCATCATTTCCACGAATGTAGCAGAGCCGATACGAGTCTCCGTACTGAACCACTTCGCCAACGAGCTGAGCACCATGTTTAGTGACTAGTCTGGATACCACTTCGTCAATGTCTTCAACCGCGAACATGACGCGTAGATAACCAAGGGCATTTACAGGAGCAGTTCGGTGATCTGATATTGTAGTTGGGGTGAGAAATCGCGAAAGTTCAATTCGGCTGTGGCCGTCAGGCGTAATCATCATAGCTATCTCTACACACTGTGAACCCAGTCCGGTTACGCGACCAGCCCATTCACCTTCGACTGTAGCTCGTCCTTCGAGCTTCAAGCCAATCTCTTCGAAGAAAGAAATTGCGTCATCAAGTGATTCTACAACGATACCGACATTGTCCATTCTAAGTAATTTGCTTTTCGCCATGGTTATCTCCTTGTATGTATAGATTTATTTTCTTATCAACTGAATATTTAACCTCTGGATTAATTAGAGGTATTATCTTCATATCCCCATAATTCTAAAAGTCGCTGATTTTCTATAATATCATCATTTGTTAAACGGCCCAATTTCATTTTTGCTAGTAGAAGGACGTGTTTACTATCTGTGTACGTAAAGTCCTTGTAAATCTCCTGATTCTTCTTATGGAATAGATGTATTTGTTCAGTTAGTTCAAAGTGTGGCAATGTGCCTGATTTCCAATCCAAAAAAGATTGGTACAAGGGCTCCAGCGCTTGTTCCGTTACCAATTTATGATATTCGTCAATAATTTCACGCTCTTGCTGTCGTTTTTGTTGCCTAGGAGTTAGTTTGTTCTCCAAATTACTCCCCCTCTCTCTTCAAATAATAGTAAATTGTACATATTCAATAGCTACGCACTCGATATTTACATTCACAGTATACCAAATAAGAGTAATAACTAAATACAACCAATGGCAATACATTGCCGAAACATTTGATCCCCTCATGCGTTAATGTATATATCATGTTATTCGACTCTGAAGAGCATTGGAGGAAACCTTGTATGCGAAAACAAACGCTTACCTTGCTATCCGCAATCCTGCTTAGCGGAATGATCTTCAACAAAGGCGTGCATGCCGCTGATTCGAACCCCGCACTGCTTCCCTTACCTATCGAACTCGTTTTGAACGAACAACTTACGCCTGTGTATGATTCAATCGAAGGTCAGCAGCTATATTCCGCCTCACCTCAAATTGTGAAGGTCGATGGAGCGGAACCGGGCTGGGATCGTAAACTGATTCAAAATCATGAGGCTGTCTGGTTCGAAATTCAGACTACTGACGGCGATCGCTGGGTCCACTTGCAAAACCCCGAGTTTCGGGAAGACTTCTATCAACATATCCTGCTGACCGAAAAGGAGAGCTTCTATAACGACCAAACTCCTGGCTTTCGGAGCGCGGGTTCCGTTTCTCCTCAACTGCTGCGCGTCCTATATCGTGTTGATGGCAATTATTTGATCCAAACCTGGCTCGGTTATCGATGGATGCGTCCGCAGCACCCCATCATTGAAGATGTGCAGACATATGGTGCGAACAGCTCAGGCATGTCGTTTGAATTAACGACGACTTCACCAATGTTCGATTCGCCGGACGCCGGCAGTCATGTAGCAGGCTGGCTTGCCCCTCAGTGGTTCACATCGAAAATCGTATGGAACGACTGGTTCTATGTGGATACTTGGGATGGCCCTCACTGGGTAAACCCAAAGGTCGGGTATCCTGCGGATTTGCACAGCGAAGAAACGACACTTAAATTAGACGAAACGGCGCTTGTTTACGAACATCCGAATAAAGCGGCCCGCGTACTTGGCTCTCTTGCTCCTCAGACCATTAACACTTTCGAGCATGGTGGCGGCTGGCATCATATTCACAGCTCTTGGCTAGGCGATTCGTGGGTATACGCTGTGAAGCAGGAGCAGGATCCCGATGCTTACGTTCCCCCGACGAAAGTAGAGGTAAAACCGATTTAAGTAATCAATTCCTCTAAAATGATGACCGAACTCGGGTCCGGGGTGCGAAATTATCCGTTTGATTTGACGGTTTTTGTTAAGAACGACGCCAGCAATACCTCTAGCGAAGCTTTTCAACCTTATGGAAAAAATGTCGGCATTCAATTCACAATTCGAAATGTCAGTGAGGAAGCCCTCACGTTGCAGCCCACGACTTCGTTCACAATCGATATCTCCCGCCGGAACACGATAGATGGATCATTGACGCTAGTTTGGTCCGGTCAAATCGATTCTCTGGAAGCGAAATTCGCAAGCGGCGAAGTACATTCGCTAGACTTTCTCTGGGACCAGAAAGATTCCGCCGGGAAGCAAGTTCCTTTTGGCGAATATTCCGTTGAAATCAAACTGCCAATGAGTATCAGCTATACAAAGGATGGCGAAAAGGGCACGCTTCAGCGCGAAGACGCCGAGAGTGCGATGCTCACAAGCTTCCCGCTGAGAATCAGCGCTCAGTGAGGAAGTAAATTTTAATAAGATGCCTGGGTGCCAAGCTCAGCCGCGTTCACCTGAACCGTTGCCGATGCTCGAAGCTGATCCCAGCGTTCTTGAAATTTTTGCTCAACGAGCTTGCGGTATACCTCATCCCGCACCTTCGCGAAAGCTTTGACTCCTTCCTCAACCCGACTGTCGCAATAAATCATGACATAGCTGCCCTGATCCATAAAAATTGGGCTGTACTCGCCAGGCTGCAATAGGTTCGCCTGCTCGATTACGGCCTCCCGATATTTCAAAAAACTGCGCTTATTCTCCTCATTTATCATCTCGTCAATAACTTGTATCGGAGCAGTTTCCGTTTGATTGGCAATTGCCTCAAGTTTGGCGCCGGAGACTGCTTCCTTGTATAGCGCCTGCATGCGTTTCAAGTCGCTTCCTGCCTCTACGCTTATCGGCAGTTTCCACACTTTCAAACGGATGGTTGGCTGGATCGTATATGCAGCCAAGTCCAGCTCATAGGCTTGTTGTAGAGCATCATCCGACGAATCCAACGTTTGTGCTGCCATTTTTTTCAACCCATTTTCCAATTGGGCGAACTCATCGGCGTAGAACGTTTGGTCAGAGTATCGTTTGGGACCATAGATGACCGCATTCTCTTCTACAGCTTGCGCTCTCCGCTTGTTTTCCTTATCAAGATGGGCGTGAAAATCTGCAAACGAAGCGGAGGCGAGCAGCCCCTGCTTCACCCCTTCCAACTGCAAGACCTTGACTTGAATCGCCGTCTCGAGTTCATTGGTTTTCCGTCCAATCTGAGCTCCGGATTGAGAAACGGATAACTGTCCCGCAAGGCGATACTCTTCCAAGGTCATGGGCTCGCCGTTGACGGTTGCTACAATTCTGGCTTCCGATTGCTCTAGGCCTGCCTGCGGCGGCGTTACAATATGCTCGGCAGGTACACTGGTACTGCAAAACGTGAGAACAAGCAAACCGAGAATAATCCGACTGATTTGCACCGATACGTTTCGCTTTCTAGCCTTCATGTCTGAACCACTTCCCTTCCCTTAGAGAAACAGGACCCCCCGCCATACTGAACGGAGGGTCCTTATGTGCTGGCTTGCGTTATGGCACAGGCACAAGCTCCCATTGCTGATTGTAGCTGCCGCTAAACGGCCACTGAATGATCGGCGTACCGTCGGCTGTCGAGCCTCCCGAAATATCGACGGCTTTACCGCTTAGCTTACTAATGAGTTTGTAATAGCCCTCAGGGGAAGCGGCGGAAAGTTTCCACAGCTGATTGTCTCCGCCACTAAACGGCCACTGAATTATAGAAGCACCGTCAGTGGTGGAATACCCTGATAGATCGATCGCTTTACTGTTTAACTTACTGACGATTTTATAATTACCGCCACCCACATACACAATTTGCCACTGCTGATTGTCCCCTCCGGTATAAGCCAGCTGCTGTAATTGAACGCCATCGGTATTGGAACTTCCCGGAATGCTTAAGGCTTTGCCGCTGTTTCTGCTGATGATTTTGTAATAAGAAGACGTGAATCCACTGGCAATGCCTGCGCCATTGTAGGCACCTCGATTCGTCGAACCGCTGGACGCCACGTTGTTGCCCCAGAAATCTTTGCCACCGTTATTGTTGACGAACACACCGGAGCCGATCGCCGGAGAGTCCTGCAACAGTTTATACCCGTTTAATGAAGCCCGCCCGAGGTTCCCTGATCCCACATTTACAAATGCAGGGTCGGAGGTAAGTTTGTGTGACTCATTGGGTTCGGAAGAAGGATGATTGCCATAATAAAGATTATAATCCGAGTTAATGCCTCTCAAATTGTAGCCTCCTGAACCCAGATTATAGATAATATTGTTATACATCCACCAGGGGTTAGTTCCCCAATCGGCCGTCACAACGTCCGTCCACATGCCGCTGCCAATATAGAAATCATTGTTATATGCCTGGAAATTGGTCGGATTGCCTTGGCTGAATACTAGTAGTCCCCGCTTGTCATTTTGGGAAATATTATAACGAGCTGTCGTCTGATCGTTCTTGCCCGTTCCCGTCCCCATAATAAGCAGGAATCCGCCATCGTTATCATGGCTGTAGTTGTATTGAATGATCGTGTTTGTGCAGCCGTAATCGGCGTCGAAACCCGTTCCATCCAGCTCGGAATGCCCATTGTAAGACTCGTTATATTGAATCACGGTATTGTCGGCATCCCATGGCCAGATTCCTGCATTATAGCTGTTCGATCGCAAGTTAAACCCATTTACCGTGTTATATTGGACAATCGCTCCATCCGTCTGCTGGGGAACAATACCATCGCCGCCGATTCCTTGCACATAATTGTTGGAAATAACGACATTCGTACTTGGATACCAATTTGGGGTAGCCGTGCAGTTGACGTCTGAACGGCACCAGAACGTTGACACGATGACGATGCCGGTGCGATCGACATCCGGTCCTACCGTATTTCCATCTATAAGCACATCATTGAATTTGGAAGGCGTCGTACCCTTAGATACAACCATGATTCCCGCACTTCCATCGGCATCTTTGGTGTTGTCTCCCCAAACATCATGCACGTTATTGTTCTTGATGTAGATATGATTAAGCGTTCCTGCACCATCGTTAACAACGAAGATGCCTCTGCGTTTCGAGTTGACTCCGTTGTAATTTTTCACTTCCAAATTGGTAATCTCCCAGTAGCTCTGGTTGTAGAGGTAAACCGTGGAATCGCCACCATTGCCGTCAATCAATGGATTGGAAGCGCTGCCATATTTGTCAATTACAATAGGCGCTCCGCTTGTTCCTGATCCAAGCGGGTGCAGTTGCCCGCTCCAGCTCCCACCGGCCTTGAACAGGATCTGATCCCCCGCTCCGAATGTTGTCGCATTGACCTTCGTCAATGTTTTCCAAGGCGTACTCGCCGACGTTCCGTTATTGGCGTCGTTCCCCGCCGGATCGACATAGTACGTCGTATTAGCCGCGTGTGCACGCCCCGCGCTCGCTACGCTTATACCAAGAAGCACAGCAAAGAGAATAACAAAGTAAACAATGGGGATAAACCTAAACCGAATGCCAGCCATCATGGATAATTCCCCCTAAATAAGTTTTTTTCAAAAAAAGAATGCCGTCTGTTCAAGGAACGGGTATAATTTGCCACTGTTGATTGCTGCTGCCGGAATAAGGCCATTGCAGAACAGGCGCACCATTTGCTGTGGAACTGCCTGATACATCAAGCGCTTCTCCGCTGTTGCGATTGACAATTTTAAAATAACCGCCGCCAACATCCTGAATGCTCCACTGCTGATTATTACCGCCATTGTATGGCCATTGGATTATGGATGCTCCGTTCGCCGTCGAGCTTCCGGCAACGTCAACCGTTTTGCCATTTTCATCGCTCACGATCTGGAAGTAACCGTCACCGGCATTTAGAATTTTCCACAGTTGATTAGTCGCTCCCGCATACGTCCATTGATCAAGCTGCGTTCCGTCAACAGTGGAGTGACTCGGAATATCCAAGGCCTTGCCGCTGTTGCGATTCACTATTTTATAATGGGAAGATGTAATCGCAACCGACAGATTATCGAATTGCGCAGGGTTCCATCCGCTGCCGAGCCCCGCCATACCGCTTCTGGAATGACTGTCCGTGACTGAGGCAATTTGCACATTGTCGACATAGGCCGTGATCGAAGTCCCGACAAAAGACAACTTGAGATTATGCCAAGTATTGGCCGAGAAGCCGGAAACCGTTCCCGAAGCAAGCACACTATCTGCGCCTGATTCATAGCTGTACGGATCCCCGTAGCAGAGATACCAACTGCCGTTATCATAGACGCTTAACCGATAACCTTTGTAATCATTGATGTTTCCACCTGCCAAAGGCCGGCCGACTCGACCATAAATATTGACAGATCCAGCATTCTCAATCAAAACGTCTGCACTATAGTCATAATTCTGCCAATTCAAATCTCCGAATTCCGTGAATGTACTTGGGTTGGCAAAGTCTCCCCAACTGTTCCAAGGCAGCTGCGGCTTGAGAATCACTTGACGCAGCGCTTTGCCTGTACCTCCGCCATATTTGCCGCTGACCTCGAAAGCACCTTCAATATCATACAAATATTTAGGCGTCTGTCCCGCCGAGTAGCTGTCGAAGTTCTCCGTGTAGCTGCTGCCAAAAGGCTGATTGGCAGGAATGGCATGCTGCGCAGCGCCTTTCTGCTGACCTGTTGTGGTCGTCAAGGAATAGATCGCATTTGCTTCCAGAGGGATCGTGAACGAGCCGCCACTCGTCTGAATATCAGTCTGCTGCACAAATTGATCTGTACTATTGGATTTCCAGACATGAACAGTTCCCGTAGAAAGCCCGCCCGTCAGGTTGACGGTCATCGTTTCCGACGTACCACCCGTCACGATCACAATGCTGTAATCATTGCTGTTCGGCTTTTTGAGCGTGACATACGAGCTTCCACCTTGCGTAATTCCGGTGCCACTGTCCAAATACTGCCAGCCGGGCTGCGCAAACTGCGTCGTATGTGCGGCCGCCCAGATCGCTGGCTTCACCATATAGTAGCCCGACCATGGCGTATTCGCCTCCATGATGCCGGAGTGCGCCCAATTCGTGTTGTCGTATTGTGAAGCAATGGCATGCCATACGTCTGTTTTTGTGATTTTGGCACTGATGTAATTGAGGTTCATTTCCTTAGCTAGCGCATAAGCACCACTCCAATCCCCGATTCCTGTCCAGCCTTCGCTCTCCCAGATCGGCAGCCCGCTGTTCTGCGCTGTGCTTGTGGACGAACTGTTCACATAGTGATAGCCGATGGCGGCGACGGCGTTTTTGAGTGATGTATCGCTTCCAAGTTGGTTCGCAAACGCCCAATCCGTACTCAGGATATCCGGAGCAATGATTTTAACATTGGACAACCCGTTCGCATTAAGTGTCGGCCGTAAAATATTCACGATATAGTCCCTTGCCTGCTGAGAAGTACCGTTAAAGCTCTCGTTCTGGCTCCCGCCGATGTAATCCATATCATAGCCCCAGACGCTCTTCAGCCCTTTCAAATAACTGACTAAATAGTCGGCATTGTCTTGTGACCATAAGCTGCCTACCCACCCGGGCGCTCCCCACTCCAGGCCGTACAGCTTGATGTTCGGATTCCTCTTTTTGGCTTCGTTAATCAACCAAGTTTCATACCCCCGTGTCATATTCGGATTTGCGTTCTCTGCTCTGGTCCTTGCATGACTGGGCTCTGTTCCACTTGTGGAATTGATATCCCCGCCGATTTCAACCTTCAGCTCCTGATAAGAGGCTCCGAAGTTAGGCTTAAAGAGGTAATCCAAAATTTCACTGCGATAAGGCTCCGGGTAATCAATGAGCAGCTTGGTGTTGCCTCCACCACCGCTAAGCACACCTTCACCTTCAAAAATACTCCCCGCCCCGGCTCCATTAATCGTGACGGTTGTGCTGCCTGCTGCGTTCGCCCCTGTGCTGAAACAGATCGAAGACAGCAATAACCCGCAAGCCAACATACATTTAAGCGCTTTCATTTTCATTGTCTCCCCTTTCCGGAAATGAATTATGAGTATAGAGCGCATTCCGACACATTCGGAACGCGCTCTGAACTACCTACTTGATCCCTCTCTTCGTTACTTCATCATTTACTTCTTGAATCGCGGTTTGGACGCCTTTGGCATTGTAGCCTTTGACCATTTCCTTCCATTGGGTGACCGGATCATCTTTGCCCAGGATCACCTTCACAATATCATCTGGCACGTTTAGCGAGCCAAGTTTGTTTTTTGCCGGTGTAGACAGCAGCATCACATCGAAATTAATCGGCGCAGGGGAATCCTCGCTCTTGAATTTATTGAAGGACGTAACTAGATCGTCTTGAATCGTATTCATTTCACTGTCGGAGCTCACGACGACTTTCCCCGTCAGACGCAAGCCATTGTTCCACGCGCCAAGGAAGGCCATATTTTTCGTAATCGGGTATTTATCCGCTATCTTTTCGTTCTCTTTCAACAAGGAGACGGACTTTCCGTTCTCTGTTTTATAATCGACATTCTCTACCCCATTGGTCGCTTTGAACAAATACGCGTCAGATACCATATAATCCAACAGTTTCAGCGCGCGGGCAAATTTCTCGTCGCTCAGCGAGTTGGGGAAGTAGGCTTCCGACCAATAAGGCGTCTCAACGAAGGAATAGCGTTTACCGTCCGGGGATTTCCAGATATTCATAAAGCCTACGGATTTCGATGGACTGACGCCTGGGTTGGCCTTTTTAAACTGCTCCACTTTATCGCTGGAGAAATCCTGCATTCCGTATAGAGCAAAGCTTTGCCCGGCTAAAAACTTGGAGACGCCATCCGCATCCTTTTGAATCGCAAAATCCTTGTCAAGCAAGCCGTCTGTGTAGAGCGTGCGAAGCTGCTGAATGCCTGTGTAAGCTTTCTCGGAAGCGAATGAAGGAATCCATTTCCCTTCTTCCTTCACCCACGATTTCACATTCGTCATTTCCGGGAAGCTGCCAAGAAACTGTGTCAGCAAATACGCCTTATTCTGAATGGTGATACCTGTAACACCAGGGTGCTTGGCCATCACGGCCTTCGTCATCGTCATGAATTCATCGAAACTGGCCGGATCTTTCGTATAACCGGCTTCTGCAGCCCAGTCCTTCCTATAACGGATCGGGCGATCCAAGATCCAGTCCCCGGAATCCGCATATGTCATGCGTGGGATCATATAAAATTTCCCATTGATTTTGAGCGGCTGGACCGAAGGATGCGATAAGATTTTTTTCAGATTCGGATAGGCGCTCAAATCGTCAGGGATTGGCTTAATGACGCCTTGCTTAGCCCATGTCTCATACAGGCCTGGGTTGTCGGTGGCAAGTGCATTCACAAAAATATCCGGAAGCTGATTCGATGCCGCCCATACTTTCATTTTATCCTGCCAGTCGTTCCAAGTGATTTGCACCGGTTTGACAGTCATGTTGAATTGCTTGGCCAAATCGGTATACACCGTATCGTTTTTGGCATTCGCATCGTCGAAGCCGGTTTGAATATCCCAGATGGCGACGCTTAAATCCAGCTGTTTGTCCCCTCCTGCATCCAAATTTGCTGCTATGGCAGGCGAGGGTTTTGTCTCGATTTTGTTTTCTCCGCCTTTGCTGCAACCCGACAATGCCGCCACAACCGTTAGAACGGTCGCCCCCATAATTAGTTCCTTTCTCATTTTCACGTTGTAAGCCTCCTCCACCTCATTAACTAATACATCTATAATAAAGGAAAATCCTCTATTAACCTTTTACAGAACCAATCATAATGCCGGCATTGAAGTACTTCTGGATAAAAGGATAGATCATAAAGATCGGTACGGCAGAAATAATGATCATCGCCGCTTTCGCCGATTCCATATACACGTTCTGAACACCTGCTGCGAGCTGTGCTCCTGTCGTATTGGAAATCACTTGACTCAAATTCGTAATCGCATCCCGCAGAACAAGCTGCAACGGCTGTAAGCCTGTATCACTGATAAATAACATCGGCAGCCACCATTCATTCCAGCGGTCAACCGCATAGAATAAAGTAATTGTCGCTATGATTGGCAAGGAAACGGGAACGACGATTTGAACCAGGATGCGCAGGTCGTTCGCGCCATCGATTTTGGCTGACTCTTCAAGCGCTGGACTGATCGTACCGAAGAAATTTTTCATCAGAATTAAATTGAATGAATTGACGGCGGCAGGCAAAATCATAACCAGCAAATTATTTTGCAAATGAAGACCTTGAATCGTTAAGTAATAAGGAATAAGGCCTCCTGAGAAAAACATGGTCAAAATAACTCCCGTAAAAATGAAATTGCGCCCCGGCATCGACGATTTGGAAAGCGCGTAGGCGCCGGCTGCCGTAACGATCATGCTTACGCACGTACCAAGCACGGTAACCACAATTGAGATCATCAAGGCATGAGTGATTTTCCCCTGCATGAAAATAAACCGATAGGCTGAGAAGTCCAGCGTCTTGGGAAACAAGAGCACGCTGCCGCTTTTGGCATCCAGAATGGTTGAAAAGGAAAGCACAAGTGTCTGATAAAAGGGAAACAAGGTCACGATTGCGCCCAAGCCTAATAACAACGTGATGAGAATATGTGAAGCCTTCGCCCGATTCAATATAACCCCTCCTCTTTCAGGACATGCTTGACAATGAAATTCGCCCCGAATAATAACACAAAGTTGATGACAGACTTCAAGAGTCCTACCGTCGTTGAAAACCCGAAGCCTGTTGCATCCGTAAAAGCGCTTCGATACACAAAGGTATCGAGAATATCAGAACGTTCATATACGGCGGGATTATACATGTTAAAGATTTGATCGAATCCGCCATTCATTATGCCGCCGACGGCAAGAATCAGCAGAATTGCTGCCGTAGAGCGAAGTACAGGCCAAGTAATCGCCTTTAACTGTTGAAATCGGTTGGCGCCATCGATGGCTGAGGCTTCATAAAGCTCCGGATTAATACCCGAGATCGCTGCGAGATAAATAATGGAAGACCAACCGGCTTCCTTCCAAACGTTTGAGGCAAACACCAGACCCAGAAACGATCCATTTGATGTAAGTATGTTGTTTTTTTCCATCCCCAGCAATTGAAGAAGTTGATTCACCACGCCCTGATCGCTGAGCAGACTCGTGATAATGCCGCTTAACACAACCCAGCTTATGAAATGCGGAAACGTAAAGACCGTTTGATACACTCTCTTCAGCCTGCCGTTTCTGATTTCGTTCAGCATAATAGCCAGTACAATTGGAATTGGGAATTCAATGATCAATCGTCCCAGGTTGATGAACAAGGTGTTTCTAAATGATTTCACAAAATCCGGGTTATGGAACACATCCTTGAAATTTTGAAAATTGTTCCAGGGACTCCCCATAATGCCAAGCGAGTAATTGAAATCCTTGAACGCCAGGGTGACACCGTACATTGGAATGTAGGCAAAAATAATGTAAAAGAGGATTAGCGGAAGCACCATCAAGTAAAAATATTTGTGTCTAATGATTTCTCGCATCTTGACCTTGCGGTATCCTGCTTGCTGAACGACGCGGCTTTTTCCGCTAACCTGATTGACCATGTTATGTTGCTGCAATCCTCTCGCCTCCCGTTTGGTTCATGTCTCTATCTATGGCTTAATCATAAAGTAAGCGCTTACTAGTAGACATAGACATCCGTTAGCCTTTTAACGAATAATCGTCCAAGGGGAAAACCAAACTTGTGTCTTTCTGTTGAATCTATTGAACTCCAGTACAAGTGGGGCGTAAAAAAGACCCCTGAGGTTCAGAGGCCAGAGAGGTGTGGGGACTGCGTATGTGCACTGCGGTAGCTTGTAGGAGATACGCCTGTCGTTTTTTTGAATAGCTTGCTAAAGTAAAAATAATCCGGATACCCGACTTGATCGGCAACTTCGTTAATCGGAACCACCGTCGCTCTTAGCAAAGCTGCGGCTCGTTCGATTCTAAGACCGGTCAAATATTCGGTGAACGTTTTGTCCAATTCTTTTCTAAACATCTGCGAAATATAGTTGGCGTTGACATTAAACATCGTGCTCATGCTTTGAATAGAAATATTTTGGCAGTAGTGCTCGTTCATATGATTCAGAAGCGCTTTGAATGTGGGATTACGTCCCGCGTGAATCGAATAGGCTTGATCGCATTTCTCTTCTTTGTATAAACGTTTGAGATCAACGATCATTGCATGCACATCGTCAAACCGTTCAACCAATTGCTCGTAGGAGTATAAAAATAAATCCGACGCTTCCTTTCCCGGGCGGCTGAACTGCGATACGCTGTCGTTAAAAAGGAGCAACGCATGGCGAATATCTCGCTGCCCGCTTAGAAATAGCGGCAGCATCGCATCCAATCGTGCAAGAGCGACATTCCCTTCCTCTGCAGGGATTACTTTGGCGTTTCCCTCCAGAGAGGCTGAAGTTTTGGTGTCCCCCTTCCCCATTAGACGGCTGTAAAGCGTGAAATAGTGATAGGCATGCACTTCGGCCTGTTGAATGGTCTGAGATAACGCGGAAACGTCAGTAAACGGGGAGCTGAAGCCAATTCCTCTTGACAACTGCAGCTCCATCGTCGACGCTAAAGCGTTCGCTTCCGACTCCGGCAGGACATAGATGAATTTACGATACCCGATCTTTAGCGGCAAGCATGGTGCTTTCAGCTGCATTCTCTCTTTGCGGACTGTCAGCATAAGCTTCAGTGTCAACCCATGCGGAATGCCCGCTTTCAATAGTTCCTCCTTCAAGCTGTGGTGCGCCTCCGCCGTTCCGCTTTCGATCAGATCCAATATATCGCCTTCACTCAACTGCTCGTGGCGACTTAACTCTTGTTTGATTTTATTCAAATAGGCACTAATTTCCTCTTCATCAAATGGCTTCAAGCAATATCCGAATACGCCTTGCTTCATGGCTTTCTGTGCCAGAGCGAATTCTGCAAGGCCGCTGACAATCATAAATTTCGCTGAGATGCCGGCATCTCCAAGATGCTTTATTAATTCGAGACCGCTCATGCCGGGCATACGAATATCGGAGAAAACCACATGGGGGCGAACTTGCGGAATGACCGCCAAAGCTTCTTCCCCGCTAAGCGCATAACCGGCTACTTCAAAGCCGCAAGCGGCCCAGTTTACGCTGGCTTTCAAGCTTTTCACAACGAGCTCCTCGTCGTCAACAATGAACACCTTGTACATTAGCTTTCCCTCCTAAGCGGCATGTTCAACACAATCCGCGTTCCTTCCATGGGACGGCTTGTTATCTGAAGTCCATACGCCTCGCCGAACATGAGGCGAATACGGTCGTGGACATTGAGCAGACCAATGCTAGGTTCCGAAGCTGAGTCAGGCGCAAGCTGATCGGAATGATTTGCAATGGAGGCTCGTATCTGAGCCAGTCGGTCAACACCGATCCCTGCTCCATTGTCTTGGACAGAAAGGGACAAGTCCCTCCCGTCCATGCTTGCTGTAATCACCAGACGCCCACTGCGCTGAAGCGGTTCCAGCCCATGATAGATTGCATTTTCCACGATGGGTTGGAGAATCATTTTGGGAATGTAGCATGGAAGACAGTTCTCCGCAACATCATATTCGACCTGTAAGCGATCACCGAATCGAATTTGATGGATATAGATGTAGTTTCTAATAATAGTAAGTTCTCTGTCGAGCGTAACCATCTCGGGCCCTTTAATGCTGAATCGCAAAAATAGCGCAAGCGCTTTCGTGAGCTCGAACACACGAGTTGCCCCTTCATCGACAGCCGTTCCTTTGATGGATTCCAACGTATTATAGAGGAAATGTGGATTGATTTGGCTTTGCAGGTACGACAGCTCCGCTCTGCGTTTCACCAGTTCAGACTCATACAGCAAGCGTTTGCCCTCCACCAAATGTTCGGTTAACTCCTCAATCTCGGCCATCATTTCATTAAAACGCGTCGTCATCACCGTCATTTCCGCGTAGCCGTCCACTTGAATGCGCTTGCTTAAATGACTTTTCTGCCCCATTCGCATCTCGTTTATCAAGCGCATCATTTTTTTCAGCGGCTGCAGAATGTTATTAATGACAAAAAGAAGCGGCACGATTAACAAAAGCAGGGCTACAGCGACCAGAATCAACTGCTGCTTGCGAATATCATTGATGCCCCTGAGCAAAATTTCGTTGGGTATTTCGACGACAATTTCCCCTCCCAGATCCGGAATGCTATCTTTCTGAACGAGATATTTCCGGTTCGAACCCGCCAATACCTGTTCGGGAATAGGACTGCCAAGCCGCGTCGATGCATCATTGGTAAAAAAAACATGCCCCTCACGATCCGACATATACACCTTCGCTCCGGTGAATAGTTTGTCTGGGAAATTCACATCAAACAACGACTTAATCGAAATTGTCATTAGCACCGTACCTAGACGGTTGTTGCCTTCACTAAATTCAGTTGTTGAATACACGGGTGCTCCGACAACAAGAACTGGCATTGTTTTTGCCACCAAATTAATCTCATTGTAGCCCACATAATAAAATAATGTTTGGTCCGGGATTTCATCAACAATTGGCATCAGGTCATTCAGATTACCTTGAATGTTGACTTTCGTGTTATTTCTCCCCACCAGCATGATATCGAGCAAACCATCCTTCATGCCCATCATATCCGACAAGTAATTCCTCAATTGCGTATACGCTTCAAACTTCTCAACCGGATCTGACACGTAAAAATAGTTCTGAACCGTCGGTCCATTGTAAGCAACCGTATCCAAAATACGAATAATGTGTTCACTATTGGCCGCAATAGTCTGCTTCAACTGGGAGATGCCCCCCTGCACATAATTGCTGTTATCACGCTTGACGACCTCGACAGAGCGGAAATAATTCGTGACCATAATTAGAAGCATAGGGATGACAATGAGTGAAGTCAGCAAAGTCAATTGCCAAGCAATGGGAAGCTTCTTCAAACTGCCTTTCATCCAGCACTTCCCTTTCTACTAGGTGGTAAGAGCAAAAACCTTTCAGAGAATTTTATCGAAAAATTTCAGACCTGTCCATGGATTCCGATTAGATATGAAGCTAAGAATTTTATTAAGACCGATTTCTTTCATAAATATCTATCTGAGAGCGCTGTCTTTCGGTACAATGGGTATGATAATTATTACTTAAACAGTTAGAACCAGGAGGAAAATTCAAGATGAACAATCCATTCGAGCAGTTTTTTAATTCTCTTCAGACACAACAGCTCTTGGACCAAATGTATGGAAACGAAGAACGAGAGGGACAAATTGACAGGTACCGGAAGTGCATGGAAGGATACCATGCGCAATATGGGGATACGGAGTCGTTGAAATACTTCAGTGCTCCGGGTCGTACAGAGATAGGCGGTAATCATACAGATCATAACAATGGAAAGGTGCTGGCGGCTAGTATCCAGTTGGATACGATAGCGGCTGCATCAGCCGTAGACACTGGTATTATTTCGGTCATTTCCGAAGGGTATCCAGGCATGTCCGTCATCCATCTGGATGATCTAGAACCTAAATCAGGCGAGGGTGGGACGGCTGCTTTGATCCGCGGTATTGCACACGGTTTCCAGCAGCACGGGTATCGAATTGGCGGATTTCATGCTAGCATCAGCAGCAACGTGCTTCCAGCGTCAGGACTCAGCTCCTCTGCGTCTTTCGAAATTCTGATCTGCCAAATTTTAAGTACTTTTTATAATAACGGAGATCTGGATGCGGTCATGATGTCGCGCATTGGCAAGTATGCTGAAAATCTTTATTGGAACAAGCCCTCTGGCATGTTAGATCAGATGGCCTGTTCGCACGGCGGCATGATCACAATCGACTTTAAAAATCCGGCAGAACCTCAGATCGAGCGTGTTCCAGGTACCTTCGAAGCAGCAGGTTACAGCCTTGTCATCGTCAGTACCGGTGGTAACCATGCTGATCTTACGAAGGATTATGCTTCAATTCCGAACGAGATGCGGGCAGTGGCACATGCCTTTGGTGTAGAGGTATGCCGCGATTTGACGGCGGAGATGATCTATGGCCGGCTCGCGGAACTCCGCGAAACTGCCGGAGATCGAGCAGTGCTGCGCGTCCTCCATTATCTGGATGAAAATGATCGTGTCGGGCAGCAGGTAGAGGCAATTAAGGCGGGCGAATGGCAGAACGTGCTGAAGTATATTACTGCCTCAGGTAACTCCTCGTGGAAATGGCTGCAGAACATCTACCAAGAATCAGTATCACATGAACAGGGGATTGCGCTTACACTCGCTATTACTGAGCGTTTCATCGACCGATTGGGCGACGGTGCCTGCCGAGTACACGGAGGTGGTTTCGCGGGAGTCATTCTCGCCGTTCTGCCACATGCAGCTGTAGCGGAATATAGGGAGCTAATCGGGCGTACGACTGGGACGGAACTGTTCAAAATCGGGGTACGTGAAATCGGAGCGGTCTGCTTGAATTCACTTTTGTAGGTTTGATGGCAAAATCGTCAATTGCATGTTTCCCTTATAAGTAAGGGGAGCATGCAATGACTATCGTTCTCCGTTACTTTTATGAACTAAACCTTAGCTTTCCATTCACTTTTAGTACACTCTTAGGTAGACATCCTTACAATCAATAGTAAAAATATTATTTTCGCTCAACGGCTTCACCCCAGTATTAGACGCTGTTAAGCCTCGCAAACGTGATGTAATCGACTTGGGCAGGCTCTGCTGATTCGATCCGAAGTGCACGGTTGATTTGTCCCCGGTGATATTGCCCATGTAAAAGGACTTGTAACAAGATGTCCCGGATGGACGTTCGGAACGGAACCCCGCTCTGGTTCGCATAGTCGATCATCTTGTCCAACACAGACTCCTCGAGCCCTTCAAAATAGACACGATACTGCTCGGCATTTTCTTCGAACATCGTCCGTATCGTATTCAGGTCTTCCGTTTCCTCCCATAACGAATATTGCGCAGTACCCTTGCCTTGCAATCGAGACAGCCAGACGCGTTCCGCGACCGCGACGTGCCGAACCAGCTTTAATAACTCCTTGTTCTTCGTCTCACTATCCTCGAGTGCAGCCAAGATACGTTCGTCCGCCCAATATAGGTGATCCATCATGCACTTAATTGTCTTCATATTTGTTTACTCCTCTTCGTTTTAGATGTATTTAATTAAGGGGGCTAGATTCCATTCGTTATAATTTGCACTTCTACTAACCCAATCACAAATGTCTTCAGGGCAATCTTTAAAATCATATTCATCAAAATAGAATGCTTTTGAATTATTCAATTTGCCTAGCAAATGATTGGTAACGGTGGTTTTCCCACCTCCTGATACAGCAGCAATTGAAATTACATAAGGTTTCACGCTCAAGATGGACCTTCAAAAGGCATTCTACTATCATTACTAAATTATACCAAAATTTATGATGACAAGTGAGAAAGTTCTGGGCTAAACTAATGCCCAATAATTAATAGGTTTGTATTAGAAGCATTCCACTCTTCACAGGGTATTTCAACGTGACACAACTAAAAAAGGAGCTGCATCGCTGCAAACTCCACTTTTTTAAACATTGCGATATCTCTGTCTTCTCATCCACTGGGTCGCTACCCATTTATCCCCGACTTCTACGGGTTTTCCTGCATGTAAGGTTAGTTCATTTAAGCAATTATCGTTATAAAAATATTCAAAATAGACAGCACTTCCTTTTTTCGGCGTTACTGAAAAACGAAGCGAGGGGAAGTGCGTTTCACCGCCTTTTTCCACGTCATTTAAATACATCACCAATGTGCTGATCCGGTTGTTAACAACATTTTCAGATGTAAAATAATCGAAATGAGGATGATACTGCTCTCCTACTTTATAATGTAAAATTTGCAGCGGTTCTGCATGTGATATCGGTATATTCATGAGTTCAGAAATTCTGGTCTCAATTTTTTGAATCATTTCATTTTCGCTTTCCTCAAAAA
Source organism: Paenibacillus anseongensis (assembly GCF_009757995.1). Taxonomy (NCBI): domain Bacteria; kingdom Bacillati; phylum Bacillota; class Bacilli; order Caryophanales; family Paenibacillaceae; genus Paenibacillus; species Paenibacillus anseongensis. The sequence goes on from NZ_WSEM01000016.1 coordinate 309,427, forward strand.
ACATGTTGCTGCTAGTTCTAAAATTACTTACTACGTGAGAGTTGCCGATTTTAGCTCGTTGCATTCGATTATTAGCTAAGTCTATCAAAGAGTCACACTCTGAGTAGCTTAATACATTGTCCAAAATTAGAATAAGCGGTTCATCCATTCTAGCGACAACAGGAATCTCTCTATCCTTTGTAATAATTTTGTTTCCAATTGAATTGAAAATCGTCTGCTCTATCATGGCCATCGCTGCAACCTCCATTATCAGAAGTTCCTCTTATTCTATAAAATTATTCTATTGCACCTTTTTTTAGAACAAACGAAGTTTCCTATTACTCTTTTAAATTCCGTATTACTTCTAGTTTAAAAGCATCATTTGCGTGTATAATATCAAGCAGGAAATGCTAATTTATTTGAAATGGATGTGCTCCCTCTGGATAAATACGACGATTTATTAAAGACTCTGCTACAGGAAGAAACAGATCTCCAGTTTTCCGTCTTTACGAATGAGACTGCTTACAGGGTTGGGAACAGGATCATTGAAAAAGCAATGAAAGAGAATAAAGCAATTGTCGTCAATATTCGTAAGAACAATGAGCTGTTATTTTACAGCAGAATGGTCGGCACTTCTTCTAATAACGACGAATGGGTGACATGGAAAAATAACGTCGTTAATCATTTTGGGCATAGTTCCTATTATATGCACGTATTACTGAAATCGACCGCTTCAACGGTGGAAGCCTCCGGACTTAATCCGATTGATTACAAAGCTGAGGGCGGCGCCTTTCCATTGACTTTGAAGGATGAAGGCATTGTAGGCACAATTTCGGTATCAGGGCTACCTGGTGAAGAAGATCACAACATGATTACTTCTGTATTAAAGGAATTGCTTTTAGGGAAGTAATCGCAGGAAAAGGTACAACTTGCAAAAACTTCAACTAATTAGGAAAAAAACTATACTAGGTCAGTTTGCCATGGCAGATTGGCCTTTTCAAAATGAAAAATGGCTCTTCCGTTTTCCCATAGGGAAGCGAAAGAGCCTAGAAAGTTACTTCAAGTCCTAAATGCTATTTGGTCGAAAAAGTGCTTCTAAGTGACTCGCAATTAAGAAACTTTAATGATGGTCAGAGCAGCGCCAGCAGCCCCACTAAGCAATGTCGCGGCACCGAGTAATCCAAATAATTGAAGTGTGATCGTGTCACCTGCAGCTAGACTCAATATCACCAAATTATTAAACTCAGATACAGAAGCTACAGGTGCAATAATGGTAGGTGTAGATGGTGTTCCGTTAATTAACAATCGCGTGCTGACCAACAAAGCGGTCGTAACATTTACTTGATATGAAATCATATAGTCTCCGGCTGACGGCACCGTAAACGTATCGTTTAAGCCGTTGACAGTAATGCCGCCATTAAGCAGTTGATTGTTAGGGAGTGGAACGTTAGTTCCGCCAAGGACAACGGCGATGACGGAGCCGGCCGTATTCGCAGCAAAGCTGTTTGTGTTCGTGAAAGCCGTACCTGTGGCGCCAGTCGTTCCTGTAGCTCCTGTTACACCTGTAGCACCAGTCACACCGTTTGTTCCTGTTACACCTGTTGCACCAGTTGCACCAGTTGCGCCAGCAGCTCCTGCTGCCCCTGTATCTCCAGTGACGCCTGTTGCACCGGTTGCTCCGTTAACACCTGTTACACCTGTAGCCCCTGTCGCACCGTTAGCTCCTGTTGCACCCGTTGCTCCTGTTACTCCGGCAACTCCTGTTGCTCCGGTTGCTCCGGTTGCTCCGTCAGCTCCGTTTGTTCCTTCTACACCTGTAGCTCCGGTTACACCTTCAGCTCCTGTTGCACCTGTAGCACCCGTCGCACCGTTTGTTCCTGCTGCTCCCGTTGCTCCCGTTGCTCCGGTTGTTCCTGTTGCGCCCGTTGCTCCCGTTGCTCCGTCAGTTCCTGCCGCACCTGTCGCCCCAGTTGCTCCGTTTGTTCCTGCTGCGCCTGTAGCTCCAGTTGCACCGTTTGTTCCCGCTGCTCCCGTTGCCCCTGTCACACCGTTTGTTCCTGCTGCTCCCGTTGCTCCGTCAGTTCCTGCCGCACCTGTCGCCCCAGTTGCACCGTTTGTTCCTGCTGCGCCCGTTGCACCGGTTGCTCCGTTTGTTCCTGCTGCGCCTGTTGCACCCGTTGCACCGTTCGTCCCTGCTGTGCCCGTTGCACCGGTTGCTCCGTTTGTTCCTGCTGCACCCGTTGCCCCTGTCGCACCGTTAGTCCCTGCTGCGCCCGTTGCTCCCGTTGCGCCGTTTGTCCCTGCTGCGCCCGTTGCACCGGTTGCTCCGTTTGTTCCTGCTGCGCCTGTTGCACCCGTTGCACCGTTAGTCCCTGCTGTGCCCGTTGCACCGGTTGCGCCGTTAGTTCCTGCTGCGCCCGTTGCACCTGTCGTACCGTTAGTCCCAGCTGCGCCCGTAGCTCCTGTCGCACCGTTGGTTCCTGCTGCGCCCGTAGTTCCCGTTGCTCCGTTAGTTCCTGCCGCGCCCGTAGCTCCCGTTGCACCGTTAGTTCCTGCTGCGCCCGTAGCTCCCGTTGCACCGTTAGTCCCTGCTGCGCCCGTAGCACCTGTCGCACCGTTGGTTCCTGCTGCGCCCGTAGCTCCCGTTGCACCGTTAGTCCCAGCTGCGCCCGTAGCTCCCGTTGCGCCGTTAGTCCCTGCTGCGCCCGTTGCTCCCGTTGCGCCGTTTGTTCCTGCTGCGCCCGTTGCTCCCGTTGCGCCGTTTGTTCCTGCTGCACCCGTTGCCCCTGTCGCACCGTTAGTCCCAGCTGCGCCCGTAGCTCCCGTTGCGCCATTAGTCCCAGCTGCGCCAGTAGCTCCCGTTGTGCCGTTAGTTCCTGCTGCACCTGTAGCACCGGTTGCACCTCTAGCCCCAGTTGCGCCGGCAACTCCTGCTGCGCCCGTTGCACCGGTTGCACCGTTAGTCCCTGCTGCACCCGTAGTGCCGGTTGTGCCATTTGTCCCTGCTGCACCCGTTGCTCCCGTTGCACCGTTAGTCCCTGCTGCGCCCGTTGCACCCGTTGTGCCGTTAGTTCCTGCTGCGCCTGTAACACCTGTTGCACCTCTAGCCCCAGTTGCGCCGGCAACTCCTGTTGCGCCTGTTGCCCCTGTCGCACCGTTAGTCCCTGCTGCACCAGTAGCTCCCGTTGCACCGTTAGTCCCTGCTGTACCCGTTGCCCCTGTCGCACCGTTAGTCCCTGCTGCACCTGTAGCTCCGGTTGCACCGTTTGCTCCTGCTGTACCCGTAGCACCGGTTGCACCTCTGGCCCCAGTTGCACCAATAGCCCCTGCTGCGCCAGTAGCACCTGTTGCTCCGATAGTACCTGTTGAGCCAGTAGTCCCTGTTGCCCCGGTTGCACCTGTAGTTCCTGCAGGTCCTGTAGCTCCTGTGTTATCTGCAAAGAGTTCAGAAGAAACAAGCCGATGCGCTGTTACTAATTCTCCTGTGGCCGATTTTCCCCAAACGGAAATTTGGATCTGTTTTGCAGCAGTACCTCCAGTTGTAAATACGAATTCGAAACTATCAAAATTAGCAAAGTAACTTCTTGTTACCTCTTGATTTGGTAATACATCCAATACATCAAGAACATATAATGTTCTTGTGCCGTCTAAAACATAACCTTGAATGACCACAGAAGCAGAATTGACGGTATCCCGATTATCAATAATGAGCGTTACTTGCTGAGTTGGTCTTACTCCGCTGACAGCACTATTTTCAATAGGCCCAGTCGATAAAATAGCCATATAATATAAAACCTCCTATTATTAAAGTTCAGATGTTACAAGCCGATGAGCTGTAACTAACTGTCCGGATGCATTTTTTCCCCATACGGAGACTCCAGTCTGATCTGCAGCGGTACCTCCTGTTGTAAAAACGAATTCAAATCTATCGAAATTAGCAAAGTAATTTTTGATCAGCATTTGATTTGGAAAGACATCCAAAACATCAAGTACATATAACGTTCTTTTACCATTTAAGACATATCCTTGTATGATAAGAGATGCAGAATTAACAGTATCTCTATTATCTATTAATATTGTTATCTGTTGAGTGGACCTCGTACCACTGATAGCATTGTTTTCTATCGGACCGCTTGATAAGACAGCCATTTATGTTTTTCCCTCCTATTCATATGCTTGATATTTGCTCTAGTTTGCAAAATATATTTACTAGTTAGTAAATACTACTTCTAAAGTATGCAAGTTTTTAAGAGATGGCTTGGACTTAAAAGGTGCCACCTTTTTTTTCCACAAAGTGGTAAATCCCAAAACAGCGCAAAAAAGCTGCCCGTTCTCGCGGCAGCCCTCTTGTTTCTGACTTTGTTATTTTGGTACTTTAGTACTTTGATATATGTCTAATTATTACTAACTATTTCCCCTAAGACTAATCAAGCCACTTCATAACTGTTTGCTGATATATCGAATCGGTAAGAAACTCTTCAAATGAATCATAAAGCCTAACTATCCCTTTCATGCTTCCCTCGTACCATTCCATGACCGGAGGGTTATCTCCTTCATTTAAATCAAAAAATCTAATTTCATAGCCCTGATGAATGGAGAATACAAATGTGCCAGCTGACAGTACGACCGGGTTATTATTCTCTCGTAATAATTCTTTTGTCTCATCCTGAAGTTCTTTTAGCTGTGAGAATTGCATATCAGTGCCTTGAAACAATCTTCCCGAATAATGGCCGACTGCAAGTAAATATTGACGATAAGACTCGGGTAACCTGATTCCCATTTCTTGCTCCAGCAGCTTTATCTCTGCTTCGCTACACCCATCGAATGGACGGTCAGTATGCAATTCCTTCTCTTGCAGGAGCTTTACTAAATGTTCACTTCTCACTAACAAACCTACTTCCTCAAGGAATGATCAAATATTTCTTACATCTTTATTCGTATTGGGTAAGAGATGTAAGTAATCGAACTTCACTGCACATCCTTCACCAAATGGGCTCTGTGCAACCACACCAACTTTTAAACTTTGACTATTCTTCATTCCAAAATACCGCACTAATGCCCATTCATTACCATCAAGAGAATAATGAAAAGCGAAGCAATTCTCATATCGAGATACTCTTAAGAAAGGGTTCACATTCCCGACATAGTCACCGATACAATCATCCGAAATATCTTTCGTTACAACACTAACAATGGAAGGTCGGCCTCTAAAATCTTCATAACATAACTTGGCCCAGTTATTCTCATCTGCCATGACCATAAGGCATGCGGAATCATTCCGCTCACGTATGTCTACGCTGACCCGACTGGTTAAAATGAAATTCTCATTTGTTGTCATATAAAGGAATGGAGCAGAATTTTTTCTTGTTTCCTCTGTTGGGTTATGGAAAAAGTCTGCTTGAGGTGGTGCAGTAATCATAAGTTCACTTTCTTCAGAAAATTCCCATTCATGTGGTTCATTCATCCATTGAAGGGAAGTAGGTAGACTTTTCCCTACGCAGTTATTAAAAAGATTCATACTCAATCATCTCCATCCATCAAATTTTATTTGTTTCGCTTAGACGAATGATCTCGTCAACGACGTGTGCAATCGATGCAGTGGCGTCAATTATCATCCCGTTTTGCGGAATGTCTTCTTTCGTACGTTGCAATCGCGCAATGAGTTCCAGCTCCGCTTTCTTACCGCCCCACTCTTTTTCCGGTCTCTCGTCAAGCCGCCGATTCAATGTTTCAAGGTCGACCTCCATGAATGGCCTGGTAGCCGCGCCGCTGCAATTCATTGCAGACCGAAGTTTTACCGGTTCCGGAAACGCCTTCAATCAGATAATTCCTAATGCCCTTGGTTAGCTCCTTCGCAAGTATGGTCTGTGTAATTGTAGCACATATTGGGATTAGAAAGCGCTTTCCAATGCATTCAATTCGATTTCTCTCTCTACGATACATACGTGTTTTTTTCATTAAAAAAGCCGCTTCGTATGAGCGGCCTAACATTCCGGACTTATTAAACCTACTTTCACTTCTGTAACGCCTTCTTTTTCTATAACGATCTCTTTTGCCTTTTGTATGATCTCCGACTCCACATCACTTTCGATGTCAATTTCAATTGACCCTTTGTGTATTTGTATCCCTTGATCAGGCTTGGTAAATTGATAATCAACCATGTATTTCATTCCTCTTGGGCCTCCTAAAATTTGGTGTTTTTTCATTATCGCATTCTAAACAAAGAGAAGCAAACTGTAACATTAAACATTAGAAAAAGCGCCTACATTAGGCGCCTTTTTAGCTATTTAATTGCTATAAAAATCTGTAATTGTGTTTGCTCGGGATCTAAATTTCCGGCGTCATACAGCTCGTAATCTCCCGTATATGCCCTTACTTCCTTTGATTCCTTAAAATAAGCCCATATGTTTCCCCACGCCTGTGCGACCACTTCATAAACAGGGCCCTTTTCCGTTGTAAATACCATGTATTTGCTTGCTGGCACTTCCACGGTATGGAACTTGTCCTCGTCTAGCAACTTATCGCCGGCTACTTGGTGCCCGATCAGTGTGGTGTACGCGCCTGAAGCATCACTTTCATAATTCGTATAGAGCGCATAGATCAGATGGGAATTGATTGTCGGGGTCTGTGAGGTGATTTGACTTTGAAAATACGTTTCCCACAGCTTCGGCAGCCGCCGATTCGGACCCGCTTCCTCTGCGTTTGTTGTTCGCACATGAATTCCTGTTAGTGTGATTGCTGGTTGCTCGGTTATATATGTACGCATAATTTCATCCTCATCTCCTTGTATTTAACATCAGTATACTAGGAGAACGTGGACACCTATCTGTCCAGTTTCTGATATCGCTCCATAATTTTTCGTGCCCGATTCACCATTTCTTCAACTACGTGACTCGGTGCTTCGACTCTGACATGTTCACCGTAACTCAGCAGCATGCTGTAAAGCCATTCATCTTCGGTGAAGCGTCCTTTTACCTGTAAAGAACCATCGTCCTGACTTCTAACTTGCTCCGGATCGAAGGAATCCCCAACACGATGCCGAACTTTCGAATCAAATAGAAATGTCATCTCTTGCAAATTCGCACTTGACCAATCCGACTCCCACGCATAACCCTCTAGCGAAGGGGCTTGTTTTCTAACAAAAGTTTGCTCCAACACCCGCAGCTCTTGTATACGAGATAATCGAAACACTCGAAATTCACTGCGAAGCGTGCAATAAGCCTGCACATACCACAGGTATCCTTTTAAAATTAATACGGCAGGCTCAACTACTCGCTCGCTCTCCGTTCCGTTCATGTTCAGGTACTTGAAACTTACTTTTCTTGTATGCTCAATCGCTTGCCTCAAGCTATTCACTTTATCCCTTGCTGCAGGTCCTTGCCCCCACGGATTGAAATCGAAAACAAGTCCCGCTCCCTGCTGCTCCAATTGAAGGCGATCTACACGACTGAGCAGCGCCTTTACCTTATCCAATAGAGTGCCAAACACGCGGTCATCCACGGCGGTATGTATCCCTTTTACCGCCGCGACGATGGCTTCAATTTCACTGAGCGTTAAGAATTGCCGAGCCATGGCGTAGGGTTCCATGATTTCAAATCCTCCGGATATGCCCTGATGAGCCACAATCGGAATACCCGATTGATTCAGGGTCTCCATATCCCGATAGATCGTCTTCGTCGAAACTTCAAAACGGTCAGCCAATTCTTTGGCACTGACACGCCCGCGATTCAACAGCAGCACCGTCATGGCCAGTAAGCGGTCAATTTTCATACGAAAAGCTGATCATACAAACCAAAGTCACAGATTTCACACCTCACTAGACTATTATTTTTTTGCCTTTTTACCTACTGGAATACTCTGGGCAAAACGAAACACATTATGTGGGTCATACTTTCGTTTCACCTGTTTCAATCTGCCAAAGTTCACACCGTAATACGCCTTGGGCCAGTTTTTAATCGCCAAATCAGGAAAGTTCACATAATCCCCCTTAACAAAGGGACGTAACGCTCTGCGAAACCTTTCTACCCACTGGATATTCCGCTCTTGCTCACGGTTGTTCCTCCAGCGTGCTGACAGTTCGTAAATGATCTCAGCTTTCCGATGAGGATAGGCCGTTGCAGTAGGTGATACTCGACTCACTGCGCTTCCTGCACCACCTAAGCTTTGACTCCACACGGTAGCATGCCTGTTGGGTGCTTTGGATAAAAAGTCACGAATGATTCGGACTCCTTCTCTTGGTAAAGGTTGAAACCCGTAGGCGCCGCTTATTTTAAATTTCGGTTCCAAATGTAGGTCCGATACGGCAAAAAATTTGGTTGCTTCAATAAAAGGCACTGTCTTCACCAGCACCTTCACCGGAGTGCCTGCCAGCAAAAGCGGTCTAATCAATCGACGCAGCTCCTCTGCACCGCCAAGCAATTGGCCGGTAGATAAAATAGTCCCTACCTGTTTGGCAGAAACCTCGATTGTAGAAGTTAAACGGTTCGTGACGGACGGAGCCCAGCGTTGCCAAACTGGCAACACCTTCTCCAAATCACTCCATTTCCATGTGACACTAAATATTGACACCGTTGAAATGGGTCTAACCCGAAACGTATAAGCAGTAGCAATGCCAAAGTTTCCTCCGCCGCCGCCTCTTGATGCCCACAACAGATCGGCATGCTGCCTCCTGTTTGCCACAATTGTCTTTGCTCCATACCGCCCTGATGCTACGACCATCTTCACTTGTTTCAAGTTATCGCACGTAAGTCCATATTTCCGGGACAAAAGTCCAATGCCGCCTCCCAGTGTAAGCCCGGCCACACCTACGTCAGGCGCAGTCCCAGCCGGCAGTGCCATACGCTTATTCCACAGTTTTTTATAGACACGAGCAAGTGGATTTCCCGTTTGAACAATGGCCACCCTGTTTTTCCGGTCAACCTTAACTTTATCCATCTCGCTCACATCGATAATAATTCCGCCATTTACAGCCGAAAAAGCTTCATAGCTGTGACGCCCGCTGCGCACTCTCAGCCGTACGCCCCGCTCACGAGCCCATTTGACTGCGTTGATTACATCCTGAGTTCGCCTGCAAAAAACTATGATCTTTGGAAATTTGGAAAAGCGTCTATTGAACTCCATTCTGGCTGCATGGTAAGTCGGATTGCCCGGAAATACGATCCTTCCGGTTAATCGTGTACCTGCTTTTGTCTGGTGTTGAGCCATCTATTTTACACCATCCCTGTTCATGGCATATGCCTTTCTCATCAGCATATGTCTATGTAGGGACACCTGTCCTAGTAACGGCAAACGCCTTGTTTAAATCTTAAAAAATAATCATGATGGTACAGTAATTTGTTCCAAAAAAATAAAAGATCCGCAATTTCTGCGGATACTTATCTTTCTTTATAGATGGCTCTTGATTTGATCTATAAGTGCCCCGTATTGTTCCTCAGTTAAAAGAAGGTTTGCCGCTGGGTTCATTTCAAACATTTTTCCCCAGGTGTAGCCATCTTTATATTTCGGCACGATGTGAAAATGTACATGCGGCATTGTATCACCAAATGCACCGTAGTTAATTTTATCCGGTTGGAACGCTTTTTCAATGGCTGCAGCCACTTGCGCTACATCGCGCATATAAGCGTCTTGCTTCTCCTGCGACAGATGAAAAAACTCCGTTTCATGCTCATTTAGCGCGACAATACAGCGCCCTTGGTACGTCTGTTCCTTAAACAAATACAAAGTTGATACGCGTAACTGGCCGATTTCGATCATAAGATTGTTCAGTGCTTCGTTTTTACTGCAATAATTGCAAATTGAACTCATGTCTGACACTCCTGTTCGATAGAAATGGAATAATAGGATCAACGATATTATACCAATCATATTTTCCCATGTATATAAAATCCATTTCTTCGATAGACTTGTCTACTAACATCATGTTAGTTCATTAAAATATTGTCGGTACCATTCCCCCATCCATTCGGATAGGTGAGCCTTTGAACGCGGAGGCATATGGGCTACAGATAAATGCGGCTAGCCGACCTATCTCCATTGGTCGTATGAAGCGTTGGATTTCAGATTGCGGCAAGTTCTTCGCCATAAAATCCTTTTCTTTCGCCTCGAAAGTCATCTCTTCATTCGAATACATGCTTTCAATAATCATTTGCACATTCTCGGAAAGTGTTGGCCCGGGCATGATTGTATTTACGGTGACTTCCGATCCTTTGGTCAGCTTGGACAAACTTTTGGATAACGAGAGGAGCATCGATTTGGTCACGGCATAATGAGGCATCAGTCCCGAAGGCATAATGGCTTCCTCACTCGCGATAAAGATTACGCGTCCATCATCGACGCTCAACATGGAAGGCAGATAGAACTTCGTCAAACTGTTCGCGACAAGCACGTTTGTGCGGAAATATTTCTCCCATTCGGCATCATCAATATCATCATAGGACATGATTTCGTAGATGCCCATATTATTGACCAGAATATCGACTTGAGGGAACTTCACGAACAAAGCTTCCCTTTGCTGCGCATCTACGAGATCGGCTGTCGCGCTTTTGGGCTGAGTATCAGGAAATTTCGCCTGAATCTCCCTCACGGTAAGCTCAACCTCTTCGTTGCTCCTACCATTTATAAGAACATGAACGCCTTCTTTGGCAAGTTCCAAGGCAATTGCCTTACCGATTCCCTTAGTAGAACCCGTCACTAAGGCCGTTTTATTTTTTAAACCCATATCCATCTGTCTACACTCCTTATGTTGAGGATACAGATAATGATAGCTGGATTCGACTATTCGGTAACTAGCGAAGAACGCCAATGTTCTTGCGCAAGGCGCCAATTGGCTGGAGTCTCCCCTTCCCACGAGCGGAATGCCCGGTAGAATGAGTTCTGATCCTCGTAGCCGACGAGAAAGGCGATTTCTTTGATCTCCAGTGACGGGTCTGCCAAATAGGAAAGCGCCTGCTCATGCCTGGTTTGCACCAACAACTGCTTAAAGCTTGCTCCTTCTTCCGTCAAGCGCCGCTGCAAGGTGCGATCACTCATTCCCAACTCTTTGGCAACGGTTTGAATGTCGATTCTCCCGCGCGAAAGGCAGCGCGACAGAATCCATTTCACTTTATTGCTGAGCTTGCCTCTGCTCTGATGTTCATCCAAATGACGATCCAAGGTAGGCGTTAGAATATCTAGGAGTTCTTCATTATAAGAAACAAACGGACGGTCCAGATCACTACCGTACAGCGTAAGCCGGTTATCAGAAGCACCAACTCGAACCGAGCAGCCAAAAAAATCTTCGAGAACTTTCGAGTTTCCTATTTCATGGACGAGCTCAACAGAATGAGCTTTGAGAGGGCGGCCGGTTCCTCGTCGTCCGAGTTCCAGGAGATAAGCTAGTGTAATGCCTACCAGTACAGGTGGACCAGGCTCAACGGCATGCTGCCAACCCAGTTCAACGACAACATGCTCTCCTTCTTGACGCAAAAACAAGCTTTCTGGCGGGCACATTTGTTTATAACGAGACATACGCATAAGAGCATCACGGAAATCTCGGGCATGAAACGTTGCTAAGGCGGCCGGCGGATATTGCGCTGTCTCGAATGCGGTGGCCAGTTTGACGATTGCCGTGGCGGTATCGCCGACAAGTTCGGCGTAAGCCTGCCAGATCGCATAGTATTGGGCCGTCGTAACGACCGGGTCGTTGATAACAGTCAGGGATAGACGGGCATGGCGCGCTACTTCTTGCGGGGATATCCCTATTAAGCGTAAACTCGACCAGAACCCTGGCGCGAGTTTCACTCGATCTTCTGACATATGCAGCCATACCTCCTACGATAAACTAGGGTTGAAATAATTACCGTTATTTCTAAACATCATTATGATGTTGCCAGTGGGTATCTACATACCCTCGTTTTATTGACCATTCAGCAAGCATTTTCCTCTGACGAATCTCTAAATCCCTGTAAGGGGCTGCTTCAATAGAAATTTTACTAAAACGATCTTGAAAATGCGGTCCTTCGACAAACTTTTTCATCGCTCCCATGTCTCGATCGTTTGCAGCCCAAACAACCCGAGTAATACTGAAAGATAATAGAATTGTGCAACTGCACATCGGGCAAGGTTCGCATGTTGTGTATAAAGTATAACCTTTTTTAAGAAATTTCTTGGTCTCAGCATCAAGCATTTTTGCTCCAGCGTTCCTAATGGCATCGACCTCAGCGTGTGCGGTTGTATCTATTTGCGTAAAGACCTTGTTATGTCCCCTGCTAATCATCTTACCGTCGGAATCCACGATCACTGCTCCAATCGGATAGGTACCTGCCTCTTCGGCTTTCTCAGCTTCAATAAATGCCTCCAATAAGTATTTACGATCATCAAGCATGAGCTAGTCCCCTTTTGAAAGTATTAACTTGTTAAAAAGACCTTCCCACTGCCGTGTTTAGAAGTTTCAACTACACGGACAGCTTCTTTTACATTTGACAAATCGTAATGCGAACCCTCCACCATGAGTTTTAATTTTTTCTCATCTAATAACGTAATCAAACAATTGAAGGTCTCTTTCCAAGTTTCTATCGATACTTTCTGGTTCCAATGTCGCAAATGAAATAATTTCGTATTCACTTGTGCTTTAGCAATTTCCGTCCAATTTACTTGAATACCGGATAAAAGCCCAATGGTCAAAAACGTTCCTTTGTTATGAACGCACAATGCTAATTCTATTCCTGAGGTCCCTCCCACAGAATCAATGGCGGCATCTGCACCCTGTCCGTTCGTTAGATCCATTAAGGTCATCTGTAAGGGGACTTCAGAGGTGTTAATGACAAAATCAGCGCCAAGTCTAAGTAAATCTTCCGTATACTTATGATTTCTCGTAACCGCTATTAGCCGAAATCCCAGAACCTTTGATAATTGCACAAAAATTTGCCCGATCGCTGAGCCGCACGCATTGACTACCAATACATCGTCTGGACCTAGTGCAAACACTTCCGTACAAATGACCCACGCTGTAATTGGATTTATATAGAGCTGGGCCGCAGTAAAATCATCTATAGAGTTAGGAATAGGAACGGCAAAGTCAGCGGTTGTTTTAACAAATTCTTGCCACGTCCCTTCTCCCCGTAAAGGTAAAACACGCTTACCAATGAGGCTTTGAGAGACGGAGGATCCAACCTCTTCAACGATGCCAACCCCTTCATAACCCGGAATATGAGGTAAAGAAATTCGGTGTGAATAAGAACCTCTAATCGGTATCAAATCAGATGGATTGATCGGTCGTGCCAACATTCGCACAAGGACTTCATTATCCTCTGGTGGCTGAATAGTTTTATAAGCGACTTTCAACACGTCTTTAGGGTCGCCGAATTCATTGCATATAATATATTTTGCTTTCAAAGCTATGCTTCTCCTCGGAATAAAAGATCAAATATAAACAAAAAGCCGGCCATTAAGGCCGGTTTCAAGTTTCTATCATATTTTACCGAAAGTTTAGATCATTTTTCAAGCCAGAATAGTTTCAATTTTAGCGAGTACATCCGATGAAAGCTGGATACCAGATGCCTTCGCATTTTCCTCTACCTGCTCTGGACGGCTTGCACCTACGAGCGCACTCGCAACATTAGGCTGTCTCAAAATCCAAGCTAAGGCTAGTTGCGCTACAGTAATTTCCAGCTCCTTAGCAATAACATTGAGCTGTCCGACTTTAGCGATTTTCTCTTCTGTGATCCCGTTTCTCATACCTTCCAGTTTAGCGGCACGGCTATCTGCTGGAATTTCGGAGATCGATGTGTACTTCCCGCTGAGAAGACCCTGAGCCAGTGGCGAGAAAACGACTTGGCCGATGCCTTTCTGTTCGCCAAGCGGAATCACCTCTTTTTCGATATAGCGGTTGAACATGTTATAGACCGGTTGACTGACGACGATGCGATCAAGCAAATATTTATCAGCTACTGCCAGTGCTTCCGCCATTTGTGCAGCGGTCCATTCGCTGACTCCAGCATACAAAATTTTGCCTTGTCTAACCATATCATCAATCGTGCGAAGCGTTTCCTCTACAGGTGTTTCAGGATCGAAGCGGTGGCAATAATAAATATCAACATAGTCCGTATTCAGACGCTTAAGACTGGCATGTAACTGTTCGAAAACATGTTTACGGGATAATCCCCGGTCATTGGGACCCGTCCCCATAGGCCAAAAAACTTTCGTTGCAAGTACATAAGAATCGCGGGAGTATCCGCCGAGCGCCTCTCCAACCACTTTCTCAGCCTCTCCGCGTTCATACACGTTAGCCGTATCGAAAAAGTTAATTCCGAGTTCATAGGCATTGTGAATTGAATCTACAGCATTTTTCTTTTCAACGTAACCGCCATATGTAAGCCAACTGCCTAAGCTAATCTCACTAACCTTTAGTCCCGATCTGCCTAATTTCCGGTATTTCATGTGAGCCATTCCCTCCATTATGAACTGCGAACTTGTCTACCTAATGATAAAACACTAAGGATTCTTTTAAAAGTACTGAAATTTTATTTACATACTTTACGAGAGTATAGTAAGTTAACTCTTTGAATAATGATTGTGTTACACTAAATATGACTAACAAGGCTAGATGAACGATTCAGACCAAGGAGACAACTTACCAAATGAAGAAATGGTTCACCATCTGCATGTATCTCGTGCTCATTATTACTGTCTATGTATTCAAGGATGAAATTTTGCATTGGATGCAGCATGGGGACGCTCCCCTTCTGCTTATTTTTCTAGCTGCGCTCGGATTTATTATCGTGCCGGTCATTCCCTATAAAATAGTTATCGGCATGCTCGGGTTTATGTACGGTCCCTTGATGGGTGCTTTGATTAGTTGGACTGCTGCTTCAATCGCGTCTGTCATTGTTTTTTGGCTTGCTCGCTACTTATTTCAAAAACAGGGCCGTGCTTACTTGTCCAAATATGAAAAGTTGGAAAAACTCCAAGCTGCGATTGAAAAAAATCCGTTCCTGACTATTTTATTAGCTCGACTAATCCCGGTTATCCCTCAGGCTGTCGTTAATGTCATTCCTGCCATTACTTCTGTTCCTGTCGTTACATTCGCCGTTGCTTCTGCATTGGGCAAAATTCCTGCTATGCTTCTTTTTGCGTTCATTGGCAGCAATCTGTTTGCTGGCACCAGCAAGCTCGTTTTGTCCGTTGGCGTGTATATCCTTTTTTTGGCCTCCGTCTATATCGTTTACCGCGTCTGGCTTAAGAAACGATGGGTTTAATATAACTTTGTCTCCATTAAAAATCTCCTTTATTCTTCGTTATTTCTGTACTCCAAAATATCACCCGGCTGACAACCCAATGTCTTACATATCGCTTCTAACGTTGAAAAACGAACAGCTTTTGCTTTCCCGTTTTTCAAAATGGAGAGATTCGCCATCGTAATTCCGACCCTCTCGGCAAGCTCCGTGACACTCATTTTCCGTTTTGCTAACATCACATCAATATTGATGATAATCGCCATGTACATCACCTCAGATCGTTAAATCATTTTCTGATTTTATTTGGATTGCTTCCTGTAAAAGTCTTTGGAGAACAGCGGCAAAAACGGCGATCACGATAGAAGCGAAAATAATGACCCATCCTGTAACGGTGATAAATGGAGGGTCAACTCTCCTCGCCATAAGATAGTAAAGCGGCATACCTAGCAGGTACAAGCCACTGATTGTAATGGCGCAGTATTTTATTTTCTTTAAACCCATTACGGATAATTCCGAGAATGCTTGGTTCTTATCAATGTTGCTTAAAAGTTTAAATGCTTGATACAAAGCAATGTAGAAAGGTACCGCTGCCGCGTACATATCGATTAATACGAGAGATTTCATATAAGTGATTTCTGGATATAACCCACCAGCGAAATCCCCGAACTTTGGCACTAAAAATATGCACAAAGCAAGAATTGGAATTCCAATAACAATAACGGCCATCTTCAAAAAAAGTGTTGTTCCCCGTTTCATATAGAGCACCTCGCTAATTTATTAATAAAATGACTTTACCATATAATTTATTGTTTATCAATAAATTAATATCGTTTATTGTTACATTATTATTGTTAATTTAATCAAAAAAACTGCACCTCCATTGTTAGTTGTATCTAACAAATGGAGTGCAGTTCGGTATTAGCTACGTTTCTTTGTTCTTTTATTAAGCTAAAGGAGCATCCTCTGCAACCAGATGTTCCTTCCTCATCTCTTCCCAGAACTCAGTAGGTATTTTTTCGTTAAGCGCCGCTTTATCTTCAACAATTCTATCCGGTTTACTAGCACCAGGAATAGCAGCCGCTACTGCTGGATTGGCTAAAGAAAACTGAAGGGCAGCTGCTTTAATGCTGATTCCATATCGATTTGTAAGGCTTTTAATTTTTTCGACCTTAGCGATAATCTCAGGAGATGCTTTTTGATACTCAAAATGATTTCCTCCAGCCAAAATACCTGAGCTGTATGGCCCACCCACGACTACTTCCATTCCCTCTTTCAAAGCATTAGGCATCAAACGTTGCAGAGCTTTTTCATGGTCAAGTAATGTGTATCGGCCTGCCAGCAAACTAATGTCTGGTTTAGCCTCACCTAATTCGAGGGTAATTTCGATCGGTTCGACACGATTAACACCAAGCCCCCAACCTTTAATGACCCCTTCCTCTTTTAATTTTGTCAAAGCTTTAAATGCACCTTTTCTAGCCGTCTCAAAATGGATAAGCCATTCATCGCCATAGAAGTCCTGTGCAATATCGTGAATGTAAACAATATCAAGTCGATCTGTATTTAATCTTTTTAAGCTTTGTTCAATGGAACGCAAAGTCCCATCCGCGGAATAGTCCACGATCATTTTATTTTTGTTCCCGAATTCAAACAGGCCACCTTTTTCACCAAGATCTCGAGTAATAGGATCTTCAAGTTCGTCAGATATGACCCGGCCAATCTTTGTGCTTAGAACATATTCGTCTCTATGATGATTTGCCAGCATTCTACCTAGACGAGTTTCAGCCAATCCTGCACCATAGAATGGAGCTGTGTCAAAATAGCGAATACCTTGTTCCCATGCAGTATTTAATGTTGCCATAACTTCTTCTTCCGGAATATTACGGAACATATTTCCTAAAGGAGCAGTACCAAATCCTAATTTATCTTTAAATAACTTACCCATCCTAATAATTCCTCCCGATATATGTGAATTTCTGTAATCTAAAATTATTGTTTGTTGCCTGAGTGCTATTATAAAAGCATATAATTTTTTTGATAAGTACGCACTTTGGAGTGCTATAGATACTTATAAGTGCCCATCTTTCTCTTCTTTGATTTGATGCAGCAGATTCAATCCCCACTGTTAAACATCGTTTACTTTTATTTTCCCTAGTTTTCAACCTATGTATTCAAAGGCAAAGCCACTTGCAAGGATAGCAAGATAAGTGCAGAAAAAAAAGACTTCAAAGAAGTCTCTGTATAGAAATCCACTGTCTTGCGGTGGTTATGACTCTGTATTTTCACCGCCATTTACATGCAACACTTGCCCTGTGACGTAGGAAGAATCGTCTGAAGCTAAGTATACGTAAGCTGGAGCCAATTCAAACGGTTGGCCGGCACGTTTCATTGGCGTTTCAAGGCCGAAAGATTTAACCCTCTCACTGGAAAAACCAGACACGATTAGCGGCGTCCAAATTGGTCCTGGAGCAACAGCATTAACCCGAATTCCTTTACTAACTAACTGCAAGGCTAGCGAACGTGTAAAAGAAACAACGGCTCCCTTTGTAGCGGAATATTCAACCATTGTTGGTTCACCATGATAGGCTGTAACAGACGCCGTGCTAACGATCGCACTTCCAGGTCTCAAATACGGAAGTGCAGCCTTTGCCATATAAAAATGAGGGAAAATATTGGTGCGGAAAATATCCTCCATTTTTTCATCTGAAATATCTGTAATCGAATTGGATTCAAACATCGCACCCTGATTAAGAATCAAAATATCAAGCTTTCCATAGTACTGAATCGTTTGATGCACGACATGACTTGAATAAGCCGGGTTCCGAAGATCCCCTTGTATACACAAACACCGGCGTCCATAGCGCTCAACCATCATGGATGTCGTGTTGGCATCTTGTTCTTCATTCAGATAGACAATTGCGACGTCTGCCCCTTCTTTTGCAAAAGCAATAGCAACAGCACGCCCTATTCCACTATCGCCACCTGTAATTATTGCAACTTTGCCTGCTAATTTACCACTGCCTATATATGCCGGATTATCGGAAATAGGAATCGGGTTCATGATCGCCTCAATGCCAGGTTGAACATCTTGATGTTGAGGCGGAAATACCACGGGAACAATGTCACATTTCATTTCGTGGCCATAATAAGGGAAAACTGGAATCAACAAAAAAACCTCCCAAGTTAAATAGGCTAACACATCCTATTCGATAAAAAGTTCCTATGTGAATAAACAACTATTGGCAAGGAAATTATATACAACTAGGAACTTACAAGGGGGATATCGTCGTGCATATCGAAGCGGATATTATCGCACAGCAAATTGCGCGTGATTTGGGGAATCCACCGGATCTTACTTGCTTGCAATTGACGATGCAGGACAATTCGACAGTCCATTGCGTGTACATTGCCTCCATCACAATGGCTAATCAAGTCGATGAACTGATCCTCAAACCACTTATTTCTGCGAATCAACAAGGCAATCATGTAACAAACCTTGCATGGTTAATGAGTTCTATTCCAATTGGGCAAAGGCAAGAGCTGGACGATTTCAGTCAAGCGATCCATCAACTGCTTGATGGACATTGCCTGCTCATCCCTTCTGCTGATAGCAAGTACCTGAGCTTTGACGTCTCGAAGTCCTCCTACAGAAGCATTGAAGAACCGAGCTCGGAGGTCGCTATTCGCGGGCCGAGGGAAGGATTCGTCGAAGATATTTCTCAGAATGTGCCCTTGATTCGCAAAAGGCTAAAAAGCAAAAACTTGATTTTCGAAAAGATTGTACTCGGCTCCCAGACACAAACTACGATTTACATATCCTATTTACGGGATGTAGCTTCTCCACAGGTTGTCGATGAATTTCGTCGTCGCATCTCTTCCATACGAACCGACGGAATCATCGAGAGTGCTTACATAGAGGAATGGATTCAGGATAAAACACTCTCTCCCTTCCCACAGCTAATAACAACAGAGCGTCCGGATTCTGTCGTAGCGAAGCTGCTTGAAGGACAGGTTGCCGTACTGACGGATGGTACACCCATGGTGCTGCTAGGGCCGGTCACGTTTTTTCAGTTCTTCACTTCCCCCGAGGACCATTACCAACGAGCGGATATTGCAACACTCATCCGATGGCTTCGTATGTTTACATTCCTGCTTGCCATCTTCATACCTGCCTTATACGTATCCATTGTCAGTTATCATCAAGAACTTTTGCCAACGTCCCTGCTTATTAATTTATCGGCTCAGCGCGAACAAGTTCCCTTCCCTGCTTTCGTAGAAGCGACAATTATGATGGTAACGTTTGAAATTTTACGTGAAGCAGGCTTACGGATGCCGCGCATCGCCGGTCAAGCGATTTCCATTGTAGGAGCGCTTGTTCTAGGGCAAGCAGCTGTGGAGGCTGGACTCATTTCGGCCGCTATGGTGATCGTCGTTTCTCTGACGGCTATATCCAATTTCATTTCACCGAGTTATAGCTTCGGTATTGCTCAACGTATTGTCCAATTTGCCTTTCTTGGACTATCCAGCGTGTTAGGTTTATACGGGTTACTCATAGGCGTATATATCATGCTAGTCCACTTGGCTTCCTTACGTTCTTTCGGAGTCCATTATTTGTCGCCTGTAGCACCACTGTACCTATCGGCTTGGAAAGATATGATCATTCGAGTCCCGAGATTCCTTATGAATCGACTCCCCCGTTGGTCTCATGACAAGTAGCAGAAAGGAGTAAGTAATGAGGGTCTTCATAGTTTTACTCCTTCTCTTTATCTGTGCAGGCTGCTGGGACAAAAGGGAAATTAATCAATTAGCCATTGTGAATATAGCTGGCGCGGATAAAGACCCCAAGACTGGTGAACTCACAGCTTACTATCAAGTCATAAACCCTACAGGTATTGCGTCTAAGCAAGGAGGCACTTCGAGTGCGCCAGTCTACACTTTTAAAATCAATGAAATGAACTTCGGCCGTCTTGCAGGACGTACGAGCATGATCATGCCTAGACAATTTTTCACTCCGCATATCCAGTGCTATATTGTCTCCGAAAGCTTTGCCAAACAAGGCATATTAGAGTTTATTAATTTCATTGAGCGAGATCCAGATCGTCGAACAAACGTTGATTTTGTTGTCACTGACTCCCCTCTCGCAGATATTATGTACAGCTATACGGCTCTGGAAAGGGTCCCCGGTAAATATATTCGCTCCGTTATGGACATGCATGCGCGGACATTTCATAAACATTTATTTCCTAGTCGGCTAAGAGACGTGGCTAGGGCAGTATCCTTGAGCCAACCGATCATCATTCCGATTCTCCACTACTCCGGGGTGCAGTCGTCCTCCAAAACAGATCGATTGGAAAGTATTCAAGCCAGTAAAAACTCTCTGACATTCACAGACGGGGCTGTATTTCAGCACGCTAAAATGGTAGGCCGTGTAGAAGAGGATACGAAAAGACTGAATTATCTTTTAAACGGCCAACTCAAAGTTACTTCAAACACGCTTGAAGTGAATGGCTCCTCTGTTGTAGTTGAAGCACAGGATATCCAAGTACATAGGAAATATGAACTTGCTGAGTCGCCTCCACGTCTCGTTATGAACATCAAAGCCGTGCTTAGGGTCGTAGAAAACAATCAAACTGTTCCCATGAATTTGGAAAATCTAACTGAGATAGAAGCTGCCTATAATAAAGAATTGAAGGAAAAAATAGACCGGTTTATTACGTTAACTCACGAAAAATCCTGGGATCTTCTAGGAATTCAAGATGAAGGCATCGGCGAGGAAAATTGGAAAAACTTCGAAATTGATGTGTTGATTCAATCTACCGTAGAAGGAATCGGCAACACGAGCACTACTTATCAGTAACATGGGAGGAACAGCGATTGGAAAATGCACGTTTAAGCGGCTGGCAGATGTTTACAGTGACCTATAGCTTAGTAATCGGAACGACTTATATCCTCCTTCCTGGCAAATTAATGGTGGATGCCAAGCAATATGCTTGGTTAATTGTCGTATGGTCAACCTTATACGGGTTGCTATTAGCTGGCGTATGGTTATATTTAGCCAAACATTATCCTGGAAAGGGAATAATCGAAATAGCCAATGAAGTTTTAGGTAAATGGGCCGGCGGAGTTGTTTCCATCTTGTATATCCTTTTCTTTATACAAATGGCTTCTTGGGTGACCCGCAATCTTGGCGATTTTATGCATAGCACCCTCATGCCCCGAACTCCAATTCCCATGTTCGTTATTTTAACTCTGTTTGCCTGCGCATATGCCGTCGTCAAAGGGATAGAAACGATAGCCATCGTTTGCGAACTGATAACTCCCTACATGGTATTAGCATTTTGGTTGCCTTTCTCTTTCATGCTTCGGGAATGGGATTGGACATATTTCAAAGTGCCCTTTGATTTTCAATTTATGCCGATGATGATCAAAACGAACTATGTATTTGCCTTTCCTTATATGGAAACGGTGGCTTTGATGATGTTGTTCCCTTTTGTAGGTCAAAGGCTTAAAACTTCCTACTTATTGGGAATCGGAATAGGCGGATGCATTCTGACATTATGTATGTTTTTCACAATCGGTATCCTTGGCACTAGCCGCGGTTCTGCGCTCGTTTATCCCATCTTCACGATATTTCGCGAGATGCAATTTTCGCGATTTATTGAACATCTGGAAGCTGTTATTTCCATCAATATTTTGCTTCTAGTTTGTCTAAAATTAAGCATTTTGTTTTATTGCGCCGTGTTGGGAATCTGCCAACTTTTTAAGGTTGAAAAGCGTGCTGCTGTCGCTTATCCGTTAGTCTGGTTTATGTCAGGCTATTCCCTGTTATTTGCCAATATCTTAGAAAATATCGTTTGGATACAAAAATATTTATTTCCCTATTACATGCTATTTGCCATCATCATACCGCTGCTCCTGATTTTCCTCACATGGATACGGAATAAACCCAAACTGCTAAGAACTCAGTCTCCAGCATGATCGCATTACCATGATACTTCAACAAAGGCTGCCGAACATGAATGTCGGCAGCCTTGGCTAGGTTTAGTTAAATGCCTATTAGTTGTTCCCGTCTAGGACCTACTGAAACATACTTTATTGGCACATTGATGGCAGATTCAATGAATGCGACGTATTGTTGAGCAGCGATAGGCAGCTCGTCGAAAGAGCGCGCTTTTGAGATATCGCATTTCCAACCCTTTTGCTGCTGCAAGATTGGTTTGGCCTTATCGAGCTTGGCGCTTACTGGAAAATCCGCAGTTATCGTCCCATCCTGTAGTTCATATCCAACGCAAACGGGAATCGTATCCAAATATCCAAGCACATCAAGATTTGTCAACGCAACTTCTGTTGCCCCTTGTATCATACAGCCGTAACGAGTGGCTACTACATCGAACCAACCAACACGGCGAGGTCGACCCGTCGTTGCACCAAACTCTCCCGCATCCCCTCCTAAACGTCGCAGTTCGTCCGCTTCTATTCCATCCAACTCGGATACAAAAGGCCCAGTTCCCACACAGCTTGAATAAGATTTGACCACGGCCATGACCTTCTCAATAGCATAAGGAGGTAAGCCGGCACCAACAGGAGCAAATCCCGCAAGCGTTGAAGATGACGTGGAATAAGGATAAATGCCATGATCTGGATCACGAAGTGCTCCGAGTTGGCCTTCTAATAATATTGACTCACCGTTCACATAGGCGTTGTGGAGCATGGTAGTGGTATCGCAAACAAATGGACGGAGTTTCTCGCCTTGCTCTAATAATTCCGCTAGCAAACTCTCTGGTTGAATCGGTTCCCGCCCATACAAATTCTCAAGCAGGACATTTTTGGCCTCTAGTGATTGTTCTAATCGTAATAGCAGCCTCTGTTTGTCGTACAAATCCGATACTTGAATGCCAAGCTTTGCATATTTATCCATGTAAAAAGGCGCAATTCCCCGTTTGGTCGATCCAAAGCTGCGAGCACCTAACCGCTCTTCTTCCAGCTCATCTAATAAACGATGTATGGGAAGGACGATTTGCGCACGATCCGACACGCATAACCGCGGCTCAGGAACCCCTCTTTCAAGCAACTCTTCTCGCTCTTTAGTGAATGCATCCACATCTAACGCAACTCCAGGACCAATCACATTCATCACATTTGGATAAAAAACGCCCGAAGGAAGCATATGTAAAGCAAATTTTCCGTAATTGTTAATAATCGTATGCCCCGCGTTGCTTCCGCCTTGATAACGCACAACATAAGACGATTTTGCAGAAAGGACATCCGTCATTTTACCCTTTCCTTCATCTCCCCAATTTGCTCCTACGATTGCCGTAACCGTCAAATTTCTCGCCTCCGTCACTTGTATTGGTCTACTTCAATGATTATAATTGGCGGTAATAACATTAGTAAAATTGATATAAATAATACTCATCATAAACTGAGGTAATGGCTATGGAATTCAATATGGAATGGTATCGAGTTTTCTATTGGACGGCTAAATTCGGCAGTTTGACGAAAGCCGCAGAAAGGCTTCACATCACGCAACCAGCGGTTAGTCACACACTTAAGCAACTAGAAGCGAGCCTTGGTGGATTGCTTTTTTTTCGAACTACCAAAGGTGTAACGTTAACAACAGAAGGTGAAGTACTCTTCAAATTCGTAGAACAAGCGATCCATTTTATTGAAATTGGCGAGAAAAAAATGGCTGAAATGCAAGAACTTATGTACGGTGAAATTAACATAGGGGCAAGCGACACACTCTGCAAGCATTATCTGCTAAGGCATTTGGAACAATTCCACAAAGAGTTCCCTGACATCAAGATTCGCGTGACCAATCGAACAACACCAGAAACAATCACACTTCTAAAAGAGGGGAAAATTGACTTTGGCATCGTGAACTTACCTACGAGTGATCCGAACATCAACTTCCGTATAAGCTCACCCCAACAGGACTGTCTTGTCGGAAATCACGATTATGCAGCGCTAGCGGAAAAGCCATTCCCTCTGGAGGAGCTTCATCAATACCCTTTGTTGCTCCTTGAACCGGGAGGCAGTACACGGAATTTTCTTGACGAGTTTGCCATATCGCACGGTGTACGTCTGAAGCCGGAATTTGAATTAGGCAGCCTCGATCTACTTGTTCAGTTTGCACAAAGCGGTTTTGGACTTTCTTTTATTGTGCGCAATTATGTAACGGAGGAATTATCTTCAGGCAAACTTGTTGAAATACCTCTCACCCCTCCCGTTCCGGAGCGCCACGTTGGAATTGCTACACTTAAGGGCGTACCGCTTTCAGCAGCTTCAAAACGTCTTCTTGAATTTTTACCGTAAGTTAAACTGATGTCTTAATAAACAAAGCAGGTCGCTATTGCGCCTGCTTTGTTCTACGTTAACGCTATCTTTGTCGATCACTCTTCCATTACTTGCGCTGAAGCAGCAGGCGCCAGCTGTCGGAACGACTCAAAGATCTGGTGTTATTGGCCATATTTACAGCGCTAATAAGCAAGAAGATCGTCACTTCCGATCCACTTGTATTGTTAACCAGTACTTTATTAGGGTTTAAGTCGCCAGCCCCGCCTCTTGCGATAAACACACCTGGAGAGGGTTCAGCCTCAATTTTGATAGCAAAGGCTTCATTATTAAACAAAAAATTCAGGTTTTTCAAAATGAGCTTTTGGCGATTTTTCACTCGAATCACGATCTGCTGGAGGAGTACCGTTTTCCGCGCTCCCACTGCAATTGGAGCTTTTCCACCTACGATTCCGTTCAGTTGTATCAATATTTTCACCCCCAAGGAACTTGTACTTTAACATATTCAATAAGTTCTCTTAGGGGAGGGCTTTTGGATAGATGTATAAAAAAAGTTAAATGGAATAAAATAACACAATCATTTTCGTTTCAACCAAGGAAGGGATCTCCATTTTGAATAATGTTTATGAAGCCTTAAAAGATGCACTAAGATCGGATGATTTTAATCAATCAACCATCACGAAAAATAAAACTACACTTCATATGTCATTTCTTAAATCTGTCATTAATCATGAACAATTGCATCATGATGTGCTCGATTATATACAGTGCAGTACAAGTGACTTTCATGATTTAGATGATATTAAACGTCTCATTCCAATCGAAGGCATTCAGTTCTCCTCCAATTTAGCTGAGATTTCACTCAGTTTGACCAAAGGTTCACTTTTCATTCAAATAGGATCCAATCTTAACGAGGGAATCCTTATTAACATTGCAGATACGAACAAGGGTTACCGTAAAAACAATTTATCTGAAGACGAATACAGTGTAATCGGTCCGAAAGTTGCCTTTGTTGAAGATATCGATACCAATTTAAATTTATTACGAAAAGAAATCATTTCCGAGAACCTTATTTTTGAAGAACTGACCAAAGGATCTCTCTCCAAATCTAGAGTTGTAATCGCTTATATTGATGGAATCACGAATCCCCAGCATGTAAATACGCTTAGGCAAAGACTCATGGAAGTAGATGTAGATGTAGTCTTCGACACTTCTATCCTTGACCAGATTATATCCGACAATAGCAATACGCCGTTTCCGTTATTTACATCAACTGAACGAGTAGATCGGATGAAGTTTAACCTTCTGAACGGACAAGTGGGTGTATTAAGCAGCGGTTCTCCTTTTGGGATATCAGGTCCTGCGACCGTTTTTGAATTTTTCTTCTCACCTGAAGATTATTATTTGCCTTGGGTATTGGGGACATTTTTCCGTATTATTCGTTTTATCGGTGTTATTTTCACCATTTTTGCTACACCTTTTTATGTTTCAATTATTACTTTTCATTACTCTATCGTCCCTAAGAACATGTTAGGTCCAATTATTGAATCCAGATCCAATGTACCTTTCCCGCCTTTTTTGGAAGTTCTCATTATGGAAATAACGGTTGAACTTTTGCGTGAAGCTGGAGCAAGGCTGCCGACAAAAGTCGGCCAAACCCTTGGAATTGTTGGCGGTGTAGTATTAGGTCAAGCGGCGGTACAAGCCGGATTAACAAGCAATATCTTAATCATTATTGTGGCTCTTTCCGCAGTAGCTACGTTCACAACACCCATTTTTAAAATGGCCAACACCATTCGTTTTTTGAGATTTCCGATGATCATCCTGGCCGGTGCATTTGGTGGTTTGGGCGTCATGGTGGGTTCGGTTTTCCTACTGGCTCATTTACTGCGTCTGAAATCTTTAGGAAATCCTTATTTGGCTCCTTTATATCCTTTTCGTTACAAAGATTTTAAAGATGGTTTTGTGCGTTCAGCATTAAGTCTGACTTGGAGTCGACCAAGCTTTCTACGTCCCCTATTCTTAAGACGCTACCAGGTTCAAAAGCATAAAGACATCGAGAATGACTACAATAATGAATAAAATTTGTTGTAAAGGAAATAAGCATCTATGAAAATGTTCATTCCTGCTATTATGTGTTGTTTCCTTCTTTCTGGATGCGCAGAAGAACAAATCATCGATCGAATTAAAATGATAGAAAGTATTGGCTACGATTCAAATGGCGACACCTTTAAGAGCAGTTCTGCCTACGCCGATTACGAAAAAAATACGCGGTTGCGATTGTTTACGTCAGAGTCACAAACATTCAGCGGCGTTTGGATTTCCTTAACAGCACAATCCGATGACCAAGTTGTACTCGGTCAAATGCGGACGATCGTGATTAGCGACAAGTTAGCAAGAAACGGGATTCAAGAACTATTTAAGGGTCTTCTTCGTGATCAATTTATTAGCAATAACGCCAATGTATTAATCTCCATAGGAGATGCAAATGAGCTTTTGACCAAAAACTTACAAAATCCCCCTTTCTTTTTAGCTGACATGGTTAAACAGAATATGGACAAAGGAAGTACTCCTTTTACAAATACGCACCTTATGCTGGATCAATATTACGGGGAAGGACAAGACTTGTTCTTACCCGTAGTCAATATAGACAAAGATGACATGATTCATATGGATGGTGTCGGTGTCTTCGAGAAAGATAAATTACGTCTTCTCTTAACCAAGAAGGAAGCTTTTTTTCTCAAACTTCTTAAAGATAAACCGAGAACGATGATGGGCTATTATGAATTTCTGAATGATCAAAATGAAAAACTTCATTTTAAAGTCATTCGTGGTAACTGTAACTTCTCTCTTCCTGCACAAGATAAAGTCATCGTTTCTTTAAAGCTGCGTACAGAACTACGAGATATACCTATCACCATTAACGCTGTTGATAAAAGTGACTTTCTCGATCTAAAAAAGCAAATTGAACAACATATTTCTGAAGAAATCAACGAGCTTTTGAAAAAGTTCCAAAAAAACACTGTGGACCCTATAGGTATTGGTGAGCTTTTTAGAAGTAAAGGGGGAACTTGGAACGAACAAGCGTTCAATACAAACTCATATGCAAACTTAAAGTTTGAAGTAAATACGGAGATCTTGATTACACAAACGGGAGTGGGTATTGGTGCAGAGCAGCATTAAGGAAAATTACATCATTTCCGGGTTTTTCGTATTTTTTTTAGTTCATGCTACTACGGTTGGTGTTTCAACTATTTGTTCTCAGATATTCGTATATAAAACAGCTGGTCATGATGCTTGGATTTCAATTCTGTTCATGGGAGTATACCTGCATTTCATTGTCTGGATGATGTATAAAATGCTGAATAACCCTGCAAAAGATGTTATAGAGTTGCATCAAATGATTTTCGGGAAAATACTTGGAAGTGCTATATCCCTTCTCATGATCGGATATTTTTTCATGTCAGCTTTATCTGCCGTAAGAGCTTATATCGATGTTCTACAAGTGTGGATATTTCCAACGGTTAGCACATGGGAATTATGTTTAATTTTCTTATGTATCATCTATTACATTGTATCCGGAGGTTTTAGAGTTTTAACCGGAATAGCTTTTTTTGCGGTGTTGGCCTCATCACTGCTATTTATTCTCACTTATATTCCTATGAAATATGGAAACCTACACTACTTATTCCCCATCTGGAATCATTCCACTTCCGACCTGCTTAAATCAACATTAGCTGCTTCCAATTTGTATATGGGGTTCGAATCTCTATTCATTTTCTTTCCGTTTATTAGATCTACTGATAAACATGCAAAATGGGCCCATTTTGGTGTGCTTTTCACGTCTTTACAGTACGCCTTTATCTCCATTTCTACCTTGATGTATTTTAGTCAGGGCCTATTAGAACAGACGCTCTATCCGATATTAGTGGTAACAAAAATTATACAATTTCCTTTTGCTGAAAGAATTGAATTTCTCTTTATTCTTGGTTGGTTTATCGTTTCGCTGCCGTCTTTGTGTTTGTCTTTCTGGAGTTGTACGCGCATTCTAAAAAGAATCCTGAATGTCAAACCGGGCATCTCTTTGCCTTTGATACTTTTACCGTTCTTTTTTGCTCTACTTCAATTCAGTGATCGAATCAAAATTGATGCATTAAGTAAATTCGTTGCAAAGCTTGGAGCCTGTTTTCTATTTGGCTACATCCCTGTGATATTTATACTCTTTTTTATCAGGTCAAAAATATTGCGTTTCTTTCAATCGACTCGGTAATCTCATCGTTTTAGTCCTACATACTTACCATACATCCTAAAGACACAGTATCCAAGAAGCCCCCCAGAGGTATTCAGGATGATATCATCCACATCATAATTCCCAATGGAAAAATAGACCTGTAAAAGTTCCAAGAGTAAGCTCACTCCCAGTGATCGGATAATTACTCCAATAAGCTTTATCGATTTGCATTTAGATAATAATAATAGGAAAATGCCATACGGCATGAATGCCAAGATATTTCCAATCAAATTGATGACTTCATGACTTGTCGGACTTAGTACGGTATCGGAAATTGTTTTGAGCGGAATAAAATTACCAAACTGCATGCGGCTCATACTATACTCAGGGTTTTCCACATTTTTCTGCAATCGATACCAAAGAAAGTCTATATCTATCGAGCCATATTTAAATAAAATGACTCTAAATAATGTAAGCATGTATACGGCAAACAGAACTGGCACTACAAGGCGTTTTATTCGTTTCGTGCGATTCATTGTTTTCGTCCCCGTTTCTTCATATCTCTTCTGATAAGGATAAGGAAAATACTTTAACAATTAGTAGGGTATTTATAAAATTTTTCTTAAATTTTGTACGTTTGGATCAAAAAACCTATCTTAATTCAATGAAAAAGAGCAGCTGTCGGCGCGGCAAACTGCTCTTTTATTTTTTAACACAGCTATTCCACGTAATGACTAATTGTTTCTGGTGTAACACCTTTAAGATAAACATCCTCTACAACATCTTTTTCCTCGAACATCTTATAAATTCAAAATATATGTTCTTAACGCAGGTAACACAATCCCAATATGGCCCAATATAGGCATTGGATACATAGCAGATAAACCTGTTGTAAATAACAGACTTCCTTCCCCTTTTTCCACCATATCCGGTACAACCTGTTCCACGACACGAATTGCTCCGCCAAGATAACCATCTACAAGTCCCACAACATCCTTAACGGTAGTTTGTAATGCCTTTTTAGGTATAGGAAAAACAATCGGGCTGAATTCAACGACATCTTAACAGTGTGCGGAAACCATTGGAGCCGAATTTCTTTGCAATCGCTAATCCTAGTCACGGTCCAGCACCAACAATGACTATATTCTTCATTAGGTATTTCCCTCCATAACTTGGTATAGAAATCATCATTTATTGTAAATACAACAGGTGTTGTATGTTTGAATTATATTTATACAAAAGAATGTTCAACCAACAGTGACTAAAGATTGCTGTGTATTCAACAAAATAATGAAAATGTATTTACTCGTAACACGTAAATTAACCTTGTATTTCCCCTAACGAAGTGATATTCTATAAACGACCAATCATCCTACGTTTAAGGACCGGACGTTATGTTGAATAAAACTAACCGCCTGTCACTTGCCGAGCAGGCATCCATGCAAATTGAACAATTAATTGAAAGTGGCGTGTGGCAGGTTGGGATGAAGATTCCTACTGAGCCTGAGCTCATGGAAGAGCTGCAGGTCAGTCGCAATACGTTGAGAGAAGCTATGCGCGCATTAACTCATGCAGGATTATTAAAGACAAGGCAAGGTGATGGAACTTACGTATCCTCATCCAGTGCTCTTGGCCCTGTTTTAAAGAAACGGATTCAAAGGAGTGATATATTGCAAACGTTAGAGGTTCGCCATGCGCTAGAGCGTGAAGCGGCGATTTTAGCTGCAACGCGGCGAACAGAACAAGATTTGGAGGAAATTCAGCAGCACATAGAGTCTTGCAAGCTTGCCGTACATAGCCGCGACCACGCAGCTTATGCCCTAGCAGACATTGCATTCCACCGCTCGATCATCGCGGCTTCCCATAACCCCTTACTTATGGAACTTTATAACCATATGACCGAAGGCGTTCGCGAAACTATTTCGGATGTTATGGAATTAAGCTCTCACAGTTATTATTTGCAAAATCATGAAATGCTTCTTCTCGCTATCCAACAAAATGATAGTTCACAAGCTGCGGAAACCGTACGAATCTACATCGAACATTCCAAAGAACATTTTCAGCAACAGAGAGGTTAAAACAAAATGAAACACTTACAAGCATCAACTCATATCAAGAACTCTACAAACTTGACACTTGGATGGTTAATTGTCCTTGGCATTATTCTGGTCGCTGCCAATCAGCGGGCGCCAATTACTTCGGTTGGCCCTCTAATCAGCTATATTCGGGAATCAACGGGAATTTCAAATACGGTTGCAGGTATGCTGACGACGGTCCCTTTACTCGCATTTGCATTCATGTCGCCATTCGCTCCCAAACTCGCAAGGCGTTATGGCATGGAGCGTGTCGTTTTTAGTGCATTGGTCGTTCTGTTCCTCGGAACGGTATGCCGCTCACTTCACGGTGCCGGAACCTTATTTGCAGGAACAATCTTGATTGGACTTGCCATTTCCGTCTGCAATGTACTTATACCTAGTCTCGTAAAAAGGGATTTCTCACATCAAGTTGGGTTAATGACAGGCGTTTACTCGGTTTCTATGAATCTGTGCGGAGCACTGGCATCCGGAATCAGCATTCCCCTCGCGCGTGATGCGGGCTTCGGCTGGCAAGGTGCTTTAATTTGTTGGTGCATGCTGACGATCCTGGCCATGATTAGCTGGTTCCCCCGCCTGCGCAACACCAAACCAGCGACTGCTGAAGTTTCTACTGTTGCCAATGATAAAAAGTCGAGCTTGTGGCATTCTAAACTTGCATGGCAAGTAACAGCATTCATGGGTTTGCAATCGATCATTTTTTACATGTTAGCTGCTTGGCTTCCGGAAATATTGGTCAGCCGAGGGATGTCGGAAAGTGCAGGCGGTTGGATGCTCTCACTTCTTCAATTTTCCATGTTGCCGTTCACGCTCCTTGTACCAATCATCGCAGGCCGCATGCGCAACCAGAGACCACTGGTCCTATTAACGGCTGTTCTTTATCTGCTTGGTATAGGTGGCTTATTCATGAACACCAATGCACTAGTACCTCTGTGTGCGGTCATTATTGGCATTGCCGGTGCATTTTCATTTACCTTAGCTATGATTTTCTTCAGTCTACGAACTCGCACCGTTCAAGAAGCAGCGGAATTGTCCGGTATGGCTCAGACCGTTGGTTATATCATGGCCGCCATTGGCCCAATGCTGTTCGGTTTGCTGCATGACATGACCGGGACTTGGGATCTACCATTAACGTTACTAATTGCCGCAAGCTTTTTAATATTTGTATATGGTATGGGGGCAGCCCGTAACCGCTTTGTAAATTCGCAGGAGTCTGAACAGGTACAAGTTTAAACAAAACAAAATGGCAGCCGATTAAACGATCAGCTGCCATTTCCATATTCATGAGCTTTTTCCTAAGCCATTGTCAAAATACAGGAGATTTCTCAAGATACCTTTACTTCGCTCCGAAAATATGACCTATGCAAATGGTCCTTGCGAATTTCTTGTGCGAATGGCTTCTTCCGTTCGTGGGACAAGAAAATCTACAGTCATCTCCGCGGTGGCTTGCACTTCCTCGATAAAAGGACGGAAACTCTTATTGTATTCCTCGAACGCAAGTTCATAATTTCCATGACACTTTTGAAAAGCTTCGGCCAAAGCGCCCGCCCCATCTATTGCCAGTGATCCACCCATGCCAGCAGCCGGAGAAGCGCAGAAACCAGCATCACCGACTAGCGCTATCCTGCCTTTTGTCCATGATGGCATTTTCATTTGGCACAGCTTGTCAAAGTAAAAAGTATTTGAATTCTTCACTTCTTCCAGCAATTCAGGCGTTCGCCAGCCTAGTCCAGAAAACTGATCTAAAATGATATTCCGCTGCTGTTCTTCGTTTCTGTAGTCGTAAGGGATTTCTTTATCTGAAGAAAAGCAGAGAACAATATCGGTTTTATTGTTGTAGGCGTTCAGCATAATCGCCTTACCTGGCTCGTTGTACATCTGAGTCGTATTCTCTCGGATCAACAAACTATTCACGATTGTAATTGAGAAGTAAGTTTTAAGGAAATGCGAAAATTCAGCCTCTTCGCCGAAGCACAATTTTCTAACGATCGAATGAATACCATCGCAGCCGAATATTAGGTCAAACGAACGGTTTTGGCCCGATTTGAAAGCAACGTAGACCCCATCACTTTCTTCTTTCAACGACACAATACTATCGCTGAAAATAAACTCGACATCCTCTTTTACAGCCTCGAACATGATATTCAGCAAAACATCTCGCTCAATTTCATATTCATCTTCTGCATGCTCCTCACGTAACTCCTTTCTTTCAGTGACATCATCTGAATTTTTAAATTCCATTAATTCCATGTTTATATTGTTCAACTTGATTTGATCGAGCAGCCCCATACGTTTTACAATGTCGACGGTCTTTTTGCCGATATTTACTGGCGTGCCACCTTTTTTAAGACCTTTAGAAATCTCAACAACGGTGACCTTGTAACCCATTTTATTCATCCAATAGGCTGTGGAGAGGCCTGCGAAACTAGCTCCACTAACTAAGATCGTTTTTTCCATGTTAGTTCCTCCTGTAATCCTCAATATGATTAATGACTTTTGTATAGAATAAAATAGCTTTATAAACTGAATATATACAACTATTCCAGAGCCACACGTTGATAGTCAGGAGGAACAAAAGGCAACCAATCCGCATGAACTGGCTGCCTTTTCATGTATATTATTTAACTCATGTTACCTCTCTCTAATTTTACAATTATTGGATTATGAAATTTTATATAATATTGCTAGTTATTAGCCTCCATTTCTGCCATAATAATTTGGTTTCCTGAATAAGCATCAAAGTCTACAATCATTTTATTTCCTAATGGATAAATCGCTTCAACCACCCATACTGTATGTTTTTCTTTTTGGTTATTGATATCATATTCTTTTTTTTCAACCAACGTCGCACTCCATTTAGCTTTATCAGCGCTATCTAAATCCAACTTTTTCCCTAAATCTAACGCCTGTTCTTTGCTCATCATTTTCGTATTTGACATAACATAAAATTGATTCGAATTAACAATCTTAATAATTGTATTAGCCAAATCAGTCATTAATTTATCATCCTCATTACTTGTGCAATCTGACCAGTTATATTCACGAACCGCATTATTGATTTTAACTTTTAAATAGAAGTCTGGCTTTTCCGTGCATGTTGCAAATTTCTTTTCACTTAAGAAATTTGATAATACCATTTTTTTATAGATTTTTTGCCGTTCTTCATTACTCAGCTGAAAATCATTCACTGATATGATCTGCCCGCTTTTTAGGTTTTTCACAAATTTCATATCTATTGTATTAATCTCATTTGCTTGATTGTCTCCATATTTAAGTTGGAATTGGAAAAGATCTTGCTTTGATACATCATATGAAAGGTATAAAACATCGATGTTTTTCACATCAC
Organism: Paenibacillus anseongensis; assembly: GCF_009757995.1. NCBI lineage: Bacteria > Bacillati > Bacillota > Bacilli > Caryophanales > Paenibacillaceae > Paenibacillus > Paenibacillus anseongensis. The sequence goes on from NZ_WSEM01000016.1 coordinate 343,579, forward strand.
TCGAACAACCAATTAAAGTATATTTCATTTCTGTATTCGTTTCCGTTTTTTCAAAGTTTTCACAGGAATATGTTGTTACTTTGCCTGCTCCAAATTTATCTTGAGTAGTATCATATTGAAGCTCGAATTTACCATCGCTGTACTTGATGTTCTGATAAATAGGATCGCCTTCAATCGTATAATGAGAAATACGAATAGAGACGTTTTCTTTTTCATTAACTTTTTTTACAAAGTCGTCCATTTTGAAAAGGTTAGAAACACTTCCGTGAATATCAATCACATCAGCATTATTTTTTAATGTTCCTTTTGACTGGTCAAAGCCATTAATATTTGAACAACTTGACAATATGCACATAGCAAAGGCAAATATGATTAACTTTTTGATCAATTTAATACCTCCCATAAACGAATACATTATTGGCGAGTCAAACTTACATTTTGTTCCAGATATTTAGAAGGGAAAATGGCTTTTTCTGCTCACAAGCATAAAAAAGCAACCAATCGTCATGATCGGATGCCGCGGTGTCTTTAAACTATCTGTTTTTTAGGAAATTGAGCCACATCAAGACAACTATTGCTTAGATAATGTACTGGGAAGCAGCTCACTCAAATTTTTCAAACCTGCCATCCCAAGATTCAAATCAAAATCAGCTACTAAATTTTCCATAACATGTCGAACTCCAGTTTCGCCTCCGATAGTCAGACCATAGAGATATGGCCGTCCGATAAATACCATTTTTGCCCCTAAGGCCAGTGCTTTGAAGATATCCGCCCCGCACCGGGTGCCGCTGTCGAACATAACAGGAACGCGTGCTCCAACAACGTCCACAATGGAAGGTAATACCTCTAATGCTGCGATGGCTCCGTCCAAATGTCGTCCACCATGGTTGGATACGATAATTCCGTCTGCACCGTAATTTATTAACATTTTTGCGTCTTCCGAATGGAGAACCCCTTTAACTATAATTGGAAGTTTCGTAATAGAGCGTAGATAACCGAAATCCTCAACGGATATATGGGGTTTACATGTCAAATAACGCATTGTTTGAGGTGTTAGTGAAATGCCAAACTTTTGCTTTACGACAGGGTCTGAGATAAAGTTCCCAACCCCATATTGGAACATAAATGGAGAAACGCATAACGATAAATTCTCGGCTCTCCACCCTTCTTCCGGCCGGTCAAGAGTTGGAACAATGGCGGTAAAACCAGCTCTTTCCGCGCGATGTACTAAACTTTTTAATACGTCACGATCTTCCCCGAAAAACAAGTGCAACCAACTGCCTGGATGAGCGACGGCTACTTGTTCCATGGAATACGTAGAAACCATGCTTTGAATAAAAGGAATACCCAAAATCGCGGCCGCCCTTGCAGATGCCACTTCCCCCAGCTGGTGAAACATCGCTTGCCTTCCGATAGGAGCAAAACCAACAGGGAACGGAAAAGTCTTCCCAAAAAGTTTTACCGAAAGATCTCGATCGGCTACGTCCCTTAATATTCTTGGAACAATTCGCCAACGTTGGAACGATTCTTGGTTTGCCCAAATAGTTGTCCCCTCGCCAGCACCGCTTGCCGCATATGAAAAAGACCGCGGATCAAGAAGCCTGCGCGCTTCCTGTTCCCATTGCTCAAAAGTAATAAGCATTCGCCGTGTTTGATTACATTCTCGAATGCGTGCCGATTGAATGTAGGTTCCAAAATTCATGCAACCCCCTCCTCCTTCCTACTATATGATGTATCGACAGCGGGTATCCGATTTGCTTCCTACAAAAGGGATAAGCCGCAGAACGTTACCCTTCGAAGGTTTCTCTTGTCATGAAGTTTACATTCAGTTATACATTATGTCCGATGCCTCTTTGTATTCCAAAATAAGGATTTCAGCAGTATTCCTAAACAGAATCCGGAAATTGGCGCTACGACCAAGATTCCAATGAAATTGCCACTTGAAACAAATATTAGCTTGCATATAGTAACGAAGACCGAGCTCATTGCGGCAAAACTCCAATAGTAGAACTTTTGTTTGTTCGTAATTATTGGAAGCATTTTTTTATCAGATGCTGCCTTAGACAGCGCTAATCCTATGACGCCAGCTACCATCGATATCCCTATCAACGATAGAGTATGCTGCAATATTTTAAAAAGCGGCAGGTTCCACACAACAATAGTCTGTAAAATGATAAGATGCCGAACCATATAACCGCTCTAATGCGTGAATGCATCAAGCGTTATGTGTGAGAGAAAGCCGATGATGACAGATAAGACATAAACAAACCAGTCGCTAAACGTTCGCAGACGCCATGAGGATAAAAGGTCGTACCCTCTTCGGTTGATGTTTAAGATAGATGGCAAGTGCAGAACAAGCGATTCCTTAACATAAAAGTGAAAAAGATATGCAAACAATAAACATAACGGGATCCCCTGAAGGAATAATCCCGCGAACGAATGACCAATCACCTGATGCGGTTCCAAAGCGAGAAAATATTCAAAATCAGGGGCCATACTCCCCAAAACAAGACCAGTTGTACTAAGCCATCGAGGACTAATCAATTTTATCGGAAAAGCATAGGTCGGGTGCGCGAAGGTAAAGGGCATCGTTTGCCTACTCCTTTTCAATTAATGACGAAGTCTAGACGTTGGAGACTTGCCTCAATAATTTACCAGTACACCTTATCAGGGCAAAAAGCTAATAATTCTAAAATAAATGATAAGAACAGCAGCTAACCAGACTAATAGCTCCCCCCACCAACTCTTTGTCCGATAAGATACCACAACTTCCGAATCCCGATCCCATGTTGTCATACCCAAATCATATTTCAATTGCTGGTAACCTCTCAAATGAAAAATTAGTGAGACAATCGGTAAGCCCGCCCCTTGCCCTCGCCACCATACAAGCACACTTCGTTGAAAGGCCTTTCTTAATTTGGGTTTCTGACCCTCCGAATCCCGAATGCTGATGCCAAGGATCCATTTTCCGGGGGTGGTTCCCCACAATTTTAAAAGGCAAGCTTCAAATGGGATGGCTAGAATAAGAGTCGCAATTCCCAGAAAAAATCCATCAATACGAGTATTGAAGGAAATCGTCGATAAAATGCTCATAAGAATACCCATTAGGAATCCTAGGATTAACATGTCTAGTCCTCGTGCCCAATAGCGGGACCAGGGACGTGCAATGCTATTTGCTAATTTTTCGAAATGCAGCTCTTTGAATGATTCCGCAGCATTCCATTCTTGTCCAATTCGCTTAACACTTGTAACGAGCTTCAATTCGCCTTTTTGAATCAAGTTATTCATTTCTTTCGTCGTGAAAGGGCCATTTTCTTGAACACCCTGCTTATAAAACCATTTCTCATCGTCCTGTACTATTTAGACCCCCATTTTTTTAGATTAAACCCCATATATCCCACCTAAAAGAACATACCATATGTTGGTTATTTATAGGAGGAATTTGTATAAAATCCAACCAATTCTTATGGAACCATCCGCACTTAGTACTTAAAATCCATATCATTCTTTTCCATTAACCTTCCTATAGTTTAACAGGCAGCCAATGTAGTCGGCTGCCTGTTCGTCACGATGCTATAGTTTTCTTGCTTTAAATACGAATGTTACAGGAAGCATCTTTGCTTTTTTTGCAAAATCTCCATCATTGTCTTGTGTATCGGATTCCTCGATCATTTGCTCAATGGCAAATCCCGCTTTTGCCAATGCATTCACATTCAGCAATCTAAGAAATAGGATGCTTCAAAGCCATGAATACATGGCTTTTACCATCAGGGGATATATACATTCCGTTTGCTTTTAAATGTTCAACTGAAAAAGCAGTTAATTCATGTGCCATCGCTTCGTCACAGTTAAAGCATTGTTTTGTAAAGATGCCAATCCCTGTAATGGATTCTATTTCTTTCAATGCAGAGGATTGTGCCCTTGTTTGATCTGTCATGCTGTTGTTTGCCCACGCCCACATCCAAGTGTTGCTTTCACTTGACCATGATCCAATAAATACGACACTAAATTCAAGCATTACTTTACCCTCATTTTTAAATTGAATTTTGCTAGTTTCCTGGTCATACCAATACTCTTGGAAATTCCCAAGACCATACTCTGTCAGTAATATTTCTTGTTTCTTCTGTAAATTTTCATAGCAAAGCTCCAGGTACTCATCGAACTGGCTATCTGTCATCTTCATAAAATACACCATTCTTCCTTAGCTAATTTGTTAAATAAAAAGGTTCGACTGCAACAGTTAATATGATTCATTTTATCCATGATCCCATTTTGGCTTGGTTTCCATGCTGTATTTGTCAACTAGCGTTCTGCGTTTGCTTATCAGACCAATGAAACACTCATATATTTCTAGTATCAACATCAATTCCTCAATTTTTACTTCTGAATATTTTTTATCCTAGGTAGGATATTCGAAACATAATCATTTTCTATTTTTTCTTCGTTTATTAACAATGCTCTTGTTTCTGAGCTTTTATAATTATAATGTTCATACACATGTATTCGAAATCTTGGATTATTGATATCATCATCCGAGAAGAGCACTCTACATCTATATGTAATTGGGTTATCTTCGATTATTCGGAATAATTCCTGAATAGATCTTGGGCTGTACCAATATGTGTAATTGTTTTCAATGAATATTGTTCTAGATTCAATAAACTCCTTTAAGTCTTCGTGTCTAATAAAGTTATGCTTTAATGAGGAAAATACTAGTTTATGATCTGCATCAGTAAAACACCAGAGAACTTCTGCCTCTTCTTTTATGGATAAATAAAAATTGCAAATCGCCTTGTTAAGGTCTTCAAACATTAGCAATGACTTCCCCCCACTCTCTTAACCTTTTTACCAAATAATAGAAATATCCACTGCCGCTAGAAAGCCTAAATACTTTTTCTTTAGGCAATTACACTATCATTTTAGTTTAATCAAAAAGCCCACCGATGGTCTGGAGGTAGGCATTCATCACAAAGTAATTTATTATTGTGAAATGCTCCATTATCTAGTCCAAAAATTGCATCAATTTTTTCACTATTAGTAGTCCAACATCCACAATTCACACATCTACCGCAATTCATGATTCGAGGATTCAATACCCTAAATGAAGATTGATTCCACTTTAGAAAAACATTACTATCATCAGACTCTAAACTCCGATTCTCGCGAAGTTTGTTTTGGATTTTTTGAGAAAGTCCGTTCTCACTTTCATCTATTTCAACGTAATAACTGATATTTACTAAAACAGTTTTTTTCATCTTACACCTCACGTTATTTAATACTTCCTGTTACCTAAATACTAGCATATGTTCGTATGTTTCGTTCAAGAAATTACCATTAACGTAATGGAAGCTGCCTATCATGCCGGCAGCCTCCATTTGTTGTGTTATTGAACTAAAGTTCTTCGTAAATTTAACACCCTCATTATTTCCTTGCCATTATCATAAAACGTTTTGTATTGGTTTTGATTCCCTTTTCCATTTGATTTGCTTCAATAAACTTTTGAAGGATTTCGAAATCATAATCAGTTTGCCCAAAGCTAGGAATAACAGGAGTAAATTTCAAGAAGAAGACCAAATCCTCATAAGATTGAAAATACTGCGATGCATCATATTCAAACGATTGAATATCGGTAAAACCTGCTTCAGCTAGCTCTGTAAGATATTTCTCTTTTAAAATCCCATCATTAGTTCCAAAACCCTGTCCTCTGCCAAAAGCTTGTTTAATGTTTAATTTATCTCCTTCACTTACTTGCTGCGTTAAGAATATGCCATCATTCGCTAACACTTTTGAAATTTCATTTGCATAAAACTCACTATGCCGACAGGAAACCACATTAAAAAAAGACATAGGAAAAGCAATATCTTCCGCTTCCATTTGTAAAAAGCGAATATTACCCTTATTTGATTTTTTTAAGTTTTCAGTAGCTGACTCTATCATTCCTTCTGAACGATCAATGCCAACAAGAAGTAATGCAGCATCGGCAATAGATATTAAAGCTTCTCCACCACCTGTACCAATATCAAGCAAAAAACTAGACTTATTACATTTCAGAGTAACTTCATGAAGAAAGTCCCACTGTTCCCCTTCAGAAGTAGTTCTCAATTTACTAAAGTCCCAACCGTTTAATTTTCCAACCTTATCGTAAAAATCCTTGTACTCAGACCTGTTCATACTTTGTCCTCCATTTTAGAATGAATAATAAAAAACCAAGGGCTGGTTGCAATTGAATAGGAACAAACGAAAATTCTTTTGTTCCGTCATTCAATCATTTCAAGTGCCCTTGGCTTAAATATTTTGGATATCCGCCCGACACCGTTCAAGCACTAGTTTCATAAGACTAAAAAGGACAGAAAATCCCCTTTGGTAGCTGGTACGCGTTTTACCCAGCCCGCAAACTAATTACTTCGAACGATACGAAAAGACATCCAGTTCACCTCATTTGGAAGATAAATCAATTGTAAATGGTGTTCGCCCTATATTCAAGCGTGCATGCAACAAATCGCTTTATCAACACTTTCACGTTAATCATCTGCTTTACTCTCTCGACGTAAAACATATATTAAGAATCCGAGACCAACCGTAGCAAAAACTGCGAATATACAACCAAATATTAGCATGAAATAGTCCATGTCCATGAATTTATTACCTCTATTCGTTTAAACCTTAGATTTCCAATAGTAAATTATCGCAACATATAAAACAACACATTCACATTGTGATGGCTTCAGCATTGACGTACAATGACTATAAAACAACCCAAAAACTTTATCGGAAGGACCGATCGCTATGCAACTGAGGCTCATTATTATCATGCTCAGCTTGTAAAAGATCTATATGTCTTGTCCTTGGTGTCTTTTGCAGGCTGAGCCTCTAAAATAAAATCGCTAAACAAACACACTGGCTTGTAAATGATGAGCAATACGGACGTTTGTCCAAAAACAAGGTGCATTGTTCTTGTCCATTTTGCAGCGAAAAATCATCTATGATTGGATTTCCAAAATCCCAAATTATCCGACTGCAAAACCAAGCCGAACAATTAAGGGATTGTCACAAGGGAGAGCATTAGTGCTCTCCCCTTTTTGTGTAAAAAGCTCTGGACTACCACACTTTAAATATCACGAAACCAACTATAGCAAGGATAATAATCCAACTAATCGGACGAGCAAAGTTTATTGTCCAACCTAACCCCAATCGTTTAGGAACAAAAATCGACTTATTATCGGGATTGTAGTAGAAAATTCCAAGTTTATAATGTTTACGGTCTTTATCATCCATCTTCTATTTCTCCTGTTTCAGTAAGTTCACTGGTCCCTTTCATTACTCAAACCGTCAAAAAAAGCTCGAAGCGGGTTTATCTCACAGGTTACTGCTTGAAAACGTTCGGAGATAGCGCGGAAATCGGTGTTATCACTGATCTGGTCAATGCCGCCGAACCCAAAGGCAGCAAGCTTTCGCAGCGTTGGGTCCTCAATTTCACTCACGAGTGCTTCCGCAAAACGGCCTCCGCCAATGACCGAAAAAGGCCTATCATAAAATAGTTTCACCGTCGTATCAAGCGGTTCGGTCAACTGTAGTTCATTATGCATCTGCGCGACGATCTGATAGGCTTTTGCTAATGCTTGCTCGCGCACTCTCCACTCGCTTGTATTTTGTGCCGTTTGCAGATAAGGTAACAATTCGGAGGAACAAGTAAGTTGCTGGAAGGCAGTACCGAACCATTTCGGATAAGGGGCATAACGACGCTCGATTAGGAAACAAAGACTCATTACGTCCCTTACTAGACGGGATGCAATAAGTGAAGACCCCAATTCATCACCCACGAAGCCTGCTCTAGGCATCAAATGCTCCTCTTGTCCAATTCTGTTCCATACGGATGCCATTAAGAAAAGCCATACATCCTTGGGATAATACCGTAAACTCTCATGAACAGTCGTTAACTCAATGATATCATCTCGGTAGATGGCTCCTCCCGAAAGCTCCGCCAAAGTCTGCGAAGAAAATGTCAGCCAGTCGACTAGATCAAGTCCTTCAAACAATTTAGTAGGGCTGACACCGAGTCTACTACCGTAGTAACTCGATACTGTCGTCACAATTGTCTGATTGATTTCGACGGGATAGTTATAAAACGATGCTGGAATCTCATGCTGAAGCGCTGCAAGAATAGTTTCCTTTTGAGGAATATCGGACTCGCGGATAAAAATTAGCACACGAGGCCCCCAATCATGATCACATGACATCGATGTATCGAAGCCAAGTACTTCACTACCAGGACCAACAAGCGCTGAAGCGTATAAAAGAGTTGGTTTAGCGGCCGTTAGGCGCGGGGCGACATAATGCTCATGGAACAATCGGCTTAACTGAATCCCGGGGATATGGTCACTCACTTCATGTTTCTCCTGTCTAAATTTGTTTATTTTTTTTAATTGCTAGCGTAGTAGTTATCGAGAGATTACGCTATACGTATCATCTTCTAATACTCAACTTGTTAAAATTCATCAAAATGGAAAGTTCGCTTGACATCAATTACCGTGCACAATATACTTCAATTATGGAAAGTTAGCTTTCCACAAGGGGGTACACGCTCTGAAGAACCGATTAGAAGAAATTCGCAAGCAACGCGGAATTAAGCAAGAAGAATTAGCATTAGCTCTTGAAGTGTCGAGACAAACGATCGGTTCGTTGGAAAATGGACGTTATAACCCATCGATCCTTTTAGCTTTCAAAATTGCTCGTTATTTCGATATGAGTATTGAAGAAATCTTTATTTATGAGGAGGATGAAAGTGTATGAAAAATCCGATTTCGTATTATTTTCTTTCCTTTACAGGTGTAGTGCTACTGTCAATTGGTATAGTCTTCATCAAAACGATTGAAGATCCACAAGGTATACTTCGAGCATTGCCTTATATCTGTGTGGGGCTTGGCTGTGGGATTTTCGGTCACGGTATGGGAGAAATAATCAACCGACACCTTATGAAAAATAATCCTGCCGCAGCAAAGCAGATGGAAATTGAAAAAAATGATGAGCGTAATTTGGCAATTGCAAATCGGGCAAAAGCTAAAGCCTATGATATGATTGTTTTTCTATTTGGAGCTTTACTATTAGCATTTGCCTTGATGGGCATAGATAAAATAACGGTATTTATATTGGCCTTTGCCTATATGTTTATCCTCGGATATAACGTTTATTACCGTGTTAAGTACTACAAAGAGATGTGAACATATTCATATATACTTCTATTAGCGATGAACTTTTGATAAAAAAATGGGGCCTCCGATGAGCCCCTTTTCTTGTTTCTACTTTCTCGATTCAAAGTAGTCGATTGGACGAATCTCAATCCCCCATCCGAATTGCTCGCCAGAAGCAACCTGTACGGTAGGATGTAAGGAAGCAATTCGGATGGCTTCCTCCATGTCTTGTGCTTCTATGAGAAAAGCGCTACCAATCATCTCCTTCGTTTCGATAAAAGGACCATCGGTTACTCTCACTTTTCCATTCGCTCTCCGCAAGCATTTCGTTTCAGATGAGAGACCGGCATCGATAACTACTTGGCCGCTAGTATAAAAATTTTCCAGGTGAACCGAACATTCATTCATAATAGCATCAATCTCATGCTTTGGTCGGGCATCCATTTTCTCGGGTTCCAAGTAACCTAAACATAGGAATTTCATGATCAAAGTCTCCTCTACCATTAAATTGAAGCGTTCTTTCTAGCCTCTAATTAGTCGACGAGCGGTATACATAAAAATCGACATATCCCAATATTATTTTAAGAAATGTTAAATGGGACTCGCTGTTTAGCTAACTCAAGCATGGGCAAGGTGATGAAATCAAATTTTTCAAGCTCGGTTAGAGGTATCCATGCAACTTCAATGATATCCAGGTTATCTTGATTGTCAGTATCGAGGAATAAATTTCCTCCAACTACCTCACCAATGAAACTATACTTTTTGTTTCTTTCCTTCAACAAACCTTTCAACTGAATATCAAATCCCGTCTCTTCTCTCACTTCTCTAATACACGCTTGCTCAGGACTTTCCCCCTCTTGAATGCCACCTCCGGGAAAATTCCAAACAATATCTCCGCGTTCAACGTATTGCATTACCATTAGTACACAGTCATTTTGTATAATAATTGCTTCGGCAATCAATCTTATAACCACCTTTTTTACCAGTATCTTATCAATTTGGCCATTAGTGAATCAATCTTCATGAGCAAGTATGTTGATAAGTTTACCAAATGGGTCTCGAACATAGAATCGTCTTACACCCCAAGGTTCATCAACAGGCCCGTATTCAATCGGAAATCCAGCTTTCTTCATGCCTTCTAATGCTGCATCGACATCATCGACTTCAATCGATAGATCAGGCGTAGGCGTTTCTGAGCCACCCTGTGAGGCAAGGCTAATTTGAATGCTCATCTCCTCGTCTAAACCATAAGTTCTAATCCAACCATGATCCATCATGATCTCAAGGCCGAGCACATCCTGGTAAAAGCATTTAGCTGCCGAGATATCCTGCGCATTTATATTGGCGACGATTCGTTTGACCTTCATTTCAGACCTCCCAGTCATAAAAAGCTTGTCCATCCATATAGTATAGTTCGACGTATAACAGTTAAATCTTTCCTCATGTTAACAAAATTCTCTCTTATAACAGCAAACACAAAGACCATCCTTGCCGGATGGCCTTGTCTGTTCCACTTCAACGATCGTTCACCAACCATAAAATTAAAACGTATTATAAACATTTTCACATTCTTTGGCTGTTGGTTCATAAAAACAGTGCTTTTTCCATCGTCCTGCCAATGGTTGATTATACCAAGTTGCCGGACAAGGACCTGGATTTTCGAACGAACCCGGGCGGAAATACCATAAGGAGAATTTGCCCGGCCAATTTCGCTCCCCATTCACGGAACGTTGCGCCAGACGGCGTTCTCTCTCTCTGGCGTTTTGATAATACAAACCATGTTGCAGCGCTTCGAACGCATGCGGCTGGTTAATCATTTGAGGAATGGTCCGGATTCCTTTAAAATCGGAGCAATTCGCTCTTATTCGGTTAATACCAACATTTCCAACAAGGAGCATGCCCATTTCGCCTTCAGTCTCAGCTTCCGCACGCAGCAACCTTGCCAACATATCAATATCCTGTTTCCTGGCTTTTACGACTGCCATTAGATCACCTCTTTATCTTTCTAAACTCATCATATTGTAGGCAAAGCGGAAGTGTTACGCCCGCATAATATTTAGAAGGCTACGTCTCGATCTCAAAACGAAAAACCCGCCGGAGCGGGTAAAAATACCTTAATTCATTTGGTTTGCGACAAAAATTGAATTTGCACCAACAGTTTTACCGTATGAATGGTATCCTCCATGTTAGGCTCGGGAGCCATCTGCCTCTGAATACTGTCGATGAATTCATAAAGTTGTTGCTCAAAACCATAATAGGAATAATTGCTCAGGTTGCCGTGATTCAGATTCCACATCAATGTATCTCCGCCATCCGCTAACTTGGCAAATTGAAAGCCTACCCGCTTGGGAGCAGGCCGGTTATACGCAAGATGCCGAATATTGTCCACAATAATGTTTGTGCCGACTCCAGTGATTTCCACCCGCTCCATCGGGTATTCGATCTTTTGCAGAGAGCCTGATTGGATGACACCTATAGCGCCGGACTCCGCGACGAATGAAATATTGTATCCGACTCTGTGTGCGTCGAGGTTGATTTGATCGACATGCAGCGATTTTATCTCGCCGAGCAGAAATCTAGCCAAATCAAGATGATGACTCACATGATTGAACAGGAACAGCTCATTCGATGCACTTTCCGAGCCTTGGAATTTGGACAGAAACATCGTAACCCTGCCAAATTCCTCCCTTTGGATGATTTCCTTCGCCATCATATATGCTGTAGTAAACCGTTTATTAAAACGAGACACTACATATTTTCCTGTACGCCGCTGCAGCTCCAGGAGACGTTCAGCCTGCTGGATCGAAAAACAAGCCGGCCTTTCCATAAACACATGAACGTTAGCTTGCAGGCATTCTTCAGCTATTTGAAAATGAGCGTATTCGTCGTCCGTGAAGCAAATAACGGCATCCAGTTGCTCCTGTTGCAGCATTTCCCGGTAATTCGTATACGCCTTCGGAACCCGGTACCGGTTCGTAAAACGGGTCAGTTCCCCCTCATCTTCATGACTGGCCGCGATTAAGTTGAACGGAATCCGCTTCAGGCAATCGTAGACAAAATGATACATCAAGCTTCCGCATCCGATTATAGCTATTTTTACTAATGAGTCCATCATGCAAGGTCCTCTCATTCGTTGATCATCGCCAGATTCATACCTATTAACGCAGCTAAATCGAAATCATCTTGATGCATACCGGCATCGGCACTTTGATGCTGTGACCTACCGGACGCAGCTTACCAGTCTGACCATCCAGGCTAAAAGCAACGACATTGTCCGTATCTTGGTGCGCCGCATACAAGTATTGACCGGTCGGGTCGATGATAAAGCTTCGCGGTGCTCTCCCCAGAGTTGGCTCATGGCCAACAAGCTGGAGCCTTCCCGTCTCAGGCTCGACCGCATAAATGACAATGCTGTTATGCCCGCGGTTCGAACCGTAGACATAGGTGCCGTCCGGATGAACATGAACATCGGCGCAAAAACTCGGTTCGGCAAACCCTTCCGGCAGCGTGGCAAGCGTATCCCTTAAATGAAGGATGCCTTGGGTTGCTTCATAATCGTAGCTCATCAGCGTATTACCCAGCTCATTGATAACATAAGCCCAACGTTCATTGGGATGAAAGGCGGCATGACGAGGCCCAGAACCCGCTGCAACGGAAATGGACGGGACGGCTGCAGGAAGCAGCTTTCCGCGTTCCGCATCCAGTCGATAAACCCGCAGCTGATCGGCCCCGTATTCAGCGGTAACCGCATATCGGCCGGCCGGATCGAGCGTGACCGAATGAACGCGAGGTCCCTGCTGACGCGTCGGATGGACGCTGGAGCCGGAATGATAGATGATATCCGTCATCGCGCCAAGGCTGCCGTCCGCTTGGATCGGCAGAACACACACGCTGCCGTCGCCGAAATTTCCGGCAAGCACGAATTTGCCCTTCCCATCAACAAGCACATGAACAGGCTTAGAGCCCCCGGAGGGCTGACTGTTCATGAACGTCAGCCTCCCCGTAAGGGAATCAATGGCGAAGGAGCTAATCAGGCCTTCGCCTTCAATTGTGTTGGCTGCATAAAGATACCGTTTCGATGGGTGGATCGCCAAGTAAGTAGGATTGATTCCCGCCGCAGCCGTGCTCGAATACTCCAATTCACCGGTAGACGGATTCATCCGATAAACATAAATCCCTTCACTGCTGCTGCCATCAGTTTGCGTGCCGATATATGCGAAAATCGTTGCCTGCTTATTCATAGATATTCTCCCTATATCTGCTCATTTATTTGGAGCCGGCAAGGCCGAGACCGAGACCTTCCTCAAGCGGCTCGGAGACACTATCCGCCAGCTGAGCAGTCAGGCCGCCGTCTACGACCAGAGCATGGCCCGTGACGAAGGAGGAATCGTCCGATGCCAGGAACAGTGCGGCCAGTGCGGCTTCGCGCATGGTTCCTGGCCGCCCTAGCAGGTAAACCGCTTGCTGCCGGCGAACCTCCTCCGGATATTTCTCCAGGAAATCAATCTTCCCTTCCGTCACAATGCGGCCCGGACAAATGGAATTAAACCGAATGCCGTGTTTCCCGTAATCAACCGCCATCTGGCGGGTCAAATTAATGATTGCCGCTTTAGCAGCATCATAGGAGGAATGCCTTCTTCCCCCGAGCAGCCCGTGGACCGAAGCGGAATTAATGATGGAACCGCCTCCCGCATTGATCATACCTGGCAGTGCATATTTACTGCCGAGAAATACGGCTTTAACCGAAGATGCGAATACCCTGTCCCAATCCGCTTCTTCTTGGTCCAACACGGAATTGGTGTGCCCTCTATAGGCATTATTCATCAAAATATCCAATTTGCCGAACTTTTCATAAGCATAATCAATGAGCCGCTTCAATTCTTCGCTTTTGAATACGTCCGCCTGAACATAAACGGCCGAACCTCCTTGCGCATTGATGCCATCAGCGACCTGCTGCCCCAAACCTTCTCGTCCGCCATCGTCATTGACAATGACATGCGCTCCTTCTTCCGCGAACACCTCGGCGCTCGCTCTTCCGATGCCAGATGATGAGCCTGTAATAACCGCTACCTTACCCTGTAATCTTGTTCCCATGTCGATAGGCCTCCTGAATTCTCTTATTTTTTTGCTGTTTTTTCCTTGTACAAATCATTAAGTTCCTTTAAATGCTTCTGATACGAAGGGTCGTCTTTAAAGCTTTGGACAAATTTATCAAAATCTTCAAAGCTGTTTTTGCCTATAATGACATTCGTAATCATATCGTTGATTTTTTTATTCCAATCCGCACTTTTCTCCAATGCCGTCGGAGTGACAAGCCCAAGCGCCGGGTTCGGAACGGACACGGTCGAAATGGTGTCTACTAACTTATGGTTGTATGCCTTCGTTTCAGGCGTCATACCCGGTAAATCCGCTTTTACGTATTTATCGTAATAGCTCGAAACCCATTGCGCTGAAGTATCGAAGGCATAGCCTTTCTTTTTACCCTCATCCGTCTGGGTGATGTCCCCTGCTTCGTTCTCGTTGTAATCGACGCCTTTAATGCCGTAAGCAACCAGATTGTACGTTTCTCTCGTTGCCGTATAGTTGTAAACTTCGAGAATTTTTTTCATTTTTTGTTCGCTAACTTTTTTATTAATCATGAAAATACCGAAAGAGCCCGGTGCCGCTTCCATATAAACCTTGCTGTCCGGCGCCGCTGGGAACAAATAAGGCTTGATAACCGCGTTCGGATTAACCTTCTTCAAGTCATCGGTATACAAGTGGCCATCATACACGTTGCTAAAGCCCATACCAACTTTGCCCTGCGTCATAAAATCGCGAGTTTGGCTCGTTTGCAGCAAAGGAAGATCCGGCACCATAATGCCCGCTTTGTTTACTTTGTTCCAAAAGGCCAACGCATCCTTGATTTTAGGATTGAAGAAGCTAGGCTGTACCTGGCCGTTTTCATCTACATAATGCTGCAGACCCGCACCAAACATCGATAAGAAATAATTGGATAGCGTTGGTGTGCCTTGACCGACGAATCCGTACGTATCGTTTTTGCCGTTACCGTCAGGATCATTTTTTGTAAAGGCTTCCATAACACTATAAAACTCATCCATCGTCGTTGGCGCTTTCAATCCTAATTTATCCAGCCAATCCTGCCGGATGAGCAGCGACTGATGCCCGTCAATGGGACGAACACGCGGAATACCCATGGTTTTCCCTTTAAAAGAGACATTTTTGTAAATTTGCTCAGGATAAGCCGCCAAATTCGGATAATCCTTGATATACGGCGTTAAATCCCAGAAAGCCCCCTGATTTGTCGCGTTGGCAAATGCCTGCGTATTGATGTCCCAAACCAGGCTCACATCGGGTAGATCGCCCGAGGCCAGCATGACGTTCAATTTGTCCTGGTAATTATTAGCCGGAACGTAGGTCACATTCATTTTCACATTAAATTTCTCGTTGATTTGCTTCAAACTGTCCAGATCGTTACCAGGTGCCGAATTGTAGGTTGTGGTCAAGATATTGATCTCCGTAGGTTCCTGTTTGCTCGAAGCACTGCCTGCACCGCCCGCCGAATTGGAAGCTCCATCCGGAGAGCTGCAGCCAGCAAGCAGGACAACCGTCGAAGCGGCACCAAGGTACGCTCTTTTTAACCATCTGTTCATCTGTTTGACCTCCTTAAAATTTAACTTAACCCTTCACAGAGCCGACCATCATGCCTTTGGCAAAATATTTTTGCAGGAATGGATATACGATGATAATTGGTAAGGAAGCCACAACGACCGCCGACATTTTTATCGTCTCCGGTGGCAGCATCTGATCGCTCTGCAGCATTTGCGCAACAGACGGATCGCCTACCTGTGTTGATGCTTGAATGAGCAGCACTTGCAGCACGACCTGCATAGGGCGAAGTGTATCTTTGTTAATGTACAGCACCGCATTGAAGTACGTATTCCAATAAGCAACGGCGAAAAATAAGCCGAAAGCGACAAGCGCCGTTACGGAAACAGGCAGCATAATCCGGAAAAATACGCCGATATCCGTACATCCATCCATTTTGGCCGACTCTTCCAGCTCCTCAGGAATTTCCTGATAAAAGCTTTTCATCAAAATGACATACCAGGCGCTGCTCAGCACCGGAAGAATAAGCGACCATATGGTATTGACCAGCCCCAATTCCTTGACCAGCAAATAGTTTGGTATCATCCCCGGATTGAACAACATGGTGAACAAAATACCTATCATGAACACCCGCTTCAGTCTGAACTTTTTGCGAGATAAGGTGTACGCAAGTCCGCTTGTCAATATAAGACTGCAAGCCGTACCGACAATCGCCAGAATTGCGCTTACGCTTAGCGAGTTCAAAAAGGTACGTGTAGACAGAATGAACTCATACGAAGCCAAGCTCCAATGTTTGGGAAAGATGACAATCGGGCTAGTCTGGTACTCGATAGGATCAGTAAAGGAAACGAGAATAACATAAATAAACGGCAGCAATGTTGATAATCCAATCAGTCCAAGAACCGCATAATTGATATTATCAAACACACGCGAGCCTAGGTGTCGCTTCATCAGTACACGCCCTCCTCTCCCAGCTTCTTAGCCGCTCGGTCTGCCAATAGAACAAGGATCAAGCCGACCACCGATTTGAAAATGCCGACAGCGGTGGCAAAGCTGAATCGCCCGTTTTGAATCCCTACCCGGTATGCGTAAGTGTCGAAGACATCCGCAACCTCCGTCACGGCCGAGCTGGACATCAAGTAAATATGCTCGAAGCCGATATCCAATACTTGACCCAAACGAAGTATTAATAAGATAATTACCGTTCCTTTAATACCCGGAATCGTCACATAGAGCATTTGCTTCCATCGGTTCGCCCCGTCAATCTTCGCCGCTTCGTATAGCTCGGGATTAATACTGGCTAAGGCGGCCAAAAATATAATCGTTCCCCAACCGGTTTCTTTCCAGATCGTTTGAGCCGTCAGCATGCCCCAAAAGGTTTCGGGATTCGTTAAAAAATTAATAGCCTGCCCTCCCGATTCGACGACCAGCTTATTAATAATCCCGCTGCCGCTCAAGGTTAGAAAGCAGATACCCACGATAACGACCCAAGATAAAAAATGAGGTAAATAAATCGAGGTTTGGACCCATTTTTTGAAGGTCACGTTTTTCAGCTCGTTCAGGAGCAATGCAATAATGATGGGCATCGGAAAAAATAAAATGATATTTAGGAAGCTGATTGCTAAAGTATTGCGGAATAGCAGCCAAAAATCAGGATTGGCAAAAAAACTTTGGAAATGCTTGAATCCGACCCACTCGCTTTTGAACAATCCCAGGTAAGGAGAGTATTCGGTAAAGGCTAGTGACAGCCCCCATAACGGGATGTACTTGAAAATAAGGAAATACAACAGTCCGGGCAGCGCGAGAACATACAGATACTTTTCTTGCTTCCATGTTGGCTTCCAACTTTTCAGCCAGTTTAGAAAGCGGTTGCTTGCCTGTTTCGTTTGCAGAGACCTCTTTAAATCATCGGCGGATACCGCGCTTCTAGATTGATCTGGCAATACGCTCATCCTTTCTACATAAATTTGAATGTCTCCCCACCATCCAGTGCTCCATGCTTGCTGAATTTCCATGCCGGCAATCTGTATTCTAGGGATGGCTCCGATAATTCTCAATAAGCCATTTGTGCATGCTCAATCTGTGACAGCCCAGCTCCGAGTCACACAACGAGCATCCGCTAAATGTAAGCAAAAACCCCCTATACAGCGGGAGTTTCTCTGCTCTCCAGCTGCATAGAGGGTCGTGCAACACGGCTGCTCCGCTACCCGCGTTCCTCACGGAATTGTCCAGGAGTGATCCCTTCCATCTTTTTAAAAACACGGATAAAGTTCTGCGTATGGAGATAACCTACCTTCTCAGAAATGTCAGCCACGGGAATATCGGTTTCACAAAGCAGCTCTTTGGCCTTCTCAATCCGAATGTGCGTTAAATAATCACTAAAAGCGATCTGTTTGAATTTTTTGAAAAGCTTGCTGAGATGGGTACGGCTGACTCCGAAATTGCGCGCGCATTGATCCTGAGAAATATCCTGATGATAGTTCTCATGGATATAAGCGGTCACCTTGTCGATAATTTGCTCGTGTTCTATATTCGTTTTATTTCGTACGAACTGCACAATTGGTGTTATCAAATGCTGAAGAAACCAACGGTTTAAATCATCCATGTTTTGAAACTTACGTAAGTAGTCGTAGGGCTCTTCTCCTTTGAAGACTGTATCGGGTTCAATGCCGAGCAAATACATGGTGCGTATCGTCGTGCCTAGGAGCTGCGTATACGACATTTGAATCACCTTGGCAACATGGGTCGCACCGATGACATATTTCGAAAACTCATGAAGCATCCGTTCCGCTTCATGGAGATCTCCCTGTTTCAAAGACTCCTCATAGTGCCGCTCCAGCTCAATGGGATAACGGTACTCTTCATTCGACTTGAAGAAGCCGTTATCCGGAGCTATGACCTGCTCTCCACCAACGACGAGACGCGAAGTAAGAGCTGAAAGTGCTTGCCGATATGCGAGCGGAAGATTTCCAATCTCGCTTGTTCCTACACCAAGCCCTGCTGTTACCGGCAGCCGTAAATAATTGGCCAATACATCTCGGAGCTCCTCAACGAATACCTTCACGGAATTCTCCCATGCCTCTAACGTTTCATGAACGGTTTGATGATCTACTTCCGCATGCTGCCAGAGCAGCACAGCCAGCTGATCGTTTAGACAATTAACAGTAACCCCAAGAATCGGGCGAACATTCGTTTGCACCATATCCATAATAATATTTTTCATAGCAAAAATAACAAGGTCCCGGTCCTGATCCAAAAACCTCCCATTAGCTGGACCGCTTCTGTCATAAGTCATAATAAAAACCGCGAATCGGGTTTGGTGGGGAAGCCCGTACCGCATGAACAACTGTTCCAGCTCGCTTTGCGAGTAATGCAAATAATGCCCGAGCAACATCTGCATGACAAATGATTCCCGCAGCATAGGCTGTTGCATGGATAACTGGTGTTGTAGCCGACTCGTCTCATGCTTTAAAGCCTGCCAACTTTGTTTCATGTAACCTATCTCGTCTTCTCCTACATCATTACCTGAGGAAGTTTCCCGCTTTAGGAAATTCATAAGATTGGCAATGGGCCGGTAAATCCATTGCGTACCAAGAAGTGTGAGAACAAGCGCCAAGAGCAGCACGACAACCAGCACTATGGCTGTGATAACACCGATTCCCGCCGATTTGGCATTTAATTCTTGCGTTGGGATCAGATCAATATACTGCCAGCCGGTATAGCGTGACGTTAACGTTGTGACCAGATAATTACGGTTGTTCCAATTATAATTGAGCTTATGATCAGATATATTCCTATGACGAATCGTATTAAGCAGTTCGGAAGGAAGCGTAAAAGCGGAAGATGCGGCAACGGTTTTTCCTTCTTGATCGACAATCACTGTCATCTGACCTGGATACACGGTCGAGCGCTGAAGCGAATCCTGAAACACCTTCTGATCCATACGGACCAGCATGAGACCGATTGGATTAGGTGCTTGAAGAGGCAGCTTGCAAATAAAGGTAACGCCACTAGCTTCATCGTTCTCCCGGATGCGAAAGACGGAATTGGTCCACTCCAGCTCCTTCGGGGAAACCATCGCATCATTTAGCCTGTTGTGGTCGTACACCGGGGCAATCTTAAATAAACCGTAAGAGGAAGAAAGCAGATAGTTGTCTTTAATGTACATGGATATATCAAGAATTTGCTTATGGTTATACTGAAAAGTGGAAAAAAACTGCGAGACCTGCAAGTTAAACTCAAATTCATTTCCCTTGATGCCCCGCTGCAAAGCTTCATTCGCGAAAAGAGGATGAAATAACATCTGCAATGTACTATCTTGCATATTTTGTAAATCCCGATCAATGGTTGCCGAAGTATTCTCCAGCAGTTGAACATGGGCGCGGTTGACTTCATTTTGCAGCGTCGAAGTCGAGAAGAGGTAACTGCTGATCCCTACAAGTAAGGTCGGCAAAATAGAGGCAGCCAAGGTCAGCATGATCATGCGATGAAGCAATGCTGCCCGGCTGCTGAATACTCGCCTCCCGGTGAGGTTGAATCCCATGTTCCTCCTCCTTTTTAGGCATACAGAACAACATGTTCCTCTTCTACAGAAACCGGGAAGGTTTCAAGACTATCCTCTAACGGCTCTACAGCCACATCGTATTTTTTGACCAAGCACTCATTGGGATTGAATAGCGATTTCCCCGTCGTGACATCAAACTCCCATCCGTGCCAAGGGCAGGCCAGTATTTCGCCTTCCCGTCCGTATCGGTGGCTGCCCGGCAACGACGGCAGCGTCGTCCCAGTCAATCTGCCCACACACAGAGGTGCTCCCTGATGTGGACAGCTGTTGCGCAAAGCGTAATACTCCCCGTTTGCATTAAACACGCCAATAGACCTTCCGCCAACTTGAACGATTTTCCGCTCTCCCGGCTGCATATCGGTCGTTTTACATACTACGAATCGCTCCATGTTCAGCAGCCTCCTGTTTAAAGGTTGTAAAACTCCTTCGCATTCTCATAAAAGATTCGCCGATGAAGCTCGGCCGGAAGCTTCGGAAACGCTCTTCTCGGCGAGTCGAAATCCCAATGCGGGTAGTCGCTGGCAAACATGAGAATATGTTCGGCATCCATCGCTTCCAGCATCGTCAACAAATATTTGTCATCATCTGGCCGCTCAATGGGCTGGCTCGTAATACGTACGTGGTCTCGTAGAAATTCACTCGGCCGCTTTTCAAGCCAAGGCACTTCATAGCGGAGTCCCTTATATTCCGCATCCAACCGCCACATTAAAGGTGCAAGCCAGGAAACGCCACCCTCGACAAGCGCAATTTTGAATTTAGGGTACTTCACGAAAACCCCTTCGGTCAGAAAACTGACCAGATGTGCCTGGAAGGCAAGCGATAAGCACGTATGAAACTCAATGTAGCGGGTAGGATGGCCTGGTGTTGGCTGATGGTTAATGCCCATTCCATCCGTACCGGGATGAATCGCCAGTGGAAAGCCATATTTTTCACAGGCTTCATAGATCGGATGATACTGCCGCTGACCGAAGGGCGCCGTTGCCCCGGAATCGGTCATTACCTGTACGAAATGAGGATGGCCGGCCCAGCGCTCAATCTCTTTGGCCGCTCCGATAGGGTCTTGGGTAGCGATATACAGCGAGCCTTTGAACACGCCGTCATGATTATATTTGTCCAGCCATGTATCGGCAAGCCAATCGTTGTAGGCAGCGGCTACTGCGGAAGCCATGTCGGGATCCGGCAAATTGTTCAGCATCGCGCGGGGCAGCAGAATCGCGTAATCGATTCCGTACTCGTTGATCAATTGCTCCCGCAAAAAATCGGGATCGGTTCCCGCCCCACCACCGTTTGGCGGCTTGGCATCCACACGATTTCCCTGAATGTTGCCGTAAGCTCGGTTCAACGGACGATACCAGTCTCTCCAAGGCTGAGGCAAATATTTGTTCAGTTCTTCCCTGGATTTAAGGTAGACGTGGACATCGCAATCAATAATGCCGTTTTTTCCAGTCGTTTGCTTTGAACTCACCTGAATCCCTCCCATTATGCGTTAATGTGGTGCATAGATTGTGATGAAAAGCTTCGCAGCACCGTCCTGCTGCGAAGCTTGGAAACATGGATTAGCGGCTTTGGACGAAATAATAAGGCTGATTCGAGATGTCCTCGTTCAAACCGGGATATAGCCGGGCTCCGTTATCGCTTTCAACGACTTCGAAGAAATAGAGAATGCCAAAAGGTGACTTGGTGTAGGCTGCCGGAATTTCGGCAGCAAAGCTCGCACCGTCCCGATTCATTTCTGTGACGACGTAATGCTCGCTTTGATTGGCGTGCCGATAGTGCAACACTACTTTCAGGCCGTCGGAGGCGCCTGGCAGCTCGAGCTGCAGACCAATCTTCTCACCCTTGGTGAAATGAGACGGCGCCTGATGCTCGAACAGCTGCCTGCGGTCAACAGGAGAAGCGGTCAGCACTTTCATAGCAGCTTGCAGCTTTCCGGAATCTACCGTTCGACTGTTGTCTGCCCGAGCTGTCTGCAGTTGGCGTTCCATTGCCTGAATATCCGCTTCAATTGCAGGAAACCGGTCCGCCCAGTGTCCTCTAACCGCCCCTGAATTACCAAATGCGATATCCGCCTTATATGTATCCTGCGAAATCTCAATGACCTTGACCCAATGCTCTTTGGCCAACTTATAGAAATCCAACGCTCTTTCCAGCTCAACCATATCCCCGGTCCGCTCGGACAAAGCATAGCTTAACGCCGCCCGGAACTTATTCGCGAAGAACTGGCCGATATGGACCAACATTCGGGTATCCGTTACAAACCGCTGAAAATTCGCAGCTTGTGTATCTACGGCCAGCTCTTCGGCTTTTGACAAATGTTGAGCGGCCGATGTCGCCATGGACTCCAGACGATCTGCTGTTTCAAGCGGAGAATACTTACCGTGACGGAACCCTTGAATAATATCGTCGGCAAAATCATCGATTCGATAAAATAAGGCAGTGTCCAGAGGGCTAGCTGCCCCGAACGTTCCCGGCTTTGGCGTATCGAAGCCAAATGGCGACGGCAATTCCAGATCGGCAATCGGCTGGTTAGTATGCATTTCTGGCCAATAAACAAAGTTTGCAGCTGACGGGCAATAGGCTGCAGTAACCAAAGGCAGGATGCGGCTTGCATGCGCAAGCGCCGATTCATAACTGTCTGCCGCCTCGCCGAATTCGTGGCACAAATATCTGCGCCATACGTCAGGAGTCGCTTCCGGGTTATAAAGCAGCCGTCCCCATAGCCGGTACGTATATTTATACTTCTGCCAATCGCTGTTCGGCAGTTTCAGCTCTTCGGCGAGATATGGCTCCCTTCCGCCCTCCGTACCCGAACCTTTGCGTCCCTTGAAAGTCAACGGTTCGCACAGCTCGATACCTTGCGTTCCGCTGAAATGGGAATGCCGTCCATAGCCTGCAGCCAGCGCGGGGTCTCCCCACATGAGAAGCTTCTGCGTTCCGGGCCATAACCGGAATAAAATGCCTATTTTGCGATCATCCTGCAAGTAATCGGCATACCCGTACCGTGTAAATCGGCGCGACCATGCGGTAATGGCTTGCATATCCATCGTCTGGTTTTTCGGCAGAGAGAATTCGTTATCTCGGATTGCCGCCTGATGATAGCTTGGTCCCATATGCTCCGCCCAATATTTCGGCGAGATAAATATCGGCTGACCGGTGTCAAGCGCAATCTGAATCAACTCTTCATTAATGCCCTTCGCGTGCATATCGATTTCTACTCTGCGACCTATGTCTTTCGTTCCTGCCAAAGCAACACGCCAAAATTCGTATGCAGGCTCTGGAATACCGCCTTCATAATGTACACGGAAAGTCAAACCGTCGATCTCTTTAAACTCGTTCAGCAGCTGGCTGATCGCATCACGGCAATAGGAAGCATGATTCTTATCGTCAATACCGGCAATCGTATAGTCCATATTCGGACTGTCCGTAAACATGTAAGAGTGATTCCAGAGTCCAAGCTGAAAATGCATCCCCCGCCGTTTGGTTTCCTGACCGATGTAATGGAGCGTTTCGAAATTTAGCCTTCTCTCCTCTTCCGACAGTTCAAGTACTTTCACTTCGTAACCAGGCACATCAAACAAAAACGGGTATGCAAAACAAAAGTAGTTGTCCCGTACATTCAGATCGTGGCCGTAATCGTACCCCATACCTAAAGATAGGGTGAAACGATTAAACCGCTGTGTCGCCAGTTCCGTCAAATACTCATCCCAAAATGACTTATCATAAAACCATGGTTTATCTTCCGGTTCGCAAGCGAATAAGCGAGTTACACTCCGAATCTCATTGGCCGGCTTGTCGATGAGCGTTTTAACGTCCAGCAATTCGCCGGTTATATCGCCGGAAGCATGCTGGATGCGATCCGTCAGTTCAAGGAGAGCGTACACAAGCCCTCGTCTATCAGGTGCGGTGAGTACGATTTTTCCTTGTGTGGCTAGAATTGCAAGCGATTCCGCTTCCTCTGGCAAAGCAACGCCTAGATCCTTTCCCGCAGCGATGGCTGCCGGGGAATCGTTACCGGAAATGATAATTTGTACCTTGGCGGATTGTTCAGTATCCAGCGGTTCAAATCCAACAATCATTCCGCGACTTTCCAGCGTGTCGATTAAAGTTTGCTTCGCCCATTGGACGGATGGTTCTGGGGATAACGTTGTTTGATGATCTTGGATAATGATAACGTCAGGCAACTTGTTCGATTGGTTTGCTTGTGACACGGACAATCTCCTCCAATTCGGTATATACAGGTATAGTTGTTTATCCTTTTAAACCTGCGGTAGCAATTCCTTCAATAAAATATTTTTGCAGGCTCAAAAAGATAACAAAGATCGGCAGCAGCGACAAGACGGATGCCGCCATGATGGCGCCGTAATTCGTCTGCTCCTCGGTTTGAAACTGCAGCAGGCCAAGCGGAATGGTGAATTTATCTTTGTTGCTTAAAAAGACCAACGCGTTTTCGTAATTGTTCCACGAACCGACGAATGAAAAAATAACAAGCGTTGAAACAACCGGCATAGATAACGGAAGTATGATTTTTGTAAACGTTTTAAAATGATTGCAGCCATCTAATTTAGCCGCTTCCATCAATTCATCCGGTATCGTGGTGAAAAACTGCCGAAATAAGAAGGTGCCGAAAGCACTGAAAATGCCGGGAAGCATCAACGCCCACAAGCTATTGTACAAGCCCATCAAACGATACAAAACGAATCTTGGAACCAATAACATCTGGTGCGGAAACATCAGGGTGGCGATATACATGACGAAGGCAGGCTCTCTGCCTTTAAACTTGATTTTAGCGAACGCATACCCCGCAAGTGCACTTGTAATTACCTCTCCGATGACACTGACCACGGAAACCTTAACCGAGTTTAAAAAATAGGTTTGAAAACGAGCGAACCATACGGTTACATAGTTATCCCAAATAAACGTTTTCGGGATCCATCGGATCGGAAATTCGAATACTTCCGCAGTTGGCTTGAAGGATGCCGATAACATCCAGAAGAAAGGCATGACGGATAGGAGCGATAGTAGGAGCATTATTACGGTTAAAACCGTTTTTTGAGTTAATTTAAAAGACCTCGCACTCATCTGGATCCTCCTCTCCTTCTAGTTTACATGCGAGTCTTTATTGGAAAATTTCCACTGTAGCGTCGTAAAAATGAAGACCAAGATGAACAATACCCATCCAATCGCGTTGGCGTATCCAATCTTGTTGTACGTAAAGGCAGCTTTATAAATATAGTAGACTAGCACTGACGTCGAAGTACCTGGCCCTCCCTGCGTCATGACGTTCACCTGCGTGAACACCTGAAACGAACCAATAATGGAGATCACTGTTACGAAAAACAAAGTTGGCGACAGCATGGGAATCGTAATCTGAAAAAATTTGCGCAGCGGGCCGGCTCCGTCGATTTCCGCCGATTCGTACAATGTTCCAGGGACACTCTGCAGCCCTGCCAGCAAAATAACGGCATTGTACCCAACGGCTTGCCAAACGCTCATGATGATAATCGAGATCAGCGCCCATTGGGATGAAGACAGCCAGCCCGGGGGGTGTTCGATCCCAATTGAAATCAAGAACTGATTGATTGGACCGAAGGTAGGCATGTACAAAATACTCCACACCACGGAAATCGCAACCATGGAAGCAATATTGGGTAAATAAAATCCTAAACGGACTAAGCTTTTAAAGAAGATTTTATCGTTTAGTACTACTGCAAGAATCAAGGCAAGAAACACAGAACACGGAACCGTAATAGCTGCATAAACAATGGTATTTACCAAGGACTTAATGAATACGTCGTCCGTCAACAAATTGATATAATTTTTTAATCCGATAAATTTAATTCCTTTTAAACCGGATACCAAGTTCCAATCACACAAGCTGAAAATCAGCGAAAGGATAATCGGAATTAATTTGAAAATAATGTACCCGATTAAATTAAGGGAAAGAAACAACCATCCCGCTATATTTTCATGCAAGATATCCTTACGAATCTTCTTTTTGCGTTTAGGTGCTATGAGTGAGTTCTTCTTTGCCAGTTCCATCTAGCATTCCTCCGCACATCTCCTATTTTCCTGCTTTTTTAATCAAATCGTCGGACTGCTTTTTCAATTTGGCTATGGTCTCCGCTGGAGTTTGATTGCCCATTAAACACGAAGTAATTTCCGATTTTACCATATCCATCATTTCAGCTTTTGCCGTTGTGATCGTCGTCAAATATGGCGTGAGCTTCATCTTATTCGTAATAAATGTTTTCATACCTGTTGGCTGATCAAAATGCGGGTAATCGAAAATGATTTTACCTACCTTCTCATTGACGGAAGCATCCATAGATGAAAGATTGGCAGGCGTCATCGCTTTGGATTGAGCGAAAATTTCCGGTGCTTCCAAGCAGTAAAACTTCAGGAACGTCCAGGCCGCTTCTTTATTTGGTGCACTCGCTGGAATGCTGAAATCGCTTATATAATATACATTGCTCAAGCTGTCTTCTTTTTTCACTTTGGGCAGATTGACAACGCCGTAATCAAAATTGGTAAAGCCATAGGACTCCTGCGAGCTGTACTTGACGATAAATGATGGCTGAATGTACATCGCAGCTTTCCCCTGCATAAAAATGGTATGCGGATTGGTATCGATTTTGAGCGCCTTGTATTCCGAAATCGGCCACGCGGATTTATCCTTCATTTCCATATCGTAAAAAAATTGCAAGGCGTTCAAGAAGGCAGGATTATCCCAGTTCGATTCCTGTCCGTTATTTTTGTAGACATAGTTCAGACCGAGCTGTTGAATAGCGGGAAAAGCCCATTGGCCTGTGTAGTCCGGTAAAAAGCCATAGATTTTATTAGCTCCGCTGCCTGAAGTCAATTTGACCGCTGCCGCCCTGAGATCGTCCCATGTCCAGTCGTCGGTTGGATACGGTACACCTGCTTTATCAAACATGGCTTTATTGTAGTAAAGACCGTAGGTCGCCATACTGTATGGAAGCGCATAATGATTGCCATTCACCGTTTCCAAATCATTGATGGAAGCCCCGAAAATTTGCTTGTAGTCCATTTTGTCTTTTTTCAGGTACTCATCCAAAGGCTCGTACATCCCGCTTGTGGCCCTGACACGCATATCATCTACCGAGGCTTGCGGGATAACGTCGATGGCTTCACCTGAGGTCAGCAGCGAATTCGCCGTCGTCGGATTGGAATCCGCCATTTTTGTATATTTCACTTTGATATTCGGATATTTCTTCTCAAAAGCTTCGAAAAATGGCTTCATGCTATCCTCAACCGTCCAGCTGTAGACATTCAGCACAGTCTGACCCGGCGCTGCATCGGCTGGTTTGGCGGCCGTGCCCGCACTTTGACTTTGGCAGCCCATTGCTGCAATCGTGCTTCCGATAAGCATCAGAGGTACCAAATAACGCTTTACTCTTCTAAAAGCTGAATTTCTCAACATGCTCACTCCCCTATTCGTAAAGTTATGTGTTCATGTCTTCATTATAGAAAGCCGTAAAGCATGTTGAAATGTAATATCTAAAGGCATCCATTGTTTTATATTACTAATTTGGCCGTCCAGTTAAGCAAAATCCAAAGGTGTTTACCAAGCAAATTCCAGATATTGTCTTTATCCACGATCCATTGTTTTATTTAACGCACGAGCTGCATTCATTATAAAAAAACAACCCGCAAGGGGCTGTTTCACTTCTGACAATTTCTATATTCCTGAGGCGTTAAACCCGTCACTTTTTTGAAAATTTTACTGAAATAATAGGCATCCGGATAGCCGACTTTTATGCCGATTTCATAGATCTTGCTACTGCTGTTTTTAAGCAAATACTGAGCTTGCTCGATCCGAACATGAATGAGAAAATCAATAAAGTTTTCATTCGTTGTTCTTTTGAACAGAGAGCTCAAGTAATTCGGGGAAATATTATGATACTGGGAAACTGTCTTTAAGGAGATATCCTCATCATAATGTTTCAACATATATTTTTTGGCGCGGGATACGATACTTCTCCCGTCGTCGATTGGTTTAAACTCCTCTTCAAAGCTAACCGTATGGCCGGTATCTAAGTGCCGCTGATAATGATGAATGGTACGCTTCGGCTCCGAAAAGCCTTGATTAAGCGCTGTGCTGGCCTCGCGATAGGCTGACTTCAGTTTTCCAAGGCGGCTGCATGATTCGCTAATTCCGATTCGGCATTTGAAGTTAAAACATGTTTTTAAAGCGCTTTCCACATGAACGGCTAATTTCTCGGCAGCAGATTTCGGTTCAGTTTCTGAATCGGCCCTAATTGAATGAATAATGGCAAACTCCATGGAATTGGTTGAGGTGACGTAAGCTGGAGGATAATTTTGCAAAATCTCTTCAATCATATTCGTGACGCCATAGGTTAGCACATATCTGTCGTCTACACCGTATTTTTCATATAACTCCCTGTTCTCCACTCGAACTAACAAACATACCAGATTTTCGGCATGCAGCTTAATATCCAGATAATTGAATTGCTCTTGGATCTCATCTTCATTGATATAGTAGCTGAATAACAGATTCTGGAACAATTTTTCCCGTAATGCAGGTAAATTTCGCCTTTTGTTCCATTCATCTGCGCGCTCCTCCTTATGCCTGCTTCGCTCGGCTTCAATCTTCCCTTTAACTTTGTTAAGCAGCTCGGCAAAAGGTTCCGGTTCCATTTCCAGCTTCAATATGTAGTCCTCGGCACCGATCTGCATCGCTTCTTTCACATAATCAAAGTCGCCGTAAGAGCTCAGAACGATAAATTTCGTATCCTTTAACTGCTCACGTAAAGCGGAGATAAGCTCAACTCCATTTAATAGCGGCATCTTGATATCGGTGATGATAATATCCGGCTTTAATTGCAGGGCTAAATCCATGGCTACTTTGCCATTCTCAGCCTCCGCTACTAAATGAAACCCGTATTTCTCCCAGGGAATCATCGTTTTCAATCCAACTCTGGCCAACGTTTCGTCATCTGCAATCATCACACTGATCATTGGAGTCCTCCTGCCTCGAAATCTGCATCCACAGGAAATCGGATTGTTACCGACGTAAAGTGATTTTTTACACTTTGAATGGTCACGCCGTATGTATCCCCATATGTCAATCGCAGCCGTTCGTCAACATTCTTAATCCCGATGCCATTGAAGCGTCTACCGTTACCCTTGTCATGTCCCTCACACATGATTTGTTCTACATCCATCCCCACTCCGTCGTCATAAATGGTTATTTCAGCCACTTGGCCACTCAGCTTCAACTGAATACGAATACAGCCGGTACCGCTTTTTGGCTCTATCCCATGGAAAATTGCGTTTTCTATAAACGGCTGTAAAATAAATTTCACGCATTTGACCTTAAGCAGTTGCGGATCGATGTCAAAATCAACGCGAAACTTATCCGAGTATTTGACCTCTTGGATTTTGATGTAATCCTTGACGATTGCCAATTCCTCTTCTATTGTAATCATGGCTTCGCTTTTGCTGGTGCTATTCGCGAGCAGCCGGCCCAGCGCCTCCACCATCTCTTTAATGTTGTCCGCCTTTTGAATCATCGCCATCCAGCGGATGGAATTAAGCGTGTTATATAAAAAATGGGGGTTAATTTGGGCTTGCAGCGATTGGTACTCCATATCCTTTTTCTTGGCTTGCTCCTCAACCATCCTGGAGATCAGCTCTTGAATTTTCTCAATCATATAATTAAAACTCGAACTTAACAGGCCAATTTCGTCCTTGCCCGTATATTCGGATTTAACGGCCAATCCGTCTTCTTTCACGCTTCGCATGACAAATGCCAGCTTCTTGATCGGGTGGACAATGCCGGACGCTACAAAATACCAAATTATTCCTGATAATAGGAAGCAAATCAATACAACGGCAATCGTAATATTAAAAATAATTTTATTGTCTTTCAGAAGCTCGCTGAGAGGGATGCTGTCTGTTAACCACCAACCGTAGCGTTCAATGTGGTAATACACCATTAACTGACCGTCCCGGGTAATAAATGAACCGTGGTCTCCCTGCTGCTCTCTCAATTTGTCCACGCCTGGAAACGCCTTCAGCAGCATACTTTTGTCGGGATGGTACACGACTTGCCCGTTATCGTCCAGGATTACAAATTTCCCGGCTTTCTTCATATTGCTGTCTTCAAACAAGTTGTCGAACAAATCTCTTCTGATTTTAATGTAAATTACGCCAAGTTTCTCTAATGTGGCGCTATTGCGAAAGGTCTTGATCATGGAAGGACTGTACATGTTCCCTGATCCAGCCGATCCGTCAGAATCTTCGTTCAACGTACCGAATCTAAACTGGGGCTGATCTGTCTGAACCGCTTGCTGGTACCAGATCTTCTCCTTGAACTTCTTATCGTCCGGATAAATATCGCTTGAAGCTCCGGTAAAAAGAATGATGCCGTTATCGCCAAAAATCTGGATAGAGGCCACATTGGAAACAGCAAATGCCTGCATAGTAAAATTATTGAGCGATTGCTGCGCGCTTTGCAGATCATAATAGCCCTGTATGGAAGGCGATTTGAAACCGGGAGAAAGCACCTTCTGAATATCCGAATTATAGGGAATATAATCAGCGATTTGTTCGAATTGCTTAAACTCCATACCGATGATGTTCTTGTTGTAAGCAAGATTATCCAGAAAGGACTCGCTGACTTTGCGCTTCAGCAAATCGATGGAGAAATAATAGGTACTTACACTAATTAACGTCGTCGGCAATAACATAACTAACATAAAAGAGATAAAAATTTTACGATGGATGCTGCTTTTTATCCCTAGCCAATCTATTGATTTCATGCGAATCACCGAATTTCTGCGCAATAAGATCTGAGAGCGCATTCATAAAATGCTAATTTTGCTGCTGATTTTTGGAAGCAATCCAAGCGTCGGATCTCTGTTTCATATCCTTTAATGCTTCATCGACACTCCATTCTCCGAGAAATGCCTTGGTGACATCTTCATTGACCACCTGCAATATCTCCTTCTTGGCTACCGTAATGGTTGTCTCCGGAGTCACATACTGCGTATTCGGATCTTCGAACACTTGCTTAGCTTCTTGCTCATCAACCCCGGGTGCACTGTAAATCAACTGATTGACCGATTGGATGACTTGGGGGTCAGAGAGTGCAGCCGCAGGCATCATTCCTTTCGGAGCCACCGTTTCATCAGGGCGCGTCAAACAATAAAATTGAATGAACGCAAACGCTTCCTTCGGATGCTTGCTGCTTCTCGGAATACTCATGTCACTAAAGGTGATTGGGGAAACCGTAGGAGCATTAGCATCAATTCTTGGCATCTGCACGACCCCCATTTGGAAATCATGTCTATATTCCGGAAGACGACTTCTCCAAATATTATAAATAGGCTCAATAAACATCGCGAACTTCCCTTTGAAAAACAAACTGGTCCGATTCGTCCCTATGTCCAGCTTTTGCCCCGGAAATTCGGTGAGTGGCATAATGGATTGATCTCTATTTTGCATATCAATAAATAACTGAAGACTTTGCTTGTAACTGGGATGATCGAAATTCGTTTCGTGATCGTTTTTATACATGCCGTTTAAGCCAAGTGTTTGAATAGCCAGCGTACTCCAGCCGATGTTATTGTCGAGCGGATAGATGACGGAACCATATATTTTATCCGCACCCTCTCCTTTCGTTAAAAGCTTGGCTGTTTTCATGAAATCCTGCCACGTCCAATCCGCTTTAGGGTAAGGAACATGCGCTTCATCGAACAATTGTTTATTATAAAACACGGCAAATTTATTGACCCCGTAAGGAACACTATAATAATGCCCATTGATCTTGGTTAAATCGTTTATCGCTTTGCCGAAGGTTTGTTCATAATCGATATGGTTTTCTTCT
Source organism: Paenibacillus anseongensis (assembly GCF_009757995.1). Lineage (NCBI taxonomy): Bacteria > Bacillati > Bacillota > Bacilli > Caryophanales > Paenibacillaceae > Paenibacillus > Paenibacillus anseongensis. The sequence continues at coordinate 375,812 of NZ_WSEM01000016.1, forward strand.
AGAAATTCGTCGAGAGGTAAATACAAGTTATTTTTCACCCTCTCCCTCAGGTCATCCGGGCTGAACTGGGCAGTGACATCAATGGATTCGCCGGAAATCAGAAAAGAATTAATTTGGGATGGAATGTTCGAGGTGCTTGGAAACTGATGGAAGATAGCTTCAATATTGGCCTGTGACTTATTAAACGCATCAAATGCCGGTTTCATTCCCGGCTCTGCTGTCCAATGCCAAATATCAATTTTAACCTTTTGGCGAGCAGCTGACGTATCCTGCTTGTCAGCCAGCTGCTCGTCCGAGGAGCATGCGGTTTCGAAAAGGAACATTGTCAGAACACTTGCTGCCAGAATCATGACTGGTTTAAGGTTCATGGTCATAAACTCCCTTCCATTTCTACAAAATGGTACATACAACTTTATCAGCCGCTGCTTTTATTCTTCATCCTTATAGATTCGAATGATTTGATATTTAGAATCGTCAAGCGCCGGCCCTACTCCGGGATCTTGCGGTACAGTCAAAATCCCGTTCACCGGTTCCGGTGCATAGGTAAAATAACGATTTCGATCGGGAATGACCTGATATAAATATTCCGTAAACGGAGATAAGGCCTCAGACTGCGCTGCTATAATTTGCGACGCTGCCAGAATCATATGTCCGTGCGGTACTACACGGACATTCGGGTAAGAGGCTTCAACCATCTTGCAGATCGCGATCGCTTCGGAGATGCCGCCGCACCATTCCGGATCACATTGCACATAATCCAGCAGTCCTTTATCCAGATATGGCTTCAGGCTCCAACGCGTATAAAGATGCTCCCCGCCAGCCAGCACCGCCGAAGGATTGGCTTGTTTGATCGTCATGTATCCCTCAATGTCATCCGGAGAAACAGGCTCTTCGATCCAAACCGGGCGGTAGTTCTGCATTTCTTTGACCATCTCATTAACCCAAGTCAGCCTTTGGCTCCTGGTGGATGGATCGTCCAGTTGATCGCTTAAACGGCTCAGGTCATACATCACCTGCGCATCCTGCGGCAACGTTTGATGAAGCGCTTCCATAATGTGAAGATTGTTCTTGACTCCTGCAGCTTCTACTGGTCTGTGGGGAAGGAAGCATTTATGACGTTTGAAACCTTTGTCATACCAATTGGTCGCCTTTTCGACTGCTTCTTGCGGTGTCTTGCTGCCCATGCAGCTGACGTAAGCCTCAAGTTCGGTGCGTTCGCCATGCAGCAGCTGATGTACAGGTTTGGCGCTCGCCTTACCCCGCAAATCCCAAATGGCAATATCGATTGCGCTGAAAGCCGTAATGATTTCCCCTGTTGCGGAATGCCTGGACGTACGGTGCGAACGCCAAATATTGTCACCGTTTATCGGATCTTTCCCATGCTCATACGATGAAAGTGGATGTTCCGGATAGACAGCCTCCCACAGAGAAGCAAACTCAATTTCGGGATCAAAAATATCCCGTTTCGCAAGAAATTTGTTAAACACATGAAGCCGATTTTTGACAGCAAGAAATTGATATTGCCCGTCCAACGGTCCGGCATGGCCCGTTAATCCTCCATAGCAAACAATTTCCACGTACCTATGCTCATTTTGCAGGTTATGATCGGCTATTTCGATGATTCTGACTTCCTGAATGGTTGATTCAGCATCTAATCTCATATGAAAGCGCCTCCGTTTATCCATCAAATTTGTTCGTCATTTTGAACCAAGTTTATCAAATTGAACTGTATTGTCAATAGTTAATTGGAATCATCCTTGGGAAATAAAAAAAGAAGCCTGCTTACAAAACGTAGCAGGTCTTCTTCAGGATACTACAACTCCTATTTCAAGTTGATTTTTTTGATTTTCTCCATCTCAATTTTCGGTTCACGCTGAATCGTTAATAACCCATTCACCTCTTGCTGCACATCGGTCAACTGCGTGTAACAGAAGCCGCTAACATAATCTAAGTTTTTGATAGCCTGGGTAATACTCTCATAACGCGCCAGAAACTCTTCTTCATTCTTGACTTGGTTGCCGTAGCCCCAACCTTCCTCACTCTTGAACGCGATGCCGCCATATTCACTGATAATCACCGGCTGCCCCTTATAGCTGTATCCATTAGCAAAAGGATATCGATGTTTGTCATGCGGTACTTTATTGCTAAGCAGTACTTCTTGATCCTTATACCGAGCTTCGAATACTGAGCCTAGCTCCTCGTAGTCGTGCAGCGTTATAATATCTGAAACCGTGTGCTCCCAACCGTCATTCACAATGACAGGACGCATTTGGTCATACGATTTGGTCAAATGATAGATCGATTCAGTAAATTGCTGCTGCTTCCGGTCCGTAGAGATGCTCGAAACTCCCCACGATTCATTGAACGGAACCCATGTGACAATGCTTGGATGATTATAATGCTGGCGCACAACTTCGATCCATTCCTTCGTGAACCGATGTACCGCATCATCTCCAAACTCATACGTGGATCCGAATTCCGACCATACCAAGAGCCCTTTGCGGTCCGCCCAGTACAAGAACCTGGGATCTTCCAGCTTCTGATGCTTACGAACACCGTTAAATCCGAGGGCTAATGTTTTCTCGATATCTTCAATAAGAGCTTCTTCAGACGGTGGTGTCAAATGAGTATCTTCCCAATACCCTTGATCGAGCAGCAAACGTTGATAATACGGATGATTATTAAGTAGTACCTTATTCCCCTTAATCTGAATGCGGCGCATGCCGAAATAGGTGTAGACCGTGTCAACCGCCTGGCCATCTTTCTTCAGAACAACTTCCACATCGTACAAATTCGGATGATTCGGATGCCACGCGTAGACCTTCCATTCACCGACATCGTTCATGACGCTTAAATCCACCTTCACGAACTTCCTATCTACATTCGTTTCGGTCGAGCGAATCAGCTTGCCATCGTAACGAATAATCGTCTGGAGCGACAATCCTTCGAAAGATCGAACGGTGCTTCCCAGCTCGTATTCGAACGAGACGGACGCTTCCTCCAGCTTCGGCGTAATTTTCGCATGGCTTACATAACAAGCATCGACGTATTCCAGCCATACAGACTGCCAGATGCCTGTTGTCTGCACATACCAGCAGCCATAGTTCTTGTCAGTCCAACGCTGCTTGCCTCGCGGCTGCATCGTACTGTTTCCATCCTCAACCCGGATGGAGATGCGGTTATTACTGCCTTGCTCCACAGCATCCGTAATATCAAATGAAAACGCGGAATATCCACCCTCATGCGAGCCGATATAAACGCCATTCACCCACAGCTTAGTTAAATAGTCCACGGCTTGAAAATGAAGCACTACTCGCTTATCTTTCATTTCTTCCGGAATTGATACGATCCGTTCGTACCAAACGCACGGATGGAACTTCTCCTCGCCGATTCCGCTTGCCTTAGTCTCATATGTAAAAGGAACTTGAATGGTGCGATCCGCATGCAGATCACTGTACCAATTGTTACGTTCTCCTTCGAACGAATCATCAAAGCGGAAGCTCCACTCTCCATTCAACAATTGCCACTCATCGCGAATCCATTGTGGGCGCGGGTAATTTTTAACATACTTATGCGTGCTGGTCATTTTCTGGCAACTCTCCTTTAGGTTAACTTATTAATTAACTAAATAATATTTAAAAGAACCATTGGTCACATTATGCTAAATTGCTAGCACATTGTCAACAATAAGTTTATTAGTTAACTAATAGGTTACGCATAAAAGAGTTGCCTGTATATTGAACTAGCGTTCTCCAGTTTCTATTCAAGTCATTCAAAATTGCATCGCCAATCAGACACCCACGCGGGAAAATAGCCTAATCGATAAAAACGGTAAGGAAAATACGGCATCCCTGCTTTTGCCCTGCATCTGTTCTTTGGCAATGAGCAACCGTTCCGGTGTAGCTGAGACTACAATTGACTTGCCCATTGATAGAATTTCGAAATAACGTGCTTTCCTCGGAAACGGCCTGCGTCCAGGATTTTCTTTGGCTTCTACAAAAATAATGCTGTCCTTCTCACCGTTCAGGTCATCGATTGAGCAATTTAAATCAATGGCAAGCTGTGATTGTACAATGAACATCATTTCTTTTTGGGTCATAATCATCGTTACTCTTCCTTTCTCTTATGTAAGAAAATGCCCAGCAGAAGTCGATTTCCAATATGAGCCACTACGTAGATTACGGCGGTTATAAAATAGCCTGACCAAATTAATCCGTAAGCTGCTGCTCCCACAAGCAAAAATTCGATGAAGACAACTAAGGGTGTTGGTAGAGAGAACCTGGCTTTGGGAGAAATAAATAGTCCCCATATGATTGCGGCTGCTAATGGAAGCCCAACCGTTAGGACGAATCTCGCAAAAGTTCCACCACCAAGATGATATCCCCAGACACCCAAAGAACCGAGAAGGAACAGTTCCAGTAAGAATCGGAATACTAGATTGAAAGATACAAACATGGTTGTACTCCTTTCTGTTAGTTTCGTCTATCAAGTATTTTAAATTTATCATTTCAAGATCTTTTGATCCACAAATTCCCATACAAAAAAAGAGAGCTACTTCAATTCGCCGAAAATAAGATAAGGTTCTTGTCATTTAACTTTTGACAAGAACCTTACTTTTCTAATTAATATTTAAATTTTGACTTATTTATAGTTCGACGCAATCGTCTCCAGGTATTGCTCGATAGGAACTGAATTACGAAGGGCCATCAAACCTTTTCCTGCTTCACCAACGAGCGTACGGAATTGATTGCTTTCCCCGGTTGCTTGAGCAGCAATAGCATCAACAATCGTTTGCGGATCATCGAGTTGATCTTCAGGCGTACTTGCCATCATATGGCCTACTTTATTTTCTAAATCATTGTAGGCTTTGATGTTCTCATTTTTATTCCAGATGACGCTATGGACGAAATTATTACCCTTGGAACCGCCTTGCTCGATAAGACGAAGTTCGATGTTTAGCTGCTTAAGCTCGTAATAAAGACCTTCCGTTAAACCTTCCAAAGCAAACTTGGACATATTGTATAGGGAACCTAACGGTACTGCTGTGGTTACACCCATGAAAGAACTAATATTGATAAACATCCCGCCGCCAACCTCTCTGAAATGAGGCAGGAATTTACGAATAACGTTAATCGGGCCGCGAACATTCACGGCAAACTGCCAATCGATGGTGCTCTCTTCGGCTAATTCAAGCGCCCCATACGACCCCATCCCTGCATTGTTAACTACAACGTCGATTTTCCCAAAGGTTGCTATCGCATCGTTAACTGCAGAATTGACTTGGTCCACATTCGTAACGTCCAACTTAAAGATTTTAATATTATCGTATGCGGTAAGCTCGGTTTCCTTCTCTGGTGTACGCATCGTCGCGGCCACATTCCAACCAAGCTTCGCAAAATGAATCGCCGTCAGTTTTCCCAATCCTGAGCTTGTTCCTGTAATAAAAATAGTCTTCTTATTCATAATTGAATCTCCTCCAAATATTATTTGTACAAATGATTTTTTTCAGTCATTGATGACCAATATTCTATCGAACGTTCAATCTATAAATGACAAGGCAATGGGAGGCCTCATAACCACCACCGCTCCCCCTTAGATCGAATGTTCATTCTAATCTTAACTTAAGACACAACTGCTGTCAATCCATTATGGGATTTGCACACACCGGGAATTCTTATTAATGCATTCCCTGATATTCAGCTGATTTATGGGGAGAAATCAGAAAAACGTAAATTACAGACTACACAGTCCAAAATAATAAAAAAATTAGTTTAAATTACTCATCGTAATGGACACAATACCTTCTAAGTAGGAGGCTTCAGGCTTAACACAAAAAAGACCCTGTCGTAATGACAAAGTCTTTCCTGATACGGCAGCCACAAACAACATTACCTTTCAAAATCCGATGCATCATGAAAGTTCCTCAGCACCTTTTTAGCTTCGTGACGGTCTTGAACTTGAAGCTTGTTTAATATATTGGTGACATGGTTGGCGACCGTTTTCGCGCTCAATTGTAAGCGGCTTGCAATCTGTCCATTGGAGTATCCGTCCGCGATCAGCTCAAGCACCTCCGTCTCTCGGCCCGTCAGTTCGGAAAGCGCCGGATTTAACGGCTGTGATGGCTTCGGCATCGTAAAATAATGCATCATGCGTGAAGCGATATCTGAGCTGAATACAGCACCACCGCCACCCACAATTCGAATGGACTGCAGCAGCTCCATCTCCCCCGCATCTTTAAGTACATAACCTCGTGCTCCCATTTGCATGGCCATAAAAACGGACTTATCGTCTTTCAACATCGTTACGATGAGTATTTTTTGTTCAGGCTGTTTCTCCCTAATCATTCTCGTCGCTTCAATCCCATTAATACCCGGCATTCGAATGTCCATAACAATGACGTCAGGTGATAAGGAGAGAGCCAACTGCACCGCTTCTTCTCCGTTCGATGCTTCCCCTATTACTTGTAGATCTTCTGTAGTACCAATTAAGGTGCGCACGCCTCCGCGAAATAGCGGATGATCGTCTGCGAGCAAAATTCTCACTTTATTTCCTCCCCACGCAATAGCGGCAGCAGCGCCATTACACGCGTACCGCCTGCTTCCAATCTTTCAAATAGGCAGTGACCGCCAATTTCTCCCGCTCTCTCGCGAATTGAGGTCAGCCCGATGCCTCCATTTACGGTTGGCTTTATAGGAATTGGAATGCCCTTCCCGTTATCGATAACTTCGACTTGCAGCTCTTGCGCCGCAGTCAACCGTATATGTACATCGCAAATTGTTGCCTCCGCATGCCTTATGACGTTAACTAAAGACTCTGTTACGATGCGATACACCGCTACCTCCACTGCTGCCGGTAAAATTGGTAGCTCCTCCAGCACGTGTAGTTTCACACGAATTGCGTCATGATTCCGTGTAGCTGCCATTTGAGCGGACGTCTTCAAGATCTCTTCAATACGTGCCTCAATTGAACCAAGCAGCCCGAATTCATCCAACGTTGGTGGACGCAAATCATGTACCATTGTACGGATATCGTTAACCGTCGTACGGATGACCTGCCTTAACTCTCCCAGTAGTTCGATCGCGGTATCCGGACTTTTGCGAATATACTGCTCCGCAGCCGCTACGTTAAACGCGAGCGACATTAAGCGCGGAGCAAGCTCATCGTGAAGATTTCTGCGGATTTGCCTTCTCTCCTCCTCACGAGCAAGCACCAGACGTTCGCGCGATTCCTGCAAATCTTTGGCCAGTAGCTTCATTCCAGCGGTCATTTTTATGTTTTTGGCGATTGGCACAGCTTGACGAAGCAGTACATCCAACAACCTGCTATCTTCCGAGCTGAACGCCTCTCCTGGCGAACGACTTGACAGCCAAAGCGTACCGAGTTCTTCACCGCTGTGAATAAGAGGAAAAGCATGCAAATCATATTTCTTTTCACCGACGGATATGACCATCGTTTCCTGACCATTCATTCCAATCGAGATACTGACATGAGGAAGGCGAAGCGCATCTTGAATGGTTCGAGCGACGGCATCTAGCACCTTTTCTGGCGCCATCGGTTTTATCAGACTATCTCCCAATTCGACAAGCACAGCAAACGGATCATCGTGCCTGCCTTTCATCAAGCGATTCACAATACGCTGAAGCCATTGCTTAAGCGGTGCGAAAAGAATAGCGACGATGGAAGTTGCGATCAGCGAGATAATATAGCTTTTATCCGTTCGGAACACACTGCTTAAATATAGGACAGAGGCAGAATAAACGATCACAATGGCAAGGGACAACACACCATAGACAATGGTCCGATTAACGAGCGGATCGATATCCCATAAGCGATGGCGAAGGGTGGCAAATGCAAGCGTCAAGGGAATGATAGACACAAAAACATGTAAAGCGATCGTTAAATAAATATAAGAGACCGGACTGAACGCCGCATCAACAACAAAAAAGGCACCTATTCCAAAAAAACCAAGAAACGAAATGGTAACGCCGTAGACAACCCATTTTGTCTGCTGCTTCTGCTCGGCATTAGAAACCTTCCTATATCGATAAATTTGCGAATAAATCATACTGCCGATGGCAGATAAATAATACAAAATCCTGGCTGTTGGGGACCATTGTTGCAAATCTATAACGGTTTCCGGAAGTAAAAAGCTCGAAATCTGTACCAAGCTAAACGGGATCCAAACAAAGAGTGTCCAATAGGGCGTTAGTTTTCCGCTCGGAAATAATAAAAAAAACAAAAATAGCGTTATCCAACCGATTGTACTGATGCCATCCGGCCATCTCTGAAATGTCTCGCTCCCTTCAGAAGCAATATAGACGAGCGAGGGGAACGTAGTCCCATATGCAACGAGCGCGAGCATGGCAAGCTTTCCCATCTTCTCTCGCCTGCTCTTCCAGAGGATGATACCGGCACCCGTATAGAAAAGAAATGCAAGCCCGCTGTCAATCGCGACTAAAGCCGCCGCATACGAATCAACCGTTAAACTGTGCTGATTCAGTGTCTCAAGCGTGGTCGGCGGAACTGGAGCCGATGAACCGCATGACTGCAAGATGCATTGATCGCGCAGCGTTTCATAATAACCTGAAATACTGCTTATGAAGAAAATAACCATAATCGCGCTGATTGCAATCATAAGCACCTGCAATAGCCACTCCATTTGACTACTCAGTTTCATTCTTAAGAGCCTCATCTCTCCTCCTAATTAGCCAATGAAAGCTATATGAAAATTATAACTGCTGCCCCTGAATCTGTATATGACTTGCGGATTGCTTCCCGGATCTACCCATAAATCTTCCTGTCTTCACTAGGTAGGGGATACTCTCGTTGACAGGAACTATCCGTTGGTACAATTAGTAACATGTAAGTCAATAAATATTGGAGGTTATTCAAAATGACCGTAGACAAAGTTGTGAAATCGCTTGGATTTATCTGTTTCTTAGCTGGAATCGTTCGAATCGGAATGACACCATCGTCGCTCATCTGGGGAGATGACAGTACGCCGGAAGTGGTATGCGGGTTTATCGCTTGTATCCTGATGGCGATCAGCTCTATTGCGTTATATATGGCACAGTCAAAGGAGACCGGCGTATTGGGCTTAATTTCTACACTGCTTATCATGATTGGCAATTTGCTTGTTGCCTCTAACTTTTACGGTTTGTTTGCATACGGCGAATATGCGAAAAAAGGGCAGCTGTTCGTTGATCTCACCGGAGCTGTCTCCGGTATGGGGATGCTGCTTGGAACTATTATTTTAATGATTGTTACTTTTAGAGGTAAAGTATTTCCACGTTGGACGATTATTTTGTTTATTCTCATGCTCATATCGTTCGGTATGCCGGGGTTTGAGAAATGGTTTGCCTTCTTCTGGGGCTTGGTGTATGTGGGAATGGGCTATATGATATGGACGGGAAATTTTTTCACCAAGGTAAAAAATTCAAAAGAATTAACCGCATAAGTTGCAGCAAGGAACTCCGGCCGTGAGGTCGGTTTTTTTTCATATAGGAAGGTTTAAATATACAGCATGCAAAATAGACTGCCATTCGGCAGCCTAATCGCTTGTTGTTTGAATGTCGATTTAAGGTATTTTAACGTTAAGTTCTGCGAGATAATTAGTTGTAGATACGCCTACAGGAGGACCGAATTCAAACTCGACAGTAGCTGCATATTTGCCGGTTGAGTCACTAATCTGTAAGGAAATTGGCGCATGCCCCTCTGGCACCCATCTGGCGGTAGCCTTGTAACGGCCAATCGGTATTTGATCAATGCCCGCTCCATTTGAAATCGGACCTCCGCGTTTCGTAATCGTACGACCGGCACTACCATCGAGCAGTGGGCCGGCAGGAGTCAGCGTGATTTCCAGATCGCTCATATCGAACTCCGGCAGTGAATCGTCCGATGACGTAAAATTCGGATATATATAAATCATTCCATCAAATTTGCTCCAAGTAAAATTGCGGACGGCTCCAGTGCTTCCCGAAAACGGTAGATCTTTATCAACGTTCAAATGAAAGGTGTAATCCATTTCGTTAAATGATTTCGTTATATCAGCACCCATATGCCATGATGTAGCTATCTGAGGCAGCTCGATCTGATAGTGTCCCGATTCATCGGTAACGCCAAGAATATTGCTGTCGTAAAGCATTGTGTTATCGGCGAAAACAACAATATCAGGGAGAGGCTGGCCTTTTGCATCGCGCACATAACCTTTAACGACATACGGCTCAGCCACCTCTATTACCGGATCCGGGATTGGAGCAGGAGAAGGAGAAGGGGTTGGTGTTGGTGTGTTTGGAGCTTCATCAGCTGCATCAATTCGAACTGTCGCCTCGCTACCATTTCTGGAGTACGACACCTTGTATCCGCTGTTTTCCGCTACAAAGCGAAGCGGGACTAAGGTGCTCCCATTCAGGATTTGGGCAGGGACATCCAAGCTCACGTTTTTACCATTCACAATTGCAGTGGTACTGTTAATAGTCAATTCAATCCTGAGTCCATCTTTAATTCCGATCGCTTTCTGGGACCCGTCAGTCTCCTTCCACTGAACCTCGAAGCCCAGCGTTTCAAATAATTTACGGAACGGAACGAGTGTTGAACCATCTTTCAGTACGGGACTGACTTGATCAAACTGAAGCTCTTGACCATTAAAAAGCACATGAATTAGCGGATTATCCGAAGTTGGAACAGGGGTTGGGATCTGAGGTGTTGGTATAGGTGGCGGAGTGGGACTTGTAGAGCCAGTACTCTCCCCTGTTGTCATCGGACTTTTATACTTTATCGGTTTGGAAACTACGGTCCCTTGAGGAGTTAAAATTTCTAAGACATAAAATTGCGTTTCCTTGATTGTGCCGTTATCGGTGGCGTAGAGATCTAAGTTAAGCTCTCCCTCAAATTCACCGACAGGCTCTTTCACATCCTTTCGAAACCCTGGGTTAATGATGATGCTTTCATGTGATGTACCACTTGACGATGTAACCGTTTTATCTTGCACAATGCCGAGGAGCCACCCCGTTGTTACATGGTTGGTTCTCCATACCCCTTGGTAGTTATCCTTACCATAAGCATCCGTGGAACGTAATACGACGGAATTGATAACCGTATTCTGAGCTAGACTCAGCCGTAGCTTGAAGTGACCGTCCTTGTTGCCCTCAGGTGTAAAATCAGCTGCACCTACGATGTCAGATGACGTATCAAGCAAGCTAAACTCCTTGATCTGCACGCTTGCAGGAGGCGTTTCGCCAAAAGCACCGGCAATACTGCCGAACCCCAAACACCCCGCCAGTAAAAATGTAATGGCTGAGGTTTGTTTACGTTTGTTGAACTTCAATGTCATAGATTCCATTCTCTCCCTTTGTCAAATGAATTGTATTTACTTGCTGGATTTAGCATACAACACGTGCAATTCACTTTTCTTGAGACACATCTGGGAAATGTTTGGGATAAATCCGGGAAACAACTGGGAAGTTTTCGGGAGTATAAATTAAGTTGCGTTTCGTCATTACCTCCACCTCCAGCCTGCTAAAAAAAGCGTTCACCCGGTTGAGTGAACGCTTTGGAAACTTTATTTAGCTCACATTTTGCCGGGCGTTACCTTGGAGAGAGTCACCTTGTTGCCTTGAAGGGTGAGAGATGCTTGGTAATACCCCCTCCCGCAGGACGAACTGTTGCATCGACAGTTATAAGCGCCGGAACAGCCGCAAACATAGAACCTTGTTTCAGCAAATCCCGTGTAGATGGTTGAGGTATTTTCAAAGAACGTGTGCGCATGATGCGTAAAAATGCCGAGCACTTTATCCCGGACGCTTACTGGAATCGACTTGAAGAAATGCCCCGTCTCCTCTGCGCTCAGCACATGCGAGGAGTCCACCGTAATGCCGTTCACACGTAGCGGCCAGTGGCAATCGATAATGTAGTAATAATTAGCGCTGAGCGATTTCAGCAGAGATATGCTGTCATAGCTGAACTTGCCCGGTGCGTTGTCAAGCCAGACATACTTCACCTTGCCGCCCGTTCCAGGAAAATTCGTCATCCCAAGAACTGGATTCAAATATTTTCGGAATTGCTCCCGCGTATCGTCCTCCCAATTACCGATGGACGCCTTGTAAGGAATGCTGGTCCCGAGCACGCTCGTCACAGCAAATTTGAACGCCTGATAATCGCTATCCGCCTGCGCGCCTTTCGACCCATGCTTGTTATCACCGCCAAAAATAACAAACCTCGTACTCCCAGGACGAACGGCCTTGGGCAGTATGCTTTTAAAAATACTCAAGCTGTTCGAATAGCCGACATGACAATCGCCTATGATCGAAAAATTGACGGTCTGGGCTGCTGTTGTATTGTGGTTCTGCCAAAGGACCGTGCCTGGAAACGGATACAGGCGGAGCTTAGACTTGCGGACTTCCCCTGCTCTCATAAGTAATCATCCTTTCGAAGACGCCATTAGCAAAACAATATGGCTATAGACTTCTTTTTTGAGTAAGGCATATAATACAATTTATGAGTTATTAGTCGAAAGGATGTGTCATACAATTGGCCCCATCAAGCAGTTCAATTCAACAAATTCCCTATTATAAGAACTATTGGGTATCACGAATGTTATCCTCAATTGCCTTCCAGATGCTTTCTGTAGCGATCGGTTGGCAAATGTATGAGTTGACCCATGATGCCTTCAGTCTCGGTCTTGTTGGACTAGCCCAATTTCTCCCCATGGTTCTGCTGACCTTGGTCGTTGGGCATTTCGCAGACCGCTATGATCGGCGATATATCGTCTTTCTCTGTCAAATCGTAGAGGGCGTTATCGCCTTATTGCTTTTATCAGGTAGTCTTACAAATTCATTAGGTCAGAATCATATCCTAGTAATGGCGGCCATTTTAGGAGCATGCCGGGCATTCGAAGGTCCTTCCTCCTCAGCTTTGCTGCCTCAATTGGTACCAAAGGAATTCCTTCAACAGGCGATATCCTGGAACACCTCGGTCGGACAATTATCGCAGATACTTGGACCTTCCATGGGGGGATTACTATATTGGGCAGGCTCATCTTTTGTTTATACAGCTGCCTCGCTCGCTCTTTTAACCGCGGGCATCCTAACCTTCTTCATCCGTTCAACGCCTATTGTGCGCAAATCTGAGCCGGTGTCTCTACGTTCCCTCTTCTCTGGCATCATGTTCGTTTACCGCCAACCGATCATCCTTGGGACGATATCACTTGATCTTTTTGCTGTGCTGTTGGGTGGTGCAACCGCTTTATTGCCAATTTTTTCACAGGATATTCTTCATACAGGACCATGGGGACTAGGTTTAATGAGGACCGCACCAGCCATCGGTGCCTTGTTAATGTCAATTGTCTTGGTCTATTATCCACTGAAAAAAGCTGTTGGCTACATTCTGTTTGCAGCCCTTGCCGTCTTCGGATTAGCGACTATGCTTTTCGCCGTTTCGAGTCATCTATTCATTTCCCTTGTGGCATTATTCTTCATTGGTGCTTCAGATGTGATTAGCGTCATCATTCGGTCATCTCTCGTACAACTGCAAACTCCGGATGAAATGCGAGGGCGGGTCAATGCCGTTAACTCCCTCTTTATCGGTACTTCTAATCAGTTGGGAGAGTTTGAGTCGGGGACTTTAGCCGGTTTTATTGGAGCGGTTCCTGCGGTATTCGTCGGTGGTCTTGGTACGCTTGCAATCGCTGGGCTCTGGATGTATCTATTCCCATCACTTCGAAAAATGCGAACCCTATCTGAGCAGTCGTAAATGATGCAATTCGCTTCTGCGGCCTGAAATAGAGTATAGTTGAGATAGTTGAAAATATATTCCAGGAGGCTATAGCCATGTCACAAGAGATTTGGATTAACTTGCCGGTCAAAGATGTTGAGAGGTCAACCGCCTTTTTTAATGAGATTGGATTCCAAGCAGTGAGTATGGGTAACGAGAGAGCCAAGCTTGCCATAGGCCAAACAACGATTTTGCTGTTCCCGGATACGGTGTTTGAGAAATTTACAGGTTCAAAAATCGCAGATACTTCCCATAGCGCAGAAGTCATATTTTCCATTGGCGCTAAGAGCAGAGAAGAAGTAGATACGTTTATTCAAAAAGTAGAGTTTGCCGGAGGAAGCATCTTTGGCAAGCCGAGTGAAACGGACGGTTGGATGTACGGTGCAGGTTTTGCCGACTTGGACGGTCACCGCTGGAACCTGTTGTACATGGATGAGAGCAAAATGCCTAAACGCTAATAGAAAACACCGGTCACCTGCTTAAGGTATCCGGTGTTTTTTTTCATTTTAAACTTGTTATACAATTCTTTCCTTGGAAAGCTGATATCCTCCTATTACTAATAATGAGACTCTCCTCGCTATTTCCTCTTGATTCATTGTAACTTTGCCAGAAGCCCATTGAAGTGCACCTTCATTAATGATGTTTGCAAATATAGGCACATAAAAATCCCTTTCAATTTCTGTTTGCATATTTTCCAAGCTTTTATCCAAATAGATCTTCAATTCATTAATCATTTTCTCTTTCAGTTGTGGTACGACTAAACCTATATAGCTGCTGCGACATTTCATTTTCGGTTGTTGATAAAAATAACATGCTCCTAAGACGAGCTGAAAGATACTATCCTGATCGAATTTCACAGTTCCTGAAGTAAATTCCACAATAGCAGCAGAAGCGGAGTCTCCAATCATGTAGTCCAATAACTCGTACTTATCATTGAAATGAGCATAAAAAGTAGCCCTATTAACGTGTGCTCTTTGCGAAATATCTGCTATTCTTATTTTTTCAAAATCCTTTTCAGAAACTAACTGCATAAATGCGTTGATTAGTGACTGTTTTGTTTGTGTATTTCGTACGTTCAATACTTTTGTCCCCATTTTCATCATACCTTCCCCGACAATTTATCTGCTTTATCGCTATAGCAACATTCCTGCTACGATTGTTGGTTGTTTCCATTCATTCGACGGTTGTATATTTCTCATTAAGGCAACATCTGTTACTTTAATATACCATACCTAATGGAGGCTGAGAGATGCGGATTGCAGACGGTATTGAAATGTTAGAGCTAAATTGGGGGATGATGACGATCTGCCCGACTGTATTATTCGACAAACAGGAGTCGATACTGATTGACACAGGAATGCCTGGCTCTGCCCCAGCAATTTTGAAGCTTATTCAGCGAGCGGGCATTAAACAACGCCTTAGTTCCATCCTTTTAACCCATCAAGATATTGATCATATCGGGGGCCTTCCAACCTTTATAGCAGATAATCCGGGGCTTCTTGTTTATGCTCATGAAAAGGATAAGGCAGTTATTAATGGGAAACAGCCGATGCTAAAAATACCATTGGAAAGACTATTCGGTCTGTTGGCTACACTTCCGAAAAAGATACAAAGCGATTTTGAAGCAGCTTTCGTTAAGCCCACGAGTGCTAATGTTAATCGTACATTGGTAGACGGCGAAACACTGCCACTTGCTGGCGGGATCAAAGTGATTCACACGCCTGGCCATACACCTGGACATGTCTGTTTCTATCATCAGCCCACCAAGACGTTAATTGCGGGAGATGCTATGGTAATTGAAAATGGAGAACTCAAAGGCCCAATTAAAGCCTTAACAACGGATTTGAGAACCGCGCTTCAATCATTGAAAAAGCTCAACATGTATGATATTGAAACTGTCATTTGCTATCATGGCGGGCGATTACGTGGCAATATGAATGAGAGGATTGCCGCGTTGACGGACAGTACTTCATAATTAAAATTAGGGGCTTTCCAATTGCATGTTTAAATGCTACTGACACACTGTTGTCAGTAGCGTTTTTATATAATCAGAGTAAGTAACAGAAAGGAGTGGGAATTAAATGCGAAGTAATTTGACCCAAAAAGAAGATATGATACTGAATGGTATCATCTATAATAGGAAGGATGGTATCTCATGAATTTTGCTTCTGTACGCATCATTACCGACGACGTGGATCGTCTCGTCGATTTCTATGAGAAAGTCATGGGAGTTTCGGCGGAACGCCCCGCGCCCGTCTTTGCTGAACTTGTTGTACCATCGTGCACCCTGGCGATCGGTCATTCCCAGACGGTACAACTGTTCGGTGCTGGTTCAGCTGTGGCGGCCAACAATCGCACAGTTATCATCGAGTTTCACGTCCACGATGTCGATGCCGAATACGAGCGCTTGAAGCCTTTTGTCGACGAGTGGGTAAACGAACCAACCACGATGCCGTGGGGGAACCGTGCTGTGCTGTTTCGCGATCCCGACGGTAACCTGATTAACCTCTTCACGCCGGTGACCGAGGAAGCGATCAAACGGTTCAGCGGTAGATCTTGACAGTTTGACTGACCACTTCATAGGAAGAGACCATAACAATGAGCTATGGTCTCTACTTTTTTTCTAGATTCTTCATTACTTATTCTCGAGGAATATAACGTTTAGATTGAATCTATTGATACTACGTGGATTACTTATTTGTAAAGCGTCAGAATCCGGATATTAGAATTATCACATTGTTAGACGTATTTTGGTACTAGTAATAAACTTTCTTTATATGAATCTAACTGGTTCTGGTCTAAGCAGCTTTATTTTATGATTATGAAAAATTTCTTTTACTTCAGTGCTTATGATTAACAAACGATTCTGATAAGCGTTCAAGTACTCAAAAGTTAAATTAAAGTCCTGGAACTTCTCCACTTCTTCTTCTCTGTAAACAAATTCTGACCGAGGAAAGCCTCTCAAACTGCAAATATCGCAATCACTAGCAGGATAATGTTCATACGGGTCACAACGTACATGATTATCAAATGGTGGCAAAATACTCTTAATAACCAGATGATATACCTTTTGATCATACCGAGTCTTATAATCACTGGCGGGAAGGATTTCGTATCCGCTTAGCTGACTGCTCTCAATAACCTCTTTAGCATATTCGGTAATAATTAGTTCAGGTCTAATATGAATTAAATGATGCTTACCAATTTTCTTCACATCCAACTTTAATTCAGAAGTCTGAACCTTACCACAGTGTTCACAGTGATGGTCCTGGACGTACTTTGTCCCATAAAATTCAGCATTCTTGAGGGCATCCTGCTCCCATGGATAGAAAACTCCTACATGAAAAAACTTTGCTTCCTTCAATTCTTTCTTTGTGTACTCTCTGGTTTCTGTAATAGAATATTTAATACCTTCTCTGTTGATCATTAACATTAATTCTTGATATTCTCGTTTCTCTTCATCTATTACTATTTGGAGACCGCTTGGTTCTAATTTTAACTGATCCAGCCTACCTTCAAATTGACTACAAATTTTATTAAATAAACTGCTGTTTCCTCGAATCAGGATATCAGCTGTGCGTTTCATCAAATTTCCTCCAAATTAACTACTATTGATATCAAGAAAACGTTATTCCATAGTTTGTAAGAGCACTTACCGTAATTCATCTATTGCTCTACATTAATCGAATTCTTCATCATTGACTAATCCCATAATAAAAGTTTCAAAATCCTTCGCCAGAAACGTAATATGATAATCACATTCTTGATCGACGTGAACTACTTCCGGCTCTCCGTCTTTGCCACACTTTCGATAATCAAGCATGATTACATCGTGACCAGCAGAAGGACAGTCGCATATTACTATCCCAATGGCTGGATATTGCCAATCATCAATCATAAATTGACTCCCGAGATTTCCGCATAACGAGTAACTTTTAGTACGTCCAATACCCATAATACCTGTAATTGCAATGTGGTCTTCCGCCCATGATGTTGGACTGGTAGTGGGAAAACAAGTATTTTTCGGTATTCCACCATTCTGTACTTTCATTAGACTTACATATGAAGTCGGTAATTTGTAATTCAATTCTTTTTCAATTGATTTAATAAGCTCATCTGATGGATATTCTTCCACATATGCCTTTAATGCATATTCACTTTCCTTCCAAAAATCGGTGAGATTAAAATTTTCAAAAAATCTCATGATTTCGATACCCTCCTCGAGTTTTTAGCTAAAAATTCACTTATAAAATGGTATAATATCAATTTCGGAACCCAATGGTGATTTCCCCTTCATGATAACATTCAATAACGAATCTAGATGGTGATAGAATAAAGATATCCGAGCTAACAGCCCTTAAATCATCTATTACCTCTAAAGCTTTTTGAAGTTGAGTCTTTAACACAGGGAAATCTCCATAGCTCCAGAGGATGAATACATTTTCATCACTCTCATCAAATTCTTTGCTAAGATACTTCTCAAGTTCTTTCGCATTATCAACGACCATTTTGGAGCTTACATGCTCCCAATCAATCCTTGACCAAGGTGAAAATGGATAGGTTTTTTGGAGACAATCGTAAGCTTCTTCTCCATCTACTTTGGACAAGATGGAAACTTCATTTCCCAAAACATTCATACATTCCTCAAAGAGTACCCCATACTCTTTTTTATGTTTTAACTTTTGTTTGCTTATTAGCTGTTGCATTCTCCATTTCCTATCCAAGTTCTTTTCCATGTAAACTCCTACAAAGCATTATTTTGGATTCATTCCCTATCTATCTCATCAATCAAGAAAAGGCAGCCAACCGGCTGCCTATACTTCATTTTCAAACAAACATTCATCTTCTAATTGGTGTCCTACTCAAATAAGAACCAAACCAAAAGCAACACAAAAACCAAGACCAAATGATAAAGTGGAATGGCTGAAATCAGTAAAAATCCTTGCTTTCGCTTGACGATCGCGAGAATCAAACATACCAAATACGTAATCAAATACAAGCTGGACACGATTACGAATGCGTATACGACAAATAATAACAGGGCGCTATCGCCTTCCGACCGAACCCCGGCAATCTGCATGATGTTTGCAATCATCAAGAAAGGATATGGCAGCAACGCAAGCCCGCCTATGATAAAGAATATACTGCTTAACGCTTTTTTATTGATGATGATACACCTCACTTTTTATTCCAAAAATTATTATATCACAGTCCAACACGACAAAATGAAAAAATCTGTCAATACTGAACGATGAACGTTTCCGGCATATGTCATTTAACGAAAAGTTGAGATATTTTCACTTAAATAATATATTCGTACAATGAAGCAGGACTTTTAACCTAAAGCTAGTAATTATATGAATATTATTATTACTTTAGAGGGTGTAACATGGATTTTTTGTCGTTTACTGACTTGACCTTGTTTTTACTTTTGTTTGCATTATTTGTCTATGTATTCGCTTCCGTAACCATCACGAGTTTGCACAAAGTTTATTTAACGTTCCATTTTTGTATGATGTTCTGGCCGATCTGCCAATTTGCCATTAAAGCGGTAGACACTCCCAAAGTTCAATTATTTTATTTAAAACTATCTTTTATTGATATGTGCCTGATAGCCGTCGGTTGGCTTCTTTTCACCATATTTCTCACTGGACATGCACGATTTCTGAGAAAAAAATTGTCAATATTGCTTTTTGTTCCGGCTATATTCGTAGCAGTTTGCGTGATTGTTAATCCAAATGGTAAGTTCGTTCTACCTTTGCAGGGTAATTACATCCACAGGACTTATGGACCCCTTTTTTGGGTTCTCATTACTGTCTTGATCGTCTATATTATAGTTTCGCTTTATCTGATGAGTCGGGCATTAATATCCGACAAGGCAACACGTATCAAAACGCAGGTCAAGCAAGTGTTTAAAGGAATTACGGTAATGACCGTATTTGTATGTTTAGATATATTCTTAAATGTTGTCCTTCATTTACCTTTACCCGCCATTCCAGGGTTGACATCTTTAGGCATATTACTTTCTGCTATTTTCTTTGTCATAGCCATTCATCGCGATAAAGCATTTGATATTGTAAAAATAGCTCATCAAGATATTATAGATACTATCGATCATGGGATTCTGGTACTCAATGATAATGAAGTAGTTGTAGAAATAAATCGCACTCTACTTCCTCATATTAGTTTTCGTATAGGTTCCCGTTTTGATATGGCCAATCTACTCTCTAAAGGGCAATCTAAGAGCAATATTCATTTGTTCCTTCAAACGTATCAAATGCACCCTTTGAAACGAACTCAAATCGAAATAGAGTTCCCTAATGAACGGTATGTCAATATTCAAACAGCACCTATCCGTGTGGATAGTGAAATGGTGGGACGTGTTATCACTTTTCAAGACGTGAGCGAATTTTATCGCCTCATTCATGAAACGAATTCTCAGAACGAAATCCTGCATGAACGCAACCAATCGTTAATTATTAAACAAGATGAACTCTCACTAACAAACCGGAAACTCGAAAAGATGGCCATAACCGATGGGCTAACAGGTATTTATAACCGCCGTTACCTGACACAAAAGTTAGAGTATGAAGTAATGAATAATATCAAACACCAAATCCCATTCTCAGTTATTTTATTAGATATCGACTATTTCAAGTTAATTAACGACAGTTACGGCCATTTAGTCGGTGATCAAATGATACTTAGCACGGTGGCAGCAATTCGACAAACCTTGCGTCAAACAGACCTTTTGGCTCGTTATGGCGGGGAGGAGTTTATGATCTATTTACCGCGAACGAGTCAATTACAGGCAAATTTCTTAGCTGAGCGAGTCAAATCCACCGTTGAATCCAATAAGATGATCGTGAAAGATATACCGCATTCTATATCGATTACGATAAGTATTGGATTGCTAACGATTAATAATTTCACAATGGAAAGTCTAAGAAGTCCCCATTCCTATTTAAACGAATTGCTTGAATCTGTAGATAAAGCTCTGTATAAAGCAAAAGAAGAAGGCCGAAATCGGATCGTCAGTGTCGTAAGATAAAAAAGATTGAACTAACGTTCACACGTTAGTACAATCTTTTTTGCTTTCATATCGTTCCACTCCAAGCTCGCGCACGTTCTTTCATTTCCTCTACAAAAGAGCGCTTATAGTTCTGATATCCCAGTAAGCTATTGGGTGATGTGTGCGCCGCTGCTTTCTTAATTGCAGCATAGCGACGAACTTCATCCGGATGCGCACGCAAATAATCACGCAATACGATATTATCTCTCCATAAGTCCCCATCAAATGGTACGAAACTTACGTTAAAGTTATTCCCCCCTCTTTTCCGGAAAAAAAATCTACCAAGTCTTCGCCCATCTTCCCCTAAAAATTCATAATCTAACTCTGCAAGAGCTTCAATATGAGCTTCCGTCAGACTAACATCAGATTGTGTCCCAACCAGAATATCTACAATAGGCTTAGCATCTAGCCCTTCAACGGAAGTGCTGCCGAAATGTTCAATTGAATGAACGATATCGTTAATTGCATTTCTTAAGCTGCGTGCTTCCTCGGTAAATAATACGAACCAATTAGTGTCAAAAGGAACTACGCTAACTTCGTTTTCTTCGACCTCGTACCGTTTTTTTGACATCTCGTATCAGCACCTTCCATAATAGCGCATACATCTTCCCCTACAGTTACTCCCCATCATTGTCATTTAAAATCTTTTCCCTGTATTGCCCCGGTGTCAAACCCGTCGTTTTCTTGAAATAGCGAATAAAATTTTGAGCATTATTATATTGAAGCTTTTGCGACATATCGGCTATTTTCATATCTGTTTCCAACAGCCATTTTTTGGCAATTTCCATCCGGTATGAAAGCAAATAGTCGGTAAAATTAATATTCAAGCTTTTTTTCAATGCACGCCGGATATAGCTGGAATGATAATTAAGTCGCGAAGCGCACTCCTCGAGCGTTAATTCCCGGTCATATTCACTTTGAATAATCCGGATGACCTCATTTGATATTTTCTGATGCGGCGCTTCCTTGTTCTGATCCTCACTATGGATAATCGGCATGATAATTTGCACCATGAACCAATCCTCAATTTCCTGAATCGTGTTAAAGCGCTTCAATTGTTCATACAATGGTGTTGCATTCGTATCCAGCGAGAAAGAAGGCCGATCCTGCCGCTCCGGGATGTATAACAAATCCAGCAGAAGCTTCATAAGCCAGTTATACATCTGGTTATGTTTGAGCTCTCGATTCGACAATATTTGTAGAAATTCCTTTAATAAGGCATGGGCTCGCTTCTCATCCGTGAACTTCACGGCTTCCACCAGCTGCTTCTCCAGATGATCGGGGAAAAACACCATTTGCTTCTCCGGTTCTTCATTTTCGATAAAAAGGATCGTCTCGGTAACTTTCGTTATGCGATACTTCAGCGCATCAAGCCCCTCTTCATAGGCTTTAGGAGTATCCTTATACATTTGGAAAGGTCTGCTGATGCCTGCACTGATAGGAAGATCAAGAAATGTAAGCACGTTAGCCTGGACTTGCTTGATCGTTTCATAGAGAAACTCCTTAAATGCTTCCGGTGAATCGTGATTACCATGGATGACGGTAACCTGTGATTGCTTGATAACTACAGGATTCAGACGATACTCGGTTGGCACCAGCTCCTCTACAATGTTGCTGACCGCAAACAATAGCAGGTCACGGTCGCTTTCTTGATAGCGAGTAGGCTCAAGTGTTTCCATCTGAATCACCACGACGGCGAGCCATCGGAATTCCGGGTTATAACCAAACAGCCTGATCTGCTCTTCAATCTCTTTGGCCGACAGTTCCCCCTGCACTAATTTATATATCATAAAAGGTTTTAATTGATTCCTTAAACTTTGTACATGGCTAGTCATATGCCGATAATTTTGCGACATTTTTTCTATACGGCTTTCGATTACCTTGAACTCATCCTGCGGATCTTGAGATTCAGAAGCTTCACCTGGTTGTGCGGTTCTCTGATACAAGCCTCGGACAGGCAAATACAGCTTATTTGCTCCCTTCAGCGAGAGAACTGAAATCAAAACAATGATGACGAAACAGGCCCATATTGTAGCCCAACCGATGGATTGTGATTCCCGTGTGAGGCTGTCCAGCGACACGACAGACAGGTACGTCCATCCGTTATAGGACGATTTGCGGTAGGTGAAGCCGTACTCTTCTTTCCCCATTTTTTGAATACGGTAACCGTTTGGATCGGAAGCTTCGGTCATTTCCTTCAACAATGGCGTATTTCGAACGAGCGCATCCATTGAGGACGCCATGTCAGTCGCGATGATATGGCCTTTGTCGTCTAGTATAATCAACGATCCCAGTTCACTGCTTTTGGGAAGTACTTTGAACAGCTCCTGATTTGACATTTGGGTCACCAGGAAAGCACTGGGATTTGCCGAAAGATTCGGAAATTGTTTGAACAAAAAGACATTCGTTTGTGATGGCTTTCCTGCTTTTCCCTCCACCGTCTGTGTTATCCATTTGAATTGCCTGTTTAGTGGAGATGATGAACGAAACAGCTGAAGATCTTCCGAATCTTTCAGCTTCGTGTAACCCTTATCATTTATCTCCCACTGCTGTTCAATATTAATCAGTCGAATATCAAGAATTCCTAGTTCGTAAATTTGAATGCGTTGCATCGTTTCTAACAATCTGTCCACCAGCGGGAAATCGTTAGCCTTGATTTGTATAGGCAGAAGATCTGTAACCGCTTGCGAATTCCCAAGTTGAAAGATGGAGAAATCAATAATTTTCAGCGTGTTTTCAATTTGGATCTGCGTCTGCTGAAGAAGCTGCTCATTTCCTTTCAACACTTTGCTTTCAATGATGCTCGATGATTTCATATACGAAAAAATGCCTAGCACCATAACAGGTATGGCGCCAAGCAGTAGGCATAATGCGAACAGTTTCACTTGATAACGGGGCAAATTCAGCTTCATGACAATCTCACTTTCTTTATGCCATTTATAAGATTCGATTGCGTACATTATCGCATGAAGTGGGTGCCATCGCACCCATTATTTTTTCATTGTTTTCTCATACTCGCTTTTGTACTCGGACATGACTTGGTCTCCGCCTAGCTTTTGCCAGTTAGCTATGGCTTGTTGAAAGCCATTTTCGTCCAGTTCACCCAAGATAAATTTGGTTCTAGCATCCGTAATGACCTGATCCAGCTGTTTTCCTTTTTCCATATAAGTTTTGGAAAGAAGCGGCAAGGCCGGATTCGGAACTGCGTATTGTTCGTTGTTCTGAATAAGCTTGTTATACTTATCAACGCTAGGGTCCTGCTTACCAGGAAGCGCCTTGCTGCCATCAAACACCATTAATTGGAACAGATTATTATAGATTTCGTCGGTGAATACTTGCTCGTCAATCCGCACAGCTTGGCCATTCTCCACCTTATAGTGCTTGCCTTCAATCCCCCACGCCATTAGGTTCTGTACCTTTTCATCACCGAGCTTATCGATATAGGTAAGAACTTTTTTGAGTTCATCCTCGGTTTTTACGCTTGTTTTCGGGATCATATATACGCTGTTGTAGCCGGTACCTCCCTGTACTTTCATTCCCCCTGGTCCGCTCAAAGTAGCAACGGTATCCAATTCAGCCTTTGGATTCGCTTTCAATAAGTCAGTGAACCGGGAGTTCAAATCATCGTAAGCCCCAATGTATACGCCTGCTTTACCTTGATTCACCAATACAGTTCGGTCTTTAACCACTGGAAAGTCACTGTTAAACAATTTATCCTTGAACATTTGCTGCAGTAATTTCATCGTATCCATATAAGGCTTCGTCATAAAGTCCGGCGACATTTTACCATCTTTGTATCCCCACGTATTCGGAGCGCCCATCATAGCAAGGAGGTGAAAAATTTGCGCGCTGCTGGAGTCAAATGAGATGCCGTACGTGTCATTTTTACCATTTTTATCAGGGTCGTTATAGGTAAAAGCTTTGAAAATATTCATCAGGTCGTCGAGGTTTTTTGGTTCCTGCAGACCCAGATTATTTAACCAGTCTTTGCGAATAATGACGCCGTTGCGCGCCATCGGTCTCCAACGGAAAATGCTGTACACTTTACCGTCAATTGACGTATTGGTTAGACGTGTAGCATCCAACGTTTTCAGATTCGGATAATCCTTCAGATACGGCCCCAGTTCCCAGAACAAGCCTGCTCGTGCAGCTTCGATAATCGCAGGGTTACGGTCGTCTTTCACGAGAAGGATCTGTGGCAGGTCCCCGGCAACAGCGATCGAGGCGGTAACCTTCTCGCTATAACTTGAGCTGGGAACCCAAGTGATGTTTAATTTCGTGTTGGTGTACTCCTGAAGCAGTTTCATCGCTTCGCTATCCATTTTTGGAGGCTCTGGTGTCAAATACAGATTCATCATGGTAAGTTCTGCTGGCTTCGTAGATTCCGATGCATTAGGTTTGGTTCCCTCGCCATTGGAACATGCCGAAGCGAGAATAATTGATAATGCTCCTGTAACGAGCAGTCCCCGCTTAAAAATAGGATTCGTTTTCATGGATAAGTTGGCCCCCTAATTACGAACTTTTAATAGTCAAAACAATCTTATCGAATAACTTCAAGTGTAGCTTCCATTAGTTCCTCATCCAATTCGATTCCCAGCCCTGGTCCATGCGGTACAAGGACATGTCCATCTTTCACTTCGAAAGGCTGTTTCAAATAACGTTCTCTCGTACTGTTTGATTCGATGTTGTATTCGTAAAAGCTGCTGCATTCCGGCGAACTGGCCGCCAAATGAATGGCTGCGGCGAAGCCGATGCCCTTGGTGGTGTTGTGCGGCACATAGTGAATGCCGAACGCACGGCATAAAGCAGCAGCGCGCTTCGCGCTAGATATTCCCCCGCATTTGACAGGATCAGCTGCGTACAGATGACAAGCGCCCTTGCTAATAAAGTCACGGAAAGTGAATATATTCCAATCCTGTTCGCCCACATGGATGGGGACAGGCAGCGTGTTCGCCAGCTTCACGTAAGTGTCTACATCGTAATACGGGCAAGGCTCTTCAAAATGATGAATGTTGTATTCCTTAATACGATCGAAAAGTTGTACGGCTTGAATGTACGTATAAGAGCTGTTGCCGTCAATCATCAGCTTGCAATCGGGTCCAATCGCTTCTCGAGCCGCCTTGACCTTGAGCACATCATCGTTCAAATCAACCGGGAGCCCTGTCCCGAAACGAGGTCCTACCTTGATTTTGACGGCTTTGACCTTAAGACGTTCGATCGCATCGCGAATTTTATCCGCTTCTTCCGCATGGGTTAGATCGCGACTCATACTGGATGCATACAGCGGAATGTGATCACGATAGAGACCTCCGATTAAATTATACACCGGCTGGTTCAAATAGCGACCCTTCAGATCCCATAACGCGATTTCGAGACCGCTGTACGCCGAGGCAAGCAATTGACCTGATATTTTGTAATTTCTCCGCAGCACCACCTCTTCGATCAATTCCGTTTGAAAAGGGTCCATCCCAATGACAGCAGGCTTGATCACCGTGTTCATGATTTGCATCAGCACATCCGGCCGCATCGGGCTTGATTCGCCGAAACCATAAACTCCTTCGTCGGTTTCTACTTTTACATAAAACAATCCCATCGTTTGCTTGTAACAAGTAATGCTCGTAATTTTCATGTTAGCCTCCTAGTGTCGTTACAAAAATAATCGGTTCGTAATCAGCAATCTGCTGTATGACTAGCCTTTCACGGAACCGAGTAAAACCCCTTTGGCAAAATGCTTTTGCAAAAATGGATAAACAAGTAGAATCGGAACGGTCGATACAACGATAACCGCCATCTTGATCACTTCGCCGGGAGGCGCTACATAATCGCTTCCCATCTGTTGTGAATCCCCGACCCCTCCTTGTGACAAGATGACAATTTGGCGAAGCCATACTTGAATCGGCCATTTCGTCGTATCATTGATATATAGAATGGCATTAAAAAACGTGTTCCAGTGACCCACCGCATAAAATAAGGCAAAGGTTGCCATGGCCGGAAGAGAGAGTGGCAGCACAATGCGGATCAAAATTTGAAAATCGTTGCATCCGTCGATTTTCGCAGACTCCTCCAGCCCGTCAGGCAGCTGTTGGAAGAAATTTCTGATGATAATCAAGTTAAATGCACTGATGGCGCCTGGAATAAGCAATGATCCATAACTGTTAAGCAGTCCAAGCGATTTCACAACCAGAAATGTTGGAATCATCCCTCCACTGAACAACATGGTGAACAAAATGAGCAGCATAATCGGACGTCGTCCCATAAACTCGTTTCTCGCGAGCGGATAAGCTGTCAGCGTGGTAAAAAACAGGTTGATTAACGTGCCTGCAATGGTTATGAAAGCGGTTACACTTAAACTCCACAAAATCGTTTTCGTCGAAAAAATATATTTGTAACCATCCAGCGATAATTTCGTTGGAATCAGGACGACACCGCGGCGAATCAGCTCTTCAGAAGCCGTTAACGAGCCTGACAATACAAACACGAACGGAATCAAAGTAATTAAGGCAATGGCAATTAGCACGACGACATTTACAATATCAAAAATACGTGAACCGAGTGATTGACGAATCATGGCAGCAGCTCCTTTCTACTTTAATAAACACCTTGTTCCCCGAATTTCTTTGCAATCTTGTTAGCCGCTAATACCAGGCATAAGCCTACTAATGATTTGAACAAACCAACAGCCGTGCTGAAGCTGAACTGTCCCTGCTGAACGCCGTTAGAATAGACATAAGTGTCGAACACCTCTCCTACCTCACGGTTGGTCGAATTAAGCATGAGAAAAATTTGTTCAAAGCCAGTATCCAAAAAGTTACCTAGCCTCAATATGAACAAGATGACAATTGTACTCCGAATTGCTGGCAAAGTGATATGCCACATCTGTTTGAAGCGTCCTGCACCATCGATTTTAGCTGCCTCGTATAGCGTAGGATCAACACCTGACAACGCGGCCAGGAAGATGATCGTCCCCCATCCGGATTCCTTCCAAATGACTTCCAGAATGATCATCGGCCGGAACCATGTATTAGACATGAGAAAATTGGTTTTTTCCATTCCCGCTTGGACAAGCATGTTCGTAAAGATACCGTTCTCCAATGAGAAAAAGGTGTAAGCCATTCCAACAACGACAACCCAGGATACAAAGTGCGGAATATAGATGGCCGTCTGTACTGTACGTTTAAACCATTCCAGACGCAGCTCGTTGAGCATCAACGCGATAAGTATAGGAATTGGGAAGAAAAAGACGATATTGTAGATAGCCAATACAAACGTGTTTTTAAACAGCAGCCAAAACACAGGATCGTGGAAAAAGCGATCAAAGTGCTTGAAACCGACCCAAGGACTGTTCCAAAAACCGCGAAATGGTAAGTAGTCCTTAAAGGCAATCAGTACTCCCCACATCGGCCAATATTTAAAAAGGCCAAAATAAAGCAGTCCCGGTGTAACCATAATATACAAATAACGGCTTTTAACGAGTCTTCTCCAGAAAAGACTCCCGCTACGCCCCCAGCCAACCGTTGACTTCCTCACGGACACATCCGTTTTCAAGCCTAACGCCTCCTTTCTGCTGCATGTAATTAAGTCAAAGTAAGTACATCCTTGATACGGACAGGCCTGTTCTCTTTAACGGAGATCCAAACAGCTTCGCCAGTCCCAACGGAATTAGCGCCGTCCATCGAGCCGGACAATATATCATAGGGCCGAGTCGGATCCGGACCGAGAAAAATGTCTTCCAAAAGAGTAGGATCACCGCCACCGTGTCCACCTTGTCGATGCACAACATGAATCGTTTCCTTGGAGCCGAAGAGCGGGAAGTATTCAATCGTCTGCTCGGGCACCGGGAACGGAACCCTGCTGGGAGAATGATATTCCATCGTTTCGATGCGGCCTTTCGTGCCGTTGATCGCAAGCCGGTATCCCTCGTAAGGAAGTGAAAAGTTAACGGAGTACGTGAGTAATGCTCCGCCGTCATATTTAACGGTAGCGGAATACGTATCTTCGATATTAATTTCAGAATCGAATATGCAAGCATCGGACCGATAACCGCTGTACGGCGTCTGGACATCATTGGAGCCCACATCGACATGATCATCCTTCACATGGACTTCCTTGCCCCGCGACGACCAACGCATGAAATAACGGCAATCTCCTTTATCCGCGCAAGTTCCGCAGTAACGACCTTCCTCCTTCTTCGGATTCAGCTCGCCATCCGGGCCGTAGTAGTTCAACGCGCCATAGGCGAAAACTTCCAGCGGATTCTGACCGATCCACCAGTTGACCAAATCGAAGTGATGGGAGCTTTTATGAATGGAAAGTCCTCCGGAATGCTCACGAATACGGTTCCAACGTTTAAAATAACTAGCTCCGTGGTAGGTATCAATGTACCAATTCAGGTCAACGGAAGTTACTCTGCCAACCTTTCCTTCCAATACCATTTCTTTAATCCGGCTGTGAATGGGCGTGTACCGGTAATTAAAGGTAACCGTCACTTTGCCGTTGCTTTTTTTCTCTGCTTCGATAATACGGCGGCAATCCGCCCCTGTCGTTGCCATGGGTTTCTCGGACAACACATCCAAGTCATGTTCCAGCGCTTTAATGATATACGTCACGTGCGTATCATCACGCCCTGTTACAATAATCACATCTGGCTTTGTTTGTTCGACCATTTTATCGAAATCATCAGCCCCATATTCCGGAACGTCGGAAAGCTCTGGATATTTGGACTTACATACGTCAAACCGCCTAGTGTCGACATCGAGTAATCCGACAATCTCGGCCTGCTTCGAAAAAGTTTGCAGCATCGGACCGATATACATTTTCACGCTTCGATTGCTGACACCGCATATCGCGTATCTTCGTCGTTTCATGATGCACCTCTTTTTGTGATTATGTTTTCGTCTTGCAGTAAAACTTATCTCATTATTTCTTAGAACCGAATAAATGGATACAATCTTTAAAGCGACTTTTTCTCAAATCGGTTATCAACGGGGCTTTCCGTGTGCTAGGAGTCAGTTTTTATTAACTTATAATCATTAGCATCCCGATTAATAATCTTTATAGATACACGAACGGTTTGCGATAAGGGATTTTGAAACGCAAAAAACCAGCAAACAAGTGTTTGCTGGTTTCTTCACTATCCTGTCATGATCCGTTCGACGGGATAACGATATTTGGCGTCGTCTTGCTTGCCTCGAAGGAAGAAGAAGCAGGTGGTTAAGCCGATTCTTCCGAGAAACATGAGCACCATAAGAATGCATTGAGAGAACACGCCAAGATCCGGTGTTACACCGAGGGATAAGCCCACCGTACCGAAGGCAGAACATACCTCAAGTATGATCGAGATTAGCGGCAGATCATGATTCACATTGCAGATCGCAATAACCGATATCACGCATAGCACAGTGGCAAGTAGAAAAATGGCGAGTGCTTTCAGCATATCTTCCTGATGCACCTCTCTTCGGAATAACTTGATGGAGCGATACCCTCTTGAGAACTGATAAATGAAAAGCATATTCAAAGCAAACGTTGTGGTACGGATTCCTCCGCCTACGGAATTGGGAGATCCGCCGATAAACATATAAAAGCTCATTAAGAGAAGGCTTGGAACGGATAAATGATTAATGTCCATCGTTGTAAGCCCTGCGCTTCTCGTTGTTGCGGTTTGGAAAAAGGCATAGAAAAACCTTTCCATTAAGGGCATGTCTTTTAAAAAATGATCACTCTCAAACAGCAGCATAAGGATCGTCCCGAGCACAAGAAGAAAACCATAAGTAACCGTCGTTATTTTTGTAAAAAGCGAAAAGCGAAAGATCTCTTTAGACCGTTTTCTTAGATGAGTTAGAAATGCCTTGCCTTCAATTAACACGGGAAAACCAATAGCTCCGAAAATGATTAAGGCAACTGTAAGCAACTGTACAAAGTAATCGTTCGCATACGGAATCAGGGATTGTCCGGTAATATCCATTCCGGCATTCGTCGTTGCACTAACGGAGGCAAATAATCCTTGAAGAAAGGCATCCTGCCAACGATCATAATACGCTAAGAAGCGAATTCCGAAAATAAGTCCTCCAATAAGCTCTGTAAGAAGGGTAATCACTAATATTTCTCTCATCATATGTACGAGACCTGACATTTCAAACTGATTATTATCTGCCATGATGAGGCGGCGTTGGGTTAAGCCTATTCGTCGGTCAAGAAGAAGCCAAAAAAACGTGCTCATCGCCATAATACCGATTCCCCCAAATTGCAAAACCAGCATGATGACGAAATAACCGAAGACGCTGTAGGTTTCTGCAACATTAAAAACGGCAAGTCCCGTGTCGCTTGCAACACTTACAGCGGTAAAGATGGTATGGAAGAAAGAAACATGGATGCCAGGCTTATGCACAGCAGGGATACTAAATAATGCCACGGAAATGATCATTGCCAAAAAGTAATAACCCGTAATCACTTGGGCTGGTGATCTTTTTTCTATCCAATTTCTTAATCTCGACCGTCCGGAGCGCATGTTCCTCCTCCTTAATCACTTGTTGACGCAGAATATTACTACCATTTTTTGCCCAAATATCGGTTGTATTATTCTTATCATCAACAATTAACCGCGGAGTCTGCTCCCTTTTCGTGATAGATGCAACATCGCCCCCATATTCATGCTAAAGTTTTCTATCCGCAAAATCCATAAAGCACTTCCAGTCATAGCGGGTAATGTCGTGTTTTCCTTCTCTGAGATGATAGCCCACTCTCTCGCTGCACACAGGAGAATTCACAAGCGGCATCTGGTGTGCATCTAGAGCGTTGAATCCATAAAGCGTATAGATCGGTTGTGCCAATAGTAATCCTAAAAACTCAGATTCAGGATCGGCCCAATTGTCCTCAGATGCACTGGCTACATAAAGATGCCGGGGGGCAACGAGCGATAGCAATAGATGTTGATCGATCGGCAGCTCATCCTCTCGTTCATTAAACTTCTTATAGTTATCGTTAAACCAGTGCGGATTTCCACGGTTAATGTTTATGAGCCTCTCCCCTGCCTTACCTCGCGAAATGGCTGCTCCCGAACAACCGGAATCATTACTGACAACTAAGGCAAATCGCTCGTCCAAAGCACCAGCCCACAAACAGGCTTTCCCGCTTCTGGAATAACCAACAATGGCTACCCGTTCTGAATCAATTCGGTAATCCGTCTCCAAATAGTCCATCACACGGCTTGCACCCCATGCCCATGCGGACATAGCTCCCCAGGCATCCGGCGATCGTGATTCACTTGGCGAATCAAATACGCCGTGGACGCCATTCCGGTAACCTTCATCAAAGAAGTCCGGGTCCAAATCTTCCACATGATAAGAAACAGCTGCATAACCTCGGGATACGATATCCTCCACCGGCCAATAAGCCGAACATTCCTCTAATACCACTTCTGACACACGTTGACCTTTGATTGCCGCGTAGATAAAAGCTGGTACCCTTGACTCGGTTATTGGGATGTAGAGCTGTACACGAATGCGCCCTTCGCCGCCTCGACCTGTAAAATTGATGTCGACCTGTTTATGTACTGCTGTTCCCTGCATAACCGGCGTTTCCATCACAACATTGAATCGTAAAGAATCGGGACGTCCCACGGGCTCTCTTCCATAGACATATTCACGATATAATTCTATAATTTCAGGACGTCTAAAAATTCTCCAATCTTCAACGGTCTTAACTCGGCGGCCATTGCTGCTTTCAAATAGCTCTGGAAGTGATCTCTTTCTTTCCCCCATCCTATCCCTCTCCTTCGTACTTATTTCTTCGCTTCAGCAGCCGTATCGGTGTTCACTTTCGCAGCTTTCGCAGTTGCAATGGCTTTCGTCGATTGTTCCTCAATCATACGCAGCGCCGTAACGGTGTCTTTCGATTCTTTGAAAATGAGAGGCGCAAATACGTTCTGCATCGGAACGTCATACCACATTAAACCATTAGCACGTGCAGCAGGCGGCATGGCTGTTTTACCGTAAAAGATTGCGCTTGTATTCTTACCCCTCATCTGTGACAAGTTTTGCCCGAATGCCTCTTGCACGGCTTTGGACTCCGTCGGTACGATGACGCCCTCTTTCGCAAGATCCACTTGATGCTCCTCGGAAAGCAGTGCCGCCATGGCCTGGAAAGCAAGATCCTTCTTCTGTGATTGTTTCGTAATATACATGGAATACACATTAGGCTGATACCTCGTATCCATAGCCTCTTTAAAAGAAGGCACTGATACAATATCAAAGTTCAAATTCTTATTTTGCTCATAGTACGTAACTAAATGATCAACTGTCGCTACAGCCATCGCAATGTTAGCTTTCATCGCAAAAGTCTCAACCGTGTCAAACTGGTTAGCTGGAATATCATAGAACCGGCGTAAGTTATCAACAACATTTTTCCACTCGGGAGAGTTCATGCTCGCCTTGTCCTCCGTTAAACTTAGAGGCGACAATGAGAGCTGATTATAATTCATATAATGACCCGGATTTTGAGAAAATCCTTTGTAGGTGATTTCGCCATCTACGCGGGTAAGCTTCTTGGCGATTTCATAGATCTCATCATAAGTCATCCCGTTCTTCGGATAATCGACACCGAACTTGTCAAAGATGTCCTTGTTATAAAAAAGCACAAAATCATTATTGTTATAAGGCAAACCATAGATGCTGCCATCCGTTTTCAGATTGGTCATCTGAGCCATCAGGGACGGATTTAATTTGGTTGTATCAAAATTATACTTTTTAATAAGATCCCGGATATCATACTGCAGATCATTGTCAAAAATCCAACGTTGAACATTCATGCGCGTATTATCAATGATAAGGTCTGGAATTGTTCCTGCTGCAATAAGGTCCTTGTACTGTCTACCAGGGTTATCCCAATGAACATGCTTAATCTTTACGTCTGGGAATTTCTTTTTGAGGAAATCGCCGATTTGTTTATCGAAATTTTCTTCCTTGGCGAAATAGGGCGGATTGACGGTATATATAAACAACTCATTACTCGGTGTGGCGGATGTTGTTTTGCTTGTTCCGTCTCCTTCCCCTGCAACCGGAGCGGAGCTCCCGCCCTGTTCACAGCCTGCAATAAACGTTAGTACAGCAATTACGGCCAAAAACTTTTTCATGAATTATATCCCTCCGTATTTGGAATTCATCTATTTTGCAAACGCTTTAAAACCTTGAATTAACCATATTACGAATCCACTTCGTATGAATTAGGGGGCTATTTCATTTTTATAGGTTATTAATTCCATCTTTCTTTGCTAGCCGGGCTTTATTCTGTGCCAAATAGCAGAAGGACCCGCCGCGGCGGATCCTTTGTTTTAGCTAATTCATGGTTTGTTAAAGTATGCGGTAGGTATGCCTCTTTTGATCCGCACTAACCATGGAATTGACCTGACCAAAGCGGGAAAATCCTTTGTGAAGGATGCGACATTTATGGTGCAATTTTTCGAAGAAGCTCTGCTGCGCATGCGTCAATTCGCACAGGCAAATCAGCTCGTAATTCGCGTGGGAACTTCTATGCTTAATCCCTACAAGGTTTTGCTGGATATGTGGAATGAAGTCAGCAACAAATTTCCGCAATTCAAAATCAATATCGTGCATTTTGAGGATGATTCACATACACTCCCAACTACTTATCGTACTATTGGCAAAAACTATGATTTCATTGTAGGGCCTATCCTTACAGAAAATTTAAAGGAGTATTTCCAAGTGCTTGAGTTGGGAAGTAATCGTTTCTGCTTTGCTTTATCTCGCAATCATCGGCTGGCATCTAAAAAAACTATTTCTGTGAAAGATTTGTATGGAGAGGAATTGGCTGTAGTAAATGGCGGAGGTAGCGCGGTAATTGATGAGATTCGTAATTTTATGATAAAGAACCACCCTAAAATCCGAATCAAAGATATTCCGCGTCTTTATGATATTGATATATTCAATCGATGTGAAGAAAGTGGTGTTGTCTTACTAACTTTGGATGTATGGGCAGATATTCATCCGTCTCTAGTAACAATTCCTAGCGACTTGGACTTCGCAATCCCCTATGGTTTGCTATATCCCTTACATCCTTCTGAAGATGCCAATCAGTTTCTAGAAATCATTAAGAAAATACAATTTCAGCAGAGTTAACCGGTACATAGCTGTACCGGTTTTCAAAGCCTCAAGACCCCTTTATTAGCAATTTTAATAGCTTTTTTGTACAGTTCTTTAAATTCTTCTTCATTTAGCTTATATTTGTTCTCTGTTAAAAAACCAGAATAAGCTTTGAGTAGATCATACAATCCTAAATGGACCCATTCCCATAACATATATGGTTTTTATAGAACTTGATCATATGATCCCCCACTATTTTCTAAATATTTATGTTATATTCTACCACATTCTCTGTAGTCCACTAGATGAAAAAAGACTGCCGTATGGCAGCCTTTATAAGATATTTTTTTCAGATATCATTTAGACCCGTTTCTTCTTTGGAACAGTAGTCGTCACATAATCCTCATCTTTCAATATCTTCGCTATATATAAAATCTGGCCCATGTGTTCCGAGAAATGAGTTGCACTCTGAATAAAAATTTCTAAATTTGTTTGTTCACGATTACCCGTTTTTTGAGTTTCCAATAATCCTTCGTTATTCATGGCCATTAATGTCACTTTAACTTCACGAAGTGATGTTTTAATAATCTCGATTAGATCATTCTTCGTTATAACCTGTACTTCAAACTCCCCATCACGGTCTCTCGTGAATGGTCTCTTATTCATACCTTTGCCAATACGATCGTTAATATTACCGCTAATGTGAACGATTAAATTCGATATACTATTACTTGAGTCGTTAGGACGCCAATTTACTTGTTCATCATCTAACTGTTCCAAAACCAAAACGATCCTTCGCTCAATGGCTTCAAATCTGTCATTCAATATGTTTTTTATCTCATTCATAAAAGCACCTCATCTTGAGATTATAGCTGGCTTTACTACTTAAATGTTCACATATGACATATTTGCCTTAGTATAACGATCGCCAGCTGTGATGCCTATTGGCGCAACTTCATTAATTTTTGTTAACTCATCTTGTGTCAGTACAATATCTGCAGCTGCGACGTTTTCCTCCAAGTAAGAAATTCGACGGGTTCCAGGAATCGGGACACACCCTTGAGCGATCGTCCAAGCCAATGCCAACTGTGAGGGTTTGACTCCTCTAGCATCAGCTATCTGAGTTAAAGCTTCAACTATTTGCAAATTAACTGCCAGGTTTTCGCCGCTAAGTCTAGGATCCGTTTTGCGAAAGTCCGTTTGATGAAGCTGGTCCGTCTTAAACTGACCTGTCAAGAATCCACGTCCTAATGGAGAGTACGGTACAAAACCAATGCCTAATTCTCGGACAGTATCAAGTACACCATTAGCTTCAACTCCGCGCTCGAACAAGGAATACTCTGTCTGTACAGCAGTTATTGGATGAACCGCATGAGCGCGGCGGATTGTACCCGCTGCAGCTTCGGACAAACCAATATGGCCGATTTTGCCTTCGGCTACTAGCTTACTCATCGCCATGATTGTCTCTTCAATGGGGACTGTTGGATCGATACAGTGAAGGTAAACAAGGTCGATATAATCCATTTGTAGACGACGTAGCGATCCTTCTATTGCTCTAACGACATTTTGGGGACTGCCATCTACGACACGTTTGCCATCTACGACTTTAATCTGGCCTTCGTCCGTGAATCCGAATCCGACCTTGGTTGCGATAACAACATTCCCACGTATCCCTGTGAGAGCTTTGCCAACCAATTCTTCGTTATGACCCATCCCATAAGTCTCCGCAGTGTCGAAGAACGTAATACCAAGTTCGACTGCTCGCTGAAGTGTCGCCATGCTTTCTTTATCGTCGCTTGGGCCATAAATATAAGTACTCATTCCCATACAACCCAAACCTTCTTGGCTGACCTTCAATCCCTGAGTTCCTAACTCAACAATCTTCATCGTAAATCCCTTCCTCTCCAGTTTTTTCACACCATATCTATTAAAAGGTAGGACAACTATCCATACGTAAGCACAATTAATTTTCATATGTTGTAAAGCATTCTTATACTATACATTGAAATTAGGAATCATTCATAATACAGATTTAAGATCTTATGCATCTAAATAAATGATAGCTAGAATTTCATCATGCCGTATTTCGAGTTTTAGGTAAAAATAATGTGCCAAGCATCGTAATTACAGCGAGTACTAAGACCCCCCAATAGACACTGTGAAGTGCAATTGTCAAACCTTGTTGAATAACATGTAGTTCCCTTACCGGGATTTGATGCGTTTTTGAAGAGTCCAATACTTGGTTAATGGAATCTATTGAAACGGTATTTCCCAACGTATTATCAGAGCTTAATACAAATCTTTTAAATCTAAAATTCAATATTCCGCCTAGCAATGCCGCGCCAACTGAACTACCTAATAGTCGCATGAACATATTTGAAGCAGTAGCTACGCCTCGTATCTGCCGTTGTACACTATTTTGAATTGAAATCATAAACGCCGAGTTAGAGAATCCCATTCCGATTCCAACCATAAACGATCCAGTCCCCGCCCATAAGGAGCCTTTTGATGGATCCAAAGTGATGAAAAACAACGACCCGATGAAGATGATAATGCCACCAATAACGGCCGTTGGGCGGAAGCCGATTTTCAGAATCAAATGCCCTGCAGCCCATGCCGCGATAGGCCATCCTACTGTCATTACCGTTAGCGTAAAACCAGCTATGAATGCTGAACCTCCCGTAACACCTTGGATATACGCGGGAATAAAACTCGTCAGTCCGATAACAATGGCGCCAGATGTAAACGTTGCGGTGTTTCCGACAGCAATATAACGATTCTGCCAGAGCTGCAGAGGCATCATCGGCTCAGAAGCTCTACGCTCTTGTTTTA
Source organism: Paenibacillus anseongensis (assembly GCF_009757995.1). Lineage (NCBI taxonomy): Bacteria > Bacillati > Bacillota > Bacilli > Caryophanales > Paenibacillaceae > Paenibacillus > Paenibacillus anseongensis. The sequence goes on from NZ_WSEM01000016.1 coordinate 413,579, forward strand.
AGAACAGCCAAGTCCCCCAAATAAACACCACTAACAAACAGAACATTTGGGGCGATGTCCAGCTCCATGCTACGCCACCTTGAATCAAGGCAATCATTAGCGAGGATATGGTTAAGACAAATAAAATGGAGCCGGTGTAATCAATGGTGTGTTTTTGCTTATCGATGCCTTCATGAAAAAAGAAAACGACGCCGATAATGGACAATATACCAAGAGGTACGTTCATCCAAAATATCCAGGACCAATGGGAATATTGCACGATCAACCCACCAACAATTGGCCCGATAACCGATGAAATCCCGAATACGCTTGAGAAGTATCCTTGAATTTTTGCACGTTCTTCAACAGTGAACATATCGCCCACGATGGTCATTGCAATTGGTTGGACGGCGCCGGCGCCAAGTCCTTGAATTAATCTGAAAATAACGAGCATCATCATCGTTTTCGAAAGCCCGCACAATATGGAGCCGACCAGAAAAATAACGATTCCGGTAATAAAAATGGGCTTGCGGCCAAACAAGTCGGATAGTTTCCCATATATCGGTGTTGTTACTGCCTGCATTAACGAAAAGGCAGAAAATACCCAGCTATAGAGAGTGAATCCTCCCATTTCTCCAACAATACTAGGCATAGCCGTTGAAATAATCGTCATCTCAATGGCAGCCATGAACATGGATATAACTAGAGTGGCTAATACTAAAGGGCGATGAGTTTTTTTCACGTTTGATTTATTTTCAATAACAACAGACTGGTTCATTTTTTCTATCTTCCTATCCATATCATCTAAAAGCTAGCTTATACAGGCATGATTTTTGTGCCAGTGAGCTGCTCGCTAAGCTGCCATAGTCGGCCAGCGGCAACTGGATCGATCGCGCGAGGTCTTACGCCAAATCTTTCCATAGACTCATCGTTCGGTAACAATGGGGCAATCTCGCAATTTACACAATAAACGCCCCCCATGCCTTCCAATTGAGGACTAGTTGCACACCATACGCTTGTTGCCGCACCCTGCTGTGGAGTTTTCCTATCTGCACCTTCAGGATCGATAATTGGCTTGCCGTTTTCATCAAAAAGCTTAACAGCATCTAATTCCGTCTGTGACAAATGTCTCTGCAAATCCGTTGCGATGCCACCTGGATGGACGGAGAAAGCTCGTACGCCTTGACTTTGCCCTATCGAATCTAGTGCGACAGCGAACAACGCGTTGGCGCTTTTCGCCTGACCATAAGCAACCCAAGGATGATAATCCCGATGTTCGAAATGAGGATCTTCAAAGTTGACTTCACCTCTTATATAGCCATAAGAAGATAGGGCTACAACACGCGCTCCTTCCGCGCGAACCAGTGCTGGCCAGAGACGAACGGCTAGCTGAAAATGCCCAAGATGGTTAGCTGCGAACTGCGATTCATATCCCCGCTCGTCACGAACTAGCGGCGCAGCCATGACGCCTGCATTGTTGACAAGAATGTGCAGCTTGTCAAACTGTCTATGGAAACGATCTGCAAAAGCATTGATAGATGCAGGTTGAAGCAAATCCATGAATTCTATAAGCACATCCGGCATTTCAGCGAGAGCGGCCTTAGCCTTATTTATATCGCGAGCGGGCACGATGACTTTGGCCCCTGCGGAGTGGAATGCACGAACGGTTTCTAATCCGATGCCGGAATAGCCGCCAGTAACCACAATGGTTTTATCAGTCAAATCGATCCCTTGGATGACCTCGGCTGCTGTTGATGTAGCTCCGAAACCAGAGCCAATAGGCGTTTGTGTAGTTGTCATAAGGATATCTCCTCCGTTTGTTGTTTTAGCATGAAAGCCTTGGCTTCAGCTTCTACATTATGCTACGGATATAGGACCCATCGGTATAACATTTATCTCAATTGATTGCCTATTCCTATCACATCCATTGCCGTTGCTAGTGACTGTATATTATGATTGGAACAACTATCGGGTATGTTAAGGAGGATGACATGATGAATCGCCAACTCGAACTACGTGAACATATAGCTAATTTAATAGAACATCATTCACGCCAAAGTAATGGCTCGCACCCCACTTCAATTCCATCTTTGTTTCTCTTTCGCCAGAATAAAATGACGGTTCCCACTCACGGGGTACATGACCGTTCAATCTGTTTTGTTTTTCAAGGCCAGAAGGAAGTCATGCTTGCGCAGGAGCTTTATCGCTACGAGTCAGCTGAATATATTGCCGCCTCCGTGGATTTGCCTGTTATCAGCCAAGTTGTCGAAGCTTCTCCAGAGGCTCCCTATCTCGCCCTCAAGCTGAAATTCACTCCAGAACAAATACTCGAGGTTATTCAGGAGTCCAAAATCCCGACACATTCACAAGAGCATGCAAAGCGAGGCTTATTTGTCGGCAAAATGGAAGAACCATTAATGGATGCAGTTAAACGATTGATGCAATTGTTGGATCACCCAGAAGAAATCCCTCTACTTGCACCTCTTATTACAAAAGAAATTCTGTTTCGTATTATGCAAGGGAAATACGGGATGGCATTGGAACAGATTGTCAAAGATGGAGGCGGTGCATACCGAATCATCGATGCCATCGAACATATTAAACAAAATTTTGAAAAACCATTGCGTATTGATGATCTTGCAGAAATAGCCAATATGAGCGTTCCCTCATTGTATCGGCATTTCAAAGATGTAACCGCTATGAGCCCTATTCAATTTCAAAAACACCTGCGATTGCAAGCGGCTCGAAGTCTTTTATTAACCGAACCTACTGAGGCCGCTGAAGCCGCGTTCCGGGTAGGTTACGAGAGCCCTTCTCAATTTAGCCGAGAATATACGAGAATGTTCGGTCTTTCACCCATTCAAGATATCAAACGCTTGCGAGCTCTGAATGCGTGACGACCTTGTCGACCTTGTCACCCGACGCTTATTGACATTATAATGAGTTCATTATGTTTAATTTACCCAGTGTCAGTAAACGCTGAAAGGACGGTTGATTTGTTTCATGAATACTCGTATTGAACAACTAATTGCATATATGGATCAGCGAGAGATTGATGCTGTGCTGATTACAATGCCGAAACATGTGTATTATTTGACCGGGTTTGCGAGCGACCCACATGAACGTTTTCTCGGGTTGTTAATTCCGCGCGGAGCTGAACCGCTGCTAATCGTACCCGCTTTGGACCTTGAAGCAGCGCAAGCCGCATCTACCGTAAAGGCAATCCATACTCATACGGACACCGATAATCCCTACGAAATTCTCAGTAAGCTTCTGCCATCCGGCATCCGGACGCTGGGGCTGGAGAAAGACTATATGACGGTTAGCCGATTTGAAGCAATAAGCCGAGCGGTAGGTGCAGCCGTTTATGCGGATATCGACGAGCCGCTGCGGGAGATGCGCGTCATTAAGACTCCGGATGAAGTTATTCGCATGAAGCATGCGGTTCGGATCATCGAAGATGTGCTCCAAGCCGGTATCGCTCAAGTGAAACCAGGCGTTACGGAGATTGAACTTGTGGCGGAGCTGGAGTACCAGATGAAGAAACTTGGTGCGAGCGGACCTTCCTTCGCGACGATGGTACTTGCGGGCGAAAAATCTGCGATGCCTCACGGTGTTCCGGGTTCACGGGCCGTCCGTGAAGGAGAGCTGCTTTTGTTCGACCTCGGCGTCTACGCAGATGGATATGCATCCGATATTACGCGAACGTTCGCGATAGGCGATATTTCGGAAGAACAAGCGAAAATTTATCAGACGGTGCTGCAGGCGAACTTGCTGGCCATTGAAGCAACTCGCCCTGGTGCTACGCTCGCCAGCCTGGACCACGCGGCGCGCGAGCACATCACAGGCGCTGGTTACGGAGCGTATTTCATGCACCGGCTCGGGCATGGTCTTGGCATGGATGTGCACGAATATCCATCCGTGCACGGTCAAAACCAAGAGCTGCTGCGCAGCGGCATGGTCTTCACGATCGAGCCGGGCATTTACGTTCCGGGCGTCGGCGGTGTCCGGATCGAGGATGATGTGCTCGTCACGGACAGCGGCGTCGAGGTGTTGACCTCTTTTCCAAAGGGACTTACGGTCATTGGATGATGTTTCAAGAATAGCCGGGGTGATGCCGGCTTGTCTTATACGCAAAAAAACTCTTGTCTGCCAATAATGGCAGCAAGAGTTTTTTGCTTTCGATAGCTGAGAGTTACCAAGCGTAAACGCCCTTCTCGTCCAAGAATTCGGCGTTATGACGTTTGCCATCCGTCGCATAACCAACAATAATCACGGCGGCAGCTTCTTTCGATTTACCACCTGCAGCATTGCCGTTAAGATCTGTGGATGTGAATCCAGGCGTTACCGCGAATACTTGCGCTTTGCTGTTTCTGACTTCATAGGCCATTGAAAGTGTCATGGCATTGTTGGCCGTTTTCGATGAGTTATAATCGAATGCATTTAAAGTAAATTCAGCATTTTGCATATGATCCAGTGAAGCCATATCGGTCGAAACATTAACGACTGTACCTTCGTTATCTTTGATTAAAGGGAATAATCGTTGGTTCAAACGGAAGGTCCCGAAAAAGTTCACTTCGAACGCATTCCGCAAATCTTCCTCTTTGGTATCCATAAAGGAGCGTGAGAAAGCGCCTGGCATACCAGCGTTATTGATTAGAAGCTTCAAGTCCGGGTAACGCTTGTTAATCGTCTCAGCTGCCTGTTCGATGGTTTTCAAATCACCCATGTCAATTTGTATAAATTCTACGTCTAACCCCTGGGCAGTTAACTCGGAAACGGCTGCTTCACCGCGTTCGACACTTCGTGCTCCAAGGATGACTCTCCAACCTGCTTCGCCTAACTGCTTCACGATTTCAATTCCGATTCCTTTATTTGCTCCGGTCACTAAAGCGATCTTTTTCATGCGAATCCTTCTTTCTTCATTTGAATTTTCATTAACAATTTAAAAGTTACTATGCTACACTTAGTGTAGGTCAACAATTAATTTTTCATAAAAAGAGGGTTCGTATGTTAACAATTGGAGAAGTGGCGAAGAAAGTCGGGATCAATATTGGAGCGATCCGATTTTACGAAAGAAAAGGACTGTTGGAACCTGCTGCCCGCAACGAGCAGAATAACCGTCTCTATACAGATAATGATCTGAACTGGCTAATTTTTATCAAATGCCTTCGCGAAACCGGGATGAGTGTGGAGGATATCAAAACGTATTATGATAAAGTAAACGAAGGAACCTCAACCCTGCCGGAGCGAATCCAACTAATTGAAGGCCAAAAGGAAAAGTTGTTGCAAGATATTGCGGAGAAAGAAGCGCAGCTCGTTCATTTGGAAGAAAAGCTGAAGCGCTATTATCGCGGGGAAAATTATTGATTGCAATTTGAACTGTTCACCTGTAAAAAAATAAAGACAGCCGACTTGTGCCGGCTGCCTTCCTCGCTTCATTCAACTATGTTTCATCAGAATCGATACGTCCAAAATCGTTCCGTTCCGAAGCGCGTCTGAATTTCCGGATCCGATAATTTCTTGCTACCCAATAATTCAGCGGCTTGGAATTGCGACTTATGGGATTGAATAGATGCCATCTTCTGTTTCAAAAAACTTTTGACATCATTAACAATATCGGGTTTGCCGATTTCTTGTTCATGATTTTTGGCGAATGCCATACAATGCACAGTCGGTCTTCGGTCGGCAGGCATTCTACCAATGGTTCGGATTACCGCCGCTCCACATGCTTCGTGATCCGGATGAACACTTAGTGTGGGGTGGAAAGTAAGGACTAACGAAGGATTAAGCTCTTTGATAAGTTCTTCGATCCTTCCATCTAATTTGGCTTTATCCTCGAACTCGATCATTTTATCGTGAAAGCCGAGCAACCTAAGATCCCGAATGCCGATAGCGCGGCACGAAGCTTCAAGTTCCTGTTTGCGAATGACAGGCAATGTGACCCGATTGGCGAATGGCGGTATGCCCATGTTGCGGCCCATTTCACCTAAAGTTAAACAAGCGTAAGTGACTTCTGATCCTTGGCTGAGATGCATGGCAAGCGTTCCTGACGCGCTGAATGCCTCATCGTCCGGATGTGGAAGCACAACCAGAATGTGTCGTTCCATATATGTTCGATTCCTCCTTTACCTTAGAACGGTTCCCGGCTCAATTGCAGCGCCACGACAAGTTTCCCCGCCGTATCATGCCCCGCAAGGATAAGCCTTTCGGAATCCGTCTCTTCATAGTGAGTTAGCCCCTCGGAATATACCCAACCTTGCTCCGTTTTCAAGCCGACGCGATAAGGTCCATTACCCGAAATCGAGCCGTGAGAATAACGAATAACGGCATTCGAAATAAAGGTCGCAGCCGGATGTTTCGTAGAATCCAGATGCGCGGCATAAGCCCCCGTTGTCATCTCGAGATGAATATATAAATCCTGATCAATAAGGATATCGATAAACTGCTGGACTATTGCTTTGTCGATAAGATGCATGTACTTTCCTCCAATTGCCATAATAATATCGTTCTCGAAGAGGTTTAACCGATATGACATTATTTTAGCATATCTTGCCTGCGAATCCATATCGACATGAAAATGAAACAAAAAAAAATGCCACATCCTATGCGGCATTCATTGAGATTAAAAAACCTAGCTTACAGTTTAATCAACACTTCCGTGCCGTCCTGAGCTTTGACATCGACCAGAACCGTCCCTTTGTAACGCTGCAACTCCTTGATGAGTTGCTTAATCGCTTGCTTCGTGCTTCGGCTTTGGAGAATCGACAGTACCAGCTCGATCCCGAATCGACTGCTGTCCGAATCGAAATCATGCTTCCGGTTCAAATGCCCATCCGACTTTCCGTCGAATTTGTTCAACCAATCCTTCAATATACGGTGAATGAAATTGGAAGTCAGAATACCACTCCCCATGTGCAGTACGGTATAAGGGACAGGAATCGTAAAAGCGTGCTCCTTACTTTTAACCTTCACAATCATCATGACCTGTCACTCAATCACGACGGTGACTGTGTCCGATACACCGGAGCGGATGTCAATGATTTGCCCGTCAAGCTCGTTCTCTATCGCATCGATGAGAAGGTCAATATCAATATCCTTCACATATTTCGCAGCCTGCGGAATATTGGATGCGATGCTGTGTCCAGCTGCGAGTACAGCTTTCACAAGTTTAATCGGCAAATTAATGTTCACATTATCATTTTCGTGGGAGGTGACCCGTATTTTCAATGTTTTATCTAAATAACTACCGGATGCCGAAGACGGTTTCTTCGAGAAGTTGGGTTTCCCCAGCATCTGTACGGCATGCGAAGCAGGAGCTGTTTGTTTCTCCTTAAGTGCGTCAATCAACTCAGAAGCCTTGACGGAATCAATTTTACCCTCCTGCATCATGGACAACACTTTGCTGATTTCTTCTTTCATCGTTTTTCCTCCTTATTCATCCTTCAGCATTTTGACCGCTTCGTCTGCAGTGATTTCGCCGTTCTCCAGCATGGAAATGACCTTCTTCTCATCGACTTCTGGCTTCTTCCGCGTATCGTATCCGAGGGCTGAAATGATATCATTGAGCTTACCGCGTACCGTCGGGTAAGATATTCCGAGCTCTTTCTCCACTTCCTTGATATTGCCCCTGTTCACTAGAAAGGTGATCACAAAATGGAGTTGTTCGGGCGAGAGTAGAGCCAGATTGGATAATTCAAATGTGTTCTCAATCGTTGTTCGGCAATGTCCGCATTCCAGCTTGACGGCGTGCAAATGATGGTCGCATACAGGACACTGTGTGATGATGGGATATTTCATACTCCGCCCCTTTCTTTTTCTAAATTATAATCCACTATTTTCAAAATGTAAATCAATAATTATTATTTTATTTAATTTAAAAATTAATTTTTTTAATTCTTTTATTTAATTATTGAAACAACATTAAAACGATTATAAAACAAATAATCCGGATATTGCACATAGCAATACCCGGATTCAGAGATTATTTACATATAAGATTTCTAGGATGCTTCCTCAGAAGCCGGCCGTCCAACCTGCGTCCGCAGCGATCACTGCGCCATTAACAAAACTTGATTCGTCGGATGCCAGGAATAGAGCTACTTGCGCAATTTCTTCCGGTTGACCGGCACGTGGAATCACACCTTGGGTAACCTTTGTTCGAGAAGCACCGATCTCGTTCACGTTAGTCATGGTTGATGCGATATTCGTAATCGTCGCCCCTGGCGCAATCGCGTTGCAACGAATCCCTTTTTGAGCATACATAAAACCGGTATTTTTCGTGATCCCGATAACAGCATGCTTAGATGCCGTATAAGCAACGCCTGCATGTGCACCACTAAATCCGCCTGTTGAAGCTGTATTTATGATGACACCTTTACCTTTTTCAAGGAAAATGGGAAGAGCTTTTCTGATCGCGCGCATAACGCCCTTCGTATTAATATCGAAAATGAGATCCCATTTTTCATCGGTTACGTCGCCGACAGGTGCCATGTTATCCATAATGCCAGCATTGTTAACTAAAATATCTAGTGTTCCATATTCATTCACAGCCGTATCTATCATCATATGGATATCATCCAAGTTGGCAACATTAGTTTTGACAGCTATGGCCTCGCCACCAGTGGCTTTAATGCTTTCGGCAACTGCATTCGAGCCTTCCAAATTCAAGTCTGATACGACAACCTTAGCGCCCTCTTGCGCAAATAACATAGCAATGGCTTTGCCCATGCCCGACGCAGCACCGGTAACGACCGCTACTTTACCTTCCAAACGCATGACAGATACCTCCAAATTGTTTTTGTACACTTGGGTTTCAGAAAAACATTCGAGCTTTTGCTAATTTCTCCGTATATACTTGCCAATACTTAATGTTTTATCCAAGTGTAGGAATAAATAAATCATCATGATTCAATGTCGAAGACGCCCTATCCGCTTTCAAAAAGTATTCGTATTTACCGAATCTGGCTTTTGCTTCTTGGTCGGGCAGCCATACCCATTCGTCTATTTCAGTCTGGCACCGGTGGTCACGAAACGCGGCAAGCTTGGCGTCCAAGTGAGCATGCACATCGATTTTGACGACATCTTTACGGGAATACCCATATCGCTCAGGACGCTCCATCGCATCGCCAAACGTAATAAAATACAGGGCACCTCGTCGACCTAATTTTTGAAAAGCAGCTGTCGTCGCCTTCCCTATAGCACAATGATCGGGATGACCACCCAGTTTTTCGTGGAAAGTAAGCACGACATCAGGGTCAATTTTTTGGATAATATCCGCGATGCGAGTTGTCAAGCTATTCTCATCGACAAACTCAACGGTTTTGTCGCGGATATCCAAAAATTGCAACTGCCGGATTCCCAAGCTATCGCAGGCATTCCGTAGCTCTATTTCACGAGCATCTGCCATCGTTTCACGATTGAGGTAAGGCGGATTGCCCATACGTCGTCCCATTTCTCCACGCGTTGCGCTTACAAGTGTAATGTCGACCTGTTCACTGGCGTACTTGGCGAGCGTACCACCACAAATAAACGACTCATCGTCGGGATGCGCAAACACCGCTAACAGTTTTTTCGATGGTGTATGTTGTGTCATGTTCATTCTGGAAACGGCTCCTTTCCTACATGCAGGGCAACATTCATCCGGCCTCTGTCATCATAACCAGCCAATAAAAGCCGGCCATTTGCATCAATCTCATAATGCGTGAGCGCTTCCATTCGAAGCCAGCCATGCCCGTCAAATCGGAGAGCAGCACGAAATGGACCTTCCCCAGCTACAAACGCATGGGTAACCTTGACTTTGAAATTGCGTACGAAAACAAAGGACGTTGCTTCACTGTGAATATAAACATCATGACCAATGAAGGCTTGAAGCTCATCTTCTACTTTTGATCGGTTTATTGTGATCATTGCTTAGACTCTCTTTTCTGAAAAAATTTATAATCTATTCCATATCATCGTATCACAGCTCATTAGTTAAATAAAATGCCGGCACGCCAGTTTTGTATCTCAGGCTGACACTTCCATTTCCAGTTTCTCTCCATCATTTGGGCGATAATAATACCAAAATAAAGCCACTGCTGCGACACAAATGATAGAACTGACCATAAATCCTGAGCGGATACCGAACCAACCGGCATACAGTCCGCCTAACAGCGAGCCTAATGTACGGCTTATGGCGTTCATCGTTAATGAATTCATCATTTGTCCGCTTGCTTTCAACTCTTTTGGCACATGTGTACTCACATACTCAGCCAGACATAAGTAAAAGAGCATGAACGTCCCGCCATGCAGCACCCACGTCGCCAAATAGACGGCCGGGCTTAGTGAACCGCTGAACAGCAACCATCGTACGGCGAGAATAATTCCGGAGCAGAGCAATATTTTAAAAATTCCGAACCTCCGATAAAGCGGTTGAAAAAACAACATGAATGGAAACTGGCTGATCGAACCGATACTGACCCCAATGCCAATCAGCGCTGTGCTCATTCCCTGCTCTTTACTATAGACGGCTTGAAATGTCGTAAAAAAGCCCAACGTACAATTTACCACAAGTGTGTATAAGTAAATCAAAACAAGCTTTCTGCTGGTGAACAGCTGTTTCAGTTGGACCTTCGCCTTGTGCTGATGGCCTTCCACCTTAGGGATGCCCCAAGCCAGCAGGAAGGCGACGAATACGAGCCCGGAGAACAACGGAAACATATAGTGCAGATTACGGTCCAACAGCCAGCCGGCAATAACCGCCATCAAAGCATAACCGACGGATCCCGCTGTGCGAATACGCGAAAAGTTAAATCCCGACTTGCGGGAAATCTCCAGCGTAATCGTGTCACCCAGCGGATTAATCACGCATTGGACGGCCCCGAACACAACTGTGCACGCAAATAACACCCAGAATTGGCTGCCTGCCGCCGGCAACGTCCAGACGAGAATTGAGGTGAGCAACAGCGCTATAAGAAGCAGACGGTTTTTCGATGCCGCTCTGTCAGCGGCCAATCCCCATCGCGGTTGCGCGATCATTGCGGTAATCGCTCCCGCTGTCGAGAGCAAACCAATCTGAAAATGATCAAGATTGATGTCGTTGTAATAAATAGGAATATAATTGCTGAAAGCGCCTAGCGCCATAAAGACAAGTGAGTAATACATAGACATGTACACATAGGTTGTTTTTCTTGCCATCTGATTTTCGCCTTCCTCATATGTAGTCGGAATTGCCGTTACACGGTAGTTACCGTGCTTTTATAGTAACATCTCACAGATTCAAACGCGTGCCAGGCAGCTGCTTCATAAATCATTTTATTTGGCAATTCTTGTTCCTGGAATACTAGATTCATATGATTTTCTAGTGTGTCCCTAATGCCACAAATCGTTTTATGAATGGAATCTATGTAAGGCAAATAATCTTTTAACAACTCTTGCGTTTTTTCATTCCCCTCATGAATGACTAACATCGCCTCGTATTCTGTCACTTGATAGCATTCCTTCAAGATATCTTTGATTCCATCCAGTAACTCGCTGTATTCGTCCTCCTTTAGAGTCGATAAAGGGAAAGTCATTCTATGTCACCTCCGTAGGTTTTTGAGTCATAATCGTTGAAAGCCTCATTGCCACCAATAATGGCAACAACGTATAATTAGATGGTATCGACATTCCTATCATAGCTTATTTTTTGGCTAAAATAGTTATCTTCTTCCGTCACAAAATAGCACTCAAATGATAATTTTGAAAAGCGGGTTGGATGGTGATCATCATTGAAAAACACAAAACATGTGGATGAACGTGCACAAGTATTTCATGTACTTAACAACCGGGGCGTAAGGCTTAAATATAGGGCCGTGTCCTACGAATATCCCCCTATTACTTACCATTATCATAAAGGAATTGAGGTCTTGTTTGTCTATCAAGGAAAGGGAACCTTGACCCTTAACCGCAAGATTTACAATTTAGAGGCCGGCTGTGTCGTGATATTACAACCCTTCCAGCTGCATCGCATTCAATTTGATGCCACTCCTCAAAATCCATATGTACGAACCGTTCTAACCTTTGAACCCTCAATCGTTGCCCCTCATCTCAAAAACTTTACTGTACTGTCTCGTTTTTTTGATCAGGTATGGAAAGAACAAATGACCAATCAGGTATTTCGTGAGGATCGGGATTCGACTTATATGATAGGCGTTCTGGAAAGATTCAACGACCTGGTTACGGGGTGGAACGAAAAAGATGAAGACCACGAGACAGCCTCGATGTTGATTCTCAACATTTTAGACTATCTCAGCTCCTTGCACATTGGAGGATTTGGGGGCGTCGCACGTCCGGAAAGCCATGCTGAAAAAATCATGAATTGGGTCGAAGAGCATTTTACAGAGCCTTTTGACTTGATTGAATTAGCAAAGGAACTCCATCTCTCCAAGAATCATGTATCGCGGTTATTTCGGACCGAAACAGGGGGAAGCATCACGGAATACGTCATTGCACGTAGAGTAAGACAGGCTTGCTGGTTGTTGAAAACGGAATCAAAATCTATTGAACAAATTGGTTCATTGGTTGGCATACCTAATTTCCCTTACTTTTGTCGGATATTTAAAAAGATCACAGGCTTTACGCCCATTCAGTATCGTAAAAGTCAGTTAAATTAAAACAACAGGGAGCAGCTGCCATTGCGGCAATCTACTCCCTGCTTTCATTTCCACCGTAAAATCAATTAACATTCATGGGATTGCTTCTCCAGAAAAGCTCGAATGGATGGATCCATGCACAGCCCGATAGCACGGCTGTAAAAGGCGCGGGCTTCCTCGTATCTCTTCATCCTTTTGAACAAATGAGCGCGCAGCGCCCAATAAGGCTGATAACTTTTAACCGCTTCTGCCGGTATAGCATCTAACTGCGCTTTTCCCGCTTCTGCGCCGAACGCTTCAGCAACCGCTGCTGCGCGACCTACAATTGCGCCAATCGTTGGAGCAATGCTAACCAGTCCCTCGTACAGCAGCGCAATCTCTCCCCATTCCGTGCGGTTCGTCCAAGCTCGCTGAGCATGCACGGATTGAATGGCCGCCTCAAGCTGGAATCGTCCGATACGTTTCCCATTGGCAGCAGTGCGGAGGCAATGTTCAGCCTCCTCGATCATTCCGAACGACCAGCGTGAATGATCCTGATCGGATATTGGCACATAGCTGCCTGCCTCATCGCGGCGCGCATAACGGCGCGCTTCGCAGTGCAGCATGAGAGCCAACAATCCCAGTGCTTCGGGTTCCCCTGGCATGAATCGGACAATCAGCCTTCCCAGAAATATCGCTTCTTCGGCAAGCCCCTTCCTGCGAGAATCAACGCCGGCAATATCCTCCCACCCACTACCATAGGCTGCATAAACAGCCTCAAGCACTGCTCCAAGGCGCTCCGGCCATTCATCCTCACCGGGCAAATCGAATCTGATCTCATCGTTCTTTAATTTTGCTTTAGCACGAGTGAGCCGCTGACCCATCGTTGCCGGTTTAACGATGAAAGCAGATGCAATGCGGGCCGCATCAAGGCCAAGTACGGACTGGAGCATAAGCGGCGTGCGCACAGCAGGATCGATTTCGGGATGTGCGCAAATAAACAGCATTTTCAGCCGTTCGTCAGGGAAAGGCATCTCGTTTTCGACTCGCTGCCGTGCATCTTCTGCTAGGGATAGCAAAGCATGCTCGGCGCCGGCTTGCACGCGGGTATGTCGGCTGCCATCGATCAACCGACGTCTCGCAGCCGTAAGCAGCCATGCTTCAGGCTTGTCCGGCACTCCGCTCGCCGGCCATTTCACCAACGCGGACAGAAATGCGTCCGCAAGTGCATCCTCCGCTGCCGCCAGGTCACGAGAGCGGACAGCAAGGAATGCAACCAGACGGCCGTAGGATTCCCTTGCCGTCTGTTCAATTATTTGATGAGCTTGCCTATCGCTCATTTTGTAATCGGATTGAGGTTTGGACGAACCTCAACTGAGCTGCCGGGACAACGCGCCGCCCATTCCAATGCGTGGTCCATATCCGGCACGTCTATGATGATCAGACCGCCGATTTGCTCCTTCGTTTCCGTGATCGGGCCATCCTGAACAAGCAATTCGCCGCCGTTACGGCTTAGTGTGGTCCCCGTCTCCGGAGACTGGAGGCCTGCGCTGCTTACAACAATGCCGGATTCACGCAAAGCTGTGACATAATGAGCCCAGCTTGCTGTATAAGCCTCCTTGTGTATCGGGTCGGTACGTTTGGCGAAATCCTCTGTGGTTTCATACATGATCAGTGTGTAATTTATCGTTACTGCTCCTCTCAACGTTCATATTGGAATAACTTGTTGCCGTCTTCACAATAATGACGAGCCAGATCACACAATTTCTACATCAAACAAAAAAAATTATTATATCGGGTTATCTTATCCCTGCCTCCGCCAGTTTCTCGTCCAGGATTTCTTTTTGCCGCAGATGATGCCTGCTGTGCATCCCAACCATCTCAAACCAATCACGTGCGTTCAGCCAGCCAAACCAGCCGTGGAGAACTTTGCATGCTGGATTTGCTTCCTCTATGCGGCTTGTCCAGTTGGCCAACATCACTAGCACTTGCTCTAGTCCGGCTATGATTTCATCTTTCGTCTCGGGATTTCTTGTCTCATTCGGCGGTTGGTCAAGTTTCACTCGGATATTAGGCCACTCTTTTTCCGCAAACGCTTTCAATCCATCAGTTGTCTTATCTTCAGGCTCTTCCCTGGTTGCCTTCGTGCACGTTTCAATATGCCCGATATATTCTTTCGCCACTTCAATCACATGGATATACATTTGCCCGATTGACCACACGTTTTCCTCACTTTTATATCGCAACTGCTCTATCGAATATTTGTCCAAATTCTCCATGTATTGTTGGATAATAGCCGCACAATTGTTCAGCATCCGGATCCTCTCCCCACTATTCACATTTTTTTACAATCTACTTGGATCATACGAACAGACCGTTCCGTTGTCAATGTAAATATGAAGACAGCCCGGCTCCTCGGTAAATTAAAATAGAAAAAGACCCAACCAAGTTAGTAGAAAATTGGTTGAGTCTTTTTAACTCATTACTGAGTGTTAGCTAGCTCATAACGATCTGCATTCATTACTTTTACCCAAGCTGCAATAAATTCACGTACAAACTTCTCTTTGTTATCATCTTGAGCGTAAACTTCAGCAATGGCACGTAGAATAGAGTTTGACCCGAATACGAGATCAACGATCGTCGCCGTACGCACGACTTTACCTGTCTGACGATCAGATCCTTCATAAATGCCTCCGCTAACAGGCTTCCATTGTACTCTCATGTCAAGCAAATTAACGAAGAAGTCGTTCGTCAGTTTGCCTACTTGTTCGGTGAATACGCCATGTTTTGTCCCATCGAAGTTTGTACCAAGAACACGCATACCACCTACAAGCGCAGTCATTTCTGGCGCAGTAAGGTTAAGCAGATGTGCCTTGTCTATTAGGAGTTCAGCAGCATTTACACTGTAATTCTTCTTCTGATAGTTGCGGAAACCATCGGCCGCCGGCTCTAGTACGGCAAAGCTTTCTACATCCGTTTGTTCTTGAGTCGCATCGCCGCGGCCAGGTGTGAAAGGAACCGTTACATCATAACCTGCATCACGTGCAGCTTTTTCAACGGCAGCGCTACCACCTAATACAATCAAGTCAGCCAAGCTTACTTTCTTCTCAAGTTCAACCTGGATCGTTTCCAGAATAGCAAGCACTTTATTAAGTTGTGTAGGCTGATTCACTTCCCAATCCTTCTGAGGAGCAAGTCGAATACGGGAACCATTCGCACCACCGCGCATATCCGTACCCCGGAAAGTACTTGCCGAAGCCCACGCCGTAGTTACCAGTTCGCTGATTGTAAGACCGGAGTTTAGGATCTTTGTTTTAAGATCTTGAACTTCCGCATCCGTTAATTCGATGTTGACTGCATCTACAGGATCCTGCCAGAGCAGTACTTCTTCAGGAACTTCCGGACCTAAGTATCTTACACGAGGACCCATGTCTCTGTGAGTGAGTTTGAACCACGCGCGAGCAAAAGCATCTGCAAATTCTTCCGGATTTTCATGGTAACGACGAGAAATCTTCTCATATGCCGGATCCTCGCGCAATGCTAAATCCGCTGTCGTCATGATCGTTGGAACGCGAATGGATGAATCTTCCGCATCCGGTGCGAGGTGCTCTTTATCAGGATTTATCGGAGCCCACTGATAGGCGCCTGCTGGGCTTTTCGTAAGCTGCCATTCATATCCAAAGAGCATATCGAAGAAGCCATTATCCCACTGCGTTGGATTCGCAGTCCATGCACCTTCAATACCGCTGGTAATTGTGTCACGACCTCTACCGGAGCCGTGCGTATTGATCCAACCTAAGCCCAGAGCTTCAACTGGAGCCCCTTCCGGTTCTGCCCCTACTTTCGCAGCATCTCCTGCACCGTGTGCCTTGCCGAATGTATGACCGCCCGCTACGAGTGCGACGGTTTCTTCATCATTCATTCCCATGCGTTTGAACGTTTCGCGAATGTCGCGTGCACTTGCAAGTGGATCTGGTTTACCGTTCGGGCCTTCTGGATTCACATAGATAAGACCCATCTGAACAGCGGCAAGCGGATTCTCAAGCTCACGATCGCCCGTGTAACGTTTGTCCCCCAGCCATTCTGTCTCAACACCCCAGTAGATATCTTCTTCCGGATGCCAAACGTCTACTCGGCCGCCGCCGAAACCAAAGGTTTTGCCCCCCATAGATTCAATTGCGACATTACCTGTTAAAACGAATAAATCCGCCCACGAGAGCTTATTGCCATACTTTTGCTTAATCGGCCAAAGCAATCTACGGGCTTTATCGAGGTTTCCATTATCTGGCCAACTATTCAGAGGAGCAAAACGCTGGTTTCCGGTTCCGGCACCACCGCGACCGTCACCCGTACGGTAAGTACCTGCAGCATGCCAAGCCATACGTATGAAAAATGGACCATAATGTCCATAGTCAGCAGGCCACCAATCTTGACTGTCTGTCATTAGATTCTTAAGATCCTGCTTAACCGCTTGAAAATCTAGCTTTGCAAACTCTTCTGCGTAATTGAAATCCGCACCCATCGGGTTTGATTTCTGATCATGTTGATGAAGTATGTACAAATTGAGCTGATTGGGCCACCAATTTCTATTCGTCGTACCGCTTGATTTGTGACTAGTTGCGCTGCCGTGCGGAAACGGGCATTTGCCTTCGCTGCCGGAAGTCAAATCCATGATATCACCCCTACAATAATTAATTTTAAATAATAATTGTTCTAAATACAGTTATAAAGCTAATTGGAATAAAAATCAACTTTTTTTTGCTAATCGATCCCTATTCTTGTCCTAATTCATACATATGAAGCACGGGTGAAAATTAGTATCTCATCACCTGTTCATTAGCTTTACTTTCCACACGAATCTCCTCGCCCAGGAAGTGCAAAAAAAGCTGCAGCACCTTGTCCACAGCTTAGGAATCTTTAGATCCGAATCTGACAGGCAATACTTTACGTTTCATCCCAATTGAACAGGTTGAACCATTACTAATATTTGATTTGGTCCCGTACGCTTCATAACCCGATATCCTACGGATGAAGAGGTAGCAATCCCTTCATCATTAGGCTTGCAATATCCCTTGGGAAGACATGTCCCGTCGTCTCGAACAAGAATTTGTCCTAACAGGCCTACGGCAACCCATTCCAGTCTCTGCGACCTTGCTTTGTAGCTTTGCGCAGCATTATATCGGGGATTAATCCGCGGCCGGGCTTCCATTCGTTCGGGAATGATGACTTTACCTTTGTTATCGAGCACTGCAGGTACGAGAACATTTTGCAGTAAAATCCTGCCCCATTCATCGGTCATAAACTTGTCCTTCCATCTCAATTCACCGCTATTTGCCAAAAAAGAAGGATTTGCACTCGTTATGCCTAACAAATAATGATCATTTGATTTCGCTTTTCGTATTCGATCGCCTTCTCCATCCAAGGTCACCATGTATCCGACATCGATAGGCTGACCATCCAAGGTTTCAAACATCTCAGCGAAGTCAGCACCGCCTCCAAACCAACCGACATCCGCAAAACCCTTTCCATTATTTAAGCCTGAACCAATAATTTTGGCCGCCAAATTATTTCCGGTCCCATCATCAAGAAGTCCATTGGCTAAAAACCAGGAGAAATCACTGTCCGCTTTACCGGTTGTTCCCATAATATGGGCACCTATATGTCCATTAGTGCTTGTCTGTATTCCTTCCGAATGAGAGGCCGTACCACTGGACGTTGTTAGTATCCCCTCTGCGTGAGAATTTAGTCCACTTGCTATCGTACCGGCACCTTCGGCATGAGAGACAGGTCCACTGGCTTGTGTCCCATTTCCTTCCGCATGGGACGCAACTCCGCTTGCTATCGTAGAACTTCCTTCCGCATGCGATGCTTCTCCGCTTGCCGTAGCTCCTTCTCCTTCTGCATGAGAAGCCACTCCGCCAGCCGTTGTACCTTGACCTTCCGCGTGTGAGGCAATTCCACTTGCTGTTGTTGTAAAACCTTCGGCATGCGATGACCGCCCACTTGCCGTGGTTAGCCGCCCTTCGGAATGTGAAGCTTGTCCGCTTGCCGTTGTATTAAATCCTTCTGCATGGGACGCATCCCCAATGGCTCTAGCGATTTGTCCTTCGGCATGTCCAGCGAAACCACTTGCTGTTGACTCCGCACCTTCGGCATGGGCACCATCCCCGCTTGCTATGGCAACTATCCCTTCCACGTGTGCAGCCAAGCCACTTGCTATATTGCCAAGACCTTCTGCATGGGAAGAATTTCCGCTTGCCAGATTAGGGAAAGGTCTGCCGATCGAATCCACACCTCCACCTTCTACATGGGAGGCTCTTCCACTCGCTATATTCCCTTCACCTTCCGCATGCGCATTTATCCCATCGACCGTTGTTTTGGTTTGCGTTCCCTCCGTGTGTGAGGCTAAGCCATAGGCAACTGTTTTGGATCCCTCGGCATGGGAAGCGAACCCGATTGATTTCGTGGAAGAACCCTCGGCCAATGAACAAGGACCTAAAGATTGCGTATTACAACCGGGAGCAAACGCTGGTCCAGGGGGGCCTTGTGGTCCACGAGGTCCCGGAATTCCACGAGGCCCTCGGGCTCCCTCTGGCCCTGGAGGACAGGGGCGGCATTTATTTTTTCCTTTATCTTTCTGTGACATAAGCCACCTCCCAAAACTACTAAATAATACATTCTATTTTCTAGCAGCAAAGGACGCATCCATCACTTGCAGGTGGCGACTAGTGGAATTTCCAGAATCTCTTGCCTATCTTTCAAAAAGTAATAGACCCACAGCAGTAGCTGAGGGTCTAACTAGAACGCACGGTGCTTTACACGCGGCATGGTATTTTATTCAAAAATTGCAACTGGCCTTGCCCATCCGGCACTTGCTCGCTCAATCTTCACTGGAAAGCAGGACACTTTGAAACCATAAGGCTTCGGCAGTTGATCCAGGTTTGCAAGTTTTTCGATCTGGCAATACTCCCGATCCTTACCTAAATAGTGGGCTGCCCACAGGACACCGTCTCTTGGATGATTTCGGTAATCCTCGGCTTGCAGGTTCAATGGAATATCCCAGCCCCAGCCATCCGTCCCAACAACCTTAATTCCGCATTCGAGCAGCCAAAGTGTCGCTTCAGCTGAAACACCAGCATGCAGGAACGCATAATGCTCGTGGTACAATCGTTTATCTGCATCACTCCGAATGAGTACAATATCGAATGGTTTTAACGTATAGTTAATCCTCTTCAACTCAGTGATGAGATCATCTTTCGTGATTTCATAACCCGGCGGTTTACTGCTGAAATCAAGCAGCACGCCATCTGAGTAAAACCACTCCAAGGGAAGCTCGTCAATTGTTCTGGAGGGTTTGCCTTCCGATGTAGGCCAGTAATGCCATGGCGCGTCCACATGTGTCCCCGAATGTGTATTTAATGTTACTGTCTCTGTAGCCCATGCTTTCTTTTCTGGAAAATTCTCAGGTGCGAGCCCGAGCGCTGCAGCTGCTTGGACTGCTCCCTCTTCATGGGTGGAGTATTCAATTTTAGCTGGAAGTGGTTCACGAATTTGGGGACTGATAGGAACACTTAAATCATAAAGTTTCACTATACTTTACACCTCACCTTGTTAAATGAAAATAAACTATTAATCCTCAATGGCCTGATATACGTGGTCCAGAAATCGTGGATAACCCTCGCCGAATCCGGAGTTGACATGCCCACCTGAGTGAGCAGGATTCCGGTGAGCTGGTTGACTGGATCAGCATAGGTCGAAGTGCCGCTTCCGCCGTCCCAGCCGAATTGACCGATGGGCGCGTAGTCGCCACGATAAGTGCGAACCGCCATCCCAAATCCCCAGCCACCATGCTGCCCTTGCCCAAATGACAAATGGACATTATTGGTCGCCATGGCGTTACGGACGGTTTGTTGCTCAGGTGTGAGCCGGTTGGTGGTCATCAACTGGACGGCAGGCCGGGATAGAATCCGTTCAGTCCCGTGTTTCCCTTGATTCAGAAGCATCCGGAAGTAGGCGTGAAAATCGTCGACGGTGGAGGTCAATCCGCCTCCGCCACCCTGGAACGCCGGAGTCTGGCTGTAGCGTCCCCCTTTGGCTTCGTCCCAAACGTTGAACTCGCCAGTTTGCGGATTGGGCGCGTAGAGGGGCGGCATCCGATCGATTTTATCGGCAGGCACGTGGAATCCGGTATCTTTCATGCCGAGCGGATCAAAAATGCGTTCGCGCAGGAATGACTCATACGACTGCCCCGTGACCCTGGCGACGAGCACGCCGAGCAGATCGTTGCTGATGTGGTACTGCCAGCGCTCTCCTGGCTGATACATCAACGGAAGTGCGCCGAGACGGCGCATCCACTCATCCGGTTCGGGCATCGGCGTCGGCAGATCGGGCGTAAGCCCCTGCTCGAAGATCGCACTCAGAATCGGTGTGCCCAGCAGCGTAATATCCATGCCGAGCCCGAATGTGGAGGTCAACAGATCCCTTACCGTGATCGGCCGTCTCGCCGGCACCGTATCGTCCAGCGGGCCGTCGACTCGTTTCAGCACCTGCCGGTTGGAGAGTTCAGGCAGCCAGGGATCTACCGGATCATCCAGCCGCAGCCTGCACTCGTCGAGCAGGATCATCACCGGTGCGACTGCAACCGGCTTGGAAGTGGATGCCATCCGGAATATCGTGTCCCGGTTCATCGGAGCGCCACCGTCATGGCGCATCGTACCGAGCGCTTCGACGTGTGTCTCACCATTCCGGCTGACCAGAGCGACAATCCCTGGAATCTTCCCGGAGTCAACATGCCGTGCCAGCACATCGTGCAATCTACTCAGCCCTGCTTTGGAGAAGCCGTTGTTACTTTGTCCCGTTATGATCCTGTTCATTGAGTTCCCTCCTTATCGAATAGTAACCTTGGATACATCCGCTCCCATACCTTTAAGCGCCGCATACGTCAGTTTATCCATCGTTGCGCCGTCGAAAATAACGGTTTTGATCATCCGATAGTATTTATTCGTGAGACTAAAACCGGGCTGAAATGAAACATTGTTAAATGTAGCGCCCCTGAATGAAACTTCGGTTAAAGCTGCTTTGTCAAACTTAACGCCGATAAACGTCTGACCGTCAAAACGCTGCCGGGTAAGATCGGTGTATTTGAAATCAACTCCCTCAAATCGACAGCCTTCAAAAATCGTCTTTCGAAGATCGGTCATCGATAACGTCACATCGATGAGTCTCACGCCTGTGAACTTGGCACCGTCAAGCCCTGACTTGCTAAAATTAGTTCGTACAAGAATCGTCTTATCAAAGCTTGCATTTGACAGGTCCAGCGCGTCCAGACTGCAATCCGTTAAATTCGCGCCGTCAAAATTGGCTTCGCGTACGTCACTTGCCTTAAACGAACTGCCCGTTAAATCAGCGCCGGAAAAGTCGGAACCGTGCAGTGAGCTGCCTTTAAACTGTCCTTTATGCGCCTTAACGCCTGCAAAATCACTTTCCGCCAAGTTGCTTCCATTAAAGTTTGTCAGCACTTGCCGTTCCAGCGAACGGGAGAGGTTGGCGACCTCCAAAATCGTTTGCTCGATGTCGCCGATACTTTCAATGGTCATCGTAAACGCTGTTTCATCGTCCTTGCCATCCGCTTTGAGTTCACGGTATCGTTCTTGCAAATCGGTATGCAGGTCGTCTTTTAATTCGGAGACGCTTTTTACACCATCGTATGGCGTAAAAACGCTGTTCAGATAATCCGTCAATTTGGGATTCATCATATCAAATCTCTCCTCATACTAAGTTTTCTAACACGCGTTTGGCATACTCCCAGTTGCTTTTGTTGCGATCATAAGTGTTCTTGCCCTTTTCAGTTATCCTAAAATATTTACGCCGTCCGCCCTGTGACTCATCGCCCCAATACCACTCGATGTCACCATCTGCTTCTAGCCGCCGGAAGCTGGAATACATCGTAGCTTCCTTCAGTTCATACTCGCCGCTCGAACGCTCGGCGATCAGCTTGACAATCTCGTAACCGTAACGATCAGCTTCGGACAAGAGCCGTAAAATCATCGTATCCGTATGTCCGCGTAACAGGTCGGATGTGATCTTGTTCTCGCTCATACAATCACCTCCATGACTGTATAATAAATCATATTACTGTGTCTGTCAAGGTACTACTTTGATTGCACTACAAATGTCCCTTCCTCCTTCATGTCACATCACAAAAACAGGCCACCCGATAAATCCCGGATAGCCTGTTTTTCGCTTATAGACGCTGCCAGTATGGGGAACCAGCGACTCAATCAAATCTGTAAAGCTCTGCGCAGCAAAACATTCACCGTCGCCACGTCCATACCGAGCCCAGGGCCTGTCGGCGCATAGATGACACCATTTTTGGATTCCTTCGGCGGAGAGAACAGAAATCCGGTCGTCTTAACGCCTGATTTGTCTTCCTGGAACTTCCCAATGTTCGGGATGTATGACGCGTAGTGCAGCACATACACATAACCGAACCCTCCGGAAATATGCGGGGTAACCGGAATACCTTTCAGCGCTGCCATTCGAGCGATACGTGTATTGCGGATAAAGCCGCCGTTGTACTGCAAATCCGGCTGAATAACCTGAGCGGCATCGTTGTCGATGATCCAGCGGAAGCGACGCATGCTCGTCTCCTGCTCGCCGAAAGCCAGCGGAATCGCCAGATTGTCGGCGACTTCCTTCGTGTCCTCCAGATGCTCGAACGGACAAGGTTCTTCATAGAAGAAAGCATCGATTTCTTCGAGCATTTTGCCGTATTCGATAGCGACCGGAGGATCGTATGAGCCATTGCCGTCGGCATGGATGGCGATGTCATCGCCAAATTCACGGCGCGCCATATAGATCAGCCCCTCCGAGCGGCCTGCGAGGGAGTCGGCATTTTTGCTCATACGGCCGCCTACCTTAAACTTGACCGCTTTCGCCCCTGTTTCAGCCATCCGTCGCTGCAGCACCTCGATCTCTTCTTCCGGTGTCGTACCCCGGTTACCGCTAGCCACATAAATCGGCACTTCTGAGCGGATAACGCCGCCCAGCAAATTTCCGATCGGCTTGTTGACAATGCGTCCCAACATATCAAGCAGACTCGCCTCCACCCAGGAGATGCAGCACCATAACGCAAGACCCGATAGCTTGTAATTGCTCTCATACACGTAGACGCCGTCTAGCAATTTCTCTAAGTCGCGCGCATCCTTGCCGATAAAATACGGGATGATCAGCTGCTTCAGCAGCGGATACAAATATGCCGCCCGTTCACTGGCTACCGCTACCCCCTCGGAACCGTCCTTGGAACGTGTACGCAGAAAATACAGCCCATTGTTGAACAGCAGCTCCAAGGACTCAATAATTACAGGGCTTGTAATCTCATCCACATTCAATACCTTGGAATTTGCCGCTTCTTCCAGTTCCGCAGTGGAAACACGGCTTCCAGCCTGTCGCTCCGCACTGTCGAGATACAAATAAGATAAATCACGATAGGGTTTGCCCATAAGAGATTACCTCCTGAATTGATTTTGAAAATGCGATTCATAAATTACTATTAATCTTCGTCACTTTTTTAATCGGCGAATAATCTCCGATGTCACCTCTCGCGTAGTAGCCGTGCCGCCGATATCCTTCGTTTTAATCGCGGCATCCGTTACGTTCTCGACCACATCCAGTAGATGCTGGCCAAGCTCCTGATAGCCGAAATGGTCCAGCATCATTTTGGCCGTCCAGATCTGACCGATCGGATTGGCAATGCCGAGTCCGTAAATGTCCGGCGCAGAACCATGAACCGGTTCGAACATCGATGGATATTTGCCGTTCAGATTAATGTTGGCAGCCGGGGCAATGCCGATGCTCCCCATAATGGCGGCGCCAATATCGGTTAAAATGTCACCGAACAGATTACTCGCCACAACAACGTCAAACACCTGCGGCTTTGTCACAAAAAAGGCTGCCAACGCATCAATATGCGTTGAAGTTGTCTGGATGTCGGGGTAATCTTTGCGCACATCCTTAAACACTTCGTCCCAGAATGGCATCGAGTAGACGATACCGTTAGACTTGGTGGCGCTGGTTACATGCCCGCGACGCTTACGGGCAAGTTCGAACGCATATCGCATCGCCCGCTCCGTGCCCTTGCGTGTAAACACAGCGTTCTGGATGGCAATTTCATCATCGCCTTTGTGGATACGACCGCCGATTTCACTGTATTCGCCTTCGCTGTTTTCTCTAACGACGAGAAGATCAAATTCTTTTGGATAAAGCAATGGTGAAGAAAGACCGAGGAAATATTTGGCTGGGCGGATGTTAATCACCTGCTGAAACTCCCTGCGGATCTTAATGAGCAAGCCCCATAACGAGATATGATCAGGCACTCGCGTAGGGTCGCCAACCGCTCCGAGAAACACAGCTTCAAAGTTTTGAAGCGTTTGCAAGCCATCGTCAGGCATCATTTTGCCATGCTGTTCATAATAATCGCAGCTCCAAGGGAAGGACTCGAACTGAAACGAGATTCCGCCATGAACCTCCGCAACCGCATTTAGTACCTCCAGAGCCGCGGGAACAACCTCCTTACCGATACCATCTCCTGGAATAACCGCAATTTCAAACCGTTTCATAGCTTAATCCCCTTCGCTGTTTATTGCTTGAATGTTCGATATTGCATGTTAGTAAGCCGTTCCTCCCGGTAAGCACCCGGTGTGATCCCAACCAACTTGCGGAAGGATCGAATAAAGTTCTGAGAATTATTGTATTGAAGCTTCAGGGCAATTTCCGATACTTTCATGTCAGTCTCTTCCAGCATTTCTTTTGCCTTCAACAAACGATATTGCAGCAGATAGTCGCTGAAGCTGATCCCAAGCTCCTGCCGCAGAACCTTGCTGATGTAGCTCGGGTGATAGTTAAGCAGGGTGGAACACGACTCCAAGCTGATTTCACTGTCGAAGTTGCTATGAATCAGCTGAGTGACCTCTTCGGAGATCGATTTATGCCTCGTCCGTCTCTGCTCGTCATAGACGAGAATCATCGGCTCGATCAACTTGTTTCTGAACCAATGCCGCACTTCATCCACGGATGATAGCGCATTCAATTGCTCAAGAAGCGGAGGCTCCCCTTCTGGAAGATCGATCGTCGCACCACCACTCTCCTGCTGCAGCCAGATCAAGTTGACGAATAACCTCGTGACGGCGATTTGATACTCATTATAGTTATGATACTGGCGGGAAATTTCCTCAAAAAACTCATTTAACAGTTCCTGTACCTTATCCCGATCCGCCATTTTGACCGAATCGCGAATTTGCCGCTCCAGATCCTTCGGATATATCGTCGTCACATGATGGGCCGGTTGGACGTCATCGATGTGCAGGATTGTCTTTTGTCCATACATCACACGGTATTTCAACGCATCTATCGCTTCCTTATAGGCTTGGTTGGCATACCTCAACCCGTCATAAGACCTGCTGATTCCAATACTAATCCGCAGCTTTAAATATTGCTCAAGGGTATCCTGTACCTGTTTGGCTAGCGAATAGATATAAGTTCGGAAATCCTCAGTCGAGCCCGGTTCCTCAAAAACAAGCGTTACTTGCGACGACTGCAAAACAATCGGCAGCAGCCGCTGAGCCGACGGGATGAGATCGCTGACCATGTTGTTGATTGCAAATAACAGCAGCTCACTGTCCCGCTCCTCGTAACGTGTACCTTTAAGCGTATCCATCTGAATCGTTAGCACTGCCATGCGCCGACCGGCTACGTTCATGCCGCCAAGCTTTTCTTGAATTTCGGACGGTTTGAAATCTCCGCGAACGAGCTTTAACACATAATATTCTTCAAGCTGGCGCGTATGGCTTCTGAGTTGATCGGCCATTTGCACTTGATCACTGCGCATTTTCATGAACCTTTCGTTAATAATAAGAAATTCATCTACGCGTTTACGCTCCGGATCCTGCTGTGAAAACAAAGATAGATAAAGCCTATGTATGGGCGCATACATCCGCTGTGAACCAGCCAATGAGATCAACACGGCAAGCAGCAGCATCGTGAAGCTAGTAGCTAAGATAATCCATCCTGTCCTGCGCGACTCGAACTTGATCTGTTCAATTGGAATCAAGGAAATATAGATCCAACCGTTAAATGAAGATCGTTGAAACGCCACACCGACCTGGGTGCCTCCTACCAACGACTCAAAAAGGCCGGACTTTTCCTGATTCCCACGCAGTTTCCCGACAATCGTCTGTAAAGTTGCCGTATCGACCTTACTATTTTCACTTTGAGTCGTCAGTACAGCGTAATCTTCATCCAGGATCATCACTTCACCGAGCGTATTATTGTTGGCCAGGAAATGGCGAAGCTGCCCGCCGTTGATTTCGACGATCAACATCCCAAGCGGCTTCTCAATAAAAGCCGGAATTTTTTTGACCAGACTGAATGTCAGGGTATTATCCGCATTTCGACTGCGAAGCAAGCTTGTTTTTTCCACGTTCCAAAACTTGTTTCGGTCGATGTGCAAATAATGGTCGATAATAGATGTCTTCTCGGGAGACAGCGGATTATAGCCTTCCGAATTTAAAATCCATCCCCGGCTAACATCAACCAGGTGAACGTCTCTGACACCAACATCGAATGTCTGCACTTGAGACATCGATCTCAACAAATTTTGGACAAGGGTAAATTGGGACGGGGTAATGCCAGTTTCCAGTGCCTCAGTCACAAAGGAGCTCTCCGAAAGTCGTTCAATTTGTAAATCCAGCGCACCTAGTACCTGCTCGATTCGCAGACGCGTCTGCTCTAGCACCAGCACGTTACCGTCGTTGACTTTCTGTTGAATCGTACTAGACGTTTTCACATAAAAGAATAGTCCGAGCAGGATGATAGGCAGCGTGCTCACGCCTATCGAGAACACAATCATCTTTGTAAGGTACCGGTTGATTCTGAACATAATCCGCCCCCTCAGCCTTCTTCTCTTGTTGCACGCCATCATTATACTACACCGGACCGCCTTATGGGCCGAGCCGGTGCAGCATAATTTAAGGGAGAAGTTAAACCGCCAGACCGTCTCTGCCTTTTTTGCCAACATCGAGTTGGTCCTTCAGCGTCTCTTCATCTATTGCTCCAGTAAAATAGCTGCTGGCGCTCATCAGATAACCAAACCCCATTCGGACGGCATGGCCGTAGTGGCTTGTCGGCTCCGCCTCGAAGGCTTCATCGATCTCCTTCTGGGACGGTACCGCACCTTTGCGCAGCTCCTCGCACAACCGCAAGATGGCATCTTCGCTGCTGTAAAAGTTCGTATCCCCAATAAAACGTTGAGTCTTGGTGGATACCGGCGTGACAACCGCTTCGGCATAGCGGTCCAGATGGATGACTTGCTCCTGATGTTTGGCGTGCAGCTTGCTTAACCAACCGTCCCGATCTCTCGTCTGCGAAATGAACGTTTGGAGTCCCAACAGGGACTGCTGCCAGATCGAGCGGTAGACATCCGTAACTCCGCCTATATCGATCATAGCCGCTGCGGACAAGCTCTCCAGCCCCTTCTCGAAATGAGCTGTCCGATAAGGGAATGGTGTGTTCCCGTTGCCGTCGTACAATTTGCGAAAAATAAATGCATCATGATAGATGCTGCAATCCGTCGGGAATTCGCTTGACTCTGGCTCCGCTTCGCGAAAAACGACCTTCATTTGCCGGTCCGCTGCGCGATGACACAGCCACCCCAGTACAAACGCGAGCTTATATCCGAGGCGGTCATTTTCATTACGATTGCGAGTAGGCCAGATCGATCGGTATTTATCCAGCAGGTTGACTGTAAATTTATCACCCGAACGCGTTACGCTGCCGAATTGGATAAATCGGATATGGTCCCTGCCAGCCTCCTTAAAAGCGCTGCAAATACGTTCCGATGCGAGCATAAGGTTAAAGCAATCTTCCACAACTGCGGTATGGGTTACATTCTCCGACATAGCTCATCCTCCGTATATTGGTTTATTTCCCTTTGTTAGGGTCAGCCTGATATTCCTTGTTCAACTCTTCCAGCACTTTATCGCCTCCGGACTTACGCCAATTATCAAGCGCAGCCTTCCAGCCAGCCGTATCGATCTCACCCATAATGTACTTCACACGGGCATCGTTAATAATTTTATCAAGCTGCGTGCGCTTCGAATCGAATGTCGGCGAATTATAAGCTGCTGCCGGGTTTGTTACAAATATACCCGGTACGGCGCTTGCTTCTTTTTTGGCTGCTTTATATTTGCTTGTATATTTATCGTACGTTCCTTCCATCGCGAGCGAGCCGTCAGAGACCTGCATAGCTTGCTGCAGCTGAATGACCTCTGCTGCATACTTCGCCGATTGTTCCGGCGTCCGGTCTGCTTTGCCGTCTTTCACGGTATAATGAATGCCTTCCGCGCCCCATTCGAAAATGTTCTGTCCTTCCGGAGTGGACAACTTGTCGAAATATTGTAGAATCCGCTTCAAATCGGCTTCGCTTTTCACCGTCTGTTTCGGAATGACGAAACTGCCCGAAAGCCCGCTGTCCATCAGCAGCTTGGTGCCGTTTACTCCTTTCAGAATACTGGAGGTATCCATTTCTGCCTTTGGATTGATCTTGAATAGCTCCGAGTGACGAGAAATAAAGTCATTGTCACCGAGCCGGAATCCGAACAATCCTTTATTGCCGTTATCGATGTTCTGCACTCGCTCCGCAATGGCGAAATCTTGATTGATCAACTTCTCCTGGTAGAGACGTTTGTACCAGTTCATTGCTTCTACAAAAGCTTGGCTTTCATGTGCGGGGACAACCTGGTCGTTTTTAATCTCCCACACGTTACCTCCGCCAGTCGCTGCCAAAATGAGCTTGAATCCGCGTATGCTCTTCTCTTCGGCGAGGCCGATCGTATCATTTTTTCCATTGCCGTCCGGATCCTTTGTAGCAAACGCCTTGATGACTTCATACATCTCATCTAGGTTTGTCGGAGGTTTCATACCAAGCTTATCCAGCCAATCCGTACGATAGATCATGCCGTCCCCGACCAGGGAGCGAGCCCGGTTAATTTGATAGTATTTTCCGCCAACCGCTGTGCTCTTAAGCACTTCTGGATTTAACGCCTTTTGCAAGTTCGGGTAGTCTTTGAGGTAAGGTCCGATTTCCCAGAACTGGCCGGCTCTCATGGCATTTTTGATATTGGATTGCACCGGTGTTCCGATTAACAGGACCATCGGCAGCTGCCCGGAAGCGATCGTGGCGTTTACCTTCTCTTCGTACGTACCGTTCGGCACCCACTGAATCTGCAGATCCGTATTGGTCAGCTTCTCAACCGCTGTAATAATGGGGTCATTCTCTTTCGGCGGCTCAGACAGGACGGACAGATTCATCATCGTAATGACAAAAGGCTTATCCTCCTTCGCCGGTGTCGTGCTCTCAGATGTGCCCTGCTGGCTCGTTTCTGACGCCTTCGGAGGAGTGCTGCTGCAGCCGGCAAGAGCGGCAGTAACGAACAAACTCCCTACAATCCCCATTATGCTGGACTTCCTGATAAGATTAGCCATGAAAGATCCCCCTTATTGTGGTTTATTCTTATACCGCCAAGAATTCGTTGAACGACCTTAAATCGCTGGATCCGATAAAAAATGCGTTTGCTCTGCGCAGGCTGTTAATCGCCTGATTCAAACCTCGTGCATACTTACTCCGTGGTTCGGCGGAAAGCGCCGCTTCAATTTCGCCCTGTGAAGGCCGCACACCGCTGCGGATAGTTTCAGCCATCCGGATCAATGCATCCTCTTCGTCATAGATTTTCAATGTATCGACATTCCGCTGTCCCTTCTCTGAATCGGGAGCGACTACCGCGCTAGCCAACTGCGCCATGTGCCCCTCCCATTCACGCATCATCTCATCCAGCCGATCAAACCATCCCTCGATGTCATCAACATCCGGGACGAATGTGTGCATCTCAATAAAAAAGCGCTGCTGCATGACGCTAAACAACTCGGTGAGCTCCTCACGACTGATGCCAGAGCCGCCTACATATCGCTTGCGGAACAGCTCAGCGTCCTGATACAACCCTGCCTCCGCTGATTCCGGTGTCAAATGCGCCCTCGCTGTACGATGAGCGATCCATCCAAGCGCTAAAGCAAGGGAAGACTCAGCCTCTGTCTTGGGGACAAGCGGTGCCGAGCGAAAGCCAACCTCCTCCTTCACGGTGCGATGGGACTCCCAATCGTCCCTATAGCGAGCCAGAAGTTCGGTTGCAATCTGATCATCCGAACGCGTCAGGCTGCCGAATTGGGCAAACGTTCTGTGTGTCGTACTCACTTCTTTAAAGACTTCGCAAATATCCTCCGAAGCGTTCATAATGTTCAAGCAATCATCCACAAAGGCAGTCCGGATTAAACTTTCTAGCATGATTCATCCTCCATTAGTTCATATTGGAATTCGTGTTCATGGCAACAAATCCCCTCAGGGGGTGAGCGTTCCAGTACGCGTCCATTCAGCATGAGCCCCTCCTTGGATTTAGCCTTTGACCGATCCGATTAATGCCCCTTTGGCAAAATGCTTTTGCAAAAATGGATACACACAGAGAATCGGGACAGTGGAGATGACAATCACAGCCATTTTGATTATTTGTCCTGGAGGTACAATGTAGTTGGAGTCGAACGTCGCAGAATCACCGAGTCCTCCTGACGAGAGAATGACGATCTGCCGCAGCCATACCTGGATTGGCCATTTGTAGTT
Source organism: Paenibacillus anseongensis (assembly GCF_009757995.1). Taxonomy (NCBI): domain Bacteria; kingdom Bacillati; phylum Bacillota; class Bacilli; order Caryophanales; family Paenibacillaceae; genus Paenibacillus; species Paenibacillus anseongensis. Next base: position 444,872 of record NZ_WSEM01000016.1, read on the forward strand.
ATCGTTAATATACAGAATGGCTGAGAAAAACGAATTCCAATGGTTGACCGCATAGAACAGCGAGAACGTCGCGATAGCCGGCAATGACAACGGCAGCACGATTTGCCATAGAATGCGCAAGTCGTTGCAGCCATCTATTTTTGCGGCTTCCTCAAGACCGTCCGGCATCTGCTGGAAGAAATTTTTGAGCACGATCAGGTTGAACGCACTGATGGCTCCGGGCAGCAGCAGCGACCAGAAGGAATCGATCATGCCTAGCGATTTCACGACAAGAAATGTCGGAATCATTCCTCCGCTGAACAGCATCGAGAAAACGACGCCGAGCAAAATAACTTTGCGTCCGTCCAAATCTTTGCGTGACAACGGATACGCCATCAGGCATGTGAAAATCAAATTGATCAACGTGCCGGCAATCGTAATAAAGATTGTTACACTCAAGCTTGTCAGCAGCACCGGTGTTGAGAAGATATATTTGAATCCTTCCAGGGATACCGAATGGGGAAACAAGACTAGCTTCCGGCTGATATATTCCTGCGGCGAGGTAAACGCTCCGCCGACCACATAAATGAATGGCAGGATGGTCACTAAGCCGAACAAGCCCAGAAAGGTGTAATTGAATAAGTCAAACAATTTGCCGCCAAGAGATTCCTTCATATCGATTCCTCCTTCTTCCTAATAGATGCCTTCCTCGCCTGCTTTTTTGGCAAAGTGGTTGGCGCCAACTACCAATACAATGCCGATGACCGATTTGAACAAGTTCACCGCTGTTGAGTAGCTGAAGTCCCCTTGCTGTATACCTCGCTCGTACACATAAGTCTCGAAGACTTCGCCAACCTCGCGGTTCATCGGGTTTAACATGAGGAATATTTGCTCGAAGCCAACATCCAGAAATGAACCAAGCCTTAGAATCAGCAGTACAACAATCGTGCTGCGGATGGCTGGTAATGTTACGTGGATCATCTGCTTCCACCTTCCGGCACCATCGATCTTGGCAGCTTCATACAGCTGCGTGTCGACACCCGCAAGCGCCGCAAGAAACAGAATCGTTCCCCAACCGGTTTCTTTCCATATCATTTCGCCAATGATAAACGGCCTAAACCAGTTTTTATCCAACAGCATGTTCAACTTCTCTCCACCAAAGGATGCGATCATTTCGTTAAGAATACCGCCTTCTGTTGTAAACAAAATATGGACCAAACCAACCACAACGACCCAAGAAATGAAATGCGGGATATAGATGAGACTTTGTACGGTTCGCTTGAACACTTCCTTACGAATCTCATTGAGCATAAGGGCAATAATGATCGGTAACGGGAAGAAGAAAAAGATGTTGTAGATTGCGAGAATAAACGTATTCTTGAATAACAGCGCAAACTCGGGCTCGCTGAAAAATGTCCGAAAGTGCTCGAAACCGATCCAATCACTCCCCCAGAATCCAGTGAAAGGCGAATAATCCTGAAACGCGATCAGCACTCCCCACATCGGCGCGTATTTAAAGATAAGGAAATACAGGACACCCGGAGTAAGCATGTAATAGAGCCAGCGATTTTTGAGCAGTCTTTTTTTTAGCACGTTCGAGGTTAAAAGAGATTCTCGTTTGATGCCGGCGTCCACCGTCGTTGCCTTCATGAGAGACGACCTTCCTTTCTGCATGGTGCGTTGGAATAAAATGATCATAGCATCGTATGGAGTAACCGGATACAATCATCAGAAAGCCATTTGTATACGCTTACAATACAGGTGTTTTTAGCAGTCAATAATCATTAGATAACATCGGATAATCATTATAAGGCATTTTTTATTAGCAAAAAAAGACCCCCAGCACTTGGCTGCGGATCACATTTCTAATTTCTATTGGGTTTAACAATCCTTAAGTGGAATAGAGAATTCAACATAAAATGGATGATGTTCTTCATTCAAGCAATACTCAATTCGTTGTCTGAAATTCCCCCACGTTACCATCTCTAATGCAGTTTCAACTGGAAAAAATCCCACTTCTAAAGACTCAGACGTAGTGGTCAATTCTCCACCAATTGGTCTTCCTAAGAATAACGTATTACAAATACTAGCGTTCACATTTTGAAAAACGCCGCAAAATTTGGTTATCTCAATATCGATTCCGCTCTCTTCCTTTGTTTCCCTTATAGCCGCATCCTTCAGGGATTCACCCTCTTCAACCTGGCCTCCCGGCATTTCCCATCCTCGTCTAGGTCCTTTTATCAATAGAATTTCGTTGCGTTCATTTATGACAATGGTTGCTGCTGATACGATATGTTTTGGTACCATTTGATTAACCTCCTCAGTCAAGTTTCATGAAATCGTTTCGCTCCAGCACCAGTACATAGCCGCGAGTCCCGTCCAACCGAATTCGGTCTCCGTCGCGAATGAGAGTCGTCGCTCCATCGATGCCAACAACCGCCGGCAGCCCGTATTCCCTGGCTACTACGGCGCCATGTGTCATCAAACCGCCGACCTCCATAACCAGCCCGACGGCGGAATGGAACAGAGGCGTCCAGCCTGGGTCTGTAAAAGGGGCGACCATAATCTCACCCTTGTTCAGCTTCGCCTCCTCAGGCCGCAGCACCACACGAGCGATGCCCTCGATGACGCCGGCGGATACCGGTGTTCCAACGAAGGCTCCCTCGGGAGCATCCTGCAACTTACGCCGGCCGATAACGATTTCTCCCTCGCTCGTCATCAACCTTGGTGGCGTCATGCCGCGGAATCGCTTCAGTTCCTCCGTCCGCTGCTGTATCAGCGCCGCAACTCCCGATGGACGTTCGCCTTCGGCCAGTTTCAGCAGCTCATCGAGAGACAAATAAAACACATCTTCCGCCCGCTTTAACACACCCTTCTTAACTAACGAGTTGCCTTCGTCAAGCAACCCTTTGCGCACGAGGTAGAAATGCTGCATCATTAAATATTTGGGATGCTCCCGCAGCCCCATCAATCCTCTGAACACGCTCACTAGCCGTGACATGAGCTTCGCCTTCAACCTGCCAAAAGGCTGGGCACGCAGCCGCTTTAACAAGTCGATTGCCGCGGCCTCCGCTTGCAGTGCGCCTTCGGCGAACTTGGCTCGATGCTCCCCAGGCTCCATGCTCCGCATATGGCTGCCAATCGATGGCAGCAGCGTGCTTGGATCTTCACGCCACCGGGGGCGTGTAATGTCAATTTCGCCAGGGCACCTCATGCCGTAAAGCTCCATGAAGCGATCCCAGTGCTGCCCGAATACACTGCCTCCCTCTACCTGCTGCAGTTTTTCCCTAAATTGAAGCGGATCGCCATGCAGGATCAGGTCTGTCACTTGTGGGTAGGGTCTGGCCGCATCCGCTAAATCGCCGATCATGAGTCCCATCTCACTCGTAATGTTGCCTGACAATCCTCTGTTCAGCACATGCACGATCTCCGTATCGCCCAGCCATTTTATTGACAGTGCATTCAAGAGTCGTGACGAAATAATTCCCGCCAGCGGATAGGGGATCAACTGTGGGAAAATGGTCATTAGCAACGAGCCTACATGCTCCTGAATTCGGACTATCCGCTCTGGACCGTAGACTCCGGAAAGCTGGCTTTCTCCCTTACGAATCGATCCCTCGATGTACACATTGACCTCAGGATGTGCATCGGTAACAGGAGCATAGAGCAGTTTGCGCGCCACTTTCAGCAGCACTGGACGAATAAAGCTGATAACGCCTTTTTTCACGCCAGGTGCTGGAGGCAGATGTCGAACGAACGATTCCTGCTTCACAATCTCCGCTACGCCAAGGCCAATCATCTCGTCGATGTTGGTCAATACCTTCGGTAAAAGAACACGGGCCTTCTTCAGAGTCAGCAGCTTTGTAATATCGATATAAACCCTTCCGCCGACTACCGCCGTATGCACGTTCATTTCCCGAATACCTGTTTTCCCGAAAGGAAACAGCGTTCGAAGCACAGATACGCCCATTGGCTTCATTGCATCCGTCATCATCTGCTGATGGCCGAAGGATACAAGCAAATGCGGACTTTCCCCTGGAGGAATGCTTAACTCCGGCAGCGGAAACAACGAGGTGATCGGCCGACTCTGAACGATGTAGAAGTTTCCTTGCGCAAAACACCATTCGATGTCCTGCTCTGAGCCGTAGTAGCGCTTAATCTTCTCGCCGATGGCAGCTAGTTCCAGGATCTGCGAATCCTCCAATGCTTGCATGGCTTGCTCTGCCTCAGGCAGTTCCTTCGTTACGGTGCCACCCTCCGAGAGCGCGAAGATAGCGAGCTTCTTGCGGGAAACTGTCTTCGTGAGCAGCTTCCCAGACCGCACCTGATACAGGTCAGCGGAGACCAGCCCAGACACAAGCGCCTCCCCTAAGCCGAAACTGGCGTCAATTGACACCGTGTTTCGGTTGCCCGTAATCGGATCGGCGGTGAACATGATGCCGGACACCTTCGGGAAAACCATGCGTTGCACGACGACGGATAGATGCACAGCACGATGATCGAAGCCGTTACGAGCCCTGTACGATATCGCCCGATCGGTGAATAATGACGCCCAGCACTTTCGTACGGCATGTAGCAGCGCTTCTTCCCCACGTACATTCAGATACGTATCCTGCTGACCGGCAAATGAAGCTGACGGTAAATCCTCCGCCGTGGCACTCGACCGCACCGCATAGGCTTGATCCGCTCCTGACTGTTGCCAAGCCTGAATAATAGAGGTCCGAATGTCATCAGGAACCGCCATGTTTACCAGATGCTCACGAATGGACTGCCCCAACACCGTAATTACCGCTAGCTGATCCGCCTCTACGCCATTTAATCGCTGGAAAAATTCGTCCATCACCTCACTCTGCTTCAGAAAAGACAAAAAAGCTTCCGTCGTGACACAAAAGCCTGCGGGGACAGGAAACCCCGCCTTCGTCATTTCGCCTAAATTCGCTCCCTTGCCTCCTACGAGTGGAAGGCTGTTTTTATCCAATTGGCTAAAATCAAGCACATAATCGTTCATGGGTACTTGCTCCTCCCTTAGCATGAGTCCGTGCGAAGACCGTGCATAAACAGGCCGAACAATGTTTCGCCCATCTCTACCATCGTAACTCCGTACTTGGCAGCCACATCCGGGCGGGCCATGCGTTCAATGCTTTCCAGCATGATTGCGGTTAACAGTTTGGGGTTAACGTTTCGAATATGCCCCTCCTGCATGGCTCGCTTGAGAAGCTGTTCGATGAATGTGAGTTGGGCACTGCGAAATGCCTCCAGTTTCGCCCATAAATCGGGGATATAGGTTTGGATATCGTTTAAAAATAACGGATGCAGCTTAGCGATCTCTCCCCTGATCCCCATAAAGACACGCTCGAAAATATCTAGCGGATGGTCGGAAGACTGCATTTGCTCCTTCACAAGAAGTGTAATCGCTTTCAAAACAGTTTCCAACACAGCTCCGGCAATCTCTTCTTTGCCGCTAAAATACAAATACAGCGTCTTCTTGCTCATCCCAAGACGAGTCGCCAGCTCGCTTAGTGTTACGCCGCGATAACCATTGGCATTAAACAGATCCGCTGCCTCCTGAACGATGCGCAACCGGATCGAATCCTTCATACGTACGATTCCTCCTATCTACAATGGAAACCAATTTTGTTTTTATGGTTTCCATTGTACCTAACGGGATTACAAATCGCAAGCAAAAAAGCTCCACTCAGAAGCCGCCTGACCAATAGATCAGCACAGGCAGATACAGAAAGCTGGCTGCCGTCGTCATCGCTACATTGACAGAAACAAGTTCCTTATCGCCCCCGTATTTCTCCATAAGCACGACGGAATTAATAGCGGAAGGCATGGAGGATTGTACGAATAAAACGGAAGCTTCAAGTCCATGAAGTCCAAGTAATTTAATGGTCAACAAAGATAAAAGTGGCACACCCACAATTCGCATGAGGATAGAAATCCACAGTTCGCGTCGCATGCTCGCGCGCCAGTTTGTTTTTTTGAGCTGCATCCCTAACATAAGCAAAACGATGGCAGCGTAAGCCCCGCCAATCAGTTCCAAACCGGCATGCAAGCTTTTGGGCAGCGGAATTTTGAATATATACAGGACTAGTCCTACAACAGCCGCATAAATCAGTGGGTTCTGCAGCATTTTGGCACCGGCTTGCCGCGGACTAAAGGAACTTCGCGAGGCAATGTACATGCCAAGAGTATTCACAAGTACGATATGTAGGATGACATTCGTGACGCCAATGGCGAAGCCAGCATTTCCAAATGCGAGAAGCAGCAAAGGCAATCCGTAATTATTCGAATTGGCAAAGATCGTCGTCAGTTCCATGGCCCGTAAGGATGGCGCATTAAATCGAAATAATTTTCCAACAACAAGGGAAGCCGCCCAACAGAGGACAGTCTGAATAACGGTAAATATGGCGATATGAGCAAAAGAGGAGCTATTTAACTCGCTGCTCGATACGGCACTTACAATCAGACATGGTGAAAGCACAAACAGGCTTAAGTCTGCCAGCACCTTCGTATCGGGTGACTTAAATTTCTGATACAGATAACCGAGAAAACAAGCTAACAGAATCGGTACACTTACGGTTCCAAACAAAGTTACATAACTGCTAATGACAATGACCTCCTTTGGTCGACTATTTCTGAATGGCTTTTTTTCACTAATTCATACATCATATCTCCAAACATTTTATTGGTCTAATATATAATTGGAATTAACTTTATAGGTAAAAGTAATAATCGGAACGCAGCAATGTTCAATAACGCATTGTCTGCAGATACAAAAAAAATATTTCCAAAAATTTCTTTCGCAGGTGTTTCAAATATATCCCAAATGGTTTACAGATGAATTATAGCGTTGAAATAAATCATACCGTTGGGAGAGTGCACAATATGAGTTCATTCAAAACAAAATTGATTCTGCTTCTTGCAAGTTCGAGTTTGATGGTTCCAAGTGTCATTAGTGCAGCAACTGAGACTGAGGGTACGCCAGCGTATATTAATAATAATGGCTTTATCCAAACTTATGTACATGGTACTTATGTTCCGGGCTATTATTTAAATGTAGATGATGATACTGTTGCAGCCTTTATCCCGGGAGGGGTAGGATTGGTTGCCGTTGATAAGGATGCTGTTTTACCGGAGGGTTCCAGATTCATAGAATAGGATGTTGAAAACAAAAAACCAAAGGGGCTCGCCCCTTTGGTTTTTTGTTTAACCTGCCATGTTATTGACCGAATGTTTCGTATCAAACACAGAAATATGGTCTACTTTCCCACTTGATTTAGGAATAATAAATTTTAATTGAAACATATCGGATGCTTTATAAATATAAATCGTGTCATCCCCGTTTACTTTCGTATCCGATGGCTTTCCTAGCGCTTCTTCGATTTGTTTCAGCGTTAATGTTTGCAGCTTTGGATCACTGGAACGAATATCGATAATTTGATCGCCCTTATTGAAGCCAATGACTGCATTTTTCTTAGCGTAGGTTGCATATATATTGCTCGCAACGACATCTGTATGATCCGCTTTCCCCCAAGCTTTCTCCACATCATCAATCAATTTAGTTTCTGCAGCAAATTCAATGCCCGCCACCTTGCCTGACTTCGCTAATTCAAGCATACCTTTAATTTGCTTAGTTACCGATGTCGCTTCTGACGATACTGGCGTTACATTCACGTTACCACTAGGCGTAGATGTCGGCTTGGAAGAAACTGCCGGTGTTGCGCTAGGTGCAGCTGAAGGTGTTGATGAAGGTTCTACAACTGGGCTAGGAGATGAGCTAGCTATTGGATCAGCGGCACTCGCTGCTGGTTTTTCATTTGATGTGCATGCCGTGAACATCAGCATACTCGCTATTAACATTGGATAAACAGCTGCTTTTTTGCTATAAATTTTCATAAGTTGCCTTCTCTCTTATATGTTTGAATCACTACAAATAATCAGACGATAAAAGGATTAAAATTGTTGCAAAAAAAATATGGCATGAAGCAACTTATGTATGGTTTTCTTTGCAAATGGTTGGCGAAGTCATTTATTCCATTTTGACATGGACCTGAAAATTTACTTTTAACTTAGGATAGTAGTCTTCTCTCCAGTTTTTTAATTCATCATAAGGAATTTGATTACGGAAATGTTGGCCAAATCCGAATATATCTGTTTTGTTTTTTTGAGCTTGCTCAAACAAATTGTAAAACCGCTTTTCTATCAGATTCTCAAGATCTCTTTGTATCTGATCATTCGTGGTGTCTTCATTTTTTTCCATAACGTCTATTTTTAAAGATAAATCGCTTGCCACCATCAGTTCGCCAGCTTTCTTTGACGGTTTGATTCGTAATGAACTATTTTCCACCATGATGCTGGCGTAACCCAGGCTCTCTACCTTTCCTTTTGCACGGAGCTTTTGAAACAAATTCACAAATTGATTTTCACTTGGACTAATTTGTTCTATAATCTTTCCGTTTTTCAATACAGCGGATCCCTCAAAGCTTAGTAATGTATCTTTTCCAGCATTAACAACCAGAACCGCGATATCTTTCGTATACGAAAACAAGCTCCGATAAACTTCCCATACTCGGGAGGTGGTGATCTCCGGTGCCCAATCGGCTCCTTTATAGAAATAGTCAATTACTGAGGTTGCATGTGCATCAAGCTTTTCATCAATGGATGAAAACATTTTCTCGATATTTTCATCTGTTATAGCTAGTAAAGCTATGGAAGGTAATTCTTTGGATTTCATTAAAGAATCATTTCACCAATATCTGCTTTGTCTTTTGCAAAATTGTTTTGAATGAGAATTAAACGAACCTGCTTGTAATACAAGGCATCTTCGGTATTTGTCTTTAGTTGTTCCAAAATACTAGAAACGTTTGTACCTTTTTGAGTGATGGTTCGTGATATTTTGCTGCCTTTCTCGGTTGTTGGAATATACAATGTCACTTTGAATTGGTTATCGCTCTCCTTACGAATTCCAATCATTAAAGGAATGTCGCGCTTATCTATTTCTTTAATATCCCAGCAGCCTACAAGAAAGATTAGAGACAGAAGAACAATAGTACTCATAAAAAATCTATTTTTTTTCATATCTCAACCTCCCCCTACCAGCTAAAACACCGTAGATAAACATGGTAAATGGAAGAATAATGATAAAAAGTGCATTAGCGCCAGCACTCCATAATGCAAATTTCTCAATCAAGATCAGATTCGGAATGGAGATAGCGAATACGAATGCGATAAGTGAAAAGGCGTAAATCCAATAAGAGGCTTTTTTACTTTTCAAATTGAAAAGTTTCTGTATGATTTGAATGATCATCCATAGCAGAACCGCATTTAAAATGATTGTAAACCCGACCATTGACAGACCAAAAAACATGGTTTGCTGGTTAAATACAAACCAATTCATGTCAACGGAATCCGCGGCTTCTTTGGCAGGGAAGAAAAAGCTATCAACCGTTTCTGTCCCAAAAATAAAAAGCGGGATATACACAACAGTTAGATAGAAGCAGATCACGTAAGCCAATGCCCCAAAAAGTTGACCGTACGTCAAATTAGTTTTGGAAGGTATAAATCCTAAAAATAAAGAAGAAAATCCCAAAAGGTAAAGAAAATTTATATTCGTTACAAAATGAAGAGATGGCGGTATAAGCGGCAAAGCGTTTCTAAAATCAAAATTAACAAACGAAGAAACAATAACAAAAGCCACCAAAATATTAACGATGAGAAAAATAATAACGGAAGAGCGTAAGATCGTGCCTAAACCTTTTATAGCTGTATACGTTGAAATGACGAGAAGAAGAATCATGATCGCCCAAATAGGCGTCTGAAGTAAAAAAATCGACGCAATGACTTCAGCATGGTGGCGAAAACTCATCGCAATCAGCGCAGTTATATTGAGTGCGTAGGGGATTAAAAAAAGGAAAGCAACCCATCTTCCCATTTTTAAATAAATATCAATCATATCTTTTTCAGGGAAATAGTCTAGTCCTTTCTTGCAAATCATCATTAAAATTAGTATTAACAATCCATATGAAAGAACCACTCCCCAATGACCGGTTTTCGTTAGCTTATATATGAGACTGGGGTACTGCAAATAACCGAATCCCATATGCATGATGATATACACCAATCCTATCTGTAACCTTGAAGTCAATGTGTGTCGCCCTTTCCTTTTATGCGAAATGTCATATACGGAATATCGCATGACGTTAAGCTCGCCAAATAAATGCATACAAAAGTTAAACCGACAAATACTCCAAGAATACCGTAGACAGATGCCAATATTAAAATGGGGTACTTTAATGCACGAATGTACAAGGAATTTTGTACGCCTACGACGGATGAACTTGCTATCAGCATCGCGGTAATTACAATAACCAATAAATTACTGACTAATTTCGCTTCCACCATGGCCTGGCCAAGTATGATTCCTCCAACCATGGTAATTGCGGGACCAACGCTTTTCGGGAGTCTCACGATCGCTTCAATGATTAAGTCGACGATCACGACCATGGCTAGAGTTTCTATGATGGGTGTTAATGGGATGCCTTCTCTACTTTCAGAGATAAAAAAGGCGAGATCAATTTTTAAAACATCAGGGTTAACTGACGTTAAGGCAACATACAACGCGGGCAGAATAAGCGTTGCCAACGTTCCCAATCCCCTTAATATTCGAATCATCAGTGATAACCCATAAGGGAAATTGCGATCGTTTACAGTACTCAACATATCCAAAAAGAGATGAGGAAAAACAAGTGCGAAGGGATAATTATCTAAAAAAAGAACAATTCTGTTCTTTTTTAACGAGTCAATGGCCTGATTCGGAATTTCCGTTGAGAATAGATAACTAACGGGATTAAACTTGCGCTGCCCGAAATGCTTACTCAGATCATCAACCGTTTCAATATCCGTTTCAATTCGTTTTAAGTGTTGGTCCACTTTTTCAATTAGCGCACTTGACGCTTTTCCTTTGATGTAGAGCATTGAAATCCTCCGCTTAGCCAGCTCACCAACTTGATAAGAACAATGGCACAGACGTTCCGTGCTCAACCACTTTCTAAGTAACCCTACGTTAATGTCAATATCCTCAACAAAAGCATCCATAGGACCAAAAATGATACTTTCATTTTTTGGCTGATCAATGCTTCGGCTTAAGTTGCGATTGGCTGGTTCAAGTACAGCATTGCGCTCATTCTCGGATAACAGTACTAATTTGCCTTCTACAACAGCTTTAATTATTTGATCTGTATCTACGTCTAGTTGATCACTGAGGTTCGTGAATAAGTCATGAACGGTTGATGACATTTTCGCCATTTGCCGAATATACAAATTTGATTTCGTGAAATCTATCAGCGTTTTAAAACCTATAAGAAATATGGCTGTTTGATCAAATTGCTCTTCCTGAATGAAGAAATCATCATGGTCAGCGAATATGGATTTAATTACCTGAACCGAATTAAGCATAAATTAAACCCCTAATGTTAGACATGGTCATAGTTTGAGCGGTGTTTGGAACTTTTATGCAAAATATAGGCTTACACGTACCATTAAAATCTCGCAGAAAAGGCAGCCGCTAGTCGGCTGCCTCGTGATCAATTTTATTCAATCATACCTCTTGTAGCATTCCAAAGTGCTTCAGTAGCCTTATCAATATCGTCTCGTGACATGCGTAAACGAGCGATAGCGCTGCCGTATGAGATTTCCTGCTTGCCCTCTTTCAGACCTTCGAAAATTCCATCAGCAAAAGCATCTAGTGGCTCCCCGGTTGTATGCAACCCCGCGCCGCCTAAATTTGTATTCACCGCGGGAGGTGCAACCTCAATAACTTCAATGGTTGTATCCGACAACTGTTGTCTCAAGCTCATCGTAAATGAATGAAGCGCCGCTTTCGTAGCCGAATAAATCGGAGCAATTGCGAAAGGGGTAAAAGCAAGTCCTGAAGTAACATTAATAATTGCCGCCTTATCTTTTGAGGCAAAAAACGGTGCAAATAGTAAGGCTAGATGGATCGGCGCATCCAAATTACTGGTGATTTCTTTGTTGAAATAGCCCCAGTTGCTCCTTGCATCCACTTTCAAAACATTAAAACGCTGCTGGACTCCTGCATTGTTAACAAGCACATTAACTTCAGGGTAGTTTGTGGTTACCCAATCAAATAAGGCCACGCGATCGGATTCGCTATCCAAATCACATACGCGAGTAATAAGATCAGGGATCTGCTCTTTTGCTTGTTGAAGAGCCTCCTCACGTCTTCCACAGACAATCACTTGATTGCCTAATTTGGCGAATCGTTCAGCGAAAGCTAACCCAATTCCACCGCTTCCGCCTGTAATAAGTATCACATTGCCTGAAAGCTTCATCCTAATCCCTCTTTCATTGTTTAACTTCAAGTCTTTCCAGACCACATTTTGTATTTTTACCCTAAGTGGGGAATATTAGATATCATAATTTGAAATGTGGGGGTTTAGAAGTGGAGAACCGTGTAGCGATAACTGAAAAAAGCATGCAAGTGGCTTTGCATCAATTTATCTTCCCTTTTTCCATCAAACTAAATTCTCAAAATCGTTTTAAGGAACAATTGCTCAAAGATGAATTTATTCCTTTTTTTATTGGTGAGACAATGCAAGAAGATAAGTATTATGGACCCGAAAACCGTGTGTCTCACAGGGAAATGGAGCATTATTATCTTCCATTTACAAGCAGCTTCCTATTTCCTCATGAGAAGGATAATGAACAGGGGTTTAGACGTTATTCCAAGCAGTTGAATATTGTGTGCTCCCTTCACTCGCCATATTACAATTTAGCTTTTACGATTCATTCCGTTGACGTTATACTTTGCCCCTTCGATCTCGGATTCATCACAATTCGCACAGAACTGAAATGTGAGGAGATCAATTATTCCCTGGCTCTGGAATTCGCAAAACGATTTAGAGTGCTTCAAAATATGAACAAACAGGATGACGAATCTTACATTCAATATAACGAGAAAACTTTTAAACAAAGTGAATCGTTTATATTTCATATTCTAGGGCCAAATACTTCGGCATTTTTAGACCATGAACGAGTGGACGAGGTCATCTTTGAGAAGCTGCCTTTTTTTCTGGATGAATGCATGTATGTGGCATGTTTTTACTCGCTGGTTGAGGACTCAGAAATTTCTTTAGTGGACATTTATCGAGCTGCACGTATTGACGGGTTGGATAAAGAGGGCAAACCTTTCATTGGTGCAACAAATTTGAACTATATAAAATCCTATGGCGAGCTGCACTCTTATGACAGGTGGGGTCCGGATACTTACTTTATCACGGATGAAAATGCCTTTTCTTGTATCACAAAACAATCTCATGCTGTCGCGGTCAAAATAGCCAATAAAATGTACGGTGAGTATTATTATGGACTGCTGCTTAATTTGTTTCACAAAATCGTGCTTCTCAAAATTTCCAACCAATACTCACAAGTCCGTTTGGAGCAGAACCAGGGAAAAATTGAAGAACTGATCCGTTCCATTACTGATTTTTCCGCCAAATATTATTTTATTGAAGTTGTTTCCCAATCCCAAGGAAAAGAAATCTTCCTACAGCTGCGCAAGTTCTATGGGAACGATGAGCTGTTTGTTGAAGTTAAGCGGACATTGACCGATCTGTTTGAATATCAATCCAATTATACGAATAAACGGGCCAGTTATTTGCTGCGCATTTTGACAATCTATACGGTGATAAGTGGCATATACGGAATGAATCAGGTCATTGAAGATTTAAAAGGACCTATTAATTGGAGAAAAATGCTTGATTATTCGGTCTTTCAGTATTTTGCTCTCTTAGTCGCTCTCTCAGGAATCCTTATCGGAATAAGTTTGGCCTTTGATTCTCTGCGGCAATTAATTAAAAAACGCAAATATTAAAACAGCGGCAGCCAGTACGGTTAACGGTCTACGGTTTTGAAATAGTCATAAACTTTCTCTAATTTCTGCTGCTGTTTGCCTCGTGGACTCTCCATGCTGCCAAATTCAAAAAACTTTACTTTTTTAATGCCTACATAGTTAAAAAGTGCTTTTTTCATTAAAACTTTGTGCGCGTTATTCAGCCAATACAACGGATATAAGACCGGTCCCTTCATACTCGAAATACACACCACTGACTTCCCTTTCAGAAGCCCTTCCGGCAACATCCCGCCCTTATCCTTATAGGCAAAACCCGAAGCAAACATCTGGTCGATATAGCCCATAAGCATGGCTGGAGGCCGCCCCCACCAGATCGGATAGACAAACACAATTTTGTCCGCCCAGCTGAGTTGCTCCCTGTAGATGGCAAGATCGGGGTCGGCGTGCATATCCCTTCTACGCTTCTGTTCATTAAAGACCAGGACCGGATTAAATCCCTCCTCATATAGATCCAAGACCCTCACTTCACTAATTTTCGGATTTTCACTGCTTCCTTGGACGACTTTCTGTAAAAAGGCATAACTTAAACTGCGATGATTGGGATGCGTGTAAATAATCAGCGTTTTCATTACAACACTCCTTTACTTATCTTTTGATAAGTAAATCGTAGCACATTCCGTTTTTTATTGTCAAATGATAATTGTTTATTGATAATTATTTTGATATTATTTTTTATACGAGGTGATCATGTGGAGAACAATGTCCTATTTCAGAAATTCGTGTCCTTCACGGCCGCAGTCCACCAAGTAACGCATGAGATGACCAAAGATGTGAGATCAGAGTCGCTTACTCCCGTTCAATATAAGATTCTAGAATACATTTCCGTCAGCCAGCCCGTTACACTCAGTGAAATCAGTGACTGCATGCATATGTCCATGCCTAACACGAGCCGTGAGCTTAGAAAACTAAGTGAAAAACAATTGTGCGAGAAGGTTACCGATGCCGAAGACCGTCGCAAACAATCGATACGGCTTTCGAAAGAAGGAAGTGCGATGATGGGCGACATTTTTCAGCGAGTTGAAGCTCAGTTCGTCCAGAAACTCGGAAACGTATCCAAAGAAGAATTGCAAGAGATCGAACATGCGCTGGATGTTTTGATGAGCAGGGTATTTTCTTAAATGAAATGCGCAAAAAGCCGCTTACGGGAAATTAGCTTCCGCAAGCGGTTTTTCGTTTTGAATTATTCAGTGCGTTTTCGTATCCTGGACGTCATTCGTTTTGTTTATAAAATCGATGTGGTGAAACCCCCACCCGCACATATCGGTCAGAATAGCGCTTAATGTTCTTCCATGGTCAGAAAGAGAATATTCGACTTTTGGAGGAATCGTCTGAAACACTTGCCGAACGACGAGCTTATCTTTCTCCAATTCACGGAGCTGGTTCGTAAGCATCCCTTGCGTGACTTCGGGGAGCAAACGTCTCAATTCACCGAACCGTTTGGTCCCCCCTTTCATCAAAATAAACAATATCAAAGGCTTCCATTTCCCACCTATCATTTGTAAAGTAGTCACGATCCCCTGTGTTCGATACGATTGATTCCTATCTATATCCATGATTTCAACTCCTTTTACTGCAAGATCCGAAACTCTTACTCCGACTTTACCAAAGTATCCTGAATTTCGTAAGTACTATATTATTTCGTACTTAGTATGGTTAAACGTACTATTCCCAAGTCCTTTAGATCCTAGTTGTACGGTTTTCCAGACTTAGTATGAAAAAAGAGCGTACTTTTCAAATATTTCATTCGACTCAATAATGGAGGTGTAGTAAAAATAACTTGTTGGATCCAGGAGGATTAAAATGAAAACTATGGTTATCGTAGCCCACCCGAATTTAGAGACTTCCCGTGCAAATCGAGCATTGATGCTTGAACTTCGTAAACATCCGAACTTACATGTTCGAAACTTATATCAGGAGTATTCAAATTGGATTTTTGACATTGAGAAGGAGCAACAATTACTTTTAGCCTATGATCGAATTGTTTTACAATTTCCATTCTACTGGTACAGTTGTCCGCCCCTTTTAAAAAAATGGTTCGATGATGTATTCACGTATGGCTGGGCTTATGGACCGGGAGGTGATAATTTGCTTGGTAAAGAATTTATTGTTGCAACAACAACAGGGGGTACGGAGAACTGTTATCGAGCAGGTGGAGACAATTGGTTCACAATCAGTGAGTTTTTAAAACCTATCCAGCGAACGATTACAAAATGTAATGGAACTTATCTCCCAGCTTTTGTAACCTATGGAGCAACTGCTCAGGATAACGATAGCTACCTCTCTCAAGAAGCAAAAAGATATATTGAGCATATTCAAACTTATTCAAACTTGCTAATGCATTAAGGCTGCAACAGCATGACATAGAAACCTTGACCCTCTTTTCAAGCCAATAACATCACAGCAACCTTGCGATTTCTCATGATCTTTGCCTCCATCTTCTCCATCAATCCAAGACATTAGACTATGGAAATCGGAAAAGGTTGCTTATTTTTCCAATCTTAGCTAAGCACCTTGGTCATGATCAAATCGATTTGTTCATCATCACCCATATAAAAGGAGTGGGCTCCTGTTTTTACAAAATCCATTTTTTGATAAAAGGTTATTGCATTCTCATTTTGCTCCCAGACGCCTAGCCAAATCTTCTTTTTATCCCGTTGCATCGCAATTTCAATCGCTTTTTTTAATAAATATTTACCAAGCCCTTGTTTGTGAAAATTTTTTCGTATATAAATCCGCTCCACTTCCAGAGCATCATTTCCCATTGATTCGGTCTGTGCATCATGGATGTTTACCTTTAAATACCCTGCCAATTCCTCGTTGGAATAAATAAAATAAAACTCCGAAGAGATATTTGACAATTCTTTTTCTAATTGCTTCGGATGAAATGCTTTTTCGAGGTATGCTCTCATATTTTCAGGTGAATTCTGATGCTTGAAAGTCTCAGTAAATGTTTCAATGCTAATCTCTTGCAACAATCCTAGTTCCTCGAGAGTACACTGCTTTATATGTATAGTCATGATAGTAATCCTCCAATTTACCAATTCAATACTTTCGCTTATTTCCTTTTTTTACAAACTCCCAGTCTTTTTCAACATTTTTTCTGACTCTTTGCAGCAGGTTAAAAATCGTTTCTATTTCACCATCGGAAAATCCGGCAAGTGCGACATTATTGGAATAATCGTTCTCGCTTTTTATATACGGATAAACCGTTTTCCCTTTCTCTGTAGGAAAAAGCTTTTTGATTTTTTGGTTATTTTGATCATCCGTCTTTTCAATAAATCCGTTTAACTCTAGCTTTTGAATCGCCCGAGCAGCTGTTGTCCGGTCTACTTTTATCATCTCAGCTAACTTCTCTTGAATAATTCCCGGATTTTCACAGATACGAACAAGATACAAATATTGGCCTTTTGTAAGATCATATTTTTTAAACTCAATATTACTGATAGAATCTAACGCCCGAGCAATCATTCCAACTTCACGTAAAATTTCTTTCATATTCACAACTCCACTAATCATGTATTTTTCACAGGCGGTGTAAAAATAGTACATCAATTTTGTTGTATTTGCAACATAACGCAAACCGTTTATTCAAATAAAAAAACACCGCCAGTTTCGATGGCGATGTTTGTGAGATGTTGTTTGTATCTATTTCATTGAGATTCACGAATCTGATCAAGGTGCTCTTGCGCGCTCAGCTCGTGCATCGAAAGTTTGGCCCCTATGGATCTGAAGCTGCCAATAACGTCTTCATAGCCGCGCTCGATATGCTCAACGCCGGTTATATACGTATAACCCTCTGCCGCTAGACCCGCCATCAGCAAACAAGTGCCTGCACGCACATCGGAGGCATGCACCCATCCGCCTTGCAGAGGGCGTCCACCTGTAATAAAGGCACTTTCCTGCCGCAACTCGATCTCGGCGCCGAGCCGTCGTAGCTGCGCAACATGAGCTAACCGCTTAGGATAGATACGGTCTGTCACTATGCTCTTCCCCTTGGCTTGCAGTAGAAGCGCGGTCATAGGTTGCTGTAAATCCGTAGCGAAACTCGGATACATCCCCGTGCGAATACGTGTCGCTTTCAGCGAATTCGTTCCATATGCCGTAATATGATTATCGCCGCATTCCACGTACATCCCTATTTCCTGTAACTTGGCTAAACACGAACCCAGATGCTCCGGAATGACGTCCATGACCGTAACCTGTCCCCCATGGAGTCCGGCTGCCATCAGAAAAGCCCCGGCAATCAGCCTGTCTGGAATAACCGTGTGCGTTCCCCCGTCCAAATAGGAGACACCCTCAATTCGGATATGTTCCGTTCCCGCACCATAGATGCGTGCGCCTAATCGATTCAGGAAATTTGCCGTATCGCAAACTTCAGGATCCATAGCCGCGTTATGCAAATTTGTCCGTCCCTTGGCCCGTACAGCGGCTAACATGGCATTAATCGTAGCACCCGAAGTAATGGTATCGAAAAAAATGTCGGCCCCCTTCAGTTCGGCAGCTTCGACGACGTAATAATCTTTGAAAAGATGGACTTGCGCCCCAAGCGCTTTAAAGACCTTAATGTGCTGGTCAATGGGCCGTGAAACGAAGTCATCTCCACCAGGCAACCCGATCGTGACTTTGCCGAATTTGGATAATAGAGATCCTGCAAAATAATAAGACGCCCGATAGCTCGAAGCTTTGCCTGGATCAATCACAGAACTGTGAATCCAACGCGGGTCAATAATAACTTGTCCGCCATCCTGCTGCAGCTTCAATCCGATATCACGGCCAATTTCCGCAATGATTCGGACATCATCGATTAATGGAATGCCCTCTAATGTGACGATATTGTCTGCCAGACAAGCAGCAGCAAGTAAAGCAAGGGAGCTGTTCTTCGCTCCTGGGATATGTACGGTTCCGTTAAGTGGGCCAGAATACTCAGCCTGTATATATTTCAAGAAGTGTCCCTTCTTTCCTTATGACGATTTCAGTTCCGTTTCGAGCATGTAGCCGCTACCGCGTACTGCGCTTATCAAGAAGGTAGCTTTCCCGTATTTTTTTCGCACCCGATAGATCAGGGCATTCAGTTCGTCCAGTGTCACATCAGAGAAGCCTTCTGTACCCGTTGATCTTTCCGGCCATACCTTGGATTTAATTTCCTCGAGCGGAACGAGCCGGTTGGCATGATCATGCAGTACGCGAATCAGTAAATATTCTTTCTCGGACATGAGGATTCGCTTGCCCTCCACGACACATTCTCTTCTTTCCCAATGAATCGTAAGTGGCAGTTCAGGAACTTCCAGATGACTGGTGATGCTGAGCGGTTCGAATTCTAAGGTTTGATCGGCAAACATATAAGAAAAGTGGATGACGGTCATCCCCTTAGACAGCTTAATGATATCGAAATTTTTCAGCGTGTATGGCGTATGCGGCGTTAGCAGTACGCCGTTGATTTCCGTTCCGTGGCGACTCCCTAAATCATATAGCACAGCCTTGTCTTGCTCCTTACGGATGACAAAATGCTCACGGGAAATAAAAGCATTCGTAAAAGCTAAATCTGGAGTTAACTGATTGGATACCCGGCCGACCAGTGTTTCGTCCTCACTTAGATTCACGCAGGTGCCCGGTCGATAAGGTTCGCCGCGTACGATGTATAAGCATGCAAAGTTTTCCAGTGTGCTTCCCTCCATTTGCTGATGCAGCTTTACTTCTTCTAGTGAAAAATAACCCAACAATTATCGTAACTCAAAATGAGACGGATTAAAACCTCTTGACACTGACGCCTCGCTCACATTTCAGTAACATCAACTAGTCTCCGAATAAAATATCCATAATGGTTCCTAACTTACCTGACTTATGTCCTTTTAATACATCAGGATTATAAACTTCTACAAAGCCGCAATTCAAGCAAGAAACAAATAAATAGTGGTTATATTCGATATCCAAAATCTTGCTAAGACCCGTGCCGTTCATCGCAACTTCTTTGACAGAACATTCCTGCGTTCCACACTTCACACATTTATATTTATTCGCAATTGCATCCTCAACACTAAGCTCTTCAAAATCAAAGCTCTTATTCTCTTCTATAGAACGCTGTTCATCTTCTAAATGCTCAAGAAGAACTTCTTGCATACAATTCGGACAAACATTATCTCTCAAATGAACCGGTTGATTACACCAAGGGCATTCAATCATAACTCCCCATCCCTTTCAAAGGTTTCACTTGCAACTTTACATACTACATTATTTTAACACATATTGGAAATAACTTACTTTTATCTTTGATTTCCAAATATAAAAAGAACGCAATGGTTTCCCATGCGTCCTTTTTATTTATGTATCATTACCAAGGTACAACCGATTACTTCTGAAGAACCGCCTGCTGCGGCTTGTTCCTCTTCTCTTTCAGAACGAAAGTAAGCGGAATTGCTACGATACAAATAAATACGGCAATCAGGAACACATCCTGAACCGCCAGCGTCATGCTCTGATCACGGATGAACGAGGTGCTTACCGACGAAGCTCCACTCAGCTCTTTCTGGTGAACGAGCGACCGCGCAGCAAGCAAGGAGCTGAACACGCCAATTGAAAGCGCCCCTGTTGCTTGCCTGACCCAGTTCGTCACAGACGAGGCATGCCCCGACCTCTCTTTTGAAATGGACGACATCCCCGCATTCATAACCGGCATGAAGGCCAGCGAAATCCCGACATAACGAAGGGTCATCCAGCCCGCGACATACACGTGGGAAGCTTGCAAACTAATATGGCTTAACTCCCAATTGGACGCGATTAGCAGCAATACACCGCCCAAGATGAGTGGAAAAGGCCCTGTTCGACTGTAGAGCTTGCCGACAACAGGGGAACAAAGCGCCATGACGAGCGAACCGGGCAGCAGTACGAGCGCTGTAACCAGCGGGGTCGAATGCTGTACGTCCTGCACAAATACGGGAATCAATAGAGTACCCGAGTACAGCGAAGCCGTAATAATACAGTTAATGATTAAACTGTATGTAAAACGGCTCGTTCGAAACACGCTAAGATTAAGCAGCGGATTAGCCAGCCCCAGCTCCCTGCGGATAAAATAAATTAGCGTTACTATCCCAAGAAGCAAACAGATGAGCGTTTTCCAATTGGTCCATCCCCAGCCGTTCCCTTCGGTAAACGAAAGAATAATAAAGGAGCTGCTGAGCAGAACGGTAATAAATCCAGGAAAGTCAAACGTCTTCGACGTGTTGATACTCTGATAAGGCAGACATTTGATCGCCACGGTGACAGCTGCAATCCCAAGAGGCAAATTAAGCAGAAATAACGACTGCCAGCCGAAATATTCCGTTAGCAAGCCTCCCAAGGTCGGTCCAAATGCCGGCGCCAGCATGGAGGACAAGCTCCATAAGCTCATCGCGAACGGTTGTCTGTCTTTTTCGATAAATTGATAAATCATCGTTAGCGTCGTTGGAATAATTAAACCGCTGAATACACCTTGCAGGATTCGAAAAAGGATGAGTGTATCAATGCTCCAGGCTACCGTGCAAAGCGCGGAAAACAGCGTAAACCCCGACAAGGCGAAAATATACAACCGTTTATAGCTGAATCGGTCACCGAAATACCCCACAATCGGAGCGACAACCCCCGTAGCGAGCAAAAAACCGGTAATCATCCACTGAACCTTGCCCAGCTCAGCGCCAAAGTCTTTCATAAATATCGGGAATGCCACGTTTATTGTGGTCGAGCTGAGAATAGACATAAAGTTCCCGAAAAAGATAGCTAAAATAATGAACCAGAACGCCGATTTGCCGGATGAGCTGCTCGTCACTTCGTCTCCCCTTTTCACTGTTTACGAATGGTTATTTTGGATATGATTGTATCATGCAATCATTGTTAATATATGTATTATACAACTACATACCCATTAGTCAATATATGTATGAGGTCAGTACTTCCTTTTTCCAACCTCTTCCAAAGCCATCGTCTCCGTAAACACGCTCTCAGGGGTTACAATTCTTTTCGGCAAGCTCCGTCCTTGCATAAGTTCATTGACAGCTTGCATCAAGTTAGGACCTAGCAAAGGGTTGCATTCCACGACACTGTTAATTTTGCCCTCAGCCATTTTCTCAAATGCTTTGTTCGTGCCGTCTACAGAAATAATGATAATATCCTTTCCGGGACGAAGTCCAAACTCCTCGATCGCCTCGATGGCACCTAACGCCATATCGTCATTATGTGAATACAAAACATTAATTTCGTTACTCATGTTAGTAAGTATAGACTTCATGACTTGCTTACCCTGCGCAAACGTAAAATCGGCCGATTCACTTTTTAAAATCTTAAGATTCGCATGTTCCTTGATGACATCTCGAAATCCTTTCCCTCTGGCAATTGAGGGGGTCGACCCTTCCGTTCCCACGAGCTCAACGATGCCGACGGTATCTTTTCGGCTGTTCATTTTATCAATTACGTATTTCCCGGCTTTGCGGCCCTCTTCGTAAAAATCCGAGCCGATATATGTCACATATAAGGATGGATCACTGACATTCACTAATCGGTCCAGAATAATCAGCGGGATGCCAGCTTGTTTGATCTCTTTCAAGATCGGTTCCCAGCCTGACTCGATCACCGGTGCGATCGCGATCACATCTACTTTTTGTTTGATAAAAGTCCGAATCGCTTCAAATTGCTTGGATTGTGATTGATCCGCATCCTCAAAATGCAGCTCGATGCCTGCTTCCTCCGCTGCCTCTCGAATGGATATCGTGTTCGCATTCCGCCATGCACTTTCCGACCCCAACTGCGAAAATCCCAATACGATCGGACGAACGAGACCTTGATCTTGGTCATTGTGATTTACTACGTTTTTAGCGGCGGATTTCTCCTCGCTAGATGGTAATCCAGTGGAGGAATTATGCACAGAATCAAACATATATAGAATTGAAATCATGCCCAAAAACAGGATAATCAACAATTTACTTTTCATTAATGAGCGGAATGATCTTCCCAGCATCGGCGTCCCCTTTTAACAAAAATTTCCTTCCAATTCCTTAGCTTGTATTATAAAACGCTTTCAATTAAGGTACAATATGCAGACAAAAAGACTTTGCTAGACAATTGTTCATTGCCCTTCAAAGCCTTCGGGTAAAACCGATTACATGCTTTTTCTGGTAAACCAATTCCGTTCACTTAATGCCTTCTGAAGTAAAATGAATAAACAAAGGAGCATGCCGATCGCAATTTTCGTCCACCACGAACTAAGTGTTCCCTCGAAACTTACGATGGTCTGAATCACTCCTTGGATCAGAACCCCAAAGAAGGTGCCAGCCATATAACCAACTCCGCCCGTCAGAAGTGTACCGCCGATCACAACAGCGGCGATGGTATCCAGCTCCATCCCCAAGGCGTGCAAGCCATAACCAGAAAGCATGTAGAACGTGAATACAACACCCGCTAGCGCTGAACAGAAACCACTGAATGCATACACGCCCATTTTCGTTCGAGCAACAGGCAATCCCATCAGGATCGTCGACTGCTCACTCCCTCCAATGGCATACGCATTGCGTCCGAAGCGCGTGTAATGGGCCATATACATGCCTACTGCAACAACAACCAAAGCAATGATGACGCTAATCGAAATGAAGTTGCCGCCAGGCAGCGGAATTTTGGTCTGAGCTATGCTCGTGTATATTGGATTATCGATGGTAATCGTATTAATGCTGATCACATAACATAACCCTCGCGCTAGGAACATGCCGGCCAACGTAACGATGAAGGGCTGAATTTTGAAATAGTAGATGATAGCTCCCATTCCCCATCCGAATAACGCACCTAAGATAAGTACGAGCGGAATAACAAGGAAGGGCGACCAGCCTGCCTGCACCAGCGAAGCCGAGATCATAGTCGTTAAGGCGATCACGGAACCGACCGAGAGATCGATCCCGCCGGAGACAATGACGAAGGTCATCCCCACAGCCGTTATTAATAAAAAGGCGTTGTCGATGAGCAGATTCAGCAGAACCTGCATGGAAAAAAAGCCTGCGTAACGGAAAGAACCTGCGATAAACATTAAGGCGAATAAACAGATCGTCACATAGATCGGAATATATTTACGATTAAGCAACATGGTGTTTGACCTCCCGTTCGGCCGGATAATGGCGGCTCTTCCAGCGGGTAACGATGGATTGGCGGAAAGCCTCGGATTGAATCAAGCAGACCGCCAGCACGACAAAAGCTTTTACGACCAGCGTAATTTCAGGCGGAACTCCGATCATGTATATCGTAGTAGTCAGTGTTTGAATAATGAGTGCGCCGATCAGCGTGCCGGTTAAGTAAAATCTTCCCCCGTTGAGCGAGGTGCCACCGATGACAACGGCAAGAATCGCGTCCAGCTCGTACCACAAACCGGCGTTGTTGCCGTCAGCGCTCGATACGTTCGAACTCAAGATCAAACCGGCTATTCCTGCACATACACCGCAGAACATATAGACAGCGAGCATAACTGTACGAGAGCGAATGCCCGCTAAACGGCTCGCTGTCGGTTTGCAGCCGACTGATTCAATAAACAGGCCAAGCGCTGTTTTACGCGTCAGTAAAGCTGCTGCAGCAAACACGATTGCGACCAGAAAGATGGAGAATGGCAAAGTGGCTAGCGAACCTGCACCAATATATTTGTACGTAGAGCTCGTGATCGTGATGATTTGCCCTCCAGTGATCAGCTGGGCAATCCCTCGTCCGGCGACCATCAGAATCAACGTCGCAATGATTGGTTGAATGCCGGCATTGGCAACCAAGAAGCCATTCCACAAACCGAGCAGCAGCGACAACACGAGTGAAATCGCAATCGATAGCAGAAGTACGCCCACGGCGTTCTGATCACTGCTTTTGCTAATCGTTAGACAAGATAGCGCGCCGGAAATGGCCACCACCGAGCCAACGGAAAGATCAATACCTTTCGTCGCAATGACCAAGGTCATTCCAATCGCCACGAGAATCAGCGGAGATCCGAAATTCAAAATATCAATCAAACTGCCATATAAGTGCCCATCCTTCATTTGAATGGAGAAGAAACTGGGCGAATAAATGAAATTGAACACCAGCAGCACAGCTAACATGCTTACCGGCCAAAACAAATGATGCTTAACCATGTTCCTCATCCCCCCGCTATCGCTTTCATAACATTACGCTGACTTATTTCTTCGCCGGACATCTCCATCACTTTCTTGCGGTCCCGCAGTACGGCAATGCGCTCACTAACCCGAAGTACTTCTTCAAGCTCGGACGAAATGAAGAGCACCGACATGCCCTTTTGAGACAGCGAGAGGACAAGTTTTTGAATTTCCGCCTTGGCCCCGATATCGATCCCCCGAGTTGGCTCATCTAAGATTAGCAGCTTAGGATCCATGAGCAGCCATCTCGCCAGGAGCACTTTCTGCTGATTGCCTCCGCTTAAATTTTTGATAAGATGCTCCGGATTCGGCGGGTTAATATTCAAGGCGCGGATATATTCATCCGCAATTTCATTCTGCCGTTTGCGGTGAATCGCATTAAACCAGCCACGTGTTGCCTGCAGAGCGAGGATGATATTCTCCCGAATGGTCAGATCATCAATGATGCCTTCTGCTTTGCGGTTCTCGGAGCAGAAGGCGATGCCCTGGTCAATCGCTTGTCTCGGTGAGTGGATTGGCTCATCCGAATCCGTGAACTTCAGCTTACCGGAATCTGCTCGATCCGCTGCAAAGAGCAACCTCGCAAACTCGGTTCTTCCGGAACCCAGAAGCCCTGCCAAACCAATAATTTCCCCCTTATGAATGGTCAAATCCGTGGCTTCAATGGAACCCTTTTTCCCCAGTGAATAGGCTTCTAGTAAGGCTTCCGCTTTCATTCTTTGAACGTTCGCGCTCTTCGGAAGTTCCTCCAGCAGATGCAGGTCTTTGCCAATCATCTTGGAAACCAAATCTATGCGAGAGAGCTTCTCAGCCATATACTCTCCAACAAATTCTCCATTACGAAGAATGGTTATTCGATCTGAGATTTCGTACACTTGATCAATAAAATGTGTCACAAATAGAATCGCTAAGCCTTCCTTCTTCAGTCTCGTCATGACGGTAAACAGCTGCATGACTTCTCCTCGGTCCAGACTGGACGTAGGTTCATCCAAGATAAGCACTTTAGCGGAAATACTGACAGCTCTCGCAATCGCAATTAATTGCTGTACAGCAACCGAATAATGATGCAAAGGCAGTGTCACATCAATTTCCAAATTCATTCTTTTCTTCAACAGCTCCGCAGCTTCCAGATTCATTTTTTTCCATAAAATACGACCGAAGCGACGTGGCTCGCGGCCAATAAACATATTCTCCGCTACAGAGAGATTCGGACACAAGTTGACTTCCTGGTACACCGTGCTGATTCCCGCTTGCTGTGCATCCAAAGGACTATTGATCTTGATTGGATTCTGATCCATTTCTACGTAACCTTGGTCAATGGCATATACACCCGTGAGAACCTTAATCAAGGTTGATTTTCCAGCCCCGTTCTCCCCCATCAGAGCGTGAACTTCACCGGGGAACAGCTGGAAGTTGACACCTGACAGCGCTTTGACACCTGGAAATTGTTTGTGAATATTTTTCATTTGCAAGATCGGCTGATGTTCACTCATCGAATGACTCCTCTCCATATAGAGAAAAGCCACTCCACCTGCTACTTGTATGGAGTGGCTTTCTTCTTTTCTCTTTAGTTATTAATACTGGCGGTCTGCCAGAACCTTCTTCGCGTCTTCCGAAGTAAACACGCCTTCTTTCGTTACAATACGTTTCTCAAGTTGCTTGCCGGCAATCACATCATTGACAGCCTGCATCAATTGAGGTCCAAGCAATGGGTTACATTCAACGATAAAGTTGATTTTACCTTCGCTTGCAGCTGTCATACCGTCTTTGACCGCATCAACGGAAATAATGGTAATGTCTTGGCCTGGTTTGAGGCCAGCTGCTTCAATCGCTTGAATGGCGCCAAGCGCCATATCGTCATTATGGGCATATAGCACATCAATATCTTTATGAGCTTTCAGGAACGCCTGCATCACTTCTTTCCCTTTTGCCCGAGTGAAATCACCTGTTTGAGAGGCAATGACTTTCAAATGAGTGTTTCCTTTGATCTCTTCAGCAAAACCGGCTTTGCGATCGTTAGCCGGAGCAGAACCTGTTGTTCCTTGAAGCTCAACAATGTTCACATCTTCCTTCGCATCCTTGTACTTATCGGCAACCCATTTGCCTGCTTTCTTGCCTTCTTCTACGAAATCAGAGCCAATGAACGTCACATACAAAGAGGTATCCTTGGAATCAACCGCACGGTCTGTCAGAATGACCGGGATTTTCGCATCTTTCGCTTCTTTCAGAACCGTATCCCAACCGGATTCAACAACTGGCGAGAAAGCAATAACGTCCACTTTTTGTTGAATGTAAGTACGAATTGCTTTGATTTGATTCTCTTGCTTTTGCTGGGCATCAGAGAATTTCAAATCAAAACCGGCGTCTTTGGCCGAATCCTGAATCGACTTCGTATTCGCTGTTCGCCATCCGCTTTCCGCTCCAACTTGAGCAAAACCAAGCGAGATTTTCTTCCCTGCTGCCGGTGCTGCTGGAGCTGCCGTAGCTCCTGCGTTTGCTGCTGGAGCCGTTGTGCTTGATCCTGTGGTAGCGCTGTTCCCGCAAGCTGCTGAGAGCAGCATCAGACAGGAAGCCACAACGAGAACCCCCATTTTTTTCGTAATAATCATGTTTTTTCCTCCCCATCGTTCACCTCTTGTTCGGTGTGACCTCATTATAAAACGCTTTCACATGCCTTTTATACGGAGTTTCACGCTCATTTCTTGTAAATTTTTTAGTGATTCCCCCTGACTTTTTCGAGAAAAGTTTGTTTTTATGAGAGTAAATTGTTTTTTGTGGTTGTATGTATACGTTACCATTTCCGCATGCAGCACAATTTGTTATAGTAAGATGGAGGCAACTATCTCCGCATTCGAAAGGTTACTTAACCATTTATGAGATTAATCCAATGGATTTCCTCGAGCTTGCAAACCAAATTGCTCACCATGTTTATCATTCTGACATGCATTCCTCTGATAGCGGTTGGACTTATCTCCTACCAGAAATCATTTAAAACGGTTTTCAATAACAGTAAAGCAGCCGCCATGCTTTCCGCAGATCAGCTTGCCCGTGATCTGGATACACAATTTATTGATACGAGAAAGCTGCTTGAAATTAGCAAAAACACACAAGTGCTTCGATTCTTATTCTCCCAAGAAGATACTTATGAGGATACCAAACAAATCCTAAGAACCATGGATTCCTACAGGCAAACGTATCAATATGATAGCGTTCTCAATATCACTATGGTTAACTTGTATGGCCGAGGCATTAGTGAGAGAAAGGGGTTATTTCAGCTTGAGAAAAATCCACTTCGCAACCCTCATTTGACTCATTTGACCAAAAATCCGGATGAGGTCTTCATTGTCCCTCCTTCCGAGGCCTCAACGCTGGACAGAATCGACGGTTTTCAGTATAACAACACGAATGTCATTTCCATTATGGCCGCCGTGAAACAACAAATTACACATGAAGTCATTGGATTTATCGTCATCGACGTCGATGATCAAGTGGTCACTCAATTTTGCGATAACGTTAAGATTGGCCAGACAGGGTTCTACTTTGTTGTCGATTCATCCGGCACCCCTATCTTTAAGCCGTCAACGTTAAAAACTACTGTCAAACTCCCGCTCCCCTCAGATTTAACACACATTCTAAACGGAACTGACACGAATTATATCGACTCAACCGAAGGCAAGCCAAAATTTGTCTACGTAGCTCCTTCGTTGATGACAGGCTGGAGTATTGTTGGCTATGTGCCGCTTCAAGAGATTGTTGAAGAAGCCAATTCCATTCGACAGCTCATCATTATTACAGTTGTGTTAAGTTTTATCTTTGCCGTATCTCTTCATTTTTTCATTTCAAACCGCTTGATACACCCTCTTCACCTTTTAAAAAGTAAAATGCAGCTTGCCGCTTCCGGATACCTGGAAGCCAAAGTCGTTCCCAAAGGCAATGATGAGGTTGCCTTATTGGGCAAAAGTTTTAACATCATGCTTAGTAAAATCCGCAAACTGCTCGAACAAAGCATTAAGGAGCAAGAGGAAATTAAAAAGGCGGAATTGCGAGCTTTGCAAGCGCAAATTAATCCCCACTTCTTGTACAACACACTGGATTCCATCGTTTGGATGGCAGAAGCGGGCAAAAATAATCAAGTCATTCAGTTGGTTCAATCGCTATCCAAGCTGTTCCGAATCTCTTTAAGCAAAGGCCGTGACTGGATTATCATTACGAAAGAAGTCGAGCATGTGCATAGTTATTTAGTCATTCAACAAATGCGCTACCGCGATATTTTGGATTATGAGATTCAGATTGACTCTCGTTTAAACCCGTATCCGATCTTGAAAATGATTCTGCAGCCCATCGTAGAAAACGCTTTATATCACGGATTAAAAAACAAGCGAAGAAAAGGCATGATTCGAATCACTGGCCTGATCGAGAACGAAGAAGACATTGTACTGACGGTGGAAGATGACGGGATCGGAATGTCGCCAGAGAAGCTTGAGCAGATGCGTGAGTATTTAACGAACGATCAACTTCCTGAGCAAACCGGCAATGAAGTATCCGGAGGGTTCGGCCTGCATAATGTACAACAAAGAATAAAACTTTATTACGGAGACAAATACGGTGTAAGCATCGACAGCATTCAAAACGAGGGAACGAAAGTTTCCATTCGAATCCCTATGTCTGGAGGCAACATGCCATGAAAAAAGTGCTGCTAGTTGACGATGAAATTTTAATTCGCGAAACGATTCGTGATACGATCCAATGGGAAAAAGAAGGATTTATTTATTGTGGAGATGCTTCCGATGGTGAAGTTGCGCTGCCGATGATCGAACAGTATCAGCCTGATATTCTCATTACCGACATTAAGATGCCCTTCATGGATGGCTTGGAGCTCAGTTCCTTTGTTAGGAAAAATTCACCGGATATCAAGATTGTCATCTTGAGCGGGCATGGTGATTTCGAATATGCGCGAACAGCCCTGCGGCTGGGTGTAGAGGAATATTGCACGAAGCCGATCAGCTCAGCGGATTTGCTCCAAACCCTACGTCAAGTTAGCGACAAGATCGATGCAGCGCGTCTGGAGAAATTGGAGATCGAGCAATTAAAACAGGAAGAAAAAAGGCAAGCCGGTTTCACGCAAAGTAAGCTGCTCAATGATTTATGCAGTGGATTTATAACAACGTCGGAAGCCGTTCATTTGAGTTCTAAACTGAACTTAAACCTTCTATCTCGTTACTATGTTGTTGTAACCGCCGACTTCCGCAAATTAGCTTCTTCCGATTCTGTTCCGGATGACTCCTCAGAGGATATGAATCATGCCGAACACTTACTGAATCTTAAGCTTGATGGGAACAACCACTTAGTGTTCAAGCGTAGTAAGACGGAATGCGTATGGATACTGAAGTATGAAACGCAAGAACAAATCAAACAAGCACTAGAAAAGGTTCAACAGGTACAAAATCAGTCCATGGAGCATCTCTCCTACTCGATTTCCGTTGGTATCGGAAGTGTTCAAGATCGGATGCAGGGCATTCATGTTTCTTTCCTGGAAGCGATGGAAGATATGCACTGGCGCCGTTTATCGCGTCAGAATCGCCATGCGATGCTAGAGTCAAGAAACGGTTCTTTCGAACAGTCTGTCTTCTTAGACCGAGCAAAGTTTGTGGAGTTTCTGAAGATCGGCTCACCTGCCCACGCAGAAACCTTTATCCATTCTTTCGCTTCCATTCTTCAGCATACGGATTGGCAATCTTCGTTTATTGGGTACTATATTCTAAACGATTTGACGTTGGAAGTATTTCGATCAGCGAGGGATTCTTACCCCAACATAGCTAACTTCGACATGACCCTGCAAGAGCTGCAGAAAGCTATAGAATTAATAAGAACTTTGGATGAGTCGCGTGCCTATTTGATTAGACTGGCTGAACAATACTGGCAGTGGCGTTCCGAAGCTTCCGATAAGCATGGGGATATGTTGATTAAACTAAAAAAATACATTCATGAGCATTATGATAAAGATTACTTTTCTCTTCAAGACGCTGCTGACCATGTTAATTTAAGCTCAGGTCATTTAAGTAAAGTGTTCAGCCAAGAAAATGGCCAAACCTTCATCGAATACTTAACGCAAACCAGAATTCGCAAAGCGATGGAACTGCTTCAGACGACGCAGGCCAAATCCTATGAGATTGCCTTCCTTGTTGGCTATAACGATGCTCATTACTTTTCAAACCTTTTTAAGCGAGTAACGGGTATGACAACAAGAGAATTTCGCAAAAGCGGCCAGTTGAACAAAGACCTGCTTACATCTGAGAGAGAGGAGCATAAGGGCTTTGTCAGTTACTCTTAGGAAATCGCTACTCTTGTTCGTGTTTTTCTCACTATTTACAACTGTGGGCTGTTCGGATGCTAATTCTTCACCGGGTTCCTTATTCGCTACCGTAACCCCTTCTCCACAAAAAAGCGAACGTCCTCCCGCTTATACATTCGGGATTATTTATCCAATGGCGCATTCTTTTTATGAAGTCATAACGCAACTTGCCGAGAAGACGGCTGCCTCCAATTCCGTTCAGTTAATTGTCAAGGCGCCGGAAGAGGTTAGTTTAGAACAGCAGATACGTATGATGGAAACCATGATTAAACAAAAGGTAGACGGCATTGCAATTGCTCCTATCGATCCAGATGCACTTGTCCCTGCTATCAACAAAGCTGTGGAAGCCGGTATACCGGTTGTTTGCTTCGAAACCGACGCACCCTTAAGCCGCCGGCTCTCCTACATCGGTCCAGATCATTACAAAGGCGGTGCTTTAATGGGGGAAGTTGTCAGCAAGCTCATGAAAGGCAAAGGCATGGTGCTTGTTGAATCAGGTATGTCTAATACACCTATTCAAAAAAAACGGCTTTCCGGCATGCTCGACTACTTGTCTCGCAATACGGCTATTCAAGTGCTTGAAGTCGGATATAATGAGGGCTCCTCCGATAAGGCACTGTCTGACATGGAGCGTATGATCGATGACCACCCACATTTTGACACGCTCATCACGCTTGATATTTTATCCAGCTCAGCTTCGATCCTGTTATGGAAGGCCAAAGGTTTGAAGCGGAATGCGCTGTCTTTTGGGATGATGCCTAATGTGAAAGAAGCCCTTATCAACGGTCAAATTACCTCCGTTATCTCCCAGAATGAACAAGTATGGGGCGATTATATCATCGGACAATTACTGCGCGCAGCACGTGGTGAAACGATTCCTGTCTATATGGATACCGGCAATAAAGAAATGACGAAAGACTCTCTTGCATTGAAATAAAAAGAACTGCCCCAGCCTACATTACCGCTGGGGCAGTCTCTTATTATTGCTTATTCTTCCGTAAGCCACTCATCGATAATCATTCTAGCAACAGCTGCCAGATCTTGAATGTCAATCGAATTGGAATTGTTGATATCTGCTTTTTCAATTAGACTCCAGTTCGCGTCATTAGAAGTAGTTCCGTAGTACTTAGCAATCAGAGACAAGTCATTAATCGTAATTTTCGTTGCGCCAGGCACCAACGTAATGATGCTGTTCGAGAACACCTGCAGCGCTGAAGCCAATTCATCTTTCGCAGCATCCACTTGCGCTTGTGTTGCGGAAGCGTTATCGAATACAGCTTTTGCACGTGTAACCGCTGCCTGTAACGTGGCTTTGGATTCGCTTGCATATTGGCCGACCTTCGTACCAACGACCACAGCATCCAGCTTGCTCTGAGCGCTGACCAGCAATGCGCCAAGGGCTTCTTTGTCTGCTTGACCTGGTTCAGGATCGGTTGTAGTGATTACCGAATTAATGAATGTTCTTAATGCAGCGTCTAAGCTGCTAAGAGCTGATTGCACTTCCGCTTCTGTTGCTGCTGCATTGTCACGAACAACTTTCGCATCGTTGATAGCAAGCTGCAACGTTTGTTTGGAACCGCTTGGATATTGACCGATGTGAGTACCCTCAACAGCCGCATCATGCTGGCTTTGAGCCGATGCAATCAGGGTGCTCAACGCTTCTTTATCCAAAGTATGGATTTGAAGCGACAAGGAAGCTCCATCCAGTTCTACCTTTGCTCCGTTTGAAGAAACGGCGGCATCAGACACATAAACATTTGTAGTGACGGAAGTCGTTACTTGATTAGCCTTCGCATGCAAGCTAAGCAAATCACCGCCAGCTACCTCGTTCCCTGAACCAATACTGGACATCAGGATTAAAACTTGACCTTTTTCCGGCTTAACTCCAGTGACTAGCACCTTGAAGTTTTCTTTCAACGAGCCGATTGACGCCTCCGCCAAGGAGACAAGCCCATTATGCGTCACCGTATCAAAATGCAATAGATTGGGATCATAATTCAATACGACATTCAAAATAGAGAACGTAGAGGATTGATTGCTTACTCCCAGCTTCAAGTCGACAGGCTGACCGCCTAGGACAGAAGAAGGTCCTGTCAATGTTGCCGACGGTGATCCCGTACTTGCAAGTTGGAAGCTTCCGGCATAGGGAATCGCTACGCCTTCACCGCCGATTTTGAACGTATACGTTCCCCCTAACCAACCGTTAGGCGAGTACGTAAAAGAGAAATGTCCACCCTCTCCACTGCTGGTTTGGTTCAAATACTCGAGTTGTCCCTGAGGATTGTTGACCATCATCGTGACATCCTTGCCCATGCCAAGACTGATTTCTCCATGAAAAGTGACCTTTTGTGTTGTTTGATCTATCGCAGTTTCTACGTGATTGATCTCAGCTGTTGTTCCAGCTGCTGCTGCTTTGGGCGCAGGAACAATTGCCAGCATACAGATGAGCATAGCCAAAGTTGCGACAACAGAAATGATTCTTTTAGACACACGTTCCCCTCCTTCTCGATAACTCATTACTGATTAAGTTTGAAATAAGCATGATAGGCAAAATTATAAGCGGTGTACATTGGCACTAACGTAACTCCGTTCGTTGTAAAATTCAGTGGTGTGCCTGCGACTGGCGTTATAGATTGGGAAAGATCGGATTCGTTCAAACTCAAGTTGATAAATTTCGTGCTGCTGCTTTTGCCAACCATGAGAAGCGGACCATAGAATATGCTGCCCATCGCAGGATCGTCCGGCGTTTTTTCCACACGTAAGCTATACGGCATGGAAATCTCAATTTTATCGTTGTTTGCCCATACTTTGCTTAGCGTGACATACGTGCTTGGTGTTGCCGTCACATTTTGCTCAACTCCATTTACCTTGACTGTAAAGCCCTTAACAGCCCAGTAAGGTACGCGAAGCTTAATATCAAGCTGACCGCTGCCTTTTACGGTAAGTGTGCTGCCTTCTTCACTCGGGAAGTTCGTTGTTTGCACAACGGATATTCCTTTTTCAGCCCAATTCAAAGTGGAAGGCATATACAAGTTGACGTATAAAGATTTCTTATCGCTGGAGCGGAAATAAATGGAGTCTTGGTATTTTGTTTGGCTTTCCAGACCCGTTCCTGCACAGCAGGTAAAGCTGGTACGGCCGTATCCCTTCGTGCTGCCAGGACCTAATGGCATGAAGTAAACAACACCACTGTTGGAAGCGCTTTGATCTTTGGAAGCAAGTATACCGTTATACAGACCTCTCTCATAATAGTCCATATATTTGGCATCCGGATTGTGGAAGAATAACTCTCTGGTTAGTTTCAGCATGTTATACGTTGCGCAATCCTCGGCTTGACTGTTTTTGCTGGTTCCACCCTCCAGAATATAGGAGGCAATTTTATCCGATTCCTTGAACAACTCGCCTACACCACTGCCGCCGTTACTGAATTGGCGATGATTCGTCACCATGCCCCAGAAATTTTGAGCTACTTTATAATAGGAAGCGTCATTCGTTTGATCATATACTTTCAAAGCTCCAATAATTTGTGGAATATGCTGGTTGGCGTGAATGCCGTTTAATGTGTCTTGATTATTCGCTGTTGGCGTAAATAACTTCGAATTATCAAACAGTTTGGCTGTTGCTAAATATTTGCTGTTACCTGTAATTGCACTAATCTCTGCTAAAGTTTCGTTCATACCACCAAACTCGCCGGCAATGTATCTGCCCCACATACTGTTTAATGTGGATTGCGGCAATTTGCTCAAACGGCCATCCACCCAATCCGACATTTTCACAAGAATGCTCAAAGCTTTTGCATTTCCAGTCGCTTTGTAGCTGTCCAGTAAGCCCGCCATGATTTTGTGCAGTGTATAGTAAGGAGCCCAGATGGTATTAAAATCAGTTTCGGTACCGTTGTACACAGCACCATTCTCTAATAAAATGAATTGCCATTCCCCATAGGCACTAAGGAAACCTGGAGAGTTATTCCCCACGAGCGCAGGATTATTTTTCCCGAGATTCGATTTCTCCATGCCATTAGGTTGAGTTGCCAATGCATCCTGAACTTTCGCTAATTCGTCGATCATGTAGTCAATCTTCGTTTTCCATTTCGCCTCGCCACTGCTGGCATAAGCTTGAGCAAAAGCCGACAAGAAATGCCCCGTCGAATGGCCTCTTAATTTGCCCGCTGCCGAATCCCAGCCGCCCATCGCTGTGGCTCCTTTGGTATCAAGCCCCGCAGCTGCCCGGAAGGCAAACAGCAATTTATCCAAATTGTATCCATCCAAATACAAATATTCACTGTCTCTTAGTTTTGTAAAGATACTGTCTTGCAAAGTCACATCACTTAAGCCAAACGGCTGTACGACAAGGTTGGCCTCGCCTGGCGTTGACGTCACGTCTGCGCTGATGGATTTACTCCAAGCACTGACGCCTGACGTGTTCTTAGCTCGCACCGCATAGGTATGCTTGGAGCCATACAACAATCCCTGATGGATAAATGGACTTGTGATATTACGAATGGTTGTGCCGTCCACTTCCAGATCATAGCTTGCTGCCTCGGCTGAAGGCTGCCAAGCAATCTCAATTTGAGGA
This sequence comes from Paenibacillus anseongensis, assembly GCF_009757995.1. Taxonomy (NCBI): domain Bacteria; kingdom Bacillati; phylum Bacillota; class Bacilli; order Caryophanales; family Paenibacillaceae; genus Paenibacillus; species Paenibacillus anseongensis. Next base: position 480,852 of record NZ_WSEM01000016.1, read on the forward strand.
ATGCTCGTCGACGGTGTGGCGGTAATGCCACCAGGAATTCCAGGTGCGCTTGTCAATTCCGCTACGCCGCTCAGGGGCTGCAAATGCGAAGTCTGCAAATCCGTGCCTTCCCAGACAAGTACTTTGGCTGTATAACCTGTTACATCAGCAGGTAAAGTAAGGTTTGCTGATATTGTGACAGGAGCTCCTTGCGTCACACTTTTGCTCAATTGTGATTTGTCCACCATTTTACCGGCAGCGTCATAAAGCGCTAGTGTTACCAAAGAAGAAACAGCTGCACTGCCCTTATTCGTCCCGGTTACAGTCGCCGTAAGCGTTTGATTGCCCTGCAAGCTGCTCATATTAAATTCTGAATGAAAGCTCAGTGTTCTCACTTTAATGTGGGCAGCAGCTTTGATGCTCGTTCCTTCAACCGTTCCTTGCACAGTGAAAGAACCTTCAGCCGCATAATTCGACGGGTTCACATCATCCCATTTTACGCTGAGCTGCCTGGACGTTTCTTCGTCATTATAGACCGCAATGACACTACTCGGCAGGACCGGCGCCGTTCCAATTACCGTATCAACATTTACGTCTTCAATGCTGCTTAATGTCAATACGAAGGGCTCTTCCAACACCGTCACTGCGAAGGTTTTCGTATCACTCGCGTTTCCGTTTTTGATCGTGGCTGTCAAATTCACGACAGCATTGCCAGACCGAGCCGCCGGTCGAGTGACCGTTCCATCATGACCGATCACGCTGGTATTGCTGGATTGCCAAGTGATCACGGAACCGTTGCGTCCTTCCGTAGGCAAATCCAAATTCTTGGTCACTGCGCTAATACTCCCCAGACTAATAGCATCCTTATCTAGTTGCAGTTTCTGTTGATCCGATAATTGCGCGAGAACAACAGCTTCGAAAACTTTAGAATCATGCGCTGCTCCTTTTGTCACGGTCGCCGTTAACGTAACGGCTGCGTCAGACTGGCCTGGAGCAGGACGAGTGACTTTGCCATCTGTCGCAATCACATTCGTATTGCTGGATTGCCATGTAATATCGGAACCGTATGGCCCCTTGGTTATTAATGAAAGGTCTGTGTCTACTGTTCTAAGATTCACACCTGCAAGTAGTGCGGCCATATCAGCTGCCACTAATTCGCTATCCGGCTTATTGATTAACCCGGCAACCTCGGAAGCATCCAGCGCTCTATTATAAATACGAAAATCGGAGAATAAAGCATTGATTGTAGGATCAGCAAACTGACCTTTCCCGATATAGTTCGCCGTCGTTGCGCCCAGACTTGAAGGATTCAAAGTCAAGGAGGTGTTTTCCCCGACTTTCAGCCCATTTTCATAAAGAGTAACCGTATGCCCATTTAAAACAACTGTCACATGCTTCCAAACATTTGTCGTTAACGCTGTGCCTTTTTGCGCCTTCTCTTCATTGGACCAGCCGCTCGTCGTAATACCGAAAGCAAGGCCTTTGGCTCCGTCATTATTCCCGGTAGGCGTCAAATACATGTAGCTGGTCGTGTTGCCGGAACCGAAATCGAAAATACGCATGTAACTCGTTGTCGCACGCATATTCACCCAAGTCGATATTGTAAAATTGGTAACGCCATTTAATATCCCGTTTGGCAGCTTGACATTAGCACCGGCAGCACTCGTTCCACCGCTCAAGCTAATCGCTTTCCCCTGATCCCAATCCGTAAAGCTGTACGTTTCTCCTGCTGCTGTTGCATTGTTGCCTTTACCTGAAGCATCTTTAATCACATTTCCGCTCACATCATCAAACTTATACCACGCAATTAATCCATCCGTAGTTCCAGCAGCATGGGCAGTAGGCGTAATATCCGTAAAACCCAGCAGCAAATTCACAGCAAAAATAACAAGAATATTAACAATAGAAACCGTTCGCTTCAATGAGTAGGTTATCATTGTTGTTTAGCTTCCTCCTTTTGGGGAAATCATTTGGATCCCCGGTAACGAAATTGCAATATTTGCTTTGGACCGGAGTTCTTCAAACCAGGGCTCCATGAGATCAAGAATTTCTTTATTCACCAATTCATCTCGAATTTCAGCAATAACTTGCGCCTCACTTTTGGTATTGGACGCCGGATCATGCGACATGTGCTCTGCATAATGCGCTTTTACTTCATTGTCATCGACCGTTACGCGAGGCTCAAGAATCTTACGAATGTACAACTGAGTTCTGAGCTCCGTACGCAGCGATTGCTCCGTATAACCGTCCTTCTTCAGATTTTCCAGAAATTCTTCTTGTGTAGCATAAGAAGTTCTGACTTTATCGAAGGAGGCTTGAAATTCACTTTCGGTCACAACCACCCCCGCCGCTTTGGACTCCTTCATGATTAAATCCTCTAGAATGAGTTTCTCCAGTATTTTCGGACCTTCGTAATCGACAAGCGCTTTATATAGCTGGTCCTGGCTAATTTTTACACCATCTACAGTGGCAACAGGTATGTCGCGCCCTTTATAGAGAAAGACAATCAATAACGTCGTAATAAACAGAACAAACGATACGATCGATAAACCTTTCCACAGAGCCACATGCTGATTTTCTTTCCTGGTCGCAGCCAAAGTAATTTCCCCCTTCTCGAGAGCAGAACCTCCTCTCCTGTAGTAATCATTTAACCTTATTTTAGGAAATATCTTAAAAATTACCTTTATTAATGTGATCGATAAGATTTGGGCAAGCTGAATTTTTACATAGCAAACCTCCCATCTCTTACTACCCGTAGTATATAGAATGCGCTTACATTAAAACATTCAAAAGTTTTTGGTTTTGTGGACTTTTCTTGTCTTACCTTTAAATAGTCCACTCAACTAAAAAATGTCCACCTTACTTGTCCCCGTTAATCGTCTACAAGCAATCGTGCAAGCATTGGAATAACCACGCTCCCTTCTGCTTTTTCGCAACGTATGGCGTCTGTTTTAACCAATTCTAGGAAAAATGAGTTTAAAACTCAATGGAATATTTTATTTCGAAAATTGATTTTTTTTAGAACAAAAAAAGCCGCAACAGTGCGACTTTTAAGTTCGTACGCTATAGAGAAAACCATTCGTTCCTGGTAATTATAAACTTTTACTTTTTCAGTTTGTTTTTATGTGGCTACTCTTCATACTGCATCGTTACGATGCCAGCGAATTGAGCGAGGTTTTCCTTTGACACCTGCAATTTCTTCACTTCTGTCCTGCGTGTTCCCGCAGCCTCAATGAAATTTTCCACCTTTGCAAAACAAATCTTCCGAGAATGCCTAATGCCTTTGTCCGATAATGCATCGGAATTGCAACAGTCGCCTGCAGTTGGCGCATCACGTGAACAGCCTCCGCACCATCAAGCGTCATTTTTCCTCCTACTGGAACGATGAGAATGTCCACTTTGCCGATTTCCCGCACCTGCTCCTCGGTAAGTAGATGTCCCAGATCACCGCAATGACAGACCGTTAGCCCATCTATTTTGAATCGAAAAATAATATTTGGCCCGCGTTTCTTACCATTCACTTTGTCGTGGAAAGTCTTGAACCCGTCGATACTTACATCGCCACGCTCATATGATTTCGGCTCATTCACGAGCAAATAATCGCCAGATGCGGCTTGCACCTTATTGTGATCAGCATGATTGTGCGTAACGACGACGATATTGGATTCAATCGGAACCGGCATGCGATAGCCAAGAAATTTATAGTACGGATCGATGAGAATTCTCGTTCCCGCTTCCGACGTTAGTAAGAATGAAGAATGACCATACCATTTTAGTTTCATAAGCACGCCCCTCTTTTGTTTACTGAATGGTAGTCAGCGTCCTTTTGGCCTGGATCTTTTTATATACGTTAAAATAGACCCAACCCGCATTGACCAGCAGCAGCGCACCTGTGACGAGAAATACATATCTGCTGCCGAACCAAGCCGCTACCTGTCCGCCTAAAATAGCACCTGCAAAAACGCCTAAATAACCGGCCGACATCGTAAAACCGAAAACTCTTCCGGTTATCGCTGACGGTGTGATTTTCTTGATCAATATATTGACCGTAGGGGTCAAACCTGCCGCCGTGAGCCCTAATAAAAAGCGAAGAATCATCAGCTCCCAAGGATTGCTTACGAAAGCTTGAGGAATGAAAATGATACCAGCCGCAAGAAGCGAGATCAACATCACTTTGTGCGCACCTATGCGATCGGACAGCTTTCCTAGCCTTGGTGCCGCAAAGATATTAGCCAAACCCGATGCTGAAAAGGTAAGCCCTGCAATCAAAGCAACATGGTTAAGATGATCGGTCAGTTGGGTAATATAGACGGTGAGAATCGGTTCAACGGAATAAAGCGCCACGGTTAAAATAAAAAAGGTGACGAACATCGTGATCGTCAGGCTCTTCTCAGGAATAAGCGTCCAAATTTCCTTGGCGCTTTGCACATGTCGGTCTTCGCGCGTGAATGTTTCCTTCACGAACATGGCCGTCGTAATGAAAGCCAGCAGCATCAACCCGCCTGTGATAAAAAAGACATTTTGCATGCCGAAATTTTCTACCAGAAATCCGCCAATGAGTGGTCCTAGCAATGAGCCTGCAATGCTTGCCGTTGACAAGGTAGCTAATGCGTAACCTGCATGGTCCTTCTCTGTTTGCGTAGCAATTAACGTGGTGCAGGCTGTCCCATACCCTGTAATTATGCCCTGCAATAATCGCAGCCCGATCAACACATACACATTGGGGGCAAAACCCATACTGCCAATCACGAGAGCCATCCCTAGACTTGCCCGCAATAACATGGGTTTCCGACCAAATCTGTCCGCCGCTGCCCCCCAAATAGGAGAGAAAATAGCAGATACAATAAAGGTAATCCCAAAGGCTATGCCTGAATATTGGGCAATTAAACTCGATTGACTTACACCTAGATGTTGGATAAAAAGCGGCAAAACTGGCGCGATCTGACTCATTCCCACACCGGTTACAAACATGCCAAACCAGCAAACGATTAAATTTCTTTTCCAAATTGGCATCGTAACAAGCCTTCTTTCCATCTTCTTGCTGCAGTGTTTGTTCCTTTGTGTTAGTGTGCTACTAAAGAATGGATCCAAGCCTCTGTTGTCAGAACCTCTGCTTGACGAGGGAAGACCTTCTCCATGAGAACCCGATGAACCTCGGGATCTCCATCCAGGCAAGCATCTGCAAGAACCTTCAGCTTATAATCTCGATCCGCCGCTTCCCGCAATGTCGACAGAACGACACCACTGGTTGCAATTCCAGTAAGAATCAAGGTGTCAATTTGAAGGGATCGAAGGATGATCTCCAAATCGCTGCCGGAGAATGCACTGACGCGCAGCTTCGTAACGATAGGCTCCCCAGGCTCAGGCTTCACAGATTCATGAATTTGCGTCGCCTCATCCGTGGTCGACATGCCGCCATATTGCGCAATTCTAGCTGCCATATTGTTGCGCGGGTTAAGCTCCGGGTAACCTTCGCGAAATGCAATTCGCACATAGATAACCGGGATGTCGTTTTTGCGTGCAGCTTCGATCGCTTTTTGAAACGGGATCAGATCCTCTTCTGCGAAACGAGAGGCGATACCATTCTGTAAATCCATGATCAACAAAGAGCTTTTGTCGTTATTCGGCATGTATTGAACACTCCTATTCCTTATGATACTATTAAGCGGAGACCTCTCCATTTATGATAAACGGAGACCTCTCCACTTGTCAATATGACGAATACAATCACAATAGGAAGTGATGATGATCATGTTTGATTCAGAGACACCCCCTCGTACGGAACGCCGCGACGCTGCGGAGAATCGCCAGCGCATCTTGGATGCGGCTTATCGCTTATTTGATCAGAATGGCGTTGAACAAGTTAGTATGAACCAAATTGCCGCAGAAGCACAGATCGGTCCAGGTACGCTTTATCGCCGCTATCGCAACAAGGGTGAGCTGTGTCTGGATTTAATGAAAGAGAACATCGTTCTCCTCTTCGAAAATATTGAAGCGTACATGCAGGAAAACCGCTCCGCTCCGCCAAGCCAAAGACTAAATGGTCTTCTCGAGTTGTTTATGGCTTTCAGGGAGAAAAAATCGCAATTACTTAAAGGTGTTGAGGACTCCGCTTCAACGAATCGAACTCGAGCTCGAACGCAGAGTCCTCTGTATCTCGAGTTGCAGCAATTATTGGTCGAGCTTTTCGACGAAATTGCATTATCCAGCGGGGAGCAGCCCCAGCCTAACCATATTTTCAAGGCGGATATGCTTCTCATGGCCTTAAGCAGTGATTCTTACTCGTTTCAAAAAGAAGAGCGCGGCTATTCATCGGAGTCGTTCTTGGAACAAATCCGATTAACGTTCCATTTGCTTCCATGAGTTGGACCAAGCAAACGAAAAACCCTCACCAGTATTTGGTAAGGGTTTTTCTTACAATCAGGTCAGGAGCTTGATCAACCGATCCACTTCCCGCTGCCAAGACCCCATACTGCCGTGAGTATCTTGGATCATTAAACCTGTGACAACGGAAAAATAAAGGAAGAGCATTTGTCGTGGATCTCCTTCTCCGAATTCACCGAGTTCCTGCCCTTTTTCAAAAATAGGAACTAACAAATCCATCGTATCCTGTGGATGATACCGCGAGATTGCTAACTTTGCTTGCTCCGGCACGCCTTCGGCAGTTTGAGCTTGCTGAATAAGTAAGAAGTAGTGCTTGTTGGTGTCGTCTAGCATGTTCCATGTCAGCGCTTTGAACTGTTCTAGTGGAGTTCCGGGAAGCAATGGGACATTACGTATTGATGTTTGCGCCTCTTCTACAGCTTCCTGAACGAGGAGTGTGAATAGTTCTTCTTTCGACTGAAAATAACGGTAAGTAAGACCTTGGCTAATTCGGGCTTCCTCAGCAATCATGCTGATCTTCGTGCCAGCAATTCCTCTGCTTGCGAACACTTTGAGCGCAGCCTTTTTAATTTGCTCTCTTCTTTCATCGTTCTTGCGATCCGTTGTTTGATTCGTTTCCGACATCCTAGTGACTCTCCTTTATCCTAATTTCAATTGCTGAGTTTGACGCTCGCTGACTTCCCATAGTTTCCGCGCAATTTCCTCACTTTGGGCAGCAACCGTAGGAGTCGCTTCCTTCATATCGACATAGTACTTTCCGCTCTCTCTACTAATTTCATTCGAATCCGCAAGCCAGACGAGCGTCTCTGCTCCTTTTTCCACTGGTCGAGAGAATCGTTTCATGACCGCCATCGTCATCCGGGCCAGCAAGCCGTTATCCTGATTGAAATTGGTAGCGACAAGCCCCGGATCAAAGCAGTTCGCGACAACTCCGGTTCCACCAAGGAGACGGGCCAACTCTGTGGTGAACAAAATATTCGCTAACTTCGTCTCTCCGTACCGAAAATTAGCACCTCCCATTAGGAGCTGTGGGAAACTATAGCGTTTCTCAGCGGTTATATCATCAAAAACAATGCCTGTTTTCGCCATCTTGTGCCCATGGGAAGACGTGGTAATGATCCGCGCTTGGCCGCTCATCTTCAGCCGATCAAGGAGTAGCGTCGTTAGCAGGAAAGGTGCGAGATGATTGATCGCCCAAGTTTTCTCCATACCGTCTCGAGTAAGGATCCGCTTCACGAACATCGCACCTGCGTTGTTAATCAGCACGTCAATGCGGGGACACTGCGTCAAAATTTCCGACGCAACGCTGCGAATCGACTGCTGATCCGTCAGGTCTGCCAGAAAGACGTCTACTTTCGTTTTGCCTCCAGTCAACATCCGGATCTGTTCGACAGTCTCATTCGCCTTAACCTGGCTCCGCGCCACGATCCCCAAGTCTGCTCCTCGAACCGCCAGTTCCTTGGCTGCCGCAAGACCGATACCGCTAGTTGCTCCTGTAATAAGCACATATTTCCCCGACACACTCCATGGCTTAGTTTTCATTTGCTCCATCACGATCTGACTCCTTTTTGATGAATGAATGGTTCATTCATTTTTAATTATCATATTCCCATAATCAGGAAATGTCAATCGGCGACTAGTATGATTCTTGAAAAAATAAAAAGAGCACTCCTGCCGCGGCAGAACTGCTCCCTATTATGCTACTCTCACATTACTTACTAGATTGAAGTTAGCACGTTTCTATTCAATTTTTTATCCAACATAGCTCTAATGTCTCTAACGAGTTGAACAGAAGCCTCTATTTCAACTTTCCTTGTGGAGACACTTTCCACACTACATCCAATCGGAATCCCTTTTTCCAGTGCAAAATCCAAAATCTCTTCAAAAATGCCCAGAGATAATTTTAATGATTTATCGAGCACATCTTGCGAATATTTTAAGTCATTCTCTAGCCAAGTCGGAATACTGATACCTAACCATTTCATGAATTCTAACGTTTTTTCCGAACCGCACGGCGCGAGATTGAACAAAATGGGCACCATTTCTAATCCATTATTTGTATAGTAATAGTAGTAATCGGATAAGAAATTTTTCGAGGCCTCAACATTATAAGTGGCTTGCGATACGAAAAAGGAACAGCCATTTTGCGTCTTATGATTCACTCGTAAGTGCTCATCATTCTTTTTCATGTGCCTTTCAGGGATTACAACTCCCCCAAAAGTTAAATTGTTATTTAATCTCTTGCTTAAATCATAAGCATCAGATAGTTCTAAATTAATCTCTTGTTTACTGGAAGAAGCACCTACATAAACGGAATACCGATCCTGTTCCATATCGGTTTTTACCCAATTTACGAATTGCTCTTCGCTATACCTTCCAACACAACGATAAATGATTTTGGGAACTCGCAATTGATTTAAATACTCATCACTATAGGTTGCAGGATCCATCGTTGGCAAATACGGGAATGGTCTTTCTTGTTCAACTCGATCCGTTTCTTCCTGAACATCATACAAGATTAATGCATCTATATCGAGGTCATTTATTCTTTCAACTTGTTTCCTTGCAATCTCAGCTACCTTATCTGAGGTATTCGTTATCTTCGGAGGCGTCATGCCATAGGTCAAAATGCCCGCCTCTTTACTTTCTATTTTCTCTTTTAGCATATTCAACATTACCCTCCAGAACTATGATACCCCATGCCTCATTTTCATTATAACTGTAATAATAGCATTGACTATCCACGAAAAGGTAACTTTTTATTCCTATATCCTGTTATAGCTTTAAGCTATAACAAGATGCACGCCAAGCCCTACCGACCTTTTATCCTCCGACTTTCAGCAAAAGTTTACCCACCGTGTTCTTCTCCTCTAAAAGCTCATGAGCTTCGGAAGCTTTCTCCAAAGGGAAGACACCGAATATTTCCGCCCTGATCTGGCCTTTTGCCAACAGAGTTAGCACCTCTTTCGCCGATTTACCAACTTCAGCAGGAGCAGATTGGCTATATGCTCCGATATTAAACCCTTTTATGGATTTGTTCGATAACCAAATATCGTTGGAAGATTGCGGGACATCGTCTGTGCCGCTAGCATTTCCCAGCATGATGATTTGTCCCATTGGACGCAGCAGCTCTTGGCTAAGAATACGCATATCGCCGCCTACCGGGTCCAGAACGATATCGACTTTGCGTGGACCTAGCAACTGATTGATTGGCTCAATGAAATCAGATCGAAGCAACAGCTCATCGTAACATAAAGATGCGGCTAGCTTTGTCTTTTCCATACTCCCGACTGTGCCGATGACCTTGCCTGCTCCGAAAACTTTGGCCATTTGTCCCAAAAAGCTGCCCAGGCCCCCTGCTGCCGCGTGAACTAACACGTTTTCTCCTGCTCGCATCCTGGCTACGTTCTTGATTGTCATATAAGCCGTCGTCAGGTTGACGATAGCTGCGGCCGCCGATGCCAGATCAAGCTCCCCTCCCAATTGATCCAAAGGGACGGTCAACTCCGGCCTTACCTGGGCTACTGATGCATATCCACCCATTTCCATTAGTGTCATCGCCGCTACCGGCTGTCCGATGTAGAAGCCTTTCACGCCATCTCCTATTGCTTTCACATACCCTGATACCTCGAGTCCCGGTACAACCGGCATTGGGATTAAAGACCCAAATTCCCCTCGGCGCAGCAGTACATCCACATATCCAACTCCTACATAGGCAACATCTATGGTGAGCATGCCTGGTGCTGGTTGGAATTCCGGGAGCTCCCTCACGACGAGGTCTGCAGCCTCACATGGTCGATCGATCACAATTGCTTTCATATAAAAAACCTCCTTCGGTTGACTATGAACTCAGTATAGTCAACGCAAAAGGAGGTAGCCACAGTATGTTTATACGGGTAACCAGATTACTAGGCTACGTTGATATTATAAAACCTTATCAAGAAAATCCTTTAATCTCTTCTCTGTTGGCGTACCCGTTATCGGTGTAAAAATGCAGAAATGAAGATCTGAGTCGGCATTCATGCTGACGAAGGAATTGATTTCGAAGGCCAGCTCGCCCGCTCCAGGGTGGTTTAGAAAGAATTGGCACGTCTTTTTCAACTGGATATCATGCATTCGCCAAAGCGAGTCAAACTCAGCACTCTCAGTTGCCAAGCGTTCAGCCGTTTCTTTAAACCAATCATCACCATCATTCCGTTCAAAATAAGATCGAAAAACCGCTACGGAGTATCGCGCAAATTCATCCCAATTCATCATCTGATTGCGAAAATAGGGGTCCATGAAAAAAATCCTCATAAGGACACGCTCTGGATTGGACATCGATGAAAAATCGGTAATGATCTCGCATGCCGCTTGGTTCCAGGCAATGACTTCTGTTCTGTCATTCGCGATATAAGCGGGGAAAGTCATTTGGTCGATAATGCTTTGCCATTCAGGCTTTATACGTTCTTGTCTCACTGGTACAGCCGTGTTTTCTGGACTCCACAAACGCAGCAAATGCAGCCTTTCATCCGAGGACAATTGCAGTGCTCTTCCAATACTTTCAATAACTTCCCTGGAAGCCGTCACCTCTCGTCCTTGCTCCAGCCATGTGTAATAGGTTACGCTAACTCCTGCCAGAATAGCGACCTCTTCCCTCCGAAGTCCTGGTGTTCTCCTTCGTCCATACGAATGCTGAATCCCTGCTTGCTCGGGATGCAATCGCTCCCTTCTTGACTTCAGGTAGTCTCCCAAAACCTTCAACCTGTTGTGATCAGCACCCATGCGATCCCTCCTCGATATTTAGAAGCACTCGGATCGGATGTCATTCGCTGTTCATCTCTCCTTTTTGCTCCAAGCATCTTTTAATGGTACAACACGGTTAAAGACAAGTCGATCACTGGTTCCGAGGTTTTTGGTATCCAGCGAAAAATAACCATGCCGTAGAAACTGGAATTTTTGTTCAGGTCGTGCTGTCTCAATGTAAGGTTCTATCCATGCATCCTGAATAGTAACCATCGAGTTAGGATTGATCAGTTTCATCCAATCTTCGCTGTCCTTCGGAACTTCCTGATCAAGCAGCAGCTTCTCATAAAGATGGATATCAGCCTTAACTGCGTGCTCGCTTGAAACCCAGTGGATCGTCCCTTTTACCTTACGCCCAGTAAACCCCGTACCGCTTTTGGTCTCAGGATCATAGGTACAACGAAGTTCCGTAATTTCTCCCGAAGCATGATCCCTTATAACTTCTTCGCAGCGTATGAAATAGGCTCCCTTCAACCTTACTTCAGTATGAAGACTAAGCCGGTGAAAACCCTTAGAGGGTATTTCCATGAAATCTTCGCGTTCGATATAAATGGTTTTACCGAAAGGAACCTCTCTTTTTCCAAGCGCCTCGTTTTCACTGTTGTTTTCAATCAACAACATTTCTTCGACATCTTCCGGATAGTTGGTAATGATCACCTTCAGGGGTTGCAGAACAGCCATAACCGTGACGGTCTTTTCTTTTAAATCCTGTCTCAGGCAATGATCCATTAGAGATATGTCCACCGTGCTCTGAGTTCGAATGCTGCCAATTTCCTCAATAAAGGTGCGAATACTTTCTGGAGTAAAGCCTCTTCTGCGCAATCCTCGCAGGGTGGGAAGTCTGGGATCATCCCAACCATCCACATATCCCCCTTCTACCAGCTGCCTCAAAAACCGTTTACTCGTCACGACACCAGTTAAATTCAACCGACCGAACTCCCTTTGACGCGGAGGCTCAGAGATCTCCAACTCATTTAAGACCCACTCATATAAGGGCCTATGATCTTTGAATTCAATAGAACACAAAGAATAAGTGATACCTTCAATTGCATCTTGAATAGGATGAGCAAAATCGTACATCGGATAGATGCACCAGTCATCTCCCGTTCTATAATGCTTCGCATGAATGATACGATAAATGACAGGATCCCTTAAATTCAAATTGGATGAACGCATATCGATTTTGGCGCGAAGCACTTTTGATGAAGTCGGGAATTCCCCATTTTTCATTTTCACAAAAAGCTCTAGATTTGCCTCTATGGTCCGGTTCCTGTAAGGGCTATCTATGCCTGGTTCCGTCAATGTGCCTCGATACGCGGTTACTTCCTCTGGCGTTAAATCACAGACATAGGCCTTCCCACGTTTGATCAAGGTGATGGCGGCGTTGTAGATCTCGTTCGAGTAGTCCGAACCATAGTAGATATGTTCCTCCGGATCGTAACCAAGCCACTTGATGTCCTCTATAATTGCATTCACATACTTGATATCCTCCTTTAGAGGATTCGTGTCGTCAAATCGTAAATGAAATGTCCCGTTAAACTTACGGGCTACTGTATAATTCGTGTGTATGGCATAGGCGCTTCCAATATGAAGATAGCCGTTGGGCTCAGGTGGAAATCTTGTGCACATCTCCCTACCGAATGCTTTTTCACCAATTTCTTCATGAATTAACTTTAAGATAAAATTGTCCGTCAAATGCTCCTGCATATTGTTCATTTCAGACTCCTCCTAATCAACGCAAAAGTGGTTTAAAAATAAAAAAAACTTCACCTCCAAGACCTTCAGTCTTGAGGACGAAATTTTCGTGGTACCACCCCAGGTTCATTAATATGTCGCCATATTAACCTCTTCAAGTACGGCATTGCAGGCAATGCTTATACTCTAGCTCAATAACGGGAGCTCCCGTCATGCCACCCCCCTTGCAGGTTCCGACATGCTGCTCATAGACTTGTTTCGTGGAAAAGCTCTTTGCTCCTTCTCAGCTGCCGGAGCTCTCTGTACAAGATCATTTTCCATTACTCTTCTAATCATCGCGTTCAATATTGAACTTATAATATCAAATGATTCCCTTTTTTGTAAACCGGCTTTCTACTCGTTAAATCCACTAAGCATACAATTTCTGTCACCATAGAACCCTATAGTTTCTTAGCTTGCATCCCCGCGGCAAATTCCTCCAAAAAGTTATCGATAGCTCCCTCATTCCGTCGATAATAGGTCCATTGGCCATAACGACGCGATTCCAACAATCCGATTTTCTGCATGGAGGACAAGTAGGTGGAGATAACGGACTGTGCAAGACCGGCTTTTTCTTGAATGTCCGCTACACAAACTCCCCCAGGAAATTCAACTTGAATCTCGCTGGGTAAATCTTTGTGCAGTTTGTCCGGTTCACTCAGCCAGCAGAGAATATTGAGCCGGGTTTCATTCGACAAAGCTTTGAGCACAGCGAGCATATCTTCATTTTTCATGGCACGACACTCTCTTCTGGTTTGTTTATTCTTGTACAGCCTGCCTCTTTCTCAACTGTCGGTATGCCGCAGAAATACACATCAACACGCCTGTTGTGGCAAAAACACCTACTGGAAACCCCCAAGTCCCCCATGCCGGGAAGATGAGTGGCATCAGTGAGACACCAAAAGCAACTGGGACAGGGGCTTTAAACCATTTACAGAGAATGAGTGTAATGACAACATTGATAACACCAACCCAAATAATAGAGCCTGCTAATAAATGTAAGACTCCGACGGAAAGAATCGCAGTTGCCGTCAATACAGCTAAACGAGGTGGGATTAATTTCCAATGAAAACCATCTGTATGAAACACCTCAAAAATGAGCGCAAATACCGGTGGAACCACAATCACTGCTAGATTCGTTACGAAAGCTAGTCCAATCCAGAGCGCTAAAATAATGGTGATAATGACCGTATCTGTTTTTTTACGAAACTTCTGTGGGCCATCAGGTAGCTTTTGTGATTTTCTCATTCTAAAAGCGGCTAACATAATCACAAACGTAAATACAGCTGTTGTTGTTGCAAAAACATAGTCATGCAAGCCTAAAAAAATCGGCAGCAGTGTTGCAGGAATCGTCGGTCCAAAATTGACGCGAAATATGTGCATTAAAATGACAATAATCACAAGACCAAGCAATATTTTCGGCTGCGTATTTAGCGTCAAACCGTTCAATGCAGTGCCAATGAAAGCTCCTATGGTTGGAGCAAGCCACAGATGAACAGGCTTCTTAATCCAGTGAGCGACAGGAAAAACCATAACCCCCATCGCCATACCGGCAATTTCCGGAAACAGTATATCTCTCTGCTTCAGCACTACGGCAGCAACAAGCATAAGAATAACTAACAGGTATGCTGACAAAAATCCTTTTGATCGTAGGGTATTCCAGATCATTTCTACCGTTCTCCTTTCGACAAATCCGATCAATGACATTTTTATTATTAGCCTTTTAGTAAATTCCCATTAAATAAAGCCTTCAGTGTGCGAATAAATAATACGAGCAGTACGATATTTAGCACGACCAGAATCACCGCGGAAACGGCAATTAACAGCCAGGAATTCACAAACATGGCATATTGCAAAGCGGCATTGCTGAGTGCTGCAAGCGGAAAGCTTACGCCCCACCAAGAGGCTCCAAACGGGATCGATTTTTTGAATACTTTGAAGAACAAAACGATAAACAAAAACAAACCAAAGTAATATAAAATGGACGCGAACTGATCAATCCGTTGCTCGAAATTCACATAACCGAGAAAACCAACCTCGAACGGCGCAATCATGATAAGCATCGAGGGCGTTAAACCTGTATGCATAGGAGCATGGTGGATCAATCTGGATAAGATCATGGTTAGAAAAATCAGCGCAACAATTCCGCCTATCGCCAGCGAAATCAAATTAACTTCATGTGCCCATGGGAATGGCATTGTCCCGCCGGCAACGGCAATATCAAGGGTCCCCACCCCAGGAATCAACCAAGCAGGCACCGCGTGACCATGCTCAATATTCCCGTTCAACAAGCGTGTCACAATGATAAAACAAAGCACTAATGTCGTTACGGTTCCGATTACCCAAACCACTTGCCCTACGATATGACTGTAAGTACCTACTACGGAAGATAATAATAGAATAGCAATTGTGATCGTACCGAAAAAATTGCCCATAATGGGGTGCGTGAATTCGGCTTTGACTTTGTGCGGGTATAGAACCCATTTCGAAATATAAGCTATGCTTAATACGATAAATGCTAGAACTGCGATGATCCCAATCATATCAGCGATAAGAAGTGAAGCTCCAAATAGCTTACTTGCCTGTCTCCAAGCCAATGCCAGTCCTGATATTCCCATAACCGACGCAAATAGATTAACGGGTAAAAATTGAACGGAACCGATGCTTTTTTGTTTTTGTACGGCAGTTATGGTTTGCATGTAGATTAGTCACTACTTTCTAAAAATTGATTTTGTTTTCTTCGATTTTACCTATTAAAAGGTAGATAATTTGATGCCTACTTCGTTGATCTTGCATTTTAAGGATATCCGTTGTATAAATGATAAAATCGCTCCTTCCGCTAACTTAAGTAACATTATTGATGAATTGATGAAAAGGATCAATATGCAATCTTCTATTATTATCATTCGTTAAATGAATCATTTTCACATCGTACATACTAATAATGTCCGAATGAACATCAAAGTGAGGTAACCTAGATGGAGTTTCGACAATTGGAGTATTTCGCGGCCATTTGTGAAGAATTGCATTTCACAAGGGCTGCGGACAAACTGGGTATGAGCCAGCCGACCCTTAGTCATCAAATTAAGATGCTGGAAGATGAGCTCGGAGTCCCCTTATTTGACCGGATCGGCAAAAAAATTGCCATAACCGAAGCAGGTCACATTCTTTTAAACGAATGCAAAGTCATATTTTCATCCATGAAAAATGTCAAAGTGCAAATTATGGAGCTCCAAAAGGTCACAAGAGGAACTTTATCCATAGGTGCACTTCCCGGAGAGCTCACGCAGCTCGTTTCATCTTTGTTGATCGATTTTCACAAGATCTATCCTGAAGTACAGATCAAAATCGTTAATTTTGATGATGTTGTGGAAAGAGTCATACAAAATCAGATCGATCTGGCCATCACCATTCTTCCTGTCGAAGATGATCGGGTCGTCAAACATCCTCTATACAAGGAAGATATTTATTTGACGGTTTCTAAGGATCATGCTCTGGCTGAGCGAGAAAGCATTAACTTTGACGAAATCAGCAAGCATCCGTTCATTATGTTTCCTCAAACGCACAAATGCCGGCAAATTATTGATCTAACCAGCAGCACTTCTGGCTTTCATATTGAACCCATCATCGAGACGACCGCCATTGAAACCATTATAAGCCTTGTCAAAGCTGATGCCGGAGTCACGGCCCTGTCCAGAACGTACTTGAATTTGTATAACGACACGCAGTTAAAAGCCATAAAAATCGAAAATCCAACGCTGAGCAGGGAAATTGCAATCATCCACCACAAGGATAAATACCTAAGTCAAGCTGCCCGGTTATTCAAGGACCTATTATCCAATCATATTATTGAATTAAAGCTCGCGGAAGAAATGATCGTATCACATTAAGCGAAAAGGGGCCGCCAAAAGTGGTTCCTTTTTCACGTTTTCTTAGGTAACTCACTAAATGGAGGCTTGAGGAGCCGGCGCTTCAATAAAGCTCGCGTTTTCACGTTCATATAATTTGTTCCCGATTTGAATTGCAAATTCATTATAGGCTTCAATGAGGCCTCCTCCGATCATTTTCCCCTCCTTCATAACCATGACATAGTGATAAAATAACCTAGCATTCTCAAACTCCGTATCATGTTGAAGTGTTTTCATGGCTGATCTACCTCCATTATCTCTAATCAACGAGCTGATCCTGTATCAGGTAATACAATAATTTGTATAACGTCGATAAGTTTAGTTAGCTGCTTTTGAATTTGCTCAAACGTGTGATCATCCCCCGACGTCACAATAATCATACGTGACAATTCAGGATCTTCTGTTTGACCTACAGCGAGACTCTCAATGTTATAGCCGCGACGCCCGAATAATCCCGCAACTCTCTGTAGAACGCCTGGATGATTGTTTACAAGTACTGAAAGCGTGTGTCGTTTCATTTTTCGTCCCCCATGATCATTTCGTCTATCGTACCGCCTGGGACAACCATCGGATAAACATTCTCTTCTTGATTCACCACAAAATCAATGAGTACAGGGCCTTGAATAGCCATCGCTTTTTTCCACACTTCGCGAGCCTCTTCTTTATTGGTTGCCCTGAGTCCAGTAACACCATAGGCTTCCGCTAATTTTACGAAGTCCGGACTACCAGAGAGCTCCATATGACTAAACCGATTATCGTAAATGATTTCTTGCCATTGCCTGATCATGCCTAGAACTTGATTATTCAGAATGACGATCTTCACAGGAATGTTATGCGTTGCACAAATCGCGAGCTCTTGTGTACACATTTGAATCCCTCCGTCACCGTTGACGGAGACCACGAGCCTCTCCGGGTTACCTACTTGTGCCCCTATCGCGGACGGTAAGCCAAACCCCATTGTCCCTAAACCACCTGAGGTAATCAGAGAACGCGGGTGTTTAAATTTATAAAATTGAGCGGCCCACATTTGATGCTGGCCGACATCCGTCGTAACAATTGCTTCACCATCGCTGGTTTCACTGATCATTTCAATAACGAATTGTGGTTTTAAAGTTGTTTCAGAATCCGTGTAGCGAAGCGGAAACTCTCTTTTGTTTTCCTGGATTTCAGTCAACCAAGTCTCTGATTTGGCCGGTTTCGCCTGAATGTTTGCCTGTTGTAGTACTGATTTTACATCACCGATACAAGGGATCGACGTTTGCATGATTTTCCCGATTTCTGCAGGATCGATATCGATATGTGCGATTACTTTCGCCTTTGGAGCAAATCCGCTGGTTTTCATCGTGACCCTGTCGTCAAAACGTGCGCCAATGCCAATAAGCAGATCGCAATTTTGCAAGGCTTTATTCGCAGTGTATGTTCCATGCATACCCGGCATGCCCATCCATAATTCATGTGCACTTGGGAAGGCTCCCAGTCCGAGTAACGTTGTTGTAACTGGGATTCGGGTTTTCTCTACAAATTCGAGCAGCTCCTTGGAAGCATCCGAATAGATAACGCCTCCGCCGGCCAGAATAACAGGACGCTCCGCTTTTTCGATCGCCATGAGCAGCTTTTCGATTTGCGTTAGAGTTGGCTGAACATCTGGCTGGTAGCCGCGAATTTCAGGTATGTCTAATGAATATTGAAATTCCATTTGTTGACTCGTTACATCTTTCGGAATATCGATCAAGACCGGACCTTTTCTCCCAGTAGAAGCAATATAAAAGGCTTCATGCATAATTTTCGGCAGCTCATTCACGTCACGAACTAAAAAGTTATGTTTTGAAATGGGCATGGTGATTCCCGTAATATCCGCTTCCTGAAATGCATCCGTACCAAGTAAAGCTGTAGACACATTACCTGTAATCACAACTAATGGAACAGAATCCATATTCGCGGTGGCGATTCCCGTAACCAAATTCGTTGCCCCAGGTCCGGATGTTGCAAAACAAACCCCGACTTTTCCTGTCGCACGTGCATAACCGTCCGCCGCATGAATAGCCCCTTGCTCATGGCGGGTTAAAATATGTTTTAATTCCGGGAGATCGTGAAAGGCATCGTAAATGTTCAGGACGCTTCCTCCAGGAATCCCAAAGACACACTCCACACCTTCAATCAGCAAACTTCTGACAATCGCCTCTGAACCAGTCACCCTATCGTTCTTCAAAAGCTTGGCAAACCTTTCTTTCTCTGCATGCAGCCCCTCAATCGTCTTCATCCTATCTCCCTCCCATTTTGCCTCCAATAATAAAACTTGTAATCCGTTTGCGTTGCTTAGACGTTATGTTATCATAGGCTCATCTATTTCAGTTATGGAAAGATTCAATATCTGTTATTTCGAAACCTGATAACTAAGGAGAGGTACACCTATGATTGACTTGCTTGAGGGGAGATTTTTCAAGACATTTATTGCTGTGATGGAGGAAAAAAGCTTTAATCGTGCCTCAGAGAAATTAGGATATGTGCAATCTACAGTTACCAACCATATTCAATTACTTGAGCGGGCATGTGGCCAGAAACTTTTTTACCGGTTATCCAGAGGAGTAAAGCCAACTGAAGCAGGCCTAAAGCTGGCTAAGTTTGCTCATCAATTTGTACATTTAGGGCTGACTTTGGAAGAAGCCATGAATGAATCGAATCAACCCAAAGGAACCATCCACCTAAGTATGCATGAATCTTTTTTTGTGACCAGAATGGCTTCGCTCATCGAGAAATTTCGCCTTGATTATCCAATGGTTAAATTTAAGCTGGAAACAGGCTACCATCAAGATGTGATTGACGATGTTTCTCAGTATGTTGTTGATTTTGGGATTGTACCTCGTGATCCTGGGCGGGATGACGTTATTTTTTATCCTATGCTGCAGGAAGAATTAATTTTTATTGCTTCTCATGAATTGACGGAAAAAGTGGAAACTGACGGTTTAAACGTGCTAAACCATGAAGCCGTGATCAGCTTTGGTAACAGTTGCTTGTATCATACGCATGCCAACATGATCTTAGAGGAAACTGGGGTTGAGACAAGTGGGGCAATCCAATATCCTAGTATCGAAATGATTAAAAAAGCTGTGAAATGTGGGATTGGTTTTGCCCTGATTCCAAAAATAGCAGCCGAAAAAGAGTTAGAGCAAGGTGACTTCCAATCGTTGCCCTTGCCCACCGGGATTTTTTCTACCCATGGCATTATTGTAAATAAAGATAGGGAATTAAATTTCCCAGCTCAAATGTTCAAGACATTCGTACTGGACAGCTATTCTAATGAGATCATTTCTGAAGCTTGATCATCTTTGACTGCGTAAAGAAAAGGCTGCCGGTCCTGTGCCGACAGCCTTCTTTAAGAGGTATATAGAATATTTCGTATCATAGATACAAGCTTTGCAACTTGTACTTCGGCCAATGCTCCCGATGCGATGGAACGAGCTGCAGCCGGTATGTACCAGGCTCGTACTTCATATTCGGATACTCCCGATAACTTACAGTACTCATCTATAAAAATGTTAAGAGCGACTTGTCGTGAAGTCTCAAAGAAGTCTTTGACAGCAGCTGGGGTTTCTGGTGGCAATACGGCAAATTCAATCATTATACACACTTCCGCAACATCCGCGGCGGGATTGCCGATAGAAGCATGCATCCAGTCGACCATATACATTTTATTGTTTTTTATGATGACATTCCCTGGGTTCGTATCGCCATGACAGAACTGCTGTTTTACAGGCAACTGGTCCATGTAGGTATGGATCGCAGATAATTCGTCGTCAGTAAACACGGCAGGATGACCACTTTATTGCTGTCCATCCATTCGTAGACTTCACAACTCGAACCCAATCCGATCCTTTTACCAAGCAACATCAAGCACCTCCCTCATCCTTATATACATCTATTGCTAGTTCATGATATTGTTGGGACAACCATAGATTGATCCAAAAAGGAGTAACTAGTGAACCTTTCGAGAATCTCTCAAATGTTATTAACAAAATTCAATCGTTTTCACATTTTGCTTATGGCCTTTGCAATTTTGCTTGTTTCATTCATTAGTTACTATCAAAAGGATTTCAACCTACCTCATCATTACCATTATGAAAAGCAAAAAGCTTCTAACGGTGTCGTCTTACATACAATGCGAACTACTCCGGATAATATTCGACTTCAAGCCATCGATACGAATGTAACGAAAACTCCGTTCTACGGCATCAACGGGGGATTCTTCTGGGAAGGAGCTTTGTTGAGCATTGCGGTTATTAACGATCAACCTCTGAAAGGATTACCTGGCGATTACGGCTCTGGCTGGTATAACACGGGTGTTGACACGAATTTAAAACGTGGAACACTCGTTTGGGATGACATCGCGAAACACTTCTCGATTCAAATAGTCACACATGCCGGCGAGTTGTCCGTCACAGATAAGCGCCATTATTAGGCCCAAGGGGGCGTCAGTATGAGACTTAACGATCCTTTAGGTTGGGAGAACGATATGATTCTAGAGGAGATGCCAGCTTATGACGAAAGTCGTATGCGTTCGGCGATTGTTTATGATAGCCAAGAAAACATGTACATGATTGTTACCCCTACCAATTGTACAATTGCAGAGTTCCGGGCAGCCATTCTCGAAAAATTAAGCGACCGAAGATTAGTAGACGGCATCTATTTGGATGGTGACGGCTCTTCTCAAATGCAGTGCCGCTATGTCCGGTTGAAAGGTGATCAACGTCAAGTTTATCAGATGCTTACGCTGCTTCAATGAGATATCCTGTTCTATTCAGCTATCTTGAATCTACTATACTCATCTCTTACACTTTCCATTTGAGCAATATGACGTTTGGCGTGCTGACATAGGAAATAAATATACTGGTAAACATCAATCTTTCCTAGATTGTTTACCGACATTGTAGTTTTATATAAAATGCCTTCTCCATTTGGGATTTCTTTAAGTATCTCTTTGCACTCATTCATCTGCTCTTCCATAA
Organism: Paenibacillus anseongensis; assembly: GCF_009757995.1. NCBI lineage: Bacteria > Bacillati > Bacillota > Bacilli > Caryophanales > Paenibacillaceae > Paenibacillus > Paenibacillus anseongensis. The sequence continues at coordinate 502,645 of NZ_WSEM01000016.1, forward strand.
TTCTTTTTATTTCGGATACTGACTTATCGCCAACGGGTTCCATATGTTCGGGTCGTATCCATACAAATGATTTATGTTTATCGATTAAGTCAAGTTCCCCTAAATTGTATTCGTAATTAGAAATTGCATGCTCTAGATTTATAGGTATTGCAAGATCTATGGCTTTTTTCTTTCCTTTTCGGATCAAAATTAATAGGAAATAGTTGGTTAGTGTGACATGCTCTAATATTTGCTCTATGCTCCAACCAACTTTAGGTTTAAACATAAGCAAATCTGAATGAACATCAAACCAAGAATAATAATCATTTAATGTTCTTGTAAGTTCAAGATTGATGTCATGTATGGCTTTCTTTACTGTCATTGTCTCCCCTCCAAAGTACTACGTTAGTCTTACAACTGTTTTTTCTGACGATTTCTCATCCATATGGCGCTAAATAAGTAGCAAATTGAAGTAACGAGGAACATTTTAAAGATGCTTGGTGTCATAGCTAAATATAGGCTTATAGGAAGTGACCAGATGAATGCTATGAACATTATGATTCGATTTTTAATTATTGAACCTATCAACGCTAAACATGCAGGGGCTAAAACAAACAAACCTGATCTCAGTAAAACGTTATTACTTACTTGCTCAGAATTGTACGGGTTATAAAAGACAAAAGTCAGCCAAAGCGCTATCGATCCTAACGACGAAAGTAAGCCTAAATGTGCCGCGTACTTCATTTTTCTCCTCCCTTACAAAATAGGAGCTAATTACTCAACATGTTACCACATAATGGAACTATATAGATTACATGCATTCCCTTTTCTACCACAATTTTTAAATAAAGAGGAACTGGCGTCCCCTATTTCACATAAAACGAGCTGTTTCCCCTTACGAGCGGAACTACAGGGACTTATTTGTCCTCCATGGCACGATTCCCCAGCGAAAATGGCAAGATAGCGAACTGTAGTTCCCCTACTTAGATGAAACCTACTATTACACACAAATAAGGGATCATAGTTCCCCTCAAGCCCTAAATTGGCATAGAATCAAAAAAAAGGCGGTCAGAAATGACCGCCCTTCTCTCCCCGACTATTCGCTTACAGCTATTACAAAATTTCAATATACCCATCTGTCCCATGCACACGGATGCGCTGCCCATCTTTGATCAACTTGGTCGCATCTTCTACTCCGACAACGGCCGGCAAGCCATATTCCCGCGCGATAACAGCGCCATGAGTCATCAGTCCCCCAACTTCGGTGACTAGTCCTTTTATAGATACAAACAAAGGTGTCCAGCCAGGATCAGTAAAGGAAGTGACCAGAATATCCCCCTCTTCTAGATAAGCCTCTTCCATGTTTAAAATGACACGCGCTCTGCCTTCGATAACTCCGGAAGAAACAGGTAAACCTACAATCGCATTGGCTGGCAGATTTTCACGTTTATACTCACCTGCAATGATTTCACCATCAGACGTCATGACACGCGGAGGAGTGAGTTTTTCAAAAAATTTGTAATCGTCCTTCCGTTTGCTAATGATCTGATAATCCAATTTATTCGTGCGTACGACCTCATGAAGTTCTTGAAAAGTGAGATAATAGATGTCTTCTATTTCTCGGATAAGATTAGCTTGCACGAGCTGTTCAGCCTCTCGCAGTAAAGCCATCTTATATACGAAGTAGCGGCTAATCATCCCGTATTTGGGGTATTCACGGTAACCGATGAAATTTCGGATTAGGCTGATCATTCGCTTGGTCTCTTCGACTTTTTCTTCCCCATCCGGTAATTGTTTCAGACGATCTATTAGCTCTTTCTCTTTTTCCAAAGCCTCCTGTCGCCCTTGCTCAAATTTACGTGAGGCAGCATTCGGTTCAAAATTTTTGATATTCCCGAGAATCAAAGGGACAAGCATACTTGGCTTTTCACTCCAACGCGTTCTCGTCACATCGATTTCTCCGGCGCATCGCATTCCGTATTTATGAAGATAAGATGAGATGGCGTCACGGACTTCCGGCCCACCATTAAATGTAACAAGCTCATCCAAAAAGTTATCCTCTTTTACCCGTTGTAAATAGTCAATGACTTCCGGATAAGGACGAATGACATCCGCGACATCCATGAGCGCCAAACCCATTTCCGAAGTAATATTGTTTGCTACAGACTGTGAAAGCGTATCTGCAACATTCTTTTCGCCCAACCACTCGTTCATTTTTTCATTGATCCTTGATGAAGCATTCATAGCTGCCATAAAAACAGCCGAACTTTGTGGGTCAAATAAAACCTTCTTTAATTCCTGAAAATCTTCCAGAATAAAATCAAGTAAAGCCACGCCTGATTTCGATTGGATGTTTTCTTTTAACGCGCTTATCGACGTTTGATTCTTTGTAATCAATTCTGAAACGATTGATGATTCGAAATCAATTTGAGGCGGTGATGGTACAACTTTGTTGCTGTTAGCAGGAGTCTGATTTTTTTCTTCTTCAGGAGCCAATTTGATGAAATCACGGTTAATAATCGTCGTTAGCGCGTCTTTAATGAGCGGATCCGAGGGTCCGAGCACATTAATCAAGTGATCTCTTCGAGAAGGTGAAGCCAGATGATTGGTGACATCAACAAACAATCTCCCACCGGCTCTACGCATGGGTGCTGGCGTCGTTAGCAAGTAAAAAGACAATCCCAATGGTTTAATGGGATCGGTCATCATTTGTTGATGCCCGACAGATAGATAAACATGATTTTCCTCATCTTCCGCTTCAGGTATCGGGAATAAGGTTGTGATTGGCCGACTCTGGACAATATAAAATGTACCGTCAGCCAAACACCACTCGATATCTTGTGGAGAACCAAAATAGTCTTCGATTTGTCTTCCGGTGCGTGCCAATTGCAAAATTTGTAATTCAGTAAGTGTTTGTGCCTTTTGCTGATCAGGATCGAGTGCCTGTGTCTCTGTTCCGCCTTCTTTTCGACCATAGATAGCCAATTTTTTGGTTGAGATCCGCTTATCGACGATTTCGTCATCTTGTACTTTATAACAATCGGCAGATACCAAGCCTGAGACCAATGCTTCGCCTAACCCGAAACTGGCATCGATGGACACTCGTTTTCGGTTAGAAGTCATTGGATCAGCCGTAAATAAAATTCCCGAAGCCTGCGGAAAGACCATCCGCTGAATGATAACAGATAAATAAACTTGGCTGTGATCAAATCCATTTTGCATACGGTAGATGACCGCGCGGTCCGTAAATAAAGAGGCCCAACACTTACTGATATGCAGCAAGATGGCTTCCTTGCCGATAATATTTAAGTAGGTGTCTTGTTGACCGGCAAAAGAGGCATGTGGTAAATCTTCAGCAGTCGCACTGGAACGCACCGCATAGGCATGCTCTTCGCCAAACTTGGCAAGATAATTAGCAACCTCTTTCTCTACATCACTTGATATCTCCACTTCTATTATAAGTTGTCGGATCTTTCTGCTGATCTCACTAATTTGATCTCGATCTCCAACTTTCAGCGTGTCTAGGCGCTCAACCAAAGCATGATAAGACTCGTTTTTCTCAATCGCTTGTTGATATCCCACAGTTGTCACGCAAAATCCTTCTGGTACTTGTATGCCTTGAATTTTGGATAGTTCCCCTAAATTTAAACCTTTTCCGCCAACAAGCCTAAGCTGTGTTTTCTCCATTTCCTGAAAACCGAGAACGAAAGAACTCATTCTACATCTCTCCTAACCATTAAATTGAGAAAATATTTGACAAGGGATTGACGCCATGGTACACTTAGAGTGTAAGATGAATTATCTATGACCTAAAATCAAGCAAAAAAAACATTCGTGTTCCGATTATAACATCGTGAGCGCCTATATGCAATACAAAAGAACCTGATATTTTATCAGGTTCTTTTTTGATCTTCCTTAGCGGCTTAAATGCCCTCCTCCTACTTCGAAGGTATAAATACTACCCGCTGCCCGGCATAAGCAGAATCGTTCCATACATCTTCAACTTTGGAAAGCGGCACTGATACCGAGTTCACTTTAAGCTTGCCTGCCGCAATAACGTCGATTAAAGCTGGCAGCTCGGCCACATAACCAGAGGTCGAGACTGATCCTTGGCCACTACCCAACAGAGAGAAGTTGGCTGATCGCAGCGCGACGGAAGGCACAGCAGCGGTAGGGCCTGCAATGGAACCAATCTGAATCCATGACAATGCCCGGCTTCGATCCGATCGATTTTTAAGCAAGGGGTACATCGCAAGCTCTGCCGGCTTTCCCCACAAATAGTCGATCACGACGTCGACTTCAGAGGCGATCTCCCCTAGTCGCTCAGCAGCTTCCTCCGGATCGCCCACAAGGGATACTGTCGCGTCTGCTCCCAGATCCTTTAGACCATTAAGGCGATTCTCATCTCGCCCAGCACCGATCACCTGGCTGGCGCCAAGAAGCTTAGCGATCTGCACAGCCATCTGTCCAGAATTCCCCGTTGCACCAAGAACCAGAACCTTTTGTCCCTGTTGAAAATCAATTCGACGACGCATAGCTACCCATGATGACATGGCAGGATTCATTGCTGCAGCAATCAGTATAGGATCGACACCTTCCGGCAAGGCTACACTCCGACGAGGGTTAATAACGGCCTTTTCTGCAAACGTCCCTAAGGCTGAGTCAGGTGCAACAAAATAGATGGATTGACCATTAGCCATACGTCCTACGCCATCGATACCAGGAACTACCGGCAGCTTATCGGAACTTGTATAATGGGAACCATTGGCCTGTGATCGCACGCGGGGGTGCAAACCTGCAGCAATCACATCTATAAGAACCTCATTTTTTTCAGAAGGTATGGGAGTATCGAAAATTTCATATTTCGGAGCAGTATCGAACGAACGCACAACAGCAGCATGCATAGTAAAACCTCCATTCACGTTCACACAAATTTAGTTTGTTACACAAACTAATATAGCTCGTCTGGCATGCAAAATCAATATCTTTTATGATAAAATACAAGATGAATTCACAGCCGCATCAGCTGAAAGTCCTTTTAATCTTGTACAATTTTGGAGTGAAATAATAATGAAAAACGACCCAACAACCCATACGATTGATCCATCGTTCCTTGATGGACTGGTACAACTCTCTTTCACCATTCACTCTATTCTTGGCCAAGTCGGAGCAGAGCATGATCTTTCGATCATCCAAATTCGCTTGCTTGGCATTCTGCGGGATCGAGAACCTAGCATGATGCAGCTAGCCCAGTACCTTAATCTTGATAAATCCAGCATTACAGGTCTAATCGATCGTGCTGAACGCCGAGGTCTCGTCCAACGGACAATTTCTCCGGTCGACCGACGCGGATTTCATGTGAGTGTGACTCCTGCCGGTAAGCAACTTATTCAAGTAGCGAGTCAGGAGATTAAGAATCAAATCCATGCCATCACCGCGAGTTTAACGCAAACTGAACGTTCGCAGCTTACCGCTCTTGCCAACAAAATTCTAAATCATTAATTTGTCATAAAAAATAGCCGCGATTCGCGGCTATTTTTGACATTCTATTTTAAAGAGAAATCCCTTTATATTCACAAATCATCCTTAGGAGAAACGGCATTCCAGCAGGAACAGATGGCATCGTTGATACTTTCATCTGTTAACTCAAATATCCCATATAATTGACCTTTTAACATATAGACGAACGATCCATAGTGCATTTGAACCATCATTTGCGCATCCATAGGCATAAACAACTTTTGTTTAATGGCTTCTTCATATAATTGATTCATGGGATCACACCAACCACCTGTGTAAACCTCCCGCTTCACCTCATCATAGATGTAGGGCGAGAACGAATACTGCTCGATAAATTGAAACCCCTGCGGATATTTTTTGCCCAAATCAATGACCCTTTTCCAGCCCAGCTCAAACTTCTCACGGATCGTTGTACCCTGTTTTAAACCCTCGCGTACATAATGTCCATTAAAAGTGACAATTGCTTTATAGAGTTCGTTGACAATATCTTCCTTGCTTTTAAAGTAATGATAAATGTTCCCTGTTGATACCCCGGATTCTTTGGCAATTAACGCCATGGAAGTCGCTTGTAGTTCCTTTTGAATGATGATATGAAGTGTTGTTTCCAAAACGGCCTGCTGCACCTTGTTGTATTCACCAAACATTCTGCTCCTCCTTTCCCATTCATGAATTGAACGATCAATCTATTTTAAAATACACTTCATATTCCTATTAGTCAACTCAGCCGCTATCCCCGTTAGCTATCAATAATTCTAAGCAATCTCTTGCTATTCATGTGCGAGCGAGCGGCCTCTTAGGAAGCTAATGAACAATAAAAGGATTGGCAAGCCCACGATGAAAATTGGGAAAATGTAAATGATCCATACCAATTTCGCGTAATCCAATAGACCAATGATATTCGCAGGAGTTAAGGAAATAGCAAAAATGACAACCGCAGCAAATCCGATGAGGATCCGCCAGTTCTTGATGCCTAGTAATTGCGCAGTTCCATAACTGTTAATAAACAAGTATATGGCTAACTTGACGAAAACGCTGAAAATCCAAATGAACATGATCCAGACATCCATATTTTGAATGAACTCCAGATAATTAATAAATCGAACCATACTAAAATACGGATAGATTAAGGTTGATCCGATATTCGTTCCAAATGTCATAACAACAAAAATTGCCGTAAGAACAGCAACCAAGGATGGAACACAAATTGCTAGCAGTGCGGGTTTCAGCATCTTTTGCGAGTTCACGATAAAAGGCGTTAACATCATGATCATCATAGACTCTCCAAGAAATGATGCGTTCACGAATGAACCCTTCAGAATTGGCACAGCCCCTGAGTCTGCAAATACGGGTAAAATTAGTTCTGGATGCAGATTCGTTACATTTAATCCGAAAGTAATGAGAATGCCGATTAGCAGTAAGGGGCCGGCCAATTCACTGAAGCGAGCAATCGCTTCGATGTTTCCCGCGTAATTGATGTAGACCATTGCGGAGACCATCAGAATTGCGATGACCCAAATCGGTGTATCGTGAAAAAGAAATTGCTTAATAAATAAGGAGAATATTCGCAAAATATCTGCAGATACAGAAAACCATACCATAATGTACAACGCAGCGATTAACTTTCCCACCCACTTTCCGCACAGCTTCTGTGCAAACTCAACCAATGTGTAAGCCGAGTGCCGCTGGCTAACGAGAACTAAAATCAGTGTAACAGCAATGCCAATTACGCCTGCCAATAGCAGTGATATCCAAGCATCCTGTCTAGCCGTCTCAATCGTAGGAGATACCGTGAGCCAAATACTCATTGAAATTTCTAATGTTGTGAACATCCAAAACAATTGCCAACGCGTAATTTTCACGTTCTATCTCCTATTCCCGGGATGCGCTTGCCAATATCCCCCGTATTCTGAATTTTCAACTTAACCGACACGGATACTTCAACAGTCGGGAATAGTTGATCCCATTTATCCCGAAGTTCCTTCCATTGGTAAGGATGGTCTCTATGAATTTCTTCACCGATCCCAAACACATCTTGACCATGCTGTTGTTGCATTTTCTTAATTGTTGCTTCAACTTTCTTAGCTTTCATATCATTAAGCTTGCTTTCCAGCGGGATACGTTCTGACGAGACTGAAATATCAATATCTGTGTTGTTCTCAAGAACTCTTCCTGTTCCCTCTAACTTGACGTAGGCTTTAATTGTATTGCCGTTTACTTCCGTTCGAATGGATTTTTTTAAGTTGGATTCGTATAACGATATGCTGCCTTCCTCGGTTTCTTCTGTAAGAAATTGATCCTTTAACACGCCTTTCACCCAGAACAATTCCAGCGACTCTCTTCCGCTCACTTTTCCGACCATAACCAAGTTTTTATTAAAAATGGCTACGGATTTCACTTCGATGATTTCATTTTTCTCTTGTTCATTATTCGGCGAAATTTCAACCATGGGCATGGATGGCCGGATGCCATCTCGCCCTATATCAAGTAAGACGTCTCGCAATGCCGTGTCCCCTAACCGGCAAAACCGGTCTTGATCAACAGCCACAATCGCTGAGAACTGACTAAACGGACTATTGATTTTCAAAACGTCTTTTCCTTCTCCATTATTTACAACGAAAATATCCGTGCGCATTCGTGTATCGGTATTTCGTGTAAATTGATCCATAATCTCAACCAAACCTCTTTTTGCTAGCTTTTCGCCAATAAAAATAGACCTGCGGTGTCCAAGAAAAACTTTCCTGGGAAGCTTGTCTTGAATTTGTTGTGTCAAATCTCCGATGGTAGATCCGGAAGCAGTAAGGACAATGTTAGCCCTTTTTTCAGATCCCCCTCCGCCTTTACTGCTTTTGAAATCAGCAGGAACTGCAACCTGAGCGCTTTTGGTAAGTTTACCGTTTTCTGATAGATCTAGGGCCGTCCCTATCCAGAAAGCGTAATCATTAATTTCATTCCTATCCCAACAACCGGAAATGAATAGAGTTACTGTCAAAGGCAAAATTAAACACAGTTTCTTCATTGTTTTCGCGACGCTGATACGTATTTTCTATTCATTCGTATAAGCGTGTCCTTCCAGAATTTTTTTCCAAATGGCGTTACCGGGCTTAAATAAGGAACACCGAATGACTTCAGTGTCACAAGATGAATCATGACGAACATGATCCCGATGGCAACACCATACAAACCTAAGAATCCGCCCATTATAAGAAGTGGAAATCTTAGTATTCGATACGGCAGTGCCAAGCTATAGCTCGGAAAAGCAAACGATGCGATTCCTGTACCGGCAACGATCATAACAATCGGAGCTGAGATAAACCCCGCTTGCACGGCAGCTTCCCCTATAACCAGCGCCCCTACGATGCTCACAGCGGAACCTATGGCTTTCGGCAGCCGGAGACCGGCCTCCCGCAATCCCTCGAACATCAGTTCCATCAATAGTGTTTCGATCACGGTTGGAAACGGTATGCCTTCTCTGGATACCGATATACTAAGCATTAACGCTAGTGGAATCATTTGCGGATGAAACGTCGTAAGCGCAACATACACGGAAGGAAGTAAGCAAGACACGAGGGTTAGCAAGAAACGTATAATTCTGACTGCCGAAACATATAAGAAACGTTCATAATGATCTTCTGCTGCTTGAAAGCCAGACCAAAAAGTCATGGGCAGCAATAAAGCGTTCGGAGAACCGTCGACGATTATGGCTACTCTGCCTGCTAGCAGACTTGCGGATACGGTGTCTGGACGCTCTGTATTTTGGATTTGCGGAAAAAAAGATAAGGACTTATCCTCGATAAATTCTTCGATATAGCCAGAATCAAGCAGTTGATTCGTTCGAAAAGAATGAAGTCTTCTTCTGACTTCCTGAAGCAACTCCGGTTTCACTTGTTCTTCGATATAGGCAACGACAAAATCGGTATTGGTCAAATCTCCTGCTTGATGCATTTCGAACTTTAAGGTGGGATGGCTTATTTTTCTTCGAATCATGCTTAAATTTGTTCTCAGATCTTCGGTAAATCCCTCACGTGGTCCACGAATCGAAGCTTCATTCGAAGGTTCATTAATTGCACGTTGTTTGAAATCCGTCAGGTCCGCTATGTAAGCAAAAGGCTTGCCATCCAGAAAAATAGCCGTACAGCCCTTCAAAACTTCTGCAACAATTTTAGATAATTGAAAAACGGGTGTATACTGTGTCAGCCTTGTAAAATCGCGACTCAACATACACGCCGAAATAATCTGCTCCAATCGATCCGAGTCTGTCATTTCTTCAATATAAACGAGTAGAATATTCGAATGATCCATCAGTTTTAACGGTCTGAATACGATATCGGAACAATTATGAAAAATATGCTGCAGCGCATCATAATTCATCTGTACATTTTCGTATACATCCGCGGGTATGCTCATCTCCATGCTACTTCCCCCTTTCCTCAAGTCTCGGTTTATATCATGCGTGATTTCATGCTGTTTTATTCCATAAAATAGAAAAGAAGCCCTGCTCAGCATGACTGTAGCAGCGCTTCTTTCGTTCCGTTCTTAACTATCCGTAATCATCAAATTTAATGCTAAATTCTGCAAGCCGGCCAGGTAGTCCTCTCTCCAATTGCTCCTCAAGAGTTGAGGCAAATGTTCCTGCGGGATGTAGACCGAGCTTCTAGCTACAATTTTATCCAAAAGCGCTTCGTCTACTTCATCCTCACAGAAAACGACTGTCCGAGGGTTGATAATGGCAGTGAATGTGGCAATTAATCGTGCGATCGCATCAATCTGCCCCTCTTCAGCTAATAACATTCGATGGTTGCTGCCTCCATTTTTCAAGGCTTGCAGGAACGTCTTATTCTCATACTGGGGTACGAACGATATTTCACCTGAGAAGAAGGTACTGCCCCGCACAACGTCGCCATTGATCATGATGCCGGACCCTGGTCCGTTCTGGCCGAAATACAGATAGATCAACGATTCATTCTCTATCTCATAGTTTGACGCATAACCAAGCACCGATGCATTCATATCATTTTCAACCACAACAGGTATCTGAAATTTGGATTCGAATTCCCCCTTCAGATCATAGTTAAAGTACTGCTGATAAGGGGGGATAAAAATGATTTTGCCATTGTCGACAGCGCCTGGCACTCCAATTGCGATGGAACGAAGCCTTGGATATTTCTCGATCAACGTTTCAATAAGATCTCCCAGCAATTGCGCATCTTGTTGTATGACACTTGGTTTGGTCCCCTGCTCTTTGACCTCCCCAAGACAGTTGAATATCGAATAATTCGTTTCATTTTTCTCGATAAAAATGGCTAGTCCCAGCATGAACTCAGGATCATAGGTATACCGCTTTGCCCTCCTGCCTCCGCTGGAATCATCATCGCCGGAATAACGGATTTCTCCGTCCTTCTCCATCTGAGCAATAAATTTGCTGATCGTCGGAAAGCTGATCCCCAATCTCTGACTGAGCTCCGCTTTTGTTGCGCTTCCTAATAAGATGAGTCCTGCGCGGATACGGTAGATTAACGGTTCGCTTAGCTCTTTCGGCGTCTTGAAGACATTTGTCATATCGATCAGAACCTTTCCTATTAAAAACAATATCACTTATTAAATGTATTTAATAAGTTTAGGTTCATCTTATCAGAAGTTGCAACAAAGGGCAATACGCCTCCTAACCTCTAAACCAGTCTTTTCCAAGCATGTTTAACCAATGAAATAGCTCCGCTAGCGGCAATCCTTCCACGATTTTGTGAATGCCCTCTGGCTCTTTGTCATTTCCCCCCAATACGACTAAGAATTGTGCCTCTTGAATATAACGATGACGATAAAAATCACGTCCTTTAATTGCCACTTTATCCTTGTACACCTCAACATACAGGCCTTCGCTTTCTTCTGCGCCTAATGCCACTTCACCGCCGTTGCCGTTGTTTGTCCATGTCTGTCGCACAGACGATGAATTGACCATGGTGAATCCATCCTTTACAAGTGTATCTGGGGACTTCAATTCCCAATGCGTGTGCCCGGAGAAGAAGATCACCTGCGGGTAACCTGACAATATTTTTTTCAATTCCTCATGTTGAACGATCGCTCTGTTATTCGTACAGCAGAAATGCGTGCCCGCCACACTATTGGGTAAAGGTTGATGCAAAAAAACGAAAACCGGCTTATCGGCATCTACATCGTCCTTCAACTTCGTACGCAACCAATCCAATTGCTTTGGAGATAAATAAGCATCTTCCAGATTCGCCTCATTGGATTGCCGATATTGCTCGGATCCAAGAAAAATAAAATGATACCCTTGAATGAACCTGTCATAGTAGACTTGCTTTTCACCCGTAAGCTGTAAGAATCGGGATATGGAAGCCTGCTCCGTCTCCTTGTTTGGGAATAAATCTGCGCGCCATACTCGGTTTGGATCGAACCATGCTTGATAGAACTCATGATTCCCAATTGTCCACGCCATGTTCTTCGGATGCGGATTTGACTTCACCAATTCATTTAATGCCTCATAGTCAGCTGACATTCCGTTTGTTAAATCTCCATTGATAACAAGCAAATCGGAACTCGGATTCAAATCGTTTAAGTCCTGCAGTGCGTCTGCAAACTTATCTTGAGACTGCTTATCCCATGACTGTACGTGTATGTCGCTAATAACGGGGAAGGATAGTCTAGGCTTCTCCTCTTCTTTGACATTGAGGGGAACAGTGAATAAAGCAAGCGATAACCCAACTTTCAATAGTCCTATTTTCACGCCTACCACACTCCATTTCCTTCCATGATGAATTCCGATATCAATTACCATAACGTTGGAATGTCAGCAGGGAATTTGGTGCACCTTAAGGTTATATAAACAACCTGAGGTCTCTTTACAACATTTTCACACAACTCGACATGATTCGACCTGAGCTACAGGGAAACAAGGCTCTGTATAAAAACAAAAAAAAGCTTGATTTCTCAAGCTTTTTCCCGATGTTGTTATTCTTCATCCTTTCGTGGCTTGCAGCGAGAATGTGAGGGGAATATGGTTAGCGGCGTTTTTCCATCGCCACCATCCGTCCTCGCCTTGTGCCATGAAAGGGAATCGTTGGTTGTTCCCATACGGAAACTCATGGAGATAATCCAATCGCAGGTCGGCAGCAATCAAGGCATTCACTATATTGCTGAAACTGTAGCTCCAGACATATTCAACCCCCTGCTGATTGGCCGCTGGATCAGAATGTGGAACAATTCCCTCAATTCGAAGGGGCTCTTCCGTGTGAAAGTAAGGATAGCGTGTGAGCAATTCGGTCACATCGGCAGCATCATCAAAGACATTAAGAAACGGATGCTCCTCCTGTAAGTACAATATCCCGCCAGGTTTGAGGAAATGCGCGATAATCTTCGCCCACCGATCAAGATCTGAGAGCCAAAACAAGACACCACCCGATGTAAAAACGATATCGAACTTATCCTCGAGCACCTTAGGCAGTTCGTAAATGTCCGAGCAGAGAAAACGCGCATCTAACCCAGTTTCCTTGGTCAAGCGTTCGGCGAGTGCAATCGCATCCTCGGAGAAATCTACCCCAGTAACTTGTGCTCCGAGACGAGCCCAGGAGAGCGTATCTAAACCAAAGTGACACTGAAGGTGTAGCAGCATCTTACCGGAAACATCGCCGAGTTCCGCTCGTTCGATTGGGGTCAAGGTAATCTTGCCTGCCTTAAACCCGGCGATATCGTATCTTGCGGCATTGACAGCTGTACGGGTATTCCAGTGTTCGCGGTTCCGTTCCGTATAATCAGTCATAGCGTCTCGCTCCTCTGACGTCCTGTCTTGTGCTGGCAGCAGCCAACTTGTATAAAACAAAGATATACGGATAGCTCGTTCAAATATGCCTGTTCTTACTTCCTAATACCCGTTCATTTAGGAGGAAACATTTACAGCGCCTTGCGCCCAAGGCTGAGTTGTTGTCGTTAACTCTTCTCCCGACTCGATGGCCGCCTGCATCATAATAGACAAATAATGATCCTGCATGGCCTCTTCCAACCCATAGCACTCCGACCCACCTTGTAGATAGTCCGCCATCTTACTTAAACTCGTAGCGATAGCAATCTCATCGTCAGATAATCGACTGGGAACAAATGGATTTTCATATACCCATTCATCATTAGCTATAATGCCTCGGTGATAATAGCCTTCAAGGTTCCCGTTATGGCCAGTATCCATTCTTCGAAGATCACCGTATATCGGTGTTTTGAAATCCTGTAAATACCGGAACGTTTCGTCTGTTAGTTCTCCCCGGTTTCCACGAACGAGTATACGATTTTTGCGAACCCAAGAAAAATACTGATCTCCTGTAAAATCAAACAGTGCCAGCTTATTTCCGAAGGAAAGCGTAACGATATCCTGGACAGTATCAGCCATGACTTCACTTTCAGGAGGTCCATTACGCCCAGGGCCTTTCACCAGACTCGACGTAAATCTCTGTCCCCGGATGACGGCATTCTCGAAATCAATGCCAAGCAGCTTTCGTATCAAACTGATACCATGATAACCGTGCGCAGCTGAGACTTGCGCTTGAGAAATGTCGCCAAGTTTGCCGGATCTCACAAAAGCAATACGCGCAGCATGCATCGGCTGATACAAGTATTGTTCAGCTACTTGTACGCGTCCTTTCAGCTTTTTCAGCGATTCGTACAAGTCGATCATGGCCGGAATATCCTTAGCCGGAGGCGTCTCTGTCAATACGGGAATTCCCCGCTCGGCCAGTTCCAGTGTGCAGACGGGCGCTGCCTCCCATGGAACGCATACGACCGCGAACTGAAGTGACCCGCTTGAAGCGAAAGACTCCATATCCCGATAGGTTTTCACACCCCACTCCTTCTCAATCTCCTTCCCGCGTTCCTCGTCACGGACTAGCATTGCACGGACCGCGAAATGCTTGGGCAGCGCTTTGGCAATCCGCAAATAAAAATCGGCTCTCCACCCTCTGCCGACAATACCGAATTCTATTAAAGACATGACCGTTCTCCTCGCTTTCGTTAAATGCCACTAAGATAATAGGAAAGTTACATGTTTTACTAGATTTATTTTACTAAAGGATTTGCCGTTCATACAAGTGCGCGGCCCATCCTTGCGCCTTATAGCGTCCACAAAACGCGAATCCTTCACGGGTATAATACCTATTGAGTGCTGCGTTATCAGCCATACAATCTAGGCGTATCCAAGATTTCCCTTGTTCTTTGATATAGCTTTCCGCCCAATTGAGCAGCCGCGTACCAATGCCCATGCCTGGATAGTCCCGAGAGACCGCCAATCGATGTACATAGCCAGCATTTTCATGATGCTGCTCTCCCCAGATCTCTTCGTCCCTCCATTGAATGGAAAAGCAGCCGACGGGCACTCCATCCATGTGCGCCACAAAAAACTCATCCTGCTGGATCAAATCGAACACATACGCTTGTGAAAACCTCTCCTCGCGCCACTGTATAAAGCCCTGCGTCCGCTCAATCCACCTTGCGGCATGTACCAAAAGCTCTCGCACCGACTCTGTATCTGCCAGTTTTGCTCTGCGAATGTCCAGCTTGCCCTGCCAGCGGTACTCCAACCGTGCTGCCGTTTCCATCGCCAATGCTTCACCGGACAACCTTGCTACAACATGTAACGCCGCATCAAATCCTGCTGTTACACCGCCGGACATGACAATTCTTCCGTTATCAACATAGCGAACATTCTTCACAACCGTCGAACCAGGAGAAAGCATGCCTTGTAAAAGGTCGTACGCCATCCGATTCGTTGTCACGCGAAGCCCCTCCAATAAATCCGCTTTCGCCAGCAGCAAGGCTCCAGTACATATTGAAAGAACAATTTCAGCGTTGTTCGCCGCCTCACGCAACCAATTGATCATTCGTACATTGTTTATTTCTGTGCGAGCTCCCCACCCTCCAGGCACGATGAGAATATCAATGGCAGGGCAAGTTTCAAAACTAAATTGTGGCGTGATCGTGATGCCGCTAACGGTTGTCAACGGGGTTTCCTTTTCGGCTACTGTAAACACCTGGAAATGGCTGTCCAAGTACCCAGCCACCCCAAATACATCATGTGGACCAGTAAAATCCAACGTATCCACCTTATCGTACAGCACAACTCCGACATGCCTTGTCCTCTTCATCGACATCATCTCCTCAGAAATAAAAAGAGCACTTGACCCAATGGATCAAACGCTCTGCCCAGGCGATCGGCTATATGCCATATGCGCTCCCCCGTAGTCCTCTACGTTTCGCCAGTTACGCATACCATAATTTCCCTTTATTATACAAAGGAAAAATGAAGGCGTCTAGATGATGAAGAAGATAATTTTCAGCCTAACCAATCATTGAATTGGAACTTTGAATATGACTAATAATCCAATAGCGAATAGTATGGAAATCGCATACGTAAGTATTGGCCGACTAAAATGTAAACGAAGCATTGGGAACGTGATGATATTGAACACGACGGAATACAGCATGGTCCAGCCATGAAAATGTTTGATCGCTCCTGTAAACATGTAGATGACCTCAATGAGGGAATAAATGACGACCCATAATCCTATCCATAATGCTGCCTTCGCAATTCCTTTGGGGTATAAACCAAGAAATATCAGCGTTGTAGCTGCAAATGCAACCAAACAACATATTTCAGTCCCTATGGTACTATCAATTGGCGGCTTGGGTTGGTGCTGCCATAGCGGGTAATCTTTTGTCAGCAGAACATAAAATACGTCTCCAAGCAAGAAATATAACATTGTTGCATGATATTTTTGCCAATTTCTCCAGTCTCCCCAACGCCATGCCGAAAGGACAGATATAACAGCCATAGCAATGAAAATCATTCGAATACCCCATAACATTGCATCGTTTAGCTTTTATAGTCCCCTGATCCATTTATAGGTATTCAGATTTCCAGAACGTCCGATTATCATGCGGTCCTCTCCCTTTCACGAATCCATGCATTTGCAAGCAGAATAGCCCCTCTAGCTGCAGTTGTGTCCGCTAAGTCGTTGAGCATAACGAAATCATGGATTGTGCCTTGGAAACGTACAGCTGTTACCCGAACCCCGGCTTCTCTCAGTTTATTCGCATAGGCTTCTCCTTCATCCCTTAGTACATCTGCTTCAGCCGTAATCACAAGTGCTTCCGGAAGTCCTTTCAGTTGTTCTATGGAAGCTCTTAATGGTGAGGCGGTAATTTCCGCTCTTTCTCCTGGATCAGTTGTATACTGGTCCCAGAACCATTTCATAGCATCCTGGCGAAGGAAATATCCTGTTGAAAAATCTTCATAAGATTCCGTCTCAAACGATGCATCAGTGACTGGATAAAAGAGTACCTGCTTGCGGATCCGAGGGCCGCCGCGCTCCTTGGCCATTAAAGTAATGGCAGCACTCATGTTACCACCGACACTATCCCCTGCAACTGTAATATGGTCTGATTGCAATCCCTTTTCTTTGCCATGCTCGGCAACCCATTCGAGCGCGGTAAAAACTTCCTCAATCGCAACAGGGTATCTGGCTTCCGGCGACAGGCTATAGTTTGTAAAAACAACCGCGGATTGAGACCCTACCGCTAATTCTCGAATTAATCGGTCGTGCGTATGGACATTTCCGAAGACCCAGCCTGCGCCGTGGGTGTAGAGAATCACAGGTAGAGAATCCGAAATGTTTTGTGGACGAAAAATGGTTAGAGAGATGTCCCCTTTGGGCCCTCCCGGAATGGTTACATTCTCGACGTCAACAGGCGGCTTTGCTATGGGGCCGTCTTGAACTTCGTCAACGGCTTCCCTTCCTTTCTTCGGTCCTAAATCAAAAAGAAATGGTGGATTAACTGTAGCTTCTACGAAATCTTGAGCGGCTTGTTCAAGTACGATTTTCTTCTTCATTTTGGAACCACCTTTCATTTGGTTTCATTTTGTGGTCCCAATTTATTAACCAATTTGAGGGGAAATTAATCTGTTTGTTTGTAAATCCTTAAGCGGTGAACTCATCGATTATTTCAATAACTTCAATTTTTCCATTAATCAAAAGCTCCGGAAGTTCGTTGCTCACATTCCCCTTCCAGTATTCTCTAGCTTGTTCAATTTTTAACTAGCGCTTCTCTAATAGCTCTAATTGTTTGCCCTACATACTTAACAGCTACTTCCGCATTTTCTTTATCAAGTTTCAAGCCATCATTTGTGTAATGATCATTGAGAATTTGAATAAAATCTTCGCCTTTGGCATTTAATTGTTCTTTTTCAAAAAAGAAACGGTACAATGTGTTTTTCTGGTCATGATCAAAATAGATCACTTGCCCAAGAGTCATCTTATTCCTAGTAACAATGTGATAAACATCCAAAACATTCATTCTCCTATCCTCCGAATGGTTCATTTCTTTTATGTTTCAAAAGCCAAGTGTATAATTCTTGATTGTTATACGTTTCTTCCATGACTTTATGGCTGTGACCCAGCTCGGAGTAGTATGTAGCTTTGATGTTTCCACCTATCTTTGTTATCGATCTAACCATATCTTCTGTCCCGGATACTCGAACAACATCATCGTCCACACAATGAAATGCCCAAATGGGTATATCCTTTAGTAAATTAGCCTGTCCCGGCTCAAACCACCCTGAAATTGGCACTACAGCTGAAAAAAGTTCAGGAGCTCTTGAAGCAAAATCCCATGTTCCGTTTCCGCCCATACTAAATCCAGTTAAGTAAACTCTCTCAGCATCTACAGGGTAATTCATGATCATTTCGTCAACCAGAGCCTTCACGCAATGGAATTCTTCTACCCAATTTGAGTCTGTGGGGCACTGCGGCGTAACGATAATAAAAGGAAAATCGCTTTTCCCTTCTGCTATCCAGGTAAGTCCATAGTTATCTAATAAACTAATATCTTCACCACGTTTCTTAACACCATGTAAAAACACGATTAACGGATATTTGGATTCCCGGTTAATTCCATCATCATACGGAAGGTACAATTGATAATTCATATTCACTTTCAATGGAGTCTCTTTGCTAAAAATATGATTGGATAAAGACATTGTGAACCCTCCCTACTTTAAAAATCATTTTACAATTAATTCCTTCATATTCGTCTATTTCCTTCTGCGAATGTTTTTTTGTGAAATAAAAAAGCCGCGATCTACGCGGCAGTTCTCACAATTATCATTTCAATCCTTACGTTTCCGTCATAATGCCGCCATTCACATGAAGAACCTGACCCGTCACAAAGGACGAATCGTCTGAAGCCAAATAAATGTAGGTCGGTGCAAGCTCAAAAGGCTGCCCAGCTCGTTTCATCGGTGTCTCCATACCGAAAGTTTTCACATACTCCGCAGAGTAGCTGGATACGATAAGCGGTGTCCAGATCGGGCCTGGAGCTACGGCATTCACACGGATTCCTTTACTCACTAATTGGAGAGATAACGATCTTGTAAAGGATACGATCGCACCTTTGGTTGAAGAATAATCGACAAGCAGCGGCGCCCCGGCATAAGCCGTAACAGAAGCCGTAGAGATGATCGTACTTCCCGGCTGCAAGCAAGGAAGTGCGGCTTTGGTCATATAAAATAGCGGAAATATATTCGTACGGTACGTGTCTTCCAGCTGTTCATCTGTAATATCCACTATGCTTTCTTGCGGGAATTGAACCCCTTGATTCAATACAAGCGTATCCAGCCGCCCATAATGCTCTAAGGTTTGTTTCACAACCGCTTTGGCTGCCAGTGGCTGTCTTAAATCGCATTCAATCAACAAACATCGACCACCGTAATACTCGACCATTTGTTTAGTTGCATGCGCATCTTCTTTTTCATACAAATACACAATGACTACATCTGATCCTTCTTTTGCAAATCCGATTGCCACCGCACGGCCAATACCACTGTCGCCCCCTGTAATGATCGCAACTTTGCCGGCCAACTTACCGCTTCCTTTGTAATGAGGGTTATCGGAAATTGGGATTGGGTTCATCACATATTCTAATCCGGGCTGTACGTTTTGATGTTGAGGTGGAAAGGTTAACGGCTGCAGACGGCATCGTGTCTCATAACCGAAATAAGGATACATAGGTATCACGGCGAATCCTCCCTGCACTTCTTTGTACGATAGGGTATTCGCCTATTTAATCATTGGTGCCATTTCGAAAATCTAACTTATTTTGCAATTGAAGAGCTTTGTCCAACTGCACGTTTCAAACCTATCCATGCCGCGCCAATCAAGACTAATCCTAGAAATACTAAACCACTGGTCAGGAACAAGGGTTTTAGATCCGTATCCGAATAAAGTCTAGCGCCAATCACAGGGCCTACCGCCATCCCCAAATAGCGAACCAGGTTGTATACGCCAATTGCAGTCGCGCGCTCCTCCGGAAATTGTTCGGCTAGAATGGTCACAGGAAGCGACACGGTCAACCCCATGGCGAACCCAAATAAACAGATATCACCAATTAACATTGGCAGAGACAAATGTGCTGTTAATGCAAACAAGATGACTGTACATGATTGTAACAAAAATGCGAATACTAAACTCGCTTTATTACCTAGCTGATTCCGCATCCAGCTGCCGATTTTAATACTAACAATGGTGGAAGCGGACATAGCCAATAGGATGACGCCAATTTTACCTGCGGCCATATGATAAAGATTCCCTAAGATATGCGGCAGAAATACGATATAAACTAAATACACAACGCTTTGTGCAAAACCATATATCAAGACGACTGCACTAAGATGATTTTGAAAAATCACACCGAATGATTTCAAAGCGAAAGGCGTAGCTGTCGCTCCCTGAGGTTTTGTTTCAACCAATAGTTTCATGTAGGCTAGCAATAACAATCCTATGATAGCTGTTAAAAAGAGAAATACGCCTTGATATCCAAATTTCTCTCCGATCACACCTCCGAGAAGCGGACCGACGGCTGGCGCTAGGAGCAGCATTAGCTGATATGTAGCCATACTTTTGGCTAATTCATTTCCACGGAACATATCGCCGATAACAGCAGCTCCAACAACGGGAATGGCTGCTGAACCAATACCCTGAAGGACACGGAACACAAGAAATAGACCGATGGAATGGGAAAAAGCGCATCCTAGGGACGCTGCCGCATAAACAATTAACGCCGGTATAAGAATTTTTTTTCTGCCTTTTGTATCGGCTAATGAACCAAATATGACCTGCATGACAGCCAGAGCAACCAGAAATAAAGAAACTGTCAAGCTCATCATGTAACTGGTTGTTTGTAAATTTTTCTGCATTTCGGCCAGTAACGGTGTATATAAATTTTGCCCAAGAGATCCGGCAAACGCACTGAATCCGATCACGTACAAGATTAGTCTGAGTTTCATTAATATCATCTCCTATTTTTTATTTGACTGACAATCAGTCAGTTAATACATTGCTTTCTCATTATATTGACTTGCAGTCAGTCAGTCAATACAATAATGAGTAGCGATACAACGAGAGGGATGAAATCCATGGCAAGAGTATCTAAAAAACCGGAAATTCGGCGACAAGAAATGATAGATGCTTCTTTAGAGCTTTTTAGCAGTAAGGGTTATGAACAAACGGCCGTAAGTGATATCGTCAAAAAATTAGGAGTGGCTCAGGGGACATTTTATTATCATTTCAAGACAAAAAGCGACATTATGGCAGCTATTATAGAAAGCTTGGTCACCGAAAAAGTGAATACGATCAGCGCCTTAACCGATAGCAATCTGACGACGGAAGATAAACTCCATAAGATCATTTGGGGAGAAGAACCTGGTGAGGAAGAAAGTAAGATGCTTGAGTTTCTGCACCACGAGAATAACGCATTTATTCATCAAAAGATTCTTGTACAGACAGTCCAGCAAAGCGTTCCCTATGTGATCCGTATATTGGAGCAAGGGGTGACGGAAGGTATTTTTCGCATTCAGCACCTGCAGGAAACCGCGGAAATTTTGCTCATGGGCATTCATTTTATGTTTGATCCAGGCATTTTCACTTGGTCTGAGGATACGCTGAAGCATAAGAAGTTGGCGTTTCAACAAGTCGTGGAGCGAATGCTAGGAGACTCCTTTGCCTTTTCTCAACGATGAAGACAGCTCCGTCTAAAGACGGAGCTGTCTCTCTTTCGCCGGATGGTTTAGCCGTGCCGAGCTGCCAGTGGGATCTCAAACCAAAAGACTATGACGCCATCTTGGACGTCGAGTCCGAATGGTGCTTGATGCTTTTGTAGAATCGTTCGTGAAATGGATAAGCCCAGACCGGTGCCGCTGAATTTTTTGCTCCTAGAACTTTCCATGACATAGAACGGTTCCCATACAAGCTCCCAAGGCCTGTCCTCGCCTAAATCTGTATCATTCGCTATCTCGAATCGTACGGTCCCCACCTTGATTACCGATGTTATATGAACTCTTGCACCACTTGTGTACTTCATTGCGTTCGTCAGCCAATTATGAAGCACCGATTCCAGTTTTGAACGATCCGCCATCACCCATGTTTCCGCAGGCAAATGAATATTGGCTTCAAGTTCTAAGCCAACTTGTAGGTAAGGTGTACGATAATCTCCTATCGTTTCTTCAAGCAAGTGCTTAAAATTAATCACTTCAAAACGGTACGTCTCCTCTTGAAGGCGTGACAATTCAAGCAATCGGTCGATCAGGACGGACATCGCATCGCTCTGCTGTTGAATGACCTGGGCATATGTACCGTCATCCAGTCCATCCTGCATCCCGCTGGCATAGACGCGGATGAGCGAGAGCGGTGTTTTCAATTCATGCGAAATATCCGCAATAAAGGTTTGCAGATTTGCATTCTTGGCTTCTAGCGACTTATGAGCCTCTTCCAAATTATCGCTCATTCGATTAATACTCCGCGCGAGTGATTCAATCTCATCACCTGTTTGTATATCAACTTTGGTGAAAGATAAATGGGAGATCGCTTCGGCAGTCTCATTCAATTTACCTAGCGGTTTAACAATTCGAGCGGTATAAAGTGCAGAAAGCACGATAAGCAGCAAAAGCATGCCAATCCATATATATAGATTAAATAAATTCACGATTTGGATGGTCTCATCAGAATTACTAATCGATTCGCCTACTGCGAAAACAGATCCTCCTACCGACAGGAAGTTGACCAGAAAACTTGATTTCAGCTTCGACTGATCATAAATTTTGTTCACCTGTTCCCCTTCGCGCAGCTTCGCGATACTTTCCTCTGTCAGCCAAAATTTACCCAGTGCAATGCCTTTGCGATTAAATTGAAGCAGCAGCTTATTATTCACATCATCGACGGAATCAGATAATGTCGTATAAGCGATAGTAACCTGGTACTGCTCCTCAATAACTCCAAGTTGCTGTACCAAAGAGCTGTAGGATATAGAGACGAGTTCGGAAGACAATTCCGCAAGTTTATTTTTCTTCTGATATAAGAAAAACTTCGGCAAAAAATACGTATTAACCGCAAAAGAGAGGACAAAAACAAGACACAGTGCGGCAGTTATCCTGATGATTAACTTGCGGCTTAGTTTACTCATTGTCCTCCACCAGAGAGTAGCCCATCCCGCGGTACGTCTTGATCCGCCTTTCGCCTATCTTTTCTCGAAGTCTACGAACGTGGGTGTCCACTGTCCTCTCTTCACCGTAATAGTCCATTCCCCACACTTGATCGAGCAGCATTTTGCGGGTAATAATCTGCCCCTTGTTAAGTGCCAAATACTTCATTAATTCAAATTCTTTATGTGTTGCTTGAACGTCATTACCATTCCGATATACTTTCTGAGCTTCCAGATCGACAGTTAGATCACCAAACGTCATCTTCGCGCCAAGCTGCAGCAGCTTTTGAGCTCTTAACAACAAAATGCGCGGATCAAACGGTTTGCGAACAAAATCGTCCGCACCCGACTGCAAGGCAAGGAATTCATCATCCACATTCCCTTTCGCCGTCAACAGCAGCACTTTTGTCCGCCCCATTTTCTTAATTTCCCGGCATACTTCGATGCCGCTCCTTTTTGGCATCATCCAATCTAAAATGGCCAAATCAATTTTATGCTGATAAAACAAATTTATTGCTTCTTCGCCATCCTGAGCCAGAAATGTCTGAAAACCTTCTTTTATGAAATATGCCTTTATCACTTGCAGCATAAGCGGTTCATCGTCAGCCAACAACAAATTCACATACCTTCCCCCCTTTTCACGCGGCATTCCTATTATAATTGTCTTTTGTTACATCAGTATGGCAAAATGCTTCAAGACATAGACATATCCGAGATCTCCATTTGGCACATTCGTGTAACATTGCCTCCTTATACTGAACATCGAATCAAACATTTTAGGAGGTATTTTCATGAAAAAACAAAAGCTTGCATTACTTTGTGCAGCTAGTCTCATTACCGTAGCCCTAACCGGGTGCCGCGATCAAGCTGCAAACCAGCTAACACCCACCAGTGGGCAGCAAACCATTTCAACATCCGTTCAACCGGCAGGTGAGCCCTTCGATTACGAAGTCGATCCCGAGACATTCACTCTGACGATTATTAAAAACGGAGTTCGTATACCGGCTTCGCTGGGACTGCCCAAAACAGCTGTAACAGATCTCGTTAAGGAAAAAGATTCGATGACATGGACTTATCCAGGACAAGTGAAAGTTAGTATCGCCAAGAAAAACAATTATCTCGATATTCACTTCGACTCCATAGGCGCAGAACAATTTCAATGGCCTTCAGTAAAAGCACAGAGTTATGTACTTCCCTTGGGCGAAGGAAAAATCATTCCGGCAGACGACACGAATTGGCGGACTTTCTTGGATGATCAGAGCTACACTTGGAGTGAGTCGTTCTCGATGGACTTTTTTGCTTTGAAAAATGACCCCTTCTCCCTGGTTTATGTCGTTACAAATAAATTCAATGATGAGGTTCATTTCGATACGTCTTCTTCGCTTCAATTTCAATTTACACACGCATTTCCAAGCATCAATAAAGATAAAAGCTATGGATTCCGCTTATATGTTACAGGTAATGATCCGCAGCAAATGGTTCAACCTTACAAAAGCTATATAGAAGAAAGCGGAAAATACGTGACGCTTGCAGACAAATCGAAAGAGAATCCCAATATTCAAAAACTGTACGGGGCACCACAGATATACTTATGGAGTGAGTCGATCCTCACCGATCACGATGTCCAGTGGCCTAAAATCCGACCGTTACTCTCGGGTGCTCTTGGTGAGTGGCTGGTCAAGCTGCTCGCAGGTACGGCCGAAGGAAGCGATGAACTTGCGCAGGTGTTGAAGGACATCGCGAAGCAAAACACTTTGGACGCTTATCAGAAAAGAGTTGTCCTAGGTGCGCTTAATCAAGGAATGAAGCTGAAAGGTTTCTATTCAAAGGCCGTATTTCCGAATCCCGGAAGTGAGGCGCAGAAGCTGATGGATCTAGGAATCGATAAATTAAGCGAGCAAAAACTGTACGACCTTAACAAGCTGCTGCTCAAAAGCGTGCTGAAAGACGCCGCGGGGGATATTTCTACTTGGGGACAGGCAGATTCAACAGATCTAATCAACGACATGCAGAAGTCGGGGATTCAAAAAGCATGGATCGGGCTTCCTAACTGGGCTGACGGTCTGAGCAATCCCCGTATGGTTGAAGCGGCCAATCAGGCCGGATATTTAATTGCTCCTTATGACTCCTATCATTCCATTCAGGAGAAACCTGATCCTTCATGGAATACTGCATTTTTCCCTGATCCTTCGCTTTATGATCAAGCAACTATTGCTAAAAAGGATGGTTCGAAGATTGCCGGCTTTCTTCAAAGGGGGCGAAAATTGAATCCAACTTTAGCAATGCCTAGCGTCAAGCAGCGGGTCGAGGGAATCCTTCAAGATGGGATTAGTTACAACTCGTGGTTTGTGGACTCGGACGCAACGGGAGATATCTACGACGATTACTCCCCCGATCATCCGACGACACAGCTTCAGGACATGATGGCCCGCTTAGATCGGTTCACCTATTTTGCCAAAGACAAACATATGGTAGTTGGCTCGGAGGGCGGTAATGATTACGCGAGTGGAGTTATTGCTTATGCACAAGGCATCGAGAGTCCCGTCATCGCTTGGGGCGATCCTGATATGCGGGAGAACAAAAACAGCCCCTACTTTGTAGGCGGATATTACGCTGCTTCCGGCATCCCGGAACGTTACGGCAAGTCAGTACCGATTAAACCCTTGTATGAAAAAGTGTATAATGACCCCGTGTACGCATTGCCTTTGTACAAGCTTGTTTATAATAACTCCATTATTACAACCAATCATTGGGAATGGGGTACCTATAAGATTAAGGGGGATGAAGCGGATAAAATGCTATATAGCCTTTTGTACAATGTACCACCCTTGTATCACTTGAACCGTGCAACTTGGGAGCAAGAGAAAGCCAGCATTCTTGATTATTTGAAAGTGTGGTCCCCTTTCCATCAGCAAGCCGTTTCTCAACAAATGAGCAAATTCGCCGTGTTAACCGAAGACCGACTTGTACAAAGCGCTCAGTATGGCAACGATCTCAAGGTTATTGCCAACTTCTCCGAACATGAAGTCAAGGTCGATGACGATGCTATCCCGGCGATGTCGGCTGTTATTTATGAAGGGAAACAACGCTCAGTCTTCCATGCAGCAGATAATGTTAAGCTTCTTGCCCGTAAGTAGCATGTAAATAAATAGAGAACCAGCCGACATATCGGTTGGTTCTTTTTTCTTATTGTTCATTCAAATGATAGATTAGCTGCACTACGCCAGAGGAGAATGTTTTGGTAGAAATCAATTTTAAATTTAGCCTCTGATTTATATCCGTAAACAGCGGTTTTCCATCTCCCAAAACAACAGGGTGCACAGATAATCTAAACTCATCAACTAGTCCTAAATGGATAAACGTTGTAATGAGACTTGCTCCGCCATACAGCCAAATATCTTTGCCTGGCTTATTCTTTATTTTATTTACTTCTTCCAAAATATTATCATTAATGAAGGTCGCTTTATGATCGGTCCCACTTTGTGTTCTTGAAAACACATACTTCTCTTTACTATGAACGAGATCCCACATTTCATGATCCGGCTCTTCATTTTCAGAATCAGGCATGTATTGCCCCCATAAATCATAGCTTTTTCTGCCATACAGGATGGTATCAATTTGATTTAAGAACTGTGTGAACCCCATCTCGGCGTCCATCACGCACCAATCAACTTCCTCCTTGCTTCCTTCAATAAACCCATCTAAAGTAACGGCTAAATCCAAAATGATTTTACGGCTCATGATCGGTTAACTCCTTTCGTTGATCTACAGCCTAGTATAGACATTAACTATGTCAACTTATGTCATAGTCATATTAGATCAGCTTTTTCGTAAAAATAATCTCCATAGCTTGATCATCCAGCAATAAGCATCCTGCATCTTTGTAACCCAATTTTCTATAGAAATGCTGAGCCTCTTCATCTGCTTGGGTGGATGTCATGACCCGTTCAAACCCTTGCTCTTTCATGCGATTTTCCCAAAAATCGACGGCTTGCTTCCCCAACCCTTGATTACGATAAGGTTCGTCGAACCAAATCATATTCATAAACGGCGTATTATCCCAGAAGTAACTAAAACGCATCCAACCGATGCTTTCATCATGCTCATCTTGGAACAAGAAAATTTCGTTTCCTCTAATTTTTGGTGCAATTAAGTGCTCTTTCAGATGGTGATCTCTGCTTTTTATAAAATCAATGTCTCTTTCTGTCGCTGTTCTAATTCTCACACTTCTCCACCTCCGATATTCATACATACAAATTCCTTCTATCTGTTCAGATTCCTCTTACCCAAACAGCCGCCTTCGAGAAATCGAAGGCGGCCGCTTGTTTGGAATTTTGGAGGAATTTAGTTCATAAAGCTCAGGAATTGCAGTGCACGCTTCAAAATCACTGCAGCTTGTGCACGATTTGCAGATTCCTTCGAAGCGAAAACGGTGTCGGACATTCCTTGGATGAGTCCGGCTTTCAAAGCTTGTGAAACGGCTTCTTTCGACCATACCCCGATATCGGATCGGTCGGTGAATTTGTTCAATACCGAGAGATCGCCTTGCATTTCCTTGCCGCCGACTTTCATGGCCCGTATCACCATCGCAACCATTTGTTCACGAGTAATATTGGCGTTAGGCTGGAAGTTGCCGTCCTCATAGCCATCGATCAATCCAGCTTTTGAGGCCGAGCCTACGGCCCCGGCAAACCAATCTGTGGATTGAACATCGTGAAACACGCTAACTTTTGTTTCTACTAAGCCAAGGGAACGAACCAGCATGGCCGCAAACTCAGCACGCGTCACGTTCGCTTCAGGTGCAAATTGCTCATCAGTCATACCGTTTAGAATCAATTTACTTGCGAGCAGTTCAATGTCAGTTTTAGCCCAATGCCCTTGTAAATCACGGAACGATTTCTCTGATTGAATGACGGTATAAACGCTGTTGTGAGGCGAATGGATCGTTATTTCCGTCGCTCCGTCCTTTGTTGTTAGGACAGCCGGAACAAAGTGAAGCTGTTTGTTCGAATCAATCCATACTGCAGTCAACGTGGCGGGGTCCACGGTCAGTTGACCCAAGTTCAGGGTACGGTTGACATATACGCCACCGAAGTCCGTCAATTCCAAACCGTTAACGGTAATCGTAAATTCGATCGGGTTCGTTATCACTTGCTTCGCATTCAGGTTATTCACAGCAGCATTCACATCGTCTCCAGCTTTGCCCGTTACTTTGGCTATCGAGACGACTACTGTAGCGTCCTTCAGAATATTCGTAAACAGCGTCACAGGCAATTCGTAACGAATCCCGTTTGATTGAATAACCAATTTACTTTGTTTATTCGTCACACTGAGAAGAGAATTACCTGGAAGTTCCACTTTCGTAGCCGAGTCGCTTCCTCTCACATCTATGACAACGAGAGGGTTAGTTAAGGCTTTCTCCAACGCTTTCGCATCCACAGTGACTTTTGTTACCGTACTTCCATCAGGCGCCGTTTCTTTCGTAACTTTGGCATCCTTATCAAGATTAATGATACCTGTATTCGTATTGGAACCACCAGACGTTACTGGAGCTGATCCCGAGCCCGTAGAAACTGGAGCATCTGAAGTATCTCTCGATCTAGTATTGGTCCAGAAACTAGCTGCAGGTCCGTATACACTTTTAACACCATCCTTATCTACGGCTTGAATCGTGAACGTGTACTTACTTCCACTCGATAGACCCGTCAGCTTATAAGTCAGGACATCACCGACCGAAACGATTTCGGAATACGTGCTGCCGGTAACGGTATAAAGCGTATATCCTGCTATCCCTCTCACGGCTTGCGCCGCTGTCCATCGCAAGGTTGCCGTTGTTTCGCCAACTTCCGAAACGGTCAGAACGGATTGAGCCGGCCATGTGACTGCACCTGAGGTAACGGCAACGTTAGCCAATGCCTTATATACGCTACCAGTAACGGTACCTTCAACGGTAAAGTTTCCTGGAGCCGCGTATTGGATAGGAGCAATGGGGTTCCAAGCTACAGGCAGCTTTTGGGTTGAGCTGTCGCTGTATACAGCGCTCACAACGCTCGGCATAACCGGTGCTGTCCCTACTACGGTCACGATGTTCTCAGGTGAAATGGTAACAATGAAAGGATTCACATCCGTAGGTACAGTAGGCACTGGAAAAGCTGGTGCCGAGATCATAAATTTGCGGGAATATGGGTCTGTTCCCTTTGACCTTACCGAGATCCCTGTAGTGTCAGAAGAATTGTTTGGCCATACATAGCTTGTCGCATTTGCCGGCAATTCGGCAACGATTTCTGTCCCGTTATAAACCGTGAAGCCTTCGCTCCGCTCGTTAGAATCCCATTTTAGAACCGCAGACGAACCATTGGTTGCTATTTTCAGATTCTGAGGAGGCATCGGTGCGTTGAAGACTTGAACCTGTGTAAGCCTAGGAGGTCCAGTTAAATCAGTGCCTGCGTTGCCGCCCGATGCGTTTTCTACCAATACTTTGATATATCTGGCATGGTAGGTTTTGCCAAGATTTAACGCATAGGATGCATCTGTTAAGTCATCTCCGCCGTTTAGGTTGCCTGTTTCATAGGTATACCCTTCTTCGGTTTTGAGATCAACTTGTTTGAAAGTCAAGCTGTCCAATTCAGCAGCCGATGAGTGATCACCGAAATCATCGGATACATAAACGGTCGCACCTTTCAACCTGGTGGACTTGGCAAGCAGCCTGATTTGGCTGAAATCCATTGCTTGACCAAGATCAATAACAAAACTGCCTTTTCTAGCTCCGTCCGTACCCAACCAAGAGTAATTTCCAATTTGGTCCAAGCTGGTCACATTATTGACGTTCCAGATCATAGGATCTTCAAGGACACCGCTTGTAAGTTTGTTTGCATTCCCATAAGGATTAGCATTAGCCGATGTAAGCTGTAACGAGTTGGCACCTGCCGTCGAACCAACATTGTACGCTTTTTTATTCAGCGCCAGGTTGGTAGAAGATACGCCTGTTGCAACTTTGGTAATCGTGATATCAGAAAGCTGCAGCTCGGCGTCGTAAGCTGAATTGGTGCCACCGTTAGAGCTGCGGTAAATGCCCCACTTCGGACGCAAATATTGATCAAAAGTCGCCGGATATTCGGTCTCGAAGTTGACATTGCTGCTTCCGACCTTGACGCTTCTTTCCGGTCTTCTCCACAAGTCCTTCACACCGTCGCCTGCCCCTTGTTTCGGAAACATCTGATACACATCCGGGCTGTCAAAGGTATAAACTTTACCGGTAACGGTATCGGTGATTTTAATCGTCAGCCAACCGGAATCGGAGATTAATGCCTGTAGCTCAACTTTAATCCAATGACTGCCAATATCTTTCAACGGGATTCTCAGAAGGGTCTTATCGCCGTCGTATCGGTTATGGTTGACGATCAGCTCCCTCGTATCCTTGCCGGTAATCGACATAGCCAGAATATACGCCCCATTCTCACCGGCACTATTGCCTCCTGGGAGGGTATCGGCTGCCTGAGCATTCGTCGCTTTTAGTTGGAAAATATGTCTGAAGTTAGACTGGTTCCACTGATTGCCATCCGGAATGTTCCACATCCATTGATAGGAAACAATGTCTCCATTGTATGCCGTAAAATCCTTGGTTGAATCTTCGTCCGGACGAATCTCGATTCTTTGTCTGTCATTGATGGCCGCACCGCCGACGACATAACCTTTTTCCCTGTCAAAAACACCTTTGTCTTCAAACTCATTGTTCAGGCCTCTGCCTTGGGCAACAACCTTGAACACGTTTTTCTGAAGGGTACTGTCCCAGACGCTTTGAACATGGTTGTCAGCTAAATTCGCTTCAGGACGATCCCCATAATAAGCATGGTAAGCATCTCGAATTCGCTTGGTTACTCCTTCAACCGGCTCGTCGGTGCCCATCGCACCTCCCAGAACATTGTAAGGAGACACGCCATCAATGGCATTCATCTTAATGGTTTTGCTATTCTCTCCAAGCCCACGCGCTGTCACGTCCAAGGCAAAAATAGAAGGTGTGCCGCTGCTGAGACGGATAGTGAATTCATTCGTGCCCAGCGGAAGCTTCGCGAGGAACGGAGCTTCGAAGGTAACCTTATTCCCAGTTACTTTGTAATCCGTATTGAAAACAAGCTCCTTGCCTTGAGCAGTCGTGATTCCCGTAATCGTCTGACCACTGGAAAGGTTAACAGTGGTGCTGATCGGCTCGCTTTGATCCCAAGTGCTGTAAACAGCTTTGGATGGTGTAAGAGCCGTAGCGTTGGATACCGGATCTTTTCCATAAATCACCAAGCCGGATAACCCCATAGCCGATGTATTCTCATCCGTACGACGATCGCGCGGACCAACCAAAACCGTGTTGATCATGACATAACGCGCCGAAAACGGATATAAGAACGTTTTGGTATCAAAACCCCATTGCTGTCCGTTGTAGGTTACAAAGGACCACATGCCTTCGGTTTCCGTACCTCCGGCCAGCTTCCAGCCGTTGCCTTCCCAATCATAGTTGTTCGCCACATCCGAAGTTGTAGGGCTGCTCGCCCAAGATTGAGGATCATTGGAGTAATAAACTTCGAAACGAGTAGCATTCTTCTGAATATTGGCGATAGCGTTCGGAATTTCAAGATACAGTTTATCCACTGTCTTTGGAGATCCCAAATCAAGGCTCAACGCCAAGGAAGATGGCGCATAATTCTCCTTATACACGTTGGAGCTAGAGTTTCGCCAGAAACCAGTTCCGTCCGTCTTCAAGGCGTCTACTCCAGGATGATCAGGTTGCTCAGAGTTAACCTTGAGGTTCACGCCATCTTGCGGCGTAAAACGGGATGGCGCCAGCAGATTTACGGAACCGGTCTCAATCGATCGAGAAGGTTGACCGATAATGTTAAATACATTGCTTTTGATGGAGCCGGCACTGTTATCGAGTGTGAGATCGGAAACTAACAGCACATATTGCGCATTTACCGTTTGGCTCAGTGTCAAATCAGCCTTCTCGTTATTGCTCAGATCCGTCGTTTTTCCCGCTCCGGGAATCAGGATCCAAGAGGAACCATGCTCGGTTAGAAGCGGCTTCCTCGTTGCCGATGAGGTTGACGAGACAGAGGTGCCTTCCTTCAGCTCGTTATATGCCGCAGCATCGTTCGTATAGTAAAGCTGGTAATTTTTCAAGAACTTGCTGTTGCTGGTCCATTCAAGCTGAATCCGGCTAACTTCAATCTGTTTTTCCAGTTTAACGGCAGCCCAGTATTGGTACCCTTCTGTCTTTGTTAGCGAACTGTTCGCTTGCCAAGCCGTATCCGATTGGTCGTCGATAAAGTTATTTTTGGTGCCCCCACTCTGAGAAACAACTTTAATTTCGGCGGATGGCGTTACTGCCCAGTTTTTAATACCGGAAATATTGACTTCAACATAAGGCTTAATATTCTGAGTGTTCGTAATGCCAGTTCCAGTAAATTGCCCGTTGAGTTTGTAATTTCCCGTACTATTCGAATTATAGCCTTCCGGGCTCCACGTGACATTTACCTTTTCAATCTTGCCTGTGCTCAAGGTTACATCCAGTTGCGCCGGTAAGTCCAAGTTCTCGAATGCTGTGCCTGGTGCTGCCGAAACGACTGGCTTCCTATCCCATGCCACGATATCCTTGGGCTGGCTGTTTGGATCCCAACCATCAGGGAACACATAGGTGCTGGCATCCCTTTTAATTAAGTAAATATCGGATAAATACATCGTTGCAGCCTGATATTCATCGGCATAAACGGATTCATTCACGGTATTGTACATTCCTCGATATAGTCCCCATTTGGAGCGGTTCTGTTGTCCAGGCACTGCGGGCAGATCGACACGTTCCTTTTTCCCCGTATCCGGGTTCAAGACTTCAGGGCGTCTCAAGGTTTCTGCCGTCATGCCGCCTTTCCAGAGTTCTGTATTGCTTGCCACATCAATAAGTTTGCCGTAGACATAGCCTTTATCAGCGCTAAGGATCGTCACTTCCATATCCAGCCAACGGTCAACGACCTGATCTAATGGAATCGTGAACAGCGGCTTAATTCGGTACGCTTCTTGCCCATCCGGATTGTTTCTGAATTCCAAATAGCCTTTGCCATTGACGGAAACAAGCGTAAGCGTCGTTATCGGCTGCCCGGCTTCATCCCCTTCAATCGCCTTTAATTGAAAAATGTGGAAGAAACGTCGCGGAGCAATGAAGTCGCCGGCTTCCTTCTCGGCCGCATCCATCTGATACTTGATCGTTTCCGAAGGAAGCATCAGCTTCCAGTGATGGGTCATAATATCGCCACCCACACTATTACCATCGCTATTCGATGCACTGGTATTGCTCTTGATTTCGAGACGCTGACGGTCACTGTTGACCGCTCCCCGGTCACCATCGTCCCTGCTCACCCCTTCAGGGGTTTTGAAAGGTAAAAATTCATGATACCGCAAAATGTCCGTGTTCAGCTTGTCCAGTCCGGCACTAGCTTCAATTCCGTACTTCGTAAGCGCATTCACATCTGTTTTACCGATGGTTTGCAGATACATGTTATCACCCAGCCAAGATTCAGGAACACTCTGAGCTGCCGGGTAGTCTCCGGAACGGTCATAAACCGATTCAAACCAATCCTTTCCGCTGTAAGACGAGGCTTTCCCTGGCCCTTCAATAGACCCTGTTGTGCTGCCAAATCCGATTTTGGAAGCACCAAGTACATCCCATGCATGCTCGCCTGATTTAATATTTAGCGGTAAATATTTGTCATTAGGACCCATAGAGTTGGCTATGGACGCCGGCAGTTCCTTCTCTACAGTTACGGTAATGGTGTATTTCTTACTGTTGCTGCTGTCATTCTTATCCGTTAACACCAGATAATACGTCGTTATTCCACCCGGTGAAAATTGATCCAGCTTGGCATCGCCCATATTGATGCCGCTGGTAGCGAATGGAATTGCTGTTGTTTCATCGCTTCTGAAAACCGTTGGAGTAACGCCTGGATTCGTCATTACGTTCAGCATTTGGTAAGATTCGCCGTAGGGCAACGAAATCCCAATGGTTGATTGAGAAACGTCAACTACTGCGTTTACTGGCTTGCTTACTTCGACTTCAAAAAGGCTTAACATCTCTCCCTGTGCGGCATGCGCCGTCGATGCAGAGAACCCGAATGGGTTCAAAAGCGTAAGCATCATAGCAATTGTTAGAATAGCGCTTACAACTTTCTTCATAACTTGTTGCGTGAGCATCCTAGTGCCTCCTTATGATAGCTTCTAAAACATCATCCCAGCAGAACAATCAGTGAAAGTTATCCCTCCCCTATTTGTAATCAAAACAGCCTGTGAGTGAAAACAACCTGCTCTCGCCGAAGAACGGCCGCATGACGAACGAATAAATAACCGTTGTCTGGAAGCACTTACATTCATTCGGATAGCTTCACTCTATTGCTGATAGGGGAAACAGACAATGGAGATTATTATGGTGGTATGTGTTTTTTTGGGGTTGGCGATTTACCCTGTCGTCTATGGAGGTAAGTTTCGTTTTAATTGTCTTTTCACATTGACCAAGTTTTTCCAAGCCAATTATAATTGATTTAACTAAATCGAAGGCGAGTGATATAGATGCAAATGCTGAAACATATTTCGTCCAACACTGAGGTGCGGAAGGGTTAAAAAACACACGATGCCCTTCTGCTTTCATTTCAATCAGGGAGGGAAAAGCGGATGTCGTTTAGTTATTACGGAGAACTTTGTACCGAAGTCTATAACCACACGAAAAAAATTGGTCAGTCTATTCATGGGGATTTGGAGTATTACCAGGGAAAACTTATGTCTTGTAAAGGTCGTATACTTGAAGCCATGGTCGGCTCTGGTCGTGTAATCATTCCACTTCTTGAATCAGGTCTTCTTGTAGACGGGGTTGACTATTCTCCGGATATGTTAGCTTCTTGTCGGGGTCGTTGCAAGGAACGTGGTTTAGTCACCAATTTGTATGAGTCAAGCCTGCAAAATCTTTCTTTGCCTGATAAATATGAGGCTATCCTTATTCCAGCCGGTTCATTTTTGCTAATTGAAAAAAGAGAAGAATCACTTAAAGCCTTAAAGCGCCTCTACGAACATCTTCAACCTGGTGGCCGCTTAATGCTTGATCTGTTCTTGCCTGACACGAACTTTGAGTGTGGTAAATGGCGTGGCACGTCGACCTTCAGCTTACCTGATGGAGATATCATTACCATGGAAAGCAAGCAAGTCGAGGCCGATTTATTCAATCAATATAAAGTTTCCTATATCAAATATGAAAAATGGCGCAATGGCGCGCTAATCCAAACTGAACTGCAGCGGTATGCCTTACGTTGGTATGGTGTCGAGGAATTTAAGCTTGTTCTAGAAAGCTTAGGTTTTACCGATGTGGTTGTGACAGCGGATTTTGATCCTAACAAAGCCCCGACTCATGCGAAGCAGTCATTTGTATTTGAAGCAGTACGAAAGTAAGCGTCATTGCCCTTTGAGACATAAAAAAGCCTGACGGATCAAGCTCCGTCAGGCTTAAAGGTTTTCTACTTAACTAACTCCGCCACTCCATCTCCTATTCACAATACAGCAGACTTCACCCTACCCTGCCACCAACAAATTCAATTAACTAGCAGGAATCCGGCTAAAGTATTATTTAAGGGAACACGAAGCCTCTATTTGCAGTAAATCTAGCCGATGCGTCTCTTCGGGGAACTACAGGCTCTTATTCAGGCACCAAGACATAGTTTTCAGCTTCGGAAGCAACAATCTAGCCAATTCCGTAATCAATTAGCACTTTTCACACGAATCTCCGTTGTGCGATCTTTAGCATCCGATTCCAGTTTTACAACATAGGTGCCCGTCTTGGTTGCCTTGAAAGGAATAGGTCCTGTGAGTTTCTCGTCGGCAAGAGCTTCTTTACCGTCAGGTCCAAATATCGTCAATTTTCTTTTTACAACTACGGTATTGTCAAGTTCAGGTGTCGCGTAAGTTGGAGGAATTAGTGAACCCTCGATATAATTCTTGTCAATCATTACTGGTTTCATTTGTTCGCTGACTTCAATGGTATTATCTTTCCCTTCCTCCAAGGCAAGTTGATAGAAAACCCCTTCAATCGAATTCCCCTTATATCCCGTCTTCCATTCACTTCTTCCCCATCCAATTGCATACGCATTATCTATGGAGTTGCCATCCATTACCTGAAAAGATACGGCCGTACTCACCGGTGTTGTCAGCTTTACCACACACTCACAGTTAATTGTATAAGGATCTCCATTCCGAGTAGTAATCGAAAAATCCATATTAATCGCTGCGGGTTCTGGATTAAGCTTTACTAATTTACCGTGGATGTAGATGTAGCTGTCACCATAATGCGGGGCAGATTTCGATAAACTCACCTGCAATAGTTGATAACTAATCGCCCCTTTAGCTTGAACCATTATCGGATTGTCATGAGTCGCCACGGCTTTAAAATAAAGGTCTTCTTCTATTGGGAAAAGTTGATCAAAGCGCCCCGCTTTAAGGTTAATAGGATGATCCGAATCCAGACCAACCTCAGCGATTTTGAGCGTAATCGTCCCCTTCTGCTGTTCCGTTCGTATCTTTGCATAAACGATGCCATCAGCCTCTGCCGTTACTTGCATGGAACTGACGTTCCCTTGATTCAAGACCTTTCCTTCTGCATTTGTCAGCTCCATGTTGAAGGAGGACTGATTTTCACCATGCGCCTCTAATTCATACGTCTTATGCTTTTTCAGTTCCGTTTGGATATAAAGCGGCTCACCGGCACTAACGTTTACTGTAACTTCTTTCTTTTGAGTTGGGTCGAGGATCAAAGTTGGCTCTTTAATCGCGCCATTAGGATTAGTCGATACAGTTCCAGGTTTTCCTGATTTCCCTTGCTCCTTAACATGTAAGGAAAGGCTAAGCAATGCCGCTGCCTCCCCACGGGTTAAAGGCGCCTGTGTATCTTCCAACATGGACTGCAAAGTTGCAGGAAGGATGTCATGCCGGACGAAAGCCAATGCCCCACCTGCCCAATCCTGCTCATTTCGCTGCACAACCCCCGGAAAAAGTCTGCTTAGCATAACGGCCGCTTCCTGTTTTCTCACATACTGCTTTGGCGAGAAGTTCTCTTCGCTTGTTCCTTGAATAATCCCTGCTTTGTAAGCGGTTAAAATGTAAGGAACTGACCAGGCGTCATGGCAGTCCTGAAACGGCATGCCACCGTCTGCGGCTGGCAAATCAAACACCATAACGACTAGTTTCGCGAATTGTTCTCTGGTGAGTGGTGAATCCGGGGAAAATTGACCGTCCGCTGTTCCTTCCACCAACTTCTTCGCTGACAACTCTTCGATGTAATTTTTATACAGATAACCATCCGGTACATCCTGATATTTGCCTGTCTCCGCTAGCACCGAATTTC
The DNA here is from genome assembly GCF_009757995.1 of Paenibacillus anseongensis. Classification (NCBI taxonomy): domain Bacteria; kingdom Bacillati; phylum Bacillota; class Bacilli; order Caryophanales; family Paenibacillaceae; genus Paenibacillus; species Paenibacillus anseongensis. The sequence continues at coordinate 540,080 of NZ_WSEM01000016.1, forward strand.
CAAACAGCAACCCAGAACAAATAACCATACCTAACATCCCAATAAGCTTTTGCCTTAGAATCATGTCTCTATCTCCTTATTTATTACCGTATGTATTGGCAAAATACGGTACAACACAGCAAATTATACCACAATATTTTGGGGGATTCCGTTATTTTTTCATGAAAAACCCACAAAAAAATGGGCTCTTTCGAAGTAGATTCGTCTACTTGGAAATAGCCCTTGCTTCCCTTATCCTATTCATCTATTAAGGAGTAATCATCCTCAGCAGCACGTCAACTTTCGGAAGCTGGTAGCCACCAATTTTCTGCACATTCAGCACCATCAGACCGGAGAGGACTGATAAGTATGACGAAATCATTTCGTCCAAATCTCGCTCCGCAACCTCACCGGCTTCCTGTCCTTCTCGGAATAAGGCCCGCAGCTGCTTGACGTAGTTATCCATGGAATAACGCTCAATTAACTCCATGACTTTCTCAGGCACTCCGTCTGAGGTTCTCGCTTGATGTATAAGTAGAAAATAGTCCGTCCCGCTTTCATCCATCATGTCTTGCGTTAACGCTCTTATTTTATCAATCGGCGAGCCCGGCAGCTTGTAAACATTTTGCATAGCTTCATCCGATGCAATCATGGCCTTTTCAACAAGTGTTGTGAAAAGCTCTTCCTTCGACGTAAAGTAATGATAGAGCAGCCCATGGCTAATCTCGGCCTCAGCGGCGATCATGCTCATTTTCGTCCCAATAATCCCCCGTCTTGCAAAAACCTTAAGCGCAGCGCTCATAATTTGCTCTCTGCGTTCATCACGAATCTGAAGCTGTTGCTCTTCATTTAATGGAGGCAAGACAACCTTCACTCCTAACTTGGAATCAATTTGATCAAAACTTCTTCTAATGGCAGCTCGTATTCTCTTAACAGATCGGCAAGTAATTGCTGCCCTTCCTCCGAAGACTCAAGAACCGACTTGACCATCTGTGGCTGAAACAACTCATGCAGAGGCAAAGATAATGAATTAACACCCCAGTACAAACCGAATAGTTTGAAATTATGATTCGCTGTACCCTCTCTCAAGATCATATTCATATACCGGCTGCCAAAAGCAATTCCCTCAAGCGGTTCTGAGCCAGCCTCGTATTCGACGCCATCCCACTGCATATCCGCTGCACAATTTAACCACCAAGCAGGTGTAATCGCTTTTTCTTGAAAAGTGCGTAGAACCCTCTGCTCGAAATGTGGCTCAGAATGATTTTGTCGCTCCTGCAGCATGGTGTCCAGCAAATCCGCTTCTATGGCAGCAACCGTCATCCCTTGACCAAAAATAGGGTCATAAATGCAGTATGCATCCCCTAATACTAACAATCCGTCCGGCCATTTGTCCATTTGGTCATAGTGGTGACGGTACAGTTCAGGAACGCGAAAACCCTTAGGCGGGGTGATTGGTTCAAGCTCACTCAGGATTTCCCCAATCAGGGGGCTTGGAAGCTGAGCGACCTCCCGTTCGAAATCTTCCGGATTCGTTGGTGGATAATGCCCGCCTGGGCGATACAGCAGCATTTCAGCCACCTCATTCTCGATAAAGGAAAATACTCCCGTGAACGTTCCCTGTACGGGTTGGCCCATGATGTTAATTACATCCCATTTCTCGATCAGATGCTTCATATGAGCAGGAACATTATAACGGCGTGTGCTGTAACCGATAGCTGCTTTCATCCGATCAGGGGAAGGCACGTCATAACCAAATTCCTTCAGCCATTGCGTCAATTTGGAGGAGCGTCCACTCGCATCCACGACAAGATCTGCCATGTAATCATGCTTAATGCCTGCTCCCCGCTGACGGACCTGAATGCCCGTAACCGCCGTATGATTCCGGCTCGTATGCAGCCCAATGACATCATGTTCCTCTAGCAGTTGTACATTGGGAATCTTCCTTACACGGCCACGTATTACCCACTCCAACACGGCACGGCTGAACTTCATATCATTCCGTTGGTAAGGTGCTTCTACGGTTCCATATTGATTCATCATATGAACGGTCTTATGAAGCGAGCTTGGCGAACCAAGCGCCACCAAGTCTTCTTCATAGCCAGGAAAAAGCTGCTCTGTAATCATTTTACCACGCTGTGTGAACCTGTGGGGATGAAAACCGTGCGGAGTGCCATTCCGATCTGCGGGCTGCTGCGGGAATTCGTCCTTATCGATAAGCAGTACTTCTTCATAATACGACGAGAGGACTCTTGCCGTCATTAGACCTGCCATACTGCCACCGATTACGATCGCCTTGCTTGCTTTTTGAACAAAATTCATATCCTTCACCTCTGCATATTGTTTGATTGACTCAATCAGTCAATAATAGATTAAACCATTATTTTCCTGAAGTCAATACGATATTTGCCTTCCTACATTCTTCGAAGTGGTGGAAACATCCCATGGTATTCAGCATGCTGATCGTCATCTCCGCATACAACTAGGTTTAGAACAGGTAAATGTGGAGGTGTATGTATGCTTAAAAAACCGAACTTCCTCCTACTCATTGTCGATGAGGAGCGGTATCCTCCAATCTACGAAAGCCCGGAAATTGGCGCTTGGCGGATCACGAATCTCCCTGCACACGAACGACTGCGTGCGAATAGCATAGAGCTCCACCGACATTACATCGGCAGTGCTGCCTGCTCTCCGAGCCGGACTACAATGTTTACCGGACATTATCCGTCTCTCCATGGTGTCTCGCAGACGAACGGTATCGCGAAGAGTGCTTTCGATCCCGATATGTTTTGGCTGCCGCCAAATACAGTGCCTACAATGGGCAACTACTTTCGCGAAGCAGGCTACCAAACCTATTACAAAGGGAAATGGCATATTTCCTATGAAGATATTTTGGTACCAGGGACACATACGGATGTGCCAAGTTATGACCCAGCAACCGGTGTACCGGATCCAAAGCGGGAACAGCTTTATTTGTCCGCCGATCCGCTAAACGCCTTCGGCTTCTCCTCATGGATCGGACCTGAACCACATGGCCGCAATCCCCATAATTCCGCTTCATCGTCAGCCACAGGCATGAGCGGCAGGGATGTTGTGTATGGCGCAGAGACTGTTAAGTTGATTGAAGCGCTGGACCATCAAAAAAGTGCCGACCCTGACGCCAAGCCATGGCTTATCGTCGCTTCCTTCGTAAATCCGCATGATATTACACTTTATGGGACGTTTACCGCTAATCTGCCAAACATGTTCCAATTCCATGTTGATCCAATGCCTGAAGTCCCTCCTCCGCCAACGATTCATGAATCATTACATACGAAGCCAGGTTGTCAAGCCAGCTACAGAGATACCTATCCGAAAGCTTTGCAGCCAATTATCAATGAGCCCTTTTATCGAAAGCTGTATTATCAATTGCAAAAAAATGCCGACCATCAAATCGTGAAAGTGTTAGATGCCCTAGGCCGCTCTTCTTTCGACGAGGATACGATCATCATTTTCACTTCGGATCACGGTGAACTGCTAGGCGCTCATGGCCATCTGCGACAGAAAATGTACTGTGCCTATGAAGAAGTTCTGCATGTGCCTTTTCTCATTCACAATAAGCACCTTTTCCCGCAGAAACAAAGTTTTTCAGAGCTAACTTCCCATCTTGACCTTCTGCCTACCATGCTTGGACTTGCAGAGGCAGATATTCCCGCCATTGAAAACAGGTTGAGAAGCAGCTTTAGTGAAGTTCGTCCTTTCGTTGGCCATGATTTAACACCATATTTACTCCATCGCCCGGAGTACAAGGGAATCGCTTATACGAAGGAACCGATTTATTTCATGACGGATGACGATATCACGCGGGGCCAACAACAGTTTAATCCCTTAGGGCGATCTTACAATTCTGTCATTCAACCAAACCACATCGAGACCGTTATCGTTGATCTGCCCGGGCAACAGGGACGACCGAATCAAACATGGAAGTTTACCCGATATTTCGATAATGAACAGTTCTGGAGTGATCCCGGTGTACGCGATGTGACAATTCAGCTATTTGGCGGATTGTGTGCTGATTCGAATCAAACTACAAGTCAAGTTGCATGCAAAACCGTTCCGGTGCCTGAGGAATATGAATTGTACAACTTAACCGAGGATCCACTAGAAACTCGTAATCTCGCTCATCCAGCTTGGTCCAATTCACAAACGGAATATGTACAGTCTTATATGGTTCGTTTATTGGAGGAGCAACGAGGTCGCAAACGTTTGAAACCAGAACCATTTAACCCGTAAGGAGACCTTCTAGCACCATCCAATTTTGCATAAATATATAGCTTGCGGAGTGATTGTTTTGAGGAAAAAGGAGGTCTTCCAACATGCCTGGTTCCCATCTTCAAACCCGTTTTATTATTCAGTCTGATCCTATGGAGCAAGAGTTTCTCTACCGTTTACCCGACACCTGGTGGAGCAGGTCCTATGAATACGCGTGGTGCGCATCCTTTATCGAAGATACCGACATCGCGTTGGATGCGGCTTGCGGGATCCCCCATCCTTTTAAATTTGTTCTCGGTCGGAGGTGTAAGCAAGCCTATGCTTGCGATTGGGATGCGCGGGTGCTTTCAAGCCAAAGCTTACTTGAGTCCATTCGTTCGGATATTAATGAAGAGGCGGCAGAGTTTGTAAGAAAGGGAGACTATACGGAAACCATTCTAAGTCAAGCAAGCCTTACTCAACTTCCTTATGCGAATGACTTTTTTGATAAAATCTTCTGTATTTCGGTGCTCGAACATTTAAATCCGAATGATATGCTGCTGAGCATGAAAGAATTCAGTAGAACCTTAAAGGACGATGGACTGTTGATCCTCACACTGGACTATCCCACTGTTGACTTAAACATGTTTCAATCTTTTGTTCACAATTCCGGTCTGGACTTCCTCTCCGAAACAAATTTCACTCTTCCTCCTGATGCTCTCCACACCGATTTATGGGGTGGATTGTATTGTTTCCGTGCCGTCCTGACGAAGAGAACACCAGCTTGAGGAGGAATCGGGATGAGTTTTAACCGCGGATATTGGGGCGTATTTATCCAAGCATTCTCTCTGATAGCGTGCATCTCAAACCAACCCTCAACCCTTCCGAATGAATCCAGCCACCAAAGCAGCTCCAGCATCCAACCTTCACCCAAAACCTTTGCATAGAAAAATCCACAAGAAGGATAATAAGGAAAAATTACTGGAGCTGCATAATCTTGAAATCCTCAAGTAATTCCGTTACCTATCCCCAGGAAATCATCAGCACCGACTTGGCCGAGAATGAAGCGTTGCTTCAACACGTATTCGCTCAATGTTTCGACATCGTCTTTCAACGGGTCGTTTTGTCTGACGAATGTACGATTCTCATGGTCTATGTCGATGGAATGATTGATAAGAACGTATTCACATCGCCGCTGTTTCAGTCATGGCTGGTGGAAAAATCCGGCGTCAGCGACAAAGAAACCGTCGACTATCCGATCTTGAAAGAACATTTCGCGGTCGTACGTCCGCTTCGTAACGAATGCCGCCTGAAGGAAATCGCCGAGTCGATTCTGCAGGCTTACTTGGCTGTGTTCATCGATGGTGAGCCGGATGCGATACTTCTGGAAACGGCCTCCTTGGAGCTGCGAGGCGTCGAGGAACCGGCGTCCGAGGTGAGTATTCGTGGTCCCAGAGAGAGTTTTACCGAAACACTTCAAGTCAATACGAGTCTCATTCGCCGACGAATTCAAACCCCCGTTCTGAAGTTTGAATCCGTTGTTCTCGGCACATTTTCCAAAACGAAAGTCGTCATCGCGTATATGGAAGGACGTGCCCGACCAGACTTGGTGGAGCTGGTCAAACAGCGAATGTCCACCATCCGAATGGATATCGTGCTCGATTCTGGCTATATTGAAGAGTTCATTGAAGATAAATCATTCACTCCCTTCCCTCAAGTCATGAATACGGAGCGGCCTGATATCGTGGCGGCTAACCTGATGGAGGGAAAAGTTGCGATTTTGACGGATGGATCACCGCAAGCTCTGCTCGTTCCAATGACGTTCTGGACAGCATTTCAAGCCGTTGAGGATTATTATGAGCGATTTCTATATTCCTCCCTGGTGAAGTGGACTCGATTCATCCTGTTCTCCATTTCTTTGTACCTGCCTTCCTTATATGTCGCGATTACGACATTTCACCCGCAGCTGCTTCCTTCAAACTTTTTGCTCAGCATAACGTCGGCTCGAGAAGGTGTTCCATTTCCAGCTGTAGTTGAAGCTCTCTTGATGGAATTCTTGTTTGAAGGCTTACGCGAAGCTGGAGTGCGGCTGCCGAAAGCTGTGGGCTCAGCCGTTAGTATCGTAGGTGCCTTGGTGATCGGGGAAGCTGCGGTAAGGGCGGGAATGGTCTCCGCCCCAATGGTCATCATAGTCTCCATAACGGGGATTGCGTCCTTCGCCATCCCCCGTTACAACATGAGCATCCCGTTCCGAATTCTTAGGTTTCCGCTTCTTCTTATTTCCGGAGTTCTTGGCTTGTTCGGAGTTGCGATGGGAACGATCATCATTTTAATCCATATGGCTAGGCTTGAATCGTTCGGAGTCGCTTATTTATCCCCGATCGCGCCTTTTCAACCCGACCAAATCAAGGATGTTCTTTTACGCGCTCCATGGCCGAAAATGACTTCACTTAAAGCTTTTATTCACAGAAAGCCTACACGGAGGTAACATGCGGAGCAAACGATATGGCTTGAAGCAAGCTCTCCTCCTCCTACTTCTGGTCCCATTAACCGGATGCTGGGATCATAAAGAATTGAACGACCGCTTATTCGAGTTGGGTTCGGGTGTTGATCGGCTCGATGAGGAAAAAGTATTACTGATTGGACAATTCATGAATCCGAAGAAGTCCGAAGAAGCAGGCGGCGGTGAGAAACAGTCTTACTTTATCGAGACTGGAACGGGTAAGACTGTGTCCGATTGCTTATTGGACATGCAGTTAAAACTTTCGCGAAGAATAACCCGTGGACATCGCCAAAATATTTACATTGGCGAAAAGACCGCGATGGTCGGCATTTCGAACGATATCGATTCGGTCACTCGGGATCCAGACAGCCGACTCAAATCGGACATATGGATTGTCAAGGGCGGAACTGCCCTCGAGTTTATGCGAATGTCCTATCAGCTGGAGAAGATGCCGGTCATTGCCCTTTCAAAGTTAAGACAAATTATTGGCAAGAGAACGGGAAATTCGCTGCTAGAGTTATTAGTCGAGCAAAACGTGGAAGGAAGCGGATCGACACTGCCAGCTGTCGAGTTGTCTTATGATACGAAACTTCAAAAGAAATCGTTTTATGTTTATGGACGCGCAGTTCTTAATCGTAAGCAGCAATTGGTTGGTTATTATGATCGGATGGAATCAGCCTATCGGTTATGGCTCACAGATGAAACGGATCGCTTGCCAATCACGGTGCCCATGTCGAATGGAAAAGGATCGTATAGTGTGACAATCGGGCAGTTGGGAAGCAAGGTGTACACCGAAGCCCAAGGCGACGAAGTGGACATCAACGTCGAATTGAAAGGCAGCGCCGTTATTATGGAAAGCACGGCAGCAGTAGATTTTCGAAATAACGATATTCTGAAAAGTTATGAAGCTGAATTGAACAGCCATATCGAGGCAGCCCTTTTGAGCGTCATGCAGAAAGCACAAAAGCAGTTCAAAGTGGATGTTTTCCATTTCGGAAAAGCAATCTCCAGGCAGCATCCTGAAGCGTGGGCAAACTTGAATTCCCACTGGGAGCAAGCATTTTCCGATGCCAAACTTACAGTTCATTCGAGTGTGAAAATCAAGCGAATCGGACTTCAAGGGTCGCCTCCCAATAAAAGTTAACCCTAAGGAGCTTGAAATGAAGCTGACGAAATATCAATTGTTTTGGTTACTATTTTCAATGGAAATGGGAATGACTTTGCTGATAACGATCAGCCCGACATTCAAAATAGCCAGCCAAGGCGCACCATTGGCAACGCTCCTGGCTGGTGTTGCTTCCCTAATCATCACCTATATCGCAATCAAGCTAAGCCTTCTTTACCCCGATCAAACATTTATCGAATATGTACCAAGAATTATCGGCAAATGGCTGGGCAGAGCAATCGTCTTCACATATCTGCTTATGTGGATCATCGTAGCTGGTATTATCCTTCGCCAATATGCTGATTTTGTACATTTGACCTTGTTTGTGACGACTCCTTTATGGGTCATCATCTTGTTCATGTTGTTGGTTATTATCTACGCGGTGCACGGAGGCATTCATATCGTCGGGCGTTGCAGCGAAATTATCGGACCGATCGTCATCTTTAATGTGTTCATGTACAGACTTCTATCTATTAAAGATTTACGTATAGAACGTCTGCTACCCCTCATGCCAACTACGGGTTGGATTCCGGTGTTAAAAGGGAGCATACCGACCATTTCCTTCTTGAGTGAATCAGTCATGATCGTGATGCTGATCGCTTTTCTTACAGAAAAAAAGAAGGCGGTTTCCTCTAGTTTGTGGGGTGTCGGCATTGCAGCTGTCATCATTGTAAGCACCACGATTGATGTGTTGTTGGTCATGGATAACACCCTGCCGGGTAAACTGCAGAACCCCGTTTATTCCTTTAGTCAATACATTTCGGTCATGGAATTCATTCAAAATCTCGATAGTGTGCTCGTCGTTGGCGTGAGCTTCACTGTTTTCGTCAAAGCATGCCTCTACGTGTTCATGGCCAGTTATGGAACGGCCCAATTGTTCCATATACGGAAATGGCGTTATCTGCTTTGGGTTGTCGGTATTCTCGTCTTCGTCATCGCCATATACCCACGAAATGTGGACGAAACCGAAGTAGAATTCCCTACTTTCTGGAAAAATGTGATTCTTCCATTTTTCTTGTTTGCTATCCCACTGCTCCTATGGATGATTGGGATCCTCAAAAAACGCATGAAACGAATTGAACAGCCAAAAGCCCCCTGACGGGGGCTTTTGATTTGAAATGTAGAGTTGATAGCCGCGGCTATTTGCTTATTCGTTTGGCTTTATATAAGGTATACCCTCAGCCCAGCCAACCTCTACTTTGGAGAGATACCACGTTTTTCCTTTGTCGTTATTGCCTTGAAAGAATAGATAGGTGCGCCCATCGTCATCCGCGAAGAAAAAGGGATGCCCGGATTCACTTTCATTCCAACTTCCCGGCTTTCCACTGGGGAGGAGCGGCTCCTGGAACATTCTTTCCCACCGAATCCCGTCTTCGCTGATCGCGCAGCCTATCTGTTGAGGCTCGTTATTATAAGCCCCCGCATAAAACATATAAAGCTTTCCATCCCGTTTATGCATGGCAGCGGCCTCAATACACTTGCCTTCCCAATCCAGTTCGGGCTTCAGAATTGATTCCGTGCACCTTTGTGTCCAGGTGGATCGGCTGTAATCAGAATCCACTGGAGCCGTCGCAACGCCTTGCATCTGAATTTCGCCCTCCGGATCGCGAGTCGCAAAGTATAGCCATAACTGATCCTCATGCACAAGGACATCGGCATCAATCGCTCGGCCGTTATTCCAGTCCCCGGTTGGCGCGAAGATAGGATTCGTTGCATTCTTGGTAAAAGTCAGACCGTCTTCCGATACAGCGTGACAGATGGCATCTTTGGGGAAATTGCCATAGGTTTGGTAAAACAAGTGAACACGGCCTTGAAGAACAATCGCCCCAGGAGCACAAATCCCTTTAGCTTCGCATTCTTGTTCAATGGGAACTTCGCCAATTTTGGTCCAATTCTCCAAATCCGTGCTCTCCGCAATGCCGATTCCCCATCGACCGTCAATGAACGGACCTCTGGAATAATACAGCAGGTATCTTCCTTGATAACGAACTACCGCGGGATCTTTCGCGTACGGGATGCCGGCTGTCAAATCTGCAAATTTCAATGGTTTCACCTCTTAATTTTTAATGAATTTCCACATATCTTTGGCCAAAAAAGCCGTATCTTTCTTCTCGTCATACCATTTCAAGTAGAACTCCTCCAGCTTCGCTCCCCCAGATTTCGCCCACATATCCTTGGCATCTGTGAAAGCCTGATCGACACTGTAGGACGCACCGGAAACAACCGCTTTGCTATAGAAATCCGTTATTTTGGAAACATTCGTATTGACAACCTTGAGGTCCTCTGGCAGCGCCGGCATATGCTCGCTATAGGTAATTGGCGCATACTGTACGTCAGAGCTTAGATTCGCTTCATTATTTTGCTTAATGAGCTCAATGAAATCTTTTTGCATCGGCTGGCTAGCATCAAGTTGACTTGCTACACTAGCACAAGGTTCCATCTCAATCTGCTGAAGCAAAAGCTGGAAGTCGTTATTCCAGGAAACTTCTTTGCTGAACTGCTGAATATCTTTGGGAGCGTAACAGCCATTCGCATTTTTCGCAGAGTCAACTTCCGGCGTTCCATAACGAAGCATTTCCCCCGTTGACTTGGACGCCATAAAATCAATATATTTCATCACAGCTTCCGGGTCTTTCGCCTTCGCATTGACGACTGTCGTCATCTGTACCGGGTTGTTCACCCCAACAGCGAAGCGGCCATAGGGAGATTTCGGCAGTTTAATGGCTTTCACCTCGGCGCTAGGCACATTCTTTTTCAGCGGTTCATAGTACGTAGAGTAGTTAAGGGGATCCACGGTGCGCCCGACAAAAATACCCGTTTTCCCGTTAATCCAATCCTGCAGCGCTTTCTGGCCATTTTTATCCGTCAAAAAGTCTTTATCCGCCAATCCGGCATCAAATAACCGTTTCTTGAACGTTACGGCAGCTTTGGCTCTTTCCCAATCGTGGACGAGCTTTCCGCCTTCAACGACCCATGAAACATCCTGGAACATGGTGCTGATCGAACCGCCGGTCTCACCGCTTAACGCGATTCCATAGGTATCTTTTTGGCCGTTGCCATCCGGGTCATTTTCTGTAAAAGCTTTTGCAACATTAAACAAGTCCTCCACCGTTTCCGGCTCTTTCAACCCAAGCTTCTTCAACCAATCTTCACGAATGAACAAGGCTTGGAAGCCGGTTAATTTCTGCACGCGTCCGAACTCGTATTGTTTGCCGTCTGATTTCGTGCTGGCTTTCTTAAGCTCCGGATATTTCTGCATTAATTCTTTGTACGTCGTACTGTATTTCTGAATCAAGTCATCAACCGGCATAATCTGTTTCTGCTGAACGAGCTGGTCTCTGAAGTTAGCGTCAAATTCTTCGATGACGTCAGGGGCATTGCCCGATGCGAACAAAATGTTCAGCTTCTGAACGGATTCTCCCCGAGGAATCGGCACATATTTCGCTGTAGCCGGCCCTGTTTCATTCAGCCATTTCGTCCATCTGTTGTTATCAATCGTCCCCATCCCTTGCGGAATGTTACCACGGTCATATATAGTAACCGAAATGTTGCCTTTCTTCTGGGTTGTTGCCGGTGTTTCCCCCTCTTTATTGCCGCTGTTATTTGAACATGCAACTAATAGGCATCCACAAGCTAATGACAACGTGACAGTCGTCACCGTTCTTCTTTTCCATGTTTTCATTGACCCCATACCCCTCTACTAGGAATTGAATTATCCTTTAACGGCACCAATCATAACGCCTTTTACAAAATGCTTTTGAAGAAACGGATACACGACCATAATGGGAAGCACCATGACCATGATCGCGGCCGAATTGATTTCTTCCGGTGTTAATCGAATCTGATCTGCTGCATCAGAACTGTTCATTTGAGCAAGCATCGTCTGGCTCTGAATCATTTGCTGCACCAGTACGGATAAATTGTATTTCGTCGTTTCATTCATATAAATCAGGACACTGAAGAAAGAATTCCAATACCCTACACCATAAAATAGCGCGAGTGTTGTCAAAACCGGCATGGAAAGTGGAAGTACAATTTTGCTCAAATACATCCAATCTCCGCATCCATCTATGCGTGCCGCATCATCGAGCTCACTCGGTATATTTTCCATGAAAGATCGAAGCACGAGCAAGTTGAAGGTGCTAACCAATCCCGGCAGCCATAGCGCCCAATAGGTATTTAGCAAACCTAACTCTTTGACTGTTAAATACGTTGGTATAAGGCCGCCGCCAAAAAGCAGCGTGAACACGATTGCAAACGTATACAATTTGCGCCCGTAAAAATATGTACGAGTCAGCGGGTAAGCTGCCAGAATCGTGAAGAGCATGCTAAGTACGACGCCAACCCCTGTTATCTGGATACTGTTTAGGAAAGCATTCACAATCGGCGTCCCCAACAAAAGCTGCTTATATGACTCTAATGAGAAGCCAATCGGATATAGCGAAACCCATCCGGAAGCCACAGCATGTGTATCACTAATGGATAAGGACACGATATGGATCAATGGAAACAAACAAGCCAATCCAGCTATCGTGAGCAACACATAAAATACGAAAATCAAGCTCCGTTCACTTGCAGATAATTGCATGATAATCCTCCTTCACCATAGTCCATTGCCGAATTTGCGAGCAATCCGGTTCGTGATGAGGACAAGAATGAGACTAACCAAGGACTCGAACAAGCCAATGGCCGCCGATAAACTAAATTGAGAACCCATTAAGCCAATTTTGTAAATATACGTGCTGATAACTTCCGAAATATTGGAAACTGTGGAGTTCTGCAGCATAAAGATCTGGTCGAATCCAACCTCCATCACCCGTCCCATCGCTAAGATAAACATTAACACGACCGTTGAGCTTATACCGGGCAGCGTTACGTGCCATATCTGCTTCCATTTATTCGCCCCATCCAAGCTTGCAGCTTCATATAGACTTGCATCGATAGAACTCAATGCCGCTAGATACACAATGGCACTGAAGCCCGCTTCCTTCCATATTCCTGATCCTACAAAAATGGAAAGCCATGATCCTTCATGATACATGAACGCATAAGATTGCCCGAATAGATACTTCCATAACAGATTAACCGTTCCGGCTTGCTGTGAAAAAACCGTCACGATGATCCCGGCGACAATAATCCATGAAAAGAAATGCGGTAAGAAGATGAGCGTCTGAACAATACGTTTAAACCACATGGCTCTAACCTCATTGAGCATAATGGCTATCAGGATTGGAAATGGAAAGCCGATAAAAATGGATAATAAACTTAGCATGAGCGTGTTTCTAATGATCTGAAGAGTGGCCGGCGTGCTAAATAGCACACGGAAGTTCTCAAGCCCCACCCAAGGGCTGTGCAAAATGCCATCACCAAAATTATAATGCTTAAAAGCCATTATGCTTCCAAACATGGGCACATATTTAAATGTAATAAAGAAAATGATAATCGGCGCAAACATAAGATATAACGGAATGTTGCGTCTCCAGATGGCGCTGCGAATCCTGCTCACCTCCTTCGTTAGTGATGCCCCAGTATCTCCTGCAGGAATGTTCCTGAGCACTCTTAAACTATACGTTAACGCTCGCTAGTGCTTCAATTTCCATTTTTCCTCGATAAACAAAAGTGTTTCCTATACGTAAAACCGCCCTTCTACGCAAGAAGGGCGGCTGTATTGCAATCTGCAATAAACATTTTTCCTCGATAATCATGTTTGTAAATCGGCTTGCTTCAGCTTACGGTACTCACCTGGTGTAATCCCTTCACTCTTCTTGAAAGTACGAATGAACGAAATGACCTGCAGATAACCAACATGTTCGGCAATGGACTGTACGGATTCGGATGTCTGGACGAGCATTCGTTTGGCTTCCTCTACGCGGATGCGAATCAGGTAGTCCACGAAGCGTTCGCCGGTTTCTGCCTTAAACAGCTTACTCAGCACCCGGGAAGGCAGCTCGAATTTCTCGCTTAAGAAATGAAGGGATAAATCCGGATTACTATAAGCTTCTAATAGGTATGACTTTATTTCACTGATCAACGAGTGATAATCTTGCGTATTCTGCCATTGCTGCATGGAGGTGACAAGCTCATTGAGAAATGTTGTCAGGCCCTCCTGGATCTCATCGATGAGATCCAACTGCGTTAATTCAGACAACGCTTCCGCAGGAAGCTGCATGGACCTGTTGCCCTCTCCCTGATCCGGCATATCCTGTTGCAATTTTTCTAATTCATCAAAAATGTATTGAACGACATCGAGCACTTTCTCTCGTGGAAATTGATCATTTTTCATCTCCGCAAACATGACATCTAGCACGTCACGCCAACCCGGCTCCGCTGCTCTAACTGCTTTCGCCAAAGTTTTGACGAATTGCAGCTGTCTGTACAAATCACCACGAGCATGCTGCTGCCCTTCTCTGGCATCGTAAATGTTATTATAACCATGCACCGTCCGGAATTGCCCGGCTTTCCAAGCATCCTGATAGGAGTGGCTAATCTCTTCCGCATCGTTTGCTTTTGTCCCCACATAAATGGAAGCTGTAAACTGCAAATTCAATGAAATCCAACTTTTCACAGCCTGTGCAATCGTATCAATGGATGAAGTGGACGGATCCGACTGGTTGTACAGGATGGCCACCAATTGGTCGGCTTCCTTCCATTCGAACCAAATGGGCACCTGTTCGCCTTGCGCAATTTCTTGTATCACCCCATGAATCACAAATTTAAGCAGTTTCTGATCCCGAATGGAGTAACGGTTGCGAAAATCCTGATAATTATCGATTTCGACAATCATCACGATGGACGACTCGAATGTCTCCGGCAGCTTCAGCTGAGCGGCTTCCAGCATCCATTCATCTGGACTCAATGAGAAATTGCCTTCAAGAAGCTCATAGAACCAATATTTTTTACGAATCGATAAATCCTCTTGATATCTCTTTTCATATTGATGTGAATTTTCTACTAAATTATCTAACGCAGAAGAAATGAATTGAAATTCGTCATGGGCCGTTTTTTTCCCCATCGACAAGCTTCTTTTTAGCGTATAACGATCAATCCGAATCATGATTTCTTCAATCGGCTTATAATTTCTATGAGTAATGTACGTCAAAAACAATATACCGAGAAGCATCAACCCTAAGACAGGCAGCATCCACGCTTCAAAAAAAACCGAAAGCAGACTCGCTTGCTCCAGTGGAGGAACATTCACCTCAAGTGTCCATCCCGTGTAGGGAGATTGCACGCTGCTGCTGCCCCAGGCATCCGGCTTCGAGCTTTTGGCTTGTACATTCCGCTCAAAAAACGATGTACCATCAGCACCCGCTAAGTTGATAGAATCGGCCGCATTTGCCTTAATCGTTTGCAACATGCTGTTCAGGGAACCTACCTGAATATTAATCACTACGACACCACTCGGAACCGAGGAGGTAATCGGGATTTGCTTGGCAAGTGAGACAACTTGACCTGGGCGCGCTTCACCGAGAAATTGGTTGTAACTGCGAGGGGACGTCCATTTGCTGCCCAAGGTGCCATGAAATGCTTGCTCCACAAAATCGGCATCTGCAAACTGATCGAGCTTAAACATAGAATTATCCGTAATCACTTCATTATTCTCTTTATTGTACAAATACACGTCTCCAGCAAACGGAAACAATGTTTTGAGTTCATTTAACCTCTGCGTAATTTCATATGCCGCAAATGGGGACGTCGGTTCATGGGAGTTATAATAATTTCGAATCCACTCATCCGTCAGCATTTGTTGAACAATATAATTTTCGATGGTTTGAAAGGAAGAATCCACGACATTCATCACATGCGCGGTAAAAACATCATTCGTATTTCGAATCCGTTCTTTCGTTTCTACATTCCATCTGTAATAAAACGCCATGCTGAGTATCAATACGACAAACACGAAAAACGGCATGTACGATAAAAGCAGACGGTAAAACCACTTTCTTTGCATGGTCTTCCCCCTATACCGGCACTTAGTGTAACTTATAACTAAAATAAATTCTCCATAAGTTACACAAACTCCTCCCTATTACACTTCCTTCACCATGTAAACCTGCTGGCTCGGCAGCTCCAGAGCATTTAACTGACCTCCGTAAACGGCGCCGCCATCAATGCCAATAATGCGATTCACACCAAAGTAGACATTAAAGTTCTCAGTATCACCATGCAACGTATCTGTAGAAGTGTGCCCGAAGACCACCATTTTTTTATCGGAATAACCGGTATGAAATTCATCGCGAATCCACATTAATGTATGTGGGTCCGTTTCGGAAATCGGAGTTCCGGGTTGAACACCGGCATGTACAAAGATATAATCATCCGTTTCTATATAGTGTTCCAGATTCGTTATGAATGCCAAGTGTTGCGATAAAATCTCCGATTGCAGCGTTGGTTTAACGAACGTCTCTGCATTTTCATCGACTGCGAAATTTGCCTCCGTAAACCCATAGCTTCTAAGCGTCATATCGCCGCCGTTAATTTGCGCCCAACGTTTCCAAGCACGTTCTTCTTCTGTCGTTAATGCTTTAATCATTAAGTCTTCGTGGTTACCCTTGAGTACGAGTGCTCCCGCCTCTTTTAAAGCGATCACCTTTTCAATGACTCCTCTGGCGTTCGGCCCACGATCCACATAATCGCCAAGCAGAATCAGTTGATCCTCTTCCGGACGGTAGCGCACAGCTTCCAGTAAACGCTCGAATTTCTCAAGTTCTCCGTGAATATCGCTAATGACAAGCATTCTTTTCATCTCGTTATCCTCCTGATGTCTGGTTTCAATTTTACTAGTATAAAATGAAAAGCTCTTATCTGCAATTGCGGAATCTAGGCGCCTTAAGCCCTTAGAAAAGGTTGATTCAGCCTACTATTTTAGTTGAAATCGCTTACAATTCCTTGGTTCATCTTACTATAATTTCTATGTAAGCTTGTAACTAACATCAGAAAGGGGGCGGATAGGATCATATATCTGGATTGATTTGGATCGTGTACCAAGAACGAATTGTCTAAGGTCAAGGTTATGCAATCGTATTGAAATTATGGGATAAGAAGGTGTGCGTGAATGAAGCGGCTTTTATCATTATTGTCTTTCGTCCTCATTAGCTTAACTTTAATCCCGGTTACCCATGCGGCGAATGACACCGTCACTGGGAACCGAACTTCAATGGTACAACAATCAGAGAAATTTAACGATTTAAGTGATTTACCGCAGGATATCCTAGACAAATTTGACGTTTTGATTCAAGATCATGTATTTGACGGCGTCTCGGACCATTCGTTTGGATTAAACGAGAAAATGAATCGGGCTCAGTTTGCCAAGGTTGCTGCGATGATCTTTGCACTGCCGATTCCTCCAACGGGTACACAGTCGTCGTTTGCCGATGTGCATGCGGATGATCCAGCTAATGGCTATGCCCTTCCCTATATTGAAGCCTTAAAAACAGCCGGTCTGACGAACGGATCCGACGAGAGTGGCAAGCTGTACAACCCGGCGGGTCAAGTAACCCGTCAAGAGCTGGCTGCATTCTTGGTCCGCGGGCTGAAGTGGCAAGATTCCGGGGTCACGCTGGCGACGGACATGACCGTAGACGACTGGGCGAAAGGTTATGTTACGCTGGCGATTCAAAATAAGCTCATGACGAACATCGCCGTCGGAAGCTTCGGAGGCAGCGCCCCCTCTACGCGGAAGACGCTTGCGCTAGCCAGCTTTGAAGCGCGGCATGCCTTCCAGACGCATGCGGTACCTGCCCCAGGCAGTTCAACCATTACGGAGAACTTACCTCCTGGCATTACGGTGCTGCCAACAAAGATCGAGCTGGATGAAACCGCTCAACTTAGTGTTGGGGATCAGTATTATGACGCCAATGGAAAAATCTCGACAATGGGCCAACCGCCGGTGATCGGCCTGAAAGTGACCGGACCGAACAATTACGAGTTTACACTGAGCCAAATCGAAACGCTATACAGCAGCGGATATTTGGATATCTCCGCTTCAGGCGGCCTTGTGCTCGATAACCCGGTGATCGGTCAAAGTTATGCCGGACTAGGCAAAATTGTCGTTAAGGAAGTCAAGTCTGAAGGAGAATCTTCCATCACGGCCAGCCTTACACACATTGGTGATGCAACCGCGAGTAAATCTTATAAGATCTCACCGATGCGCACTCCCTCAAGCATTGAGGTCAATACCAAAGATATGGTTGTACTCGCAGAAAATGAGCAGCCTCAAGGGTTTGTTTTTACCATAAAAGACCAATTTGGAAAAGTATTTAATGCGGCATCCCCGCTCGATCGTACTCCGTACATGATTGAATATAAACTCGAACGGGTTTCCGGTGAGCCTAGTTTGCAAAGTGCCGGAGGCATTTTTGAAACTCCTTGGGACGAGGTAAGCGCCACCGACACCACCGACTCCGACAATCACGTCCTGACTTGGCAGCTGCCTGTAGACAAAAGCGGTGATTTGAACAAATTTATGTTCAAACCAACCCAGAAAGCAGTAAGTCCAAATGGCTCGCATTACACAATTACAGCAAGTGTGATTAATAAAAATACCGCTGAGTCGATCACCTCGGCAGCTTCTACTTTAGCGATATACAACTGGAAGGATTACGATCCTTTCATGAAGTACGAGCTGGATATGCTGGATGATCATTTTGCTGCAGGTAAATATTTGTTCGAGCGGAATTTAATTGGCAATGCGAATGATGTTGCAGCTATGAATTCGAAATTTGCTTATTACGGCAAAGAAATCAACATCATCGCAACGGACGACAAGAACAGAAGAATCGATATTACGAAGGTGCTCAAAGACGATAAAGGCAAGCCGATTTCGATCATTCAACAAGTCTCAGCCGATGCAGACGATTCTATCCTGGCAGCCCCAAGCGTAAATACATCAGGCATTCCCGTGTATAAAGCTTATGGGATCCAGCCGACGGAATTGTTCAACGTCAACGTAACTTTTTACACTCCAGGCGGACCCAAAACACTGACGAAACAACAAGTGACCGTCGATTTTGCCGAGCCTGTAGCCAAAGCGGTAGCGATGAAAAATACGACGCTTCAATTTAACTTGAACACCGTATATACCATCCTCAAGGCGGACGGAAAATCGGAACAAATCAAAGGCTCTGACTATCTTGCGAGTAACCCATACGTGTGGGAGTTTTTAAAATTTAGCGACAATAATGGTCAGAGTGTGAAAACCGAAAGCGGCTTCTTTAAATATTTTATCCAGGCAACGGATCAATTCGGGTATAAATATCAGAATACCAGCGATGGTCAACTCGCGGATTTCATCCATAACCTCGATATCCTGAAAGTTCAAATTACCATTGATACGGATAACAAATATCCGCCGAAATGGAGCGTAAAAGACGAGACATTGAAGGATAAAATCTGGATTGATGACCAGTTCCGGCTTCATTATGAGCCTGCTGCCCGGAATGCTGATGGCTCATTTGACTATTCAAAGAAAAATTTGCAAAGCTTCAGTATCGAGCTTATTACCCCTTCCATGCAGCGGTCATGGTGCACCGTCACATTAAGTAACTAAGGTATACCTGCTGCGTAAAAAGGCTTATTCCGCTATGTTAGCTGCTGCGCTGCCAACTGGCTCTGGGTGTGAGACGCAATCTCACACTTAAGTTCTTCAGTAGCGCTGAATTCGCAGCACGCTGCGGTTTCTCACTCCGCGAAGGGAATTCCAGGGCGCTATTTCTTGGAAATGCGCCCTTAGAAGCGCGGAGGGGAACTGGGGCTCTTATTTCTTATTGTTTGGCTAAAAACCAGCCAAATGTGAAGAAATAAGACCTTGTAGTTCCCCTACATTCGTCAAACCCTCGCTATTCGCCGAAATAGCGGACCGTAGTTCCCTTTTTCCCCCTGATGGCAATCATCTTGCTCCACTCGCTTGTCTTCGTCAGATAAAAAGAAACGGCAGCCTCAACACAGGCCGCCGTTTCTTTTCTTTCAACGATATATCGGAGCCCCCAACGGTGCCGATCTCGCTCCCCCGTCAACGGTAATTTCCGCACCCTGCACGAATGAGGAGTCATCGGAAGCCAGAAACAGTACCGCGTTGGCTATCTCCTCCGGATCCCCCATTCGGTTCAGCGGAATGGTACGCGCTTGAGCTCCCTCAAGCTTCGCGGTTTCTTCCGGTGTCGATTTTTTCCAAATCGGAGTGCGAGTTGCCCCAGGCACCACGGTATTCACGCGAATACCCCGCGGCGACAACTCGGTGACCAACACTCTTGCCATGCTGCTGATAGCTCCTTTACTCGCCGCATAGGCAGCCCTTCCCGGCGCGCCGTCCGTTGCGCGTGTCGATCCGGTCAAGATAACCGATGCCCCTTCCTTTAAATACGGCAAAGCGCATTGTACCGTGAAGAAGGAGCCTGTCACGTTAATTTTGAGAACTTCTTCAAAGACGGAAAATTCTGTGCCGCCTAATGGTGTGGCCGATGAAATGCCGGCATTCGCATATACGATATCCAGTCCTCCAAAAGCTGCGACGGCTTGGGACAACGCCTTATCCATGCTTGCAGGGTCCGTTGCATCCGCTTGAAAGGCCAGAACACTCGGGCCAAGCTCTTCGGCCACCTCGTTTAACGTAGTTTGATTTCGGCCCGTAATCACGACTTTTGCACCCTCAGCAATGAACAGTTTTGTTGTGGTCAATCCTATCCCGCTATTGCCTCCTGTAATTAATGCCACTTTGCCATCAAGTTTTCCCATTTCACTTCTCCTTTGTCTACTCCATGGAACCGATATGTAAATCCACTCTTTACCTTCTATCGATGCTTACCAAGCGGAAGCACCACCATCGACTGCGTAGTTGACACCTGTGATATAGGCCGCACGATCAGAAGCTAGAAAGGCCGCGAGCTCCACGATCTCTTCAGGTTGACCGAATCGCTTGAGCAGTGTCTTGCTGGTTATTGCATTCCTGGCTGCTTGGTTGTCGCCAAGGTCACGGTCACTGGCCGGTGTCAAGACAGGTCCGGAGCTGATGGCCACCGCGCGAATACCATGGCGAGCCCCTTCCAGCGCAAGCTGTCGCGTCATGCCGATAACCCCTGCTTTCGCTGCACAGTGCGCGACCATCGGCGGGGTCTCGCCAGCGATCATACCGGCCACGGACGCGATGTTGATGATAACTCCCCCACCCTGCTTGACCAAATGCGGCCATGCGAACTTGGACACGAAGAAGGGGATATCCAATTCGCCGGTTATGGTCGTCCGCCAGTCTTCGATAGAGAAATCCGGCATAGGACCGAAACGCTGCATGGCTGCGTTATTGTAGACCACATCAAGTCCGCCATAAGCGGCTACAGCATTTTCAACTAGCTGCTGAACCTGTTCGGGAATCGTGAGATTAATCGGCGCGATACCGGTCATCTCACCGCCGGAACGACGCACGAGTTCAACCGTCTCGTTATTGGCATCAACTTGGATATCGCACCCGATGACCTTTGCACCCTCTCGCGCAAAAGTCTGCGCCGCGACACGGCCCATACCACCACTAGTGCCTGTGATCAAAACGATCTTCTTGTCAAGTAATCCGCTTGATTGCTGACTAGTCATTAAATCTCCTCCTATATTTGTTAAACTTCTGCAGCATTTAATATTGTGTAAAATCCCCCAATTCATTCATTGGACAATCTGTCGATGTCATCAATCGTATTCACGAATACAAGCATGATCCGTGTTGATTTGGCATATAACGTACGACAGTGAGCGCATTACAACGTGGTGGAAGCGTAATTACATGGCATTATGTATTACTTTTGAGGAGCGTTTGTATGACAAAACCATGGTTTTATCGACTTTTGTTCTCGTATTTGCCTGTATTTTTTATGATCACCTCCGTCCTCATTGTGCTTATTATTCTATCCATCAGCCACTTGTCCAAAAGAGAAGCTGAAAATGCAAATCAAACCTATGCTTTACATATCATGCAGTCCGTGGATTATACCTTGAAAACGATCGATGAGTATGTCATCAAGGAGCTTCAGACTAATCAACGGATCGACCAGTTCTTTGACAACAAATTGGAGGGAAATCCCTATTACTCCGCCTACGAAGTTACAGAATTAATTCGGGGGATGATGAATTACAACAAGTTCATTGATTCCGTTTATTTTTACCGGGCTTCTGATCAAATGGTGATTAGCCCCAACACGATGATAGCGGCAGACCGCTTTGGAGATACAACGTTTATCGATGAAATGATCAAGAGCTCTTCGCAATATGAACTGACAAATCAACGGCAATATAAAGAATTTACCGAGATGGATCAACGCAAAGTCGTCATTTCGCTAGTACGAAAGTTCCCACTTTTATCCGGGCAAAAAGGCATCATTGTAGTCAACATCAGTATGGACGCTATTGTTGGAATGATCAGAGATATGTCTAATTCAAAAATCAGCTTCATCCAAGTCTATGATCCCGCAGGGAATCAGCTGCTGGCTTCCGGAAATGGGCATGCGATTACAGGATCTGAACTGACCCGCATCCATTCCAACTATACGAACTGGGAATACCGCAGTGGACTTAATGATCAATATTTGTATACCTTTACTTCTGTGTTCTCCTATGTTTGGATCGGATTGGGACTGGTTATGATTGTTCTTGGCGGTGTCTGGATGACCTATGTGACCCATCGTAATTACAGGCCCATTCAATTAATAATGTCGCGTATCCATGCCATCTCCGACCTCCAATCGATGAGTATCGACGGTAAGAAAAAAGATGAATTCCAGTATATTGATCGAGCCATCAGCAATTTCATGGAATTATCCAACCGTTATGAGAAGCAGCATGAGGAAGATATCGTATTTAGGCGGAGGCATTTTTTCAAAGAGTGGCTGGAGGGCAGCCGGACGGTCGAATATGAGGACTGGAAAGTCGAGATGAATCGACTGCACTTGCCTACCGGCTTCGGTCGGCTTACTGCGGCAGTTATTGAAATGGATAAATATATGGAAATATGCCGAATGTTTTCTCAGAAGGATCAAGAACTGCTCAAATTTGTACTAAGCCGGGTCGTTTATGAAACAGCTGAATCGTTTGGTCTCACGGTTTGGGCCGAATGGATGGCTACACACAGGTTAAGTGTTGTGATATTTACAGATGAGGATGTTAAAAACAGTGAGAAACAGGCAGCCAACTTATGTGAAAACATTCGCTCCTGGGTCGAACAGCATCTGCATTTCCGCATTACGCTCGGTGTAGGGCATGTGGTCGGACAAGTACAGGAACTGGTTCATTCCTATGAGGCAGCCACCCATGTACTCCGCTTTAAATCAACTTTAGGAACGAATCGAGTGCTATATCACTGGGAAGCCGAGGCATCCACGGAGAAAGAAATGTATAAACATCTGCCTTTGATCAAATCGCTGGCTCAATCGTTTCGTTTGGGGGACGAGGGTTGGAAGCCGGCGTTGGAACAATTTTTCAGCGAATTAAAGGTCGGGTTATTATCCTACGATGAGATTCGCAATCTCATGAATTACTTCGCTTATCATTTACACCGGGAGATGGTCGAGCTCTCAGCCGAGCTGCAGGAGTCCATACAAATTGCACTTCCTCAGCTCCATGATGCCACTCAACATTTCGATACAATTGAAGAACTATATGCCAGTTGTTTTCATTTGTTAGAACAAGCCTCTCAGCGGATGGCCGATATTCGTGAAGTCAGGAGCAATCATGCCGTCATGCGCCAAATTCGCACCTATGTGGAGACACATTATGCAGATCCGGAGTTATCACTTTCCTCGCTAAGTGAGCAATTTCAGCTGCATGCCTCACAGATCAGCCGTGCCTTCAAAGAGGAATTTGGGGAGAAGTTCGTTGATTATCTTGTAAAAATACGAATGGAACAAGCGCAGCATTTGCTCCAAAGCAGTCGTTACTCCGTACAGGAGATCGGAGTTCAAGTCGGATACACGCATGCCATTTCATTTATTCGCGCTTTCAAGAAATTTACGGGCGTTACGCCTGGCGATTACCGGAAGTAAGCGTTGCAAGGCCATTTTATCAAGAAATGTCTATCGTTAATTGTTGTATATTCACCTTTGCACTAATTCACGAAAGCCTTGTACAGCAAGGGATTCAAAAGAGTTTACTCCCTAATTCATGTATATTGAGAAGGATGGCGCTTCTAGAGTACATTGATTCCATCGACGGCAAGGTAGCATGGGATGGTTCAATAAATACTCGAAAGGAGGTGCCGCACAATGCCGCATACACCGCTGGACAATACGCAAACAGTCCCCATGATGACAGCTCACAGATCTGCCCGCCATAAGGCCAAGTTGCTGCAGCCCCGTCGACGTCTCAAACAAAATATGCCTTTATTAATAATGTTTGTCCCAGTCATTGCTTACTTTATGATCTTTCGGTACTTTCCAATTTTAGGTAACCTCATTGCGTTCAAAAACTATAACTTGATGGAAGGCATCTGGGGAAGCCCATGGGTTGGCCTCAAACATTTCAAGACACTTTTCACCCAACCCCAGACTTTGACGATCATCCGTAACACGGTCACTTTGAGCTTATTAAGTATTATCGCCGGGTTCCCTTTCCCAATTATTATTGCCATCCTACTGAATGAAGTTCGTGCCATGCGCTTCAAAAAGATTGTGCAAACGCTGATCTATGTACCTCATTTCTTTTCATGGGTTATTGTCGGAGGCATTGTCGTTACGATATTCTCCCAGCAATCCGGTATCATTAACAAGCTGCTGGAGCTATGGACGGGTCACACCACTGCTTTCTTGTATCAGGAGCATAGCTGGATAGCGATCTTTCTCGGTTCCGGGATCTGGAAGGAAGCCGGTTGGGGAGCGATCATTTACTTGGCGGCTCTTACCTCCATCGATACACATCTGTATGAAGCCGCTAGCATCGATGGAGCTTCTAAATGGAGGCAGATCTGGCACGTCACCCTGCCCGGTATTCGCAGTACGATTATTCTCATGCTGATTCTGAGTATGGGCAATGTCATGGAAGTCGGCTTTGATCACGTGTACACCCTCCAAAATGCAGCTGTTTCGGATGTCTCAAGTGTCATTAGCACCTATATCTTTATCGTAGGTGTTCAGGGAGGACAGTTCAGTTTGACTACGGCTGTCGGGTTGTTTGAATCTCTGGTCGGCTTCTTCTTCGTCGTCCTTGCGAATCAACTGGCCCGTAAATTCGATCAAGGACTGTGGTAAGAAAGGAGCCTCCCTTCATGAAACCAGCATGGGATGAGAAAATCTTTTATACATGCAATTATATGTTTCTGGGACTTGCAGCTTTAAGCTGTGTTCTTCCCTTGCTTCACATCATTTCTCTGTCGCTGAGCAGCTATCAAGCGATTGTTTCCGGGCATGTCTCCCTCTGGCCGCAAGGCTGGACCATGGAAGCGTATAAGGCTTTATATACGGGCACGAATATGGTAAAAGCTTTCCGCAATAGCATTGTGATTACCGTTGTAGGCGTTGTGCTCAGCATGTGTTTTACGATCATGGCGGCTTATCCGTTAGCCAAAAAATATTTCTACGCACGTCGTTTTTTCACACTGGCTATTGTATTTACCATGCTGTTCGGGACGCCATTAATTCCTCTTTTTCTGATTGTGAAAAGTCTTGGCTTATTGGATACTTACGGCGCCATCTGGATGCCCGGACTGATCAGTGCATTTAATATGCTCGTGCTTCGGACCTTCTTCATGAACGTGCCTGAGGAGCTTGAAGAAGCAGCGCGTATGGATGGTTGCGGTGAATGGCGGCTTCTCACGCGTATCATTCTCCCTCTATCCCTCCCTGTTTTGGCAACGTTGACTTTATTTTATGGCGTCGGATATTGGAATTCCTTCTTACATGTCCTCATGTTTATCAATGACAGCACTCGGATGAATTTGGCGGTCATGATTCAACAAATGGTCGCCAGTCAATCCATACTTCAAGAGCTTAACTCCGTAAGACCGGATGACCTGCAGCAAATGACACCGGAATCTATCAAAGCGGCCGGCGTGATCGTACTCATTGTGCCTATGCTCATCGTCTATCCTTTCTTGCAGAAGTATTTTGTCAAAGGGGTTATGATCGGCGCGATTAAAGGATAAGTCGGAAGACCTTGAAATCGAATTATCTAAGGGGGTATTTCCATGTTCATGGTACCAAAGGGTCATCGGAAAGCCATACTTGCCACACTCGTCTGTGCCGCCGTTTTGGCAGGCTGTTCCACACCCAAAGTTGACGATCCAGGTGCATCATCAAGTCCGAATGCGACGCCGGGAGCCGAGTCTGCGCAAAGAGGAGCGATTAACGTTTCCGTCTATGATCGGGGAAATATCCCTCCGGAGGAAGGCAACTGGGATAAAAATCGTTGGGTGGATTGGATCAACAAAAATGGTCCCGTCGATGTGAAATATACACCCGTCCCGCGCTGGGAGTCGTTCCCGAAATTTAATGCCTTGTTTGCCTCAGGAAGCGCACCGGACTTGATTCTGGAGTACGATGCCAATTACAGAAACAGCTGGTATTCGCAGAAACTATTGATGCCGATTGATGAGATGGTTGACAAATACAGTACGACCTACAAACAAATTCTCGAGAAGTATCCGCTGCTGCGTAAGATTGGAACCAAGGAAGACGGTAAATTGTATGAAATTGGGCGCTTGAATGTCGTGGCTCCGCATCATCGTCTGTTAATCCGTGAGGATTGGCTCGAGAAACTGAATCTGCAAGTCCCTACAACGACCGAAGAATTATATAATGTGGCCAATGCCTTCGTGAACCAAGATCCGGACGGCAACGGTAAAAAGGATACGTTCGGTATCAACCTGAGCGGTGTCGGCTTCTCCGTGATCAGCCATATCTTCGGGCGTTCGATTGACTGGGCTGAACAAAACGGTGCTTTCGTCCATGATTGGGACCGTCTTCAAGCGTCTGTCGAATTCCAGAAACGTTTGTTTGACAACGGTTTAGTCGATAAGGACTTTCTTACGGATAAGAACGGACAAAAGGCAATCCAGGATTTCATGAATGGAAAATTGGGGATTTTTGCAATCGACAGTGCCTGGTTTACCATCTCGAACTATGAAACGTTGAAGAAAAACAACCCTACGGCGAAGGTCATTCCCATGGCATTACCGAAAAGCCAGTTCGGCCAGTTCAGCCCGATTATCAGCACACCTGTGCAAATGGTCGGTGTCGTCAACGCCAAAGCCAAAGATCCGAAAGCCATCATGCAGTATATCGACTGGATGGTGGATCCAGAGCACGCCAGCTTGCTGAAAAACGGTATCGAGGGTACGCATTCACAAAAAGGCTCGAATGGCTGTTTGCAGCCTATCGACACGGAGAAAAATAAGAAAGAGCTTTACACCGATGATTTGAACATGATGCGATCTGATCTGCTGCTCGGCAAATGCGCGGAAGTGTATCTCGTGAATCTTCGCCCAGAAGTGCCTACGCAGAAAGAGCTGCTCGATATCAATCTCAAATCCAAAGAAATTTATATCAATAAAGATCGTCCGGTTCCTTCGCTCGGTAACGACTTCCTGCCGGTTTTGCCGGATGACCTGCAAGCGATTGTCAAAAGCACAAGCAAGTCCAACAATATCGACAAAGGTGATATTTGGCTGAAAGCTTTGGTTGGCGGCTCCGGTTACACCGCACAGCAAGCTGTGAAAGATGCCAAAGATGTCTGGGAAAAGGCCGGCGGCAAGCAAGTCGATGATTATTATGCCAAATGGTACGAGAACAACAAAAGCAAAATATTTAGTATTGATGATTTATACAAATTCGCTGAGCAATCTCAGAATGAATTGAAATAGAACGAAGGAGTAGCGGTGCTCTTGGGTTTGCAGTTCGGAGCACCGCCTATACATGACGTGGACCCCGGATAGGATTAGGGAATCCTATTGATCATCTCATTCATTTGGAGGTAATTATGAGATCCCTACACAAGTCAAAACTCCTTGTTTCAATCCTTCTGTCGGCAATCATTGTCTCGCTGCTCCCTCTCTTCCCTGCTTACCGTGCCTTCGCTGCGGGAACAGGTATCACCCAGGATTATTGGAACAATATTCCTGGCGGTAAAGTAGAACAAATTCCTGTAAAAGCGCCTCCTTCTGGTTCCAGGATACTCACCAGCTTTGAGACACCCAATAATACCGGTGATCTGTATGGTTCACGCGTTTATGGTTTTCTGACGCCGCCGGTCAGCGGTGGTTACACCTTCTGGATTGCTGCGGATGACAGCTCCGAGTTATGGCTGAGTCCGGATGGCGATCCTGCGCACAAAGAGAAAATCGCATGGAACACGGTTTTCGCCAAGCCCAGAGAATGGAACAAGTCTCCTACTCAGAAATCCGTGATCATTCCGTTAATAGGCGGCAAGAGATATTATATCGAGGCTCTGCACAAGGAAAACACCTCGAATGATAATCTGGCTGTCGCATGGCAAGGTCCTGGAATAACCCAACAAGTGATACCAGGCTCTTGCTTGACACCATTTGTGCTGCCTGATGCACCAACAAATCCCGTCCAGGACGACACAGCAAACACATTCGGGTGGACGCCTGTTCCCGGTTATTCGGATCTGTCCGCCTATGAATACAGCATGGATCGCGGCAACTCGTGGCAAACGGTATCCATGAACCCGCTCCAGCTGGAGAATATCAATTACACAACCGGACAAATTCAAGTTCGGTTAAAGGAGACGTCCGCGCAGCCTGCAGGAAAGACTCTGTTTTCAACTACCTTCTACACACAAATTAAAGCTGCAGAGCCAACTCCTGCGTATTCGTTGCTTTGGCGGATAGGGCTTGATGATCAGCTCTCTTCTGAATTTAGCGATTACAAATCATCTCCTACGGAATCCATTAATCTCCCTTCCGACTGGGCGACCCGCTCAGATTGGAGCTCGATATCCAAAGGCTTAAAACTCAGTCGCAACGGTACAATAGTGATTACTTACAACTTAGACACAATTCCGGAATACGGTGTACAATTCAGCTTCAGGAGCTTGGATGCCTATGTTTCCGTTCCGCAATTAGCTGTCTTTTCCAATGATACAATGGCCGGATTAATCCAGATTGTCGGCCTTAGCGGAGGAAATACGAATCGAAAATTCAAAGAAACTTATGAGCTGTATATTCCTAAGGAAATGTTAAAGGTTGGACCTAATGAGCTGAAGCTCTCATTGGATCGTGGTTTGTATGCCGGAACGGCAGGCGACGAATTCCATTGGTTTGAATGGGATTATGCCAAACTTGAGGCTTTGATTGCTCCAGCAACGGAACCCATTCACGGCCGGTATATTCGTCTGGGGACGGCGTTAGTATCGCATGTGTTGAAAGACCGTGACTTGCAAACGATGGAAGTAACGAAGTGGCTGGGGCTTGCCTACAGTGGAAACGTCATACGCAGCAGCCAATTTTCGCGTGAATGGCTGACAGCCCTGCGCGATTTGAATTTAGCCCCTGTGCTGCTGCCATTCGGAACCTACATCAAAGACCCGGAGCTCTCGTCCGGCGTTATTCCGGAGAAGCTGAAAGAGTACTATAACAATCTCATTGCAGAAAATGGAGATTTGTTCGAATACCTGGAGCTGGATAATGAACCCGGTGTGTTCAACAATGCCTTTGCCGCTGACTTGGCGCTGGCCAAGTATGTTAGCGAGCAAAAGCCATTGTTAAACCCATGGTTGAAAGCGGTTTCTCCAGGTTGGGCCTACTGGCCTTCCAAAGGCATTCCGGATGGCTGGGAGCGAGATCCTGCCTATCGCAAGCAAATCGAAGATTACACCGATATGACCAACGGTCACAGCTATACGTTAAGCGGCATTTCAAGCGGTGAGGGCGGCGCTCTTGTAGAAACACAGAAAACCTTTCCTGATTATCAAGGGGATGGACTCGCGAAACCGATGATGATGAGTGAAACAGGGGCTAATGATTTTCATACGGACAATAACCGGTATGACACTTTCACCCATCGCTTCGCCTCCATCTTCGATCGGGAAACGCGCAGCACGATTGGTTATCTGGATTACATTATGCAGCATGCCGCCTACTTCCGAGAGTACAGCTTGCTGAAAGAAGATATCGAGATGAATGCCGCTGATGATGAGGAAGCATGGATGAATGCGAGCGATCCCGATGAAACGCGATTGAAAATTTTCCGCCGCTTGGCGCTTGCCTACAGCACGCATGGCAAACCGCTCCCTTATGTGTATACCAATCAGAATGAGCTTGCCGGGAAAAAAGCTTACTTCCGTGCGGTGGATACATCAACGCTTGGTGTGAGCAGTACCGGAGCCAAATCCAACAAAATTCTGCTTAACTTTGTTAATTTCGAAACGACTCCGGTCACGATGAATGTGCACGTTACCCTGCCTGCTAATGTTCAGTATGCGGCAGAACGTTTTGGTGCAGGCAACACATATGCAGCTGCTCGCAGTTTTAGCATCGTTGACGCCGCTTCGGGCGCACAGTTATCGGAAACGATTCAGCCCGGTGAAGCCGTTCAATACATCTTGACTACGTACGAAAATGCCAAACCGAGTACACCTTCGCTGCAAGCGCGGGCCGTTTCATACAAACAAATTAAACTGACATGGCAGCCCTCTACGGATAATGCAGAAGTGGCAGGTTATAAGCTATATGATAACAGCGTACTGCTTGCAAAGCTTCCTAGAGCAGTCACACGCTACACACATCAAGATGTGAGTCCTGAGAGCGCTCACTCCTATACGCTTATCGCTTATGATGATTCGGGCAATGAATCCGTGCCGAGCGCCCCAATTGCCATATCTTCCTTAACTTTACCTTCCTCCCCTTTTACAACGACATCTACGGGAGCTTTACATGTGGAATCGGAGCAAACGGAGCTGGAAGGTGTGACACATCATGGCACATTTGTCGGGATGTATTACACGCAAGGGAGAATGAATTTGCTGAAACCTCCCGTAAAAGCAAATACCAATTATATTCTTAAGCTCAAATATAGTGCTGCAGCGAATAAAAAGGTCAATCTCACGGTCAACAATCAGTTGATTCGCTCAATTGATTTGCCCGGAACAGAGCCTAACGTCTATACGACAATCGAATACAATGTCATGATGCCTGCAGACGTAAGCAATCTTGTTCTTTCCATCGTCAAGAGCACCGATAATGTATTTGCTTACTTCGATTGGTTTGAGCTGACGGAAGGCCTCTTGGATGAAACGCCTCAGAACCTGTGGACGAATGTCGTTCATTCCAGTCCGAATACGTATTACTCTTCTGCGACCTTCGCTCTCGGAGCAAATGGAGCGGATCTTCATGAAACGACAACACCTGGAGATTACGCAGCTATGGCTTTTAGAGGCACGGGAATCCGTTGGTATTCTGATATTGAATCTACTTTAGGAGTGGCAGATGTTTATGTTGACGATGTCATACAAGCAACGGTCGATTTGAAGACGGCAAACACGCAGGGTGCGAAGAAGCTGGTTTTCGAAAAAACAGGCCTCCCTATGGCAAACCACATCATAAAGGTTGTCGATAAAAACGGCCGTGTTATTCATCAATCGTTTGAATTTCTGAGCTTGGAACGCCAGCCCCTGACACCTGGCCCTGATTTGATCGTAACCGACCTTGGAACAGATCCAGCCAATCCTTATGCCGGGCAAACAGGCGTACGTTTCTATGTCACCGTGAAAAATGTAGGGCTTCTTCCCACCCCTGCCGGACAAATTACAGGAGCCGTATTCGGTTTGAACGGTGGTTCGTTCGGCTATACGGATACGTACAATCAATCCATTCCAGTTGGCGGCACTGCTACGCTGTATACGAATGCAGGAGGTGAAAACGGGTATTGGGAAGTGCCCAATGGAGAAGCTACCTACCAATTAAGCGTCAATATTAATGATATCGGGCGGTTCACCGAGATGGATCGTACGAACAACACCAAAGAGATTACGTTTCAGGTAACTAAGCGGGATGTCTCCCCTCCTGTGACCACGGCGACAGCGGACGGAGCAACAGGTTCAGGCACATTCAATAAGCAAAATGTGCAGGTCGCCTTTACAGTCGAACATCCGACTGTCGGGATAGGCATCAAGCGGACCGAGTTCCGCATTCTGGGAGGAGATGAGACTTGGCAAGCTGTCACGAATCAGCCCGTTACTTTCACCGATGATGGGATTTACCGAATCCAATACCGATCCATTGATACGTTGAATAACGAGGAAGTGCCCAAAGATTTGATTATAGGCATCGATAAAACGGCTCCAACTACCACTCATACCTCTTTAGAGGGCTGGCAGCGTACACCGCAAACCGTCACATTAGCGGCCTATGATACTTTAAGCGGCGTACAACAGACCTTCTATTCCCTAAATGGTGGAACGACAAGTGCCGGAACATCGGTTACCGTAAGCACTTATGGTGTGAACACGCTTTACTACTACAGCACGGATATCGCCGGGAATCAAGAAGCTGGGCACTCTGCCGAAGTTCGTTATGATCCTCAAGCTCCTGAAATCAATATAGCCGGTCCGTTAACGGTTTATTGGACGGATCCGATTGTCTTGAATGTTGGGATCTCGGATGCTTTAAGTGGAGTAGCCTCATCAATAGTTAAACTGGACGGCGTCGTTGTCAGCCCAAACATGAACCTTCAACCGCTTAGTTTATGGTTGGGTCAGCATACAATTGAAGTTACGGCATCCGACAGCGCGGGCAATACGATTGTACGTACCTATGTATTGAAGGTCATCATGGATCTGGATCATTTGGACGATCTCCTCCGGTTATTATGGAATTTAGGTTATTTCAAAAACCAAACCGTCTATAACAGCCTGCAGACAGCGGTCGCCGTGCTTCAGAAACTGGTGAACCAAAATCAACTGAAAGATCCGGCTTTCTTTGACGCTGCCATTAAAGACAGTAAATACGTGGACAGCGCGACGGCCAAGATGCTTCAGGATGCCCTGCTATTTTTACAGCAAAAATTTAGGAAGTAAATAGGAAATAAGGGCCTTTGTCCAAAGTTGCTTTTGGATGAACGGCCCTTATTTGATTGCTTGCATCATGCACGTGAAGGCTGAATAATTCCCAATTTATAGTAAACACTATCTCAGGGAGGTTAGCCATGAGCAATTTTTTGGAGATCATAGGAAAAAAAGCAGAGCTACACCGTGATTTGAAAATCGAACGGCTGCAACTCGGAGCGGAATCGATGTGGTTGGTTTACTATGATTCTGTTGTTAATTCCCAGGAAACTATTATGTTTATTTGGAACTCTGGCGTTACGTCCAACGTTTCCTACGACGATATTTGCATGCGATTGGTTGGCAAGCCATGGAGCCCTCAGGCGATGAGTGAGCTTCAACTGGGACGGGTGGTTTTAATTAATGCCACGGGTGAACAAGCATTCAGTTTTCAAGGAGTGCCTACTTCTCTTTCCCGATCTATTGAAAAACCCGAGAACGAATCGATGCCATTCGCTCCGGCCATCGCCTTCATGGAACCGTTAACCACGAATATTGGACTCATTAGAAAATCACTGAATTCGCCTTATTTAATTGCTGAAGGTTTTACATTTACAGGAGGAGCAACGAAAGAGGCGTCTTTGATTTACCATTCAGAGCTAGTCAATAAGGAACTGCTGCGTCAAGTAAAAAGTAACTTGCAGAATGCTTCAAACAGAGATTTACAGACGGGTCAAGACCTGATGGAAATACTCGGCTGCAGCCGTTTTGACTTGTTGTCACCTTTTTATAAAACAGAGATCCCTATGCAAGCAACCTCGTCCATGATGAAAGGCCGAGTCATCCTGTTGATAGATGGTGAGCCCGTCGCTTACGTGCTGCCCCTGTTATTTGGCGACTTTATTTCTATTCAGTGGGATAGACAACTTCCCTTGCTCATTATGTTTGCACTCCGTTTCTTACGTTTAATGAGCCTGCTAATCTCATTGTTGACCCCTGGACTTTATGTAGCTCTAGTCTCCGTAAATCCGGAAACACTGCGGATCGAACTTGCCCTCTCCGTAGCAAGCAGCCGAATCGGCATCCCGCTTCCTACCTTTTTAGAAATGGCTTTTTTATTAATCGTTAGCGAAATCAGTATTGAATCCACACAGCGGTTACCCAAAAGTATTGCAGCATCCATTACGGTCATCGGAGGCATCGTACTTGGAACAGCCATTGTCGATGCAAAGCTGGTCAGCAGTCTTGTTATCATTGTGCTGTCCATTTCCGTTACGGCCACCTTTGCTTTTCCTAATTACTTAAACACTTTGAATATCCGAATTATCAGAGCAGTTATCGTTGTGCTTTCCGGCATTTTTGGTGTGTTCGGTTTGTTCGCTGGTTTTATAGCGATTTGCTTCTACGTGTGTAGAATTGAATACTTTGGAATACCGTTTATGAGTTTTTTCGATTTCAAAAAATTAAGACAAACTTAACAGCTGAAAAGGAGTGACGCCAGCCTATGAGTTCTCGATGGATTTCTACGTTAACAATCCCCTTTTTTTTCATCGGATCTCATTGCAGTATCATATTTTTGCTCTTTCCAAGAGCGATGTTACATACGACGAAATATGGACATTGGGAACCAGCCATGATGTACATGCTTATTGAATTGATCCTCATGGTCATACTATTGAAAGGGCTGAACAAAGCAGGGAATCTGGATTATGCTGATCTGCTTCTTCCGCTTGGCAGATGGGTTAGTACCGTCCTGCTTCTTCCACTTATTCTCTATATACTCCTTATTGGCGTTATGGCCATTCGCGGCTTTGCTGAACTCATGATTATCGTATTCGTGGTCCGATCACCGTTAATTTCAATTTTGATATTACTTACTTCCATTACGCTACTTGGAGCTTCAATTGGACCCCGAGGTATCTTAAGAGCTAGCACTTTATTGTCATTTCTGTATTTCCCAGCTCTTTTATTTGCCCTATTGGGATGTTCCGTTAATGCAAGGTTGACCAACATCTTTCCACTTGTCAATACAAGCTTTGACTTTATGCAGCATTTTGAGTTCCTCGTTCCCTTATTTACGATCTGTCCTTTTCTTCTTCTGGGTATGCTGCCGCCTGTTATTAAAGTACAGTTGAAGCCGCTTCTGATTACAATGATTCCATTGACTGTGCTGTATGTGGTAATCATCTATATTCCCATGCTTGTATTTGGTGTCAACGCAGCAACATTAATGAATTTTCCACTGGTAACAAGTATTGACACAGTCAATCTGACATGGACCATATTTCATCGAATTTCATTATTTTATGCCGTCGCTCTGCTTGCTTTCGTGCTAGTCATCACCTCATATGCGCTTTGGGCCTCATCTGTGTTAGTTCACAAAATGATACCGGGATGGAAGGAAACTTATATTAGGCCAATCCTCTGCTTGCTTGTGTTTGTTACATCCGCGATGATTCCAAATTGGAGTACCTACGTGAAGATTTACGCATCCGATATCGGGTTTCGTATCTTTGTCTTCTTGGTGATCCCCATTGCTGTCTATCTCCGAGGTGGTTTCATTCAAAGATCGTATAGAAAGAAGGTTTTCAAAAATGATGCGTAAGCTTCAGACCGGAGCCCTGCTAATCACATGCGCAGTACTGCTAACCGGCTGTTGGGATATTAAAGACGTAAATCATCGGGTATTGCCCATTGTCATGGGGATTTCTTATGGCAAAGCCAGCAAATACAGAATTCATATTCAAATTCCATCACCTGAAAAGCAAGGATTATCGTCCAAGGTTTACTACAAAGAAGCCGACACGATCAGTAAAGCACTTACGGATATTGATACAGACATTGAAGCCGGCATAGATTTTATGCATGTACAATTTATCGTTTTTGATCGTAAGCTTGCAGAAGATGGGATTCAAGAAGCGATAGCCTTCATCACGAGAAGCCAGCAACTCCCTACCAAAGCGCTTGTAGCCATCACCTCGGAGGAAATTGGGGCTTTTCTGGCTCATACAGGTCGTGTCATCCAAACGGACGGAAGCGCACTCATGAACTTTTTCAATAAAAATGCAGGATGGAGTCCTGAAATTAATTTAGCTTATGTTTGGAAAATTTTTGGCGCCATGCACTCTGACACGGAAGATGTCACCATCCCCATTCTGCGATCTGGAAAATCAACAATGCTGGAGTTTCAAGGGTCTGCCGTCATGGCCAAGGGGAAAATGAAAGGGGAAATTAAAAAGGAACAATCTCTGTTAATCAACCTATACGAAGAATTGTTTCAAGGCTCTGTTGTTCAAGTAACGAATCGGGCAAGCGTAGCCATTGTAAAATGTAAAAACCGCATTCATACCGATTGGCGTGATGAACATCCCGTACTTCATATGAATATGCAGCTTTCCTTGCATCTTATTGAAAACAACGGCAATTTAAATGAAAAACAAATCGAGGAAGCCTTCGCCAAAGATATCAAAAAGCGATATGAGGAGCTCTTCAGTCAGCTCAAAACGATAGGATCCGATGCTTTAGGGACAGGGCAATATTTCAGGAACAAGCTGCCCTTCAATCAACTTGCGAACTGGCGTCAAGACTATTATCCTAAATTGGAAACTGAGCTGACAATTGGATGCATCATTACGAATAGCGGCGATGTATATGAAAATTAACTGTGTTCGGCAAATACACAATAGAGGCTTACTAGCCTCTATTTTTTTTGGCTATCCAGACGGTCCATGAGTCTTTTTCGACAATAGGAAGACCCAATATCTGCCACTCTTTTATTGCGAACATCCATCCTTTTCTCAATGAATCTCATCCATGTATCATCAGCGGTCCTTGTTGTATACGTACCCTTGTTCTTTTCATCGTGAAAATTGATCGGCATAAAAACTCCTCCCCAATTATTTTAATTTTGTTAATTGGCTGAGCGTATTGACGATACACATTTGGAAGGGATACCATGAAGCTGGGATGCCTCTTTTTCTTGGAAATACGACGAGGAATGACTCCCTGCGTTAGCTGACTTTGACCATGAATAAGGAGGCTGTCATGACAACTCTTGACAGACAAATAACGAATCCCCGCAGCGGACAACGGATGATTTTCCGTACGACTGGGAAAGAGACCAATGGTGCCTTGTTGGAAATTGAAAGCTTTAATCCGCCCTCACAAGAAAGAGAACCCGAACATATTCATCCGAAGCAAACAAGTTCATTAGAAGTGATTTCCGGTAAAATCCACTTCTGTATGAACGACGAGATTCGCATTCTAGGACCAGGAGATCTCTTGGAAATTCCTGCGGGGGTCCCTCATTACTTCTGGAATGAAGACGCTGCAGAAGCACATACGATTCAAAAGTTTACGCCTGCACTGGAGATTGAAGGATTTTTCCGTACCTATTTCGCTCTTGCAAGAGACGGTAAGCTTAACGCAAAAGGCACGCCTAACTTAGTCCGTATGTCTCTTCCTATGCTCAACTATCAGAATGAAATTCAGGTGGTAAATCCTCCATGGTCTGTGCAGAAAACCGTCTTCACTATCCTTTCTCCCCTAGCCAAGCTGCTTGGTTATAAAGAGAAATATGAGTAATAACCCCTATAGAAACTCAACAGTAAAATACTGCGCTATTTTATTTAGATACCACTGATCCTTCGTAATCCATGAACCGCCGGACGGCATATAAGCTATGAAATTTGCCAATGATTGAGAGCGATCCTCGATTTCCAATGCCTCCCTTGCTTCAGAGGAGGACATCGTGCTGTCCATATGAAAGGCAACGACACCATGAATATATAGATCCTTACTGCCATTTTGCATGGAGAAGATCATGTTTGTACTGTACCCTTCGACATGCGTATGTTTGGCAGGTGTATCACGGGTTGGATTGTTACGCCCGGCATTCCAGTTGTTGTGAACCATGTTGACATACTTATCGAGCGCTTCATCTGTGGCTTGCTGATGTATATATACCTCCGGCTTTGGTTCAGCGTTGAAATCCGCCTCTAAGCTCTCGATACGCCGAGAGAGGAACGCTAAGTTGTCCGACACTTCCTTCAAAGGGAAGGCGCCTAAATCCTCAGCTTTTACAAACAGGAACGTATTTAAATAATCTTGAAGCTGAGGAGCCAGTCGAGCAAGCGTTGCATCTTGTGCGATTCGGCTGTTCAACCTTTTCACCTCTTGAAGAATGTTCTTCGAGAAGTCCAGAACGTAAGACTCCATCTCTTCAATGGCGGCCATATCTATAGTCAAAAGCGAATCAGGCTTCGATAAAGAGGCCATCGCATAGTAATTCAGTAGCTTTGTTTTCATATCACCGGGAAAAATGTGCATGTGCGTTCGCAGATCTTCCAAGCGCGGCAGTATATCTTCCTTACTTGTATGATCCTCAACTGCATCATAAAAAATATCCGTCTCCCCGTCGTCATTGGAAACCGTTGGGTCTAGGTACAGCTTTTGCAGGACATTGCTCGCAAGTTGGCTGATTTGGTCTCGGGACTGCTCCCATTTATCTTTCGCTAACTGCACGGTAAAGTCCGCTTCATCTATTTCCTGCTCCAATATCGCATTAAACGTAGAAGGATTCACCCGTGCATTTGCTTTGGCCGAAAGGATTTGGCTCTTCATCCCGATCAGCTCGAAAGCCTGCAATAAATCGCTTGTTGTTGCGCTGCGCTTCAAACTATCGCTGTACTGGGCTACTAATTTTCGTTGAATAGCAGGCTGCCCAATCGACGTGGTTGGCGCTGCCACCTGCTGCGACATCATACGCGCCACTTCTTTATTGCCAATTGTTCTCTGAAGCTGCAGAACAGAGGAGGCATTCATCGGCATACGCATGGAAGAAGATGGCTGATCCGCCATTTTTGAAGATGTAGACTGCTTCTCCAACGAGGTACTGCTCGCTCGGGTTGATTTCGAAGATGCATGGGCTTGCATACGGTTTCGAGCCTCCTTAGTACTGATTAACAATGAATCTGATATTAATTATAGTACCACAATTTACCACGGTGGAGATCGGTAGAATTGATTGGCAGTCTCGCTGTGTGAAAGGTTGGTTTTAAGAATTGATTTACGAAGCTCTTGCTGTTAACAAATGATAATAATTAAATACTTTCAGTCCTTGCTTTGTTGCATGTTTATTAAATATTACCTCGACATCTTGCAGACACTCTTGCCATACGATTTCCTTTAGTTTGTGGTTCTGCCCAAAGCATTTTTTGATAAGCACATCTTCAGGCGTAGCAAGGTATTCTATCTCTTCAAACAGCTCTACATGAATATCCGTTAACCCACTCCCGTGAAGATTAAGATCAGACAATATATCATTTGCTTCAGGTTGAGGCATTGGTGAATAGAGACCTGGAAAACGATCTCTTAAACCTCCATGGCTACCTGCATGATAGAGCCCCAAAATCATTCCGCCTGGTTTGACAATACGATTTGCTTCATGATACCAGTCTCTTGGTCCTTTTTTAGTATAAGCTACATCGAAATAATCATTTGGAAAGGGTAAATGACCATCCCCATCCGTAACCATGAAATTGATGTTCCCCAATGACTTATGCTGGTTGCCCTTTTCAATAAATCCCTCTACGACATCAATACCGACAATTTCTCTGGCATCTAGGGCAAACTGTAAGGCAAATTCACCGTGTCCGCATCCGACATCCAATAATCGGCCATAATTTAAATTAGCAGCTATTTTATGACCGAAAATGATTTCAGCTCTCGGCTCTTCGAACTGCGACTTCCACGGGTATCTGTACTCTCCTGTTTCTTTGAATAATTGTTCATACCATTCCCGGCTATGGGGTGGTATCCATTCTGCGTGTTTCATTGGATCAAAAAGGATCTTGCCATCTGACATCTTAATCCCTCCCATGATCTTAAAAACTCTATTTAAAAGTATTCTGGAATTAATTGGATAATCCTTTCTATCCCAGAATTTAAGCTTATGTAAATTTTCGCATATCCTATTGTCCCGTTCTGGCGCACTTCTATATAATGAGAGTGTCCTCGTTACTGATGGATGAATTTGGGAGAGAAGGTGTTGACGTGAAGGTAAGAAAGCTCATATCCGCAAGTGCTGTCGCCGGTTTGTTGCTGGCCTCCGTACCATTCACTGCCGCTTCGGCCGCCACGACGGAACCAGGTGGACAAGCTCCAATGACGGAAGGCCAACAACCGAAAGCAGCGAACCCTCATAAGCAAGCGAAGCATGCTGTGAATCACACGGTCGGACAACTTACGTTTATTGGTGAGCAACGAATCGCAAACGATCTGAAGTTCGAGGAAACGCTTGTTGGCGGATTATCCGGTATCGATTACAACCCAAGAACGCATCAATGGATTCTGATCAGTGACGATCGTTCAGACAACGCTCCTGCTCGTTTTTACTCTGCGAAGCTGAAATACGATACCAAAAGCTTTTATAGCGTCGAACTAACTGGTATGACAGAGTTCAAACAAGAGGATGGCACAACGTATCCGAACAAAAAAGATTACACGGCTAATCAGCAAGGCATCGTCCCTGATCTGGAATCGATCCGCTTTGATCCTAACGGGAAATCGGTCTGGTATACGAGCGAAGGCGATCGCACGCTTAATTTGAACCCTTTCATCCGCCAAGCGACATTAAAAGGCAAATACTTGTCTTCCATCCTGACTCCTAAAGCTTTCCAAATCGATGCCAATAGCGGCAGCTCCACACAGAAAGGTTTCCGCAACAATCTCGCT
Organism: Paenibacillus anseongensis; assembly: GCF_009757995.1. NCBI lineage: Bacteria > Bacillati > Bacillota > Bacilli > Caryophanales > Paenibacillaceae > Paenibacillus > Paenibacillus anseongensis. The sequence goes on from NZ_WSEM01000016.1 coordinate 580,657, forward strand.
CTGGAAGGAAGCAGCTTCTCCCCGGACGGAAAATACTACTTTACTTCCATGGAAGCCGCGCTCTACCAGGACGGCGAAATCTCGACGGTGGATGCTGGCTCATATTCCCGAATAACGAAATATAATCGGAGCGGCGACATCATCGCGCAGTATGCTTATCCGATTGATGCCATCCCAGCTAAACCAGGACAAGGCAAAAGCGCCGATAACGGCGTTTCGGAAATGCTTGCGATCAATGATCACCAGTTCCTCATCTTAGAACGTTCCGGCATGCAAGCCGCCGACGGCAATTATTCCAATTATATTCGCATCTATGAAGCGGATGCCGCTCAAGCGACGAATGTGAACAACCTTGATTCGTTAACGGCCGGCCAATTTACACCTCTTACAAAGAAGTTGGTGCTGGATCTTAATACATTAGACCTGCCGAAACTCGACAATGTAGAAGGTATAACATGGGGTCCGAAGCTTCAAAACAGGCACGACAGCCTTGTTCTTGTCTCTGACAACAATTTCGGCGCTTCGCAAGTGACACAGCTTCTTGCCTTCGACGTTTCACCCGAGAAGAAGTGAAAATCGCCATAGAAAAAAGACCGCATCCGGCGGTCTCTTTTTCATTTATAGGCGCTCGAATTTCTTAACTCCCTTCGGAAGCGGGACATTCGCGGGATTCGGTTCCTCCCTCTTATCCGGTACGATCCGTCCATCCACAAGAATCGCCATATAAATCGTATTCGGATTAAGTTCAGAAGGAGGTTCCTCGGTTTCGGTCTTATTGAAGAATAATTTCCCACCTAATTCCCACAAAGGTAGACCGTCACCTTGCACGGCAGTACCCACCATCTTTGTAAAAGCTCCAACCTTGCCATCGGATGCTACATCTACACCTCTAAGCATATTTGGCGTTAGCGGCGTATTTTGACCATGTCGCATATTCACCTTACCGGTCTCCCCAACGGGCATGTCTCCGGTCACATCGACAGTAGCAAAACCGCCTAATGCTGTATCAAGCATATTGACAATAATTTCCCATTCCTCATCTGCATCGGGAGGGTAGACCGTAAGAAATTTATCGATAGACTTAGGAGTTGGAGTAATATCGAACTTATGGTAGACCTTCCAACTTTTAAGTAATGGACTGACTATCTGCGCAATAGCCAGCCTCTGGCTGGCGTCACCGGAGCCAACATGTGCTTTCCAACTTACATGTGCAATTTTGCCTACGCCCCAAGACATATAATTACGGTCTTGCTCGTACCCACTCTTTTCCAAATATTCATCCATCGTCTCGGAAGCTTTCATTTCTTTCTTCTCTTCCACGATCTCCTGTTGCCTTGTCAAAGGAGCAATGACTTCTCGTTTACTAAAAGCTTCTGCCCGACGGCGTCCATCTCGACCATCCGATGGTGCCTCCGCTTCTTGAATGACAGCTCTTCTGTGCTCGATACTCTCCAAAATCTCATTCACTTTAAGGAGCTTTGCCGGGTCCTTCTTCTTTAGTTTCTTACTGCTTTCCCTCAGATTGTAGCTTGCACGCCATTCTCTAATAATAAGTTCGATCTTCGTTAATTGCTCTTTCTGAGCTGCATAATCCGTATTTCCTAACTTCTCGTAGACGACAAGCGCATCGCCGAGATTGCCCCACGAAGTCTTACCAAATCCAAACTTGGTGCCGGCTGTCAGCCCATCGCTCTCCAAATCCTGTTTCGTTGGCAGACCGGGTGCCCTTTGCACGACTATTTCCGTTGGCTCTGGAGAAATCTGCATGTTTCTTTGTAGCAACTCTCCTACTCTTCGGTTTCCCAGTGTCCGCTGCAGCTGCATCCAATGGCTAGTTGTTGCGCTGAGCTCCACCTTGGGAACTGCTCGTTCGCCGCTTTCGCTATCCTTTTTCTGCACGCCCCGTGTTGGAGCCTGCGTACGCATTCCTGTCATTCAAACCGCCCTTTCAGGATGGGAGTATATGGTAGTCAATATCCTTACTATACCATATCCTGCAAAGACCGTTTCCCCCATGATCAATATGCTATTGAACATTGTTGGAACTTTATATGTTTAATTGCAGACTATCAATCATCCAGGCAATTGCTTTGTTCAGATCAAGCGGATGATGCATAATAATGCTTGCCCACAGAACGAAGCCTATACATGTGATAATAACGAATGCCCACACCTCTCTGGCTTGCAATCGCAGATAACGTAATACTAAGAATCCCACAACTGTAAAAGCAATAAACGTTCCCAAGAGACCAATCATATAACACGTTCACCTCTTCCTTCGTCGAATGATTGTCGAGATGTTTTCTATGTATTGATCCATACGGAGCTCCCCTTCTTTAGCTAAGGTTTCCCTATCCCCAATTCTTCCATTCATAAAATTTCCAGATACGGAAAAAGGAGTACCGACAGTTGTCAGTACTCCTTTTCTATATCTGTTTCTAACAATGAGCGGAATATCATTTATCGTAGGATACGTTTCCAAACTCACCGCACAAATCAAGGAATATCCCATTCATATCAAATATCTCTTTATCTTCCTCTACATATTGAAGAACCTGTTTCCTTAACGAGGTGTCAGGTTTTGCGTCTTTGACCTCCGTCAATTCATTAAACACAAAGTTCCATAGGAAACGCACGGATCCCGCTGTCGGATACAGGTAGAATTGCTCTTGGAACTTTAAGATATTGCTCGTAGGCGGCAGCATCTCCCGAAGTTGGGGGGTAAAAAGCCATGTATGGCAAACCATGCCTTTATACTTGATTTCTGGGAAGTGAGCAGCAAAAAATTCCTTCGCTTTTAAATAGGTTTCCTTGATAGATTCCATGCTAAAAGCAGTATCTCTTGGGATGTGGATTTCAAGCAACGTATCATCCTTGTCCAGCACTTTTTCCCATTCATCTCTGTTAAGCTTCACTTGCTCTTGGAGTCCTTTGCCAATAGGCGTAATGGGATGTCCGATGTAAAACTCTTCCGTTTCCGTATATTCCGTTACAAAACCATCGGTTGTCTTCTCTTTTTTACATACGCCTTGCATATCCCCGTTTGCTCGCAGTTCCATTCCTTCACCGCATAAAAGTAAAAATCTTTCTTCCTTCGCATTGTAAAAGCCTTTGACGACACCGGAAAATTTCGCAGCCAGGAATTGCATGCCGCCAATTCGGAACATTCTGGCTTCGAGATGCCTCCAGATCCAGCTGAAATTTCTAATGGCATAATATCCCACTAGATTATAAGCATTTTGTACCCATACGCCGATGTCCCGTAAAGTTTCTACGAATAATTCCTCACTCAGTCCCCATTCGGCATACTTCTGCTCGGCAAGAGGCAGTCTTTGCAAGGCTGCATGCAGATAAAACAGGGAAGCTTCATTACCAAAGGTTTCTTCCACATAAGGGTCAATCGTTAACGGTTCCCAAACCGTTGTCCAGTGACCACTATCAATTGTATTTTTGTAAAAATCCATATAAATATCTAACAGTTTGTGATCATTGTTCAGCTTATTGGCGATCTCCACCAATAGTTCAGTAGCCCCTTCAGGCATCAATATTTTCCTGCAGTATTGCTGTGTTAATTCTTTTGATAGCAACAAAAGTTCCATGAATGTACACCTCTCCTAGTAAACAATAGCAAAATAAGCTGTGTTAAGTTCTCAAGTATTTCCCCGTAATCGAGTGCTCTGCATGGATAATCTGCTGAGGTGTTCCTTCGAACACCACTTGACCGCCATTGCTTCCTCCATCCGGCCCCATATCGATGATCCAATCCGCTTGACTGATCACATCCAGATTGTGCTCGATAACGATGACCGTATTACCAGCATCCACTAATCGGTTCATAATCCCCAGAAGATGACCGATATCGGACATATGCAAGCCGGTTGTAGGCTCGTCCATCACGTAGATGCTGCCCTTTTTATGCAGTTCGCTGGCTAATTTAATACGTTGGCATTCCCCGCCTGATAGCGTGCTGAGCGGCTGACCGAGTGTAATATAGTTCAAACCCACATCACTCATCGCCTGCAGCTTGCGCACAACCTCTTTTAGCTCAAAAAACTCCAAAGCCTGCTCCACCGTCATCTCAAGCACTTCAGCAATGGACTTACCGTCCAGCTTGTAGGCAAGTACTTCTTCTTTGAATCTTTTCCCCCCACACACTTCGCATGGCAGCTTCACGCTATCGAGGAAAGCGAGGTCTGTGTACACAACACCCAACCCTTGGCAGTTCTCGCATGCGCCTTTGGAGTTGAAGCTGAACAAGCCTTGGTTTACCTTGTTTGCAGAAGCAAAAGCCTTGCGTACATCATCCATAATTCCCGTATACGTTGCCGGATTCGAGCGGGTTGACACGCCAACGGCCGACTGGTCGATGACGATGGCATCCGTATGCTCGCTGAGAAATACCTCGTTAATCAGCGTGCTCTTGCCTGAACCGGCAACCCCTGTAACGACGTTCAGCACGCCGGTTGGAATATCGACAGACACGTTCTGCAAGTTGTGCAAGGAGGCATTCTTGATCGACAGCTGGCCGGATGGCTGCCTGCAATCGTGTTTCAGCTGGAGCGGTCGCTTCATATGCGTACCCGTCAGGGTACCGGATGCCAATAGGCCTTGATAGCTGCCTTCATACATGATCGTACCGCCGCGGCTGCCGGCATGCGGCCCAACGTCAACGATATGATCTGCAATCTTAATCACATCCGGATCGTGTTCCACGACGATCACCGTATTGCCCTTGTCTCGCAGCTTCTGGAGCAATTCGTTGAGCCGATGCACATCACGGGGATGCAAGCCAACGCTTGGCTCATCGAAGATGTAAGTGACATCCACCAGACTACCGCTCAAGTGCTTCACCATCTTCACCCGCTGCGACTCACCGCCGGACAAGGTGTCCGTTTCGCGATCCAGCGTCAAGTAGTCAAGCCCGATATCCACCAGATGCTGCAGCCGCTCGGTGAGCGACTTGACGACCGGTGCGGCAACCGCTTCGTCAATCTCCCGAATGACGCGAATAAGCTGTCCGACCTCCATGGAGGAGAGCTCGGCTATGTTGCGTCCATTGATTTTGCAATTCAGCGCAGCTTGGCTGAGTCTAGCGCCGTGACAACTGTAACAAGTCCCCTCTGAAATGTACGGAGTTACAGCTTTCTGTGTGCGCTCGGACATCGTTTTCAAATCCCGCTTGATATACTTATTCGTGAACTTCTCGAAGACACCTTCCACTGTAATATTGACAGCCTTGCCGGCGAATTGCATCTCTACTTTCCTAGCCTTGCTGTACAACAGTTGATCCAGTTCCGCTTCCGAATAATCACTCAGCTTCTTGTCGGGATCGAAGGACCCCGTCTGGATAATCATCGACCAATCCATGCTGTTCACGGAATAATCCGGCAGCATAATGGCTCCTTCATTCAAGGACTTTGATTTATCCAACGCTTTGCTTACGTCAATGCCCAGCCTGCGGCCAATCCCGTTACATTCAGGACACATCCCCTGCGGATCGTTAAACGAGAACATGTTGGATTGTCCAATCGAGGGTTGACCTACTCGTGAGAATAGAAGTCGAAGAATGGGAGAAATATCGGTAATCGTGCCCATTGTGGAATGAGATCCGCCGCCTAACCGCTTCTGATCCACAATCACGGCCATGCTCAAGTTCTCTATTGCATCCGTATCGGGCTGCGGATAGCGTGGGAGGAAATTCCGCACGAACAAGCTGAAATTTTCATTCAGCAATCGTGTGGATTCTGCCGCTATCGTATCGAATACGATGGATGACTTGCCGGATCCGGATACCCCGGTGAAGATCGAGATCTTTCGCTTGGGAATGCGCAAGGATACGTTCTTGAGATTATTCTCCCTTGCTCCCGAGATGACAATATACTCCTGGTGGAAATCGCTCATGCTAACATCCTTCCTATAGCAAAATTTTCTACCTATACACACATTGTACCATTCTAAAAAATCAAAGGAAAAGTAAAGGTTACGATAGCAGCCCACAGTCCGTATATCGGCAAATATTTTGTGACCGCGTCCTGGACGACCCAAAGCCCTGTTTTATTTTGCAGAAAACGCATATACGAGATCATAATCCAGATTAGATTAGCCCAAACAAGGAGATTTACACCAAGAACAGCAATTCTGTTTGGCGTAATCCCATACGAAGACAGCCTGAACAGAATGGCCGATAAAGCCACACTGTCTATGAGAAGCGCTAGAATAATTAGCGCAAAATTCAGGTAGTCCGAGATGTTCTTTTTCTCTTCCTTGCCACTCTCCGTAATGGAGAAAATGGTGACGGCCAATACGGCAAGGAGTATACCGTTGAAGGAAAGGAGAAAATCGCGATCCATGAATGGATTTTTCCCCACGAAAATCACCGTTACGAGATAGGCCACCAAGGTGACCAATACTAGTGGGCTAAAGATATTGGCGATATATGGGGCAATATTCTTAGCAAGTTTAAGGTTTCTTGACACCAAATACGCAGCTACGATGGCGAGTGCGGCAGCGCCGAATAAGACAACGTTTTTAAAATAAAATTCCGCTATATCCATGCCCACAAAACGAAATAACTGCATAGTTAATGCGGTTAGCAGCCCTCCACTGATTGCCATAATGGCGTAGAGAATGCCAAATTCCCCATTAAATTTAAGATAAGCTAATCTTGCATTGCCTTTGCGATAGTCATTTCCTGTAAACGCAAGCCCTACTAAGACCCATAAAAAAATGGGAAGATGGATATATGCCAAGACAATACTGTCGTTAGTTTCGAGGGGGAGCGTATTCAGATAAATGCCTGAGATCATAAATAGGGCAATAAGGATATACAGAATATTTTTTCTAGGGAAATTATTGTATACGAAATAGGCGGCAACAAAAGGCAGTATGCCAAAAACAAGGTTCAAATGAGCTATGGTGTGCTGTTCAGCAAACTGGAAAATGAACCTGCTGACCAGTCCGGCCAAAATGGCTAGAATGCCCATGGAAATAAAATCCTTTTGGAACAAGGATGATTTCTCTGTATTCGCCGACTCCTTGAAATTCAGTCTTTCAAACCATATTGCGAGAACCTGCGAATCCGGGTTTAGTTCCCAAGCGCGTGTGAAAGATCTTCTGAAAGTTTCAGGATCTTTTCGAAACAGACGCTCCAATTCATGAGGGTTAGCCAGATTTTTAATAACCAGATTGCTAATCTCCATATTCGTCCTCCCCTTCCATGTCGCCACTACTTTGATATTCTAAAATGTCGCCAGGCTGACAGTCTAAAGCTTTGCAAATCGCTTCTAACGTTGAGAACCGAATCGCTTTGGCCTTCCCATTTTTCAGAATGGAGAGGTTCGCCATGGTGATGCCAACCCGCTCCGTCAGTTCGGTTACGCTCATCTTTCGTTTCGCCAACATCACATCAATATTGATAATAATTGCCATAGGGGTTCATCTCCTCAGACCGTCAAATCATTTTCAGATTTTATATCGATAGCTTCCTTCAAAAGCTTCTGGAGAACTGCTGCGAAAACCGCAATGACGATGGAAGCACCAATCAAAACCAACCCGATCACGATAATGCCTGGCGCATCGTCTTTCTCCGCAATGAGATAAAAAAGCGGCAAACCAATCACATACAAGCCACTGAATGTCATTGCGCAGTATTTGATAATCTTTAGAGCTCGCACAGACAATTCTGAGAAAGCCGTACTCTTGTCAATGTAGCCTAAAAGTTTAAAAGCTTGATACAGAGCCAAATAAAAAGGTATCGCCGTGGCATACAAATCCATCATAACCAGGGAATCCAAATAACCATGATCCGGATACAATTCTACGGCGTAGTTCGCTATCTTTGGCACCAAATAAATGCATAATGCCAGCACTGGGATTCCAATCAGAAATAAGACAACTTTTAAAAATAGGGTTGAGCCTCGTTTCATTTCCATACACCTCACTTCATCATTTTCGATTTTAATTTAACATATAATTTATCGTTTTTCAATAAATAATTACCGATTATAGCTATATTTTTATTCTTAATTCGAATTTCATTGGCGATAAATAGAAAAAGAGCACTCCTCATGACAAGGAAATGCTCTTTCGTCCTTATTTATTGTAGGTTAGAGGGGAATACTGGAAAGATCTGATTTTCAAGGAGAACACCCATGGAGTCCGCAGAAAAAATAACAGGAACGCAAGTAAGTTTATTAATTTTTTCATTTGTAGCGCCTACCGTCATTCTTGTCATACCAGGCTTGATGTCGACGATTTCAAAGCAAGATGCTTGGATAACGATTCTCCCTGCGTTTTTGATCGGGGCATTAACGATTATGGTGATGACAACTTTATCGAAACGTTATCCGGGTCAGTCGATTATTCAGTACAGCTGTCAAATCATTGGGAAATGGCCTGGGAAATGTTTGGGATGCTATTATATTTATTCCTGGATCAATTTTGATTTCATCATTCTGAATCAACACGTACAGTTTATCAATACGGTTCTGCTCATGAGGACGCCTTCCATCGTAATTAGCCTAACATTGGCCATTTTATGTGGAATAGCCGTCTATATGGGGATCGAAGCGATCGCAAGAGTGAATGAGTCCTTGTCATTGCTCATTCTTGTTTTGTTGATTCCTCTCTTGATTCTCATGCTCACGGAATCAGATCCGGAACGGCTGCGTCCAATTCTAAGCAAAGGAATCGTACCTGTCCTTCAAGGATCCATTTTTCCTACCGCTTACTTGAGTCAATTTTTTATATTGGGATGGCTTATCCCATTTATGAATCAACCAAATAAAGCAACCAAAGCTTCGTTCATTTCATTGTTTACCATCTCAGGCCTTCTCGCGATTACGATTATACCGCTCATTATGGTTTTTGGGCCTTTAACGAAAAAATTGACGTTTCCCGTGCTTAGCGTGATTCAGTATGTTGGTTTGAAAGGAAGCTTTGAACGTTTAGAGGCATTAGCGGTAGCTATTTGGGTTATGGGGTGCTTTATCAAAATATCTCTAACTTTTTTTATCATCTGTTTAAGTTTAGGGCATCTTTTTAACATTAAACGATATAAGGACTTAGTCATCCCAATAACGATTTTGTCCGTATTTGGTTCGATTTCAATTTTTGTCAATTATTCGACCGATTTGTCAAGTTATTTGAATTACACGTACCCTAGCTATGCCTTATTAACACATCTAGTATTACCGCTAGGCTTACTCTTGATTGATTCGACAAAAAGGCGTTGGAAGAAATCCGTTCATTAGCATTCAACGGTTTAGAATAAGCTTGCCAATCGGCTGAAAAATCAAATTCAAAGGTGTTGTTGTGCTTGGAATATCAACATGGGCTGCCAATAACGAGCCGAGAATCGTACATATTCCCATCAAACAGCCATATAAACCAGCCGTTACAGGCTGGTTTTTCTTAAGAAACATTCGAACTTTATACAACGTCCAACCCAACATTACAATAATAAAAGTTACAATTTGTAAGATCATTTTCTAAATCTCCTATTCATAGAAGGAAGAATGTACCATTCCCGCTCCGTTTAGCGCTAAATGTACTTCGATGGATATCTCCGCCTCTGGAAAATGCGTGTCCCATTGATCTTTCAAAGCCTCCCACTGATCCGGGCTATTTTTATAAACTTCTTGGCCGAAGCCCACGCTGTCTACTTGATATTTCTTTTGGATTTTAGACAAAAAATCTTGTACTTGCTTTTTGGCTGCATCCTCCAACGCCTTTTTAATTCGTTTCATATTGTCCGGATCCGTAATATCCAAAGAGGAAGTATTCTCAACCAAACTTCCTTGACCTTCCAGTTTGATTTTGAATTGTACAGAATCTTTCGCAGTTTGCGTAATGATTTTACCTTTCGTATGAATGAGCATCATCCCGACTTCCCCGGAGCTTTGAGGAACGTTTGCTGTGATTCTGCCGTACTTCAGCTTGTCAGTCACCCACATGAACGCCAAAGCTTCATCGACATCCAATAACCCGGATAATTTGTAACCTTTAAATACACCGGCGCCTGCAACCCTATAAATTTGCCTTTGTGCATGATTAGAGTCAATCTCAGGTTCAATTAACCCGACGACGGGTTGAACCCCTTCACTATCGGATGAAATGAAGAAATCCCGCAAGGTGACGGCAACATCATCTCCCGAAAGTTGCAATTCTTTGGCTACTTCACTTGGTATTTCTTTTAGAAGAGACTCCATCTTCCTCTCGTTCTTCCCATCCCCGTCTTTAACTACCATGATATAAGCCTTCAAACGATTTCTGGGGTCGTGTGTAAAGATATCCAATAAATTTTCCGTTCCATGTCTAGCTAACCGCTCACTAATAAACACAACGCTGCGGTGAGAGTAGAACAAGCTATGAGAGCTCTTTTTCTGCAGTTTTTGATGAACCTCGTTGCCCGTTTTTCCTTCAGCAAAAATGACATAAGAATTTGGATTCGTACTGCTACCACCGCCGCTAACTGCGCCTTTGGAAGTTGCAGGTGCAGCGATTTGGAGATAACACATGATGTTTCCATTATCCGCAAGATCTAGCGCAGTAGCCGTAACAAAAGCTATATCATTCATTTCCGTACGATCCCAACAACCGCTAAGGAAGAAGAATACAAGAAAAATGATATATTTGAATAAGCTCATCTCAATCCCCCCAGTCCAAGTATCTCCTCAACTTCAGAATGGTTAATTCTGCTCCCCCTCTTGATTCGGCCTTATGGAGGGGCGGAATTTGGCCCAAATCGGAATCCGTATCAGGACATCTTTTAAAGCCGTTAGCTTCAGCGGAGCAACTGGCGAGAAATACAGACTTCCGAATGAACGAAGGTTGGTCACATGCAGCATTATGGCTAGAAGCCCTAGTACAATGCCGTAGAGGCCTAAAAACCCCGCTAAAAATAACATGGGAAAACGGAGCAATCGAATCCCGTTTGCGAAACTGTAGCGTGGGATCGTAAAGGCTGAGATACCGGTTATGGACACGATAATTACAACCGGCGCAGAAATGAATCCTGCTTGAACCGCTGCTTGGCCAATGACCAAACCTCCTACAATGCTTATGGCTTGGCCAATCTGTTTCGGCAGACGAATGCCTGCTTCTCTCAAGGCTTCAAAAATAATTTCAATTAACAAAGCCTCAACCATTGCTGGAAAAGGAACGGCATCCCTTGAGGAGGCAATACTTAGCACAAGATTGGTCGGGATCATCTCCTGGTGGAAAGTCGTAATGGCTACGTACATGGGAGGTGCGAATATGGCAAAAATGATGAAGAAAAAGCGAATCCAACGTACAAAAGTAGCGATTGGCCAACGGATATAATAATCTTCGCTTGCTTGGAGACCTGTCCAGAATGTCATCGGAACCACAATAACAAAAGGCGTGGTGTCGACAAGTATGGCTACTTTCCCTTCAAGTAATTCAGCAACCACCACATCCGGGCGTTCTGTACTATGGACTTGGGGAAATGGTGAATACGGTTGATCCTCAATAAATTCTTCTATATTCCCTGAGTCAAGGACACCCTCGAGCTTGATTGGCTTTAATCTTGCTTTTACTTCGTCAACGACGGTTTGGGAAGCAATCCCTTTCAAATATGTAATGGCTACTCGAGTCTTGGAAAGCTCACCAAGTGTGATATACTCCATTTTTAACTTGGAAGTTTTGAGTCTGGCACGTATCAGGCTAACGTTGGTTGAAATATGTTCAATAAAACCATCCCTCGGGCCGCGTATGACGGGCTCGGACGATGCTTCATCAATACTTCGCTTGGATGTACCCGGAATCGAAACTGTCGTCACGATACTGCTGCCTGTTGAAAGAATGGCTGCGTGGCCATCTAAAATGTTAGCAACAGCTTCCGACACTTTTGTCGTGCGAATTGTAGTGCCGATGGAGATCATTTCGCTTTTCAAATCTCCAGATTCCTTCGGATATGTATGACTTGTCAGACTCGTTAACAATGGCTTAATAACATTCTCTTCAAGTGTTGTTTTATCAATTAAACTCTCTATATAAACAATGAGCCAATGCACGTTCTGATTAACATCTATCCTTCTGTAAACCAAGTCCGAACAGTCCTCAAACGTTTCTTGCAGCAACTTTTCGTTCTGTTCAATTTCCGCGGTGAATGGAGTAGAACTGTCTTCCTCCAGAAAGGAACTTTTCGTACCAGGAGGATATTTGTATGAACGGAATTTACCTATTTTTAACCAACTCATGCAAGATCCTCCTAGTCAGCACAATCATTGCTATTATGCCGAATCGAGCGAAACCTATGCGAAAAGTGCTTACGACGCGGCAGGAAGTGCAAAAAAAAGACGAAGCAACATCACTGTTGCCCCGTCCCTTATTCTTATCTTGCTTTATTATACAAAGGATAATCGACTTTCGTCGGGATTTCTACGATAAACAAACGAAGCTTCTCATCCTCGGCGCGAATGTTCACTTCTACTTCTTCTTCAGTTTGTACAATAGCAAAGTCTTTGTTTGTAAAAGAAACGCGATTCGCTTCTGTGGTCCATAGGCTACCAGATTTGCCGCGAAACGTTAAAGCTGCGAACGTACGGTTGGGCGATAGCCGATGAACGTACGTTGCCCCGACTTCAACTTCGATATCGTACATGTTTACGTCGGTTACAAGCTTTTGAATCGGAGAACCTTCCCCTACTACCGTTTTCACGTTAACGCCTTCGTGGGATATACGAGGGAACTCTTCGTTATCGTAAAAGGTATACACCGGTTCGCGATTCAAGGCATCTTGTAAATAGGGTTCCAGCCAGATTTGAAAACCTTCGTAACCTGCAGTGACGGTCTCTGCGTGATGCATGCCCGATCCGGTTTGCATCAACTGTACGTCGCCTGCTTCAAGTGTACTCTCTGTGCCGAGCGTATCCCGGTGAGTTCCTTTTCCGTTGATACCGTAAGTTAGAATTTCAAAGCCTTGATGAGGATGAAAGCCGATGCCGCCTTCCTTCACCGCATGCCCCCATGACCAATAGAAAAGAGGTCCAAGCCGCACGGTAGCGGCTCCTTGTCCTGAAAAGCCAAGCGGCTTCTGCGCATATATCCTTCCCCCGTCAAAAGATTCTTTCCCCTGAAACTCTGGGCCTAGGATCTGTATGTTCATTGTAATCTCTCCCATCTATACCAGATATGAATGTTAATATTATATATATTATAAAAATAGGATATTTTTATTGATAAAAATGACCCTCTTGTTTCAGTTAGAGGGTCGTTTTTTGTGTCATTCCAAAGGTTCTGACTTATTGTCCAATTCAGTACCGTTTGCATCGCTTTGACGATTCTTAATGCCGTATCCAATTTTCTTAAGCAGAACAATGAGTTCATGCTTCTCTTCATCCGTCACAAAGGACAAATCGTCGGAGATCGCTTGGACATGAGTTGGAAAAATCGTATCAAAATAACTTCGCCCTTCGCCGGTCAACACCACATTCACCTTGCGGCGATCACCTGGAATAGGAAGGCGTTCCACGAATCCTTTCTTCTCAAGCTTATCCACCACATAAGTGATACTCCCGCTTGGAATCGAGAACGTGTCGCTAATTTTCTGTATGGGATGTGGACCTTTATTGTAAAGAAACTCAAGAATCTGGAACGTTTCGATACTGAGATCAAAGCTATCAATGCTTCGCTCCATGCTGCCAAACAACTCTTTTACCATTTTTCTTATGACGCGTATAAGCCTTAAATCGAGCTCTATACCCTCTTTATCGCGTTCAGTCATACGCCAACCACCTTATCTTGCTTTCTTATACACAAGGATATTCGACTTCCTCAGGAATTTCAATTAGAAAAAATCGAATGTCCTTTGCTTCAGTTCAAAACAATGACGATTACGGCCAATATGAAAAGAAAGATGGGCATCATGGCTTTACCAGCTGGATCTTTCACGCGAACCAAGTGGACAAGAGCCGCAACAAACATGGTGATTGCCATAAGAATAGCACCGATTAAGGCATACGGACTTACCCAAATGCCGATAATAATGATAGCGGCCGACAGCACTTCTACTAAACCAGTAAAAATCCTCATTCCCGACGATAACCGATAGCGCTTGAACTCGTCTACCATCTGTTTGCTGCCGAATTTCATGAAACCAAACAGCAGAAACCCGATCCCTAAAATAATTTGAAGCACGATGGACAAAATATGCATGTGAATCACTCCTATGAATAATTTATATAACGTTAGTTATTCTATAATTAGAATATATATTAGTCAAGACATAATTTTAGAACTGCCTGAAAGAACAAAAAAAGGAGTTGCCAAGTGGCAATCTCCTTGAATTTCTAGTCATCAGGCCAGCTTTCCATCCGGTAAGCCATTTCCCAGAACATATATTCATACCGCGTCGTGTTCAGAAAAATCTCTTCCAGCCTATTGAGTTCGGCTTCCGGCTTCCCTTCGGCGAGCTGATCGAGCAGCCCGATGCACCACTGCGCTAACCCTCCGAACTCTTCCGAGCTGTACATCTTAATCCAGTCTCCATAATAGGAATGTTCGCTCGCTCCGGGCAATCGACTTAGCTCTTTGCCGATTTCTGAATAACTCCACATGCAAGGAAGGAGCGCCGCGGTTAACTCGGCTAACGATCCGTTTTGCGCCGTATGCAGCATATAATGCGTATAAGCCAAAGTAATCGGGGAAGGTTTGGCCTGTTCCAACTCCTCCTCCGTGATCCCGAAGCGAGCGGCATATGCCCTGTGAAGGGACATTTCTTCATTCAATGTGGAGTCCAACAGAGCAGCAAACTTACCCATAACCGCCAAATCATCCGATTTGACCGCTCCTAACGCGAACAGTTTGGCGTAATCTTTTAAATACACATAGTCTTGAATCATATAAAAGCGAAATTTCTCCAATTCTAACGTGCCGTCTCCCATTCCCTGAACAAACGAATGGGCGTGGTTTCTCCGCCATACCGGTTGCAGCCGCTCATATAAACGTTCAGAAAAAGTCATTGTCTTATCCCCTTTTAATTAATCTAGTAGTCAAACAAAAAAACCGCTTTCTGATAGAAAGCGGCCGCGTTATGACAGTACCCAAACGACAAACAACCACTTCCCTTCGCTAGCATTACCTAGATCAGGTGTAAGGGTTAAGACGAACGTCTTTCTCAGCTATAACAGCACCCCTAGTGTTCAATACGATTCAATTGTCAAGTCAAATCTTACCACAACCTGCTATTGCAGCCAATCCCCTACCATGCCTGAAATCTCCCACTGTCCATCTGAGCGGCCCGTCAGCACGATAGAATTGCCTTGCAGGTTGGTTCCAATCAGGGTCTTACCCCCTAAGGGTGTCAGAATCGTCTTCCCCGTTTGTGTTTGCAAATTAAGCTGATACGGAGCTTCCACAAAAAATGTGTACGTGACGCTGGCTTTCGCTGTTGGCAGCAGCAAGGTGACCTCAGCGGATGCGCCAGCGTTGGTGATTTTGAAGCCTATGTAATCAAAAGTGACGGATCCGGAAGAAGGATACGCTTGAATAGGCAGCGGCTGTTTGACGGCATAGATATCCTCGGCTGAGGGGTCTATGGCATAGAGCTTTTGGCCTCCGCCTTTGATGGAGCAGCCCAAATAGGAGACGTTCCGCAGCAATTCTGCGTTATTTTTCTTTAACGAGAATCCACGCTTAATCAGCGGAACCTGACGCGTATCTACGGATTCGCAATCCCTATAAACCGCGTTTCCGATCGCGGTTCTTACCTGCGACGGCACCGTTGTGAGGATGAACGAGGAGCCATAACCATAAGGGTCTTCCGGCTGGTTAACCGTGTTACAGTTTATCGCCCGGCACCGAATATAGGAGCGCTTCGCGCCGTCGGCCGAGAAAGATAAGTCCGAGAATCCGGCGTACTGCTCACTTTCCGCGATGCAATCAATCAGTTTGATTTCACCTTGTACGGCTTTCGTGCCATCTCCACCATAATTCATGGAGAAACCAAACGAATTCCCTTTCGTTTTGCATTTATCAAACACGATATCGATGGGCTCACTGGCAGCCGTTGGTTTCAACAAAGTGACCAGGAAGCCCCGGCCTGTATTTCCATCCGCCACACATTGGATGAACCGAATATTTTTCAGCAAATCAAGTTGGCCATTCGGTTCAATATCGACTCCACTCTGCGGAGCTGTTCCTTTCGTGCCCGAGAAACGGCATTCCTCCACGGTGAGACCGTCTACGGAGATTACAGAGAGTCCTTGTCTTCGGTTATTATCCGCGCGGCAATTACGGAGCACAATATTCCGGCAGAAACCGACCGTCGATTCGAAATAGCCGATATAAAAGCCATCTCCGCCGCTGTCATTCGCGTTGATATTCTCAATAACAATATTCTCCGAACCGCTGATGTCAAAAATATGAGCTTGTTCACCTGTCGTATACGCCGCCTTGTTCATACGTAACGTTGAGCCGTTTCCGTTGATATACACGTCTTTGACGGTTTTGATGCGGATCAATCGTTCATAGACAGGCCCTACTTTGCTCAGTGTATCTACTGCTTGTATGACGGTCCCCGGCTCAAATTCAATCGCAATTTGACTCGGAATGAACAATTGGCCTGTTAAATAATAGCCCGCCCGCTGCTTGGGAATAAACAGTTTGTGGCCGGACGCGGTATTTAGCGCTGTCTGTAAAGACAGCGTGTCATTCGTTACGCCATCTCCTTTGGTGCCGAACCAAGAAGCCATCAGTGTATCCCCGTAGATTCGTTTGAACCGCTTGCCGTTAGAAGACACAAGTACGGTTCCCGTGTTATCTACAGATGTAGTGTCGTTCGGGTCATAACGGAAAAAGCCCTCCTGCATCTCGTTTGTTACGTAATAAGCAAGCGTAGGATCAGGTTCGAGCTCGACCCTCAGGTCCTCCAACTTAACTGCGATGCAGAATTTCGTGTCCAGAATCTCAAGCAGCTCGGTTTTTCGTTTTTTAATCGCCATGCCATATACAGAGCTTGTAACGGATTGGTCGCTGGCAAAGGCGGTAGACTGACCTGCTACCTGCCATAATCCGCCGGAGACAGCAGCAATTCCTCCTATCCCTAGCGTAGCCAGCAATTTCCTGCGGCTAATTAATGGCTCCTTATGTCCTTCCCTCTCTGCTGCTCCCTCTGCATCTACCGGAGTAGCCGCTTCTTCCATTTCATGCGATTGGTTAGATTGTTTAGACATAGCTGTAGTCACTCTCCTTTTCCCTATGCGGGCCATTTGTTGGAGTTCCGTAAAGTCAGCCTTTCAATCCAGTTGAAGCGATGCCTTGAACGAAATATTTTTGCGCAAAGAGAAATACGACAAGGACAGGGACAATGGTGATGACGGCACCAGCCATGATCAGGGTCATCCGGTTTTGAACTTCGTTTTTCAGGAAAAGGAGCCCAAGTGGCAGGGTAAACATCTGTTTATTTTGCAAATAAATAAGCGGTTCTAATGTGTTATTCCAAGCGCTGATGAAGGTGAATACAGCTAGTGCGGACAAGGCCGGTTTGGCTAACGGAAGATAGATCTTATAGAAAATTTTCCAAGGGTTCGCCCCATCCACCCAAGCCGCGTCATACAGTTCCTTCGGGAGTGTTTTATAAAATTGGTGCAGCAGGAAGATGCCAAAGGCCCCGCCAAGGAAGCTCCTCACAATGAGCGGATAATACGTATCAAGCGCGCCGAGGGATTTCCAGATAAAATACGTTGGAATCATCGTAATTTGGGATGGCAGCATCATTGTGCCAAGCATAGCCAAAAATATCAGGTTCCTGCCGCGAAATTGAAAAAATGCCAACCCATAAGCTACGATCGCGCAGGAAGCTACGGTTCCAATTAAATCCATGATCGTGACAAAAATGCTGTTCATCGTGTACTGCAGAAAATTCACTTCGATCCAGACCTGCCGGTAATTTTTCCAGACGAACGGGTCCGGAATCAGTTTGGGAGGCAGCGTTAGTTCCGAGCCTGCTGCTGTCAATGATGTTGAGAGCATGTATAGAAAAGGAACAAGCATAAGAACGGAACCGATGCCTAAAATCGCATAAGCGGCAACTTTCAGACTGGTGTAGGCATTATTCATAATGCACCCACCTCTTTTCCGTTACCTTCTGTACAATGCTGATGGCTAGAATGACGAGGAACAATCCCCATGCCATGGCGGATGCGCTGCCCATTTTAAAATTCAGGAAGGAATCGCGGTATATCAATATGTTAGGCACCATATTCCGGTCGGCGACAGAAATGACATCACCAAGCATGACTAGAAACACATCAAACGCATGAAAAGCGGAGATCGTTGAAAGGATCATGACCATGTACACCATGGGGGACACGATCGGCATCGTTATTTTGGTAAAAAGCGTCCACCCCGTCGCCCCATCCATCCGCGCCGCTTCCAGCATTTCTTGGGAGATATTCTGCATGCCCGCCAAAATAAGAACCATGGAATATCCTGCGCCCTTCCAGATGTTTACAAGTGCAATTGAACCAATAACTAACCACCATTTCCCACTGCGTATCCAATCGACCGGTTGGAGTCCGAGCATATGCAAAATCCAGTTCAGCAGGCCGTATTCATTGTTGTAAATCCACAGCCAGATCATGCCCCCTGCGACCCATGGCGTGATCACAGGGAGAAAGTAAATCATCCGGAACAAGGATTTGCCACGAATCTGCTGATTGAGCAGATAGGCAAGAATGAGCGCTGTGAATGTCTGAAGCGGAACGAACAATACGGCAAAATAACCGACGTTGCGCATCGAAAGCCAGAAAACTTTCTGGTGCAGGAATTGGCTCCAATTACGCAGTCCGATCCATTGTGGCGGGTTGAAGAGATCCCACTTCGTAAACGTTAAATAAAGGGAAAATACGAAGGGAAACAAGAAGAAAATCAGCAGTTGCAGGACAAAAGGTACGGTGAAGACGAAGCCCCACCAGCCTTGTTTGCGCATCGGAGCACCTCATTTCAAGTCCAATCCGGTTTATTTGTTTTCGTCGAGTACGCCTTGGACTTTCTGCTGGATTTCTTTGGCGCCATCCTCCGGTGTTCGCTTGCCATCCATGATATCGTTCAGGATCGGACCGGCTGCTGCGCGCCATTCGTTCCAGGATGCGTTCTCATCCAGGGTCCCCCCCGCTTCTTCGATCCCTTTCGTATAAGCCTTCTTGTTCACCGGTTTCGTCGTTGATTTCTCGAGCTCAGCCAGCGCTGTTTTCTTCACGGGCAAGCTTGTGCCGCTTTCTGAAAGCAAGCTTTGACCCTCATCGCTCAAATAATACTTGAGGAATGTCCAGGCTGCCTCTTTCACTTCAGGCTTCGACTTAGAATAAACAATCCACTGGTTCACAACCATCGGAACAAAGCGTTTGCCATCCATGCCGATCGGCATTTTGACGGTGTCCCAATCAAGATCCGGCTTATTTTTATTAAGAGAGACTTGCGTGGCGTACTGGAAAAAAGTCATGGCTACTTTCCCGTTTTCGAAAAATTTACCGGTAGTTGCCGCTTCTCGGGTAGGACTAATCTTCAGCTTGTTGATGGTATCGGCCCATGCCGTTAGTCCTTGAATCGACTTGGGATCTGTGAAATTTGATTTGGATAAGGTCGAATCAAGAGCGGAACCGCCGTATGCCCTCATCCAAGGAAGCCATCCTAAGGTGATATTGTTGCCTGCCTGGAAGCCATAAATATCCGGTTTTCCATCCCCATTCGTATCTTTCGTCAACTTTTTGGCGGTTTCAATCATATCGTTATAAGTCCAGTCGTCGGTCGGGAAAGGAATGTTATTGTCTTTAAAAATTTGTTTATTATAGGCTAGCGCGCCTGGGTTGATGCCATGTGGAATCCCGTAAGTTTTGCCATCCAATTTAGCGGAGGTCAGTGCACTCACATAGTCGTCGGTCTTCAGATCGCGCTTGATGTACGGTTCCAGATTCTCCGCTACCCCGCGTTTCCCGTAACCAAGCACAACAGCATTTTCTTGCAGCCAGAGATCAGGGGGATTATTTCCCGCGATACGAGTGACGATTTTCGTGACAAAATCCGCCCACGGCGTTTCCTCGATTTCCAGCTTAATATTCGGATATTTGGCTTGGAAATTTGTGATAATCTTCTGGCTGGTGATGTCATAACCGCCGGGTAAGCCGATTTTTAGCGTAACATCTTTCAAAGGGGCTGCGGTTGCTGTTCCTCCTGAATCGCTGGGTACAGTAGCCGACGGTTTCCCGGTTGAACAGGCTGTGAGGAGAGATAGAGCTACCATAAATCCAATAACGGTTGTCTTTTTGCTCATGCGTATGACCTCCCATTAAGAACAATTTTGAATCAATGACACCTGTCTTTATGAATTCGCATGAAGGATTTGACCATCTAGCAGCAGTTGTTTACGCAGCTGCCCGTAATCCAGGTCTTGCAATGCGCATTGTTGCTGCAGCGCTAATGCGGCAGCCGTAGCTGCGGATTGGCCAAGAATCATAAACACAGGCTCCATTCGAATTGACCCATATGCAATATGCGAAGAAGACAAGCATACGGGCACAACGAGGTTGGTACATTCCTCCCCTTTTGGAATAATCGCTCGATACGAAATGGGATAAGGTCCATTGGGACTGATTTCAACATTGCCTTCGTTGATGCACCGACCGTCCAGCACCAAACGCCGGCAGTTGTGCGAGTCCATGGTATAGGCCGCTAACCCGACGGAATCCTCTTCAACTTTAAAATGGCGGCAATGATGCTCAGTCATCACAATGTCCGATATCATACGCCTCGCTTCACGGATATAGAGCTGATGCGGCCATCCGCCCGTCGTGGTAAACTCGTCAGCCGGAAGTCCCCACGTCGTAACCTCCGCTCGAATGGCTGCAGGCACTGTGTCGTCATTCGCCAGAAAATAAAGCATGCCCATATTATAGTGAAGATGCTGTTGAAAGAGCTGTTCGCGAACCGAATAACTCGCTTCTGGCCAAGCGTAATTACGCCCAATATAATCGGTTGAGACAGCGCCCCAATTATTCAAGTCACTTTTGCCGCCCGGCATTACCTTGTTGAGCTTCAAAGCGTCCCAGACACCATTGCGAATATATCTCGCCAGTAAAGCGAATTCGTCGCGGTTGTAGTTGGGCGGTTCAGGGTAAGGAAGTTGATTATCCGCGTTGCTGCTCAAACAAATTCGGAAATTATAAGCCTGCACCGAATCATCGCCCTGACCTTGCACGCCTGGCTGCGCATCGGATATGCCTGGCAGCAGCCCGCTGTCTATCTTCCCTTCGATCACATAAGGGTCTACCCAAGCCGTAAAATTATGTTTGGGATGCCCGAAATGGATCCCGTTCAAAATCTCTTTGTACACCGTGTTGGATTCTCTACCCACATGATAGGAAACGCCGGCACGTGCGAGCAAATCCCCCTCATACGATGCATCAATAAACATTGGGGCTTTATAAATGTTCCCGTCTTCCATTTTAATTTGTATGATGCGACCCGATTGAAGTTCTACAGATTCTAGATGCTGCTCAAAATACACCGGTACATCGGCTTGCTGCAACCATTCCGTGAAAATCCGCTCCGCCACATGGGGCTCTAACGCCCAAGTTCTTCCATCCGGCTCATCGCTGCCGTAGTGCTTTCCCAATGCTTGATAAAATTCGCTGGATATCCCGCCAATCGCTGTCATGTTCCCGACATCCGTGCGTCCGAGGCCGCTTGACGTCATTCCGCCTATATGTTGGCTGAATTCGGCAATGACGGCTTTCAAACCCATGCGGCTTGCTTGAATGGCTGCTGCCACACCTGCAGGAGTACCTCCATAGATACAAAGATCAGCCTCAATCCGACGAGGTTGACGAGACAGATCCTGCTTGGGCTTATAGTAATATAAATTTGGAAAAACACTCATGTGGATTCCTCCTCGGCTTCATGTGTATAAGAGATAGAACACAGCTGTGGTGAATCTATTTTTTTCCCTAGATGTAAAGATTCCATGGCCAGATTGATCATTCCTGTCGTAATCAATGTTCGTTCTGTACAGACGGGTGAACGGCCCGTCAGCACCATCTGCTCAATCATGCCCGTAAGCTTATCAAAATGCTTGTAGGGACGCCCCACTCCGCTATCCCAGCGGGCAGCTGTCACCTCGCCATTCGCTTCACGGAAAGCAAGCGCCCACTCTCGAATAAAACGCTGAAGCTGAAGGACGTAACCTTTCAAGCCGTCGGTATAGGTAAGAATGAACAATACAGGAACGTCCACATGATCTCTCGGATTCCCTGGTGGAACATCTCTTAGCGAGCCTAGTGCCTGGATCATCAGATCTTCGGGGACCTCCCCTCGATCCATTGCGGCCCACACCGAACGGCCTTCCAGCGTTTGAACCGAGGCGATCCCTGTCTCACCGCCAGCTCTTTGTTCGGCTGCAGCCTGCAGCACCTCCATGCCATGAAAGCCATATGACTCTATGCCAAGCCAACTGACCACGAAAATCTCCTTCACCTGTTCTAATCTCTTTGAAGGATAACTTGGAACTTGAGGCGCATGCGGAATAGAGGATCCCCCTAGAAAAGGCAGTCCTCTTTTCGCCAATCCACGGTATATCCACTCTGCATCCTGCATGCAATAAGAGAGATGTTTATCGTTAAATATAGGCACATTCAATCCTAATAGATCCAGAGCACGGAACGTTTCTTCAAAAAAGTAGCGGCGTGGATACAGCTTTTGACGCTTCTCGTTCCATGGGTAGTCTCCATGTTCGCCTATTAAAAGGACGCCATCAATCGGACTTCCAACATGCGTAGCGGCAATTGCCTCCAAAATGGAACCATAGACAGGAATCTCGCGTGTTTGCGCTTCCGCCATACCGATGTCGTTGGATGGGACCTGATCCAGATATAAGGAAACCACTTCGATCTGTGGCGTATACCCGAACAAGCCCAGCAGCCGTCCGATAATCATTTCCGCATGGGAATCAGGCCGGTATTCCGTTACGATCGCAGCCACTTTTTTCCGCTCAGTCCGATTAATCCGTTCGCTCATCAGGTTAATTCCACTCCTTCATTCATCCAATTACCGACCTGCACAAGCCACTCTGCCGTTGATTCAATGATTGCCTGTAAGTACATGGATCCCTTAACCGCATCAGCGTGGTGAGCAGAGTCCGTATAGCCATCCACGCCTGTTAAGAAGTTGTGTTTCCCGATAAAAGTACCGGGAGGACCGGCATTAATCCAAGCCCGCTGTGGATGCACTTGGCGATCCGTTGGCTGACTCCGTAACAGATCCGGAGCGAGCGAAGCGATAAGTGAGGCTTCAAATCCTCCGGCGTGCCCGGGTACCATCCCCATCTCCTGCGCCCCAAGCTCTGTAAGGGCTGATCTGGATAAACTCCAGTAAGAGGCGGATGCTGTCCAAATATCATGCTGCACGGCAAGATCTTGCGCTGCCTGATGCATCAAGGGTTCATTGCCGCCATGCGCGTTCAGAAAGATGATTTTGCGGAACCCGCCTCTTATCAGACTTTCACCTATTTCCTTCAGCATGAGGAGATAAGTAGATGAAGTGAAAGATAACGTACCGCCGAACGCCAGATGATGCTGCGAACACCCAATAGCAAGCGTTGGGGCTAAGAGAAGCTTCGTAGATACCGCAGCCTTCTTACTTGCCTCAAAAGCGATATGTTCTCCGATCATACTGTCGGTAAATACCGGAAGATGAGGCCCATGCTGCTCCGTAGCTGTCAGTGGAACCACGACGGCATACCCCTCTTGGGCTTGCCGCTTTAATGTTTCACGAGTTCCGTGGTGAAAGAAAATATCATTCATAACGCAAATCCCCCGTCAATGGTAAGCAAAGCACCGGTTATATACGAGGCAGAATCCGATAACAAAAAGGCAGCCAATTCTGAAACTTCATCAGGCGTCCCCGAGCGTCCAAGCGGAGTCATCTTGGCAACCGCCTCTTTGAAGGAAGGCGGCAATGCATGCAGCGCCTCTTCCGTCTTGATATCACCCGGGAGCAGGGCGTTAGCCCGAACACCTTGATGGGCATAATCAGCAGCGATGACTCGGGTCATCTGATTGACCCCTGCTTTGGCAGCACCATAAGCCAGACAAGTTGGTTTCACTTTGTGGCTTAAGACAGAAGATGCATTCAGAATAACGCCTCCACCCGATTCAATCAGGAGCGGTAGAGCATATTTATTAATCAGAAAGGTACTCGTCAAAGTTCCTAGCAGTACTTGGTTCCATTCCTCTAAAGTGAGCTGCATAGCGGGTTTGGAGATCTGTGTATAAGCATTATGGTATAAACCATCCAAGCGGCCCCAACGACTCTGAACACTTTCTAAGGCAAAGGTGACCTGTTTCTCATCTCGCGCATCGGATTGGATGTACAATAATTCATTTGGGAGAAAAGGAGCGATGGCTGGTTCGTTCAACCTTAGGTTTGCATCCTCGGGCGCAGCAAGATCAGTCGCTGCAACTTTGGCACCACGTTCCAGAAACATCCGAACGGCCGACAACCCCAATTTGCCCAGCGCGCCTGTCACTAGAATTACTTTTCCGCTTAACTGAGCCACAATGGTTCCCCCTATGCCTGTTCCGTTAATAGACAAGCTGTCAATGCAGCTGTCCAATGAAAATCTCTAACAACGTCCATCTTCTGGCGAATATTATACGTACCTGTCGGTGGACCTTTTCGATCGCATTCGGGAGGCGGCACGAGGTCCGCAGAATCAAAATATTCAAAAATAACGCCGTATTGTTCATAATATTTTTGCACCATTTGAATACTTTGCTGAGCTAGTTGATCTGCTTCCTTATGTCTCCCCTGCTTCTTAAGGCCGGTATAGACGAGATAGTTCATATTCATCCATACAGGACCTCTCCACATGTCTGTGCTGTAGGTTTGTTCAGAGGCGGCTGTTGTTGGGATAGGGAATGCTGTTTGGAAATGATTAGGATCATGCAGCATGGCGATTAGACGATCTGCTCGTTCTTGAGGCATATGATCCAGCAGCAGGGGCAAAAATCCACTTACTGCCTTCACCCGAGAGAAGTTTCCATCCATGTCCCGATCATAATAAAAGCCTTCGCTCTCATCCCAGAGCATATGCTGAATCTGATCGTTCAGATCAGCCGCTTTGCGCTGCCAACGTTGAGCAATTGCCGTCTCTCCGAGCACATCCGCGATTAATCCGAGGCAATGAGCATCCTGAGCGGCGAAAACAGAGAAATCAACGGCATCCAATATCGCCGCACGATCAAACCGTGGTGAGTTATCCATCCCTGATTCTCCCGACCGGCAAAGCGGATTGCCTTCAATCATCCATTCCAGCAGTCCATTTCCATTGCGGTCGCGGTTCGTGAGATCCCAATTTAAATATCGTTCCAAAATAGGTAGCGCATAACGTAAGTAATTGCTTTGCTTCGTATGCAGGTAATTCTCCCATACGCCCCATGCCAGTAAAGGAGGCTGCGTCATGCTAGAACCTGTTCCGTCAACTTTGCAAGTATGAGGAATCATGCCATCTTCACGCTGAGTATCCAAGACAGATTTCAGGAATTCCCAGGATAACTCAGGGTTCAATCTATTCATCGCAAACGAATGAAATACGGAGTCCCATAGCCACATCGCTTGGTGTGGAACACGATCAGGCGTGGACCAGTGCTGGCGAATGACGCCTTCAGGTGCAAGGGTATTGACTTTCATTACACTGAAACACTTGTTAAGCAGTCGTTCTTTAGGCGGATCTTCGAGGCTGGGAATATGATGATAAAATTGCAGCCTGGCTTCCGTTTCTTCCCAGGCATCGAATGTCAGTCCCTTCATCACCCGGCTGACAGCTTCTTCGAGATCGCTTCCGTAAGCTAAAGCCCATCGTTCCTCGTCTCTTAAAAGTACGATGACATCCCTTCCGTTTGCCGACTCCGTTACGATAAGGGCATCTTTTGTCCAAGCTTTACCCCCTTCATCTTCTTCAAAGCTTAAACGGATATCAACGGCCGAAGGGACCAGCCCGATCAGTGTATGCCAACTCTGATAAACCGCTAGCAGCGGGCCTTCGTCCATCTCCGTTAACAGGACATCTCCTGTCGCGATTCGAACCTCGCCTGAATGAGGAGCAAGAAATTGCAACCTTCTGCGCTTCGGTGTATGAAATAACAGGCTGATCTCCTCAGCCCCTACCGTTGCTACGAATTGAGAATTCGAATCCGTTTGTCCGTCATATCCGGAGAAAGCAAACAGTGCTCCCTCTTTCCATAAATCTGGTAAATGCTTCTGAACATGCAGCGCCATCTTGCCCGTCAAATTTGCTCTCTCCTCTATGAACCCTTTTATTGACTTTATTATGGCTTATTTCAGATATCAGGTTCTATAGAAGAAATTGCGCTTTCCTTACAAGATTTTGCTCTTTTCTTCGTTTCGGTACGAATTCGTCTATGGTATACTCAGAATCATCTAATAGATAAGGCAGGTGAGCAGTATTGGATGCTTTGAAGAAAATTGAACCCTTCGAAGGCAGGCGCTTTCCTTTACGAATGACCGAAGTCATTAGCTGTTTTCACTTGGTTAGACCTCACTGGCACGAACACCTAGAGTTTATCCAGCTCATGGAAGGTGAAGCGCAAATTCATATCGATAATCGTTCCTTTGTTGTACGTGCTCCGGCTATATTATTTATTAATAGCTGCAAGATTCATTCGATGCAGTCGCTGAACAGCAAGAGCAGCACCATCCATGGGATGATCTTCGATATGTCCTTGTTATCCGGATCTTTTGAGCATTCCGAATTACAGCATCTATACGCCCGCTTCATACAGACTGCTCCCATCCTGGAGCCCATCCTCCCCTCACATCCGTTATGGCACGAACTGACAACCCACTTTGAACTTGCCTATAAAGAGTACGCGGCTCAAGAAATTGGCTGTGAGCTCATCATTAAATCCTCCCTGTATCGCATGATGATTCCAATGCTTCGCAGCTTTCAGCAAGAGCTTTCTCTATCAAAAGACTTGAACAAAAGCTTTGATCAATACAAACGGCTCAAGCCAGCGATTGATTTCATAGAAACCAGTTATGCTCAAAAGATTTATACCGATACCCTCGGCGGACTGGTCAATTTGAGCCCTTTTCACTTTACCCGTTTATTTAAAAAAGTCACCGGGCTTTCCCCGATGAACTACATCAACCGTTATCGGGTAGAGATGGCCAAACGCTTATTGATCGAAAAAGACCTCACCATTACGCAAATTGCAGAGCGCACCGGTTTCTGTAATGTGAATTACTTTGACAAAGTATTTAAAGAAATGAACGGGTTCACGCCGTTGGAGTTGAGGAAACAGTTTACCGATGGTTAAGTAGCTTGATAATAGTGAATCGAAGTCAATTTCTTCGCCCCTTGCACGACCAGCTCCGTCATCTGACTCCATGTTTCTTCTTTCCACCGAGTTGTTGGAATGGAAATGCTCATCGCGGCTATCATTTCTTGATTCGCATTGAAGATGGGAGCAGCTGCACAACGGATGCCGTGTACCGCCTCCCCTTCGCTGAAAGCTACGCCATCCCGGCGAATTTCCCGGAGCTGCTCGAATAATTTGTCTAGATCGGAGATCGTCCGATCGGTCAGAAGACCCAGTTCTTGCTCGTTGTACAGCTGAAGGATATCGTCATCACGCATGGCACTTAAAAATAATTTTCCCATAGCTGTCGTGTGAAGCGGCAGCTTCATCCCCAAATGCGAGACAAAGCGCACATGGTGCGTGCTCTGTTTTTCAGCAATATACAAGATATTCCTATCGCTTCGAATCGCTAAATAAACGGCTTCATTTACTTCCGAGACGATTTGCGATGCCATATATTGAAACTCTGTCGTTAAGTTTGTCTGCTGTGCATATTTAGCACCGATTTGAAAAATTTTATAACCAAGATGGAACATCTTGCCGTTCTCATCCTTCTCCAAATAACCACGCTGGACCAGGTTCTGCAAAATTTTAAATACACTGCTTGCCGGGAGCTCCAGTCGGCGTGTGATGTCCATTAAACTTAATTCACGTGTATCCACTTCCCCGAACAATTCAAATATATCCAGTACGCGATCAGCCGATTTGACGGTTTGGCTCGATTTATCCGTTATACTCATTCCTGACCCACCCTTTTTGGAGAAAGTGCGATGACATCGATTTCGACCAAAATATCAAAATTCAAATCACAATAGATGGTCGTCCTAGCAGGGTAGGGATAAGCAAAATAGCTTCCGTACACCTCGTTAAAAGCCTCATAATGGGATCTCTCTTTTAGATAAACGTTCACTTTCACTACATCCTCTATAGTGGCTTCTGCTTCTTGTAAAATGTGTCGAATGTTCTCCAGTGTGTGCAGCGTTTGAGCCTTCAAGTCCGTACTTACGACTCGTCCGGTTGCAGGGTCGAGTCCGCCTTGGCCGGACACGAACACAAATCCACCCGCTTGGATCGCGGAAGAAAAAGGCTTGCCGCTTGCTCCATCCGTAGCAATGGGTTGTTTCAATTTGCACCACTCCTTCTATTGTTGTCGTTCCAAAGAGCCCAGCATCTACCTGGTGTGTCTGTTCGGAAGCTCTCAATCGTTCCCGTATCCGCCATAGTGACATAACAGGTACGTCCGTCCACTCCTCCAAATGTTACATTTGTGCATAGTTTGCCGTTTAACGCAATCTCTCTTACCAATTCTCCTTGTGGGGAAAGAACGGCAATGGCGCCCTTTCCGTATCGCGTAACGTACAGATTCCCTTTGATATCGCAGCGCATGCCATCCAGTCCAAAGTCGGGAAACTCGTAAAATAATCGTTTGTTACTGACATCGTACCCATTCGTAAGATCGTACTGCCAAATCCGCCGCTGAACCGTCTCGTTCACATACAAACTCCGTTCGTCGTAACTGACCTCAATGCCATTGGTAGTTCCCATTCCAGCTTCCAACAGACTAGATTTGCCGTTCTGGTCGATCCGCCAAAGCATCCCATTGGATTGCTTCCAATTAGGGTCACTTGCAAACAACACACCATTCTTCGTGACTGCAAGGTCATTAGGCTGGTTCATGGCGGGCTGCTCGGCAAAGATGTGAATTTGAAGCGTTTGCATGTCAACGCGTAGAATTCGGTGTCCGGTGTAATCGGCGATGAACATATCTCCCTGGTGAAAGCGAATCGCATTTCCCGTAGCTCCATCAGGAAGTTCAAGAAATAAACGGCCAACCCCTTCAGGCGTTACTTTCCCGATCGTATGTCTTCTAGTGTAGTTCACGGCATACACATTCCCTTGTTTATCACAGGCTGGCCCTTCAATCCCTGAGGTAAACAAATGGGGTTCCGTTAAAGTTTGGCTCACATAGAACACTTGCTTCCACCTCCTTCTGCGCCCACTCCATTAGCTACGATGAGCAGCGATTCGTTGTGCAACCTTTTCTACAGCAGCCAGTGTTTCAAGGACTTCCTTCTCCCCATGTGCGGTAGACACATACCAAAGTCCATTCGGACGGACAAGGATGCCCTCATGCAGCATTTCTTCGGTAAATCGTGTATACAGCTGTGAATCTCGAAGGTTGAACGTATCGAAATCTGATACCTCTGAACGATCGATAAACATGAGATGAAATACTGGCCCCTGCTGATTCACAACCGCTTGAAGTCCGTTTGTTCTAAGAATCGAACGAATTCCCTCTGTCAATAACGTCGCTGTATGTTCCATGATTTTGAAGGCCTGCCCATCCGATTTGGACAACTCTTGGATCACAGCTAATCCCGCGGCTGTAGCTAGGCCATTTCCGTTTAATGTCCCGAGATGCATAACCGTCCCTTCTTCAATGAGGCGCATAATGTCTCTTTTACCGGCTACCGCGCTTAAGGGGATCCCTCCTGCCATCGCTTTGCCGATCGTCACAAGATCTGGAAGAATGCCGAATCGCTCGTGAGCACCACCTAAACCCAATCGAAATCCAGTGATGACCTCATCCCAAATTAATACGATGCCGAACTTTGCAGTTAACTCCCTCATTTTCTCCATATACCCCGGTTTAGGGGCGATACATCCGGAATTACACATAACCGGCTCTGTTATAACCGCCGAAATCTCATGCTGATGTTTCGTTAAAGTTTCCTCCAAAGCTTCAGGATCGTTCCATGGCAGCAAAATGAGATCTTTCAGGCTGTTTTGGCTTTGACCCGCAGTTCCCTGGATTATTTCTGATTCAGCTGCTTCTGTATATCCGGATGATGAAAAATCCGGGCTCGGGAAAGACGTGAAAATCGCATCCGACCACCCATGATAATGGCCATAAAAGCGGACCGTTTTGGTCTTACCCGTATAAGCTCGTGCGAGTCGGAGAGCCAACATTACCGCTTCAGTCCCCGATCCGCTGAACGCCACTTGTTCCGCACAGGGCAATATTTCGGTTAAGCGCTGACCCAAGCGGATTTCTCCCTCGTGCTGCAAACCATATGTACTTCCTTTTTGCATAGCCTCATACAGTTGTTCGTTAAATGCAGGATGAGCATGACCGAGAATCAAAGGCCCATAGGCTAACATATAGTCGATATATTCATGATGGTCCACATCCAGAATTCTGGCGCCATAGGCCTTTTGCACATACAACGGCGTCGGTTTCATAGAGGCTCGAAGACTGCTTGCCACACCTCCCGCCACATAAGCTTTTGCTTCTTGCAATCTCTCTACGGATTGTAAGTATCTGTTCATTGGGCGTGCTCCTTTTCAAGGAAATGAAATGGAAAAACGGATCGTGGAACATGATGGTAGGTTAGACGATGAAGTGAGGGGGTGCAGCATCCTGGGGTATCTACTTCGATGACTTGCTTGGCGATAGGACCGAATGCGCTTATCCACGCGACGGCTGATTTAACCACAATGAGATGAAAATCTTGCGGATTCAAGCCTATGGATTCGACATGTCCAATATCCCATGGGGGAACTCGTTCTTCAGTAAGAACAATGGTAACTTGATTAGTTTCAATGACAGCAGTTTTGCCCATATAAGCCACAGTGCCTTTCATATATGGCCCTCTATGCGTATACTTACCATCGAAAAGCAGCTTGATTTTCCCTTCAATTTCAACCGGATTTCCATGCAAGGTATCGCTTTTTCCACCTATAGCACATGAAATGTCATTGCCCACTCCTCGCTGGCATGCGATGGATACAGCTTCCCGATCACGAATAACGATCAAACTCCGAAGTGGAAGCTTTAATAGCTCAGGCAACAAATGCGTCCCATCGGCTGGAGCTCCTCCGCCTACATTATCCGAGGCTTCAACAAGAAGGATGGGTCCCTCCTTGGCATCCATGGCAAGTCTGATCGCTTGCTCGGCTTCAACTTGTTGGACGAGAAATTCATCTCGGTGTGCCCAAGCAAGATCAGCCAGCTTCTTCGCATAATGGTTGGCCAATGCTTCATTCCGATTAGTCGTTACCGCAAACGCCATTCCTGCAAAAGGCACATCACTGTAAGGAAATCCACCGCAGACGGTCACGTTAAGAACTTCGGGATCTTTCTCCATATCAAAGGCTTCTTCCATAATGGCCTTCATGATCCCTTTTGTCGTTATCATTTTTTGCGGTGCAACGAGCATGTTTGATCTGGCAATGGCCATGACAGGCTCAATCTCGCCGCGAATCTGACGAACCAAGAGATGCAGCGCTTCTTCTCCACGCTCATAGGCGTCAATATGCGGGTAAGTATCGTAACCGACGAGTAAATCACATAATTGAGACATATTCTCGCCCAAATTGGCATGAAGGTCTACCGTTACCGCTATAGGAATTTGCTCACCTATAACGTCTCGGATAGCCTCCAAAATGACCGTCTCCATGTCGAAACATTGTTCGGATACCATTGCTCCATGAAGAATAACAACCATTCCATCGAGATCAGATGCAATTGAGCGTGTTAACTGTTCCAGAATCAGCCCGGCTGCTTCTTCCGACACGATGCCACTTGGCGTCGCAGACGTATACAGCCCTGGTACAAGTGTAATTTTCTCTTCTGCCGATGCAGCGATGACACCTCCCATTGTCGTTCGGGTATGCTCAAATAAGTCGAAAAAGGCATTCCTCCCAAGCGTGAAACAATGTTGAAAATCATTCCAATGTGTCTGTACAGGAGCGAAGGTGTTCGTTTCATGATAGACACCGACAACTCCAATGCGCAGTTGGCTTGACATACAAATGTTCACCACCTAACAAATAATGGAATAAAATTGAGATATTCTGGAAATAGTGTAGCATACGATTTTTATTTACATCAAGAAAAATATTTTATATCCAGAAAATTAGTTCAGGGTAAAATTACCAATCTTTTTTGCAAATAAAGCATGCATAATAGTTCCTCTCCCTCCGCATGATAGGAGTACACCAAAAAAAGGAGTGATTTTTTCCATGGCAAACAATAGTACATTAGTGGTTCCTCAAGCGAAAGCAGCTTTAAATCAAATGAAGTATGAAGTAGCTCAACAATTAGGAATTCCTCTATCACCAGATGGTTACAATGGGAATCTCGCGACTCGCGACGCAGGCTCTATTGGTGGCAGTATTACAAAAAGATTGGTACAAATGGCTGAACAACAACTGCAAGGTTTCCAACGTTAATATTGCAACTTAGTAGCAAACACAAAAAAGACTCCACTCACCTTTCCTCCTCCTGGTGAATGTAGTCTTTTTTTCTATCTATGTATGATACGTTTATCCTGAAACACGACTCACAATTTTTAGAACCGCATCTCTTGTCAGTTTATTACCGCCAACCGCGATAAGGTTAACCGTAGCATGAGCAAGCGCCAAGGGGATTTTGCAAAATTTCAATGCCGGACCTTCCTTAAGGTCTGCGATGTAAGAGTCGGCAAGTTGTAAATTGCGACGCGTGTACTGTTGCATTTCCTTCATTCCCCAACCGTCTGGAAAAAAGTCCACGCCACGCTTCAGATCTTCTCCTCGATTTCGGAGAATATTTACTGCTTGCAGTCCTCTTCCGAAGCCAATCGCCTTCGTTCGATCGGATGTTGTCCCGTCATGCCACTGCCATAGTTCGGATAGCATTTCGCCAACCATGCCAGCAACGCTGTACGTATAACGGTCCAAATCTTCTTCCGTATGGATGTTCCATCCGTTTTGAACCCAATCGGCCATATCTAAAGACATCTTGGCGATGTAATGAAATACAATGGGAGCGCCAGAAGTTGGACACAACTGTGCCCACTCGTCAAGCTGCATCGTAACGGTAGGCAATACGGCCTTATGCGGTGATAGTAAAGTTTGTATTTCCGCCATCGGGTTAGGAGATTGGAATGCTTGATGTACTCCAACTAGTAACTCAATTTTCAATTTGTCATCTAGATCATCATGATCTTCAATTTCGTCTATAGCCCGCATACATAGATAGGCTGATGTGACAGCCTCTTTCAAGCCTAAATCCAAACTATTTATAGGTATATAAAAAGTACGGCTTGTTTCCTTCAACATGGTCATTGCATCATTCAGGACGACGTTATTAATGAAATTCTCCCTCCAAGTAATCGTTTAGCATATAACTTCTAGATAGCTAGATATAATGATAACACACGTTGTCATTGTCAATCCAAATTTTAATAACATTTCTCTACGAAGCTCCCCGTCAGCCTCCCGTTATGTTTCAGAGGAAATCCTCATACATTGAGTAATGACTGCCACTAGAGAGGAGTTCTACCATGTACGGGTATCCAATTAACAAGACAGCATCTCCTTCGAATTCAATCCACTCATCTACCATCGAAGTCCTGGGTGAGGGTTCTGTGACCGCAACACCCGACCGGGCTGTGGTTGATCTTGGCGTTGTGACGGAGGGTCCTAACTTGCAGGCCATTCAGGCTGATAACGCCAAAGCTATATCCAACATCATTCAATCTATGATGAGTCTAAACATCCCCCGAGAAAAGATACAAACGCAAGATTATCGTATAGAAGTCGTTAATGATTATGTAGATGGGAAACAAATCTTTCGAGGTTATAAGGTCACCCATCTGCTGCAAATCACCATGGATCATGTAGGTCAGACAGGAAAACTTGTCGATACAGCCGTTGCGAATGGCGCGAATCAAGTCACGAGCATTCAGTTTACTATAGCACATCCAGAATTTTATGAGAATCAAGCCTTGTCGGTGGCTATTCAACATGCACGTCAAAAAGCTTATACCATCGCAAATACACTAGGTGTGACGCTTGGTGCAATCCCTTCCCAAGTGCAGGAATCTCCGCGGCCGGCAGGGCCAATGCCTTACATGGCTACAGCCAAGTTTGCTGCAAGCTCGGTTGAAACCCCTATTGAACCTGGACAATTAACGATTAAAGCGGCGGTTCGCGTGTGGTATCTTTTTGCCTAATTCATTTTGCAGGCAGCTCATTTAGCAGGTTCGTAATGGACATGAACTTCAAATACTTCTGACGTCTTCTTTAATTCATTTTCCACTTTTGTTGCAATATCATGAGCTTTTTTAAACTCCAAATCTGCTTTTACCGAAAGAACAACATCAACAACCGCATTGCTTCCGTAGTTTCTAGCGCGGAGGTCCTTCACACTTTCTACCCCTTCCACTTGCAGCACGGTATCTTTAAAAGCTTGAATTGCCGCTTCATCGAAACCGTCTGATAAATGATGAGAGGCTTCACGGAATATGTCCCATGCTGTTTTACATATAATAAATCCAACCAATACCGCGGTTAAAGGGTCAAGCCAGGGCAAACGGAATTGGGAACCAACGATGCCGATGACGGTCCCGATACTTACAAAGGCATCGGATAAATTATCTTTTGCTGCAGCCATGACGGCTTGACTTTTAATTTTTTGGGCAAGATTTTTATTATAACGATAGACAACATACATAACAACCGCACAGAAAATCCCCGTCCACACAGAGATGAGGTCCGGAGCTTGCTCTTTCGCTTGAAAAATCGATTTGACAGCGGTTATAAATACATCCAGTCCGACTGCCATCATGATGAATGACGCGACTAATGAGGCAATCGTTTCTGATTTCCAGTGTCCATACGGATGATTTTCATCCGCCGGTTTTTGAGCCAATTTTAATCCGATCAACACCGCTATGGATGCCGCAATATCTGTCGCATTGTTTAATCCATCAGCTTTTAAAGCTTCAGAACCCGAAAAATGTCCAACGATTAACTTCAAGGCGGAAAGACATATGTAGGCAACAATGCTGATGACAGCTCCCCGCTCACCCATTTTTAAATTTTCATATCTCGTCTCTTGTTCCATAGCCCTGTACTCCCCTCGGCTTTTCGTTCCGCTTGTTCATCATATCAACCGAAGTTTGTGTGGGTCTAGAGAAACGTTTTTTCATATGGGTGAAAAAATAGGTAGGGGTAAAGAAAGTTGCCTCATACAAAAAGATTAGGCTTATAGCAATCTATGATGAGGTTGTTAACCTTTTCATATATTGTTTATAATGAAAATTTAGTAGATAATTAATTTCATATGAAGTTCATGCTCCAACGGCTGGGAGGACAAGCCATGAATAAAGAAGATCAAGTCATCATGAGGTTCAGGGACTTATTCAATAAGATGGTCTGGCTTAATAAATCTAAGATGGAAGTTAGTCTTAAGGGGTATACTTCTACTGAGGTGCATTGCATCGAATACATTGGCAGAAATGAAGATTCCAACGTGACCAAGCTAGCGGAATCCTTTTATATGACAAGCGGTGCCATAAGTAAACTAACGAAAAAGCTTATACAAAAAGGCCTTATCGAAAGCTATCAGAAGCAGGAAAATAAGAAAGAAATTTATTTTAGGCTTACTGAGCAAGGCAAAGAAATTGAGAAGGTCCACGAGGAACTTCACAATGAATTTAGAGAGCGGGATAAAGCCGTATTTGAGCAGATAACCGAAAAACAATTTGATAGTATGCTTAATTTCGTAGAAAAGTATAGCAGCCATTTGGATGCTGAGATTAAGAAAATGGGTGTAGATCTTAAGTCTGAATAAAAGTTTACTCATAAAAACGCACAAGCAGCCGGACTCTCTGATGAGTTGGTTGCTTTTTTATTGCCCTTATTTTTGTTGACAAGGAAGCAAAACCATGATAATTTTGTTTCCTAGGAAGCAAAATAAACGTATGTTGAAAGGAGACTTTACGTGTCTTCAATTCCATCACAAAATAAACAGAACATAGAGCAAACCGTAGATAAAAAGGCATTACTCTTCGGGTTAATGTCTGTGTTTCTTTGCGGAATAGGCTTCAGTATCATAGCACCTGTCGTCCCATTCCTTGTTCAGCCTTATACAAGCAGTCCGGGCGAACAAGCCATAGCGGTTACCCTGCTGACCTCAGTTTACGCAGTCTGCGTGTTTTTTGCGGCCCCCGCACTTGGAGCGCTAAGCGACAGATATGGCCGTCGCCCCTTGCTCTTAATATGCCTCACGGGTTCCGCGATCGGGTACTTCGTCTTTGGCTTAGGAGGTGCCCTATGGATACTATTTGTCGGACGTATCATTGAAGGTATTACTGGCGGAAGCATAAGCACGATTTTCGCCTATTTTGCAGATATCATTCCGCCGCAACAAAGAACCAAATACTTCGGATGGGTGAGTGCCGTTGTTGGTGTAGGCACGGTCATCGGCCCAACTTTAGGTGGTTTAATTGCCAAGTTTGGATATGCTGCGCCCATGTATTTTGGAGCTATTATCACGTTATTGAATGTTGGTTTTGGATTGCTATATATGCCTGAGAGTCTTGAAAAGAAAAATAGACTAAAAGAGATTTCCTTCGTAAGGTTAAATCCATTTGCGCAACTCACAAACCTGCTTTCCATGAAAAGTTTAAAAAGATTGCTTATCTCCGCGTTCTTACTGTGGATTCCCAACGGATCTTTGCAGGCCGTTTTCTCTCAATTTACTTTGGATACTTTCAGTTGGAAGCCTGCACTAATCGGTCTTATGTTCTCAATTATCGGATTCCAAGATATTCTTTCACAAGCATTGATTATGCCGAAGTTTCTGACAAAATTAAGAGATGCACAGATCGTCATTCTTGGGATGGTTTCGGAAATCATAGGTTATATCCTTATTGCGTTATCGGCTTTGTTTACTTTCTACCCTCTTTTTATTGCTGGAATGTTTATATTCGGTTTTGGGGATTCGATCTATGGACCTTCCTTCAACGGGATGCTCTCCAAATCTGTCGATGCTAGTGAACAAGGAAGGATTCAAGGTGGCAGCCAGTCTATACAAGCATTAGCGCGAATGATTGGGCCGGTTATCGGAGGACAAATCTATGTCTCGCTTGGCCATGCCGCACCTGCTTTTATGGGGATGATTCTGATTGCTGCGGCGATATTTGTTTTGTATAGGGGGACAATGCGAAAGAGCGTAGTTTGATTAAAATTTTCCATAATTGAAACATTATTCAACTGTGATTCGTCTTTGGTTGCGGAGGTAGATCTGCAATGAAGAAACTTTTCATTTTGATTGCAATAATTATTATTCTTGGAGCTTGCAGTAATATGAAAACTATTAGCTTAACTGAAACGTCTCCAGTTGTCACTGAATCAACTGATACGAAAGAATCAATTGAACTCAAAACTAGTTTAGCTTTTCCTAATGAAGATATATTTTCGACCACTTTAACTGCTCCAGAGGTAAAACATTCAAATGAAATAATTAATGTGGAAGCCATATTGAATAATTCATCTGACGATTCATTTACGATTGATCATGCATCAGGGGTGTTTTATTTTATTGTTAAAGATAAAAACGGCAAACAAGTAAATACTTTTGTGATGCCTTTGGTAGCTAAATCCCAGGTGTTACTTGGGCATGGTAAAATAATAGAAAATTATACATTCAAAATCGAAAAAGCTGAAACCTATGAGATTTCAGCAACTGCTAAATTCAAGATAAACCATTCGAATATTGAGAAGTTATACGAAATAGAAACTAAAAAGATAAAAATTAACATAATTAATTAATTCAATGTAATCATTGACATCCATCCAAATATAGGCATATGATTCGTTTATACTATAAGTCATGTACATCCTATAGGAGGCATCCATCCATGAGTGATTTTTCAACAATTGTTAAAGAGCGTAGGTCTGCCAATAAATTCATCCCGAATATTGAAATTCCTAATGAAGATTTAACTGATATCCTGAACACGGTAAAATTTGCTCCATCAGCTTTTAACCTGCAACATGCCCACTACATCATTGTAAAAGACCCTGCTATAAAAGAGGAAGTTTATCAAGCGGCTTATAAACAATATAAAGTTCAAACGGCTTCGGCTGTTATTCTC
Source organism: Paenibacillus anseongensis (assembly GCF_009757995.1). Lineage (NCBI taxonomy): Bacteria > Bacillati > Bacillota > Bacilli > Caryophanales > Paenibacillaceae > Paenibacillus > Paenibacillus anseongensis. The sequence continues at coordinate 618,983 of NZ_WSEM01000016.1, forward strand.
GTATTAGGAAACCTTGATGCTTATAAAGATGCTGCTAGATTGAATGAGGGATTACTGCAACTCGGGGTGATCAGCAAACAGGAATATGATATGACGGTGGAAGATGTGACGAATTTTTATGAAAATCGAGGCGACGGCTTTAAACGTGACGAAGCGATCCGAAATGCCAGCCTCTCGGCTCAACTGTTCATGCTCGCTGCCAAGGAAAAAGGCTGGGATACTTGCCCGATGATCGGTTTTGACGCGGAAATGATGCGTCAAATCCTGCATATTCCAGACAATTATGTTCCCGCCCTGCTCCTCACGATAGGGAAAGAAGATTTAGAGAAACGCAGACCGCGTGGCTATCGCAAACCAGTGGGAGAATTCACAAGTTTTGATCGCTTCTAGAATGCTGCAAACAAGAAGACAAAAAAATCCCGGCGAGGAAAACCTCGCCGGGACTTTTTACGCTAACGGACTGAAATGACCCTATTCGCTGCTTTCAGCGCAGAAATTGCAATTAAAGGGCCCACCTCCGCTACGGTTAACGGATGGTAACGCTCGGTCACAATCGGCCAGAGGGAAATCCGTAAAGCCTCCACGGCTTATGTCCCCCAAAATAATTCGATACCTTGTCGACTCCTTGGACAGGCTGCACACGCAAATCGGGTACTGCTTCGCCAACGAAGAGAATAACCTCTTCACCTGCATGCAAATCCAGTGCTATTTCATCATCGATGAACGACTCACCAGACACGCGAACAATGTTGTCATTCGCGATAATGTTCCAGCGCACAAGCCCCTTCCAACCCGTCTTAACCAAGCACGGTTCTCCAGCCAAACTCTTGACTCGGATCCACTGGGTGGCGCCCTCTTTGCGCACAGCGCTGACCAAGAATGCTCCTTCCGCTCGCAAATCGTGGAACGCCAGCTCCGTCCAAGCTTCGGGCACAGCCGGAAGCACACGCAGCTTGCCGCCCCAGCTCTGAAGCAGCATATCGTGTATCGACTCGGCGCCAGCCAGCGGGGTTTCAATCACCGGTCCCGCTTCCTTGTACATCGTATTCGGCTTGATGATCAGCAGAAGCGATTGCAGCAATCGCAATGCCTCATCCCCCCAACCAAGAACAGCGGAAATTGAAGCTGCCCCCGTCATGCTGAATCCCCGCAGATCGCCTTCTTTGCCCAGCCAATGGCGCAAAGAAGTTACGATTAAATCATGCTCCTCTTGCGTCTCACCGCTAATGAGATGCAGCGGAAATATCGCCAGCAAGTGGCTGAAATGACGATGCCCGTAAGCAAGCGGCATATCTTGCCCAACCATATACCCTGTCTCATCGACGGGTAGCGGAACCAGCTTCTCCAGAATGTCCTCCCAAACCTGGATCAATGGATCCTTTATCGCCATCTTTTGATTAATATGAAGCAATGTTTCGCATCCCCAGCGAAGCAAGGAGAGATCATAATGGCAATCCCGTACGGTGGTGCGCATGAACGAACCGTATTCCGGTGAAATTGTCGGAGGCAAATGAAGGAAACCGTCTGTCCCCTCCTCTAACAAATGCCGATAATAGTTCACGCTGCGTTTTAAAATCGGGAATAAGACTTCTCTCAGCAGCTTTTCGTCCATGGTATATCGGTAATGCCGCCAAATACTATGACAAATCCAAGTCAAGTTTCCGACCTCATCCTCGACTGGAGCCTTCAAATCAAAGCTGCAGCTGCGCCCTAATCCAGCCGAATCATGTCGGCAATCTTCCGGTACATTCAGAATCAAATTATCCCAATTGTCAGTTAAGGTACGAATTAGCGACTCTCCCATTTGCAAACGATTAGCTGTATAAACCGGCGAATAACTCATCTGCACGTTCATATTGAACCAGACACCTGGCCATGGTGTGGATGTGAGCCATGGCCCTTGATTATCAATCAATGGCTTATCCGGTCTGGTTGCCGATGCCAATTTGTACATTTGAATCCAATAAAAGCTTTCCAGACGGCCATCCGGCAATGAAACAAAGCTTTGGCGATAATACTGGTGCCACCAATCACGGTGGGCTTGCACCCATTCTTCAAAATCGGCAGCCGATGCCTGCGCTACAGCCTCAACAGTTTCAGCAATCGCCGATTCATTGTGCCCATTGGCAATGGAAAGCCAGCAGATACGGCGATTCGGAGAAACCTGCACCTCCTTCCACGCGGTCACGCAGCCATCCTCACCCGAATAGCGTTGGGTGCACACATGGATTCCGTCCGCAACTTTCGTATGTTCCACTTCAGTCGCCGGTATATATTGATTTAAATTCACGCCGTCTGCATTTTTGAGTACAGGGTCAACTTCCGGATAGGCATACCAGGCACATCGGACGGCGCTTTCTCCGGGAGTTGTCTCAATCTCTACAGCTATTACTGGATAGAGACTATGTACAAGCGAGCGAAGCTTGACCTCTCCGCTCGTTGTCGTCAGAGTCGCTTGTAATTCAGCATTCCACAAGCTAACCCGCATATGTGTCGGATGATAGATTCTTCCTGCCAATTCCAGATCCAATTCGCCGAGCGGAACACGAGGCGGAAATCCGGGTTTATCCACCCGATTTGCCGTCACATCCGTGCGGCCTGTAACCATGCGGAGCACATGCCGCTTGCTTGCATGCTCTTCGCCATAAACCATCGTACCTAGTAAGCCGTTGCCAAGGAATGCCCCTTCATCCCAGCTAACCGGCTTTACTACCCATTCCATATCGTTGGCTGACATGAAACGTTCCCAATCTACCTCCATGTGAATCGCCGAGCCCTTGCTTTCTTTCACGCCAAGTCTCCTCCTTTATCCCTTGATGGCACCAATAAGCGCACCTTTGACGAAATATTTCTGCAAAAATGGATAAACGAACAAAATCGGAACCGTAGCAACAATAATCGTCGCATACTTTAACGTAGCCGCAAGCATAGCCGCATCCCCGTCTGAAGCGCCTGTATTCGCATTGGCTTCCCCTTGCAGCAGGATCTCCCTTAGCACTAATTGCAGCGGGTAGAGCGAACGCTCCTGCAGAAAGATCATCGCATTGAACCAGGAGTTCCAATGACTTACACCGTAATACAGCAGCATCACGGCAATCACGGGCATCGAAAGCGGCAAAACGATTCGGAATAAAATGACGAAATCGTTCGCTCCGTCCATTTTGGCCGACTCCTCCAGTGCATCTGGAATGGCTTCGAATGCGGTCTTCATCAGAATCAAGTTGAACGTATTAATAGCCTGCGGAATGATCAGCGCCCACAGGGAATCAACGAGCCCAACTCCCTTAACCGTCAAGTAGAGCGGGATCAACCCTCCGCTAAAGAACATGGTAAAGATGATGAATAACATAAGCGGCTTGCGGTATTGCAAGCTTTTGCGCGAAAGAGCGTAAGCTCCGAATGAAGTCAGAGTAATATTAAGCGCCAAGCCCATCAGTACGACAAACAAGGTGTTTCCATAACCTTTTAAGATCATCGGATTGCGGAAGACATTCGTATACGCATCAAGCGAGAAACCAATGGGACGCCATAAAATGCCCTTGTGCTCCATCAGGCTTCCGGCGTCACTGACGGAAGCAAACGCCACATAAAGCAGCGGATATACGGTAAGGACCATCAACAAGAAGAGTAATACCGTATTAATATAATCGAAACATTTCTCAGAGAAGCTCGCTTTGTTCAGCATGATGATCTCTCTCTCCTTTTTACCACAAGCTCGTATCGTTAAATTTGCGGCTTAACCAGTTGGATGAAATGAGCAGGACAAAATTGATGACCGAGTTAAACAAGCCCACCGCTGAACTGAAACTGTAATTGAAATCTTGCAGACCAACACGATAGACATAGGAGGAAATCACGTCAGCTGTTTCATACGTACCCGGGTTATACAGCAAAATGATTTTCTCAAACCCGACATTCATCATACGGCCGATATCGAGGATAAGCAGAATAATGATCGTCGGCATAAGTCCTGGCAAGGTGACATGTGTCATTTGCTTCCATCGTCCTGCGCCATCGATTTTGGCTGCTTCGTATTGCTCTTGGTCGATCCCGGTTAAAGCGGCTAAGAAAATGATCGTCCCCCAACCGATATTTTGCCAGATGCCTGACGATACATACACCGTGCGGAATAAGCTGGGTTCAAGCAAGAAGGTCACGCGCTCTCCGCCGAAAAAAGCGACAATATCGTTGATAACCCCTTCACTGGAAGTGAAATCCTTGAGAATCCCGCAAATGACAATCAATGAAATAAAATGAGGCATGTACGTTATCGTTTGCACAGTTCTTTTAAACAAAGCATGCTTTAATTCATTCAGCAAAAGTGCTAAGACAATCGGAGCCGGGAATCCGAATAGCAACTGATAGAAACTGATTAGAACCGTATTCTTGATCGTTCTCCAAAAGTAAGGACCCGTAAAAAATTCGCGGAAATGCTCGAATCCGACCCAATCGCTGCCCCAAATGCCCAGTCTCGGGGAAAAATCCTTGAATGCGATCATAGCCCCATACATTGGCGCGTAGTGGAACACAACATAATAAATCAGAACAGGAAGCAGCATCACATAGAGTAGTTTGTTTTTACGAATATCCAGTAAAATGCCGAAGTTCAATTTCCTTTTTTCCTCAAGGGTTGTCATCGGCTTGGTTTTGGAAATCATGGTGTTCATAGCATCACCCTCTCCATCCTTGGCGCTGTTCGGCGGAAGGCCGGAACGTATCGTCTCTCCCTCCGCCAGCATTGCCGTGGACTATTTATCTCTTATTGTATCGATCCAGAGCGCCTTGATAGATTTGGGTAACCTTGTCGATTCCCATTTCTTTGATTCGCTTCACATAATCATCGAATTTGTCGATCGGCTCTTTGCCCATTACAAATTTGACGAACATCTCTTCTTTGTAACTCGTAATCGCGGTGTTTAATTTGGCGAGTTCTTTACTTTCCTCGGCTGTCGGTGTTAAAAAGAGCGGCATCACGTGCTTGACAGCGTCCGTTTGTTCCCAAATTTTGATCGCTTCATCTTGTTCTTTGAACGTATTGAAACTTTTCCGGCTATCGCCCAGGAATGGACCGTTCGGTTTCGAGTATTGGGAAACCATTTGTTGCAAATTATATTTCGGATCTTTCGTGATTTTTTCAGAAAACTTAGGAACGCCATTATCCATCGTGTAGCTTTCGCCCTCAATACCGAAGTTGAAGAGCATGCTGCCTTTTGGGCTATAGGCGTAATCCATCCATTTGACGGCCAGTTCCGCATGTTTGGAATCCCCGGAAACCGCCTTGCTTGCAGCAGGGTTATATTTGAAGTCACGTTGGCCGATGAAAGCTCGCTCACCTTTATTCAACGTAGGATATGGAGCGGCAACGAGTTGGAATTTCGGATTTTTCTTCTTACCGGTATCCATCCATCTGCCCATACCTCCGCTCAATAAGCCGACCGTTGCACCAGACGCATCACTCATCAATTTGGTATCCAGCGACTTGGAGTCCGTGTTAAGCGCAAAATCTTTATCAAGCAATCCTTCGGCATACCATTTGTGCAGCAAAGCCAGCGCATCCTTGAATTGAGGATCTATAGGACCGTATTTCACTTTGCCCTGATCGTCGATATAAAAGCGATTTGCTGTTTTGTAAGCACCGATAAAGGCGTCTTGAATATTCAATTCATTGCTGTACTGCGCTGAAAATGGTGCGGTTGCCCCTTTTTTCTCCTTGAACGCCTTGAGCACCGTATACCACTCGTCAATTGTCGTAGGCACTTGAAGGTTCAACTCATCCAACCAATCTTTGCGGATCATCGGTCCCCTGAATACCAATCCATTGTCTGGCCGAATCATAGGAAATGCGTAATAAGTGCCATTGTCCGTCTTGATCATTTTATCCAGCTCTTTATCCTGCTGAAGCAATTTTTTTAAGTTGGGAGCATTTTTATCAATCAAATCGTTCAGAGGTAAAATGACCTTGTCCGTGATCGCTTTCTCCGGTCCGCCCGGATATGCTGCTGCTCCGCCGCCGCCCCAATTGTATTCAATGACGTCCGGTAAATTGTTCGAAGCGATCAACAGGTTGAATTGGTCCTTCGATTGGCCGTCTGCCGGGTGCGTATACTTCACCTTAACCCCTGTTTCGCTCTCTAAGCGCTTACCAAATGGCGATTCAGCCAAGTTAGGGACGAAAGATGCCAGATTCGTGTCGATCTGTTCCCAGGAAGTTAAAGTATCCTGTGTGCTGATCGGATATTGGCCTGCTGCGGCTGACGGTGTTGCCGTCGTTTTCGCCGTTCCTGTTTCACTTGGCGCCCCCGTATTCACTTTGGAACAGGCGACGAACATGCTGGAAGCTACTACAACGCTTAGCGCGAGGCTAATTGACTTTCTTTTGGAATGGTTCCTCATAGGTAATCCCCCTCGTATCATATAGTGCATCTCGTCTTGCAGCACCATGGCTTAAGTATGGAGTGTAGACCGCCTTTTTGAATATCGTCAAAACTGCAAATCCCCCTTTAAAATTCGTAAAACGCAATCATCAGAATCCAAAATCGCTATGCAAAAAATGAAAAGCCGCCCAAGCAAGCTTGTACGACTTCCATAAAACAGATCACAATGGTTTTAATTCTTTGTATTTCCCTGGTGTGATGCCCTCGAATTTCTTAAAAGTCCGGTTAAACGTATTGATATCGTTATATCCGACCTTGCGTGCAATTTCCACAATCGATAACGGTTGTTCCGTTAACAGCTTTTTGGCCTCCTCCAAACGTGTACGACTAATGAAATCAAGAAGCGCGTCACCGGTTTGAGCTTTAAATTGTTTGGATAGATAAGAAGGCGTGATGCCAAATTTCTCTCCAATCATTGAAATGTTCAAATTCTCTTCGGCGTAGTTAGCTTTCACATAAGCGCTAACCAGATCACCAAGCGGACTATACTCCTGCTTACGATCGGCTTGAATGGACTCACAGACCTGTTCGAGGATCGAAAGAATTTCTCTTTTCATTTCTTTTATGGTTTCACATTCGGATAATCGTTCCACAGGGTTGAATTGTTCCATGAAGGACTTTTTATTTCCTTGAGAGCCGATTTCATTCATTGTTTTCAGCATCGTGCTCGCTAGATCGAACATCAGACATTTGCCAAGCGGCACCGATAAAACGGAATTGGACACATTTGTTTCAATAATTTGCTCAATGATTGTGCTCGATTTTTCATAATCACCAGTCTTGATAAAATTAATCAATTGCTGCTCCACGTGCAGCGGATAATAATAAGTTCCGGCCTGCCGAACAGCCTCGGAGCTTGGTAATTCGTCGTAACGAATGATCGCTCCGCTTCCTTTGACAAGTCGATAAGCCATCGCTGACAAAGCTTCTTGATACGCTTCGGCAATACCAAACAGATCTTCATGTATAGAACTAATTGACACCGTCAAATGTACATGAAAATGATCAAGCAGGAATAATTTCACCGATTCAGCAACTCGGTTCAGCTCATACGTATCCGGCTCTTCGGAGCCAAAATTAAAAATACATGCCTGCATATCCTCAATTTCCGTCGTGAAGCCCCGGTTCTGAAGGCCAATCACTTCTTCCACCACATTCATTAGAATGAATTGCATCAATTTTACTTTCTGCGGATCAATGGCCACATCATCCTGAAATTTGCCGAAATGATCGATGTGGAACAAAATCACGGCAAAATGCGGGGAGTCCAGCCGGATATCATGAGCGGAAAGCGATTCATGCACGGGGATATCCTGCTCCAGGTTGCCCTTCAGCAGCCCCTGCAAGAAATGGGAGCGAATGGCGTCCCGATGCTGGTGCAACCGGCGATCCACCTGCTCTTTTTCCGCAAACGTATTATTGAGCGCATCTTGCAAAAAGCCATATTCGTTCGTCCCCTCCGCAAACGAAATCCCTGCTTTCATCGAGAAGCTTCGAATGAGGTGATGAATCGGATTGTAATTTTTACGCAGGAACAAGAACGTGACCAGTCCTCCCAGCAGAAGACTAAGTATAATACTTGCATAGACCAACCTTTTCATATACTTCATCTTATCGTCAAAGCGCTCGGCAGGAATCATCGACATATATTTCCATCCTGTCCTGGCCGAGGTTGTATACGATACAGCAACTTGTTTTGCCGCTACATCCCCGTAAAACAGTCCATTTTCCCCTGTAAACTTGTCATAAGTGAGAAAGTCAGGGCTTTGCTCGATACCGCTGGAAGCAACTAATCGATTCTCTTTATCGAGCACCGCTACCGATGTAGCTTCCGACGGCGGGATATTGGCGAGCAGCTTGGAATCTTTCATGACAAACAGGAGCACAGCTCCGGGCTGATCCCGATTCGCCAACGTAACGGATTTGGCAAACAAAACGGCTTTATAGGCATTATCATCTTCCGTTATCGTAACCGGCGTATATTCCTGAATGTAGCGTTTATCCAAATATGTCTTCCACGCCTCATAGCCTTTAAGGGTCTGTCCATCCAGCATTTGAAACAGCTGGCGGCTATCTGTCCGATTGCGCGTGGAGATCACTGTGTCGCTATTTTTGTAATACAGATAAATTTGTTCAATAAACTCATTGGCTGTCTGATAAACCCGCAAATCATTGGATATAGTGACTAAATCGTAATAATCGTTATCCGTAAGCGGCTGAGATGTATTGATAAAAGCGTTCACTTGTTTATTAAGCGAAATTTCCAAACTCAATCTCTCAATACCGCCCAGGCTGTTGTCGATTGCCAATTCCATCTGCTTCAGTGCGTTATTGTTGGCGCGATTCACCTCCGATTCGACCACATGCCAGGAAGCCGCATATAAAATTCCGCTAATAATAATCGGAACGAGAAGAACCGAAATATAAGAGGTAAGCCAAGTAACGATGACACTGCGTTTATTGAACCGGATCCGATTAAACTTCATTAGCACTAACCCCTTATCGCCATGATGTAACTGCTTTCATTTATTATAACGAAAATTTGTGGAACCGTCTTGCCGATATGACAACTCATACCCAAAGCAGCGGTTGCCGGATCGCTATATTTCGTCTCACTTCGGCCTGCTGTGGGTTTTGATCGAGCGTTCTCCATAAAGCAAGCAGCCTTTCAGAACCATTCGCAAGCCCGGCAAATAAGAAGAAAGACATAGCGACCGGCCAATCCTCATCATATTCGACATCAGCCCCGTAAGGCCACAATGCTTTATTTTCCAAATACGGTAGTAGAAAATGGATTCCCTTCTGAACACCTCGACCATCAGGAAGCTGGAATTCCCAAAGGTTATCTTCCGGTGTGGCGAGGATATGCGTGAGCGTGACAAAATTATCTAACGTGAACAGAGAATACGCATAGGGCTTCGTACGAGACAATTCCCTTGGAAAACTGCCATCGAGATCCATCTGCTCCGGGAGCAATCGACTCTTGTATGCTTCTCGGCAATAATCCAGCATACCAGAATGACCCGTTAACTTTGCAAAAGCAGCAGCCTGTACGAACCAGCAAATCCCGTGGTTGTTGGGCTCATTTCGTTCTTCTACCCCTTGCGGGTGCTCGTTCATCCATTGCAGATATTGTGCGAACCAGTTGGTGACCTCTTGCAAAACCTGTCTATTCAGTAAAGAGGTATCTTCACTTTTCAACACATGTACAGCTGCCGCCACATCAATGAGATGCAGTGTATCAATGACCCCGATCCCTCGTCCGTTGCAGACACCAGGAATCGCTTGTGCATAAATCAAGTGCGGATTCATTCGCGTGTTCTTGTCTATAAAAAATGCGTTTAACAGCTGCACGGCTTTCGCTGCATATTTCTGCTCCCCCGTTATACGGTAAGCGGAAGTCAAACAGGCGACCAAGGAGCGCATGCGTCTAAGCAAATTTCGATGTTCATGGAAATTATCCGGATTGCTTTCACCGTCACGACGAACATAAGGCAGCCCATCCGGCGTATTTGGATTGGGCCACCAGTAATCTCCATTTGAATAATAATCGTGCGCACTTCCGGGGCTTTGCAGAGCTCTCGCTTCTGTGATATGTATGCTTGGAGAAGCCAGTGCAGCTTCAGCCCCCTGAAGGATCGTCTCCAAATCCAAATATTGACCCCAGTTCTCTTTGTTTACTTGGTAAATACCTTTCATGCTCCCTAGCTCCTTTTCATTTGAATATATAAAGCACTAAATGCAGCAGATCAGCCCCGGAATTTACGGGTGGCCAAATCTGCTGCATAGCATGTGCCGTTTATTGCAGAAACTATTAGACTACTGCCGATCCAACATACGCATGACGACTGTTACGGCTTCAGCCCTTGTAGCGGTAACAAACGGCTCGAATGTTTGGTTCTCCCTACCGTTTATTAGCCCTAAGGAGACCGCTTGCGAAACTGCCTGCAACGCCCAAGCTGGAATCAGAGAACTGTCGCTAAACTTGGTTGAAAGTGACCCATCCTCTTTTGGCGAGTAGGCTCTTACAAGCATAACAACCATTTCTGTCCGATTAATGGATGCATTGGGACGCAAAGACTGGTCTTCATATCCTTGTAGAATCCCAGCTTCCAGCGCTGCGCCTAGTTCTCCCTTCGCCCATGCCGGAATATCCGCTTGATCGGTGAATGTCCGTTTCGAAGGTTCCGACTTCAAACCTAAAGCTCGCACCAGCATAGCTGCGAATTGTAATCTTGTCATCGGCTCGTCAGGCTTGAAGCTTCCGTCCGCGTAACCGTTCACGATGCCTTTGGCCGCAGCGCGAGAGATTTCATCCGATGCCCAATGTTTCGACACATCTGCAAAAGATTCCTGCGACGGTGCGGTTGGCGAAGGATTTACAGGCACCGGATTCGGCACCGGCACTGGCGCTGGCGCTGGCGTTGGCGCAGGTGCTGTTGCCGAGCTGTTGCCGGATGAAGAGTTCCTTGAAGAGGAACTGCTGCTAGCTGGTCGCTGCACCATGATGCTATACGTTTTATGAACGCCGGTAGGCAACGACACATCGATCAATACAACACTGCCGGCCCCGGCAATGGCTAGCGGTTCGCTTTCGCTGCCGCTGCGAACGGTTTGCCGCACAGCGCCGTCAACACTCACTTGAATTTCAGCCGCTTGACTTGCCGATGTTGGTGTCACTTTCAAGCTGCTAATTCCCGTTGGGAGCATGACAGTATAAAAAGTGACTTCCGGACGGAAGGCAGGCGCAAAGGTTAGATTCAAGCTCATCTGCAAGCTGCTCAAATCTGGTGTCCCTTCTTCCACTGGCAGATTGCGTCCAGCCGCAGGCCCGACATCAGCAGCCGTAAGCGGCCGAAGCGTCAAATCACTCGCCGGTTCGTACTCATCGCTGCCAACATCAGCAGTATGCAGCCGTCTTTGGCCGTCCATATCGTCTGACGCGATATACGGACCTTTTGCCGCATCAATCGCAGGACTTTGCGGTGATATACGGATTAATCCGTCGCTGCTACGAATTAGCTTCAGATCGCCTTTGTACGTTGCGTTTACAACCGTTGCATTCACTGCCACGGCAGCAGTCCCATCGGCCATATTGGCGACATACGTCGGCCGGCCTGCGTCTGTGATATCTTTTGACTCATTGAAAATAGTCCCAGCATTACTGAAAATTAAATTGTTATAAATTTGTGTTCCCGTCGGCTGGAACGTGCGCTGCGCAATTTTTACCGCCGATGCTTTACTGCTTAAATTTACGAAGGAATTGTTATAAATTTGTACATTGTATTGTCTCCAATGCCCGCGCAGCAGTTCCTGCTGTCTATCCGGCGTAAGGCTCCTAAGCTCAGCGAAATCGTTCTCACCCTTGCCCCAACGAATAATCGGATTTGTTCCCCCGTCAGGCCCTGCGTCTTCCGTTCCGCCATCCAGCTGAACGGCATCGTCCGTAAGCCCTTCCATGTAATTATTATAAATTTTGTGGTCATTGCCATAAATGCGGAATCCGCTAGTACCTGCTTTTTTGCCATCCCCGATGATAAAATTGCCGTAAAAGCTGTTGCGATGACCGTGTCGGGCAACCATCCCACCGTAAGAATTAAGGACAGTGTTATAACGAATTGTGTTATCACTGCTCTTCACCGAGACGATTTCGTCTTCCCCGTTTAATCCGTCGAACAAATTGTATTGAACCGTCACATGTCCGGGGGCCAAAGATAAACCGGAAAGGCCTAGACGGATCGCTTCCAAACCATTGCTCACTCGCGGACCGATATCATGAAAGTGATTGTATTCAATCACATCATATTGCGAAACCGCGTCCTTGCCATCATACGTAATCACGGCTCCAAAGCCGGTCTTCGGTCCGATGTCATTATATGCAATACGGTTGTGGCTGCTCGTCCCTTCAACCCGAATATAATGCCGGTCAGTCCCACTGTCTGTGAGCAGTGCCGAGTTCGGCGAATGCGATGTTTCGCCTGTGTAAACGGCTCCATTAGGATCATAACTTTCGCCGTAACGGCAGCTATTTTCCACACCGATGACACACCAGATTTGTTTGCTGACATTATTCTCAGCCTTCGTGAAACGGTATTTCTGACCTGTTTCATCCAAAGCAAATGTATTTCGCAATATTGAAATATTACTGGAATCGAACAGCTGCACTCCTGGATGCACGCCACTCATACTGGCGATTCTTTCATCCGGAACTGCTCTGCTCTTCAGTGTATCCTCCCCATGCTCCGATCCGCCGCCTGAGTGAAAAGTGAGCCCCTCAACTTCGACGTATTCGGAGTTTTCAATATGCATGTAGCTGTCGCCGGCTATAACAGCCTTGCCCTGTTCCGCAGCAACAATTCGGATCGGAAGCGCAGCAGTCCCTTTTTTATCCTTCACGACGAACGGACCCATTTGTTGATAAGTACCGTTTTGCAATTCAATCGTCATGCCTTTCGCAGCCTGATCCAGCGCAGCCTGCAAGCCTTCCGAAGTGCTGACTTTCACCACTTGAACAGGAGGCAGCGGTTCCACCGGCTTATCACCTGCCTGCGGGGGCCCGCTTGGTATAGTAGGCTCTTCTATATCAGGCGCAGTACCTGTGTATAGCTCAACTTCCGTTATGCTGTTCCAATTGCCTGAGCTTCCAGAAGCTGTATTGCCATATCCGACCAACCGCAAATAACGGACGGATGCCGGATTACTCAGCACATAAGGCTGAATGATATCATCCCCGACCTGAAGAACGCGGCTTGACCGCTTGGGAAGCAAGACGGTCGGATTCTGAAAATCCGCTTGATTTGAACCTATAATCTCAAAATGAGTTTGACGGTCGAGCGCGTTCAAGAAAGCAATATTCAGATAGGTGACCTTCTCCGGTTGCCCTAAATCGAACTGCAGCCACTCCCCTTGACCTGAAGCGGACCAGCGGACATCATTATCCCATATCCCGTCCACCACATTCGCGGAAATATTCGTTGTGTTCGGCTGATAGGAACTGGCGGTAACCGTACTTGCGTTCAGCGGTATTTGACCATTTGTTCCTTTGGCCGATAACCTATATGCCTGAAGCGTATAAGTATTCGTTGCATCTCCACTTGATAAACGAATATTGATTTTATTCACGCCGGGTGCTAGCGGCACATTGGCTAAGTCACTCACCGGCTGATTCATGCCATCGTTATTCGTCACCGTCGCCGTCGTCGAAACACCTACGCCAGCTTGCATCTCAAACCGAACAGGACTTGCATCCTGTGGAACAATGACCTCATACCCGCCCATCTTCGATGGTGAAAATGCCGGGTTCATCCCTAACTTTTGGCCGCCTGCCCATACATCCAGGCTAGAGAGCTGGATTTCCGGCATTTTCTCGGCAAAAGTGAAGTAGGATCCATCTGCCAGATCCGCATCCACTGCATAGTAGATTCCTCCGTGCAGTTCCACTGGAGTCAAGGGATGCGGTACCGCGTCATTAAAATCACCGCTTGTACTCGTTAGCAGCAATCCGCCTAACGGGAGCATGGCCTCAGGGAAAGCGACTTGCACCGTCCCGACATTGCCGGTATTCTGGACTTTCCACGTCCGCGCCGACTGTTTGAAGCCCGTACCGTAAGGAACCGACGGTGCGGTACTTCCGTTGTCACCCCAGAGAAGATACTGCTTATCCGCTAAAGCTCCTTTCGCACTAACGATGACCTGAGATGCCGCCGGTCCTTCACTGCTTCGACTTGTCTCTTGGGCCAATGCGCCTTGCTGGTCTCGAACAATCCCTGCGATGTTATGGCCAAAAGCCGCATTGGCCGCTGTAGGCCATACAACCTGATGCGACAAGCCGGCCGAGACATAATCCTTCCCTCTCAGTGGCGTCCCGAATTTGAGGGCCATGTACGTCTGCACTTGAGCTTGCTGGATGCTGGTTAACGAATCGCCAAAAACGATCATCTCAGCAACTTGTCCATCATAGCCGGAGCCCCCCGTGACAGCAGAACCGAGAGACATTGGATTGCTTCCGTTCCCAACCATCGCAAGTCGAGCCTGAGACGATGTTGCAATCGTTTGTCCATCTAATGATATGGCTTGATAGACGTTATTTGAAACGGATGGACGCGATTCATACTGAAAGCCCCAGCTGTTGTACGAAAGAGGCGGAACTGAATAAGCCGTTGTAAGTCGTGGATTACCAGATGTGACTGCACCCGAATCCCACAGGATTTGTGAGGTGCCTGAGAAGAAAGGGATATATGCACCAAACCTTCCTGTACCTTGTAACGTTTCATAGAAAATTTGCGAGGTCTGATTGGATAATGTGATTCCGCCGGTAACCAAATAAGCACTTGCTCCTACAACGGTCTCATTCTGAGCAAACAACCCGTCTTTATCCAAAAGAAGACTTCCGTTGCCTGAACGAATAAATTGGACCGACGGTTGGAAATTTAATGAGGGATTGGATGCCACGTACTTTGGTTTCGTGCGCGGACTCTTGTCCCCGACTGTCCCGTCGTTGATGAAATCGTTCCCTTGCGGACTGCTATCCTTCCATTTCGTCACTTCACCATTTCCGTTTAGCGTCATGCTCGACGGATCCGCTTTCAGCCACAATTTCAGCAAGTTGGCATCGACACCGCCAGGTGTCCCTGTCGTCTCACCTAAGGCATCGGCCTTGGAGAAACCCGCGGGCAGACTTGTGAGAACTAAAGCTGCTGCGAGCATCAAGCTGATCTTTCGCTTCCAAGAAACTTTGAATACCTTGTTCAAACTTACATCACCCCTTCATCATCATGAAACTCTCAGACATCAATATGGATGCTGACTAGCGTGAAAGCCAATACACACATCATATGTAAACCCTTACAAACAATAAATCATCAAAACCTAAACTCATCGTCAAAATCTCGAATACCACTGATCAATATCGGAAATGAACCATTAATTTGTAGGATCTGCCTGATTTCACTAGGATTCGAAGGGTTTTCTCCATATTCAAAAAAAAAAGAGCTGCACGCGGCAGCTCCTTCATCCTGTTTCATGTAATTATTAATTATACATAGACTTTCCTTTGAAATACCGTCGTGATTTTCTTATAATAGATGTTATCGCAAGTATAAGGAGTTGGTATCGATGGCAATAACCGATTGCCAGATTGGCACAGCCTCATGCAAAGCCTGTTTTGGAGGCGATACTTTGCATGGGCGGGGATTGAGCAGTACAAACATCGCCTAATTCAGCATAGATCGGTTCCACGATGTGGCTTTGCACCTTATTCATTTTACGATTATAAAATAAGGGGCTGTTCCATATGTGTGAACCATTAATTAGAAACCATCAATTCAATTTTATTAAAAAACAAGCTGGGATTCTGGAGCATGCGTTGAAAACGAACGCAGATCCAAAAGTATTGGAATCCGTTCGATATAGCTCAGAATCGAAGATTTATGAACTATTTCCAGACGCTACAGACAACCAGAAACAAATGTTGGAAACCATCTTCAAGCTGAAAGCAGCGGAAGATTTTCAAAAACATCTTAAGGCGTTAGAGCCTCATTTGATGGAATTTCCGCCAATTAGCGCAAAGCAGATTCTAAAGCTATTCCCCAAGAACAAAAAGCTTAAACTGCCAGATTTGTCAGCGATCGACTACCGATACGTTACCTATCTTAGTTGGATCGATATAGCGACGAATAAGCTGTTCATTGTCTATCATCTGAATGGGCAATTCGTTGGAGTAGAGGGGAAATATACCCCAACTAACAAGAAGGGCTTTTGTTTTTTATGTAATAGATATGAAGAACTTGCTCTATTTACGGCAATCTCCAAGAAAAGGCCGGCTCATACTACGCCTGATTATTATAAAGCGGTCGGTAACTATTTATGTATGAATGGTCAAGAATGTAATAAGAATTTGACGGATGTTGCTTCGTTAGAAAAGTTTATTGACACTGTGATCGGTTAAATGAAAGACCGGGACCTCTTGCTGCATAAGGTCCCGGTCTTTTTCTGGCTTCTGGCGGCATCATATTGCTGGAATCTCAGAAGGCACCTTCAGATTAGTGACATCGAGGCCCTTCTCATCGCGAGCTTTCAAGTCTTTTAGAAACTCAAGGAAGTTATATCTAGGTTTCCAACCCAGAATTTCTTCAGCCATAGATAGGTCATGTTGTTCCACTTGCTCCGGCAATTCGATCTCGTACTTGTTCAGTAATTGAATGGCGCCTGGAACTTGTGACTCGCACCACGCAGGACCCTTTTTCTTAAAGTCTTGAATAACATCCACGGGCATACCATGATTCGTATGTACAATTGTACGAAAAAGCCCCACTTTTTTCTCCAAAACGGCCTTAACAGAAGCAACTGTAGCTTCAGCTACATCCCTTCTATCCACACCATTGCGAAGCAAACGAGTACCGAACTCTAAATAGGGGCGTGGAATAAACTCATGGTAACGCAGCATCGCTATCGAGGCACCCGTCATTTCATGATAAGTTTTACATAAATCTTCGCCAATAACTTTACTAACTCCGTAGACTGATCCCCATCCATAGGCCATTGAAGAAGCATAGACGATAGCTTGTATTCCAGCTTGCTTGCATGCTTCCATAACATGAAAGGTTCCATCCACGTTCACAGCAAAGATCGTTTCATCACTGACAGGCGGATTATGTGCGCAATGCCAGGCTGCCAGATGAACAACCGCATCCACGCCTTGTACCGCAAGCCGTACATCCCCAGGGCTTCTTGTGTCGCACCTTACAAACTCGAGTTCCCTCAAATCATCTGCATGTGGAGGCATAATGTCTGCCATCCTAACCGTGTAACCTGCATGAACTAATGCTCTGCACACGGCTTGACCGCCATTGCCCGCGGCACCGGTAACAAGAACTCTCATCATCTCACACCACCTAAATTTTGTATGTTTGCTTATTTATTCGTCATTCTAAATGCTACACCTGCTTTCGAGATACTTTAAGCCAAAAAATCCCCGAAGTAAATCTTCCGGGATTTTGTATACGACAAGATTGAAATTGGCTGCATTAACGGATAAAGCTTAAGGGCAGCAATTTGGTGAAAAAGCTGGTTTCGTTTTCTACTTTTATTTTCTCAGGTTTCATCACTTGTTCATTTTTCATCGTATTATGAGACATCAAATTTTCCCATGCGTAGGTGTTGATATTCACTACATAATCCTCCTTCAAACTCTCAGGTGTACTTCTACATCTTAGCTTTCATTTGTTCACCTGATGTCAAAGAGGAATAGATTTATTGTAAAGAAAAAACACCGCCTAATTTCTCGGCGATGTCTTCCTTCTAGATGATACATTATTTCACAAATTGATCTAATGGGCCTAACGTAACGGCATTATATTTCTCAGAAAGCTGCAAAAGTCTAGGAACATCAATTGGAGCAGGGGGAGGAAGCTCTTTCTTTAGCGCTGGTTCAGCCATTTCCAGGAACATCCCTAAAAATTCTGCACGGCTGAAGAAGTTCAGAAGGCGCGCAGGCTTGCTGCCAACGACCCGCAAGCCGTGTGCAATTCCTTTCGGCAAGAACACAAATGCGCCAGCTTTAGCTTCGATCTTCTTACCATCTAGAAAAAAGTCAACTTCCCCATCTAAGATGTAAAAAGATTCGTCTTCCTCTTGATGAATGTGATACGGCGGCTCAAATCCTACCGGTACCGAGCATTCTACCATTCCAAACGAATTGTTGGTAGAAACCGCGTCGGCTTTGACCGTCATCAAAGTTCCTAAATACCAAAAGTCTTTACCGACTTGGCTTTGTTGCGTATTTATTGCATGGCTAGACATTGTAATGCGACCCTCCGATTACTTCAACTTCTCAGCAAGCTTCTTGCGATATTCCAAGGCAGGCAGTCCACCCCAACCCCAATTATCGGTGTCAACTTCTTCAATAACCACAAAAGTAGATTCTAATGGTTTGTTCAACACATTGAGCAGAACTTCACTAACCCCTTTAATAATCGCGGCTTTCTCTTCAGCAGTAACGGACTGACGATCCGGAGTTGTGCCCTCACGGGTCACTTGGATATTTACGATTGGCATCGAAATTCTCCCCATTTCTATTAAAATTAGATGGATCTAATTTGCTAGATTTACATCGTACCCGCGTTTTGCCCACCATCAACATAAAGGATTTCACCAGTAACAAAGTTCGCAGAATCCAGGTATAAAACAGCATCTACGATGTCTTTAGATTCGCCCATGCGTCCAACTGGATGTAAACCGGCAAGAGCTTCATGTGTCTCAACAGCGTGCATTGGTGTTTTGATGACTCCCGGCGAAACAGCATTTACGCGAATACCACTTGCTGCATACTCAATTGCCAAAGATTTGGTAGCCGACTTCAGACCACCTTTCGTCAATGAAGCAAGCACAGAAGGCACTTTTACCGACGGCTGATCAACCAGACTTGTCGTAATATTCACGATGTGTCCTGAGCCTTGTTTCAGCATCTCCGTCACTGCACGTTGAGTAACGTGGAAGAAACCGACCACATTCGTGGATAAATACGTTGCAAAATCATCTTCCGTATATTCCGTAAATGGTTTAGACATGAAAATCCCAGCGTTATTAACTAGCGTATCAATGCGTCCGAAGTGGGTTACCCCCTCTTGGATTAAGCGCTGTGCAACCTCGGGATCGGCGATATCGCCAGCGACGAACCGCACGCTTTTTCCTGTGGGATCTATTTCTTTTGCAACCTCAGCCAATGCCTCTTCACGGCGTCCATTGATGACGACTCTCGCTCCCTGATTCACCATCTCGATCGCCATCGCTCTTCCGAGACCGCTGCTTCCGCCAGTAATCACTACTACTTTGCCTTGTACCGTCATTGGTTATTCTCCTTTATGATGATGTTCTAGATGTTGATTGACTGAATCGACTTACAGTTGTTCAAACAATTTTACAAACTCTGCCGGTGATTGCAGCCCAGACAAGCTGAATTCTTCATTAATAACAAAGAAAGGTACCCCTCTGACACCGAGTTTTTGAGCTGTATGCTGTCCAAGTTCTACTTTGTCCAGCCCTTCACCCTGAAGGAGGCGCTCTTTGAGTTCCGCGGCTTCACCCATCCCGACTGAAGATCCTATTTTCACAAGTTCATCCACATCGCCGATATTTACGCCCTCTTCAAAATAAGCTGTATATATTTTCTCAATCAATTGCACTTTTACGTGCTCAGGCGCCATCGATATTAACTGATGTGATAATGTTGTATTAGGCGTATATTGGACGATATCCATATTATATTTAAGCCCGAAACGATTGCCGTTTTCGTGATATTGCTGCTTCCTTGCTTCGAATTGAGGAACTCCGCCTAAGCGGCCGATCATCACTTGACGATAATCTTCGCCCTCTGGACGAATACCTGGGTTAATCTGAAAGGCATTCCAACGGACAGTTGCCTTTTTATCTTCTGGCAATTGCTTTAGAGCGGTTAACAGACTAGTCGTTCCCATACGGCACCAAGGGCAACTAGTATCCATATACACGTCAATCAGCAATTCACTCATTTTGTCAACACCTCAGCTGGTCTTACAGTTTTAATATGGTTGACGAAGTCTTTACTGCTTTGTGCTAATCTTTCCTCTGTTACGTCAGAAGTGTCGTTTAGAACAAAGTGAGGCAGATAAGTGCCACTAATAAAGCGAGTGAGCGCCTGCATAGGTGTCAAAATTTGTTCGATAGTAAAACGGTTGGACCCAGTTGCTTGATAAGACTCTTCCGTACCATACGCGGAAATCGCAAAGCCAAATTCTTTACCGACCGTTTTAGTTGCTTCAGGTCCATAAGCCCAGTTGTATAGCAGGACATTATCAAACCATTTTTTCAGTAATGGCGGTGTGCTGTACCAATATAGCGGGTATTGGAAAATAATCCGATCATGCGACTCAACCAGTTGCTGCTCTCTAGCGACATCAATGTTTTCGTCCGGGTACTCTTTATGCAGTTCATGAATCGTGATATCATCATGTTTTTGCAATTCATTGACCCATGATTTGTTCCAATTGGATGCTTCGATATTCGGGTGAGTTACGATAACTAAAATTTTCATTGTATTTGCTCCTATTCAGTGTTGGATTTTTATTTGTTTTCAAAAAAGGGTACATCTTTCATAAAGATACTTTCTTGCTTCTTAACCAGCGGTCCATCAAGTTCTGAAAGTCGTTTTACTTCAATCCACTCCGGGTCGTTGCGGAATCTATCATAGTTCAGGTTACGATCCTCCATGGAAGCATGTTCAACAATATAATAGAGCCGGTTATTGGATTCATCGGAATCTTCCCAAAAAAGCGTTATTTTCATCTGATGTTTATTAAATAATTGAATAACATGATCCCTGAATCTATCTAAAATAACCTGCATCTTACCAGGATTAACATCATAAATCCGCAGCTCATATATCATCCTTTACGCCTCCTAATGGAAAGTTTTCATTCATATCATTTACCTATTAAAAGGTAGATTGGCTTTAAAAAAACATTCGCTTATCTCTTTTACTTTAAACCGGCAATTAAGCCATCGGCAATCACTTCGAACCTGCTTTTATCTCGAAAACTTCTTGCAAGCAACTGCGCTCCCTGGAGGGATGCCAGAAATTTATGGGCTTGTACATCCGCGGCACCTTCAAAGTTAATATGCCCTTCCCGACGCCCCTGATCCAATATGCGTTCCAGCCATGTTAAATTCGTAGTGAAAAACTGTGCTAGCCTGTCGCGTACTTTCGCTGATAAAGTAGCCAGTTCCGTAGAAAGCATGACACTTAAACACGTGCAGTAATCCTGTACAGGACCATCGAAGATCAAGATGAATTTGCGTAATTTCTCCAAGTTGTTCTGTGTTTCGATATCGATTTGAGCAATGGCTGACATCGAATGTTTGTGATAGCGAGTGATCAGCGCTTCTCCTAAATCCTCTTTATTTGGAAAATGGTAATGAATGCTGGCTGTCCGTATCCCTACTTTTTCCGCAATATGTGCATAGCTGAATCCGTTAAATCCAACTTCTTGCACCATGTACTGGGCTGTATCCAAAATAATCTCTGCGGTATTTTTATGATTACTCATCGCGTTCTACCTTTTAGTAGATAGAGTTTCAACTCCTCTCTTTCTCGGATATTCAACCGCCCACTCATCATACTATGATCGAAGTCATCCTGCATAATATAGAATCGTGATACTGAATATCTAGTTTTCAGATACCAGCTTCTACATTGAATAAGTGCAATCCACATGGCGAATCCTATTGATAAATGAAAAAAGCACTCTAGCGAGTGCTTCTTCATTTTGATCGTTTTAAATAGCTGCTTCATAAATCAGCATTGATCCGTCATTATCGTCCGGAACAGCATAAAGCCTTATGGTTTCAGCAGCAATCTCTAGGAACACTGGATTACGGGTAATTACATGACCTTGCGGAGATATTTCAGTAATTGGTATTTCGTGAAGGGTTTCTAACGTAAACAGATCTATTAGCGCTAATCCACCCAACTCGAAAGGCTTGGATTTGCTAGCAGGATTGACTAACTCAGAGATGCCGCTCACAATCATTTTTCCATCACCTACATATTGTCCATCTTGATAGTCGATAAAATGACTCATATTTTCTTTATCCAGCAGCTGTCGCCCACATGAGTCCCATACATAGAATTTGCGTGAGCCCCAGCTGTTGCCGATTAACTTACCATTCTGCCCCTCACGGAC
The DNA here is from genome assembly GCF_009757995.1 of Paenibacillus anseongensis. Classification (NCBI taxonomy): domain Bacteria; kingdom Bacillati; phylum Bacillota; class Bacilli; order Caryophanales; family Paenibacillaceae; genus Paenibacillus; species Paenibacillus anseongensis. The sequence goes on from NZ_WSEM01000016.1 coordinate 641,133, forward strand.
CAAGCCTCCGATATGATCTTGAACCCGGAATGATTCTTCTGCTTTTAAAGTGAGAGGATTCATTTTGTAAACGATAGATTGGCTGTGTGGTCGGTATTCTGCGACAGGAACCCAAATATACGTACCATCAAAATCAATACCACCCGGATGATACATGTCACCCTCACCCAACGATGTCTCCTTCACTAGCTTTCCTTGACGATCGAAGACAAATATATGGCCGATTCCTTTACCAGACGTACGATCATGACCTTGTTTAGCCTGGTCATATCTTATTGGCCATTCGATAAGTTCAACCGATGACATATAAAAGAAGTCGCCGATTCGAACCATCCCTTGGGAGTGGTAATTGTTGAATTGTAGTTCTATTTGGTTTTTCAGCACCCATTTCGTGCTGCGTGTTAGTTTTTTGAATCCGGCAATGAGATTCTGATCATCCATGTGCTATTGTCTCCAGTTTATCTTCATTTACATCAAATCATCTAGCCCTAGCACTTTCCTCCGTAATCATACTACGAATATAAAAGTACCCCATAACCGAACAAAGCAAGAACGTAAAGAACGCAATCGCCGCAGCTAATTGTTTCTCTTGGAACACACCGAAAACTTGTTCCATCGACACCCCTAACATTTGCGGAGCATTGGGCCCAATGAGAAATGGAGCCGTAAATGAACCGATCACACCCATAAACACAAAAGTAACGGCCACTAGCAATGTTTTATAGGTCAGCGGCAAAATGAAACGGACAAAGATTTGCAATTTACGTGCTCCTACGTCCTTCGCGCTTTCAATAATGGAATTAGGAACTGCGGATAAAGCTGAACCAAGCAGCATCGTCGTAAAAGGAATGTTAAACCACAAATTCGCGATAATTATCCCTTTCATGTCGAAAATAATACGCGGCATCTCTCCACCGTTTACCAGAAGCAGCAGTCGGGCAACCCATCCATGATTGCCAAGCAATTGGATTAAACCGTAGGTCGCGATAACAGACGGAATAAAGATTGGAATCATATACAATTTACGTATCCATTTTACCATCGTACCTGTATTGAATCTCATATAAGCAGCTAAAGCATAGCTGATAATCAGCACGAGAATTACGGAAACAACCGTCACTTCCAGGGTGAAAATGATGTTGGAGCGCATCAGCTTATCCGTGAATAAATACGTGTAATTGGACAAATCATAGCCGCCCGATTTATTCGTCAAGCTTTCTTTAAAGGAAATGATAATAGGTATGACGACAGTGACGAAAAGTAATAAAAAAGAGGGGATAACCAGAAGTAATCCGAATATCCCCATTTTCATTTGTTTACTCATTGTGCAGCAACTTCACTTTGCCAACGCTTCGTCATATCTTTATCCAATTCGCCGATATTGAACGAGCGGAATCCTTCGGAAGCACCTTTGAACGAATCTTGAATTTCTTTGGACATGTTAGAAAGCTTGATGCCTGGGAAGCCATGCATTTTATCAACAACTACGCCTTGTGCTTCAGGTGAAAGAACGAAATCCAGGAATTTGTAGACAGCATCTTTCTTCTCAGACAGCTTAGGCACCATTAAGTATGTTGGTCCGCCGTTAAACCCTGGTGTCAATTGTGTCATTTTAGTTGATTTCGGAAGCTGGCCTTTCGCCACTTGCTCAAGTACCATGTCGGACCAAGCCGGAATCATGTCGACTTCACCGCTTGTCAACAAATCTAGAGTCCCTTGGTTTTTCTTCGGATAAATCCCTTTGCCATACACGGATTTCCCAAGTTCTTTGAGCAGAGTAAAACCTTGATCCCAACCTTTTTCAACGCTTGGATCAGAATTGTGAATCGCTTCTTCCGGCAAGAACTTATATAGGGCAGTTGCTACGAAGGAGTTACCAGCCCCACCTGTGGATGGATCGTTATAAGCGAATTTGGACGGATTTTTCTTGATCCAATCGTACAGTTCATCCAACGTTTTTGGAGGTGTTGCTACTTTATCGCTGTTATAAGCCAATACAACGGCAGATGAGCGGTAAGGAATTGCGAGATTGGAGATATCTTTTATCGTTTTTTCATCAACAGAAGTCAAATTTTTAATTTTGTCAGTTGCTAAAGTATCCCACAGATCATCTTTTTGTCCCCGTGTGACATTAGACAAGCCATCTTCATATAAATCAATATCGCCGGATCCTTTATTGGCTTGTTTGGCAGCAAGAATACGGTCATACGTTGGTTGTGCGCCAGTACCTGAAGGAATGTAAACCGGTTTTACCTTCACATCTGCATTTTGTTTCTCAAACATCGGGATTAATGTATCCCATAGATCTTTAACATTTTGCGATCCCGTAAAATAGAAGGTAAACTCAACAGGTTTTTTGCTATCGATCGCTGCTTTAACCGGAGCGTTGCTTGGAGCAGCAGATGAACCTGCAGTTGTCGCAGAATTACCACACCCGGAGATGAAAGCGGCCGTAGCGGTCATTAAAGTGACTAACGTAATTGCGGATTTCTTGCGTAACATGGTATTGCCTCCTTGGATTTGGGTTTAATTTTCGGAAAATGCAATGATTTTGGCAAAGTTTGCTTTTACCTGTTGTCCTGTATGGAGATCCTTGACAGAATCCCTTGGTTGAAACGCCCGGATTGTTCCGTACTGAGGTAAATCAATGGATACTTCGGCATAATGCCCAAGCACCATCACTTGTTTAATTACACCCGAAAGGCCTTGTCCTTCTTCACTTTCTATGATCACATCTTCAGGTCGAACGGCAAGGTGTACATGCCCGGACAGATTTTTTATATTTGGAAAACTTAGATGCCCGACGGTAACGCGTTCGGCAGCGATCACCCCTTTCAAAAAGTTCATTTTGCCGATAAATTGAGAAACGAACAACGTACTTGGTTCATCGTAAATTTCTTGTGGTGAAGCGATTTGTTCGATGTTCCCTTGATTCATTACGACAATACGATCCGAAATCGATAAAGCTTCTTCCTGATCATGAGTGACGAATACCATCGTAAGGCCTGTTTTAGACTGAATTTCCCTTAGCTCTTCCCTCATCTCGTGGCGAAGTTTGGCATCCAGTGCGGAGAAGGGCTCATCGAGCAATAGAACAGCCGGCTTCAGAAGTAGTGATCTTGCAACCGCTATACGCTGCTGTTGACCACCGGAGAGTTCGCCCGGAAATTTCTTCTCGGCTCCAGGCAAGCGAACCAACTGCAGCACTTCGTTTACGGCTTTATCGATTTCCGCCTTTTTGATCTTACGTATTTTAAGACCGAATGCGAGGTTGTCATACACCGTCATATGCGGCCATAGATTGTAACCTTGAAAAACCATGGATGTCGGACGTTTCTCAGGAGGTGCTTGAAGCACACTTTTACCCTCAATGAGAATGTCGCCGGAATCGGGATCTAGGAAGCCTCCGATGCTGCGAAGAACGGTTGTTTTACCGCAGCCTGAAGGGCCAAGCAATGTAATTAACTCCCCTTTACGAACATCAAGAGAAATTCCGGTTACGCCTTCTCCTGTTTTATAGCGTTTCGTCAATTGTTGAACTGAAAGCTGAATGTCCATGTGTGCCCCCTTCTATTTTAGGAATGGATCTGTCGTCATTTGAGTTGGAAGCCGCTGGACATAATATCTGCGCTCACAAAGCGCTGTGCAGCCAGCAAGAGAATAATCGTCGGTGCTGTCAAAATAATGGAAAATACAGCTCCCGCATAGGCCGGATAATCGCTGATGATCGAGTACATGACAATCGGCATCGTTTTATAGTTTGGGATGCCCACAAGGAATGTGCCCTGAGCTTCGTCGAGCGAGTTCAGGAATGTAAAGATAGAAGCTACGATAATTCCCGGCATAGCCATAGGCAGCGTAATACTGCGAAACACGCGAAACGGGCTCGCTCCTACATCTCTGGCGGATTCCTCTTGCGCCATATGCACATTGCGGAAAGCAGCTGTTGGAATCCACGTCATGAACATGAGCACGTTAATCATATGGATTAAAACAACGCCTATTAACGTGTTCATCAGTCCGAGTTTGAAGAAAAGCACAGCGATCGAAACGTAAAGTCCCATTTTCGGAAAAGCATGTGTCAGAAGAAACGAAAACAAGAAAAACTTGCTAAGTGGAAATCGTATACGCGCAAACGCATAGGCTGCTGGAATGCAAAGCACAATAGAAAGTGCCGTTACGATCGTTGCGATGACAAAAGACAAGCCGATTGATTTTGCAATATCTTCTTGCTGGAACACAAACGTCCACCATTTCAGTGACCACTCATGCGGCAAGATATCGGGGTAGGTCCATTTGCCGGTAAAAGCCAGAATAGCAAGATTGAGCAGCGGGCCCAAGAAAAAGATGACGAACACAACAAGGATGAGAAATTCTACGATTTTACGCGGGCCAATTGCTTTTAAATACCAACGCATGCGGACTAACCACTCCTTTCAATAGAAAATGTTTGAGTCGACTGACGGACAATGAGTTTGGGTACTAATTGCTTGGGATGCTCAATGTAGGCTTCCTGACGGATTAACTTGTCGAGCAAACTGAAAGCCTGAATCCCCATCTCTTCCGTATTGACCCTGATCGTTGTCAAAGAGGGTGAAAACATAGCGGCAAAATCAATATCATCGAAGCCGACAACCGCTACTTGTTCGGGAATACGTACCGACTGTTCCAGCATAAACTTCATAGCGCCGAGCGCGATCATGTCGTTTGTAGCAAATAACGATGTATATCCGCCTGCGCGAAACTCCTCCCAATGGGCTCGCATGAGCTCATACCCTTCGCCAAACGTGGACGTCGATGCCTGTAAGATCGAGCTTGAAGGGAACGGAATCCCCAATTTTTTTAAATGATTTTTGAAACCTTTCAGTCTCAAATTGTGACTGCGATGCGTTTGTGGTCCAGCGATTACGAAGATGCGACGATGCCCCTGATCTGCGAGATGCTCAGCAACCATTCGGCCACCTTCCTCGTCTTGATTCACAATATGCATGACACCATCGACATCCGTGGAGCCATTGACCATGACATAGGGCACTCCGAAGTTTGCGATGTAATCAATCACATTCTGCTGTAAACGGCTAATCAGGATTAGCCCGTCCACCCTTTTTTCCATCATAAAATCGGCCGAACGCAGCGACATTTCATGATCCGTCGTAACGAAAACAGAATAATTCATGCTTGCCGCTGTCATTAAAATAGCATCTAGAATTTTCCCATAAAACGGATGGGAAGCAATCGGATGATGCCGGCGATAAATCAGAACGCCAATGTTATGTGTTCTTTGTGAAACCATTGCCCTAGCTACGGCATTGGGCTTATATTGCAGTTCTTCAATCAGCTGCAGCACTTTATTGCGTACTTCCAAGCTGGTATAGCCCTTGCCAGATATCACGCGAGACACCGTGGATTTGGATACACCGGCGCGTAGGGCAATTTCCTTAATCGTATGCTCCATGATGCGACCTCATTTCTGTATGTGAGACCGTTCCCACACACTTAATTTAACTTAGAAATATTATTGCTGTGTTAGCAGCAAGATAAGTAATTGTAAAGGCATAAAAGCTGCCCCCAGGTTCTCCTAACCTTTGGAACAGCCTAGACCTCTCCATTGACCGTCTCCCAGCTTTGGGCATACAATTAACTTACTGAATCTACGGAGGCTACTATCTTCCTTATGAGAGGAACTTACTTATACCATGCTTAATAAGGTTGTCTGGACAATAGGTGCCATCGTCTTGGCATGTTGCATCGCGGTCACTTTTTTTGTCATTGATACGGAATTAAATGACCTCGAACAAAGCCGATCAGAACCTGCTGTTGCACTAACACATCCCAACGTTGCTTCCTCATCTCCCAAGCCCAAACAGCCGGATATTTTAACTTATTGGACGAACCAAGAGAAGAAATCCGCACAATCCGGTTATTCGGAAGCCGCAGCTGCCTATCAAAATCGGATCGCTGCCTACTCAGCCGGTCTACCTTCGATATCGCCACTAACCTATGATTGGTCCAGCATCCAAAGTCCTTCAGCGGAAATGGAGCTTTATCTCCGCGTTCCAATGACAACGGAATCCACTCATCTCGCCAAACACGAGCCAGCATCAGGGACTTATATTGGGATGTTAGGGGCAGATCGCAGAGTCGGCTACGATGTTACGAAGATTGAAGACGTGTATGGGCGAAAACACGCCCTTTATTTGGCTTATGTCGGCTGGCGGAAGGTCCAATCCGATACGAATACCTATTTCCCGACGCGAACTGCGGAAAGAGTGAAAGAACTCGGCGGCGCACTCCAGATCGGTTGGGAGCCGCGCTTTGGCTTGGACGACGTGCTGGATGACGAATACGTTCGCCGCTTTGCCCGGGAAGCCAAGGCATCCGGCATTCCCATCTTCTTGCGCTATGCTTCGGAGATGAATGGCGCATGGGTGCCATGGCATGGAAGTCCTCAGCAGTATATTGAGAAATTCCGCCTTGTTCACGACATCATGGCCGAAGAAGCTCCTAATGTAGCAATGGTTTGGTCCCCTAATTTCTCGCCGTCGAATACGATTGACGACTACTATCCAGGTGATTCTTATGTAGATTGGGTTGGTTTCTCTTTGTATAACACACCCTATTCAGCAGACAAAGAGCAGCTAAAAGGGACCGTCATCGATACCTTCGCTCCTCTCTATGAGCGTTATCGCCATAAGCCCATTATGATTTCAGAGGGCGCTATTGCTCACACCTATTTACCTACGAATCAAACGTACTGGAGTTGGTCGGAAGGCCAACTGGGGTACATGTACGGTTTACTGCCGCGATTGTTTCCGCAGGTGAAAGCCATCACCTATTTTAACTTCAGTCGAGCTCAAGCAATTCGGACGAACCGAGCTTATGTGTATGATATTGGGGAGAACCCTTTCATAGATGGTTTATATCAAAGGCTGATTCAATCCGATTGGTTTATAAGCAAAGTAGAGACAGGTGTTGACCCCATCTCATATCGCTATACACCTGTTACCGGTCAATCTCTTCCTACTGGCAAACAAACCGTTCTTGTTTATCCTAAGCTGGAGAACGAGCGGGGTGAACCTCCATTTGCAATCGCCATTTACCAAGGTAATCAGCTTCTTGGCGCCAGTTATGAGGCTCCCTGGGAAATAGACATTCAAGTGAATGCGGAATCGGCGTCAGAACCTTGGTACGCCATCGCTTACAATGACAAGATGGAGCCCACGGCTGTCAGCAAAAAGTAACTGATAATTGACCTGAATATATGTAAAAATAGCCGCTGTTTCCCCTAATCAGGAAACAGCGGCTATCTATGATCAACTATCTCAAAAGACAAGGACGTTTGTTATCAAATTTCCAATTAGGGATATAAAACTGCATAGCCAGCGCATCATCGCGAGCTCCCAAGCCCTCTTGGTTGTACAGCTGATGCGCCTTCTCAATGGCGTCCATATCAAGTTCTACTCCCAGACCCGGCTTGTTCGGAACCTCCACCATGCCTCCGACAATCTGAAATGGCTCCTTGGTTAACTGCTGTCCATCCTGCCAAATCCAGTGCGTATCAATGGCCGTTATTTTTCCCGGCGCTGCTGCTGCCACATGGGTAAACATCGCAAGCGAGATATCAAAATGGTTGTTCGAATGAGATCCCCATGTAAGCCCCCATTCATGACACATCTGAGCTACTCGAACAGAGCCTTGCATCGTCCAGAAATGTGGATCGGCTAACGGAATATCGACAGATTGCAGCTGAATCGTATGTCCCATTTGGCGCCAATCGGTAGCAATCATGTTCGTTGCCGTTGGGAGACCTGTCTCACGCCGGAACTCGGCCATGATTTCACGGCCTGAATAACCGTTTTCTGCTCCGCATGGGTCTTCTGCATAAGCCAATACGTGATGCTGATCACGGCACAGGTGAATCGCCTCAGCTAAAGACCATGCCCCATTAGGGTCAAGGGTAATTCTGGCTTGAGGGAAACGTTCCGCCAGCGCAGTGACCGCTTCAATCTCCTCCTCACCGCGTAGGACGCCACCTTTTAACTTAAAATCATTAAAGCCATATCGTTGATACGCCGCTTCGGCAAGTTTCACGACGGCTTCAGGTGTAAGCGCTTCCTCATGACGCAGTCGAAACCAATCATTCGCAGCATCCTCTGCACTCAGGTACGGAAGGTTTGTCCGATTCCGGTCCCCAACATAGAACAAGTAGCCTAACATCTCTACTTTATCGCGCTGTTGACCTTCTCCTAGCAGTGCTGCAACCGGAACATCCAGGAATTTACCTAAGAGATCAAGTAGTGCTGCTTCCAATGCCGTAACGGCGTGTATCGTGATGCGAAGATCAAAAGTCTGCAAACCGCGTCCTCCTTGATCCCGATCAGCGAATTGCTTGCGAACTTTCGTAAGAATGTTATTGTATTGACCGATCGATTGACCGATTACCAGTGGGCTCGCGTCTTCAAGCGTTTTACGAATATTCTCGCCGCCCGGTACTTCACCTACGCCCGTATGACCTGCACTGTCTCTGAGAATTACGATGTTACGTGTAAAGAATGGAGCATGCGCTCCACTAAGATTGAAGAGCATGCTATCATGCCCTGCAACTGGAATTACTTTTAGTTCGGTAATGATTGGCGTACTGGAAGCTTGATTTCTCGATGGCTCATTTAGCAGTTCTTGTTTCATGTCTGATCTCTCCCTTTCATGTGGATGAATACCAGTTTAATGAAGATGACAACTAATTAGCTTACCTTAAGTTAAATTGTACCACGTCCTCTAGCTCCTAAGTACTTAAATAACTTATATTCACATATTTTTGTTAGGGAATAGTATGCGCTCGCTCGCCGGAGAGGAAGTTGACATTATGGTTCATTATAAAAAAATGAAAATTGACGGTTGGGAGTTATTTTTTCGCCAAGCCGGGAGTCCATACAACCCAACCATCATCCTTCTTCATGGTTTTCCAAGCTCATCCCATATGTTCAGGGATTTAATTCCTCAACTCACAGACCACTTTCATATCATTGCTCCTGACTATCTTGGATACGGAAATAGCAGTATGCCTTCCACAGAAGAATTTGCTTACACCTTCGAGAATCTATCCATTCTGATTGAAAAATTAGTTGATAATCTCTGTATTTCTCATTTTATTTTGTACACCCATGACTATGGAGGTCCTATCGGATTCAGACTGGCCGTAAGAAATCCTCACCGTATTCTAGGATTCGTTATTCAGAATGCCGTAGTTAGTGAAAACGGATTAGGGAAACCGTTCGATCTCTTCAAAGCCCTCTGGGCGGATCGAAATCCTGCAACCGAAGCGGCCTTTGCTCAGCTTGCAACCTTTCATTTTACGAAAATGCAGTATGTTACGGGCGTGTGTCATCCCTACCGGATTAGTCCCGATGGTTATTTAATGGACCAGTTATTTTTGGATCGACCCGGCAATAGCCAAATTCAGTTGGAATTGGGTTACGATTATCGGACCAACGTCGAACAATATCCTGTTTGGCAGCAGTACTTGCGAACTTATCAACCTCCTACGCTTATAACCTGGGGCAAAAATGATTTTATTTTTACGGTGCAAGGGGCTCTTGCTTTCGGAGAACTATTAACGTGTGTGGAAACTCACTTTTTATGCGGGGGCCATTTTGTATTGGAAGAGCAAAGCCAGCAAGTTGCGGAGCTGATCAAGCGTTTTTTTGGCCGTATCTATTCATGAGAAAAAACAAAAAAGGAGCTGCCGCAAGGCAAGCTCCTTCTCTATTGTTGAAGATCGTTAAATGGTATGACTGATATACGCTCTGAGGCTAGGATACGGACCACTGAAAATATGCGCCATGGCTACGATAAAGGTGAGGTGATCCTGTAAAATTTGGAGCGTGGTTCCGACGCGATGGGCTAGCGATAGTTCAACCGCTAATTCCTTTTCTGAACTCAGTTGTTTAAGCAGCTCATTGTTTAGAGCGACCGTTTTGCTAATTTCCATTAACGTCTGTGTTTCGACGTCTGATGGCCGGTAAGCCAAATTCGGAAATTGAATGTCGTACGTCTCCAACCGCTGTTTCAAATGGAGAATCTCATGTTGACGCTGTACGGAATCGTTGGCTCTCTTCCATGGAAGAAGATTCTTCCATTCTTTGGTTACTTTCATAAGCAGCATGTCTAGTTCCTCCTATTTTCTCTAGAAGAGAAAAAGGAAGCGAGGGATATAGAACCTCAAATCACATTGTTCTATTGAATGTTTCTATCCATTTCTTTCTACGCTGACGAAGTTAGCTGACGGATTCGGGTTGAAAGTTAACCCTAACACTTTACATGTGTACTCACCCCAGGAAACTTGGTTCCCCCGCTTCTTTAATCTAAAGAATTAAGCGTATTTTATCAATTTACTCCAATGTATAAAGAGAAGCAATAGTAATATTTTCTTATCTATTCTATGTCCTTAGTCATACATCCCTTGTAACCATAACATGATCCGATCTACTACCTCCATATATCTTTGCCCAACAAGCAATCCGGTGTGAGTCGTATCCCAAAGTCCTGTATATTCAGCATGGAGATGCTCCGCTGTCGCCTTTCCCCGCCGATCATCCTCTTCACTATTAATTGCTTTAATAACCAAGGCTGGATGAACCATCAAACTGCTGTCTATCGATATTCCACCATTTGCCCCCAAAGAGAAATAAAAATCGTTAAATGCTTGTAATGACTCCACAGTTATATACTTTCTCTGAAAATCAATGTCATCCGCTGATTCATCTATACTGGAATTCTCTTCTCGGGATGGTGCGGGCATTAAAACGCCTGTTGTCATTGCAGCTATTTCTTTGTAGGGTACAGCTTCATAAACTTCCTTACTTATGCTTGTATCGATCACCACTAAGCCTGCAAGTTCGTTGGTTTCAGCCAGCTTCTGGCTCAAAATTCCTCCCATGCTAAATCCTATGAGAATCGGTGGAACCTCACACTCGGCGAAAACCTCTTTCATATCCTCCAAATAATCTTCGAATGTTACATTTGTCAAATCGAGCACTCTACTTTTGTAGTGACCTCTCAAATTCATAACATAACAATTCCATCCCTTGTTTATAAAGTGTGGGATGTATTTGCTCCACATCCAACTGCCCGTGTAGGCACCGTGTACAAATAAAAGCGGAGGTCTTTTGGAGGCTCCCTTCGGTAGCTCATCTCCCTCGAAAATTTCTATACATAGATCATTTTCTCCGATATATTTCACACGATGATCTGGCAAATCTTTTGTATAATCTTTCATGATCAGTTTCACCTCATTATATAGTTTGACATCAAACTATTGGTTTAAAAAAATTTAAAAATTGTTATAAATTTTCGTTAGAATTCTCAGTAATTCTTCCTTTTCTTTATCTGAAATGTCCATGTAAAATACATCTAACATTTTTTCTGAGATGGTTTCAAATATAGGTCTCAGTTCCTCCCCTTTTGGCGTTAAGGCAACATAGACGACCCTTGAGTCAACGGTGTCCCTTTCCTTAGTTACGTATCCGAGCCGGACCAATTTGTCGACAAGTGCAGTCACAGTAGACTTATCTCTATCAATTTTCTTGGCAATCTCAGCCATAGTCAATCTAGGCATCTTAAATAGAGCAAAGATAATATCCCCATGTGAAATGGCAATATCGTCGACCTCATATTTCGCCATCTCGGCTATGATAAACCGATTGGTCTTTTCTCTAATTCTGGAAATAATTGACACAGCATCTGTTGGTTTCATATTCACATTATAGTTTGACGTCAAACTAATGTCAATCATATATTCGAGGCAGCCGATCAAACTAGCCGGCTGCCTCGAACCTTGTCACAAATCCACTTTATATATACAAGGAACGCCCTCCATATCAGAGGTAAAGATGATAAATGTGCCATCTGGAGAAAAAGCCGGGTGCGGGTGGGCATCCTGTGTGTTGCCATATGACTTCCAACTGGTACCATGGGAGCATAGCCGCTTTTCTTGTCTCTGTTCTACATCCACTAAATAGATGAAGTGCTGCTCGGGCAGCTGCCCGTCCCCGACGATCATCGTATGATTGGCATTCGAAATAAAGTGGCAATACTTGGAGCAATTCATCCAGACTTCTTCCACTAATGTCTCTGAGTCCATGAAACGGATACTTTCGTGATAGAGATCATCTTTATGCCGGTACACATAAGCGAATCTAGAGCCATCAGCAAGCCAATATTCATGCGTGATGAGCTCATCATGCGTCTGTTCCTTCGCACAGCGCAGCCGCGTCCCGTCCTTTTGGACTAGCCAGAGTCTGGCATCAATCAGATGTCCAGGACCTTCATGACAAAATAAAAGGGTCGATGGGTCATTGGGACGAATTTGCGGATGCCCGAGCCAGCAGTCCAGCTCCTCAAACGCGATATGGCTGGTTCGCTGTTCGATATCCAGGTAGATGATTCGGCAGTGCGGTTTCGCTGCCCATTGGGGTTCGAAGTTGGACCAGTCCCCTTTGCCTGGTACGACATCCTTTTCATTGATTTCGACCAGTACGAGATACTTGTCATCTGAGCTGAGACCGGGATTGGCATTGGATTTCCAACCTGCAGGTGTCGTATAGAGAACGTCTTCCATCAGCGTCGTCATATTCAATCGCATAATTCGCTGATCTCTGCAATAAATCAAGTAGTTGTCGTCACTCGTCAGACTGCAGCTGAAATCGTGAATATCGGGCCCTTCTGTTAATTGCAGGGCCGTTCCATCGTTGAGATTCATCCGGTAAAGCTGACGGGATCCCTCTCGCTCGCTAGCGTAAATGAGATAGCGATTGTCGTTTGTAATCATTTTATAATAAAAATAAGGATGATGATTTACCTGCTCCGGGGCTGTCAAACGCGTCATAGATCGGCCCGTGTAGGCATCGGCAAACGAATGGAACTCGTTACGAATCGTAGATCCTTTAGCCATCTGTGATCACTCCATTCTCTTAATGTTAGGGCCGAGGCCGCAGCATCTTCATCTTCTCGGCAGGTTTAAGCGGCAAGGTCAATTGAAGGACCGAGCGGTTTGGAGCACGGAACTCCGCCCGAACCTCTGCGTTCGCTTGTACGACAGAAGCCTCAGCGTCGAGCTCATCTCCCTGTTCACCCAAACGCCATGCAAACAGAAGCAGCGCTTCCTGCATGCTAGCGAAATCAAATTTCTTCCGCTCGCCGGCGTAGATGACATAGTCAAGAAACCGTTTATCCGGCTCCTGCCCGAGCTCCCATCTTGGCTGTTCATCGTCAAAGGCTGCGAATATTTTTTTCACCTGCAGCGTCTGCTCAGCTATGTGTACCAAAGCTGAATCGGCCGCTGGTGAAACAGCTTCTGCCCGAACCTCGTGCTGGCTGCCTCCAATCTCAAAGCGAACTCTTAGGTCCGCCGATTCGATAGTCCCGTCAATGGGATCGAGTCCAATGTGCGTATTGCCGCCATTCGTGCAAAATCCGATGCCGAACAACACATCCTTCCCCTTTTGAACACTGGAATAAATTCCGGAGGAGTAGTCGTAGCCTTCGTTCAAAAGGCGCAAATGAATGTAGGTGGATGCGTCACCATTGCGTACATAAGCTAGCAAATTGCGACGCTGATTCCACATCACATCTTTGCTGAAGGTTCCCACACTGACCGGCCCTTCCATATACGTAGTTGCTTGGTTAACCGTATCGCCAGCCTCGTCTTTGCTAATCGTCTGAACATGCTCCGCTGTTTCTGTTCGTTTGAACGCCGGTATGTACTTCTCAGGACATCCGATATCATTGCCGTACCAATCCAGATTGTAGGTTAACTGTTCGTCCGGCATGAAGACCAACTCCCCTTGGCTGGCAAGCTGCAAGAACGATAAAACTTCTGGCGTCATCATCGTATGATAGGCACGGCTGTGCGGGCCTGACCATTGCTTGCTGGGGACATGGAAATGCTCGGCTACCATCCCCCATGCCACATCCAGCATCTCCGAGCTGAGTTGTTTCGCTTCCGCAACTTGGGTCGCAGTATGAATACTGGACAATTCCTGTATCGCCACGATCGTATAAGTCGGACTGTTATACTCCTGAAAAGTTCCCAGCTGTTTCGTGTACTCGCTGAAAAGGCGTAACCGCTCCAAACCGTAATTCAAGTACTTTTCTTCGCCATAGACCTCGCCGGTAAGCAAAGTAACGAATGCCCCCATAATGGCAATGTTCGTATAGCTTGGACCGACATTTCGCTTGATAATGGCGTCGCATGCACAATAAAGTGCATGCCGGATTTGTTCGCGCAGCTCCGGGCTCAGGATATCGGAGTGCCGCTGCTCGGCCAGCACCAGCCGCTTGCCGCAGAAGTCCGCCCAATTCCAATCTGGCGGGGCCATCCTCTCCAGCGGCTCTTCGTAGAACCAAGACCAGATTCCGAAGGTAGCATGCTCCGGATTCTGATCCTGCAAGCTGATCACCTGCTCAAGAATGCCTTGTGCTCGTTCTACATGAAGAGGCTGGCGGCTGTCCAGCAATCCCAGCGCATACACACACGCTGCCAGGGTCGGGTGAGTAAACGCTACATCTTTCAACGTACTGTGATAACCCGGCGTATGGAAAGGCTTGCGAACCATCCGCAGTTCAGGCGTATAGTCTTCATGCCATTTATCAAGCTGATTAAGCAGCATCTTATTTGCATCCATTGTCATCGTGATTACACTCCCTCATTCGTATGAAATAGCCCCCCAACTCCTGTTCGAATCGGGAGGCTGCTTAGCCTTCTATGCCGTTTACTTGCCCTTCACATTTTTCTGATACCAATCTTGCGCTAACTTATCAACGTTATCCCCACCGAGACGTTTCCATTCCTTGCGAAGCTGTTCCATGCCCCATTGCGGCGAATATTGGGCACCGCCTGTAATGACTTTTGTTTCAATATCATCCGACAGTGGTCCGAATGACGTAGAAGTTTCGCTCAGTTCTGGGAATGTTGGGTTGAACGGAATATCGCGTCTGTATTTGTTTTTCATAGCGACCTTGAGCGATTCACCCTGCACTTTGGCATATTCCTGAGAGATTGCATCCGTTGCCGCCATCACAGCGAAATCCTCTGGTTTCGGACTCCATTGATCGAGCACGGCATACTCTGGCGCATAGATCGTTTCCTTCTTATTCTTCTCGGCATCAATCGTTTGAGGAACACCATTAACCAGCTTGTAATGAACACCTTCCGTGCCGAATCTGACATCGAACCAGTTTTTGTCTATCCACCAATCCAGCAATTTGATTGCAGCTTCCGGATTTTTCATATCCTTATTAAACACAATCAAACGGTTTGCCGGCGGTTCTTGATACAAGCCGAACTTCCCATACTTCGTTGATACCGGCTCCAGCGGTACAAGCTGCGAATTAGGTACATTTTGTTTCAATTCACGGTATTCGGCACTAATGTTCCAACTTGCGAAGTAGATGCCTGCTTTACCTGTCACGAACAGCTGTCTTTCCTTCTGGAAGTTCTTGTCTGTGATATATTCTTTGTCAATCAGCCCTTCATCGAAGAAAAGTTTAAGCTCAGCAAGCACATCGGCATACCGATCCGTTAAGCCGCCGTAAACGATTTTATCATTATCCAGATACCAGTTACTCTTGTTGGATGCGTACATCGCCTGAATAATACCCGTGTAGTTATAGTTAAAAGCAGCACCCAACGTGTCATTTTTACCGTTGCCATCAGGATCTTTATCCCGAAACGCCCGCATGACAGTGACCAACTCATCCATGGTCGTCGGCGCCTTCAGACCCAGCTTATCGAGCCAGTCTTGGCGGATCCACATGCCGTGATTCGCGATGGCGTCAATGCCCCTTGCGCTGGTCGCCATATAGGTTTTGCCATCAAACATCGTGTACGGCTTCAGCTCCGGATGCGCTTTCAAATAAGCTTTGTAGGAGGTGCTGTATTTCTCGATATATTCGTCGATTGGCTGAATGGCTCCCTGCTCTTTCAATGTCGCCATGTAATCTCGCCCGAACTCCCACATCATATCCGGGGCTTCGCCGGCTGCGATGAGCGTGTTTAATTTCTTCGTTGATTCAGTCCGCAGGATCGGAACCCACTTTACATTGATACCCGATTTCTCACTGATGTATTTAGTCGTCCGGTTACTCTCGTAAGTCCCTTCGTCACTCGCTACTTGGCCGCGGTCAAGGATGGAAACACTGACTTCCAGTTTCTTATTCTCTCCAGACGATTTTCCAGTATTATCTGAGCTAGTTGGAGAGGAGCAAGCTGCAATTGTGAATAAAGAAGCGACTAGCGTTAAAGCTACGTGCTTTTGTTTCATCATGAAATCTTCGCCTCCTGCAATAAGAATGATAAGCTTGAATTTTCGATTAGCCTTTAATTGAACCAATCAAGACGCCTTTGACAAAATACTTCTGTAAGAATGGATAAACACACAAGATCGGAAGCACCGAGATGATGATGGCAGCAGCCCTTAACCCCTCCGGAGTTACCATCGTTTGCATAGAAGCACCTTCGCTCCCGTTGGTCGCATTCGTATTAAGCAGATTCTGGCTTGTCGTATCGATCATCTGCAGCAGCTTCACCATCAAAGAAAGCTTCCCCGAATTCGTAATATACATGAGCACATTCATATACGAATTCCACCAGGTAACCGAATAAAATAACGTCAACGCCGCAATAATTGGCATGGAGAGCGGAAGGATAATTTTCCAAATAATGAACAGGTCATTAGCTCCGTCAATCGCTGCAGATTCCTCAAGTTCAGAAGGCAATCCTTCGAAAAATGATTTCATGACGAAAAAATTGTACGTACTTAATAGCCCCGGCAGCCAAAGTGCCCAATACGTGTTCATGATGCCCAGCGTTTTGATGAGAATATAATTGGGAATGATCCCTCCGCCGAACAGCATGGTGAACGTTATGATCATAAGCAGAGCATTCCTGCCTTTGAGCCGCTTGCGACTTAACGGATAGGCCGCCATGATCGTTGCTACAAGGTTAATGGAAGTTCCCACAACCGTAATAATTAATGTATTTTTCATAGCATTAAACAGCTGACCGTCTTCAATTAAGTTTTTAAAAGAAGTGAATGTGATTTCCTTCGGCCATAGGAACACTTCCCCTGACATAATGGCCCGAGAACTGCTTAATGAGGTAGATAGCACATGAATGAACGGGAACAACGTCATCATGGCAAGTACCGCCAGAAACACATAGATGACACCATAAACTAGCTTAACTGACGAGCTCTGACTGCCGGACACCGCATTCCCCTCCTACCATAGCCCATTCTCGCCTAAGGCTTTAATTAATCGATTCACGCTGACCACCAGAATCAAGCCAATGACGGATTGAAACAGACCAAGTGCCGTCGTATAGCTGTACTGCGCGCCTTCAAGACCTACATGATAAACATAGGTGCTGATGACATTCGCGACCTCTGAAACCGCTTTATTTTGCAGCACGAAAATATGCTCGAAGCCCACATCCATCATCTGACCCACACGCAGGATCAGCAGAATCGCGATTGTGGATCGGATGCCCGGAAGTGTAACGTGCCAGATGCGACGAAGCTTGCTCGCTCCGTCAATCTTCGCTGCTTCATACAGCTGAGGATCAATGCCGGCCATGGCGGCCAGGTAGAGAATGGTTCCCCAACCCGCATTCTGCCATATTCCCGACAAGATGAATGTAATCGGCCACCAGAAGGTGCTTGCCATGAAATAGATCGGCTCAATGCCGAACAGCTTCACTAAAGCAAAGTTTACGATCCCCGTGGAAGGAGACAGCAGCGCGATAACAATTCCGCCAAGCACTACCCAGGAGATAAAATGCGGAATATAAAGCAGATTCTGAATCGTTCGCTTGTACCACTCCAACCGGACTTCATTTAAAAGGATGGCTAGTGCAATAGGAACCGGGAAAGCGAAAACGATACTGTACACATTCAGGAGAAGCGTGTTCTTTAATACATTGAAAAAATCCGGACTCGTGAACAATCTGTTGAAATGTTTTAGGCCAACCCACTGACTCCCCCATATCCCATCGGCGAAACGATAATTTTTGAAGGCAATGATCTCACCGAACATCGGCGTGTACTTAAATAGGAAATAGTAAGCAAAGATGGGAAGCAGCAAGAGATATAAGTATTTGTCCCGCTTCACATACTTCCATGCCCGTTTAAGCTTCGTTGTTTGCTCCTTCTTGCCGGCAATGGCTTGTGCGGTGGTGGCCCCGACGGTTCGTGATTTCATGTCCCTACCTCCTTTCAGGTCGATGTCTTGCACCTTTATGGTATCGTTCCAGGATCGATTTAGCATATAGACACTTTTTAAAAATACACACCTTTTTTAACCGGAAACGGATTCGCTATTTTTATCATCTTCGCCTTTTTTAAGATTTTCCCTGAATTCCCCTGGTGTTAGGCCTGTATATTTCTTGAAAATACGTATAAAGCTCTGAACATTGTTATAACCAACGCTCTCCGCAATGGTGTTGACTTTCAGCTTTGAACCCAGCAGCAGCTCCTTTGACTTCTCCATGCGGATCTGAATCAGACAATCCATAAAATTGGTTTCCGTCGTTTCCTTGAAGAGCTTGCTTAAATAAGGAACGCTTAGCTCAAATTGCGCTGCCAACAAATTAAGTGAGAGATCGCTATCCATATAATGCTGCTCGAGATACGCCAGAACCTGTTCGATGGTATCGTGGTGCCCTTTGGAGAGCCGCTTCTCTTCGGTGCGCACAATAAGCTGATGCAGGAAATCGGACATGTAGCTCTTCAGCTCAGCGACTTTGACACAGCTTTCAATCCGGTCATAGATGTTTTCCTTCGGGTCCAGGAATTCTTTGATTTCGAGACCTTTATCCGATATGACCTTAATGGATTTCATAATCATCTGAATGCACATCTGTTTAATTAACTCGGGAGGAACATTGCCCGCCACAACCTCGCCAAAGATTTTATCGAGCTGCGATCGAAGCTTGTTTTTATCCGTTTCCCGAATCAGGTTGACAACAGAATCAATTAGCGCTGTGATCCGGTAAAATTTCTCATTATAATTGCTGCCCGCAATATCGTCGATGGACACAACCGTGTTATCGCCCATAATTAACTTATATTTCAACGCATTCAGCGCTTCTTCATAGGAAATCTGGATACCTTCCAAATTGGATTGTGGACTGCCTACACCAATGGTTACCGTTTGTTTAAAATGCACCCCTACATAATTTTTCACCAGATCAGCCACTTGCAGAGCTTGAATTTGATTGCCTTGCGAATCCTCCGATTCGAAGCTCATAATGACAGTGACTCTCCCATCGGTCAATTCCACGGAAGTCCCCTTGCATACGCCTGCGATGAGTTCGTCCGCAACATTGCTGATGGCATAAGTAAATAAATACACATCTCGCGGAGTGTGATTCTCTTGAATGCGATCCAGTTCAATGATGAGCACGATGAATTGTTTATGATATAAATCTATTCCGAGCGTATGGAAATACGGCTTCATCCGGTTATAGTTCGTTTTATCCCCCATTAGCAGACTCATGATCAGACGCCATTTCAACGCAGGCAAGCTGTCATTCATTTGTTTCTGCAAAGATTCGTTGTCAGATATCATCTGTTTGAAAAACTGCTCCATATAGGTAAGGTCGCCGGTGCGGACCGATTTCTTACCCGCAACGGAATGAAAGAAAAGCTCAAGCGGCCGAAACGTGTAGTTGCTTACTGCAAAGACAAGAACGATAGCTAGAAAGAACATTCCCGCTGTCACAACCAGCAATAAATTGCGGACAATCATTAACGGTCGGTTCATTTCGGGATCGGGAACGATACTGATGTATTTCCAGCCATTGTAACTGGAAGTTAAATAAAAAGTGGTGTAGCTTCCGCTTTTCGAGTGCGTCGTGATATAACCGTTATCCTTAAACTCACTTATCTCGGGGGCGCCGGGAATCGTGCTGAAGGAATGAAACAGATGCTCTTTGTTCTGTGAAGATATAATCATCCCTTGGTTATTAATAACTAGTGTTTGACCTGCCCTTTGCTGATCCACATCTTGAATGAGATTGGATAACGTGCTTTCCGCGACATTGACAATAATGGCACCTTTGCGAAACTGCGGTAAACTGATCAGGGGGTAAGTCCGCACCAATGTAATCATGTTTTTCTCAATTTGCAGTCCTGAGCTGACCTCCGTTACCTTCCTGGTATCAAGCCATTCGCCGTAGCCCTTCATGCTCACATAAGCATCATGCCAAGCCATATCGTAGAAGCTGGATTCATCCGAGTACGTCACATCGGTCAACAAGCTCTTGTTCGCTAGAGAATACAAATAAAACGATGAGATATTGCTGTTCGTAAACATCAGCGTCTTGAACCGCGTATTCAAAATGCGGAAGTAATTGAGCCGCAGTTCATCGCTCGCATATCTGCCATTGAGGAATAACTCGACATCGGGTTCTTGGATGAAATTAATTGTGCTCGTATCAATTTCATGCAGCATCATTTCTATCTTCTGCTGACTGAGATGAAGCAGCGCTGTATTCGTGCGGCGGAGCTGATCTTCCATGCCCCCTTTCGAGCTTAAATAGGACAACCATACGGTGGATGAAATGATGATTAGGAAAAACACACCATAAATTACCTTGAATCTGGCCGATATGTTACCTTGTAAAAATCGCATGGTTATCTCCTTTTCTCTGTGTAAAATAGAGGCTCGACAATGTGGCACACGTATATTGGTAACGCTTACAAATTACCATTTGTAAATCCTTTCCTCATATGATAAAGCAAGAATGGGGATTGTTCAACCTGACAAAAGAAGGAAACTACCGGTCAAATGGAGAAAAACCTCCAAGTAAACAGCACTGTTTACCTGAAGGGATATGATCCTGACGCAACGCTATTTTTTTATCGGAAGCTCAATTTGCACCTTAGTTCCCTGGTTAATCTTACTTTGAATCGTCAAATCTCCATTATGTCCATGAATAATTCGTTTGCACACCATTAGCCCTAAACCGGTGCCATTCGTCTTTGTCGTGAAAAACGGCTCACCCAACTGAGTCAGCTTATCTTCCGAAATACCTACACCTTGATCTTCGACACAAATAATCAGTCGTTGATTCAGGACATTTCTTACGGATAACTGTATCAATCCACCATTTCCCATGGACTCAATCGCATTCTTCAAAATATTAATTAAAACTTGTTTAATTTGGTCTGGAATACAATAAATGGCCGGGATGTCTTGATCCATGTCCATTTGTATCTGTACGTTATACAGATGAGCATGGGGCTGAAGAAAAGCAATAACACTTCGAACAAGCTCCCGGGGATTACTCTCCAGATAGTAACTCAAGTGTGGTTTCGCCAGCGTCATAAATTCATTCACGACATAATTGATATGCTCGAGTTCTTCCATCATCACATCTACATAGTCGGCATTTTTCGCTTTTAGTAAATGTACGAACCCTTTCAGGGAGGTTAACGGATTACGGATATCATGTGCGATGCCAGCTGCCAATTGACCAATTAAAGACAATTTCTCCGATCGGATAATCGCTTCTTCCGACTTCTTGCGCTCCGTGAGATCGCGAATGACGCTCTGCATGACCGGATTCCCAATATTTTTGTGAACATAAATCGAGGATATTTCCGCATCAAAAAGCGTGCCGTCTTTCTTGCGCATTTTCCGCTCCACAAAATCACTGTAGTTATCCATCTGCATAATCTGTTCTATTCGCTCAATGATCACTGCCTTATCCGTTGGACAGAAATAATTATAAATCGAAGCTCCAATGAATTCATCGGATGAAGTTTCGCCAAAAAGTTTACAACAAGCATCATTCACGAACAGGATGAGTCCGTCTTTATGCAAAACAATAGGTTCAGGATTAAGCTTGAGCAGCCTCCTGTACTGCTTCTCACTCTCAAAAAGCTCCTCTTCCACTCTTTTCTTTTCACTGATGTCTCGTTCCAAACCGACAAAGCCAACTACGTTTCCGTCCGTATCTTTCAAAGGCGAGACTGTCACACTGGCAATAAAAGTCGTTCCGTCTTTTCTAAGTTTTATCGCTTCGAAATCCTTGACTTGCTCGCCATTGATTAATGACTGGTACAATCGAAGAGCATCGTCTTTGTAATCATCCGGTGTCATTGGCAATATTTGTCCAATAACCTCTTCCCTCGTCCAGCCATGTAAATCTTCAAATTTCTTATTCACTTCCAGCACAGTTCCATTTATATCGACGATTACAATCCCATCGGATGTTAAATTCATGAAGGAATCAATTAAGTATTCTTTTAAATTCATGAGTAAATATCCCCTAGTTCAATCAAGTGATAGTAAGTGTATTCGTCTCCAATGGTGAAAAACCTTTATTAATCGTCCTATTCAGACGTTTTTTTACATTTTATCATTAGAAATTTAAATGGCGGTTTATTTTCCGCATTCTTATGCGGCTCAATAATTTCCGAAAATTCCAACAGCCCGTATTTCCCGAATTCTTGGGTGATCGAGTCTGCGTCATAGAAAAACATTTTTACACCTGCGGGAGTCTCGTAATAGTCTTTACCCAATTGTTTACCCTTTCCAAACATAGGGGCTTCTTTTGAAATCGTCGTAAACACCATATATCCGTTCGGCTTTAACTGGTTGTAACAATCCTTGATAAACTTTGCTCTCTCGTCTTCATTCAATAAATGAATAAGCGCATAGCTGAATATGCCGTCATACTGCTTGTTCTCAAACGGCATGTCAGACACTGAACCATGAAAAATGTCAATGTGAAGTCCTTCTTGCCCGGCCAATTCAATCGCTGTTTTCGAGATCTCAATGCCTGTTACATGGATGTCATTATCCATAAAAACCTTTGCGTTTCTACCATACCCGATGCCCGGTATCAAGATATCCTTGACGTTTTTCGCCAGGAAAAAGTCCTTGGTCAAGATGGCTGAGTCTGCAGGTTCAAATCCCCACATCCTTTGATTCTCGATAAAGCTGGATTCCCAAAATTCTGTCATTCTACATTCTCCTCTTATATGTGATATTGGCTTAACATTTGTCAGCAAGTTGTATGCCTATTATAGAACGAACGTTCTAAAAGATCAAATTTTCACATAGAGGAACTACACTCCACTATTTCGATGAATAGTGGAGGGGTGGCGACTGGAGGGGAACTACAGGGCCTTATTTCTTCACATTTGGCTGATTTTTAGCCCAACATGAAGAAATAAGAGCCACCAGTTCCCCTCCCCGCGAAAAAGGGCGCATTTCGAGGAAATAGCGACCTGGAATTCCCTTCGCTGAATGAGCAAGTGCAACGCGCTGCGTATTCAGCGATGCTGAAGGGCTAGGTGGTGAGGTTCGACCTCACCCTATCCGCCAAGCCCTCCCCAAACGCTAAAAAAAGATCGCCAGCGGCGATCTTTTCCCAATCTCAACGAAACGCGGAGAAAACCGCGTGTCATTCCGATGAAACAGCAACGCTTCTCCCCGACTCCTGATATCTTTCGAGGACAAGCTTCATGGCTTGGACGATTTCGGGATACGCGTCAACCAGATTATTCGTTTCACCAATATCTGTACTGAGATCATACAGTTGGTACTGCGGCGACCCTTCCGGCTCTTCGCCTGGCTTTGGATAGCTCCATCCGCCCGAGCCCGGACATAACTCCAGCTTCCAGTTCCCTTGGCGAATAGAGAACGCCCCTTGAATGGAATGGTGAACAATGGCTTCTCGCAATGGCCGTTCATAAGGTTGATCAGCCCAAACAGGCAGATTGCTCACACTATCCTCACCTGCGTCCGGAGGTAACGTTACTTCTACTATCTCTGCAACCGTTGCCAGCAAATCCGTCAGGCAGACAGGCTCATCGCTCAAGCGCCCAGCTTGTATGCGCTGCGGCCATTTTACAATCAGCGGTATCCGATGCCCGCCTTCATAAATATCCGCTTTATGACCGCGGAAAACATAACTTGGATTATGCCCAAATGCTGCAAGCTCCTCATAATTTGCTCGAGGCGAGCAGCCATTATCGCTCGTATAGATGACAATGGTATTGTCGGACAGTTGTAATTCATCGAGTTTATTCATAATTTGGCCAATCACATCGTCACACATGAGCACGAAGTCACCATACGCGTTCGTACCGGATTGACCAACGAATGCCTCCGATGGCAGGATCGGGGTATGCGGAGCAGGTAACGGGAAATAGATGAAAAAAGGCTCATCCTTGCATTTCTCGATCCACTCCAATGTTTTAGCTGTAAGTTTAGGAAGTACTTGCTGGTGTTCGAAATCCGGTGCTGTAGCCCCTTCACGCCAATAAGCCACCGGATCATCGTTGCGCGTGATGCGATCCGGCAGTTGAGTAACCCGGTCGTTCTCGATATAGACATAAGGGGGCATATCCAGCGATGCGCTAATCCCGTAATAATAGTCAAATCCATGTGATATCGGCCCCTTTTGAACAGGCTCTCGATAATCAACTTCACTTTCCGCGTCGCCCACCTTCGCCCATTCCATGCCCAAATGCCATTTGCCGATACAAGCCGTCTTATAACCCTGTTCACGAAGTAAACTGGCGACTGTCATTCGGCCATCCTCAATGAGTGGAGCGGAGAATCCATTCAGAACGCCCTTCTTGAGCGAGGAACGCCAATTGTATCTTCCCGTTAAGATACTATATCGAGATGGCGTACAGACGGCAGATGAAGAATGAGCATCCGTAAAGGCAATCCCTTCTTTGGCCAATCGGTCAAAATGAACCGTATGAATTTTGGAATTTTTATTCAGATAGGAAATATCGCCATACCCCATATCGTCCGCCAGAATATAAATAATGTTCGGTTGTTTGGATTTCATCTGTTTCTCCTCCTAAATGGAATGGACAGTTCGAAAAGCATGGATTCCCACCATGCTTTTCACTAGAACTTTATTTTTTCATTTTCGCATCATAAGCGGCTTGATAGATGTCTAAATATTTTTTCAGATTCATATCGTTCAATTTCTTCACATAACCGTCCCATTCTTTATCAATATTAGCGTCACCTGTTGTGAAACGAGCGATCATCTGATTGATGTAGTCCGTCAAAGTTTTCTCTAGATCAGCAAGCTCTGTAGCTTGGTCGTTGGAGAAGAACAAGGCTGGAAGGACAGACTCGGGCTTTTGCCTATATGGCTCATAGTTATTTCTGGTCTCTGTAAAGAGCTTGACTTCCTGTGGATTTTTCGGATCTGCCATCTGCCCAAGCCGGAAATCGTTGGAACGAAGTGACGGTGCGGATTGCCCACTCCAATTGATATTGTTCGTTGCATTGGTCGGGACGGCGCTAGGAAGTGTTTTCCATATCGCTTGTTTTCCGTTAATGCCTAACTCTCCGCTTGCTGCATAATCCCACTCAGTTCCAGGACGCCCAATCGTTTGACGTAACGTCATCTCTGTATTGTAAAGCAGGTCACCTAAACGGAATGCAGCCTCTGGATTTTTCGCTATGCGTGTTACGACATAATAACCTTGAAGTACGCTTGATTTCCATGGCGTCGTCTGTACACCTGTGGGTCCTTTCAAAGAAGGAACGGATTGCACTTCCAACCACCTGCCGCTCGGACCGCTAAAAGTGGTGAAGATCCCATTGTGCTGTGCAACTTCGCCGCCCAGAATGTTAATATCCGGATTCTCACCCATCGCTTTCGCTTGATCTCGATCTTGTGTGAACGATTGCGGAGCAATCAAGCCCTCAGCGTACAGCTTGTGAAGGTAAGTCAGCCCTTCTTTCCAACCTGGTGTATTAACCGAAGTTGTCACCTTGCCATTATCAACATATAACCGAGTCGTAATACCGGAGTCTAGTACAAATGAGTTCATGATGAAGGAATCGATATTTACGTTCGGCCCAACCGCTGCACCCGACAACGGAATTTCATCTGCTTTACCATTTCCGTTGGGATCTTTCGTCTTAAATGCTTTGAGAACGTTATACAAGTCGTCTGTTGTTTTTGGCATTTGAAGGCCCAACTTGTCTAACCACGGCTGGTAAAGCCACATTTTCTGCGACATTGAACAGTGATAGCACTCATTCACTTGAGGCAAAGCATAGATTTTACCGCCAGGAGCTGTAATCTCATCCTTAACCCCTTGAACGATATCGAACATTTTCTTCGTCTCAACACCGTACTGATTAATGTAAGGTGCGAGATCCAGGAAGTCTCCTTGCGTGCCATAAATCAACTGTTGGGTTGGCGAGATTCCGAAACCCATGATGACGTCAGGTAGATCACCACTGCCGAGCACAAGGTTCAATTTTTCCACAGCCGACTTTTCGGGAGCAACCGTCCATTCAATATGAATATTCGTTTTCTCCTCCAAATATTTCGTAAACTCGTTGTTTGCATAATCACTTACGCCTGGAAAACCTTTGACCAATACTTTAATGGTCGTTTTCTCTTTGGTTATCGGCAATTCACCCGCTGCTGTAACGTTGCTGGTTTTCACCGGATCCTTGGCCGCTTCTGCAGGCGCATCATCTTGTTTTTCTGCACACCCTGCAAGGACAACTCCGCTTGCAAGAATAACGCTTAATCCCATACCCCATATTTTTTTCATTCCAAGAACAACCTCCCCTTATTTATCCTTTCAAAGAGCCAATCATAACACCTTTTATGAAATACTTTTGCACAAAAGGATAAACGAGCAGTAATGGCAGTGATGAAACAACAATTAACGAGTATTTCAAAAGTGCGCGTAAGCCTTCTTGAGCAGCGATTTCTTTCATGTCCAGCATGGAAGCATCCACTTCGTTTTGCACCAGAATTTCTCTTAAAACTAATTGCAGCGGATATAACTTCTGATTATCCAGATACAGTAAGCCATTAAAATATTGATTCCAATAACCAACCGCAGAATAAAGGGCAACTACAGCAATAATCGGACCTGACAGCTGCAAAACGATTGAAAACACATAGCGGAAATCGTTGCAACCATCGATCTGAGCCGCTTCCAGCATTTCGTCCGGCAATGTCGTTTTGAAATAGGTGCGTGTAATGATAATGTTAAACACACTCATCGCACTTGGAATAATCATCGCCCACGCCGTATTCAGCATTCCCAGGTCTTTGACCAATAGATAAGAAGGAATTAGCCCCCCTGAGAACATGGTCGTGAAAACAAACAACAGCATAAACCAATTTTTACCGAATAAATCTCGTCTGGACAGCGGATATGCAGCAGCAATGGTCAGTACAACACTGAGCAATGTACCTGCTACCGTATAAAAAACAGAATTTCGAAAGGAGCTCCAAATCAATTTGTGTTTAAAAACGGCCGCATACCCATCTAAGGTTGGTTGTACCGGCCACAGCCAAACTTTGCCCGAGATCACGGCATCAGGAGAACTGATAGAAGCGCTTACAACAAACACTAGCGGGTACAGGATGACCACAAGAAACAGACAGATCAGCAGCATATTGACCCAATTAAACCATTTGTCACCTCGTGATTCGAGGATATGTGACTCTTTCATACCTCCTTGCACCTCCCCTGCTACACCGTTACCATAAGCTTTCTTGCTTTGCACGTTTCGCGATTTGATTGACAATAATAAGCATGGCAAGTCCAACAACCGATTTGAACAAGTTAATAGCCGTTGAGTAAGAGTAGTTCATCGCTTGTGAGGCAAGTCCCACCTTATACACGTAAGTATCAATAACCTCTGAGGTCCTCAGGTTTAATTGATTTTGTAGAAGCAGTACCTTCTCGAAGCCGGAATCCATAATATGCCCTGTGTTCAAAATCAGTAAAATGATGACAACAGGCATAATACCAGGAATATCGATATGCAAAATTCGTTTAAATTTGCTGGCGCCATCAATCACCGCAGCTTCATGCTGAGACGGATCAATACCTGAAAGCGCTGCCAAGTAAATAATGCAAGAGAAACCTACGTTTTGCCAGATACCCGACCAGACAAAGACAGAACTAAAATAGCTTGGCTTCGCCATGAAATGAATGGGTTCAAACCCCAACACCCCAAGCAAAAGATTGACAATCCCCTTTTCTGGATCCAGAAGGACGAGCACAATCCCTGCCATAACGACGACAGAAATGAAATGCGGAGCATACGTAATCATCTGTACTGATTTCTTAAACCACTTGTTTTGAATGTTGTTGATAGCCAGTGCCAGAAGGATCGGGAACGGAATACCTGCAAGCAAGCTGTAGAAATTCAGAACTAATGTGTTTTTTAAAAGGGTGCCAAATTCATACGAGTTAAAAAATCTTATGAAATGTTTAAATCCCACCCAACTACTGCCTGTGATTCCTTTTGAAGCAATAAAATTTTTGAAAGCAATTTGCGCACCGTACATCGGATAATACTTGAACACGATAATGTAAAGAACAGGCAATGCTAATAAAACGTACAGCTGCCAACTACGATGCAGCTTCTTTAAAAATGACATTCGTTTGATCCCCGTATTGGCTTTTGTCATCGTATTTACACTTGCCACCGTTTTCAATGGGGTAACCTCCCTTCGTCGTTGTATAGCTTCAATGTAAGGGTTACCCTCGTTGCATGTATATATGAAAACGTTTAAATCCTGTGCAATCCTTAGGTTTTGAGGATGTGCAATTGCTTTATTCATGTGCAAATGTTATTTTCCCGCTAAACATTCACTTCTACAGACCTTTGATAAACCGTTGCGCTAACCCCATGCAGCCGCTTAAACGCTCGGCAGAATGTATTGGATGAGGCGTATCCTACCTTGTCGGCAATTTCTTGAATGGCGTAATCCGAATTTCTTAATAGATGCTTCGCTTGTTCCATCCGCAATTGCTCCAAATAATCTGAGAAATTGATACCCGTTTGATCCTTGAAGAACTGTGACAAATACACCTTGGATACACGAAGTCGATCTGCGGCTTCATCCAGACATAACGCCTTGTCGGCAAAGTCTTTCTGAAGCATCGTACGAATATTATCCAGTAGTTCAATGTTACGACTTGATCGTTGCTCCACGACATGCTGGCAAATCGTCGCATAAGCAAGACGAATCGCAGTAAAATGCTGCTGCAAGCTCTCATAAGAAGGCTCCGCGCCATCTATACGCTGTATTTGCATATAAACCTCCTCAGCTTGCATGCCTAATTGCCTTAAAAGTTTGACGAGATTCCCCCACAATTCGCCAATAAATAAACGGAGCACAGTTTGTGAGAGGTGCCTGTTCTCAAAATTTTCGGTATACAGCGCCTGCAATAGACGTGTTACCTCCTCCTGTTCACCGGCCAATGCCACATTCATCAGACGCCCTTCCATGTCTTGCGGGTAATGGTAATCATTAAGCGCTGCTGGGAGTTCATCAAACCACTGCAATCCATCCTTGTCTAATCGGACCAAGGCAAACAATGCCTCTCTAGCCTGCTCATATGAGCGTGAGATTGCGGTTACCCGGTCACAGTACCCACCGATGCCACAATCGGATACAATTTGAAACCGTAAGTTAATCGCCTGACAGACTTGTTCCATCAGTTTCGTTATGTTTTCACGATGCTTGTTAGCGTCATGCGAATATACACTAAGTAATACAGCTATTTGGTCTTGTGCCACATCATAGGCAAATCCGTCTGCGCCTACAAGCTCCCTGATTAACTCAGCGGATGCGAAGCGAACTCGATCCAGATCCTTGAGCAGCCGTTCATTATAGCCATTGTCATATCCTTGGATGCGAATGAGTGCGACGACATATTGCCGATCTTCATCCTCCATGCCTAACCCTAGATGTTTGAGCAGGATATCTGCATCTCTTGTTGATAGGAATTGTCCTTGCATAAGCCTTCTGAAATAGGATGCGCGTAATAAAGGCACCTGCAGCTCCAGCTCGGATTGCAGTTTACGGTTGGAAAGCGCCAGGCCGGACACAGCTTCACTTATAAAGCCATACACATCGTGCTGTTTCACTCCGCCTCCGACGAGTTCTTTCAGCGACTGGGCAAGAGCTCGAAGCGGTTTGCTATTCCGATAAGCAAGGAAATAAGCCATGGAAACACCGATCACTAGAAAAAGCAGCGTTAAGGAGAAAATAATCTTTTGAATATAATGAACTTTTCCTAAAAGAATAACTTTCGGTTGACCAACGACGTATGTCCATCCATTTATCGTTGATTTGGTATACGTCACAATCATGGATTGATTATTCAGCTTTTGCTCAACAATGCCATGCTGTTCCTTCAGATCAGCCAATCGGACGGGAAGTCCGGTATTTTCACCAGATAACGAGCTCATAATGCGGCCTTGGTCATCCAGAATATACGCCCAGCCGCCTTGCGATAAGTTAAGTCCCTGAAACAGTTTGCGGATCTCAGCTTGATCAATCATAACGGCGATAACCGCCTGCGGATTACCCGGTAGTCCTAACGATTGTAAATACGTCATCATTTGGTACGAGCTTTCTCCGATACTCATGTGTTCTGAGGGGAGAAAAGAACGGGAATGATAGGTTTGCAGCCAATTCTTCCGCATTTTCTCTGTATCTCCGCCATCATAAACGGCAATCCGGTTAAAAAATTCATCCATGGTATAGCTAGAGCCCGGCGTTAAAACAAGGTCGCTATTCTTAAAAAGAATATAATAGTTATAGACGAAGTTATTGGAAAGCTTGAAATCATATAAGCTTTTAATCGTATCTAAAACAGAATACGTGTTGGCACCCTGAAAAGGGTCCTTCACCGTCATAAACTGAATGACTTTCGTGTTGGCGGCAACTTGACGTCCAATCGAAGTAATTTCATCCATTCTTCGTTCAAGAATGTCTCTGCTTTGCTCCAGAACGAGCCTATGATTCTCCGTGGCATCCTTCTCCATTACATTAATGGTTTCTCGGTAGACGATATAACCAATACCTAACAGCATACAAATAAATAAAAGATAAGGGATTAGCATACGAATAAAAACTTTATGTCTGACATTCGTATCCGGTACAAGCCACTTGCGCATGGGGCATTTCCTCCTTGTTACCTCTAAGCCAATTGGATTCATTTACTCTCAGTATAACAAAGTATTGTGAGCGCTTGCATAAAATTTCGCCTAGACGCAATAGCCTGTAACGATATTTCTCATCGTTACAGCAAAAAAAGAGCTAAGCACATACAGCTGCTTAGCCCCTCATTTTATTTCACTTCACAGTCAATCATGACGTGAATGGTATCTCCCTTATGCTCGTTTCGCAATTGGAAAGCCCGGGAAACTTCCGCAAGCGGAACGACATGTGTAATCATTTCCTCCGTATTCACTAATCCGTCGAGAACCAGCCGCAAGCCTTCATCGAAGTAACGCCGATTATCAATGTCACGTTTGGGTTCCGTTGAAAGGATATCCAGCCGTTTTTTATGCACCTTGAAGAAATCAACCGGCTTGTGACAGGTACCAATGCACCCATACATGACAATTCGCCCATTCTGCGCTGCAGCATTTATCGCATCAACCATACCTGCCCCTTCCAGAAGACACGGAATGACAACATCAAAGCCATCCGGGAAATCCGCTCCTACAATATCCATCGTATCCGCATGTTCATGAGGGATTTTGTACGTATGGGTGGCGCCATATTTGCGTGCAAGTGCCAGTTTCTCGTCAAATAAATCGGTGACAACCAAATTTCTGGGACTAAACATATTGATAACCTGCGTCATCACTAGACCGCTCACGCCTTGTCCCGTGATCAATACATTTTTATTCGGCGAAATGTCTCCGAGTTCTGCGGCATGGATAATACCTGGTAGCACTTCAATCAGCGAGCCCTCGATTAACGGCAAATCTTTGGGCAGCACTTTGACTGAGAACGGGGTACAGCATACATACTCGGCAAAAGCTCCCCAAACATACCGAAGAGCAACATGATCGCCAACCTTGACACCTATTACATTAGGGCCGACCTTATCAATGATGCCTGCAACTTCATGTCCCAGCCTCGTAGGATACGAAATAAATTCAGGCTCGCGCGCGCCACGGAATACTTCAACATCACTGCCGCATATCCCTACCCACTTGACCTTAACTCTTACTTCTCCATCCTTGGGTTCTGGAATCAAGGCTCTTCTTACGCTAATTTCACCAATGGCGTCCATAACCGCACACATTTGTGTACCAGGACCATCATAATCAACCAATTCCATGGGAGGCACGGACATTTTTCTAACCATTTACATAATTCCCCTTCCATCTACCAAAAGTTTACTTCAGCCTGTTAAGCCATAACTTCCCACATCTTCTCGTTCACTTCATACATGGTCTTCTCTTCCTGCAAGCCTCTAATGATGTCTTCGACGACTTCCTCCATTAAAGCAAGATGTCCTTGTACGGAGGCTCCGGCAATATGAGGTGAGAGAAGCACATTAGGAAGAGAGCGGATAGGATGATCTACAGCAAGAGGCTCTTTTTCGAACACATCAAGAGCAGCAAAAAATCGTCCGCTTTGAAGCTCTTCCATGAAAGCCTGTTCATCCACCACAGGACCTCTAGAAGAGTTAATAAAAACAGCACCGTCCGGAATGAGCGCGAGCAATTCTCGGGTCAGCATTCTTTCCGTAGCAGGAAGCTTGGGCGCGTGAACCGAGATAATGGGGCAGCTCATAACCTCCTCTAGTGTAGCCCTCTTAGCATTCAGCCGAGCCGCTGCTTCTTCGCTCAAATAGGGATCATAAATGCGAACATTGACTTGAAAAGGCGCAAGCAGCTTGATAAACGCGCGAGCCGTAGAGCTGGCCGAAATGATGCCAACCGTACTTCCGGTAAGTTCTCTGCCCTTCAAACCAGCAATCTTCCATTTGCCATCCCGCATGGTTGAGTCAAATTCAGGTAAATGCCGCAGAGTTGTCAACAGCGCTGCCAGACAATATTCACCCACACTTAAGGCAATTCTTGGAGCCGCCGAGAAAACTTTGACCCCTTGTGCGAAAATTTGTTTGGGAACAAGGTTCTTCACTGTTCCGGCTGCATGCCCAACGGCACGAAGCTTGACGGCCTTCTCCAGCATTTCATCAGTTAAGCTGGGCGAGCCCCAACTGGTAATAATGACTTCTGCCTCAGCAATTCGTTCTGAAAGCTCTGCCTGCGTGTAATCACGCCCTGTCTCATTCCACACGGGTTCGAAGTACTCATTTATTCGTGCACGGCACGCCTCTGAACAGACTTCATCCAATCGTGATTGTGGTGATAACACCAATGTTTTTAACTTCATTGCAGAAAGTCCTCCCTCTGTTTTCCTTAGACAAATCCCAAGCTTAAAGCTGCACAACCTGACCGGTCCGCATAGATTCAAAGCAACCATCCATGACTCTCATTACCTGGATAATTTCCCTGCCTGAAGCCAGCGGTTCACGCCCTTCTCGAATCGCATTGGCAAATTCCTCAAGCTGCCATTTGAAATTAGGGAATGTAGACTCACACGTTTCCAGCGTCTCGCCGTTCAGGCTAAGTTCATACTCATCCTTCAGATGCAGTAAGCCGTTCGATCCAATTAAATAGCGCTCATAAATACTGTTCTGCGTCGACCATATCCGCTTCCCAGTAAGCCCATCCTCATCGGTTGGGCGGCAACCGGCGTTAAACGACATCCACACATTCGCCATTTGACCCTCACCAAAATTCATGGAAATCGCCACTTCATCTTCACCCGACCAATTCGGATTGTTGGAATGTCCCTGCGCATAAACGGACTTCGGAGCTCTGCCATATGCCCACTGAATATAGTCTAGAATATGGCTTCCCCATAATGGAATGATAAATCCGCCAATTTTTGATTCATCCTTCCACCAGTCCGCTGCCGGCTTATCCATATGCGCCAATAACATCGCATTGATGTTGATCAGATCACCAATGGCTTTCTTTCTCACCTGACGAATTGATTCCATGACCGGTTGATAGAAACGGCGGCTTTGCCCAATCATTAACGTAACGTTAGCACGCTCCGCCGCCTCCGCCATCTCCTCCGCTTCCTGCACATTCATCGCCATAGGCTTCTCGACCAGCACATGTTTGCCGGCACGAAGCGCCTTAATCGAATATTCTGCGTGAAGATCATGCGGCAGAAGCAGCAAAAACGCGTCAATATCCGGATCATCTACAGCGTCATCGTATGACGTATAGGTATGGACCCCCTCCCACTTTTCGGCTTCCTGCCGCAGTTTACCTTCATCACGAGAAACAAGGGCAACAAGTTCAATGTGATCGGATAGCTCCCGGATAGCCGGAAGATGGGACTTCGACACACGTCCCAATCCGACAACGGCTAATCGTAATTTACGCAGCATGTTTGCTCGACTCCTTTTTCTCTTTATTTGCTGTTTTTCCTGTCTTGATAGGACTTATTAAATTCATCTATCATCTTCATGTAATTGGCATCCGCTTTATACATTTTTACCATCGCATCCCAGGATTCGATCGGCTCTTTCCCCATTATCACTTTGACCTTCATATCATCCATTTTCTTCTTGAAGTCAGGTCCCATTTTCAAATCAATATCGGACATCAGACCAATGGATACATCTGGTACGCCATAATTTCCTCGTTCATCAATAATTTTCTTATTACGTTCGAAGGTAGCTTTCGGCATACCCACGCGATAAGCCCATAAGTAGGGATCGAATCTTTCGAAGATTTTACCGAACGAGCTTTGTGATACACTGTCTTTCACCGCTTGTTCTGTCGCCGTTTTGAAACCGTCTACCACGGTGAAGTGGATATCCTTCAGGCCGTAACAGGCCAATTCGAAACCTTCCTCGGATGCGCCGTAATCCATCAAAGCCAGGATTTTCTTCATTTTGGCTTCAGGAACTTTTTTCGGAATCACATACAGCCCTGCGAATCCGCTACCTGTAGGAACCATTTTACCGGCTGCACTTTCCAAATAAGTCATAGCCACAAAATCTGCTTTCGGATCAAGCTTTTGCGCGCCTTCCGTAGCACGGAAAACGCCTTCTGTGGTATCCATTTGAACACCGACTTTTCCTGCTTTCGCCATGTTTTCAAAATCGGTAGTTTTCATAGCAACGAAATCTTCAGGCAATATTTTATCCTTGTACATCTTGTTCAGATAAATAAGTCCGTCTCTTGTTCCTTGTTCTAAATCAGTATCCACCAGTTTGCCATCTTGCAATTTCCACTTGCCATTACTTTTATTGAAAATATCAATGACTTTCTCCCAGTTCTTGCCGTTATACCCGTACGTGTCAGCTTTCCCGTTCTTGTCGGGATCTTTGTCGACGAAAGCTTTCAAAGCGGTGTAGAACTCATCCATCGTGTGCGGCATCTTCAGCCCAACGTTATCCAACCAGTCTTGGCGGATATTAAAGAAGCTGCTTCCATGCAGCGGTCGTACCGATGGCAGGATATATTGCTTGCCGTTTACTTTGACACTGTCCATAATTTCTTGCGGATAAGCCGATAAATTTTTATAATCCTTCAAGTACGGCGTCAAATCCCAAAAAGCACCTTGCTTGATCATGGTGATCGCTTGCGTTTGCTTCATGTCTTTGATTTTCATTAAATCCGGCATATCGCCTGAAGCTAACATGACATTCTGCTTCTCTTCCCATGCATTCGGAGATGCCCAAGTAATCGTCAGCTTCGTATTCGTGCGCTTCTCGAATTCCTTGGTCACCGGATTATCGGCTGCGGGTGGTTCCGGTGTGCTAAACTCCGTAAAAATGCTGATTTCCGTTGGCGGACCGCTGTCAGCTGCAGCTCCCGTTCCTGTTCCTGTTGTTGAAGCCGGTGCTCCGCCTGAGCAAGCCGACAGAACCGATGCTGCCATCATGAAAGTTAACGATACAGGCACCGCTTTGCTCGTCATTGACCTCTCATTTCTTTTCATAAGAACCCTCCTCTATCATTTTAAAAAGATTATCCTTTCACCGAACCCAGCATGACGCCTTTGGCAAAATGCTTTTGCAGGAACGGATAAACACATAGGATTGGCAATGTCGCAATGACGACAGCAGCCATTTTTAAAGTTTCGGTAGGGATGCTTTGTTCGGCCATCATCTGTGCTGCAGCAGCCCCTCCTGCTTGCGTCGATGAGTCGATTAACATATTGCGGAGCACGAGCTGAAGCGGCCACTTGGTGTAGTCATTAATGTACAACACCGCACTAAAAAAGGTGTTCCAATACGCCACTGCGTAGAATAATCCAAATGCGGCAAGAGCAGGAAGAGATAGCGGAAGGACAATGCGGAAGAAAACGCCGATATCCGTGGAGCCGTCAATGATGGCGGATTCTTCTAATTCAACAGGGATGCTGTCGAAGAAGCTTTTCATAAGAATGACGTACCACCCGCTTGTCAGCACCGGTAGAATTAAGGACCAGACGCTGTTAATCAAGCCCAAGTCGCGAACCAGAAGATACGGTGGGATCAGTCCCGGACTGAACAAAAGAGTGATCAGAATCAATAACATAATCAGTCTTCTGCCCTGCAACCGCTTACGGGATAACCCATAAGCCAGTGCAGCAGTGATCACCAGGCTGAGCGCTGTTCCGACAGTTGCCAGAAAACCACTGATCATCGTTGCATTTTGAAAGGCTGAGGTAGATAACAAATATTTGTAGGAATCCAGTGTCCATTTCTGCGGAAATAAGAGATAGCCTTGCTTTTGAATGTATTCTGCTGGATCCGTAAATGAAACGACAAACACATAATAAAGCGGAAAAATCGTAATGATCGCTATGATACCGAGCACGATAATATTCATCGTATCAAATAAACGCTCGCTTAAGCTTCGATTCATCATTCTCACCCCGTTTCCTGTATTTGCGGAGATCAGTACACGCCTTCCTCACCAAATCGTTTGGCCAGTTTATTGGCTCCAATAACCAGAATCAAACCAACCACAGATTTGAACAAGCCGACGGCGGTGCTGAAACTAAATTGCCCTTGCTGAATACCCAAACGGTAAGCATAGGTTTCAAAAACATCAGCCACATTGGAAACAGCGCCATTCATCATCAGAAATACTTGCTCAAACCCAACATCCATGATGTGCCCGAGCTTGAGGATAAACAGTACGATAATGACACTTCGAATCGCAGGCAGCGTTACGTGCCAAGCTTGCCGAATACGGCCCGCTCCGTCTATTTTCGCCGCTTCATAAAGTCCAGGATCGACCCCCGCGATAGCAGCAAGGAAAATAATCGTTCCCCATCCCGCTTCTTTCCAGACGTTCTGCACGGTAAGCAGGATCCAGAAACTGTTTTCATTCGTTAAAAAGTCGTATTTGGCAGCCCCTAAACTGACTAGCATCTTATTAATAATCCCCGATGATTGCGATAACAACAAGAAAGTAATTCCTGCGATAATAACCCACGAAAGAAAGTGCGGCATGTAGACGATGGATTGGATCCACTTTTTGTAAACTTCATTACGTAGTTCATTCAGCAGAAGTGCAAGTAAGATGGGCAGCGGGAAAAAGAATACCAGACTTAACAAGCTGATGGCCATCGTATTTCGAAATAATAAGTAGAAGTCTTGATTGGAGAAGAAGCGGATAAAATGGTCAAAACCAACCCATGGGCTTCCCGATACCCCCATATATGGGGAGTAATCTTGGAACGCGATCACAACTCCCCACATCGGGACATACTTGAAGATTAGGAAAAACAACACACCTGGAGCAATTAACAAATACAGAAATTTATCTCGTCTAAGTCCATGCAGCACATGTTTCCATCTGCTTTGCGGGACAGCTTCCGGGATGCTACCCAGATGCCATTCACTCTGAGCTGCCATTTGCCCTGCACCTCCTATTTACTTGAACAGCGATTTCGCATAAGCAAGATCTTCGGTGATGTAGCGGTCTTTATTGGCCAAATCCGTGTACTCTGCAGTCAAACAAATGACACCGGCATAGTTTCGTGCTTTCACATAGCTGGCAATTCTCGGCCAGTGCGCCATGCCGTGCCGTCCGGTGGTGAAATGACGTTTCCACTCCGCTGTTTCAGCCTCGGGTCCGTTACTTCGTAGAAAGAACCCATTTTTCAAATTCACCATCGCCAGATGGGACCATACGATGTCCAAACCATATTCCGGCTGCTGCCCAGCAAATGCATCGTGCGCAGCATCCCAGACGACGCCGATATGCTTGGGGTTTATTGGATGCATCAACTGCATAATGCCGTTCGAATCGATGATGTAGTTTCCGTAATGCTGCTGGATACCGACCTTTACACCATATTTCTCGCAAAGCGGGACAAGCGCCTCCAGCTTCCGCCGGGTCCTTTCTTCCGTCGCCTTATATCCGTCCTGATCGATATTGACCATAATTCGGATCAGCGGTACACCGGCTTCCGAGCATGCGGCGAAAATCGATTCATCCGTTGAAGCGGCAACGCTATAAATGTTGACCCCTTGCTCGTTTAACTGCTTGGCAAATTGCGGCAATGTTTTCCAAGCAGTCTCTGGCTCTACCTGAAACCCGTCTCGAATCGGAAGCTCGATGCCGTCAAATCCAATTCGGCTTACAAAGTTGGCCAGCTCGGGAGCCGATTGATCTTTCCAATGTTTCACAAACAGTGAAAACGAATAAGGCTTTTTCAAATCCGAATGTTCCACAGCCGCCCGTCCTCCCTCTCCCTCAACGCACTTCTTATACATTAACGTTAGATTTTGTGACGCTAAGCAGGTGCTGCACATCGTTATAACACTGCTGAGCTAGTTCGGTATGTACGGGAAGATCGGAGCCAGGCTTGCTCACACTTTCAACGGTAAGATAACCGTTGTATCCGATTTGTTTCAGCCCCCGGAACACTTCATACCAATCAATCCCACCTTGATTAATAAGCCGATGACAGAAATATTGCTCATCTTGCTTACCCTGCTTCGGTATGACTCTATGATAGCGGCCGATATGCGGCACATAATCGCTATATTCGAAAGCCCAAGGATACTGGTTGCCTTGCAGCTTCACAATATCCTTAATATGAACGTTGAGGAGATACGGTTTTAAACGTTGAATGGTTGCGATCCCATAATCGGTCGGCACCTGATACAAATTAACCGGATCCATGATCAGCCCTACATTGCTGCGCCCTACTGCTTCTACAAAAGCGATGGAGGAATCGGCATGATCACAAAGCGTTCCGTGATGCATCTCAATAACCGCCCGAATATTTCGGCTGTTTGCCGCATCGGCGCATTGTTGGAACCACTTGACGGCCTTAGCAAAGTCCTCCTTGGATACCTCATCGGAATGCTGGAACCCTGGGTTCAATCGCATCATGCCGCATCCAATGGTTGAGGCGAAATCGAGGTAGCGCTCCCACTTCAGAAATTCCTCATGGTTTTCCTCTTCCGTATTACAGGCAAAATTCCCAACAAAAAGGGATAGATTGATTGGAGTAAGCCGATAACCTACGAGCAAGCTTTTAATTTGCTCCGCTCGTTCTTGCGAGATATGGCCGTCTTTTAATTCACCGACACCACGAATCTCGACGCCCTCATACCCAATAGCAGCTGCATCTTTCAAAAAATGCTCAATGGTTGAATCATCATACATATTACCGCCTAAAACGATCATTGTTGTCATCCCGCCCTTTCCGTAATAGCGCTTTCAATAGTATGAGGATATCATAAATTAAACCCGCAACTTATGTCAACATTTAAATTAAGTTATTTGTCATCCCGTTATTATTATTTATTTTTGCTAGGAAAACCTTGATCTTTGTTCTGATTTTTATTAAAGTAAGCTCATTACCACTATTCGTATGGGTTCAGGTATAATCGGTTTAATTACATAATGATATAGCGACGGTGAAAACACATGATAAGTCCATATAAAAGCGATCAAAAGGGTACCAAAACCAGTATCATTCAAGCTTTGCGTATGCACGGTTCCATGCCTCGCATTAAATTGACCAAAGTTACGGAACTGAGCAGAGCGACCATCTCTTCCACGATTTCCGAGCTCATGGATTGTAAGCTGGTCCAAGAAACAGAAAAAGCCCCTTCAACGGGAGGCCGTCCAGCTATTTCACTAGAGCTTGTCCCAGGATCACCAGGCATTATGGGCGCTGATCTCGATAATCAAGTATGGACGTTGGGCGTGTTTGATTTACTTGGGAATGTCATTCATCTTACGAAAATACCTGTCAGCTCTCCCCTGCCCGAGATCGCGATTCAGGAGTTAACGGAGCAAACGGAAAAATTTGTTAAAGAATTAAAGATTGGCGTCATCCAATTGTTCGGTCTGGGAGTGCCTGGTCTTGTCGATACAAGAAGAGGTATTATTAAAAGCGCTTCCGATTTGGGCTGGTCGAACGTGGAGATTGAGGACATGGTAAGTAAAAAGCTTGGCTGGCCCACTGTAGCCATCAACAGGCACCGTGCCCGTGGACTTGCCGAATGCCGTTTCGGTTCAGGCAGCAGCTATAAGCATATGATCTATGTCGGGGTCGGTTCCGGGATTGCTGCCGGGATTTTTAATGATCGACAATTGGTTTCAGGTTCGTTCGGCGGAGCAGGTGAACTCGGACATATTACAGTTGAGCCGGACGGACCCGTATGTCCATGTGGAAATAACGGTTGCTTACACCTCTATTCAACGGCTTCGGCCATTGAACAGGAAGCGCGCAGGCAGCTCCGTTCCGGACAGGAAGACAGTGTGCTCAACCGTGTGATAGCCGGAAATGATCTGCAAATTCTGCAAGCTAAGGACGTTTGCTTAGCTGCAGACCAAGGTGATGCTTTGGCCTTACGCATCATTAACCGCGCCGCCACGTACCTCGGGATCGCGCTGGCTAATGTGGTCAATTTGCTCAATCCGGAGGCGATCATTCTTGGGGGATCCATCCCCAGCATGTGCAGCACATATGTCCAAACCGCTACAAAAGTTATGAAGCAGCGGTCCATGTTAGCCCTCTCTGCCGGGATCGCCGTGGACACGGCCGTTTTACCCGAAATCGGCGGTGCACTCGGCGCGATTAATTTTGCGCTTGATCAACATTTTTCTTTTACCATGATTCAGTAAAATATGGATTAACGTTAAAAGCCTCCAGCCCACTTGAGAGTGGTCCTGAAGGCTTTTTTAGTTTCGCGCTATTCTTATGTATACGTCAAGTGTAAGTACATCTCATCTAGGCTGCTTTTGCTGTGTGGCCGTTCACACCGTAGCTTTTAGCCAGACGTTGCCCGAATATTGCCGCCAAAATTTGCTGAAACAGCATGCCTGCGACAACAGGAAGCGCCACTGGCGGCGGAAAAAAGCTGATGGCGAGCACCGCGCCTGCACTTAAATTTCGCATCCCGGAATTAAACGTTAAAGCTATCGTAACTTCGCGTTCCCATTTCATCATCCGTGACACCAGCCACCCTGCCAAGTATCCGATGGTCGCACTCACGAAAGCGATTACAATGATTTTGACCAATTGGCCATTCATGTTCTTCAGATAAGGAGCTATGACCGAGGAATTAATCGCGACGACCACAAAAAGGCCTATTTTTGAAAAAGGCGCAAACCTGGGTCCCCATGTGGTTTTAATTCTCCCTTTTGTCCACTGATTCAGGAACGTGCCGATCAATGAGGGAATCACGACCATTAGAAATAATCCTCTCATAATGTCCCATTGGTCCATATGTACCTTCGCTCCAACGATAAGTGAAAGACTAAGTGGCACAATAAAAGGAGACAGAAGCGTGTCCAGTAAGATCAGCGCCAAAGTAAGCGCTATATTTCCTCCGTAAATAGTGACCCATACCAAGCTAACTACGCCTGTAGGAATAACGAATAGGAGAACAAAACCAGTCTGAGTCAAATCATCTCCCGGGAAAAAAAGCGAGCCGGCCGCCCAACCAAGCAATGGCATGGCAAGATGCAGAATGATAAAGTTAGCGACAATCGGCAGCGGATGCATCATGACCTTCTGTAAATCTTTAAAATTAGAGCCAATACTACCGAAGAACGTCATCAGCGCAAAAATCCATGGCACCAGAAAGCTCAGATTGTGCAGCCAAACACTGCAAATTAGCCCAACAATAACAGCCGTTGGCGTGACAAAAGGCATGGCCTTCTCGAGAACTTTATTCAATCGGATAAGCATATACACCCCTCCTTTCTCTTTTGATAAGGATTCATTTTAATTACGAAACCATTGTAGCACAATTGCGAGTCTGGAAACTTACTAAATTAAAAAGACTTCCACCCACGAGGGCGAAAGCCTTTAAACTAAAACATTCTTAAACCATCACAACGGGTTTGACCGTTTTGAGATGCTGAACATAATCTTGGGCGCTTTTTGCTACACGATCATCTGTCGCATTCGACGTATCGTTCAGAGCAAAGTGAGGCAAATACGAGGCGCTAATAAAATGAGCTAGCGCTTCTACCGGGCGCAGCATCTCTTCCAATGTAAAGCGATTGGATCCGCTTTTTGAATACGACTCTTTGGTGCCATACGTCGAGATCGCAGCACCGATTTCTTTTCCTGCCAGTTTACCTTCCGGTCCATAAGCCCACCCGTATAATAATACGGTATCAAACCACTTTTTTAATAATGGCGGAGTGCTGTACCAATAAAACGGGTATTGAAAAATAATGCGGTCATGCGACTCAATTAACTTCTGCTCCTTAGCAACATCGATATTTTCGTCTGGGTACGTTTTGTATAACTCATGGATGGTGTAATCCGTTTGATCTTGCAGAGCCTTCACCCATGCTTTATTCCAAGTGGATCCTTCCAAGTTCGGATGCGTAACGATGACTAAAGTTTTCATTTTATTTGCCTCATTTCATCATTGATTTCGTTTTAAATTACGATGGACGGCACACTCATTTACCTTCATTATTTTTCTTTATTTCTCAAGAAATGATACGCCATTTAGAATATAATTGTTTTACCTACTAAAAGGTAGGAATAATATAAAAACAATCCGCCTTCTTTTTCAAGTTAAGGCGGATAATAAACCATCGACAATCATATCAAACTTTTTGACATCGCTAAAACTTCTTGCAAGCAGCTGCGCCCCTTGAAGTGAAGCCAGAAATTGATGAGCTCTTACATCTGCGGGACCTTCAAACTTGAGCTGTCCATCAAGCCGCCCCTGCTCCAGCACACGTTCCAACCATTCTAAATTCGAAGTGAAGAATTGAGCTAATCCATCTCGAACCTTGCCGGATAAAGTAGCTAAATCCGTTGAAAGCATAACACTCAGACAAGTACGATAATCTTGGACTGGACCACTGTAAAGTAAAATGAATTTGCGCAGTTTCTCCAAACTATGCTGAGTATCCAAATCAATTTGTGCGACGTAGGTAATAAAATTTCTTTGATACCGTGTAATCAATGCTTCTCCCAGATCCTCTTTGTTAGGGAAATAATAATGAATACTGGCATTCCGTATCCCTACTTTGTCTGCAATGTGTGAATAGCTAAAACCGTTAAATCCAAATTGCTGCACCAGCGACTGAGCGGTATCTAAAATAAATTCTGCAGTATTTTTATTATTTTTATCCATAAATAAATTCTAGCTTTCAGTAGATAACGTGTCAACATGCAAGGTAATCTTTTATCATGTATAATGCAGAATAATGACATTCATTATCTCAATTACAGATAGCTAATCGCACCAAATACAGGAGGTTTATATTTAATATGGATATACAGTTGCTCAAAGTATTTTTTACCACGGCACATGAAGGTAGCATTTCCAAAGCGGCTAATAAATTAAACTTCGCTCAGTCCAACGTCACTCACAAGATTCAACAGCTTGAGGCCGATTTGCAGACACAGCTCTTCTATCGCCACAATCGGGGCATCACACTTACGCCTTCCGGTCAAATCCTTGTTTCCTATGCGGAGAAAATATTGCATGTGATTCAGGAAGCCCGGCTTGCCGTGGGAGACTCCTCCGAGCCCGCCGGTCCTCTGCATATTGGCTCTATGGAGACAACCGCCTCCGCCCGGCTGCCCATGCTGCTCACCAACTATCATACAGCGTATCCGGCTGTCGATTTCACATTAACGACAGGTCCTACAGAACAGCATATCCATGGCGTGCTTCATTATGAGCTTAACGGAGCATTTGTGGCAGGTCCTGTCGATCATCCTGATCTCATTCAAGAAAAAGTCATTGATGAAGAACTGGTTCTGGTCACTTCATCTTCCCACCCGCCCATCCGTTCCATCCATGATGTGCAGGATCGCCCGCTTCTCGTCTTGCGCAGCGGTTGTGCTTACCGGGCAAAATTAAATCTGCTGCTCAAAGAAGAAGGCTTAATTCCCGTTAAACTCATGGATTTCGGATCACCGGAAACGATTATCGGTTGTGTCGGCGCAGGTTTAGGCATTTCGCTTTTGCCTCGTACAATCGCCGCT
The DNA here is from genome assembly GCF_009757995.1 of Paenibacillus anseongensis. NCBI lineage: Bacteria > Bacillati > Bacillota > Bacilli > Caryophanales > Paenibacillaceae > Paenibacillus > Paenibacillus anseongensis. The sequence continues at coordinate 685,492 of NZ_WSEM01000016.1, forward strand.
GAACCACAGGAGCAAGGACGAATCCGCACGCATGAAATTACGGGCAAGCATGCCATCGTGACAACGGTCTTTATCCGGCGCAGGGACGCTTTGATTACACCTGCATTGTCCGCTTTCCTAACGGCGATGCGTGCGCACTTCTCGGGTCTTAACGTATAATTAGCTGCCAAAAAGTCAATACTTGGAGCAATCTCTGTGAGGTTAGGAGAGGGGGCGCTTCCATGCAAACTACAGAAAAAATTACAGCTAACCAATTAGGTATATTACTTTTCTCTTATATTGCTTCCACAATCATCTTAACCATTCCTGGATTGATGGCGATGTTTGCCAAACAAGATGCATGGATATCGGTGATACCATCCACAACAACAGGTCTACTGAGTATTTGGGTCATGATTAAACTCGCGAATCGATATCCGGGTTTGACAATCATTGCGTACAGTCAAAAAATACTCGGTAAATGGTTAGGAACTTGTTTGGGCTTATACTATATTTACTATTGGCTTATGTCTATTTCGATTATGACCATACAACATACCTTTTTCATTAAAACACTGCTATTGCCAAGAAGTCCGTCTATAATTGGAAGTCTGACATTATTGATCCTTTGCGGTCTAGCTGTTTATAAGGGAATTGAGGTCATTGGAAGATGTTCTGAGTTTCTTACGCCGCTGAAATTAGTATTTTTGATTCCGCTCTTGATTCTAACGATTGGTGCAGCCGATCATAATCAACTAAAACCAGTATTGGCAAACGGTTTTCTGCCCGTATTACAAGGAGCCATCCTACCGGCAGGAGCTTTTATGAATCAGTTGTTTATCTTGGGTTGGCTTCTTCCCTATTTGAATCAACCCCAAAAAGCGCGCAAAACCTCCTTGTATGCGCTTTTGTTTATATTTATATTTATTTTTATCGTCGTTTTTTCAGCGATTTTGGTCCTCGGTTCATTAACGGGGCAACTCAACTATGCATATCTAAGCGTCATACAATATATTGGAATTGAAGGTTCATTCGAACGTCTCGAGGCTATTGCTGTCATGGTATGGGTCATTGGAAGCTTCGTGAAAGTTTCGGTGACATTGTTTATTTTATGTCTTAGCATAAGCCAGGTTTTCGGCATTCGGAACTATCGCGATCTCGTGGCACCAATCACCCTCTTGAGCCTCGTTGGCTCGATTTGGGTTTTCAAAAATGGTGCAGAACTTCAAAATTATCTTACGTTTATTTACCCGAGCGGTGGCTTTGTCACACAGAGTCTCATCCCGTTGCTTCTTCTCCTGATCGACACTATCAAAAGGAAAGCTGTGGCATCACCGCATTAAAAGCATTTTTCCGAAAGGCTCAAAAACAATTTTGAACGGAACAATCATACTGGGCAAATTAACACGCGCAATTAATAAAGTGCCGATGATGGACGATACGGTCATTATTCCGCCGAATACCGCTGCCTCTCTTTTTTTTTGCCTGCGCAGCATCGATCGGATTGTAACAAAAGACCATACAACCATGAACGTTAGATAATAGATGATACTCATAATCATTTTATGATCTCCTTTCTCTCCAAATGTAAAGGAGGACCTGCCATCCCGCTGCCCAATATAGTTAACTTCACTTCAAGGGAAACGGTTACCTCAGGAAACTTATTGTCCCATTGATTTTTCAACGTTCTCCATTGTTTCGGCTTGTCGCGATAAATCTCTCTGCCAAAACCCACACTATCTACTTTGTATTGCTTCTGGACTTTGGATAACGTATCGTGAATTTGTCCTTCAACCGCTTTCTCCAACGCTGTTTCCACAATTCTCAGATTCTCTGGCTTTCGAATATCTAAATTAGTATTATTTTCCCAAATGTTCCCTTCACCGTGAAGTTGTATGTTAAATTTAATCTTATCGCCGCTGATCTCCGGGGTAATTTTCCGATCCGTCTTTGCCAAGATCATACCAACCGTTCCGCTACTATCAGGTACATTCGCATTAAGGCTCCCATTCTTCATTCGATCTGTCACCCACAGAAAGCCATTTGTTTCATTCTCGTTTAGAAAACCGGCTAATTTGAAGTCCTTAAAAATGGCCGATCCAGCTAGCTTGAATATATTGCCTTCTTTTACTCCTTCTGTGATGCCATCAGCCATTATGACTCCCAATACGGGACTGATTCCTTCGCCTGATGAAGCTAAAAAAAAGTCTCGCAAGGAAATGGCCAACTCACTTCTTAACCCTTCCATTTCCTTGATAGCTTCGCTGGGCACTTGTTCAAAGGGGTATTTCACTTTCAAAAGTTCCCGCCCTTCCCCCCCCTTTACAACCATGATATATGTTCTTAAGCGTTGTTTTGAATCGTGGGTATAGATGTCGAGGATGTCTTTAATCCCGCGTTTAGACAACTTCTCGCCGATGTAAATCACGACGCGATGTGCAGTAAACAGCCTGCGTGAACTTTTTTTCTGAAGTCGATAGAAAGCTTCATTAATATTACTGCCGACAGCGGAAATAACGAAAAACTTTTCTTTGCTGCTGACGCCACTGCCCGGACCTCCTTGAGCGGAGGAAGGAATCGCAATTTGATGAGATAATATATAGTTCCCGTCTTCCGTTACGTCAAATGCCGTACCCATAATGAAAGCAAGATCATTTATTTCCGTACGATCCCAGCAGCCACTTGTGGTTAGTAATGTGACTAATAGAGCCATGTAAAGGAATGGTTTCATTCTGGAGCTCCCTTCCCTTTCCCCGCAGATTCCGGTGTTGGTTTTTGACCTGCAGGCTCACGTACCGAGTTCTTAGTGCTTATTTCTGAAGGTCGACGCGTTTTAGCCCAAATCGGTGCCCGGATGATGACATCCTTTAATTCCGAGAAAACCATCGGTGCCGCCGGAGTAAAATAGGGAACTCCGAAAGAACGAAGCGATGAGATATGTAATACGATGCCAAGTAACCCTATTACGATGCCATAAAGTCCAAGTGTACCCGCCAAAAATAACATTGGAAATCTTAGTAAACGGATACCGTTAGCAAAACTGTATCGAGGAATTGTAAACGCTGCAATACCGGTAATTGACACAATAATAACGACCGGTGCGGAAATAATACCTGCTAGAACAGCCGCTTGCCCGATAACCAATGCCCCTACAATACTTATTGCTTGACCGATTTGCTTGGGCAGCCGAATCCCTGCTTCCCGCAACGCCTCAAAAATTATTTCCATGAGAAAAGCCTCGATAACGGCTGGAAAAGGAACAGGTTCTCTAGAAGAGGCAATACTCAGCACGAGATTCGTTGGAATCATTTCCTGATTGAAGGTGGTAATCGCAACATAGAGCGGAGGTGCAAATATGGCGATGCTGATAAAAAGGAATCGAATCCATCGCACAAAAGTGGCGATTGGCCAACGGATGTAGTAATCCTCACTTGCCTGGAGACCCGTCCAGAACGTCATGGGAACAATTAATACAAATGGAGAAGCATCTACAAGAATAGCTACTTTCCCTTCCAACAATTCGGCGGCAACTACGTCCGGGCGTTCCGTACTATGCACAAGCGGAAACGGGGAGAACGGGCTATCCTCTATAAACTCCTCGACGTACCCTGAATCAAGGATTCCATCTATTTTGATCCGCGCGACCCTTTCTCGAACTTCGTCGATTACATGATCCGAAGCAATTCCAACAATATAAGTCATAACAACTTGCGTTTGAGAAAGCTCCCCGAGTGTAAAAGTTTCCATTTTTAATCTTGAAGTTTTGATTAATGAGCGTATTAACCCGATATTCTTTGATATATTTTCGATAAATCCAACCCTGGGACCGCGGATAACGGGTTCAGATGATGGTTCATCCAAGCTTCTTGTAGATTTAGCGTTTACTTTCACCATCATCGCATCGCAGTTCCCTATGGTTAGCACGGCTGCATGGCCACTTAACACTTGTTTTACGATAACAGATACTTCGGATGTAACACTCGTCATTCCTAGGGAGATGCTTTGATCATCCAGCCATTCTGTTTTTACGATCCCATCCTGTTTTTCGGACGCAGCGATCATTGGCTTCAAGATATGATCATTAATCAATTCTTCTTCAACAAGGGTTGCAAAATAGATAATCAGCCAATGATTGCGTCCCGCAGTTTGAACATGACGAAAAACGATATCCGAGCTGTTATGGAATATCCGTTTAAGAATCCATTCATTATGCTCTAAATCCTCGGTTAATCCGCCGTTTTCTTCATCTTCCGTATGAAGTTCCTCAGGTATGACTGGATACCCAGGTTTCGTGCGCATCCATTTCCTAAACCATTTCACTGAACAGCCTCCTACAGAAAACACGGATAGATCTAATTTCCCATTTTTCATCCAAAAATATTCTATGATGAAGCAGCCTTCTTCATCGCGCTCTCCTTCTTATGGATAGGAAATAACGCACATAAACCCAGTGCCATTACGGCACTGGGTTTATATATAATTAACTACTTTGCTATATTATTGTTCCAAACCGGCCTTTACCCATTTGGCAACAGACACAGTGCGTTTTGCTTGGTGCTGAGCAGCAGCGCGTGCATCTTCCTTTATCGCACCATTTTGATCCACGGTTACGCTTGTCCCATATGGATTACCACCTGCAACAAATACCGAAGGATCTGTGAAGCCTGGCGCAGCCACAATCGCGCCCCAATGGTACATGGAGGTGTACAATTGAAGAATCGTTTGTTCCTGTCCTGCATTCGGATTTTGGGCGGAAGTCATGGCGCTCACCACTTTATTTACCGTTTTCCCTTGGGCCCAAAGCCCTCCTGTCGTATCGATGAACTGTTTCATTTGCGCTGGCAGATTACCGAATCTTGTGGGCATACTAAAGATGATCGTGTCTGCCCACTCCAAGTCTGCCAAAGACACGGTAGGGATATCTTTGGTTTCTTCAAGATGAGCTTTCCAAGATGGATTGTTATCAATAACGGATTGTGGCACAGTTTCAGGAACTTTTAGAATTTTGACATCTGCACCTGCTTGAAGGCCTCCTTCAGCGGCCCATTGCGCTAATTGATAATTGGTACCATTTGAACTGTAATAAATAACTGCTAAATTCACTTTTGATATTGGCACTTGTGCAGACTCCTTTTTAAATATTTTCTTAAAAATGCTCACGGATATCGCTCCAAACTTCCTAATTTTTATGAACCTATTCACGGATTAGCTTTCTTCGACTTGCTTACTTGTCTTACCACTGACCTGCATTTTGTCCGCCATCGACGTGAAGAATTTCTCCCGTTACAAAATTCGCGGATTCCAGATATACAATCGCATCAACAATCTCTTGCATCTCGCCCATTCGGCCCATCGGGTGTAAGGTAGCCAAATAATTGTGATTCTCAATCGGATGCATCGGCGTTTTGGTAATTCCCGGTGCGACAGCGTTCACCCGAATTCCTTTGTCCGCATACTCAATCGCTAGCGATTTCGTTGCTGCGTTCAAGCCTCCCTTGGTTAAAGCGGGCAATGCAGCAGGAATAGCTTTAATTGGCTGCTCGATGAAGCCACTTGCTGTAATGTTGATGATATGGCCTGAACCCTCTTTCAACATCTCGATCAGCGCGCGCTGTGTGAGATGGAAGAATCCTGCAACATTGACGGAAAGGATCGATGCAAAATCTTCTTCCGTGTATTCGGTGAATGGTTTCGCAATGAAAATCCCAGCATTATTAATTAATGTGTCAATGCGGCCAAAACGCGAAAGTCCTTCACTGATCAACTGTTCAGCTACTTTCGGGTTTGAAATATCGCCTGCAATATAAGCGACATGCGCACCTGTCGGATCGATTTCATTTGCAGCCTTAACTAGCTCTTCCTCACGACGCCCGTTGATAACGACATTTGCTCCTCTTTTTACAAGTTCAATAGCTGCTGCTTGCCCAATTCCACTGCTTCCACCTGTAATTACGACAACTTTACCTTGTTTACTCATTTTCTCCACTCTCCGTTTCTACCTATTAAAAGGTAGTTAATTTGTTTAAAAAAAGCGTCCTTTTCTTAGGCGCTAGCTAACTGTGTTGTTTCTGTCTGCTTATGTATCTTACAACGGTTCTTCTATCTTGTATAATACGGAAATGAGATATTCGATATCTCATTTCCAGATAACTAATTGCACTTGCCCTATCTGCGCTTCCCCCATGGCTTAAAAACGGAAAGCAGAAACATGGCAACCAAAGAGATCAACTGTAAAGCTATGCCAATGAACAGCGATACCGTGTTTACTACCATAGCCCCTTGATTTGCTCCCTGGACTCCCACGTCCGTTATCAGCGATATGCCTTGAAGCGTCCAAATGTACATGCCAATAGGACCTAGGGTAAGCGCGATCAAACTAAGGAATTCTTTCGCTATGATCCAATAATATCTCACCAAACCCCAGTGAGTCCACACGGATAAAAGCAGTCCTGTCACTATTGTTCCAATAAACGAGGCCCTGACAGAAGTTGTTGATAAAACATGCATAGCCTTGTAGCAAGAAAGTATTAATCCAGAATCATTGGTACTCACTGCCGTTATACTCAAAATAAGAAATGTTACACTTGTCCCGAGCATAATGGCTGAAAAAAGGATGTGCAAGCTTAAAAGCCACTTCTTCTGTGTCATATTTAACACTTTCATTGTCCCGCAATCCCCCTGTCATCGTCGTATCTATAAGATAATAAATGGAAATAAACTAGATCTAAACCACATATTAAAAATTAATAAACTGAGAATATGAAACAAAAACGGGATAAAGTTTGCTGTCAAAAGCCGCGACAACAACTTTATCCCGTTATGAGGTTATTCGACCGTCAGATGGTGCCAACCGCCAAATCTATGCCGATCGCCGCTCCTTTAAATTCCTCGCCAGTGAACGCAATGAGCGAAAGAAGGAACAGCAGTGAAACAAGAACAAATACTCCCATACAAATTTTAGAAGAAACTTTTTGTGCACGCGGTGAGATCGTAATCCCCCAACTAATCATAAAAGCCCATAACCCATTGCTGAAATGGAATACCGCTGACAATACCCCGATCACATAGAGGACGAAGTAAGTTGGATTCGTAGCAATTTGATGCATCGTAGAACCAAGATCATCATGGGTGATAGTCCCAAGGTAGACTTGAAGGCGCGTATTAAAAAAATGCCAGAAAACGAAAATAAACGTAATTACCCCCGTTATACGTTGTAAGGTAAACGCCCAATTGCGACCGTACGCATATTGTCCTGAGTTCAAATTGGATTGATAAGCCATATAAAGTCCATATACGCCATGGAACAGGATCGGAATATAGATTCCAAAGATTTCGAGTAAAGGTTTAAGCGGCAGGCTGTTGACCAAATGCACACCACTGCTGAACCCCTCTGGTCCGCGCTCAAACGATTGAAAGTTAATCAATAGATGGACTAGAATAAAGCCTCCGAGTGGAATGACTCCAAGTAGCGAATGCAGTTTGCGCCAGTAATAGGAATTTCCTTTCATGTGACACCTCTCTAAGATGATTTTTTCCCGATCCGTCTCTTTGTTTCGATCGGGCAATAATACGTTATCTTGATATTAATAAGACAACTGAGAGTGTCAAAGTGTGACAAAAAACCGTCCACACGGTTCGAAAACCTGAGGACGGTTGATAGCTAATTCTTACTTATACTGGAAACTTGATACCGGTCAGATCTTCACTAAGGTGCCAGAGTTGCTCTGCGAATTCCGGATTCGTCGCCCATGGTTTGACGCCTGGTCCGCGAGGGTTATCGGCTGGAACGGCCTGTGAAATATCTACATTTTCACAATAGACGCCTCCCTTGCCATCCAATTGTTTATTCACAGCACACCAGACAATCGTAGCCGCACCTTCTGAAATTGTTTTAAACTCATCGTTATACTCAGTGAAAACCCGCTGCCCTTGTTCGTCCAAAGCTCCCATCGCATGCATTTCATCATCTGACAGATTACGTGACAAATCGGTCACAATCGAACCTGGATGAACGGAAAAAGCACGAACACCGTAGGATTTACCTCGCTTATCCAACTCGACGGCAAATAAGGCATTTGCAGTTTTGGATTGTCCATAAGCTGTCCATTTCTCATATGGGCGAGTTTCAAAATGCGGATCGTTGAAGTCCATCCCGCTAATTGCATGACCACGTGATGAAACCGATACAACTCTAGCTCCCCCAGCCTTCACTAAAGCTGGCCACAGTCTTGCTGCAAGTTGAAAATGCCCCAAGTGGTTTGTTGCAAACTGAGCTTCATACCTGCGGTGATCACGCGTCAGTGGCGATGCCATGATCCCGGCGCTATCAACTAGGATATGCAACGGACGATTCGAAGCGAGGAAGCGTTCGGCGAATGCATCAATGGAATCAGGATCTAGAAGATCCAAAGATTCCAGTTCAACCCCAGGGATATGGGATACGGATGCTTCAGCTTTCCCCGGCGTACGCGCGGGTACAATAACCGTCGCGCCGGCATTCGCAAGCACACGTGCGGTTTCGAGACCTAGACCTGAGTAGCCACCTGTTACAATCGCGACTTTACCGCTCAAATCTTCTCCCCCAAGTGCTTCCTGCGCCGTCGTTCTTGGACCAAATCCGGATTGAATCGGAGCTTGTATCGTTAATTCGTTACTATTTTTTTGCATCTGAATATTCCTCCATAGTCATTGAATTTTTGGGCATAGGCTGATGTCACTCCGCCTAGTTCCAAGAATAGTACCTGGAGTATACTCGATGTCAATTTTAAAATTTCATACAAATATTAGCTCCGATTTTTATACAAAAAGAAGACCCTCTGAATACGGGTCTCCTCCTACTAAAACAGTTCGCAGCCTTTTAATTTGAAGTGCGCTTTAACCAATCCTCAAAACGCGTCGTTGCGATACGTGCTTCCCCTAATGGAACAAGGGAATGTTGGTTCAATAGCACGCCGTAGTAACGTGAGTTTTCGTCTGTCACTACCTGCCGAGTGTCCTTTCTAGCGGTCATGAAGCGACGAACGAGTTCGTCAAGACCCATACGTTCTGGACCAGCCAGGTCCACAATACCATTCACCGGCGCCGCAAGCGCATAGTCCGCAACCGCGGCAGCGACATCGTCGGATACAATCGGTTGAATATAGGCGGACGGCATCCGGACGGTTTGCCCTTCCGTAGAGAATTGAGCAATGCTTTCAACGAACTCGAAGAACTGTGTCGCGCGAACGATTGTGTAAGGAACTTTGGATGCTTTAATCATTTCTTCTTGCGCCATTTTTGCCCGGAAATAGCCACTTTCCAGAAGGCCGTCCGTACCAACGACGGATAGAGCAACGTGATGTTTCACGCCGGCAGCAGCTTCAGCTGCAAGAAGATTACGAGTTGATGTTTCAAAGAACTCTAATACGGCTTGGTCTTCCCATGAAGGAGCGTTCGAAACATCGACGACAACTTCCGCACCGCTAATGGCTTCACCTAGTCCTTCACCTGTAACGGAGTTGATACCTAAGGAAGGTGATGCAGCCACTACGTCATGACCAAGCTCACGCAGGTTGTTTACGAGTTTTTTCCCAATAAGTCCACTACCACCAATAACGACGATTTTCATGATGTATTCCTCCTGGTTTTATGTCTGTAATGTTATTAAAAAGATCCGGTGATTGCTGCATATAATTTACACGTTGTGCCATTTTTATATACCTCAATTGTGCTGCTCTTTGATTGTTTTTCTTTACACAATTAAGACAATTGGCTGCTTTGAAGTGTGACATACATTTTGCAGCGTTCGAGTACCAAATTATTCAAACCGTTTGTAAAGCTTCATGAACTTCATTAACAATGGACAAAGCCACACTTCGAGCGCTGGAGAAAGCTCTTTCTGCAAGCTCTCCCTTCCCCTCACAGCCGTCTCCACAAAAATAGAACGGAACATGATCGACATTATGATTCCTCCTGGGGTATGGTATGAGCTATTCGGATCGACACTAATAAGGCAACTGGCGGCAACAATACGTGACATCTTCCGAGGAGCTATTTATTGGATGAAAAAAAAGGAGACCTGCACTCAAGCAGATCCCCTTTTCGGCATTGCAGTCTATTCTTCTTAATTCGTAGAGCGATTTAACCACTCTTCAAAATGTGTTGGAGCAATACGCGCTTCTCCTAGTGGAACGAGGGAATGCTGCTTCAACAACACGCCATAGTAGCGTGAATTTTCGTCTGTGATAAGCTGTCTTGCGTCCTTTTTGGCTTCCAGGAAACGACGCACAAGTTCATTAAGACCCATGCGCTCTGGACCAGCCAGATCAACAGTGCCATTCACTGGAGCCTCGAGTGCATAGTCCACAAGCGCGGCAGCCACATCGTCGGAAACAATCGGTTGAATAAAGGCAGACGGCATCCGAACGGTTTCCCCTTCCGTCGAGAATTGAGCAATACTTTCAACGAACTCGAAGAACTGCGTCGCGCGAACAATTGTATATGGCACTTTAGAATCTTTAATCATCTCTTCTTGCGCCATTTTCGCACGGAAATATCCACTCTCAAGCAAGCCATCCGTACCAACGACCGACAAAGCAACGTGATGTTGCACGCCTGCAGCAGCTTCTGCATCAAGAAGATTTCGTGTTGACGTTTTAAAGAAGTCTAATACAGCTTGATCTTCCCATGAAGGAGCGTTCGTAACGTCAACGACAACTTGTGCACCGCTGATTGCTGCAGCAAGTCCCTCACCCGTAACGGAGTTGATGCCTAAGGAAGGTGATGCCGCCACAACTTCATGGCCAAGTTCACGCAGGTTATTTACAAGTTTTTTTCCGATAAGTCCGCTACCACCAATAACAACGATTTTCATATGAATTCCTCCTAGTATTTTGATTGAAATGATCTAATCTGTATGCTCCAAATAAATGAAAGTATGAACGAATTACTTCAGTCCAGCTTTCGATAAACCAAATGCAGCGTCAGCCGAACCTGGAACGGTTTTGAACCCGACGTTGATTCGGTTCCAAGCATTGATCGCCATGATAGAGAAGCTCAAATCTGACAATTCTTTCTCCGACAACTGGCCGCGAACTCGGTCATACACTTCATCAGGTACACCATGCTCAGGAAGCTTGGTCAGGATTTCAGTCCATGCTAGTGCAGCGCGTTCGCGCGGTGAGAACAATGTGGATTCTCGCCAAATTGGAAGGTGATAGAGACGAAGCTCGCTCTCACCATGAATTTTGGCTTGTTTGACGTGCATATCCACGCAGAATCCACAGCCATTCATTTGTGAAGCTCTGATGTGAACCAGATGCAGGATTGTTTCCTCTATTGAGCTATCCTTCTCAGCGTTGCTGAAGTCCATCATTTTTTTGGTGAATTCCGGTGATTGCTGCATGTAATTTATACGTTGTGTCATTTTTGTTACCTCCACTGTTTTGATTTCATAACACTATTAAGACAATTGGCGTCTTCAAAGTGTGACATCCTATACACCCTGCATAACGAAATAACACTTTGTTAATAATATCCATCATCTATGATGCATGGAGAGGTGATCCTCGATGAGCGAAATAAGCAGGTCAATCGAAGTGAACGAAGCCTTTCTTAGAGATCAGTTCCGTGATTGCTCAGATATCGTTATACGATCTTTTATGTTAAAAGATGAAACCAAACTCATCTTCGTCTATTTAGATGGGATGACTCGTATGCAAAGTGTCGAAGATAACGTACTCAAACCGCTGATTTTCAACGGTCTTCCCCAAGGCATGGATCGGATTCAATCTCTCGCCGACATGCTTAGCCAGGAATGGATTCCTTTAACGGACGTCAAGACGGATTGTACGCTCGAAGATCTTGTCCAGCACATCCTGCAAGGCAGCTTAGGAATATTAGCAGATGATGCGGCAACCGCGCTAATTGCACAGGTGCAAGGATTTGAGACAAGAAGTATCCAAGAGCCAAGGAAAGAAGCAACATTACGAGGATCAAAAGAGGGCTTCGTCGAAAATATTCGCACGAATACAACGTTGATTCGGAGAAGAATTGTTCACTCTCATTTGAAAATGGAATCTTTTACAGTTGGGACTTATACGCAGACTGAAGTTGTCCTAACCTATTTGAAGGGATTAGCAGATGAGAAGGTACTAACCGAGCTGCGAGATAAGTTGAATGCCATACAGCTTGAAGGTGTTCTCGATTCCGCTTATCTCGAGGAGTGTCTTGAGCATAACTCTTTCTCTATCTTCTCACAGATTCAGAATACGGAACGACCTGATATTGTGGCGGCCAGTCTTCTGGAAGGAAAAGTCGCGATTATAACGAATGGAACTCCTTTTGTCCTAATCCTTCCTATTACACTATGGTCAGGTCTTCAATCGGCTGATGACTATTTCGAGAGGTTCATCTTTGTTTTACTGACACGTATGATCCGATATATATTGACCTTCACCTCCTTTGCTTTGCCCGCGATATACGTCGCCTTGTCAACATTTCACCCCGAAATGATCCCAAGCTCGCTTATGATCGGTATTGCAACGGCAAGGGAGAACAGCCCTTTTCCTACCGTCATCGAAATATTCCTGATGATGTTTATATTTGACGGCTTGCAAGAAGCAGGTGTACATCTGCCCAATCAACTCGGGCCCGTTGTCAGCATTATTGGTGCGTTGGTCATCGGACAAGCGGCGGTAGAAGCCGGAATTATTTCAACCCCGATTATCATCGTGATTTCATTGACCGGTGTCGCGGCATACACCATACCGAGGTACAGCGCCACGTTACCCTTCCGTTTCATTAGATACCTCTTACTCTTTATATCCGGGTGGCTTGGTTTCGTCGGCTTCGCCTTTGGCGTTATCTTTCTGCTGATTCATCTGGTATCACTTGAATCCTTTGGAACGCCTTTCTTGAGCCCGCTCGCGCCGTTTGATGCCAAAAGGTTTAAAGATGTGATTATGCGCTTCCCTTTTAGATTCAAGAATATCCAGAATAAGAAGGGGCGCCAAACATGATCCGTTCCGTTATCGCCATAAGCGCATCCCTCCTCCTTATTTTTTTCGCCTCAGGCTGCACCGATTTTGTAGAACCCAATCAATTGGCATTCGTGCTGGGTACTGCATTTGATCATGACGAGGACGGGCAAATTGAAATCAGCCATCAGATTAGTATCCCTTCCCAGATCAATAGTTCATCTAAAGGAAGTGGATCCGGAGAATCAGACGGCTATATTGTCATGTCCGCCAAAGGCAGGGATGTTCTTGAAGCCAGTCAAAAAATACAAAAAAAGTTGTCGCGGAGACTACTGACAAATCATCGTATCATTATCGCGATTAGTGAAGAATTTTTCAGCAAGAACGAAGTGGACAAACTATTTGACGAACTCGGAAGAGATCCAGCAAATAATCAAAGAGATATTACCGTTATGATTAAAGGAAAAAGCGCGAAAGATTTTCTAATGACCAAACATCCTTTGGAACATCTCTCTAGCATTGCTGCTGGAAAAGAACTGCATATTAATGGGATGAAGAGTTACTCGACAAGGCAATTCATTATCGACAGTATCGCGGAAGAACACAGAGCATTCGTTCCAGTCCTGCAAATTCAGAATACACAAGTAAGTAGAAATAAAAAGGATCCCATGGCTGTACTATCCGGATATGCTGTTCTAAACAACAAGCTTAAAATAGGTGGAATACTGGACGATATCGAGGGCAGCCAAACAGCCTGGATGTCAGGGAAAGATGGTATCCGAGTTCTAACCATTCCGTGGAAGGACGGCAAGGGGAACTTGTCCTTCCGATTAACCCATCTAAAACGTGAAATTTCTTCTGTCAGCAGCAAGGATCCCGGGCAAATTGTTATAACAGTAAAAGCGCAAGCCTACTTACTTGAAAACACCACTCAACTGGACATGTCCGAAGTAAGCAACCTGCTTGAAGTACAGAAACATTTGAATGATCAGCTAAGAGAAGAGTTACAGCCAACATTGAAAAAAGTTCAAAATTGGGGTCCTGACGTTTTCGGAATCGGTGCTTACCTGCACCGTCATTATCCATCCTGGTGGAGAACGCATAAAGAGGATTGGGATGCAAACTTTAAGCAAATTAATGTGACGATTCAAGCCAACGTCGGGCTGCGTTCCGTCGGAGCAACCGGGGGGCAAATAAAACGAAGAAAGTAGAAAGGGAGAACGCGATATGAAAGTAAGTAGTTATCAAATGTTTTGGATGGTAAGTATCTCTTCGATCATCGTTCTTTCCTACCTTCCTCTCCATTTGGCCGCGGAGCAAGCTCGCCAGGACTGTTGGATTTCTATTCTGCTTGGAGGTTTGCTAATGATGGGAATAACGTGGGTCATGCTCCGTGTTTGTATGCAAAACAAAGAAAAAACATTAGTGACCTTTATAAAAGACCTATTGGGCACTTTTCTTGGCAAAATAATTGTCATCGTGTATTTTTTGCTTTGGTTTTTGCAAATGTCCACGATTGCCAAAGGGAATGCGGAATTTGTAAACTTAGTTTTGCTGCATAATACACCGACGATCATTATCTTACTTTTTATGTTATTTCTGATTTCGTATGCCGTGTATAAAGGAGGGATAACGACGATCAGTCGATGCGCAGAGGTCATTGGTCCCATCTTCGTCTTCATGCTTTTTTTGCAGTTGTTTCTCAATCCGCAAGATCTGGATCCAACAAGAATATTTCCAGCCTACGTGGATTCAGGTTGGTTGCGTATTCTAAAAGGTACATTCTACTCATATTCCTATATGGTTGATCCTTCAATCATATTGATGTTATTCTTTTTCGCAGAAAACAAACAAACGGCTGGGCGAGCAATCCTATGGGGAACAGGTATCTCGATGATATGGGGTGTTTTAGCCGCTCTGGTTCTTTTATTCGTCGCCGGTCCCGACATAGCCTCCCAATTATTAGTTCCTGTCTATTCACTAACAAAACTTGTATCCATTCTCAATTTCGTTCAGAATATCGATGCTTTCTACATTCCGCTATGGTTATTCGGGGCTTTTATTAAGTTATCGATCTGCTTATTTATTATGAGTTACGGGTTGTCCGAGTGGACAGGCATCAAGAATTGGAAATACATTGCATGCAGCATTGCGCTTATTTTACTCGCATTTGTCGTCTATAGCTCTTACAATATTCGAATTTCTTATACGCTGAAAAATAAGTTTCTTATTAGTGTCTTTTATCCTCTCGCCTATATTGCCATTCCTTTGCTTTTGTGGATGATTGGCAGTATAAAAAATCGGCGCAAGGTGTCCGTGCCATAGACAAAACTCCGACCCCCGCTTCAAGGCAGGGACCGGAGTTTTTTTACATGGAACTGGATAAATGTTTTAACTTATCTGGATTCAGAATAATGAAAATTCGCTGCACAGCCAGCTTATAGGCATCCCATTCAAAAGAAATGACGCCAGATGGCACGCCATCTTTTGTTAACAAAATTCCTTGCTGATCATTAACCTCGACGAGATGAGCGTCCGTTTCCGGAAATTTTGACGAAAGAGCCTGCAATATTTTAAGCACACGTTCTTTCATGTAAACAGGCACAGCTGCAGCCGACACTTTCCCGCCACCATCCGCAACCAAGATGACATCCTCGGTCAATAAGTCCACGAGGGATTGCACGTTGCCGTTCGAAAGCGCAGAGATAAATCGCGTCACCAGTTCCTTTTCCTCGACGGGATGCATCATTAAATAGTCATTTTTTTCTGTAGATAAATCAACTTTTTTCTTGACCCGGCTATAAATTTTACGGCAATTCACTTCGGTTTTATTAAACATTTCGGCAATTTCACTATGCTCATAAGCAAAAACTTCTCTTAAAATAAATACAGCTCGCTCTAGTGGGGTTAGTTTCTCCATCAGTACAAGAAAGGCATAGGAAATCGTGTCATGACGCTCAATGCTATCGAGCGGATTATCCTCACTCAATTGGACCAATGGTTCCGGAAGCCAATTGCCTACGTAACTTATGCGTTTTTTTCGCGCCGATTTCAATTCATTCAAACACCGATTGATCATCATTTTGCTTAAATATGATTTCATATTGTTAATATTATCATTTAGATAACCGTGCATGCCGATGAACAAATCTTGCACCATATCCTCAGCATCGGAACTAGAACCAAGCATACGGTAAGCTATTGCAAACAAATGAGACTTATAGGTTTTATACAAATCTTCGATGTTATGAAGTTGTGGTTCCATGGTATAACTTTGCATAATAGCCTCTTCTCTTTGATTTAAAATTCAATCTGTTCTAAGTATTATGAAACAAATCCAAATAAACCATTCTCTATGAAAAAACTGCCGAGAACCATCCATTAATAAGACAACTGGCATTGAGATTGTGTGACATCAGAAATGATATTTTTCTAGAAAAATCTCAAAAAAGTAAAAAGCAGCTTGCTTGGCAGCAAACTGCTTGATGTCATCCCTTTTTAAAACCGGGGTAAATTCGATAAGTTGTTGCTTGGATCTCCATCCGGGTACGACCTTAGTGTCTTTTCCCCTTCACGATTTCGCCCCGTATTCACATCTTCAATTAATCCAGCTTCCGTCATCGCTATTGCATCGGCAATATCCACAATTCGGCCATCTTGAAATTGCACGCTGCTAATGCCGCCGTCTCCATAATGAACGGCTTGAATAATCGCTTTATTCGGATCGATCGTATGAGGTCCTGCCCCGTACTGCGTTCCATCTCTCATAAACGTACCGTATTGTGTAGGTTGACCATTCGCTCCATACCCTGTATATCCGCCTTGGAACCCCACATTGCGCGCGTCCGCGTGATTAATACCAGTATTTCGTTGACCGTATGGGGCGCTCATGTCGCCGGAAGATCCCGGAACGGGCATTCCGCCCTGATAGGTCTGGTACTGATATTGATCATTACGGGCTTGCGGCATAAAATTTTGCTGCATGCTTGGTTGATACGATGAAGTTGCTTGAAACGTTGGCTGCATCATACCGTTAGGCTGGCTTTGCATATTCGGATTCGGTACTGGACCGCGCCGGCGTCTTGACATTCCTATCGACTCCTTTGTTTTACGTAATATGTCTGCCACCTGAGTAGTATGCGCAGCTCATAAGGATGCTATGCCTATTAACGTCTCAGCCCCATCATGTTGCCGGATGAATACCTTTTTAACCCTCCATAAAATAGGCTTATGGCGACAACGCAAAGGAATAGAGTAATACCAATGGCTGCTAAAATAAACGGCAAATCAATTTCGCGTAACAATCCAATCGGCAAGTAACTAATAAATCCCGCTGGCAGTACGGTGAATAAAACGATTTTACCTAGACCTTTAAAAATGCTGGTCGGATAAGTTGTAAAAGTTAAAAGTGCATTATACAACTGCAAACTAAGTCCCTCCGTGCTGCCCAACCAGAAAGCGAGACAATTTACAATGACCGTGAAAAATATAAAAATCAGCGTCGACAATACCATCGCCAGTGTAAATTTAAGTAAACCAAGCCCTGACTTATCTCCATAAGCGGCGTAAATCAAAAGGGCAAATAAGACGTCACCAATGGCGCTAACCGACATCCGGCTAATGAGAACATGCAGCAGTACGGGCTTTGGCTGTGTTAAATAAATATCAAGCTGTCCGGTTGCAATCAGATTCGATATCCGGGTCGCATTGCCAAAGAATGTGGCCATTACCCCAAAACCTCCGGCTGCAACGGCCCACAGCATCATCACATCCTGCATCTCCCATCCATTCAACACATGGAATCGGCCAAAATAAATCCCCCAGAATACGATCCAAACCACATTATTGATAATCATCATGCCGGCGGTAAGCAGAAAACTCAAACGAAATTCCATGGCTCCCGCCAGATTAAGCTTCCAGCATGCCCAAACAAATCGAAGTAATCGCTTGAATTTCCCGGGCTGCCGGTATTCGCTGATTGTTGGCAAACGCTTGCTATCCACCGTTAACATTGAGTTTTGTCACTCCTTTCCGATACACGAGGAAGACGATAAAACCAATCACCAGCATCCAAATTAGCTGTGTGCAAATCGTTCCGGCTAGATTGGAGGCATCGAAAGCCACCGTTGTTTTAGCGGGTAGATACACAATCGTTTGAAAGGGGAGCCAGCGGCCTACCTGCTGCAGCGCATCAGGAAATAATTCAAGAGGCATCAGCATGCCGCCGATGGTAAATAGAAATTTATTGTACACAAATTCCAAGCCCCGAGTCTCTTCCACCCAGAAAGCGCAAAGGGCTAATACCATATTCAGTAAAAAATTGACCGTGAAACCGCAAAGCGCAATAAGCGGAAGCCATAACAACCCATACCCGAAATGCGGCGGTCCAATGATTAATAGCCCCAAAATGGTGCCAAGAATAGCGTTTACGATAAAACGAATGGCGGCTTCGCTCATGTATTCGACAAAGTGGAACACGACAAAATTGACCGGACGAACGAATTTAAACACAATATCGCCGCTTTTCACTTCTTCTTCAACACGCGTGCACAAGCTGGGGCTAGCCAAAATCATCGATTCCGTAATGACCAGATACCACATAATCTGTTTGAAACTATAGCCGGCAATGGTATCTGTGCCTTCTCCATGGAATGTCGTCTGCCACAACTGAAGGAAAATATATAAGATCAAAAGCAAGAAGATCGATCGAATGAGAAAATCAATCATATAAGCAAATTGATTACGCAGTGTGATTTTGCCGATAAAAACATACTTAACCGATTTGCTCCAGGAGTTCATCTTCCGTCCCTCCCTTGCCATAGTCCCCGTACATGCGAGTGATGATATCCTCCATAGGCGGATCTTCTACCGTGACGTCAACAATTCTATGAGCCGCCATGATCTGAGACAAGGCTGTTTCAATCGTTGTTAGCCCCATATCCACCGAGAGGGAAAGTCCTACGCCGTTTTTTTCCAACAACGTCACGCCTTCGAGTTCCATCTCGCCTGGTTCGTCCTCCAGCACAAGGCGTACTGTCTTGTGAGTCATGAAGCGCTGCTTCATCACTTGAACGCGATCATCGAACACAATTCGCCCATGATTGATCACAATGGCTCTATCGCATAGCCGTTCAATGTCGCCGGCATCGTGAGAGGTTAGAAAAATCGTTGTCCCCTCTTCCCGCTTCAACTCCAGAATAAGCTCTCGGATGCGCTGCTTTACAACCACGTCTAATCCGATAGTCGGTTCATCCAGGAAGAGAACTTGGGGACGATGCAGCAAGGAAGCTGCGATTTCACAACGCATCCTCTCGCCTAGTGACAGCTTTCGAACGGTGGTCTGCAAGTAGGGACCAAGCTCGAACCGCTCGATGAGATCGTCACGCCGTTTGATATAATCACTTCGCCGCAGCTCATAAATACGGCTCATCAGCTCAAAGGTATCGATCGGCGGCAGATGGTACCAGAGCTGCGATTTTTGGCCGAACACAGAGCCGATCTGATAACTAAGCTTGTTTCGCTCCTTCCAAGGACAACAGCCCAGTACTTCCGCCTCACCTGTGGAGGGATGCAGGATCCCGGTCAGCATCTTGATCGTCGTTGACTTCCCCGCTCCGTTCGGGCCGAGGAAGGCTAGCGTTTCTCCTCCAGCCGCAGAGAACGTAATGCCTTCAACAGCTACTTTCTCGGTGTATTGCGGCCTAATGAGCGCCTTAACACTGCCGATGAATCCTTCCTCTTTCTTCTTCATTTGAAATGACTTCCCTAACTGCTGAACACGAATCGACTCCATCAAGTCCACCGTCCTTTCATTCGCTAAAGCAAAAAAGACCTCTCGGTCCGTTTCGCCTATGCAGGCGGAACTTTCCGAAGGTCTTTTATCCCTTACGGTGTAACACGTCTTCATCCGTGTCGGCTTCGCTTGGTTCGCCATCCGCGTGGATTCGGATCCCTAGAAGCCCTTCCGTTTATTTTCCACATCTTAACACATCATGTCATGTACAGACAATACCCTTTTTCAATTAATTTCCAGATTGTTCAAGGGAATCAAGCTCCTGTTTGAGGGTAGCCGATTTCTGCTGCGCATCCTTGATTTGAGACTGCAGCTGCTGAATCTCCTGCTCCGCCTCCGAGAGCGCAGCCGCGGTAGCCTGGGAGTGAAGCTCCTGAGCTACCTGCAGGGTTTGTTCAGCAGCTTGCTCCGCTTTCTGGGCAAACTGTTTAATTTGTTCAATGTTTTGCTTATTGTCATCCTGATCTTGTTGGTTTTGTTGTGGCATAAAAGAACCCCCAGCTCGAATTTTCCATACACGATTAATTTTAGTAAAATGAGCCGATCTTATTCCTCTCAGCCATAGCAGCTTAAATTATCGAAGATATTCGTCCTTGCTGACCAGAAGATCGGATATCACACCGGTCGGAATGACGAATTCAGGAACGCCCATATAACCTGGCGCAACCTCATACTTTTGAAACGAAATCACAAGTTGACCGTCCGAATTGATATAAAAGTTTTGATCTTTTTTAATGGACTTGAAGACTTCGCTCATCTGTACCGGTGCCGGGGAGCCTTCCACCCAATACACTTTTCCCTGATCCGATTTCATCTGTTCCATCATCTGTGACTTAATGTTCTCGCTGATCACCTCGATATACCGCTCATCCGTGAACAAGCTGGGCAGCGTAATGAGAATCTCTTTCTTCTTATCAATCGTGTCAAATTGAAACGTGGTCGAAGACGATCCTACCATGTTTACCACGTATCTTCCTACGGACAAAATGCGATCGTTATCGGTCTTCACGACATAACCGCTGTTTACGCCCAAATGCCCTCCGCTGCCAGCTGCTTTCATGCTATCCATTTCCGCCATGAAGTCTTGATACTGCTTTTTCGCTTCTTCCTGATATTTTTGATTCAGCGATTCCTGAAGTTCCTTATTTTTCATGTCCGTAATCACTGGCACTTCCAATTTGGCTTCATAAGTCTGGTCTTTAAACATATATTCTCTAAACGTGAGCACCTTGATCAAATTCCCCACCAGCGGCACTTCCGACAATGCATGAGCAAAAGCAGGACTTGTATTGATACCAGCGACAAAAATAATCACCGCAGCTGCAGCAGCTGACAACCATTTGAGACTTCTCTTTTTCTTCGTATGACGTTGGATGGCTTTCGTTACGATAAAATCAAGCTCTTTGGGGATCGGGACATCCATATATTGTTGTTTCATCTCATCTAATTTCCTATCCATCTTAGAGTGCCTCCTCTGGATTTTCATCGGTCATACGAATACGAAGCAGCCTCAGGGCTTGATATAATCGGGTTTTAATTGTCGAAATATTTTCACTCAGCACTTCGGCAATTTCATCGATTTTCAAATCCTCAAAATATCTAAGGGTAATCACGCTGCGATACATGGTCGGCAGTTCATCCAGCGCTATCTCCAGATCCATATTGGTATACACGTCTTCACTGCCAGAGTCCATGGCTTCCAGCATCGTTTCGTCCACGACCTGCATCTTCTTGTGCTTCCGTAAGAAATCCAGCGAAGTGTTCACAACAATACGATAAAACCAACTCTTCATCGACGTTGTGTTTTTCAGCGATTCAGCCGAGGCAAACGCTTTATGGATCGCTTCTTGAACAATATCAAGCGCATCTTCCTGATTTTTCACATAACTGTATGCCAAACGGTAAACGTGATCTTTATGTTCCGTTATACAGGTAATTAACAATTTCTCCAGATTGGGTTGTAGGCTCATGAGTGTAAAAACGCTCCTTTTAATACGCGCGTATTATGTGTCTTCTATGAGGTAGGACGTATAAGTGCGTCATAAAGTTTGGATCTAGCTATCATAACATAGGGTGTGAAACCTCAGAGCCATCCTTCTTCTACCAATTTCCCTCCCTCACTGCTATACTTACAACATGCATACGTTAAAGAGGTGACTAGAGCCTATGAACATTATTAAAGTCAAAGACCGCCAAGAATTAGAGAAAAGAATCCCCACCATGCCTTGGTATATAGAGAAATTTATTAATTATAAGCTGCCGGATCTCTCACCCTCCTCTTTGCTGGAGTACGTGCGCGATTATGAAATTTTCTTATCCTGGATGCTGGCCGAAGGATTAAGCACGGCGCCATCAATCAATCAAGTGCCTATCGAAGATTTAGAGGTATTACATATGGACAGCGTCGATAATTTCCGTATGTTTCTTGCTGTTCGGAGAGAACACGCGAATGTCAAAACGACGGTGAACCGGAAGCTTTCCGCACTCCGATCCCTGTTCCATTATTTAAGCCAAATTGCCGAAGACGAGAATTTCTACCCGCTGCTGAAGCGAAATGTCATGGCGAAAGTGGAAATCAAGCGATCTCACAGGCCCAAGGATAGTGCCGCCAAGCTGGAAGGGAAACTGCTGCAGGAAGAGGAAATTGCCCAGTTCATCGACTATGTCCAGAATGGGTACGAGCATGATGTAGCCTCCAACAAACAGGCTATCTACTCTTATGAACGCAACAAAATTAGAGATCTTTGCATCATTACGTTAATTTTGAATTCCGGTTTGCGCGTATCCGAAGTTTTTAATCTGAATGTCGATGATATCGATCTGAAGAAGAAGTTAACACATGTCTACCGCAAAGGTAAAAATGATGATACGTTCAAAACGCCTGTCTACTTCCGTCAAGATGCCATTGAGGCATTAACGGATTATCTAGCTATTCGGCAAACCCAATATAAGCCGCTTAAAAAAGAAAAAGCCCTCTTCCTTGCCATTGCGAATGGCAAAAAAGAAGGCGTTCGTATGACCAAACGGGCCATACAAGAGCTCGTTATCAAATATGCGAAGCGTTTCGGCAAACCGTATTTGTCCGTTCATAAGCTGCGGCATTCATTCGCCACAGATTACTACTTGCAAAATGATCTATACAAAACACAAGAGCAGCTTGGACACGCTTCGCCGGAAACGACGCAAATTTATGCGCATCTGACCGATCGAACCATGTCCGAAGCGATTGATAAACGATTGGAATCCTGAAGCTTACTTCAGGATTTTTTCGATTTGTTCCAGCTCTTCCGGAGAGAACTCCAGATTTTTCAAAGCTGCAACGTTTTCTTCGATCTGGGATACACGGCTTGCGCCAATCAACGCTGAAGTAACACGTCCGCCGCGCAGCACCCAAGCCAGCGACATTTGAGCCAAGCTTTGGCCACGGCTAGCAGCCAGCTCGTTCAACTGAATAATTTGATTCAACTTCTCTTCCGTAATGTCCTTCGTGTTCAGGAATTGGCTTTTCCCGCCTGCGCGTGAATCACTTGGTACTCCGCTCACATATTTATTCGTCAGCAAGCCTTGAGCAAGTGGACAGAACGCGATGCTGCCCACTCCAAATTCATCAAGCACATCCTGCAGGCCACCTTCGATCCAACGGTTCAGCATGCTGTAAGAAGGTTGGTGGATCAGCAGAGGAGTGCCAAGCCCTTTCAGAATGGTAACCGCTTCTCTTGTTTGTTCTGCTGTGTAGTTGGAAAGACCAACGTACAAAGCTTTACCTTGACGAACAATTTGATCAAGAGCGCCCATTGTTTCTTCGAAAGGCGTGTTCGGATCAGGTCTGTGTGAGTAGAAAATGTCCACATAATCAAGGCCCATGCGTTTCAAGCTTTGATCCAGGGAAGAAATTAGATTCTTCTTGGAACCCCACTCCCCGTATGGTCCTTCCCACATATGGTAACCAGCTTTTGTGGAGATGATCATCTCATCCCGGTACGCGCCAAGGTCGCTTTTCAAAACTTTGCCGAACATTTCTTCAGCCGAGCCTGGAGGCGGACCGTAGTTATTAGCCAAATCGAAGTGTGTAATCCCCAAGTCAAAAGAACGAAGCAGCATAGCTCGTCCATTCTCGTGAATGTCCAATCCCCCGAAATTGTGCCATAGACCTAATGAAATCGCTGGCAGTTTAAGTCCGGATTTTCCGGAACGATTATATTTCATTTCTGCATAACGTGTTGGGCTTGCTTGATAAACCATGTGTTTCCTCCTTCAAAATGTCCATAGAAAACTTACGTTGTAAGTATCTATTAAAGTTTCACCAAAGTTTGGTTTCTTAGTACAGTATAGGCGAACGCTGGCAACAAAAAAAGAACTGAAAAAAACGTGTCTTACTTACCTTTAGGTTAGTAGGCTCTCTCAGACTCGTTCCCGGCAACAAAAAAACTGCCGAGTCGCCTCGACAGCTTCAGGACTTACTTGCATTTACCGCAACCACAGCCGCATTTCCCTTTGCCTTTTGGTTTATAGATTTCTTTGTTCATGAGCAACGCTTTCGACTTCGCAGTTCCTCGAATTCCCGCACAGCGTAAACAGTCCGCAATGCATTGATTCCTGCCAACTACAAACAAACGTGTACAGACATTCGTACAAAAACGGCCGCAATTTGGTATTGCACGTACATTTCCCAGATAAGCACCTTTTGGCATACCACCAGCACCACCTTTTCCTTTGGTACTATAAGGTATTCCCGAAATGATGCTTACGGTTGTACAGTTCCTCTAGTCTAATTGCTTATTTTGTATAGAACGTACAAGTTCCATGCTATGCTCCTGCAGCCATTTTGTCTTATCATATGTATTTTGAATAATATCAATCAGCACACCTTGCGGATCAACACCATCTGCATATCGTCCCAGGAAGTGAATAAAGACATCCAGCCTCCGCAGCTCAATCAATAACGGCAGCACCTGAATTTCCGCTTCTTTTAACTGGGCGAATTGTTGATAGCCTTGATAAAAAGCGGCACAATTTCGCTTCAACTCCGCTTTCGGCAGCGCAGGATCAATCAAATCGGACAAGCAGACCGCAATTTCCATAACCCGAAGATCGCGCGTGATAAATTCAAAGTCCAGTACGGAGGTAATGTGACCTTCCTCATCCACCAGCATGTTGGAACCGTTAATATCGCCATGCACAAGTTGATGAGGCAATTTACGCAAGGAGGGAATCGCTTGATATAACGCGGAAAATCGTTCAAAAATATATAGGAGCTCCTCACGCTGCGCGAAAAACGGTTCCGGTGGATACAGGCAGAATTCGCGAATCGCATCCGGCGTGCAGCGGGGATGAATATTTTCAATCTCGTAGTAAGGTGGGTAAACAGGCTTCAAATCGACAGCTATCGTTCCCAAAACAGCAGATAACTGACCAACAGCCTCTCCATAATGCAGCAATTGTTGAGCATTCACCCACGTGGGATTTATCCCATCCGTAAAGGTAAATAACGCCGCGAGTTTTCCTTGGCTATCATCCAGCTGTACAACCGTTCCACCGTCCGGAAGTTCGATTGGCACTGGAATTCGGTAAGGCAGTTGATTTTTTCGTTTGTTCAAAGCAAGCAGAATGCGATGCTCAAAAATGATTTTATCGATATCGCGATGAGTTTCGTACAACCGCAGGACATAGGAAGTGCCTGCTACATCAACAAATCTTGTTGTATTATTCATGCCGCCCGCACCTACACGGATCGTCCACGCTTGACCAGGAAACCAGTATGCAGGCAATAAGGCCAATTGCTCCTCAAAATCTTTAACTCGCATAATTGTATTCACCAGCTCCTTTCACTAAACCAGATTGTCGCCTTCCACCGCGAATTCAAAGTCTTCTACATCAAACGCTTGGACAGGAATTTCGGCTTGAATCAGCCTCTCGATCAGATCGAATTGATCTGTTAAAATGGGTGCTTGCTCCTTCATGGAACTAAGGATTAACTCCGTTTCAATCGGATCAAACTGCTCGCCATAAGCCTCTGTATCGATGGCTAACACAACCATTAAGGTGACGTGCTCATTGATCGGCAGCGGCGGGCTTTTACGCCATGGTGCAACAAGTGCTTTTTCAATTTTTTTCTTATTAAATGATTCCTCGAAGAACGCAATCAGCTCGCCAATCATTTGTTTGACGAACCCATCATCCTCTTCCTCCAGCATGATCGGCTCGCTGCCAGCCTGTAATTCATATAACTCTTGAATGCTTGTATAAGGGATTATATAGGTAACCGGCTGGCCTGGCAGCATTAACTGACCATGCACAGCGAGCATAACGGCTTCTATGATAAATGTTTTGCTCATAACTTATCCGTCTCCTCTCTCTAAGGGTGTATCAGCATTTATTTCGCTAATAAGCTTTGAAAACCCTTTTTTCACTGGACATTTTAACCCGGAGATCAAGATGAGACAACAAAAAACCGCCGGCTCAAATGATCACAGTGATCATATAGAACTAACGGTTCAATCTTCTCTTATAAACTGCCATCCTTTACCTCACGATCTTCATACAAGGGAAGATAAGGTTTCTTAGAGAACCGGTTCGCATAGGCCGATGCCACATAACAATCTGGTTTAATGACAGGCACCATGCCGACAGACTCCACTCGCCGCACCATCTCTTGGACGTATTTGGCCGTCCTGTTCTTATTCTCATCATCACCTGCATCAATATGGATGTACATATCGAAAGAGGCTCCTTGGTACAGATGAGGAAGAACAATATTTTCCATATCCTCTCGTTTAGCCTCGTCAAAGTACGTCGCGATCTCTTCACTGAGTGCCGTTTCCATCGAAAGCTTTTCCTTAATTGAATGCAAAGCCCGATGGACAATCACTTGACGATAGCATGCCCACGCTCCTTTTCCAAGCCGCTGAATCACTACACCTGTGATGAATTTGGTGTGGCCTGAGTGCACCTGACAATCCGTTCCAATGATGAACTTGTAGGTACCTGCCGGCTCAAGACGCATGAAATGCAGGATCCTCTCATGAACCGTATCCAAGTTCAGTCCTCTTTCCGTCGTGTTCCGAAATTCCAGTGGGTGATTTGCTCTCGAAGGTTTCAAAGATAAGGTTCTTCCTTTCTCCTTAGAATCAGGAAGAAGCGGATGCTGGCCAGCTGCATCCGCCCCTATCTATAGTATATAGCAAAACTCCAATGATCGAACCATCACTTATCGTAAAACACTTCCACCATACAAAAAGCGGTTCTCCCACTGCTTGCCATCGATCGTATCGACACGAACACCACCGGATTCAACGGAGTACGTATGCAGGATAGATCCATTCCCCAGGTAAAGCCCTACATGGGTAATCGGCTCTTTGAAAGGATCGACACCTTCATAATCAGAAGGTTTGCTTCCTTTATAGGAGCTGAAGAACATCAAATCTCCACGCTTTAATTTCGTCCAATCCGTACTAACAGGTCCTAAAGATCGCACGAAAGTGCCTTGTGCAGCGGAATCACTTGGAACCGAGAAGCGAAGCGCATCCCAGAACATCGTTTGTACAAAATCAGAGCAGTCAAACGTAGTAGGATCATTTCGCACGGAACCAAACTCATAAGGTGTGCCTAAGTAGGCATTGCCTGCTGAAATCACCGCTTCAATCTCATCCGTAAGTGGCATATTAGGAACGATCACGGAGAAATCAGTGACCATATATTTGCTGCCTGTGCTTACGTAGCCGCTTGTGCCGTTCGCATCCACAATTTTGTACCAGCTGTCATTAACCTTATCCGTAATTAAAACTTCTTCACCTTTATTAAGCATGCGAATCACTTTGGAGCCACTATCTGATGAAGGAAGCGTACGAAAGTTAACGCCATAAATGATTGCTGCATTGCTGACAATTTTTATGTACTTGCTGTTTGTCGATACATAGCCGCTCACGCCTTGAGCATCCTTAACTTTGTACCAATTGGTTGTCACATAATCCGTTACCGTGACGATTTCGTTCGTTTTCAGCAACCGCATTACATTGCTTGACGTGTTCGGCTGATCTCGAAAACTTACCCCCGATACGATCTGTGCTTTCGTCGAAGCACCTACATCCGCTGAAATCGCTGCCGGTAAAACAAAAGTAAGCGCCAAAACAATCAAGCTCACAACCAACGACCATTTTTTCATCGCCTCAACCTCACTTCATGATGTCATATTTTGCTTACATACCCTTATTATAGTTTCAGGGGCTGAAGAGCGAATATAGGCGAAAGGTTGCGATTTTTGTCGTTTTTATGTAAACGTCGCATGGCTGCATACCTATTGACGGCAAGGTTTAATTTTCCAACTTTCGAACCTCGGATTTTCTTGTTGGAAGCCAGCAGATCGAGAGGTTAGGATCATTTTTCAATTTCACGTTGCAGAGTTTCATTTCCCCTTCTTCAAGCTCGATCACCTGCCAATCTTCCGGTACAATTCCCGTTATGGAAAGGAGAAAATCTCGCGAAAGCTCATTCGCCTCCTCCTGCTCCGGCCAAAATTTCACACCATAGTAAGCAAGTCCATAATGATTGACCAGCATGCAGGTGAAGAGCTGCTCTGTGTTTTTATTTTGTAGTACATACGGCATTTGATCTTCCTCCATTAAAAAGGCACATTCACCGCAACAGGGTGAACGTGCCTCGTTCATATGATTGCTATTACAAATAAGCGTTCTCGTGTTTTGCTTTTAAACGATTCCATCGGCG
The DNA here is from genome assembly GCF_009757995.1 of Paenibacillus anseongensis. NCBI lineage: Bacteria > Bacillati > Bacillota > Bacilli > Caryophanales > Paenibacillaceae > Paenibacillus > Paenibacillus anseongensis. The sequence goes on from NZ_WSEM01000016.1 coordinate 713,941, forward strand.
TTCAACTTCAACTTCGAAAGATTTGAGCGAGCCTTCATATTCCGGCTTCGTCATATGTTTCGTTTTCCCCATCGTCTTAAGCCAATCCGATAAAGGAATTTTCTTGTTTTTATCTTCGGGGTTATACGTAATGCTCGTAATGCCGTGTTCCACTTCATACAGCGGGAAGAAACAGGAATCTACCGCAGCGCCTACAATGTTGGATCCCTCCTGGTCGTCAGACAGCCAGTTGAGCGGGCAAGCAATCAGGATCTTCCCATACACAAGGCCTTCATTCTGAGCGTACCATTGTGCTTTCGCTGCCTTTTTCACGAGATCCTGCGGATACGCTTCTGATCCTGTGAAGACATATGGAATATGCGTAGCCGCCATAATTTGCGCCGTATCTTTATGGTGGAACACTTTCCCGCCTTGGTGCTTCCCAACGTTCGATGTCGATGTGCGATGCCCCATCGGCGTTGAATAGGACAGCTGCGCGCCTGTATTCATGTAACCCTCGTTATCATACTCGAGGATAATCATTTTATGATTGCGCAGTGCAGCGCCAATGGCCGGCCCCATGCCGATATCCATGCCGCCATCGCCTGTAATCATGACGAAGGTGAAATCGTCCTTTAATCCCAAATGATCGAGTTCTCCACGGCGCTTGCGCTCCCAGAACATCTCTACAACCCCTGACAGCGTTGCAGCGCCGTTCTGGAACAGGTTATGAATATACGTCGCTTTATGAGCCGAGTATGGATAACCTGTCGTAACAACCATCGCACAGCCTGTGTGGAAGATCGAAACGATATCGCCTTCGATTCCCTTGAAGAACAGCTCTAAGCCCGAGAAAATGCCGCAGCCCGGACATGCGCCATGGCCTGGAGCAATCCGCTTCGGCTTCTTGGTTAGAGCACGCAGTGGCGGGATCCGAACATTCAGCTTGCCGGAAGCCTCATCCGGTGTAACAGTGATGAGGCCCGTCTTCAAATCCTCATATTTCATCGGTGTCAGTACCCGCTTCGGCGCTTTCGCCGGATCACCTGGCGTGTGACCGTAGTAATCGAAGGGCACTTCCACCTTGCCGTTTTGCACAGCGTCAATGGCAAATTGGAACAGGTTATGCCCGTCTTCGGCATAAAAGTCCTTGCCACCTAAGCCGTATATGCGGCTTATGACAAGCGTATCTCTGTTCCCGTGTGTGAACAGCGCCGCTTTAATTTCGTTGACCATATTGCCGCCATGGCCGCCATAGGAATCCGCGCGATCGCCGACCGTGATCGCCTTCACATGCTGCAAAGCTTCGGCAATTTGCTTGGCAGGGAAAGGACGGATCATATTCGGTGCGATCGATCCGGCTTTAATGCCCTTTTCGCGGAGCTGGTCGACGACGTCCTTGATGATTTCGGAAGCCGAATTCATCAGGAACACCGCGACTTCCGCGTCCTCCATCCGATACAGCTCAAGAATCGGATAGTCACGGCCCGTCAATTCGGCATATTCCTGCCGAATGCGATCATACACCTCTTCGGCATTGTACATCGCCATAGATTGCTGGTAACAGTTATTAATGTAATCCGGTTCATTCATATAAGGGCCAACCGTGATCGGGTTATTCCGATCTAACGTATCAGGGAAACCTTGCGGCTTCTCGCCGATAAATGCATGCACGTCTTCCCGATTTGCAAACGTTTGCACTCTGCGTTTCTGATGGGACGTGAAATATCCGTCCGAGGCTACCAGAACAGGCAAGCGCACCGCTGGATCTTCAGCCAATTTCAAAGCGAGGATATTCATATCGTAAACCGCTTGCGGATCACGGCACATCACAATCGGCCATCCCGTATTTAAGGCATAATACAGATCCGAATGATCCCCATGGATGTTCAAGGGACCGGAGACAGATCTACATACCAAGTTCATCACCATGGGAAAGCGTGTGCCGGACTGAACCGGCATTTGTTCCAACATATACAAATAACCGTTGGCGCTTGTCGCGTTAAATACGCGGCCGCCAGCAGTTGAGGCTCCATAACATATACCTGCAGATCCATGCTCTCCGTCTGCCGGAATGAGCACAATATCATGTTGTCCATTGGACTTCATCAAATCCAGGAATTGGGCTACTTCCGTCGATGGAGAAATCGGAAAATATCCCATAATGTGATAATTAATTTGATGGGCTGCATACGCCGCCATCTCGTTGCCTGATTCATATACAATGCGTTGTTCAACCTTGGCCTGCCCTAATTCCTTCTTAATATCAATGGACATAACGAGTAGTTCCACCCTTCTCCCATAAATACTCTCTAAGAGTTTATAGCTAGATTGAAGCGATGTGGCATACGGTGAATATCGGCATAACCGTCTTCTTCGCGCTCATCAGTGAGCGCTTCGGTCGGACAAGCCTGTACACATTTAAGGCAACCTTTACAGTATTGATAATCAATGCCCTGCAAAAACATCTGCGGACGCCCTTTTTTATCAGGGAGCTCATCCCATACAAAACAGAAATCCGGACATGCATTATCGCAAGAAGCACAGTGAATACATTTATCTTCATGGAAATGCGGCATCATGCCCGCGCGTGAGATGCTTAAATCCTTTAGAATACTGTTTCCAGGATTTGATATTACTCCGCCGATCGTCTGCGTTTCGTATCCGAGTACAGGGGTATCGAAGCGCACGAAATCAGGCATTGTCTCTCCTTCTGGAAGCGCATACGTTTGGAACTTAACTTCGTTGTATCCGCGGTCAAACGTGCGTAAGGCTGGTGCAACAGCCTGCGGATACTTCTTCTCCAATGATTTCCGGATAACACCTCTCATTACATCCGGATCAAGGAAATCACATAACCGGAACAAGGCGCCAAGCATTGCCATGTTTACACGATTTTTCTCCTCCAGCGAAATTCCGATGGCATCAATAACCGCAATCGTGCCGCCTCTTAGCTTCATCTTTTCCTTGAGTTCATCAGGCGTTTTCGTTGAGTTTACTAATACTGTACTGTCTTCATAAATGCCACTGATAACGTTTACAGTTTTGGAAAGCGATTCGTGAAAAACACCTACAACATGCGGTCGTTCTACAGGTGAAGTATCCCGTATTTTCGTATCCATGTCACAAAACCTGATGTGCGCTTTCACTGCTGATCCTTTCTTCTCAGAACCATAAGAAGAAAAACTAACCCCGTTCAATCCCACCCCGACTACGCCTGCTTCCGCCAGCATTTTGCCAGCCAGATTAGCGCCGAGACCGCCGATGGATTCCAGTCTTATCTCGAAAAATCCGAGATCGTTCAATTTAGGTAAAGTTACCATGCAAGGTCTCCTTTCAAAAATGAACAGCATAAAGAATAAATAGTATGAATAGTAAATCTACTTACATTGTAACAAGAAATTGCTGGTAATCAACCTTTTTTTAGACAACGCCTTTTTAGAGCAAATAATCGATAATAAGGCCGCATTTTCCCAAATAGTAACTTGTTTCTTCTAGCCTCTCACTCTCTGTTTCAGATTCAAGCTTCCCGACATGCTCACACTCGTCACAAACGTTCAAATAATCTTCGTCAATCGGATTAAAGACAACACCGCAAACCTGTGAGCACGCCCGCATCCTCATCTCTCCTCGTTTTCAAATCCCATGAATTTGTAAACGCTTGCATTGATGTTAACTCCTATTATACAGCGGCTAATAGCGTAAACACCATAAGTCTTTATTAAATCTTTAGCAAATCTTTAGCATCCAAAATAGACCCTTTCTCTTGATAAGGTCTAATTCTGTGAGATAATGTAGAAATAGCTAAGATAATGTCGTACACATGGAAAGGATGGCAATCGTTTGCTCCATTCAATCATTTCCCATGAACTGCATGGTCTCTTCTACCTCATGAGCGCTACATTAATCCATCAGGTTCTCACACCTTTATTCATCTACAAAGAGCAGCACCGCAATCTGTTATTTGGTATCCTGCTCATCATTCTACTTATCTTTTATTGGAATTATGAAGATATTGATCCCTTCATCTATTCGCTTCACTTTCTCCCTTTAAGTCTAACAACGGTCATTCTATTTGCTGGATTTATTCCTGCTGCAATGACTTGGATCAGTTTTAATATAGGCTGTATCTTCGTGCTTCATTACTATTGGCAGCCGGCATTGCTAAGCAGTGCTTTTATCTTGCTTGGCAGTTATTATATTAGAAAAAAAGTTAATCAGCTTAATCTTAAGTACAAATTAACATACGCATTGGCCTTACTGGTTGTGTACGAAGTATTGTATGCACTGCTTGCGTCTTACATACAATCTTACTTTTCTATGTATGTTCTATACACCATATTGTTTACTTTTATTTCACTACTGCTCATTACTTTTTTAATTTTCCATATGAAGAAACATGAATTACATAGACAACGCATTATCGCTATTGAAAAAGACCGTATGATTGGACAATTGGCTGCTACGATCTCTCATGAAATTCGCAATCCATTAACCTCCATTCGGGGGTTCCTGCAGTTGTTAGATCAGAAGGAGCTGCCGCTCCATGATCAGAAGAGATATATTGAGCTAGCGCTATCCGGTGTAGACCAGGCGAATACCATCATCAATGACTATTTGAACTATGCCAAGCCTTCCAACGGGTTGCAGGAACAATTGGATATTAAGGAGGAATTGGAAGCCACACTTCGATTCATTACTCCACTTGCTACCGATCATCAGGTTAACATCGAAATTATTCATGAAACCGATGATCCCCTGTTCATCCTGGGTGAGTCCAAGAAGCTTCGGCAGTGCTTAATGAATTTGGTCAAAAATGCCATTGAGTCCATGCCTGACGGCGGTCACATTGTACTGCGCACCTGCAAGCTGCCGGACGGTGTTCAAATTTCCATTACCGATACAGGGGTTGGGATGAGCCAATCACAATTAGATTCACTGGGGATGCCGTTTTATACAACCAAAGAACAAGGAACCGGACTTGGGCTAGTCGTCGTTATGAGCATCATCAAAATGATGAACGGGAAAATTTCCTTCAGCAGCGTTTTAAACCAGGGGACACAATGCTCGATCCTTTTCCAGCAAAAATAGAAACCAAGTCCCTCCATTTAACAAGGATGATGATCTGTGTTATTCTGTTAAGACAAGCGATCATCATGACTCGTGAAGGAGGGCTTTGCCATGAGTTCAGATTTCATTCAGATAAAATCGCTGGAAGGCGACTTGAAGATGTCTCATAAGAAGAAGGATTATGGTTTAACCATCACGACCAAAGAACTGATTCTTCACAAGCCACATATGAATTATTATTTTAAATTGGAGAACATCATCAGCATTGTTCCCTATGAGATTTCTTCACTGAAAACCATGTCTTTCGTCAATGCTCGATCGGGTAATCAGGAAACCACACATTTATCTTCGGGCTCCGATCACTTCCGCATTTATGTGCAAGGAGCAACGGTCCATAACAGAAGCGGATTGTTTGAACTTGGCCCTACTAACATCGTTATTCCTATTTATCCAGTCATGCTCGGCGCTATCTCCGAATGCCTTACGCGTACAGGGTTGACCTCTTTATAAAATTGTAAAAAGGCGTGCAATTGGGTTATCCAATTGCACGCTTTTTTATTTTAATTCAAGATCATCCGAGCTACCGCTGCCAAGTCTTTAATATCAACTGTCCCGTCACCATTCATATCTGCCTTTTTGTACTCGCTCCAATTTGGATCATTGAAGGTTTTTCCATAAGCAGCAGCTACAATAGCTAGATCACCGATTGTAACGTGTCCATCGCTGTTGACATCCGTGGAATGCGCTGTGTTGACCGAATCGATGAACGCTTGAAGCGCCAGGTTAAGCTCTATTGCTGATTGGTCGATCTGTTGTTGGGAAGCATTCAAATTGTTCAGCACCGATTTTGCTTTCTCGATCGCTGACAGCAATACGGCCTTGGATCCCAACGGATATTGATTCACTTCCGTTCCTTCCACTGCGCTATCATACTTCGCTTGGGCTGATGCTATAGCGGCGCTAAGATTAGCTCGATCACCTGTTTGGATTTCTACGCTCTTGGACACATTGCCAAGTGCGGTTTCTTCTCCTAGCCCATTGGAAATCACCACATTAGCTAGCCCGACTACGGCCGGTTGAGAGGAAGATTTCGCTTTAAAATGAAGCGTCAGCTGATCGCCGTTCGTATGAACGGCATTGTCTGCTCCTATACTTGCCAGCAGGATGCGCACGCGCCCGGCCATTACGTTTTTACCAGCGATGGTTAGTCCCTTCTGAACAGGCTCTACATCAACAAACTCTATTTGTGCTGGATCGAACGTGACCGTAATGTCTTGTGCATAAATACTTTGTGTAACACTAAGATGGTTGAGGCCGTACAAAAGCTCGAAGGACTGTCCGGCTTGCACCCTGCTCGCTCCATTTAATGTAGCCGTCGGTTCTGTCGACTGCTCAGCCGAAGGCTTAGGTTGAGGAGTAATCGTCGGGCCCCACACTTCCATCGCATCGATACCGCTGGCTTGCGGCACAAAATGAACACGATCAATCGCAAGCTTGCGCGGTTCAGTTGTACCTGCTTTGTAATGAGTATGGTACACCATGAACAATTCTGTACCATCCGGTGAGTAAATTAAGGAATGATGTCCCGCTCCGGGCACAATCGTGTTGGATTTCATAATCGGATTATACGTGTATTTCGTCCAAGGCCCCATTGGCGTCGGAGCCGTGGCATAGCCCACGCCATAATCCGGGCTTTCGAAGTGGTTGCCAGAATAGGTCAAGTAGTAAGTACCCTTATGCTTGATCATAAACGGCCCCTCGTTAATACTTGCAACCGGCTGCTTTTGACTGCGTTCCCATTCTTGGGTGGCCCGGAACACGAATTGCACCGTATCTTCCTTCATGGTCTTCATGTCGTCATTCAACTCGGCCATCCAAAGTTCATTGCCTTGATTGAATCTGACGAAGTAAATGTACCTTTTGCCGTTATCGTCTTTAAAAATATGCGCATCGATTTCCGGCGTATTCAGATGCATCGGCTGCATGACGTCTTGAACGAACGGCCCTAATGGAGAACTGCTTGTTGCAACCGCAAGCCGCTCGTTGACGACATAGTACATGTAGAAGGTTCCGTCCTTTTCCACAACCTCCGGTGCCCAGAAACCGCTAGTCCCCCAAGAGTCGGACTGCTTTAACGCTAGTTCATTTTGTTCCGACCAAGTCACCAAATCCGTTGAAGTGTATACCTTGAATCCCAATGACGTTTTATTGGGATCCGTATTCGTCCCGTACAGATAATATGTGCCGTCATGCTGCAGTACGAATGGATCCGCAATGTTTGGCAGCACCGAGTTGGTATAAGTTGGCCCCGTTATCGGATCACGGTACGAAGATACTTTGATGTTGTCGAATTTGGCATCAGCATTCCATGTGCGCAATCCGATTGCTCCGGTCGCCATATGCGATGCATCCAACAAATCGAATTTTGGATATCCATTGACATTAAGCGGATTATCGTTCACGTAAACCTGAATGTGATCTTCATTCGCAACGACCTTAATATGGTATCGCTCATTTACCAGAATCGGCAATTTTTTGGAAGCAAGCTCTTGCCACTGGCCTTTCGACATATGGCCGAGAACGGCCGATTGTGCCGAAGCGTTAATGCCTACGTAATATCCGTCTAAATTATCGGCGCCACTCGCAACATTCGATGCCCTGAAAATAAACCCAGCTTCGTTCCCGCTCGTTATTTGCACATCGCCCTCAAGCACGAAGTCTGTGAAGCTTGTGCTGTTAAGCACCGCTTTATAGCCGGGACCGCTGTTAACCGCATATTGCCCGTTCGACACGGTCCAATTTCCTTCGTACGTAGACCATCCTTCCGCAGATGTGCCGCTAAAGTCGTTCGTGTACAAGATCTCCGGCACAGGGGCGGAATTCGGAACGGTGATTGTTGCTTGCGAACGGAAATCACCGCTCGTAGATACCGCTTCAATGACAGCTCTGCCTGGCGCTAATGCCGTGACTAATCCGCTGCTGTTGACCGTAGCGATCTCCGGATTGCTGGAAACCCAAGTCACTTCATCTCCGCTTGCTCCCACGTTGTGAAGCTGAGCTGTCTTCTCTGCTTCAAGTGTCAGCTTCTTCTGATCAAGCTCAACCCCGCCTTGAATGGATCTGACAGCGAAATAATCGAATCGGGCATCAATCCGATTGTTTGTAGCAACGATATTGTTAGCGTAGAAACCGACTTTGATATTTTTCAAATTCGCAGTGACGGGGTTCGACGCTTGTATCCACGCATATCCATCCCAATAATAGGTTGTATATACATTCCCCATCTTCTTGATTTTGAGTGTCAGTGTATCGCCGCCAGGATGAGCCACCTCATTGCCTGGTTTCTTATAACTGCCGCCAAGTTCATAAGCGGTTTCGATAATTTTTCCGTTCGCATATACATGCCCGAGCTTTACGAAATTATCCGCATCCTGCCAGACGAACAGACCGCCTTGCTGGTGATTTAACGTCACAGGTGCCGTAACTTTCGTGACAATTTCAAAATCACCGTTGGCAGGCACATTTCTCAAAAACACATTGTTTTGGCTATTGTTATCCTGATAAACATCCGTGGGCGTCGTGTGAATGGTCATTGAACCCGGCGTTTGAGTCAAGCTCCAATTGCCTTTGCTTTCCTGGAAAATGGACCATGCCGGGTCGAGCACCTCGCTATCAAAGGAATCAACGGTGAACTTCGATAAGTCCGGCTCTCCAGGCGTTTGACGGACGGTGACGATGCATTCACTAATGACTGCGCCATTATCGGCACTTGCAACTCGAATTGTTGCGCTGCCCGCTTTCAGTCCCTTAACCGTCAACATCGTGCTTCCTGTAGCTGTATCCTTGCTGTCTTGGGTCACCGTCGCCACTTCAGGCGCCGATGAAGTTACGACGACGTTCTTGTTTGTTCCGACCAGCGGTTTCACAGAGGCAATTAAGGATGCAGATTCTCCAGCCGCCAATGACATAGTTTGATTATCCAATGCAATACTATCAACCGGCGTTGAAACGTTACTCTTCTCTAGTGGCTCAAGAACAATGTAATCTAGTTGAGCGAAATTCAGTTTGCTGGTAAAACGAATCTTGTTGATCCCGGCATTCAGGCTAACATCCATCGATACGGGGTTAAATCCTTTCCAGCCAAAGTTTTTATAAGTGATCGACTGGCCTGCACCGCCATTTACGGAAACTTCTTGCTGCGCAGAAGCACCACCGGCAGTTCCGTTGTCAGCCATGGCAAGGAGTGAGTACTCGCCCGCTTCCTTAACGTCAACTGTGAACTCTACATAATCTTTTCCTGGCTGATCCAAATGACCGACTACTTTATCTCCCGATGCATTATCAGATGAAGTGATGGCCGCTGTGCCGCTGATAAAAGCGCTTTCAGCTTCATATTTGTATCTTATTACATTCGGAGTGCCTGAGGGCTCCTCCAAAGAAGCGCCGTAAGCGGCAGGTGTTCCGAAATTCGGGGTACCATCCTCATTCCACGTGAATTTTTGCGCCCGGATACTGCGATTTCCCCAGCTTCCGCCTGAGAATTGATCGGCGTGATACACGATCCAGTCCTCTTTTCCGTCTGGAGAAGTGGTAAACGTATTATGGCCTGGACCGTAAGCGGTAGGTACTTTGCTGAAAACAGGACCGGATTTGCTCCAGGAAGCAGGATTCAATACATTGCCATCCGTATTGCTTAACATCCCAAGCGTATAATCGTCCGTCCAACTTCCGCTTGCCGAATAAACCACAAATATTTTACCGTTTTTCTTCAAAATCTCCGGTCCTTCGTTGATATAAGGCGTACCTTTACGCTCCCAGTCTTGGTCCGGCGTAGAGATTTGAACTCTCGGTCCGCTGATCGTCCAAGGATTGCTCATTGGAGCGATATAAATGCTTTGCTTCACATTGACATCGCCCTCCCAACCCGACCATACGAAATATTTGGAGTTGTCATCTTTAACCAGAACGGTTCCGTCAATTGCCCATTTGTTAGTGCTGTCCGAAATTTTTCCTTTCAACGTATATGATCCTTGTGGATCCTGCGAGTCCCCTTCCAGTACATACATCCTGTGATTTTCATTCGCCCCGTCATCAGCAGCAAAATAGATGTACCACTTGCCATCCAGGTACTGTAGCTCAGGCGCCCATAGTTCCTTGGAATAGGCTTGGCCGCTTGGCGGCGAATAAACAGTCACTCTGGGGACTGAGCCGATATCCTGCAATCTTTTAGCCTTCGAAATCGAGATAGATGCATCTCTGTTGGATTTTACATAGTAGTAATAGCCATCTCTAAATACAATGCTCGGATCCGCTGAACCCCCGCTGCTGTTGGAAACAGGAACGATCGGGTTTTTAAAAGAAGTGGTTTCTTGAACCGTCACATCCTCAGATGCCGTAGCTCCGCCATCCTGCGCGGTTGCTGTGAATGTTAAAACCATGCTGGCAATCAAGGCAGAAGATACGATCGTTTGAATCTTGTGGGATATGCAATTTAACCTTTTCTTCAAGTTTCTTCCTCCAGTCACTACATATATTTCTTCAAGCACAAGATACATTATGTAGCAAAAAAGCGGAATTGTATTTGCGTTTTCCCGTCTTTTTGTTTGTTTTTACAATTTATTCGTGCAATTGCGTACACAATTAGGCATTTCAACGTCAAAAACGGAGCCTCGCGGGTTTGCGAGCTCCGTTTTCTAATAACGTTTTATGTAAGTTGTTCCTTATCCCTGATATACGTCAATAATCTTGCGCAGCTCTCTTCAACCATCTCGTAAACTTCTTGGAAATTCCCCGTATAATACGGATCCGGCACATTTTTATCCTTGCGCCCAGGGGCAAAATCCAATAATTTATGAATAGATGCGCGCTTCTCACCATCTGCCGGTTCAGGAGCGAACCCAGCTAGATTCTGTACATTACTCTCATCCATCGCGATGATGTAAGTAAATTGCACGAAATCATTGGAGGTTACCTGTCTAGCTAGCATGCCTTTGTAATCAATCTGATTTTTATCTAAAATGTCCCGTGTTCCTTGGTGCGGCGGATGACCGATATGCCAATCACCTGTGCCTGCGGAATCAATGGCAATGACAGGATCAAGACCGGCTTGTTTGACCTGATGACGGAAAACTGCCTCTGCCATGGGAGAGCGACAAATATTACCTAAACAAACGAATAAGACCTGGATCATACTTCACCAAATACAAGCTTTTTCTCACGCATCGTTAACTGTCTAGCGGGGATGTCGAGCACAATTCTGCCCTCTGAAAGACCCCAAATACGTGTTGCGAATCGCTCTGCTAATTCCACCTTATGCAAGGTAGCGATTACACTCATATTCCTATCTTTGCATAATGACTTCAAATCCTGAAGAATATACTCCGTGGATTTCGGATCAAGACCAGACACAGGCTCATCGGCCACAAGCACTTTAGGTCCAAGGATTAAAGCTTTCGCGATGGCTACACGCTGCTGCTCACCGCCACTAAGCTGGCCAACTTTCTTGTCCCCTTTATCCAGCAGGCCTACCTTTTCCAAATAATCCATGCTATCTACATGCTCATCCCTGGACGTCATGCCTGTAAGAACTCGTAGTGGCGCTTGAAATACTCTGCCCATCATGACATTCTTGACAGCGCTTTTATTTCGATTCAGCGCAGGTTTCTCTTCTAAGTAAGCGAAATCCTTGCCTAATTTAAAGCGCTCCCAAGGTCCCGGCTGAGAAATATCATTGGAGTTATAAATTAGCTGGCCGCTTGTCCACTTTTCTTGATGGCTTATGCAGCGCAGTAATGTTGTTTTCCCACTCCCGCTACTCCCTATTACGGCGATAAATTCGCCTTGATCCACTTGAAAGCTAACTTGAGAAAGTACTTGATTGTCTGGCGGATATACTTTACTTAGATTACGTACGGTAAGCATGACAATCTCTCCTTCATGTTTCCTATTGGTCCCTTTGGAAAAAATCGCCACTCACATCAAGCTATGGCCTGAATAGAGGGCGATTCTCGCTAACCCACGGGAAGTCATCTTTCATCTTAGTCACAAGATGTCGGTGCTTCTGAAGTTCCTGCTTCTACATTGATTTTATCGGAAATCGTATCACGAATGACCGACATCACCAGTTGTAGCAAATAGTTGATATCGTCTTGTGTTTGTTTAAACTCACTTACAATGGGAATTCCGTCTAATTCATCTTGCAGAACTTCGATTTCATTCTCAATCTTCTGAACCATTTTCTCGTTCTTAAATGTCTGGAACGCAACAATTTCTTTTTGCTTCTTTTTAATGGAGTTAATTAATACTTGAATATCCGGGTTTGTAGCAATTTGCTTCTCTGCTTTTTGGTAAAATTGCACTTCATTCGAAGTCGTCAGCAAATTCGCCAGTTCTTTGGCTTTGTCTAAAATATCTTCGCGAACGATCATTTCCGTATTCGTAAATTCCTCCACTTTAAAAGCGTGAGGCTGGTTATCATGTTGGTGATCACATTGGGACACTTTCATTCACACTCCTATCTATAATAACAAGCGGATTAAATGGATACTTTCAAGGGTTCCTGAACAATTTCGCCCTTCAAAATCCATGTTTGCGCATGCGTCACTTTGACGTCGATCATTTGACCGATTAGCTCTTTAGAGCCGGTAAAATGGATCAGCTTATTCGTTCGTGTGCGCCCGGCAAGTACATCGGCGTTATTTTTACTTTCGCCTTCAACGAGTACTTCGACCGTTTGACCCAGCAATTTCTCGTTACTCGCTTTACTGTGAGCATTCACAAGCTCATTCAAACGATATAAGCGCTGTTTCTTCACTTCCATCGGAACATTGTCTTCCATTCCAGCAGCAGGTGTACCTTCGCGCGGCGAATAAATGAATGTAAACGCGAAATCGAATCCTACTTCCTCGTATAAAGACATCGTTTCATCGAATTGCTCGTCTGTCTCACCTGGGAAACCAACGATAATATCCGTCGTTAGCACAACATCCGGCATGGTAGCTTTAATTTTGCGGGCAAGTTCCAAATAATGTTCTCTGGAATATTTCCTGCTCATCCGTTTCAGCACTTCGGTATTCCCCGCTTGTACGGGCAGATGAATATGCTCAACCAAATTACCGCGTTTGCCTAAAACTTCAATCAAGTCGTCATCAAAATCCCGTGGATGCGAGGTTGTGAAACGAATCCTCGGAACGTCAATTTTACGGATATCATCCATCAAATTAGCGAAAGAATAAGTAATATCTTCAAAGTCTTTGCCATAAGCATTGACGTTTTGTCCAAGCAGCGTAATTTCTTGAAACCCTTGCCGTGCCAGGTCTCTTACTTCAGCAAGCACATCCTGCGGTCTACGGCTTCTCTCTTTGCCGCGCGTATACGGAACGATGCAGTATGTACAGAATTTATCGCATCCGAACATGATGTTCACCCAAGCGCGGATACCTTCCCGCTTCTTCGGTAAATTCTCAACAATGTCGCCTTCTTTGGACCATACTTCAACAACCATTTCTTTGTTATAAAAAGCATCCTTCAACAAACCAGGCAAACGATGAATGTTGTGTGTTCCAAAAATCAAATCAACAAAAGCATGCTTTTGCATAATCCGATTGACGACGGCTTCTTCCTGTGACATGCAGCCACAAACCCCAAGAACAAGTCCTGGCTTCTGTGCTTTAAGCGCCTTCAGGTGTCCAAGCTCACCGAACACTTTATCCTCCGCATTTTCACGGATTGCACAAGTATTCAACAGAATGACATCTGCTTGGTACTTGTCTTCCGTCGACTGATAACCCATTTGTTCAAGCAAGCCCCTCATTACTTCTGTATCATGCTCATTCATCTGACATCCGTAAGTGCGAATCAAATAATATTTATCTTTGCCGAACCCCTGCATGTCTTCAGGGATATGGAAATCATAGTGAACGGCGATTTCTTCTTTTCCGCGCTTCTTAGCATCTGACAGTGAAGGAGGCTGAAAATATTGAGAATAATCCTTATCGGATTTCACTTGGTTAGCCACTTTCGTTCCTCCTACGTGTTTACGTTGGTAAAACTTACGTAATTCACAAATAATTACGCAACTTTTATTATAACATCACATGCCTATTTAGTACAAAAAGAAATTGGTATAACGGTGAAAATTACTCTTTTTAAGCTAGTCAAGAATCTCGGCCATATCCCCTGTTTTAACTCCAGCCGCGTTCCCCTCATCGGTGTCAATATGCATGTCCAAAGCAAATTGTTCGGATACTCGTGCAATCACATTTTCAAAAATCAACGGTCTTTCGCCATTTACTTTGACACGGAGCAATTGTTTATCCTGAATGCCCCATTGATCTGCATCTGACGTGTGAAAATGAATATGTCTGGCTGCTACAATCACACCTTGATCAAGCTCTACTTCGCCTACCGGACCTATCACCTTCAAACCTGGTGTTTGATCGATATGGCCTGACTCGCGTACTGGCGGATTAACTCCCAAAGAAAATGCATCCGTGCGTGAAATTTCGATTTGCGTAAATGGGCGTGCTGGGCCCAGAATTCTCACTTTATCCATCCTGGATTTCGGTCCGACGATGGACACTGTTTCTTGAGCTGCAAATTGTCCTGGCTGTGAAAGATCTTTAAATACTTTGAGCTCATACCCTTCTCCAAATAAAATGGCAATATGCGCCTCTGATAAGTGAATATGTCTAGCCGAAACGCCAACGGGAACTGTTTTCATTAGGGTATCATCCTTTAATTTAGTATAGTTGTCAGTATTGCCGCTCAGCAAAAAGGGCATACGGATTATCTCCATATGCCCTCAAGGTCAAGCCATTATTTGAATTCAGTGAGCATTTTGTTGAAATCTGCTTCTGAAATTTGAAGATCTTGTTTCGAAAGTCCTTCTTTTGCGAAGCTAGGGATGGAATCTTCATAGCTCTTTTTGTCTTTGTTTTGGTAAATGATACCCGTCAACATGGAGTTAGTTTCCATGATTTTGGTCATTGCCATTACGCGGTTGGTGTAATCGTAATCCGGAATTTCATCCAGATCAACAATGTTTTCTTTGAACCAATCATACGTGTTTACTTTGTTGAAAGTTACGCATGGGCTGAATACGTTGATCAAGGAGAACCCTTTGTGATTCAAACCAGCTTCGATAACAGCAGTTAACTGTTTCAAGTTGCTGGAGAAAGATTGTGCTACGAATGTTGCACCAGCAGCCATCGCTACTTCTAACGGAGAAATAGCTGACTCGATTGTACCTAGTGGTGTACTTTTCGTTTTGAAGCCTTCCGCACTACGTGGAGATGCTTGACCTTTTGTCAAACCGTAGATTTGGTTATCCATAACGATATAAGTAACATCGATGTTACGACGAATCGCGTGAACCGTGTGACCCATACCGATTGCGAAGCCGTCTCCGTCACCGCCGGAAGCGATAACTGTGAGGTCGCGGTTAGCCATTTTCACACCTTGTGCGATTGGCAAAGATCTACCATGAATACCGTGGAAACCATAGGCATTGATGTAACCGGAGATACGTCCGGAACAACCGATACCGGATACGATTGCTAAACCTTCAGGCTCCAAACCAACATTAGCCGCTGCACGTTGAATGGCTGCTTGTACGGAGAAGTCTCCGCATCCTGGACACCAGTTTGGCTTTACATTGTTACGAAAGTCTTTTAATGTTGCCATGCTAAAGTCAACTCCTTACATTTTTGTTCGATTTCTGCTGGAAGGAACGGGTTACCGTTGTACTTCAGAACGTTTTTAATTTTATCTGCATGACCAACATGCAGTTTAATTTGATCAGCCAATTGACCAGTCGCGTTGTTCTCAACAACGATAACTGTTTTTGCTTTCTCAACAAGCGGTCTCAGCTGTTCAGCTGGGAACGGATGAATCAAGCGTACAGTCGCGTGGTTCGTTTTGATGCCTTCTTGTTCAACGCGGCGTCTTGCTTCATCAATTGTTCCACCAGTGGAGCCCATACCGATGATCAATAGATCCGGGTTCTCATGAGGAGCATCTGCTTTGATCGCATCTGTTACTTGAATGTGTTTCAACTTCTCAAGACGTTTATCCATCATTCTTTGACGGTTCTCTGTGCTCTCAGAAGGACGACCTGTTTGGTCATGCTCTACCCCAGTTACATGGTGAAGACCATGTTTAACGCCTGGAATTACACGAGGGGAAACGCCATTTTCAGTGAACTCATAACGTTTGAACAATTGATTTGCTTCCAGCTCAGGAGCTTCTGTTACCAGAGCACCGCGATCGATGACGATACGGTTGTAGTCCAGCATTTCAGCGGATTGTTTACCCAAGGAAAGCTGAAGATCCGTCATCAGAATAACTGGGCATTGGTACTTCTCAGCCAAGTTGAAAGCTTCGATTGTATCATAGAAGCACTCTTCAATTGTGCTTGGGGACAGAACGATTTTCGGGATTTCACCGTGTGTTCCGTAGACCATTGCGTTCAAGTCAGATTGCTCTTGTTTCGTTGGAAGACCTGTACTTGGACCGCCGCGTTGTGTATCAACGATAACAACTGGTGTTTCCGTCATACCAGCGAGGCCAATAGCTTCCATCATCAGGGAAAGACCAGGACCAGCGGAAGCTGTCAGTGCACGTGCACCCGCGTAGTTAGCGCCGATTGCCATTGTGCAAGCTGCGATCTCATCTTCTGTTTGGATAACTGTACCGCCGAATTTAGGAAGAGCTTTAATCAAGTATTCCATAACCTCGGAAGCAGGTGTAATCGGGTATGCAGGCATGAAACGGCAGCCAGCAGCTACAGCTCCCAGAGCGATTGCATCGTTACCGATCATGAACAATTTTTGCTTGCCGTCAGCCGGCTCTAATTGGAAGTCAGCGATTGGGCCGCCAGCCAATTCAAGTACGGATTCAGCACCTTTGCGAACAGCTTCGATGTTTTTCTCAACGACAGCTGCGCCTTTACGACCGAACTCTTCTTCAACAGCTTTATTAAACACATCAAGCGGCAAACCGAGCAATGCCCAAGAAGCTCCCGATGCGGCCATGTTCTTAAATAGGGATGTTCCTAGTTCTTCTGCAATTGCAGTAATTGGAACTGGAAACAAACGTGCTTTAATTCCTTCAGGTAAAACAGGGTTAAATTTGGCATCTGCAACGATGACTCCATTGTCACGAAGCTCGTGAGCGTTGAAATCGATACTTTCTTGGTCAAATGCAACCAGAATGTCCAAATCATCTGAAATTGCGCGAATCGGCTTGGTGCTGATGCGAATCTTGTTATTTGTATGTCCCCCCTTAATCCGTGAAGAGAAATGACGGTACCCATACAAATAGTAACCGAGACGGTTCAATGCAGTAGAGAAGATACGGTCTGTACTTTCGACCCCTTCACCCTGTTGACCTCCGATTTTCCAAGATAACTGACTAATCACCGTACGTCCACTCCTTTTGATTGTAGCTGCTCGAAGACATTAAAAGCTCAATTGTTTAGTAAGATAAGATAATGCAATAAAAAAAACCTTTCACTGTCAACCAAATTCTATGCCTTTATGAAGCAAAATGCAAGGGGTACCAACGATTCTAAAAGATAGAGTTTTTAGATCGAATCCATATCAATTTTAGATCGATTTTTAATTTTCATTTCGGAAGATTCGTCAACATGAAATTGCGCCAATTTCCAAACAAAAATGCCTCTACTTGTGTTTCCTGATAGTTTTTACAAAGAGCCTCTATTAAATTTTCGTATTGGCCTGCATGCCTTAATCCTTTGATCCATTGTTCAATGCCGTCAAAATCCGATCCAAAGCCAATCTGCTTCTCTCCCCCCAACGAGCAAACGTGATCAATGTGTTTAAGTAAACCTGCAATAGGAACAGCCAGATTCACGCTATCAACGAAATAAGGAACAAATGTAAGGCCGATTTGTCCCTGACATTGAATGATAGCTTTGATTTGATCGTCTGATAAATTTCTTGGATGGGGACATATTTTCTGAGCATTGGAGTGGGAAGCAATAAAAGGTTTGTTATACCCTTCGACCATTTCCCAAAATGCCGCAGTCGATAAGTGTGACACATCTGCTATTATACCCATAGTTTCTAATTCTCTTAACATGAGTTTGCCTTTTCTTGTGAAACCGCCTTTTCTAGGCTCCATTACACCGTCTGCGGCCCAATTCGCGTAGTTCCAAGTTAGCCCTATGCTTCGTACACCGAGGTGGTACAGGATCCTTAGGTGGGTCAAATTGCCTGCTAAAGCATCCACACCTTCAAGTGTCAGAATTGCGCCAATTTGATCTCCTGCTTCTACTTCGTGCCAGTCCTGCACAGTATGAATGAATTTCATACCCGAATGACTCACAATTTTCCGATGAAAAATATCAACCATCTGCAAAATATGCTCAAATGTCGGCTGTTGGATAGAGTCGGATAAATAAATGGCAAAACACTGCACCTTAACGCCCGCATGCTTTAGTCTCGGATAATTGACATCCAGTTCCTGATCTTCCATCCCAAAATCGAGCTTTGGGTTCACATACAACTTCGTTAACGCGTCGCAATGGCCATCCATGATCTTCATCCAGCCAGCCTCCTTATTTATCGCTAAACAAGACAAAAACCCCTTAACAGAGGTTTTGGCGTAGAATAAAAAACCTGTCTACATGGTAAACAGGCTGCAAGTATTCCTATGTATGGTGACGTTCATTACCTCGGCTCAACAATTAATTTAATGGCCGTCCGATCTTCCCCGTCAATCACGATATCTGTGAAGGCTGGTACACAAATTAAGTCAACTCCGCTGGGCGCCACAAATCCTCTTGCGATCGCTACTGCTTTGATGGCTTGGTTCAAGGCGCCTGCACCGATTGCTTGGAGCTCAGCTGCCCCGCGCTCACGCAACACACCTGCCAAAGCACCTGCAACGGAGTTTGGATTGGATTTTGCTGAAACTTTTAATACATCCATGAATAGTACCTCCTCGGGAATGATGGATAGTTCCATTAATCATCATATTCCCAAGGCAGCACAAACATGACTTTCTGTTTCATTCTAATTCTCTAAATTTTCTGAAATAACGATTAATCCATGAAAACTTGGTCTTCATCGTACCGAATAAGCTGTATGGCTTTCGCTTGACCTGTTTGATCATTCAACTCGATTACGACAGCGTGGAAGTGCCATTTCCCTTCATCTGTTACGAATCTCACAGGCAATTGTGTTTTGAATTTCTGAAGCACAGCATTTCGCTCCACACCAAGAATGCCATCACGCGGACCAACCATTCCCACATCTGTCACATAAGCTGTGCCCTGCGGCAATACGCGGTTATCATTTGTTTGCACATGAGTATGCGTGCCGACAACTGCCGATACTCTCCCGTCCAAATGCCAACCCATTGCAATTTTCTCGGATGTCGCTTCGGCATGGAAGTCAACAAATATAAATTTGTGCTTTTTCTTATCTGCTTCAAGGATCTCATCCACTTTCCGGAATGGACAATCAATTGGCGGCAAGAATGTGCGCCCTTGTAAATTGATAATCAGCAGCTCCTGATCTTTCACTTTAATGACAGTATGTCCCCTACCCGGCGTACCCGGCGGAAAGTTGGCTGGACGAACCATTTTCTCATCCCGATCGATAAAATCGAAAATTTCTTTTTGATCCCATGTATGATTGCCCATTGTAAGCGCCTGAATGCCCATCTCATAGATTTCTTTCGCGATGGCTGAAGTAATCCCTTTCCCCGCAGCAGCGTTCTCTCCGTTAGCGATGAACACGGCGTGAGGGTGCGCTTGTTTTAAACGAGGCATAATATTTTTTAGTGCTTTGCGTCCAACGGATCCAACAATATCTCCAATAAATACAATTTTCATAACAATTTTGTAGCTCCTTTATTAACATAGATGCATGGAGGGTAGTCATACAATGAAGCGTCCCCCTATAAAATAAGGAAAAGTGGCTGTATCAGCCACTTTTCGCATTGGTTACTCTTATTTAGCGTATTCAACAGCTCGTGTTTCACGAATGACGGTAACCTTAATATGTCCTGGATAATCGAGTTCACCCTCGATTTTTTTGGTAATATCGCGGGCCAGACGGAACGCTTCGGTGTCATCCACTTTCTCAGGTTGAACCATAACACGTACTTCACGGCCTGCTTGAATGGCATATGATTTCTCAACACCTTCAAAAGATTCCGAAATTTCTTCGAGCTTCTCTAGACGCTTAATATATGTTTCGAGCGTTTCTCTGCGTGCTCCAGGTCTCGCCGCGGATAAGGCATCTGCTGCTCCGACTAACATCGCAATAACGGAAGTTGCCTCTACATCACCGTGATGTGATGCAATACTGTTAATGACGACTGGATGCTCTTTGTACTTCTTACCAATCTCAACACCAATCTCGACATGAGATCCTTCAACCTCGTGGTCAAGCGCCTTACCGATGTCATGAAGCAGCCCGGCACGTTTCGCCAAAGTTACGTCTACCCCGAGCTCCCCGGCCATCAGACCAGCCAGATAAGCTACCTCCATGGAATGCTTCAATACGTTCTGACCATAACTTGTTCTAAATTTCAGTCGACCCAAAATCTTGATCAAGTCAGGATGCAATCCGTGAACTCCAACTTCAAACGTGGCTTGCTCCCCATATTCGCGGATGCGTTCATCCACTTCTTTACGGGATTTCTCAACCATCTCTTCAATACGTGCTGGATGAATACGTCCATCGGCAACAAGCTTCTCTAGGGATGTACGAGCAATTTCGCGACGAATTGGATCAAATCCAGATAAAATAACTGCTTCTGGCGTGTCATCAATAATAAGGTCAATACCCGTTAATGTTTCCAGTGCACGGATATTACGTCCCTCACGACCGATAATCCGGCCTTTCATTTCTTCATTTGGCAATGAAACAACTGAAACGGTCGTTTCAGCAACATGATCTGCGGCACAACGTTGAATGGCGAGCGTGATGATCTCACGGGCTTTCTTATCGCCGTCTTCTTTGGCCTGTTGTTCGATTTCTTTAATAAGCTGTGCGGTCTCGTGTCGTACTTCCTGCTCTACATTGGTAAGAATGATGCTTTTCGCTTCTTCCATTGTAAGTCCTGAGATACGCTCTAACTCCGAAACCTGGCTTTTATAAAGCTGATCAATTTGATTTTGGGTATCCTCGATCCGCTTCTCTTTGTTGGCAACTTGCTCTTCTTTACGCTCGAGAGATTCTAATTTTTTATCCAGCGATTCCTCTTTTTGCAACAATCGTCTTTCTTGTCGTTGAATTTCATTCCGACGCTCACGAATGTCTTTTTCAGCTTCGGACCTAAGTTTATGCACTTCGTCCTTTGCTTCCAGAACCGTTTCTTTTTTCAGTGCTTCTGCTTCTTTCTTAGCAGCTTCTCTAATCTGCTCAGCGGCTGTTTCAGCACTGGAAATTTTCGCTTCTGCAAGAGATTTACGGATAAAATAACCAATCCCTAAGCATGCAGCTCCAACAATGAGAATGATTGCGATCCAGATGACAGTCATCTTGTTCACCTCCTCGTTGGTTTCTCCAAGGTGTTAGCCTGGGATTCCGTTCGGTTTTTTAATCCGATTTTTAATTGTTTAACTAGTCATACATACCCTAAATTAAAAAGAGTATGGCTTTTAAATGAATGCGCACTGTGCGTAAGAGGCACTATAGTGCTAATAATCCATAATCAACAGAGTAAAAATTGGCGGTTTTTACATCTGTCCCCTCAAAATCAATGAAATAAGTATGATTTTGAATACATTATGAAAATATACACTGTTATTTTATCTTTTGTCGAAGAAGCTTGTCAAGCGATTGTCCATGAGAAGATCATCATGCCCAACTGCATGCCCTTTTATTCATTCATATTGTTAAGTAATTTCAGTTATTATTTAACAACATTAATCATCGAAGGTATCATCATGGATTTCGAAATCATCTTCACTCGGCTCGCTGCTCAACTGACTAAGTACTTTCGTCACTACGGCGCCCGTGTACCCTCTGCGCATTAGAAAAGCTGCCGTCTTTCTCTTCTTATCAAAAGCCTCGCCAGAGGTTTGCTTCCATTTCGTTTGAGCAAGCTTCATGGCTCCAGCTATTTCATCTTCTTGATTGATGTTCTCCATTGCATGTTTAACCAACTCTTTATCGATGCCTTTTTGCTGCAGCTCTTGACGAACGAGGTTACGGCCTTTCTTTTGAGAAATAATCCGGCTGTCCGTCCACATTTTGGCAAATTCTTCATCATTCAGATAATTTTGCGAAGCTAACTTCTCAATCACCCATTCGATAATGGGTGGTTCATAACCTGATTCTTTGAGCTTGCGTTTCAACTCGCTCGATGAGTGCGGTCTCCGGCCAATCGCTCGCAAAGCTTTCATGTACGCATTATTCCGTTCTTCATCTTGAATGATTCTCTCAATATCTTGGAGATCTACGCTCTCTCCTTTGACTAGTCGATGCTTAATCAGAATGTCTTCGTGAACGGAAAACGCGTACTCCTCATTCAAAAATATGTTATAGCGGTGCTTCCCCCGCTTCTGTTTCTCCACTAATGTGATGATAGAAATCTGTTGTTCTTCCTGCTCCAAGCTTTCTAGCCCCTTTCATGCACGAAAGCACCCTAACCTAAGGTTTAAGGTGCTTCACGTTATGATATATAATCGAATCTTACTCGAAAGCCGCTTCTAACTCATCGTCTTCCTCGTCTACATTTGGTCCGACAGCAATAATTAAATTGCTGTTTTCACGGATTTTTTGTTCAATCGTTTCGGAGATTGCCTTGTTATCTTTCAAGAATTGTTTAGCATTTTCACGACCTTGGCCTAAACGTTCGCCCTCATAAGAATACCAGGCTCCGCTCTTATTCACGATATCCATCTCAGTTCCGATATCAATGATACTGCCTTCACGTGAAATGCCTTCACCGTACATAATATCTACTTCCGCTTGTTTGAACGGAGGAGCTACTTTATTCTTAACGACCTTAATTCTCGTCCGGTTACCGACCATGTCATTACCTTGCTTAATTGTTTCTATACGACGAACATCCAGTCGAACGGAGGAATAGAACTTCAGTGCACGGCCACCAGGAGTTGTCTCCGGGTTTCCGAACATAACGCCGACTTTCTCACGCAATTGGTTAATGAAAATCGCAATAACCTTCGATTTGTTGATCGCACCAGAAAGCTTACGAAGTGCTTGAGACATCAAACGTGCTTGCAGACCCACGTGAGAGTCTCCCATTTCGCCTTCGATCTCTGCTTTAGGTACTAGCGCCGCTACAGAGTCGATAACGATAATATCTACCGCGCCGCTTCTTACAAGCGCTTCTGCGATCTCTAGTGCTTGCTCACCCGTATCAGGTTGAGAGAGTAACAACTCATCTATGTTAATGCCGAGCTTACTTGCATAAGAAGGATCCAACGCGTGCTCTGCATCGATAAATGCAGCTTGTCCGCCAACCTTTTGAACTTCAGCGATCGCATGTAACGCTACTGTTGTTTTACCTGAAGATTCAGGTCCGTATACTTCAATAATTCTTCCGCGTGGGAATCCACCTATTCCTAGAGCAATATCAAGGGCTAACGCTCCACTTGAAATTGTTTCAACTTGCATATGCGTTGATTCTCCAAGCTTCATAATGGAGCCTTTACCGAACTGTTTCTCAATTTGTCGTAATGCATTATCAAGTGCTGCGCGACGGTCTGTCAAAACACTCACTTCCTTCTATCATTATAGGTATATGATAACTTGTTTCGGGGTGTTTGCCAAGTACTTTTTCGAACATACATTCGTTTTTTTTCGCGAACAAACAAAAAACCGTAACAAAGTTATCGCTTTGTTACGGTTCTTCCGTTAACACTTCTTTGATTATATGCGAACTCTAGCTTTCTTTCAACTGTTTCCAAAGGTGGTAGAGCGCGCTCTTCGCGGATCTATGTTTAATCGATTCCCGGTTGCCGGAAAGCTGCAGCGTAATGACTTGTGTCTCCGCGTTTTTTTGCGCAAATCCAATATATACAAGCCCGACAGGTTTGCCTTCAGACGAGCCAGGACCGGCTACACCGGTTACGGAAATGCCAAAGTCACTTCCCGTAGTCGTGAGCAAACTCTCTGCTAAGATAACCGCTGTTTCGCTGCTAACAGCACCTGGCGCACCCTCGCCTTCCAACACCTCCATTGGAACACCGAGAAGCTTATGTTTAAGCGCATTGGAATAACAGATAATGCCCCCTAGGAACGAGTTCGAACTCCCGGGTATTGAAGTTATTAAATCACTGAGCAAACCGCCTGTGCAGCTCTCAGCAACTGCAAGCGACAGCTTGCGTTCATCCAGCATTTTCAAAACCGTTGTTTCAATCGGTACGTCTTGATCCGCGTAAATATGCTGGCCTAAACGGCTTCTAATTTCTTGTTCCGTCGCAAACAGCTTGCGTTCGCCCTCTTCCGCCGTTTGTGCACGAGTCGTCAGACGAATCGTCACTTCGCCTTCTTTGGCATATGGAGCAATGGTTGGGTCCGATTGTGCTTGAATCAAATCAATTAATTGATGCTCTAAATTAGATTCTCCGATGCCGGCAAATTTGAGCATTTTGGAATAAAGCGGAACTTCATCATGCATAACCGCACGCAGCCAAGGAATCGCATAGTTGGTAAACATGGGCTTCATTTCTTTGGGCGGTCCAGGCAGAAGAATGAAATGAGTTCCTTCAAACGTGAAGGCAACACCTACGGCCAATCCTGTTTCGTTATGTAATGGATCACTGCCCTCAAGCATTAACGCTTGGCGCCTGTTGCTTTCTACCATATGTATCCCGCGTGATTGAAACATCTGGGTGATTGCGTTCATCGACGGCTCATGAATGATTAACTGACGGCCTACGTAAGCCGCTAGGACATCTTTTGTAAGGTCATCCTGTGTTGGACCCAAACCACCTGTGCAGATGACCACGTCGGCTCTGGAGGCGGCTAATGTGAGGCTTTCCAGCAATCTCTGCTCATTATCGCCCACTACGGTCTGGAAATAGATGTCCACACCAATTGCGGCGCACTCCCTGGAAAGAAATTGAGCGTTCGTATTAACAATTTGTCCAAGCAAGAGCTCTGTTCCAACAGCAACGATTTCTGCTTTCATCCCAGCATCCTCCTAGAATAGAAAAAAACCAATAGGAAGCCCTATTGTGTCTTTTCTGAAAAGTCTATGACATGTTTATTTTTCACAAAATACTCGATACCTGAGTAGACCGTAATGATGGCCGCTGCCCAACTTGCTATAACATCAAAAGGGAAATCCACAAACGTAAACGGAAAATTATTGATAAGTAGCGCTATGATGGCTGTAATCTGAGCTGCCGTCTTTGCTTTCCCCCACTTACTAGCCGCCATCACTGTGCCTTCCAGCAGAGCAATCTGGCGAAGACCAGTTACAGCCCATTCTCTACTGATAATAACAATGACGATCCAAGCATCTACTTTACCCATTTCCACTAGTGAAACGAGCACAGCCGTAACAAGCAGCTTATCCGCCAAGGGATCAAGCAGCTTGCCTAAATTGGTTACTAAATTGCGTTTTCTGGCAATATAACCATCTAAACTATCTGTGCTCGCTGCAATAATGAAAATAGTAGCAGCAATAATTTGGTTATACGTAATGCTAAATTCCTCAATCCGTATATGAGGGAATTTTACCTTAATCAACAGAAAAAACATGATGATCGGTACTAGTAAAATCCTCGCCACGGTGATGCGGTTGGCCAGGTTCATGCAATTACCTCCCCAGATAAGTCAAACTCATAAGAGTGGGTAATACGAACTTTGGCAAGTTCACCGATCGTCAGTTTACCATTCGAAACGAATACTTCCCCATCGATCTCGGGAGCATCAAATTGAGAACGTCCAATATACACATCACTTCTGCCATCGTACCGCTCAATCAATACATCAATTTCTTGACCGATACGGCGTCCGCCGCGGATATTCGAAATTTCTCTCTGAATTTCCATGATCGCATTCGCACGATACTCTTTCACATCATCAGGCACTTGATTCGGCAAACGCGCCGCCGGCGTATCATCTTCTTTGGAATAGGCAAAAACGCCAAGGCGATCGAACTGTACATCACGAACAAATTGTTTCAAGTTCTGGAAATCTTCTTCCGTTTCTCCTGGGAACCCTACAATAAGGGAAGTCCGAAGCGCAACATCCGGGATTGATTCACGAATTTTGCGAACCAGTTCACGGGTATCCTTTTGACGGCCAGGTCTACGCATACGTTTAAGAATGGAATCTTCGCTGTGTTGAAGCGGCATATCGATGTATTTACACACTTTCGGGTTTGTCGCCATCACTTCAATTAATTCATCGCTAAAGAAACCAGGATATGCATAGTGCAGACGTACCCACTCAATGCCTTCTACCTCACTCACTTTATTCAGAAGCGTAGGCAGCATGAAGCTATCATACAAATCTGTCCCGTAGTTCGTAGAATCCTGTGCAATTAAGCTAATTTCTTTCACGCCTTGGGAAGCCAAGTTAGCTACTTCTGCAACAATGGACTCCATGCTTCTGCTCTTGAAGCTGCCGCGCATGATCGGAATACTGCAGAATGTGCAGGCATTATCGCAGCCTTCGGCGATTTTTACATACGCTGTATATCTAGGCGTTGTAACAAGCCTCGGCAGGTCCGCATCATAGTTAAATACCGGATTCCCAACAAGAATCGGTCTTTTCCCGCGCAGAGCCTCATCAACGATATCATTGATTTTGTCAAAATCTCCCGTTCCCACGATTCCGTCAATCTCCGGCATTTCATCGAGGAGCTGCTTTTTGTAACGTTGGGTTAAGCAACCTGAAACGATAAGCGCCTTAAGATTCGCTGTTTCTTTGAGTTCTGCCATATCCAAAATTGTATTTACGGATTCTTCTTTCGCTGCATCAATGAACCCGCAAGTGTTCACGATAATGACAGTGGCATCTTCCTTGTTATCTACAAGCTGAAAACCACGCCCATGTATTAATCCAGCCATAATCTCGGAATCGACCATATTCTTCTCGCATCCGAGGGTTACTACTTTAACCTTTTCTGTCATGAAAGAAACAACCTCCAATAGTCCTAAAAACGCTCCCTACAAGTATAATACAAGCCCTATAGGGTGTCAAAATGTAAAAACCCCCTCGCAGCAGGGGGCTTCTCTTTCAATAACAGGGTATGTATGCCTATTTTAAGTTTACAAATTGTAGATCAAGAGGAATATCCGCCTTGCGAAGCAGAGCGATAACAGCCTGCAAATCATCACGGCTCTTGCCCGTTACCCGAATTTGATCGCCTTGTACTTGCGTTTTCACCTTAAGTTTCGAATCACGAATCAGGACGTTGATCTTTTTCGAATTTTCTTGATCGACACCTTGTTTCATGCTGATTTTCTGTCTTACGGTCGAGCTGGCCGCTGGTTCTACCTTGCTGTAATCGAGATTTTTGATCGAAATCCCGCGTTTTGTCATTTTGGCATGCAGGATATCTAGAACATTCTGAAGCTTGAACTCGTCATCCGAAGTAACGACTAATTGATCTTTTTCTAATTTAATGCTGCTTTTGCTGCCCTTAAAATCAAAACGGGTTGCAATCTCTTTTTCAGCCTGTTGAATGGCGTTATTTAACTCCTGCATATCCACCTTGGATACAATATCGAACGAACTTTCTGAACTCATCTTAGACCAAACACCCTTTCCATCAAATTACAATAGCATTATAGCAAGAAGTCTAATAAAAAGAAACATCCCGCAGCCCCACGGCCTAGGATGTCTCTTGAGGAAATCATTTCATTACCCGGGAAAGCGCAGGAAATGCCAAAATGCTAGTTTTTTTGCAAGTTCAGCTGTACACGCTTTGGATTAGGCGTATCACCAACAGGTACCACGGTGCCGTTCACAGTAAGCTCTAACGCACTTGCTGCTCCTACATTCAGATAGGCGGAACTTGTCAAATCAAAGGCGTCGGTATCGCCTGCTTTGTAAAGCTTTTGTCTTAACATGTCTTTACCGCCACCCTCTGTAAGGGCATCAATTCGAATCCAGCAGGAACCGTTTATTTTCATTTGTATGTTTAAATTCGCAGTACCGGTAATCGTGTAGTTATCTACACCCTTTTCGTTGCTGCTAAATTTAACTTGTACCGCTGGAGGCGTTGGTGTTGGTGCCGGTGTTGGGGTCGGAAGAGGCTCCACTTTACCTTCACTGGAGGCATTCGTTGAAGTTGTCGGAGTCGTTCCTGCCCCGGGATTCGTGGTATCCGTAATTCGCGGAGACTGCGTTTGAGAAGGCTTTTCCCCTGCCGGTGTTCCCTTATAGTTCTTATATGTATAATAGTACACAATTCCGAAAATGAGCAAAATGAAACATATAAACATCACGCTTGACGCCCAACGGCTCATTTTCTCCGTATTACGAACACTCGTTCGATTTTTACGAATTGTTTCTACTACCGGTTTTTCCACGACTGGTGAAGGATTCGTTGTCTCGTACATATTCAACACTTCAGTTGGATCCAAACCTACCGCTTCGGCATAGCTTTTGATGAAAGCTCGTACATAAAAGCTTCCTGGCAGCACTTTATAGTTTCCTTCTTCAATGGCTTCAAGGTAGCGTTTACGAATTTTTGTAACTTCCTGCAAATCATCTAGCGAAATCTTTCTTTCCAATCGTGTCTTGCGTAAAATGTATCCAAGATCAGACATAATGGTCACCTCCCCACGGGAATCTCATTAGTTAATGACGTTACAAACCTTAAAATGGTTCGGACGTATACGTAAACGAATCATAATTGATTTCTTCATCCGGGCTGTTACGAAGCTCAATAATATAATCAAAGTGATTATAAGTGTATTCAGATTCACGAATAAATATATCCGGATGCTCGATTACCTTCGTAGATGGCATGGCCATGATATCCTGTAAAAGACTATGGTGCTTCTCATTTGAACGAATCGTGGAAACAATTCCGTCAATTATGAACACATTGTTAGGAGTCATTTCGTCTTCGGATAATTGGCTGCGAACCGTCTGACGAAGCAACGTGGAAGAAACGAAAGTCCAGCGTTTATTTGCACATACACTTCCTGCAATAATCGATTCCGTCTTGCCGACCCGCGGCATACCGCGAAGCCCGATCACATGATTACCTTCACGTTTGAAAACCTCGCCAAGGAAGTCAACCAATAACCCTAACTCATCACGGGTAAAGCGGAATGTTTTGCGATCATCCGAATCGCGTTCGATATAACGACCATGACGCACAGCCAAAATATCCACGAGCTTAGGTGGACGTAATGCCGTAATAGTAATATTATCTACTTTTTTCAGCATTTTACCCATTAAGTCAATTTTTTCTTCATCGTTAGTTTGAAGAAGCATACCACGCGTACGATCTTCAACCCCATTAATGGTTACAATATTAATATCCAACATCCCCATTAAGGAAGCGATATCCCCTAATAACCCGGGACGGTTTTTGTGAATCTTATACTCCATATACCATTCTTTAACGTCCAATCCTTCCACCTCATCGCTATATCTGTAACGTTCCTTTTGTTAGCTCTTCAAATAAATTCTACAATTTTCGCCAATTTCCTTCTATTAAGAGGCACGAATTTATTTCATTTTGAGTTCAGTAAGCTCTTTTTCATTGTAATTCAAAGCGCCTTTCTGCCATGCCTTACTTGTCATTGCAAGAAGTCGGTCATCGAGAATTTGCGGCCAGTTCAATTCAGCTGATAATGAATTTGAAACATCAATGACAGAGGTTCCTAGCGTTTTTGCTTTTTGCAGCTGCGCTTCTGTCGCTGGAGAATAGAAAATAATCCAAGTCGCATAGTGCTGTCTCGTTTGGAAAGCTAATTGCTGAAACCATTGCTCATTATTATCAAACAAAACAATGTGGTCCGCTTCTTCCGAAGGTGCCCACGCAGAAGGAATCGGGCGATCGCTTCTCGTTACCCATTCCACCGTAACATTCTGAGCCATGAGATTTTCAATCCACTGATTCTTCAAGTTATCAATTTGTTGAGAATCAATTTGCAGTAACGCAGCTTGCTCAAGGGTTGTGCTCGCACTCCCGTTAACATCCAACTGGCTCTGTAATAATGTCCATTTACCCGGATTTAACCCTTGCTGAATCACCCCATTTGCCGATGGGAACAAATCGTTGCCGATAACATATATGTAATCGTACGAGCTTGCTTTCAATTTCGTGAGCGCACGATCATCCACTGCGCTCAAATCGTTAATCCAATCATAGGCGATAAAATTGGCGTCTCTCCACTTTTGAAGCGCACTCCCAATGGAGTCCTTAGCGGTTTGAGATAAATTAACGCTGGAAAGCATCAAGACAGACAATTTCTTATCCAATAACCCCTGTTTGATAACAGGAATACCTCGATTTCCACACCCTGCAACAATAAAAGATAAGAGCAAAATCATAAGCATAGAACGTTTGATCATCATGAAATTCGATTCCTTTCTACTTAAGAAAGCGTGCAAAAGCCTCCGAAAGAGGAGGCTTTCACATAGTACCCTATTGAATTGTAAAACGGTTATTAACCTTTGTCTACTAATTTTACCATGAGGCGGGCAAGCGTACGTTTATCCTGCTCATCCCCGGCATCCCACAGCTCTTTGAGCACACGTTCCTGCTCATTTTCCGGATCAACTTTATCAGCTAGGAATTCGCCAATTTGAAAAGCGAGCTTCGAGATGGTTTCATCACTCATCCCCGCATGTCCAGCTTGACTAACGCGTTCAGCCAGAAACTCTTTCCACTTGTCAAATACTTTAAGTACTGTAGCCATTGTAAGAAGCCTCCTTTGAGTTATGAGAGATGGTCATTACATAAGTAATATTCGCTTCTCCCACTAGAATTATGCGTGCTTCTTACAATGACATTAAGTTAACCATCCACCGTTAGGGCTTATGATTTGACCCGTGATATAGCCGGACTCAGGCAATGCCAGAAAATAAACGAGCGAAGCCACTTCATAAGGCATTGCAAAGCGGCCTGCCGGAATTTCACTGGCAATCGCATCCCGCTCCTCCGTTTGAAACCCGGACATCATGTCGGTTTCAACAGCGCCCGGTGCAACGGCGTTTACTGTAACGCCGGATGGAGCAAGTTCTTTAGCTAATGCCTTAGTGAACGCATTCAGCCCACCTTTTGCCGTGGAATACACCACTTCACAGGATGCCCCTGAGATCCCCCAGATTGAGGATACATTAATGATTCGACCATACTTCTGGGAAATCATCGCTTGCATAAAGGTTTGCGAACAAAGAAATGCGCCCTTTAAATTAACGTCCATGACAGAATCCCATTCTTCTTCGCTAACATCTGACAACAGCCCGTAATGAGCGATGCCGGCATTGTTCACGATGATATCAGGAACCATATCTTTTTGCTCCAGCTTTTCCTTCATCAAAAGAATTTGTTCTCGGGATTTGACATCCGCAGACACGGTCAGCACCTTCGCACCATGCTTCATGCAAGTTCTCGCAACTTCGTTCGCCGCTTCATGAGAATCGCGGTAGTGGATGACCACTTTCATCCCTACCGCGGCAAAGCGCTCAGCAATCGCTGCTCCAATCCCTCGGCTGGCGCCCGTAATAAGAACCGTTTGCTCACTAAATGGCTTGGAAAAGGTCACGACTTCTCACGACTTTGGACAATCGAAATAGCAAGCTTACTCCAATCGAAATGCTCTCTGAAGCGTGAATTAACATCCTCAAGCGTAATCTGCTCATATACAGGCAAAATGTCAAACAAATCAATGCCTTTAAACCGATATTTCGTAAACTCATTTGCAATCGATTCCGGGGAATTCATCATCCGCAAGAAATTGCCGATTTTTTTCTTCCGGCTGCGTTCAAAGGTAACCTCATCAAGCCCTGAACTCTTCCTTTTTTCAACTTCTTCACGGATACGGGCAATAAGCTGATCAGGATCTTTGGTATCACCGCCAAGGATAGAGAAGGCATATCCATCACTGCAATTATATTCATGTCCAAAATTATCAGAGATGAGCTGTTCATCATAAAGCGCTTGATAAATATCCGAGCTTGAGCTGAACAAGACATCCAGCATTAATTTCGTTGTCAGTTCTCTAACAAGCAAATCTTTGCCATTCACAGCCGGTGCTTGCTCCTTGAAGCCAATTAAACACTTCGGCATTGATACTGGAAGCAAGGTAACTCTACGTGCTTCCTTCACCTCCACCGGCTCTTCCGGGAAAAACCTTTTGATTTCTCCTTGCGGTGGAAATGTTTTGGCAGCTTGGTTCTCCTTGACTAGTTTGATTACCTCTTCCGCATTCACCCCACCAACAACAAACAAACTCATATTGCTCGGGTGGTAGAAGGTGTTGTAGCACTCATACAAAGTCTCCTTTGTAATTTTGGAAATCGAAGCTACAGTCCCCGCGATATCGATATGAATGGGATGCTTGGCGTATAAGGATTCAATTAAACCGTAATAGCTTCTCCAGTCCGCATTATCTTCGTACATTTTAATCTCTTGGCCGATAATCCCTTTTTCTTTTTCCACATTTTCATCTGTAAAATAAGGATTTTGCACGAAATTAATTAATGTCGTTAAATTGGTTAAATAGTTGTCCGTTGACGAGAACAAATACGCGGTCCGGTCAAAACTTGTGAAAGCGTTCGCTGATGCCCCGTTCGAAGCAAAAGTTGCGAAAATATCACCCTCAGGCTCCTCAAACATTTTGTGCTCCAGGAAATGGGCAATACCGTCCGGAACTTGAACAGCCGCTTTCCCTTCAACTTGAAAATCGTTATCGATAGAACCATACTGCGTCGTGAACGTCGCATAGGTTTTCTGGAAACCTTCTTTGGGCAGAACAAACACATGAAGCCCATTATCGAGCACTTCGTGGTAAATCGTTTCACCCAGGTGTGGATAAGGAATAACTTTCATGGCCTACTCTCCCTCCCGATCCCGTAAAAAGTAAATCGTATCCAGTTGAACTCGCTTAGCAGCTTCAGCAATCGCCGGAATGTCGATTTGTTCCACGGACTCGATTAACCCCGCTACTGTGCGCTCTTTACCAGACAAAATCGCATTAAAATCAAAAGAAATTAATTCAAAAGCGGAATCCTGAATTTCGCGGAGCTGATTCGCAATCATCGCTCGCGTCTGGCTTAGTTCGATATCATTAATATCTCCCTGCTCCATCGCCGTTAGCTGCTTCCGGATAATATCAACCGCTTTTTCATAATTAGCCATTTCAATTCCGGATTGGATCGTTAATATGCCTTTGTGCCCATCAAATCGAGATGATGCATAATAAGCTAGACTTGCCTTCTCACGGACGTTAATAAACAACTTGGAATGCGGGTATCCGCCAAGAACTCCATTATACATAAGAGCTACAGGATAAAGCTCATCCCCATAGGAAATATTCGTGCGCAGTCCCATGTTCAATTTACCTTGATTAACGTCTAATCGCTCGACAACCGTTTTCACTTCACCTGAAGCGCCCCGCGGAGCCGAAGTTACGTAACCAACATCTTGCTTGCGTTCAATCTTGAAGGCGGAAGCGACAATTCCTTCAACTTCAGCGAGCGTTGTGTTGCCAACCACATAAATATCTATCGGCTGTGATTGAAGCCACTGTCTATACTGTTCGTAAAGCTGCTCGGAATTAATGCGGTCAAGATCCGCTATTTTACCCAATGGGTGAAGACGATACGGATCGTCACTGCACATTTCTTCGATACAGCGCTCAGCGGCATAGCGGATTTTATCATTAATTACGGATTCAATACGCTTCTGAAGCGTTTGCTTCTCGGAATCTACATATTTGCTGCGAAAATGATTACCTTCCAGAGCAGGCCGTGTCAATGTTTCTCCAACAAAATCAAGCCCTTGCTTCAAGAGTGATTGCGCCGACTTTACGAAACGGTCATTAATGATATCCATTCGCAACTGTACAATTTGATAATCGCCTCTTTTGTAAATATCAAAACCAAAACCTGCACCGTACAGATCATCCAAATACTCTCTAAATTGCTTCGTTTCAGGACGTAATTCTGTTCCTCTGCGTAATACAAAAGGAGTAAGGGCGGTATTCGTGACCGTATCTTCATCTAAGGGACGGCCTATGTACACGGAAATTGCAAACGTTTTGAACCGATCTGTCGGCAGCACATGCAAACGAATATGATTTAATGTACTGCGCTCAAATTGTATATGCTTCAAAGGTCTGTCTCCCTTCTAAGATCGTAATAGTTCCATTATATTCCTATACGAAGAGGAGAAGCAACCAATGCCGGTTCCTTCTCCTTGTCCATTTCGAAATTATTTACAAAAAATATGCTTGCCAATATTCTTAACTTGTGGTCGACTCCAAATCCACTTGGATGTTGCGGTTTCCGGGTTAAAATAATAGATACACCCGCCTGTAGGATCCCAGCCGCTTAATGCATCCTTAACCGCTTTTTTCGTTGATTCGCTAGGTGTAAGCCAAATTTGACCATCTGCTACAGCAGTGAACGCTCCTGGCTGAAAGATAACGCCCGAAACCGTATTGGGAAAGCTCGGGTTTTTGACGCGATTCAAAATGACTGCGGCTACTGCTACTTGTCCAACATAAGGCTCTCCGCGTGCTTCACCATTCACAGCATTCGCCATCAAGTTAATATCCTGCTCCGAGAGGCCGAGGTTATTAGATGGAGTAAGATTGGCCGGCTTTTGATCCGAAGCAGCATTCTCCGTGCCACCAGCAGTTCCACCGCCACCTCCACCACCACCTGTGTTTCCTCCAGTCGCTGGTGCAGTTGGTTTCCAATTCTTCGTAGCTTCCCATAGTTTAAGTTTTGTTTTTGGCCCTACAATACCATCTACGGTCATCCCAAATTCGCCTTGGAAACGTTTCACAGCCGTTAATGTCTTATACCCATAATCACCGTCTATATTGCCGCCATAAAAACCGATGAATTTCAAACGTCCTTGCAGTTCATTGACGTCTGCACCCGTAGCTCCATAACGTATCTCATTTTTGCTGAACGTTTCTTCCGCCGGCGGGTTGAACTTTCCTTTCAATTGGAAGGCAACAACCAATACGAAAACAATGCAAAAGGTTAATACAATTAATCGTTTATTCATTCCCCTTCTCAACCTCACTTTTCAAATAAGAGCCTTTTCTTACTTTTCTTAGCTTATTATGAGAAAGGGGGTCTTGGTTTATGCAAACAAAAACACTCTCTAGAAAGAGAGTGTCCATCTAATCATCCTGCATCCGTTATCAACTAATTCGATTGTGCTGGTATTGCTCAATTGACATCAGCACTTCGCGGGGTTTGCTTCCCTCATAAGGGCCGACAACGCCTTTGGCTTCCATGGCGTCAACAAGCCTTGCTGCACGAGTATAGCCAACTCTCATGCGTCTTTGAAGCAATGAAACGGAAGCTTGTTTTGCTTCTAAAACGATTTGAACAGCTTGATCATACAGCTCGTCCTCGAATTCATTTTGTTGTTCCGGCATTTCTTCCACTTGCGGTACCAATTCTTCTTGGTAATTGGCTTGTTCTTGCGTACGGACGAAAGTTACGACATGCTCGACCTCTTGGTCAGATAAAAAGGCCCCTTGTACACGTACCGGCTTGGATGCGCCAACAGGTAAATAAAGCATATCGCCTCGGCCTAGCAGTTTCTCGGCGCCAACCATATCCAAAATGGTCCGTGAATCGACTTGGGAAGAAACTCCAAATGCAATACGTGAAGGGATATTGGCTTTGATAACACCCGTAATGACATCAACGGATGGCCTTTGCGTAGCAATAATCAAGTGAATACCTGCTGCGCGAGCCATCTGCGCTAATCGGCAGATCGAATCTTCTACGTCATTAGCTGCGACCATCATTAAATCCGCCAACTCGTCTACAATGACTACGTAGTAAGGCAATGGAGCCGCTGTGCCGCTTTCCGTCAACATAGCATTGTAACCTTCAATATTTCGCGTTCCGCTCTTCGAAAATAACTCGTAGCGTTTCTCCATCTCGACTACGATTTTCTTAAGAGCCAGAGATGCTCTTCGTGGATCGGTTACAACCGGCGCAAGAAGATGCGGTATTCCATTGTAGACATTTAACTCAACCATCTTGGGGTCAATCATCAAAAACTTGACTTCATTCGGTTTAGCTTTGTACAAGATACTCGTAATGATCCCGTTAATACAAACGGATTTACCTGAACCTGTAGCACCGGCTACAAGTAAGTGAGGCATTCGAGCCAAATTCCCCACGATAGGTTGTCCGGAGATATCCCTCCCGAGTACAACAGACAGACGAGAACTCGATTCTTGAAAAGCAGATGTTTCCATCACTTCTCGCATCGTTACAACGGAAACCTCAAGATTCGGAACCTCAATCCCAATTGCCGATTTACCGGGAATCGGAGCTTCCATCCGAATATCCTTAGCGGCAAGCGCTAACGCAATATCGTCCGTTAAAGAAACAATTCGGCTTACCTTCACCCCGACATCAGGTTGAATCTCATACCGTGTAACAGCAGGTCCCCTGACGACCTCGAGCACTTTGGCACGCACACCGAAGCTTTCCAAGGTGGCCTCCAGCTTTCGGGCATTCGCTTTGTAGTCCGACATCTCACTGCCTTTGCCGACAGCCGGCTTCGCCAGCAGGTCGAGTGCAGGCATCTCATAAGGACGGGTTTGAACGGCCGGTACATGATCTTGAAACTCTAAAGTAACAGGTTCATCATCCCCAGTTGCATCACTCGCTGAAGCTGGTTTTGTCTTAGGTATCGCCGTTGTTGATGCAGCCGAAACAGGTTTAACCGATTGTTGGGCTTCTTGAAAGACTTGCTCCTGAAAATCGCGGATAATCGGTGTGACAGGCTGATCTTCTGATGGAATCTCGACAGCCGATCGCACTTCATTCGATTTATAAACCACTTCCTCAGAAGCTTCTGTTTCTTCTGCATTATGTACAAATTCATCATCATTCTCATCGCTTGCCGCTGCAGTTGCTTTCTTCCGCCCTTCTTTAATAGGACGCAGCAACTCCATGATAAGCGGTGATTTCTTCCGTTTCACAGGCCGGAATACTTCTTCATCGAACTCATCGTCAACAGGGACATAAGCCTGCCTTTTTACTTTCTTGTCGTTGGCACCTGAGGCCGTGGCCGTGGCAACTTGCGCGGGTTGTCGCCCTTCTCGATCCTGCAGCCATTCTTTCATTCTGTCTTTGAAATTTTGCCCGACATTGCTGAACCGTCCGCGGATTACGTTCCCGATGTCCACATAAGAGATGCCAGTAGCCAGAATAAAACCAATTACAAATAAGGCGTACTGGATTAATCTTGCACCTAAGTAGTCAAATAAGAAGTACAAGATACTATACAGCACAGCGCCAATCATGCCGCCGCCAATCCCGTGCTCAAGCGCAGCCTGTCCTGCTTCCGTCGGATGCAGCCCTTCCAACATGGCGTTCCATGTCGACGAAATGATTTTGCCAGACGTAAATCCGCCATCCGGGTACAATTGAGCAAATAAATCAATGTGATTTTTTATCAACAGTCCAAGAATAAACAGCAAAATGCCTGCTTTCTTAGGCGTCACCATCTGTGGCCAGGCTCGTTTGATCATGGCATATAAGGCCACATATATGAAAATGAGAGGCACTAACGAATACCACGTTCCAACAAAAAAACGGAAAAGGTAAATCAATGAGTTTCCGACATGTCCTTGATGGGCAAGGGCAATGACGGAAAAAATCAAAATGAGAATCCCGTACAATTCGAATAACAAGCTAGTTTTTAAAGCCTTACCCTTCTTCTTGCGTTTCGCCACGCTTGTCACCCCCAAGTCCACATTATACCATATTTGGCTTGAGGGATGATACAGGAACAGCGCTTTATATGAGTGAAGTCTCCACAATTGGACTGAAAGAAATTATAGTTCCAGGGGCATATTGCTCTTTTAAATAATCCTGCGGGTTACAGCTGTACAGTCTGACAATACGAGCTTGAAAGCCGCTAATTGGCTCAATCTGCATCTTGATTCCGCCTTGTTCAATCTCCATGAACTTGGGCTCATACGTATCTGCCCCTTCAAAAATCACATCCATCGGCACTACCGAGTAGTGAATCATTGTACCATGCCACCACCCATAGCTGCCTTCTTCGACTCAATACGCTTGTTAAGCTCCCGAATAGCATCGCCGATCCCGCCGACCTGGTTGATTAAGCCGTATTTCACAGCATCCTCGCCAATGACCGTTGTCCCGATATCTCTGGTTAACTCCCCCGTCTTAAACATCAACTCTTTAAACTTTTGTTCCGTTACATTGGAATGTTTCGTTACGAATCGAACGACGCGTTCTTGCATTTTATCCAGATACTCAAAAGTTTGCGGTACCCCGATAATTAAGCCATTTAATCGGATTGGGTGAATCGTCATCGTCGCAGTCTCCGCAATGATGGAGTAATCTGCAGAAACCGCGATAGGAACACCGATGCTGTGTCCTCCCCCTAGAACTAGAGCGATCGAAGGCTTTGAAAGGGTTGACACCATCTCAGCTATCGCTAACCCTGCTTCAACATCTCCGCCCACCGTATTTAAAATGATCATGACGCCTTCAATCTTTGGATTTTGCTCCGCAGCGACCAATTGTGGGATGATATGCTCATATTTCGTTGTTTTATTCTGCGGCGGAAGCACGATATGGCCTTCCACTTGTCCAATGATCGTAAGACAAAAAATGTTTGACTCACCTGAAATCGTATTGGTTTGGCCTAATTGCTGAATATTTTCGAGGACAGGATTTTTCTTTCCTTCCTCTGTCACTGGTTCCTGCTGCTTTGTCGGTTCTGTAGATGATGCCACAATAAGTCCCCCTTCATGTTTGACTAACAATCCTTACAGACATGGATCATAATCTCCCATAGTATGAATAATCTTGGTACCTTTCATGCATCATTTCTTCTGATGGGCCGACTGAAAAAAGCTCCCTCCAGTGATGGAGAGAGCTTTGCTATTTGCATAGGTTCAAGTGACTGTTCGAGCCTAGACTTCCATGATAATTGGAAGGATCATTGGTCTTCTTCTGGTTTGTTCATATAAAAAGCGTCCGAGAACATCTTTTACATTAGTTTTTAAAGATGCCCATTCATTTACATTTTCGTTCATTAACTTCGTTAATGTATTGGTAACAATGCGATTGGCTTCTTCCAAGAGGCCCTCTGATTCACGTACATACACGAATCCGCGAGAAATGATATCCGGTCCGGATAAAATTTTGCCATCTTGTTTACTGAGAGTAACAACGACTACAAGAATACCGTCCTGAGACAGTAACTTACGGTCACGCAACACAATGTTGCCTACATCTCCGACGCCCAGTCCATCAATCAGAATGTTGCCGCTTTGAACTTTGGATCCTTTGCGTGCAACTCCATTTTGAATTTCTACCGTGTCACCGATATCACACATGAAAATATCTTCTTTCGCCATACCTACAGACTCAGCAAGGAGTCCATGCTGACGGAGCATGCGATATTCACCGTGAATAGGAATAAAGTATTTCGGCTTCATCAAATTGAGCATAAGCTTCAATTCTTCTTGACTGCCGTGACCTGAAACGTGTACACCGGTTACTGAACCTGGTCCGTAAATAACATTAGCACCGATACGGAACAATTCATCTACGGTACGTCCTACATCACGTTCATTTCCTGGAATCGGCGTAGCTGCAATAATGACCGTGTCCCCTGGTAAAATATCAACTTTACGGTGGGTGGAACGTGCCATTCTTGTAAGTGCAGACATCGGCTCGCCTTGGCTTCCTGTGGAAAGAATGACAACGCGGTCAGCAGCAAGCTTGTTCACTTCCTCTGGCTCAATCAACATGCCATCCGGAATGTTCAAGTAACCTAATTCACTTGCAATCGATACCACATTAACCATGCTTCGACCAATAACGGTAACTTTACGATTCGTTGCAGCCGCTGCATCAAACACCTGTTGTACACGATGAATGTTAGATGCAAATGTTGCAATAACCACTCTCTGTTTAGCTTTACGGAACACTTCTTCAATCTCAATACCTACACTGCGCTCCGACCCTGTGTAACCAGGTCGTTCTGCATTGGTACTGTCAGAAAGCAAGGCAAGAACGCCTTTCTTCCCGATCTCTGCCATGCGGTGCAAATCGGCATATTGATCGTTCACAGGAGTTTGATCAAATTTGAAGTCTCCTGTATGAACAACTACACCTTCCGGTGTATCCAGAGCGACACCTACAGAATCAGGGATACTGTGATTCGTTTTGAAGAATGTTGCTGTAAGAGTGCCTAAAGAAAGCACGGAATCCGCGTTAATTAGGATCCGGTTCGTTGTACCGAGCAAGTTCGCTTCCTTCAGCTTCGCTTCAATGAGACCCATTGTAAGTTTAGTAGCATACAGTGGAACATTAAGATGCTTAAGCACATAAGGTAAGCCGCCGATATGATCTTCATGGCCGTGAGTAATGATAATGCCGCGTACTTTATCCCGATTCTCCGTTAAGTATCCGATATCTGGAATGACAATATCAATTCCGAGCATGTCCTGCTCAGGAAATTTCAAACCACTATCAATGACGATGATATCGTTCGCATACTGAACGCAATACATATTTTTTCCGATTTCGCCCACGCCGCCAAGAGCGAAGATCAAAAGTTTATCAATATTTTTTTTGGACAAGAATATACCTCCTTCTAAGATTGGACGACGAATTTTAGATGAAAAACCGAACTAGTCACTTGCAACCATTATACATGAAAAAAAACAACAAATACAAGTTAATACCGATTACAATAGCTTCCCCAAAAAAAGAAAACCGATGCCGGAGCACCGATTCATTAGGCGTTATCATACAAAAAGTGATTGGATGAATTGTCCTTCTTGCTCGGATACGCGAACTAACGGAAGTCTCACGCCCCCTGTTTGGATTCCTTTCAGTGCCAGAGCATGCTTGATTGGAGCAGGACTGGGAACACGGAAAATGCCAATAAACACAGGGTGCAGCTTACGATGAAGTTCTGCCGCTTGCTGAATGTTACCTTCTAAATAATACTTTACCATAGATTGCATTTCTTTTCCAATCACATGGCTCGCAACACTAATAATTCCATGACAACCTACGGACAATGCTGGCAGGGCATTGCTGTCATCCCCGCTGTATACTAGAAAACCAGGGGCTGCATCGTTCAGAATACGGGTTAATTGATCCGTGTTCGCACAATCCTTGGTTGCCACAATATTCGAAATGTGTGAAAGACGAATGGTTGTCTCTGCATCCAAATTAACACCTGTACGGCCCGGTACATTATAGAGCATGATACTGACGTTAACGGATTCAGCAACGGCTTTAAAATGCTGGTACAACCCCTCTTGCGACGGGCGGTTATAGTAAGGAGCTACGATAAGCAAAGCATCGACTCCAAGTTTCTCGACCTTTTGGGAGAAATGAATGGTGTGTGCCGTATCATTGCTTCCAGTGCCTGCAATGATCTTGCAACGACCTCGTGCATAACGAACGGATAGCTCGATCAGCTTCAGCTTCTCCTCGTCAGTTAATGTAGGCGCCTCACCAGTGGTCCCACAAATTACGAGGCTATCAGACTGCTGCTCTTCGATCAAATAATTGATTAGCGGTTCTACTTGGTCCCAGTTGACTTGTAATTGCTCGTCAAACGGAGTGACCATGGCTGTGATTAATCTTCCAAAATCCACCGTTTGCACCTCCTGAATCTCATATTCATTTATTTAAACCAAATTTATGATGTAATGCTTTAACCGATTTGATCATATCTTCCCCTTGTACAAGCACCCAGATCGTCGTATTCGAATCGGCTGATTGCAAGATCCGTATGTCTTCTATCGTTAAAGCCTCTACAATTTGCGCCATAATTCCCGGCACACCGTTCATCCCCCCGCCAATCACGGATACCTTCGCACATCCACTTAAAGCATGAGGTTCGTATCCATGGCTCCTAAGCAGCTTAACTGCGCGTTCAGCTTCGTGATCGAAAACGGTATAAACAACTGCCGATGGATTCACACTGATAAAATCAACACTGATCTGGTTCTGCGCCATCGTTTTGAATACACGAAGCTGCAGATCAAATTGCCCCTCAACGGCGGCCACATAGATTTGCGTAATGTTCGTAAAATGGGCAATCCCTGTAACAAAGCGGTCTTTCACTTGGTTCATGTCATGCGGGATACTGTCTGAAGCTGTAACCAAAGTGCCTAATTCCTTCGTGAACGTGGATCGCACCCGGATCGGAATATTAGCGTGCATAGCGACTTCTACGGCACGCGGATGAATCACTTTGGCGCCATTGTGCGCCATATTGCAAATTTCGGCAAAGCTGACTCGAATGAGCGGTTTGGCGTCCTCCACGATTCTTGGATCCGCTGTCATTATCCCATTCACGTCAGTGAAAATATCAACAATCTCGGCTTTCAGTGCTGCTCCTAACGCAGTCGCTGATGTATCGCTACCTCCGCGTCCCAGCGTAGTCAGTTCATCCTCGCTTGTTTTACCTTGAAAACCTGTAACAATAACAACCATATCTTGTTCCAGTAATTCTAGAATACGGTTAGGCTGCATAGCAACGATCTTAGCGTTGCCGTGATCGTCATTGGTTAAAATGCCAGCTTGCCCACCCGTCAAAACTGTTGAGCGGATGCCTCTAGACTGCAATAAACTGCACAAATGTACCGCAGAAATTAACTCTCCGCAGCCCATTAGCATGTCGAGTTCCCGCGCCGGCAACCCCTCTCCGTTCTTACGAACAAGATCTAAGAGCGTGTCAGTCGCATAGGGTTCCCCTTTACGTCCCATCGCAGAAACAACAACGACTAGTTTGTAATCATCGATTAGTGCATCTTGAATATGTCCAATAACATGTTCTCTAGCTTGTGCGGTGGAAAGCGAGGTACCTCCGAATTTCTGTACAAGGATTCGCATGAGTTTCCCCCATATTCACTGCAACTTAATCGCAGTAATGCTGATTATTGTTCTATAGCAATATATTCAGCAATTTGCACAGCATTCCAAGCAGCGCCTTTGAGCAGGTTGTCAGAAACAATCCACATATTCAGTGCTTTTGGGTTGCTCAAATCGCGGCGCACGCGTCCAACAAAAGTTTCTAGCTTGCCCGCTGCATCTGTTGCTAGTGGATATTGCTGCTCAGCCGGGTTGTCAACTAACACGATACCAGGAGCGTTCGCAAGCAATGTTTTCACTTCTTCTACGTCGAAATCTTCCTTCAATTCCACGTAAACGGACTCTGAATGTCCATACACAACAGGAATACGCACACAAGTGGCAGTCACTTCAATGGACTCGTCACCCATAATTTTTTTCGTTTCAAGAATCATTTTCATCTCTTCATTGGTAAATCCATTGTCGAGAAACTTGTCGATTTGAGGAATTGCATTAAACGCGATTTGGTGTTTCACCGGCAAAGAGCCCACTGGCAAAATGTCCGGATTCGCATCATTACCTGCAAGTACCTCTTGCGATTGTCTCAACATTTCATGAATCGCTTTCGCGCCCGCTCCAGAAACAGCTTGATACGTCGATACGATGATGCGGGAAATGCCGTAACGATCGTATAAAGGCTTCAGGGTTGCAACCATCTGAATCGTGGAACAGTTCGGATTTGCAATGATACCTTTGTGCTCGTTGATCTTGTCAACATTCACTTCTGGGACAACCAGAGGTGTGTCAGGATCCATACGGTAGGCACTTGTGTTATCAATGCAAATTGCACCTGCATTCACCGCGTGCGGAGCTAACGCTTTAGTCACGTCGCCGCCAGCGCTAAACAAGGCAATATCTACACCCTCAAAGCTATCAGGGGTAGCTTCTTGAACCGTTACATCTTGGCCTTTGAAAGAAATCTTGACACCCGCTGAGCGAGCGGAAGAAAGCAATTTTAATTCCTTGATGGGGAAATTCCGTTGTTCTAATAGACGGATGATTTGTTCACCTACTGCGCCTGTTGCTCCGACGACTGCAATGTTGAAAAGCTTCTGGTTGGACATGAGCTGGTCTCTCCCCTTCAAGATTTATATATGAAATTAGTACTGAAATCTCTCAATAATCATGGGTTGCAATTGCTTGCCATCCAACGCAGACTCACAAGCTTCCATAATCAAATCCATGCGAGCCACCAACGAATTTGGCTTAGCTCCAGGTGCATCTTGACCAAAAGGAACAAAATAAATGTTCTTCGTAATCAGAAGCTTAGCGATATTCATCGCATTCAAACCTAGTCCGTCGTTGGTAGAAATAGCTAATACAAGCGGACGTAAGTTCCGCATTTGCGCTTTGGCAGCCATAAGTACAGGACTTTCTGTCATCGCATTTGCTAGCTTACTAGTTGTATTTCCTGTGCACGGCGCAATAACCATCACATCAAGCAGCTTGGATGGACC
The DNA here is from genome assembly GCF_009757995.1 of Paenibacillus anseongensis. Lineage (NCBI taxonomy): Bacteria > Bacillati > Bacillota > Bacilli > Caryophanales > Paenibacillaceae > Paenibacillus > Paenibacillus anseongensis. The sequence continues at coordinate 758,507 of NZ_WSEM01000016.1, forward strand.
TAGTGGTTCTGCATCTACAATTGTCGAAATGATGTTGTTGCCTGTTATGTCCTTTAACTGCTGCTGCCAATCTGCCGATTTACCGAAACGTGTGTCAGTTGTCATGATCGTATTGGATACAATCGGAATGACGCGTGCACCAGCATCTACAAATCTCTGAATTTGAGGCATTACCTCTTCCAGCGTACAGTGAGAACCGGTTAACGCGTAACCGACTGTTTTCCCTTGCCAATTCATTCCACATCGCTCCTGTCTCTGAAGTCTTCCTCGATCAGCTGACTTAATGTGTTCGCCATGATGCGGCCAGCTGTTTTGGGGGCGACGATGCCAGGTAATCCGGGCGCAAGCATCGCTTTGACACCTCTTCTCTCGGCAAATCGGAAGTCCGTTCCACCGGGTTTAGAAGCCAAATCGATGATCAGCGCGCGATGTGGGATATTAGTAATAACTTGCGCTGTGACTATCATAGTCGGAATTGTGTTAAAAAGCAAGTCAATATTCCCCACTTCCGGATACAGATCTTTCGTGTAAAAAGGCTGAAAACCCATCTCCCACGCCCTTGCGAAATGCTCTGGTTTCCTTACCCCTACCTTAACGGTAGCCCCTAAACCTTGCAGTGTTTTGGCCATGGTGAAACCCGTACGACCAAAACCCAAAACCATACATACAGAACCATGAATCGTAATATCCGTGTTCTGTATTGCCATCATCAGCGCGCCTTCAGCTGTTGGAATGGAGTTGTATATCGCGACATCGTCTCGATCAAATAATTCCACAACACCTATTCCATGTGCGGCACAAAGATTTTTCAAATAACTTTTGGCCATTCCCGTGTATACCTTGGCATGCTTCGGCAGCGAAGAAATATGAACGTCCGTCAATCTCAACTCTTCGCTTGAAAAGATAGATTCCACTTGTCCCGAATCATCCGTACCTACAGCCGGCAAAATTAGAACATCAATCGTTTGAAGCAGCACGGGATCTAGTTTCGCATTGGAAACACTGCTGAATTGCCTCCCGAGATTGTCAAAACCGAATAATGTTACTGATGCGTCAAGCTCGGTAAATTTCTGAATTACTTCTAGCTGCCGGGCGTCTCCACCCATGAAAGCAACCGAAATCCCAGTAAGCATTCTTTGCTTACACCCCTTTCTCGGTCCGTTTCGATACGTTATAGTATGCGTTCGCCTAAAGATGGGTGCCACTGCTTTTTGAAACAAAAAAAAGAACCCCTATACAGAGGTTCTTCCTACTACTTACTATCGTCCTGTGTGACCAAACCCGCCGGAGCCCCGCTCCGTTTCCGTCAACTCATTAACTTCCACTAAATCAATCTGTGGTACCAGCTGAAATACCATCTGGGCAATGCGCTCATTGCGCCCGATTGTGAATGCTTCCTGTCCAAGATTGATCAGCAGTACCTTCACTTCACCACGATAATCAGCATCGATTGTTCCTGGAGAATTCAGTGTCGTAATACCATATTTGAAAGCCAATCCGCTTCTTGGCCGGATCTGTGCTTCAAGTTCAGGTGGCATGCTCAGCGCGAATCCAGTGGGAATAAGCCGACGCTCTCCCGGAGCAAGAATAACAGGTTCGCTTACAGCAGCATGAAGGTCAAATCCGCTTGCTGCTGCAGACATTTTCTGAGGCAAGAGGATATCTTCCTGCCCGGAAACACGTTTTATTTGGACATCAAACTTAGAGAGAGACAAGCTGATCCCTCCTGAAGCTGCTAATGACATCATCGGAATTCCCTACCATAGACAGAGCGAACGGCGTAGAGAATAATGTTTTGGTTAAAGCTTGAATGTGCTCCATTTGAACGCTGTCAATGCGTTGAAGCATTTCGTCCAGGCTGTAGTGTTTGCCCGTCATCAACTCATTTTTCCCAAAACGGTTCATACGGCTGCTCGTACTCTCAAGACTAAGAATCAGGCTGCCCTTCAACTGTTCTTTCCCTTTTTTCAACTCGGATTCCAGCATCCCTTTTACCGCTATATCATGCAGCAGTTCCATCGTTACCTTCAAGACTTCTTCTGTTTGTTTAGGTGCTGTGCCTGTATAGATCGTAAACATACCGCTATCGATATGGGAAGAATGGTACGAATACACCGAGTAAGCTAAGCCGCGCTTCTCACGGATTTCTTGAAACAGTCTGGAGCTCATGCCCCCGCCGATCGCGTTATTGAGCAGCACCATAGGGTACAGGTTTTCCTCTTGTAAGGAGAGACCTGGCAGTGAGAGACAGATATGATTTTGCTCTGTTTTTTTGGCATGGAAAATCAATTCTCCAAGGAAATCCGGTGCATCATAGCTCGTTTCTGCTCCTGTGAGTGCGAATCCACCAAAATGCTTCTCAATCAATTCACGAACACTGTCATCAATATTGCCGGCAATGCTAAGCACAGTATTCTCCGTATTATAATGTTTCTTCATATAATTACGAAGATCATCGGACTTCATTTTGGATAAATTTTCTGCCGTCCCGAGAATCGTATAACCTAATGGATGAGTCCCATAAGAAGCTTTCGCTAATAAATCATGGACCAAGTCGTCAGGTGTATCTTCATACATCGAGATCTCTTCATAAATGACTCCCTTTTCTTTCTCCAGCTCCCCTTCATCAAAGGAAGAATGGAAGAACATGTCGGAAAGTACATCCATAGCTAGCGGCAAATGCTCATCGAGTACTTTGGCATAATAGCAAGTGTACTCTTTGGAGGTAAATGCGTTGACATTCCCGCCAATTCCGTCAAATATCTCGGCAATATCTTTTGCTGAATGGCGCTCCGTCCCCTTGAACAACATGTGTTCAATAAAGTGTGAAATGCCGTTTTGTTCTTGAGACTCATTACGCGAGCCAGTCTTTACCCAAATTCCGAACGTGACCGATCGAAAAGTAGGGATTTGTTCCATAACCACTCTCAAGCCATTATGTAAGCGATATTTGATCACTAAGTTTCCTCCTCAAAATGAAGCCCGTAAAGTCCCATTTCCAAGTTATACTTCCTCAGTCTAACAAAAATGTGCGAGCGACTCAACTTTGCAAGTTGGCCGCCACTCAGTTGACTATTTGGTTCGGATCTTCGACCCGTTTGGAGGAAAGCAATTCCGTTACCGTACCCATGGTTAATCCCTTATTTTTAATCATTCGGATCATCCCTGGCAGTGCGTCTCTGGAAGAAGGCGTTGGATGCATCAGAATAAGCGTGCCAGGCTCAACACTGGTGGAAAGCCGCTGCAGAATGCGATCTGCTCCGGGATTTTTCCAATCAATCGTATCAAAAGTCCATAATACCGTCTTTAGTTTAAACTCGGCCGCTACTTGAACCGTTTCTTGGTTAAAATACCCCGAAGGCGGGGCAAATAGCGTGTTATTCACACCTAACTGCTGCTTAAGCAGCTGCTCCGTTTTGGAGATTTCCTCCACAGCCTTACTTCGGCTGACGTTCCTCATATCCTTATGGGAATAAGCATGATTGGACAATTCATGACCTGCATTCTGAATCGTTTTCGCCATCTCAACATTTTTATTCAACCAAGAGCCATCGAGGAAAAATGTGGCGTGCACGTTTTCTTTGCGCAGCGTCTCTAAAATGCTCGGCAGATACTCATTTCCCCAAGCAACATTGATCATAAATGAGACCATTGGCTTTTTTGGATTGCCTTTATAGATGGGGTTTGGTCCCAGATCATCCAACTGGATACTAGGAGGAACTTCTTTCATGATGTAATTGATTTTGCCAGGCGTCAACTTGTGCTGAGCCAGTTTAAGCGTTTCAGGAATATCGACTTCCAGACCGTTATAGCCAGGAATTGCTTTCCACACTGAATCTAATTTCGCATTGATCGGAGCAATTTTACGTTTTTCCGCCTCTTGGGTGATTGTATCTAATAAATTATTGCTTTTAGGCGGAGTCGATTGAATTGGACCAGCAGCCGGCTGCATTGCAAAAACCGGAAGCGCTTCTTCGTCCTCCCAATCGGTCCCGAATACATAGGGACTTTGTCCACTTTTCACGGACTGAATATAAGCACCCACATTAGGGATAGTATCTAAGGCAAGCATAATCATAGCAAAAAAACTTCCAAGTAGAAGCCACTTCTTGTAGCGCATAGACCGGTCCCCCTTCTCCTCATGTCCTGAGTGTATGCAGAAAGGGACAAGAGTAGAACCGGGCATGTCCGGTCTAACGAAATAGCAAAAAAGAGACAGATTCATCTGACTCTTTATCCATAACTTCATCTATGAAAAAGGGACTTCACAAGTCACTCGGCTCTAGGTTTGAGCCGGGACTTGCGAAGTTAATGTAGCTTTGCGAGAAAGGTTTACTCTTCCTTGCTGGTCAATTTCCGTTACTTTGACTGTGATTTGATCGCCAACGTTAACGACATCTTCCACTTTCGCAACGCGTTCTGTGGAGATTTGAGAAATATGAACCAGACCTTCTTTACCTGGCAGGATCTCAACGAAAGCTCCGAATTTCTCAACGCGTTTTACAGTACCAAGATACGTTTCACCGACGATAACCTCACGCACAATACCTTCAATAATGGAACGTGCTTTTTCGTTCATGGCTTGATTCGAGGAAGCAATGAACACACGGCCATCTTGCTCGATATCAATTTTCACGCCAGTTTCTTCGATAATCTTGTTGATGATTTTACCGCCTGCTCCGATGACATCACGGATTTTGTCAGGGTTGATGTTCATAGTCAAGATTTTCGGCGCATATTCGGAAAGAGTTTTCTTCGGTTCCGAAATACGTGAAACCATTTTGCCTAAAATGTGCATACGACCTTCTTTGGCTTGCTGCAAAGACTGCTGCAGGATGCTGCGATCGATACCATCGATTTTGATATCCATTTGAAGCGCTGTAATCCCTTCAGCTGTACCCGCAACTTTGAAGTCCATATCGCCAAGATGATCTTCCATCCCTTGAATATCGGACAAAATGGAGAAATGGTCTCCGTCTTTAATCAGACCCATCGCAATACCAGCAACCGGTGCTTTAATTGGAACCCCAGCGTCCATAAGCGCTAAAGTACTTGCGCAGATACTTGCTTGGGATGTAGATCCGTTGGATTCAAGTACCTCAGATACAAGACGAATCGTGTAAGGGAAATCGGTTTCGTTAGGAATGATCGGCTCTAAAGCTCTCTCCCCTAGCGCACCATGTCCGATTTCACGACGACCCGGTGGACGAAGCGGTCTTGCTTCACCTACGGAGAACGGAGGGAAATTATAGTGATGCATGAATCGTTTCGTTTCTGTAAGATCCAAGCCGTCTAGAATTTGAACATCGCCTAATGCGCCCAATGTACAAATACTTAATGCTTGCGTTTGTCCACGTGTGAACAAGCCTGATCCGTGCGTGCGCGGCAGCAAGTCAATATCGCAGTCAATCGCGCGAATTTCTTCCAATTTGCGTCCATCCGGTCTAACTTTATCGTGCGTAATCAAACGACGAACTTCTTCTTTGACGATATCATAAAGAGTTTCTTTCACATCGCCTAACAACTCAGGTGTTTCCGCATACAAAGCTGTAAAATGTTCTACCGCTTCAGCGTTCACAACGTCAATTGCTTCTTGTCTTGCATGTTTCTCGGAAATTTTGATGGCATCGACTAATCTAGCCTGCGCGAAGTCACGAACTGCTTTGCTTACATCAGCATCAACCGCGTGGAGTTTCACTTCCATTTTCGGCTTGCCTGCGATTTCAACCAATTCTTCAATAACAGCAACAATTTTGCGGATTTCATCATGACCGTACATGATCGCTTCGAGCACAACGTCCTCGGATACTTCGTTGGCGCCTGCTTCAACCATCATGATTGCGTCTTTTGTTCCTGCAACAGTTAAATGAAGATCACTTTTCTCCGCAATTTCACCCGTTGGGTTGATTACGAATTGACCATCCACACGTCCAACAATGACACCGCCAACAGGACCGTTGAAAGGAACATCCGAAATTGCCAGCGCTGCGGAAGTACCGATCATTGCCGCGATTTCCGGTGGACACTCTTGATCCACGCTCATCACCATGGACACGATTTGAACATCGTTACGGAAGCCTTCCGGGAAAAGCGGACGAATCGGACGATCCGTCAAACGGCTCGCAAGAATTGCTTTTTCACTTGGGCGACCTTCACGCTTAATAAATCCGCCTGGAATCTTACCTACGGAATATAGTCTTTCTTCATAATTGACAGTCAACGGGAAAAAATCCAGGTCTTTCGGTCCGCTGGATGCTGTAACTGTACTTAGCACAACCGTGTCACCATAGCGAACGGTAACTGCTGCATTGGCTTGTTTGGCAAGTCGGCCCGTTTCAAGAATGAACGGTTTACCGCCAAGTTCCATTTGTACCCTTTTCTCCATAAAATCCTCCTAAGGAAATTTCTTATTCATTATGTGTCTTGATACGCATTCACAGAAAAGGAGGTTAAATACCTCAAACCTTTGACTCCGTATGTATCCAAAAACCTGCCTAGCACCTGAGTCATCCTCTAATTCTGCGTAGTGTCTAGTATTTCCTTCTTTTTCCGTTTTAAAAATACAAGAAAAAGCAACCTCGTTGCCACTCTCTGCGCAAGCTTTATCAAGCCCAGCAAAGGAGCAACAGGTTGCTTCTCATTGTCGGTTTTATCGACGCAAACCAAGCTTCTCGATCAAAGCACTATAACGGCTTACATCTTTGTTCTTCACATAAGCAAGAAGCTTACGGCGTTGTCCAACCATTTTAAGCAAACCACGACGGGAGTGGTGATCTTTCTTGTGTGTACGAAGGTGGTTCGTAAGGTTTACAATGTTCTCAGTAAGGATTGCTACTTGTACTTCAGGTGAACCTGTGTCGGTATCGTGTACCTTGTGAGTTTGAATCAGTTGTGTTTTGCGCTCTTGTGTTAATGCCATGATTGTTCATCTCCTAAATTCTATTGTATCCCCATAAGCCTAGAAATCGCCGATGATAGCGTCTATCCAAGCTTAGGTTCATGCCAAGGGAATTGTCCTTTGGGCAACGTTAATCAGTATACCATAATCACATAGTAGAAGTAAATGTTTGATTCGACAGGATCTATTCTAATTTATTTTTTGCAGCTTCCGCATCCGCCTTAATCTGCGTAATCAGCTCGTCAATCGAAGAGAATTTACGCTCGGGACGAAGGAAAGCAATGAGTTCAACCTTCATTTGTTCGCCATAAATTTGCTGCGAGAAGTCAAATAAATGAGCTTCAAACGATGGCTTCAACTCTCCAGTAGCAAAAGTCGGCTTTACACCTATGTTCATGACGCCTTTATAGGTTTCCCCTTTGATTGAAGCTTTAATCGCATACACGCCATTTGTAGGAACAACATAGGTCTCGTCCAATTGAAGATTAGCTGTTGGAAACCCTAGTTGTCTTCCTCGCTTCTCTCCATCTATCACGATGCCGCTAATGCTGTAGGGACGGCCAAGAAGTCTAGTAACTGTGTTAATATCCCCTTGTTGCAACGATTCCCGAATGAGTGTAGAACTAACTTTTTCGCCGTCCATTTGAAAAGGTCTCACCACTTCTACAGAAAATTTCCCGTGACTCAATTCGCAAAGTGAATCCGGGTTGCCTTTGCCTTGATAGCCGAAAGTAAAATCAAAACCGCAAATGACGCTGTTCACACCTAGCCGATCCAAGACTTGATCCACGAATAGTTCCGGGGACAATCGCATTAGCGAAGCGTCGAAGGTCACAATATAAGTATGATTGACGCCCAGCGAGGCAAATATCTCCATCTTCTCTTTCATCGGTGTCAAAAGATCAATGTATTTATCCTGCCCCATTACCGATCTGGGATGCGGGTGGAAAGTCATGATGGCTGTCGGAAGATTCAGCTTTTTAGCAGTAAGCAAGGCTCGTCCAATGACCTCTCGGTGCCCCAAATGAACACCATCAAAATCACCTATAGCTACTACCTGCTCTCCGACAAAAACGCTCGGAGTATCAAAATCAATGGGATATGATATTGGTATTATTTGCATATAAGTTCAATTCACCTATCCATTTCAACCTGTCCCTGCTTGTAATGGGTTAAAGAAATACTTTTGAAGGGATCAGGATTTGGCCAGCGCTTTTCCATTCATAAAGCCCTAGGAACCTTTTATCCGGAGAATAGGCACGAAGCAAGGTTGGAGAACCCGCCGCTGCACCTGTAATGCGACTTTTAGCCACAGAAATGCGTTTTCCTTGCTGCGCATGAGTGGCTTCTTGGTCGGAAAGCTCAACCGAAGGTATATGAGAGATCGCTTGATCCATAGGAATCATACGCTCCTGTAACATACCTTGATCTTTCAATTCTTTGATTTGTTCAAAGGTTAGACACTGTTCCTGACGGATATTGCCTGTGGAAGTCCTGATCAAGCTGCTCATAACCGCAGGATACCCTAAAGCTTTCCCAATATCAACACATAGTGTTCGAATATAGGTTCCTTTCGAGCAAGAAACACGGAAATGTATTTCCGGATGTTTTTGCTGCAAATCCATACGAAGTATGTCTAATTGATGGATCGTTACTTTGCGAGATTTGCGCTCAACTTCCTTGCCTTCGCGGGCCAGCTCATACAGGCGTTTCCCATCGATCTTAACAGCCGAGAACATAGGAGGAATCTGTTCGATTTCTCCGACAAAGCGAAGCAAAGCCTCGCGAACATCCGTTTCGTCCAATTGTACAAGAGAAACTTCTTCGAGCACATTGCCAGTCATATCTTCTGTATCTGTTGAAAGGCCAATTCGAAGAACGGCTTCATATTCCTTCGGTAAGTCCTGTATATATTCAACCATCCGGGTGGCTCGACCAATGCAAAGTGGCAGAACCCCTGTCACTTGCGGATCTAACGTTCCGGTGTGGCCAATACGTCTAATTCCAAGTATACCTCTGACTTTGGCTACTACATCATGTGATGTGAAGCCTTCCGGTTTCCAAACAGGCAAGATGCCTTCTAGCGTCATATCAGCTTGCTCCCTACTTCCTGAACCATTCTTGCTATCGCTTCTTCAATTGCTCCTTGGATTGTGCAGCCTGATGCACGCACATGACCGCCTCCACCAAGGGATTGAGCGATCGCTGCAACGTCGACAAGTCCTGAGGAGCGAAGACTTACTTTAATTACCCCGGGCGCTTTCTCCTTAAATAGCATACCCACTTCGACGCCTTCCACGTTACGAGGATAGTTCACCAGTCCATCTAAATCTTCACTGGAAGCCCCAGTAGACTCCAAATCAGCTAAAGAGACTGCGAGCCACGCCAGTTTGCGGTCATGGGCAAACGAAAGGGTAGATAACGCCTTTTGAAGAAGAACGATTTGCGAATAGGTCACTCTCTCCAAAACTTGCTCGGCAATTTCGGAGCCCTGCACGCCCAAAGCAAGTAGAGACGCTCCAATTTGCATAACTTCCGGCGAAGTATTCGAATAACGAAAGCCGCCTGTATCCGTAAGCAAACCTGTGTAAATACAGTCACCAATAGCCAAGTTCAAACTCATGTTCATATGTATGGCTAAATCATACAAAATTTGAACAGTCGCGGCCGCATCATGTTTAATCAAATGACACGAACCAAATCTATCATTGGTTGGATGATGATCAACATTGAGCAGCTGAGCTTGTTCATCAAAAAGAGTGCTGACCCTACCTATTCTGGAGAAATCAGCACAATCAACACTTATTATGGTCTTGTAACGTCTACTCGGTACTTCTTTACTAAAATCAAGGACCTGATCGCTTCCCCATAGATAGGAGAATTTAGAAGGCATAGGACCTTCGTTGATCATGGTAAAGGTCTTTCCTAGCTGGTCCAGAAGCCAACCCATCGCGTATGTAGAGCTGGCGGCATCCCCATCCGGCTGGATGTGAGATACCACCAGGAAATCATCATGCTGCTCGATAAACTTAGCTGCTGCTTCCAGCTGCTGGCTGTATTCGGTGGCATGCATCATTCCATTACTCATACACTTGTATTTCCTTCCTGGTTTAGCTTATGAAGCAAGTTCTCGATATGACTGCCATAATCGATAGACGCATCGAACTTGAACTGTAATTCCGGGATTTTCCGTAACCGAATTCGTTTGCCAAGTTCAGAACGGATGTAACCGGAACCTGCAGAAAGAGCCTTTAGTGTGGCTTCTTTCTGTTCGTCCGTACCCATCACACTTAGAAACACACGCGCTAAGGAAAGATCATTTGTTACTTCAACACCCGTAACGGTTAGGAAACCAATTCGCGGGTCTTTTAATTCGGATTGAACGATTTGGCTCAATTCTTTCTTGATTTGCTCGCTTACTCGACCTACACGCACTCTAGCCATTTGTTATCACCTCTCAACGGACTCCATGATGAAGGCTTCAATAATGTCGCCCTCTTTAATATCATGATAACGCTCCAGAGATATACCACATTCATAACCTTGTGCTACTTCTTTTTGGTCATCTTTAAATCGTTTCAAGGAATCAATTTTGCCTTCATGAACGACAATACCGCTGCGGATCAAGCGAGTTTGAGCATTACGAGCAATTTTACCCGAAATGACCATACAGCCGGCAATTGTTCCTGAACCCGTAATTTTGAACACGTTACGTACTTCTGCTTGACCAAGAACAACTTCTTTGAAGATTGGATCCAGCATGCCTTTCATTGCTTGCTCGATTTCTTCAATAACGTTGTAAATGATATTGTGCAGACGAATATCAACTTTCTCTTGTTCTGCTGTAGATTTCGCAGCAGGCTCTGGACGAACGTTGAACCCGATAATGATCGCATTAGATGCCGAAGCAAGAATAATATCAGACTCCGTAATCGCCCCTACACCGTTATGCAGGATTTTGACGCGAACGCCTTCCACTTCGATCTTCTCAAGCGAGCTTTTCAGCGCTTCAACAGATCCTTGAACGTCACCTTTGATAATGACATTCAAATCCTTGATTTCGCCATCTTTGATATGCTTGAAGAGATCATCCAATGTCACGCGTGAATTAGCCGTCATCTCGGATTGACGCAGTGCGATGGAACGACGGTCCGCGATATCTCTCGCTTTACGCTCATCTTCATACACCAAGAATGGATCTCCAGCTTGAGGAACATCGGTTAGACCCGTGATTTCGACTGGCGTAGATGGACCTGCTTCTTTCAAGCGTTTGCCCTTATCATTCACCATCGCTCTGATACGGCCGAAGTGAACGCCAGCAACGAAGCTATCTCCCACTTTAAGCGTACCATGTTGAATCAGGACACGAGCCACTGGGCCTCTTCCTTTATCCAACTCAGCTTCAATAACTGTTCCTCTTGCACGTTTGTTCGGGTTAGCTTTGTACTCTTGTACTTCCGCTACGAGCAGGATCATCTCTAAGAGATTTTCAAGTCCGATACGTTGTTTCGCAGAAATTTCGCAGAAAATTGTATCGCCGCCCCACTCTTCCGGAACCAGTTCATAAGCTGTAAGAGCCTGTTTGATTTGGTCAGGATTAGCGCCTTCTTTATCAATTTTGTTCACAGCAACAATGATTGGAACGCCTGCCGCTTTAGCATGGCTAATCGCTTCTACGGTTTGAGGCATTACGCCGTCATCTGCAGCTACGACAATAATCGTAATATCCGTTACTTGTGCACCGCGGGCACGCATCGTTGTAAATGCTTCGTGACCAGGTGTATCCAAGAACGTGATTTTCTTATGGTTAACTTCAACTTGGTACGCACCGATGTGCTGCGTAATTCCGCCTGCTTCGCCTTCTGTAACGCTTGTTTTACGAATAGCATCAAGAAGCGTTGTTTTACCATGGTCAACGTGACCCATAATGGTAACAACCGGTGGACGCTCAAGCAGATCTGCCTCATCATCCACTTCTTCAATCGTCTCGAAGTTGTCTTCTTCGACTTTAATTTTAATCTCAACTTCAACGCCGAATTCAGTTGCAATCAATTGAATAGCGTCCAAATCAAGTTCTTGGTTGATTGTCGCCATTGTTCCTAGGAACAACAGTTTTTTGATAACTTCAGAAGCATCTTTGTGGAGCAATTTGGCAGTTTCACCAACCGTCATGCTGCCGCGAACGATGATTTTCTTAGGTGTGTTATCAATTTTTTCTTTCTTAACCGTTTCTTGTTGATATCTGCCACGGTTGTTACCACGTTGGTTGCCACGGTTGTTGCCGGATGGCCCGCGGTTACCGCCAGAGCGGTTATCATCAAAACGTTTTGGTGTTGGTTTGGATTTCTTAGTAGTAATTACGCCAGCCTTCGCTGCTGCATCATCCAATTCAGCTGCTGTTGCTCCAACATGGAACTGCGGCTTAGCTTCTTGAATAACAGGTCTTCCGCTTTGGTTATTGTTACGGTTGTCAAAAGGTTTGTTTTGACGATTCGGTCCTGTACTGCGGTTAGGACTTCCACCTTGCGGACGGCCGCTGTTTGCGCTTTGTCCGCCACCAGCAGATGCGCCAGCACCTTGATTCGGACGGGATCCCGCATAGTTGCTATTTGTGCGAGGAGCTCCGCCTTGGCCTTGCCCCTGGTAGGAACCTTGACCGCTCGGACGTTGGCTGTTATATCCGCCTGATGATCCACCACTTGGACGTCCATCGTTGGAACGGAATGGAGGTCTGTCACCAGAGCGTTGACCTTGACCCTGTCCTTGATAGCCTTGGCCACTTGGACGTTGTCCGCCTTGCGAAGATCCTTGATAGCCGGAACGTTGCCCGCCTTGTGATGAACCTTGGCCGCTTGGACGTTGTCCGCCTTGGCCTTGGTAACCCGTACGTTGTCCACCTTGGCCTTGACCGCTTGGACGTCCGCCTTGCGAAGATCCTTGACCACTTGGGCGACCATCACGTTGGGGTTGGGAAGGGCGACTTGTCGCACCAGGTGTAGCTTGCGTTGTCGTTGTTGATGGCTGTGGAGTCACTGCACCACTAGTTGTTTGATTGGCTGATTGTTCTGAAGAAGCAACAGGCTTGGAAGCCCCCGTTGCTGCACCTTTATTCTCTTGTGCTGGAGCCTGCGATGCAGGATTCTGATTCGTCGTCGATGAACTCACATTTCCTCCGTCCGTAGCTGCTCGTTTGGCAGCCGCATTAGCTTTTATATCACGGAAAAATTTCTCCACGGAACTAACCGCGTCATTTTCCATTACACTCATATGATTGTTAACAGGTATATTTAAACGTTTGAGAATGGTGATAATTTCTTTACTGCTCATATTGAGCTGTTTGGCGTATTCGTATACGCGGGTTTTATCTTTATTATCTTGTTGTTTATTGGTCAATATGTTCCACCTCCGCAGGATTTTCTTGACTTTTCTGCAGCATCTGCGCGAAGCCTCCGTCCAATACACCTATGGTGACACGCATCTCTTTACCAATGCTGCGGCCCAATTCATACTTCGTTCCAATTTCCATAAGAGTCACCCCATAAAATTGGCATTTATCCTGAAATTTCTTCCGTGTATTAGCCGAAGCATCCTCCGCCATAATGACAAGTTTGGCTTCTCCCGAACGAATGGCTTTAAAGACGCCTTCATCGCCGGTAACAAGCTTTCCTGCCCGCATCGCCAGACCCAACTGGTTAAAAAATTTAGGATTCATCTTCTGAGTCCTCCTCTTTGGAGGAGAGGAATTCATCTTCAACCCGAATAAAATCTTGTTCCAGTTGGTCATAAATATCTGCGCTTACGGCATGCTTAAGTGCTCGATCCAAGGCTTTGCTTTTCTTTGCCAATTTAAAACAAGAAACTTTACCGCATAAGTAGGCACCGCGCCCGGATTTTTTCCCTTTGAGATCAATGAGAATGTCATCTTCAGGCGTTTTGACGACGCGGATCAATTCCCTCTTCGGCATCATCTCCTGGCAGGCCACGCATTTTCTCAGAGGGACTTTTCTCTGCTTCATTCCGATCACCCCTTGCTTCCAAACAAAAACTTAATCGATACTGACTGAATCTTGATGCATTTCTTCTGTATAAGTTTTCACTCGGCCAAATTCTTGTTCCGCTTGTGTTTCACTCTTAATGTCGATTTTCCAGCCTGTCAATTTAGCTGCTAGGCGAGCATTTTGCCCTTTGATACCAATGGCTAATGATAGTTGATAGTCTGGAACAATGACGCGTGCCATCTTTTCATTTTCATGAATTTGAACTTCAAGAACTTTGGAAGGACTTAGCGCATTGGCCACATACTCTTCCACGCTTTCCATCCAACGAACGATGTCGATTTTCTCGCCGCGCAGTTCAGTAACAATCGTCTGAACACGTAACCCTTTGGGTCCAACACAGGAACCTACCGGATCTACCTCAGCATTGCGTGAGTGAACAGCGATTTTGGAACGGAATCCTGCTTCACGGGCCACGGAACGAATTTCGACGACACCGTCAAAAATTTCAGGAACTTCGAGTTCAAACAGACGTTTAAGCAAACCGGGATGTGTACGGGACAAAATAATTTGCGGCCCCTTAGTCGTATTCTCCACTTTGGTGATATACGCTTTAATCCGATCGCCTTGCTTAAATTTGTCTGTTGGCATAAGTTCTGTTAAAGGCAGCACAGCTTCTACTTTACCTAAATCAACATAAATGTTGCGTTGGTCTTGACGCTGAAGAATACCCGTAACAATATCTTCCTCTTTGTCAATAAAAGCGTTGTAAATAAGTCCTCGCTCAGCTTCACGAATACGCTGTGTTACGACCTGTTTGGCTGTTTGAGCAGCAATTCTACCAAAATCGCGAGGCGTAACTTCAATTTCAACAATATCTTCCAGTTGATAATTTGGATTAATTTCACGCGAAGCGTGGAGCGAAATTTCCAATCTTGGATCGAGTACTTCCTCAGTTACGGTTTTGCGTGCAAATACCTTAATGAGACCCGTATGACGATTGATATCTACGCGCACATTTTGCGCGGTGTTGAAATTACGCTTATAACTTGAAATCATCGCTGCTTCAATTGCATCGATAAGTAACTCTTTAGAGATACCCTTCTCACGTTCAATTTCCGACAGCGCTTCGATGAAATCCGTGTTCATTTGAACTGAGTCCCCCCTTTCAATAAGTAACGGTCACTAAAAAACGATAGCCAAACGAGCGCTTGCTACCTTAGTGAACGGAATAGTAACTTTCTTTTTGCCAATTTCAATGATGAGATCTTGTTCGTCAAAGGATACCAGCAATCCTTCAAACTCCTTGGAGCCCTCGATCTGCTCGTAGGTCGTAACAAATACGTGACTGTTCACGGCCTTGTAATAATCTTGCGTCTTCTTCAATGGACGTTCAGCCCCTGGTGAAGAAACCTCCAAGAAATAAGCATCAGCAATCGGATCTTTCTCATCCAATTGAACACTAAGGTATTCACTGATACGGCCGCAATCATCTATATCAATTCCGCCTTCTTTGTCAGCGTAGACACGAAGGAACCAATTGCTGCCCTCTTTGACATATTCAATATCCACGAGTTCAAATCCATTTTGTTCAATGAAATCCTTCAGCATGTCCTCTATGACGGATTTGATGTGTGCTTGTGTAACCACAGATAAATGTACCTCCTAAATTGACTTTCCCCTAGTCATAACCCGAAAAGTCCTATATCAAAATGTAAAGAGTGGGTTTCCCCACTCTTTAATCACAAGATGATATCCTCATTATTGCCAATAAAAATTATACCATAACCAATCTTTGCATTACAATAGCAAACTTGTTAATGATTTTCACTTGACAGCTAACTTCTCTATTACACTATGCAATGAAATTTAGAATAGTGACAACTGATTCGATTCCGGCATACCTCGGAAACATCCCATCGACGATAACAGCTCGATCACGGTTTTGGAAGCTTTCGAACGATTCTGGAAATCCTCGATAGAGAGGAAATCGCCTTCGTCTTTGGCAGCCGCAATATTTTTCGCTGCGTTCTCACCGATACCTGACATTGCGGCAAATGGAGGAATCAATGTGTTGCCATCAATCGTAAATCGCGTTGCATCCGAACGGTAGATATCAATTGGCTTGAAGCTGAAGCCACGAGACGTCATCTCTAGCGACATCTCCAGGATAGAGACCATGGCCTTTTCCTTTGGTAGCGCCTGGAAACCTTTTTCTTCAATTTCAATCAATCGTTTCAAGATAGCGTCATACCCTTGGCAAAGCAATTCGAGATCGAAGTCGGCCGCACGAACACTAAAGTAAGTAGCGTAGTAAGCAATTGGATGATATACCTTGAAGAATGCTGTACGAACAGCGGAAATAACGTAAGCAGCAGCATGCGCTTTTGGAAACATATATTCAATCCGTTCACAGGACTCAATATACCATGCAGGCACATTGCACCGCTTCATCTCTTCTTTCCACTCGTCCGTCAGACCTTTACCTTTACGCACACTCTCGGTAATTTTAAAGGCTAAACCCGCATCCATTCCTGCTTTATAAATTAAGAATAGCATGATATCATCCCGACATCCAATAACGGTCTTAATATTGCATATTCCTTTTTTAATCAGCTCTTGTGCATTCCCTAACCAAACACCCGTTCCGTGCGAGAGTCCGGAAATTTGCAGTAAGTCGGCAAACGAACTCGGTTGCGTTTCCTGGAGCATCTGGCGCACGAATTTCGTTCCCATTTCCGGAACGCCATATGTCGCAACCGGAGAACGAATCTGATCCGGAGTTACGTTAAGCGCTTCTGTGGAGTTAAAAATACTCATCGCTTTAGGATCATTCATCGGAATGGTCGTCGGATCAATCCCAGTCAAATCCTGCAGCATCCTCATCATCGTCGGGTCGTCGTGTCCCAGAATATCTAGTTTGAGCAAATTAGCGTCGAAGGCGTGGTAGTCAAAATGAGTTGTTTTCCATTCTGAATTCTTATCATCTGCCGGGTATTGGACTGGCGTAATGTCATCAACTTCCATGTAATCAGGGACTACAACAATTCCCCCTGGATGCTGCCCTGTGCTGCGCTTAACCCCAGTACAACCGGCAGCCAACCTATTCAGCTCAGCGCCCCGCCACTTCTGGCCCTGCTCTTCTTCATATTTTTTCACAAATCCGAAGGCTGTCTTCTCCGCAACTGTACCAATGGTGCCCGCACGGAAAACACATCGCTCACCGAAAATTTCTTTCGTGTAATTATGGGCAACCGGCTGATATTCGCCAGAGAAGTTCAAATCGATATCGGGGACTTTATCCCCTTTAAAGCCTAGGAATGTTTCAAAAGGAATGTCGTGTCCGTCTCCTCTAAGGTTCCCACCACAATCGGGGCATATCTTGTTAGGGAGATCGAACCCACTCGGAACGCTACCGTCCAGGAACCATTCACTGTGCTGACAAGAAGCACAAATATAATGCGGAGGCAGCGGATTAACCTCAGAAATCCCAAGCATCATGGCAACTACGGAAGATCCGACAGATCCCCTTGAACCTACGAGGTAGCCGTCTTTATTCGACTTTTTAACCAACCGTTCGGAGATCAAATAGTTCGCAGAGAAACCGAATTTAATAATTGGAACAAGCTCTTTTTCCAACCGGGCAACGATCACCTCTGGAAGCTCATCGCCATAAATACTTTTCGCCGTAGAGTAACAGGTGTCTCGAATTTCATCGTCCGCACCTTCAATAATTGGTGTAAACAATTTATCCGGGAAGAGCTCAATCGCTTCGAACCGATCTGCCAGTTCATTCGTGCTGCGAACAACAACCTCAAAGGCTTTTTCTTCGCCCAAAAACTTAAACTCTTCCAGCATCTCTTTGGTGGTGCGGAAGTGAGCATCCGGCTTCTTCATCGATTTCAGCGGACTAAACCCAGTAATCCCGTTAATCGTAATGTCCCGGCATACTTTCTCCCGAGGATGCAGGTAATGCACATTGCCTGTCGCAATGACCGGCTTACCTGTTTTATAACCAATTTCACAGACGCGGCGTACTGCATTCTCAAGGTCCTCAACACTGCCGACAAGCCCTTTTTCAACTAAATGCATATTGTAACTGACCGGCTGGATTTCCAAAATATCATAGAACTCTGAAACTTGTTCAGCTTCTTCAATTGTTTTATTAAGAACAGCCTCAAAAAACTCGCCTTTTTCACAACCGGAAGTGATAAGAAGCCCTTCTCTAAATTCGACTAACACGCTCTTCGGAATCGTAGCGCCTCTTTGTAAATACGTTGTATGAGATAAAGAGATAAGTTTAAATAAGTTCTTTTTGCCAATCGCGTTAAGCGCATAGATGCAGCAATGGAAAGGTCGCTGATTCGACAAATCTTTGCCGACGTAATCATTTAGCTTAGCGAGACTCGTTATTTGTCGATCATTAGCTTCATTAATTAAGTGATAGAGCACAAATCCTAAGGCAATGGAGTCATCAATCGCACGGTGATGATTATCTAAGCCCACCTTAAATTTATCGGATAAGGTATTCAATCGGTGATTCTTCATGGATGGGAACAAAAATCTCGCCAGTTCCAATGTGTCTACTACAGTGTTGGTCACCTCCGGCAAACCCATCCGTTGCAAATTGGCTTGAAGGAAACCCATATCAAAGCGCGCGTTATGAGCTACAAGCACGGAATCGCCGATAAAATCTATAAATTTCGGAAGCTCCACCTCAATATCAGGAGCTCCTACCACCATGTCATCTGTAATATTCGTTAATTGCTGAATGTTATAAGGGATTTTCTCATGTGGGTTAATGAACGTTGCAAAACGGTCGATTTCCTTGCCATCCTGCATTTTAACTCCGGCAAGCTCGATGATACGGTTATTCGTAACGGATAAACCGGTGGTCTCGACGTCGAAAATGACATATGTCGCCTGCTTCATGTCCAAATCCCTGCCATTCATGACGATTGGCACAGAGTCATTGACTACATT
The DNA here is from genome assembly GCF_009757995.1 of Paenibacillus anseongensis. Taxonomy (NCBI): domain Bacteria; kingdom Bacillati; phylum Bacillota; class Bacilli; order Caryophanales; family Paenibacillaceae; genus Paenibacillus; species Paenibacillus anseongensis. Next base: position 777,383 of record NZ_WSEM01000016.1, read on the forward strand.
AGCTTCAACGCCGTAAATCACTTTAATTCCGTGTTTTTTAGCGGCTTTCCCCGCATCAGGGAAACATTGAATATTGCTGTGGTCTGTAACGGCAATGGCTTTGTGACCCCATTTAGCTGCCATTTTCACATATTGATCAATAGGCGTTAAAGCATCCATCGTACTCATCGTCGTATGCAAGTGGAACTCAACACGCTTCTCAGCGGCATCATCCATGCGATCTTTCGGCGCCATCACTTCAGTCAAATCGTTTGGAATCATTACGAGCTCAGGGATTTGCATGAATCGGTCATATTCAACTTTGCCTCTGGCTCTGATCCATGTTCCGTTCTGAAGTAAACTCATAATCTTCACGTCATCTTTGGTTTTCGCGAAAACTTTCATCGCCATTGAATCTGTAAAATCCGTTACGTTAAAACTATACAACGTGTTACCGTTTCTTAATTCCTTAACCTCTAAGCCGAATACCGTTCCTTGAACCGTGATTTTCTTCTCTTCTTCTTTAATATCCTTCAGGGGAGTCGGTACTTCCTTGATCTCATACCCCATTACAAGCTTCAAATCATCCGGTAAAGAAGATTCTTCTTCTTCTTCCATGTCAATCGACATCATGATTTCTTGTGTAATCGTCTTTTCGCTTTGCTCACGCTGCTTGGCAAACTTTTCATATTCCGTTTCGACAGCGGCTGAATCGCTGATCGCATATTTAACCGTCAATTCCGTTTGGAAATAGTTATGGAAAAAGTCTCGGATGAAGGTATCAATATTCTTTTTCTTCGCAAGCTCCAGACCAATCGCATCCAGCATAATGAGGGATAGGGCTTGCCCTTGCACTTCAAATTTAGCTTTAGCCATCCAGCCATTAATGGACGGCACTTCGCGCTGCAGCCATTCCATAAATAAGCTCCAGTATTCATCTACCAAAGCAGCCGGCTCCGCCCCTTCAAACTTCCAAATAAAACGAATCTTCGCGATTTGCGCGAATTTTTCTTGAATCATTTTACAAAAAGAGCGGTAAATGTTCTGAGGCACTAAGTCATTTTTCACCAAATAAAAAGTCCAGTCGCGGTTCTTCCGACTAATCTCTACTTGATCGATATAGCCTTCTGTAAAAAATGATCGCACGATATCGGCAGGAATCTCAGCTTGCTGCATCAAAAGCTCAAAGCGATTCCGTTTATCCGCCAAATTACTCATGAACAGCCTCCCCATAAAAATACGAAGGGCAATGGATGACTTGCCTCCATTTGCCCTTATTGTAGTAATTAGTAACTGCGGCCAAATACGACCGTATGTTTCGCAGCATCGCCGCAAACCAAACATGTTGACTTCGTTTCTGTAGGTGTGAAAGGAATATTGCGGCTTGTCGCACCTGTTTCTTGCTTCACTTGTTCCTCGCATGCATTGGAACCGCACCATCCAGCTAAAGCAAAACCACGTTTTGTTTCCAGGAATGTTTTGAATTCATCGATAGAATCCACGGCAATGTAGTGCTCGTCACGGAACTGCTTGGCTTTATCATACATCTGCTGATGAATCTCAGCAAGTAAATTTTGAACTTCTTCGACAAAATTCGCTTGTTGCACGGTTTTCTTCTCTCCACTTACTCGGGACACAAGAACAACCTGTCCGTTCTCCATATCGCGTGGTCCCAATTCAACACGAATCGGTACGCCGCGCATTTCATATTCATTGAATTTCCAGCCAGGGCTTTGATCAGCGCGATCGTCCACTTTCACACGGACACCTTCTTTTTTAAGATCAGCGTATAGCTCGTCTACCCGTGCGATAACTTGATCCCGCGTTTTTGGAGGACCGATTGGAATCATGATAACTTGCGTTGGAGCGACTTTTGGCGGAAGAACCAAACCTCTGTCATCTCCATGAACCATGATTAACGCCCCGATTAGACGCGTACTTACGCCCCATGATGTGGTGTGTGCAAATTGATGCTGATTCTCACGATCCAGGAATTTGATATCAAATGCAACAGCGAAATTCGTACCTAGGTAGTGAGAGGTACCCGCTTGTACAGCTTTTCCGTCTTTCATCATCGCTTCAATCGAGAAAGTATCAATTGCGCCAGCGAATTTCTCAGAAGGCGTTTTCTGGCCAACAATGACCGGAATCGCCAAGAAATCTTCTGCAAATTGACGATACACGTCTAACATTTGCATTGTTTCACGACGTGCATCCTGCTCATCCTCATGTGCCGTGTGCCCTTCCTGCCATAGGAATTCCGTTGTACGCAGGAATGGCAACGTACGTTTCTCCCAACGAACCACATTCGCCCATTGATTGATCAGCAAAGGCAAATCACGATAGGAATTGATCCACTCGGAGTACATATGTCCAATCATCGTTTCGGAAGTAGGGCGAATCGCCAAGCGTTCTTCCAGTTTCTCCCCGCCTGCTTCTGTAACCCATGGCAGTTCCGGATTAAAGCCCTCTACATGCTCTTTTTCCTTTTGGAAAAAGCTTTCTGGGATAAATAAAGGGAAATAGGCGTTCCGATGTCCTGTTTCTTTGAATTTGCTGTCCAACTCGCGTTGAATGTTTTCCCAAATTTCGTAGCCGTCCGGCTTAAACACGATACATCCGCGTACTGGAGAGTAGCTCATCAGATCCGCTTTTTTGATCACATCTATGTACCAACGGGAGAAATCTTCTCCCTGTGGTGTAATCTCTTTAACAAACTGCTTATCGTTTGACATAAACCCTCCTAGATCATTAGAACTATCCCTTAATTAAACGTAAAATATCATTATACGTTACAGCTACCATAAGCAGCATAAGCAGCGCAAACCCAACAAAGTGAACCATACTCTCACGATTCGGATCAATTGGCTTGCCGCGAAGCGCCTCTAGTCCCATGAACAATAATCTGCTTCCATCCAAAGCAGGGATCGGCAGAAGATTAAATATCCCGAGATATAAACTTAATGTAGCCATCCACGAGAGGAAAACAGTGATTCCCATTTGGGCAAATTGGGCAGATACTTGAGCTGTTCTAACCGGACCGCCTAAATCATCAAGTTTAAATTGCAGCATCACTAGCTTCTGCAAACCCGTTACGATTCCGATTGTTGTCCCAACAACTTGCTCATAGGTTCCAGTTATTACTTCACTGAATGAAGCACTTCTCCGGTCTCCTGAGATCACAACACCTAGTTTGCCTGATCCTGCTTCCGTTTCTGGTGTTACTTGCAAAGTGAGCGGATTCCCGGCGCGGTCAATGACCCAAGTCATTGGCTTCCCAGCAGATGATTGAATCGTCGTTACCAGCTTCTCGCGGTCACTGCCAATCGGCTGATTATCAATCGAAATGATAATGTCGCCTTTTTGCAACCCGGCCTTCTCTCCTGCCTTGCCCGCAAGCACGGAATCCAGCTTTACATTCGTAAAGACACCGGACATGATGACAACGATTAGGAATAACACGATCGCCAAAAGAAAGTTCATCACAGGTCCCATTACAATCGCAATCGCTCGCTTACCAACGGTTTTCGATCCGAATTGCCGATCATACGGTGCAATCTGTGTTTCAACTCCCTTGGTAACCATCATCGCTTCTCGGTCGACGGGATAGGTTACTCTTTCTCCATCCACATCGAGTGAAACTTGAAGTGTTCTTTCAAGATCGATATGTTCCACAACACCCAAAATGACATTGGATCGGCGGTCTAATTGATCGAGAAAAAGGGAGGAGACTTCATTTTGTTTATTCAATTTAATAGCAATGGTTTGTCCAGGATTCACTTGAACAATTTCCGGATCTTCTCCGGCCATACGAACAAAACCACCGATGGGCAGTAAGCGAAGCGTATACCGAGTTTCCCCTTTTTTATATGAGAAAATCTTGGGTCCAAAACCGATGGCAAACTCTCTAACTAAGATGCCTGCGCGTTTTGCAAAGTAAAAATGACCCCATTCATGAATCGATACAAGAATGAAAAACATCAAAATAACTTTCAATCCAACTTCTATGGCTGACAAGTCGTATTTCCTCCTTCATGGACAGCATGTTCTTAGATTACCATTATTGAACCGCTGAATACAAGCTATGCCTGTTTAGCACAGTATACGGCAATGGAGAATGAATTAGACGTACCTGCAACCAGAGAAAAAAAGAGCCGAGCCACACTCACTGACTTAAGCTCTTAACACATTAAAATTGAATAGACTCCGCATACGCTCTAGCCCACAGGTCCTGTTCATGTATGAGCTCCAGTGCAGGATTGGCATATGACTCATGCTTCTGAAGAGCTGCTTCAATAACTTGCTCGATTTGTAAAAACGTAATTTCCCCTTTGAGGAAACGAGCTACTGCAATCTCATTGGCAGCGTTGAAAACCGTCGGTGTCGTTCCACCTTGTCTTCCGCTCTCATATGCCATCCGCAAACACGGATACCTGGTATAATCCATTTCGCGGAAGTTCAGTTTGCCAATTGCAGCCAGATCAAGCTTCTTGGTCGGTGTCACGAATCTGTCAGGATACGTTAAGGCATATTGAATCGGCACGCGCATGTCCGGATTGCCTAGCTGAGCAATAATGCTGTTGTCAACAAACTCAACGTAGGAGTGAATGACGCTTTCCGGATGAATCAACACATCAATTTGATCATAGGAAAGGTCGAATAACCAGTGCGCCTCAATGACCTCAAAGCCTTTATTCACCATCGTGGCTGAATCGATTGTAATCTTTGCTCCCATCGACCAATTCGGATGCTGTAGAGCTTGTTCAACTGTAACGCCTTCTAACTCTGCGCGAGTACGGTCACGGAATGAACCACCGGATGCAGTTATCGTAATCTTGGAAACCTGCGCAATGTTCTCGCCATTTAAACATTGATAAATCGCTGAATGCTCACTATCAATAGGCAATACAGCAACACCTTTTTTACGTACAGCTTCGGTTACAATGTGCCCTGCACTCACTAAAGTTTCCTTGTTGGCAAGACCGATGTGTTTACCAGCATCTATGGCAGCAAGTGTGGGTTTTAAACCTTGACTTCCTACCAGTGCAGTAACAACTAAATCAGCGTCTGTCGCCGCGGCTACTTCAATTAGACCTTCTTCACCATGTACAACCTTCGTCCCTGCCGGCACGCTCAGCTGAACCTCATGTGCCAACTCCTTCGTTGCAACGGAAACGAGTTTCGGTTTAAACTGGTTCACTTGCTCGATCAATAACTTTGTATTATATCCACCAGATATAGCTTCAACTTGAAATTTCTCTGGGGCGTGTTGAATGATGTCCAAGGTCTGTGTACCGATAGACCCCGTTGATCCTAAAATGGCAATCCGTTTCATGACTAAGCACCTCGCCCATGACAATTACATAGGTATTATTCCGATCAAATAAACAAATGGAAACACAATTAGCCAACTATCCATCCGATCCAGCACACCGCCGTGACCGGGGAGTAATGTTCCCGTATCTTTGATTCCCTTAACACGCTTATATGCAGACTGAATCAAGTCTCCTACTTGTCCAACAACAGCAATAATAAAACCAAGAGCCAGCGCTTTGCCAAAACCGAGTAAATCCGGAGCAAACCAAGCGAATATGAACGCCGCGATCATCGAGATGACAACGCCGCCTATTGCGCCTTCAATTGATTTCTTAGGACTAATTTGCGGCCACAGAAGGTTTTTGCCCAGTTTGGAGCCAACGAAATAGGCGCCTGAATCCGAGGCCCATATACAAACGAAAACAAGGATTGTCCAAAACAAGCCATGCTCCGCTAAACGTGCTGCAATCATATAATAGAAGCCAAAAGCAATATAGACAACGCCTAACAAAATGACCGAAACTTGATCAATGGTAATTTTATTTTTCGAAGCTACCGTTATAAATAGAAGTATAAACATAGCAAACCAGATGATCGCACTTGTAGAAATTGGAGAAGTGATTCCGACAAATTTCCAAGGTATTGTTATGTACAACAGTGCAATTAATCCAACAGCGCTTGTTAACTTATACTTCATGTAGCCATTCATCTGCAAATATTCCCGGTAGCCAAGAATCGAGAGCAATACGATTAATCCGGCATACCAGTATCCACCTAAAACTAATAACGTAATAAAAACGAGCCCAGCAATAACGCCTGTGACGATCCTTTGTTTCAAGTTGAATCCTCCTAGATGAACAACTTCAAATCCGGCAGCAATTCGTTAAACAACCGTCACCGTTTAGGAGAAATCGAAAGGATGTCTTACAGTCCTCCGTATCTTCTCCCACGGCGTTGGTATTCCGCGATGGCCTGCAAAAATAAAGATTCTGTAAACTCCGGCCAATAAGCCTCAGTAAACCAAAGTTCTGAATAAGCCAATTGCCACAACAGAAAATTGCTAAGTCTCAACTCACCGCTCGTGCGAATTAACAAATCGGGATCTGGTAGATCTGAAGTAAGCATATACGATGAAAAACGAGTTTCGTCCAGTTCTTCGGTCTGCAGCTTGCCGCTTTGAACATCACGAATCATATCCTGCACACCAGCAATCATTTCTTTACGTCCACCATAGTTTAAGGCAAAGTTCAAAATGAGTCCTGTATTATTTTTCGTCCGTTCGATAGCGCCCTCTATCGCGTTTAGCGTATAGTCAGGCAAACCATCTTTCCAACCCGTCATGCGGATACGGACATTATTCTCGATTAGCTCTTCAATTTCCAAAGGAAAAAACTCTTGGGGAAGCTTCATTAGAAACTCCACTTCTTCCTTGGGTCTCTTCCAATTTTCTGTTGAAAAAGCATACATCGTCAATACTTTAACACCGATCTCATTAGCTGCCATCGTAATTTTCTTAACATTTTTCATGCCGGAATGATGCCCGGCTACACGTGGCAAACCTCTTTGTTTTGCCCAGCGGCCATTTCCGTCCATAATGATAGCGACATGCGCTGGCACTTTGTCCAATTCAATTTCTGGTCTAGCTGTAGATGCTTGCTGATCTTTCATTCCAAACCATTGCTTAAATCGCTTGAGCACTGTTGTTCCTCCCAACTAGGGAAAGATGAAAAACCCCCAGCGACTACCCGGGGGCATATCTATCTTATACTTCCATGATTTCTTTTTCTTTAGCAGCCAAAACTTTTTCAACTTCGGCTACGAATTTATCCGTAAACTTCTGGATGTCTTCCTGATGTTTACGCGACTCATCTTCAGAGATCCCAGCTTTTTCAAGCTTTTTGATCTCATCGTTCGCATCGCGGCGAATATTGCGAATCGCCACTTTGGCTTCTTCGCCGAATTTTTTCGTCATTTTAACGAGATCCGTACGGCGCTCTTCTGTCAGTGCCGGGATCACAATGCGAATTACGATACCATCATTGGATGGTGTTAAACCCAAATCAGACTTCATAATTGCTTTCTCTATAGAGGACATGGAGCTTTTGTCCCATGGTTGAATAAGCAAAGTACGTGAATCAGGTGTTGTTAAATTCGCAAGTTGATTCACCGGTGTCATTGCTCCGTAATATTCCACTTGAATACGATCCAATAAAGAAGGCGTAGCACGACCAGCACGTAGAGAAGTCAAGTCTCTTTTAAGTGCGCCGATGGCTTTATCCATCCGGTCTTCAGCGTTCTTTTTCACTGCTTGTGGCATCGATTAGACACTCCCTTTAACTGTAGTCCCAATTTTCTCGCCAAGGACCACTCGTTTAATATTCCCTTTTTCTGTAATGTTGAACACCACCAACGGGATGTTGTTATCCATACATAGGGAAGAAGCGGTGGAGTCCATGACACCTAAATTATTACTGATAACTTCCATATACGTCAACGTTTCGAATTTCTTAGCTGTTGGATCTTTGAATGGATCTGCGGAGTAAACGCCATCCACTTTATTTTTGGCCATGAGAATGACTTCCGCTTCAATTTCAGCTGCTCTCAAAGCTGCTGTCGTATCTGTTGAGAAGTATGGATTCCCTGTACCTGCTGCGAAAATAACAACTCTCGCCTTTTCCAAGTGACGAATTGCTTTTCTACGAATATAAGGTTCAGCCACTTGCTGCATCGTGATGGAGGACTGAACTCTTGTTGGTACATCAATATTTTCCAAAGCATCCTGTAGTGCTAAAGAATTCATGACGGTCGCAAGCATCCCCATATAGTCCGCTGTTGCACGATCCATGCCTTTTTCACTGCCGGCGATTCCACGCCATATGTTACCGCCACCTACTACGATAGCGACTTCCACGTTCAATTCAACAACGTCTTTCACTTGCTGGGCGATGGAGGTAATGACTTCTGAATCAATGCCGTACCCTTGCTGTCCTGCCAGAGCTTCGCCGCTCAATTTGAGCACTATTCTTTTATAAAAAGGTTGACCCAACTTGTATAACCTCCGTTTCCATGCATAAACAAACTTATTGGCTAAAAAAGAAGGAACACCAAGTGTTCCATCTTTTTGAAAGAGCTATTATAGTTTAACTTGGGACATAACTTCTTCAGCGAAGTTTTCTTGTTTTTTCTCAAGGCCTTCACCAAGACCAAAACGTACGAAACGACGAATCGAGATGTTTTCGCCGATTGCAGCGATTTTCTCGTTCAGCAATTGATCGATTGTTTTGTCTGGATCTTTAACGAATTGTTGCTCCATTAAGCAGAACTCTTCGTAGTATTTGCCAATACGGCCTTCAACCATTTTTTCAATGATTTTCTCTGGTTTGCCTTCGTTAAGCGCTTGGTTGCGAAGAATTTCTTTTTCTTTCTCCAAAGCTTCTGTTGGCACTTCTTCACGACGAACATAAGAAGGGTTAGCCGCTGCAATGTGCATTGCGATATCTTTGCAGAAAGTTCTGAATTGCTCTGTTTTACCTACGAAGTCAGTTTCACAGTTGATCTCAACCAGAACACCAACTTTACCTCCAGCGTGAATGTAAGACTCTACTGCGCCTTCAGTAGCGATACGACCTGCTTTGTTAGCTGCCGCGGAAAGACCTTTCTCGCGAAGCAATTCACCAGCTTTTGTGATATCACCATTTGCTTCTTCAAGCGCTTTTTTGCAATCCAACATACCTGCGCCTGTTTTTTCACGTAATTCTTTCACTTGTGCTGCTGTAACTGCCATTGAAAGAAACCTCCCGTTTGTGGTTTGATATGTAACGCCTTTGCTTACTTTAAAAAAAGGGTGGTGACAGGCTGTTACACCTTCCAACCACCCTTTTCCCATTCCTATAAATTAAGCTGTTGTTTGTTCGCCTTGGTGTGCTTCGATTACTGCGTCAGCAATTTTCGCTGTAAGCAATTTTACTGCACGAATCGCATCATCGTTACCTGGGATCACATAGTCGATCTCGTCCGGATCACAGTTTGTATCAACGATACCAACGATTGGGATACCCAATTTACGAGCTTCTGCAACAGCAATACGCTCTTTACGTGGATCGATAATGAATAGTGCGCTAGGCAGGGATTTCATGTTTTTGATTCCGCCCAAGAATTTCTCAAGACGCTCTTTCTCTTTACGGAGAATGATAACTTCTTTCTTAGGTAGAACTTCGAATGTACCGTCCTCTTCCCATCTTTCAAGAGTTTTCAAACGGTCAATACGTTTTTGAATCGTTTGGAAGTTAGTAAGCGTACCACCCAACCAACGTTGGTTGATGAAGTACATTCCGCAACGTTCTGCTTCTTCAGCAACGGAATCTTGGGCTTGTTTTTTAGTTCCTACGAAAAGGATTGTACCATTATCTTCAGATACGGATTTAACGAAGTTGTAAGCTTCCTCAACTTTTTTAACCGTTTTTTGTAGATCGATAATGTAAATTCCGTTTCTTTCTGTGAAAATGTACTTGTCCATTTTCGGGTTCCAACGACGTGTTTGGTGACCGAAATGTACGCCAGCTTCTAAAAGCTGTTTCATGGAGATAACTGCCATCCCCAATCCCTCCTCTAAAATGGTTTATTTGGTATCCGCCGCCTGTCGCATCTTTGTATAAAACTTACCAATGTAAGCACCAATATACAAATTGACTGACGTGAGTTTTTAACACCGTGAATAAATATACCACAACTCAAATCCCTATGCAACCTTTTGTCGATTTCGTATTTTCCCGCGACAATAGGCATGTTTCAATAAAAAAAGACCTCAAAATAAAGATCAATTTGAGCGTCTACTGCTGAGATGTTATGAGATTCGACACAACCTGCTGCATATCCAATTGCCCTTCAAACACATGGAAGCCGACTTGCAATTTGGTGTTTCCGCCTTGCTTTTGGAGTTCAGTGGCAAATGCTTTGCGGTCCGTAATCAGTCCAGATTTGACGAGAAGCTCGCTAACAGCGGTTGCATCAAGATTTGGCTGTACATAAACAACCGTTCTAACAACGGTCTCTGTTTTAGGCTGATCTTGAGGCTTAGCTGCTGCTAGTTTGTCCGCTTCTTCTTTCACCTTTTTTTGAACAGAAGCATCCACTTCCGCTTGCGTATACATTTTAGTGCCTAAATCAAAAACTTGATAGTATTTAGCCGCTTCCTCTTTCAACTTCTGAGGATCCATTTCGTCAAGAGCTAAACCAGATTTACCCGGTGCGCTTGCCCGAACAGACATCACTTGCAGCAATAAGGCCCCGACGATGATCCCAGTCCCAATTCCTAAAAGATACGAACGATTTTTAAGCACGGGTCATCTCCTCCTGTCGGGAAAGCTGTAAGATCAAACTAACCTCACCTTTATTCATCCCTAATTTCTTCGCGATAGCTTCAACGCCTTTTCCTTGATCGTGTAGAGAAAATAGCTCCGCATATCGGCTTTTCATACTCAAGCCTGCGTAGACTGGCTCATCTTCAGCAACAATGGATTCTTCAACCAAAGTTTGGGGTTCTCCCGCGGCTACCTGTTGACCGAGTTCTAAACCAATCGTAGAAATTGCAACTGAATTTCCTTGATCTTTGAAATGCACTTTGGTCAACTCTTGAGAAAGCTCATGTTTCTGCTTCTCCAGGGTTTCAAGCCTGCCCGCCAGCTTCGCGAGTTCAACCTCATAATCTTGTTTCGTCTTCGAAAAAAGATCCAACAGCGATTGATTTTGCTCGTCCATCTCTGCGGCAAAGTGTTCTATCGTTTCCTCAATCTCTTGAACGACTGTCATCTTGCCGGAAGCTGCCATTTGTTCCTTAGGCAGAAAACGTGCATAAACGATCACGACCAATCCTAGAAGTACGACATACATCCACGGCTGCATAGCCACTTATGTTCACCTTTTTCTTTAAATGAAATAACGCCTTATAAGGATAAATCAATATGATGCCCTTTGTATGGATGATTTGATTGATGCTCCTGTCCAGTAGTTGCCGATGACGAAGTTTTTTTGTTCCTAGGCTTTCTCTCTGCCATCTGCTGCTTCTGCCCGCCTTGACCATTGATATCCGTCCTGGCGCTTTCTTCAAGCTTACTGCTGCGTTGACGATCTTTTTCAGTTGACTGTGCCGCCTGATTTTCTAAGATCGTTTCATCTTGGCGCGGTTTCTGCATCAGTTGATTTTGACGAATTCCCGCCTCATCGTTCTTGTGTACAGCGAACTGTAAATCGATGGCTTTAAAACTCATCGCTTACCCACTCCTTCACTCACACGTAAGCACTCATTGAAATATCTCCCTCATGCAAACGGAACGTCATTCGATTCGTTGTATCTTTGATAAATTTCGTATAACGCCCAATAACAATCTTAGTTCCCCCGTAAACGGTCGACAAAACTTCAACCTTAGCTTGTTCGGAATCTTCTAATGATTTTTCGATCTCAAGGATACGTTCCTTAATCGTATTTTGCTCTTCAATACCTTGCTTCTTCGTATGGTTCAATTTAACGCGCATCGCTAGTTTGTCCGGAGTAAGTTGACCGGCAGCAGCCAATGAATCCAGCAATAAGAGGGCTTTATCTGTTTTGTCCATATTCTCCATAAGAACCTTCAACTGATTTCGCAAATGAATCATTTCATTACGAAGTTCCGGCAATACACCTACTTCAATGACCGTTGTGGTTGACATCGAGTTTCCGATTGTACGTGCTGTCACACGCTCTCCTGCCTGTATGGTTCCCCCAACAATGAGTCCCTTAGCTCCATTACAATTTACAGCTTTACCAGCTCGAATGGTTGAATGCATAATACTCTGAGAAACTTTTAATTCCCCTAATAGTTCAACTGTCGCATCTTGAATAAAAGAGCTCTTTACATTTTTCCCGGCTTTAACAAAAGCTTTGTTTTGACCTACAATACCGGCATTTATCTCAATAGAACCATCCGCTTCAAGCTCTGCGGCTTCTACGCCCCCAGTGACACGAATATCGCCGGAAGCACGGATTTTAAACCCTGGAAGCACATTGCCGCGGACAACTACAGTACCGATAAAATCAATATTTCCAATATGATAGTCTACATCCCCATTCACTTCATACACAGGAAATACATTAATTTTATCTCGATCTGTTTTTACAACCATCCCGTCAATCAAGGCATATAGCGCTTTTTGTTCGGCGTCTGTGATCACATTCTTACCGATTTTGAAACGAGCTTCTTTCCCAGCTTTCGTAAAAATCGTCTCGCCGGTTACTGCACGTCCCGGGGTGCCTTCGGTAGCTAAGAAACGCTGTCCAATTAGCTGCCCTTTTTTCACATTATTTAAAGATACTACTTCTTTATAGTTTACCCTGCCGTCATCCAGCTCTTGAGGTTTTTTGTCATTCCCATCCAAATCAAACGTATAAGAAATATAGCCGTTAGCGCCTGGCTCTGCCTTCGTCCCAACAGCGATAGTAACTTTTTGTTGATAAAAAGCTTTAGGATTAGCAGCTATTTGAGCTAGCAGCGGTTGATTCAAGCCATGTACAATACGGTTTTTTCGAGTTAATTCTTCCAACTCAGCAATTGTTAACTTTAAAGTATCATCGATATTATTAATAAGTAAAAATGCTGACAATTTATCATCCGAGATGGAAATACTGATGTAATAATCTAAAGGCATGTTCCTCTCAAGCATGGAATTCCACCCTTCAACTTTAGCAAGTTTATGTTATGTATCCTGGAATAGCTGATTCTTAAACCGGCTAAGTACGCCCTTTAAACGAAGAATCGCTTTCGAATGTAGTTGCGAAATGCGCGAAGGAGATAAGCTCATCACTTCGGCGATTTCACTTAAAGAGAGTTCCTCAAAATAAAATAACGAAACCACAGTACGTTCCTTCTCTGTCAAACGTTCAATAGCTTTGGCGAGCGAATCTTTCAAATAAAATTCATTTACTTGAAACTCCGGATTCTTCGCTTTCTCATCGACAAGTAATGAAAGCCGCGTTTCCGAATCTTCTTCTCGAATTGGATCATCGATCGAACACACCGTCGTAATTGAAATATCTTGAAGCATCTGTTGAAAATCTTGCTCACTAACCTGTAAATATGCACTAATTTCGGCATCTGTTACAGAACGAAGATACTGTTGTTCGAGCTTTTGGTAAGCATCTTCAACCTTTTTGGCCTTTTCTCGAACAGAGCGCGGGACCCAATCTCCTTGCCTGAGGCCATCTATGATCGAGCCACGGATTCGCCAGGATGCGTAAGTTTCAAACTGAAGACCGCGGGCATAATCAAATTTCTCCACGGCATCAATAAGACCCATCACGCCATAGCTGGACAGGTCCTCTTTCGAGACGCTTTTAGGTAGTCCTATGGCGAGACGTCCTGAAACATAATCGACTAAAGGCAAGTAACTCTCAATCAATGCCTGCTTAGCGGGAACCCAGCCTTCCTCTTTCCACTGCTTCCATAAGTCGAAATTCGCTAGTTGTGATTGCTTTTGTTCGATCATGATTTACGTTTCACCATCCTTAGTCTTCTGACATTCGCCTTAAGGCACCAGCCAGTTGTTCAGGGTCCAGATTATTCTTGGTGACTAACTTAGGTGGATTCAGTGGTGAAAATTGCATGTCAGCTGATGAAGGCGAATGTTTATTACCCATATTAGCTTTCAATAGTTCACGTGTTTCCTCATCTTCTTCTGGGGTTGTCAAATCCAAAGTTTGACCAACGGATGAGTCTGTCGTCATATTCGCATGCTGAGCGTGTCCTGCCGCGTGTTCAGCCCCAAGCATCAGACCTAACACCCAGCGAAATCCAAAAGTAAGAATAAATAATATTAGAAAACTGTATACCGTTTTCAGACAGGAAGTTAGCAATAAATTATTGCCAATCGATAAACAAAAAGTTAATAAACCCGCCAAGCCTGCTACTATGAAATTTAGTCGAATAGTACCAATCATCATTAAATTTCTTTCACTCCTAATTGGACGCTTCGAATGACTAGAATGCCGGTTTCACTATTAAATTCTATCGTTCGACCGTAATTCGCTCCCGTATCCTCCGCACGAATTGGAATTCTGTATTTATTCAACATTTCCTTACAGGATTCTACATTTCTCGGGCCAATTCTCATCGTATCATTATTTCCTGCGAATGCAAACATTTGGGCACCGCCGGCAAGCTTAGCCTCAAGTTTATTAACGCTAGCTCCGAGCTGCTCCATTCGGGAGATTAACTCAGGAATGGCGGTGTCCGCATATTTCGCAATGTTTAACGAACCTTCCCGGGCGATTTCTGAGGATGGCAACATGACATGTGCCATTCCCGCTACTTTCGCGCGGCTATCATAAAGCGTAACCCCTACACATGAGCCTAGACCCGTTGTTTTCAACACACCTGTCAGGTGAGCAACATTCAAGTCAGCCATGCCTACTTTAATCAAATTATCTTGGGTCATGAAGAATCTACTCCTAATGCCGAAAATATTTTGCCAAACGATTCCGGATCAGGAATTAGGAAGAAATGCCCTTGTACTTCACTTTCCCCTTCCAAAAATTTGGTGTCGATTAGGAGAGCCTGATCTCCCATTTGACCAAATTGCAATAAACCATAACTTAATATGGCACCTGCCATATCAATCGCTAATGCTGGGACTGTAGGCTGCATGTTCAAGTTAGTAAAATCAGCAAGAGAAGAAAGATAGGATCCGGCAAGGATATTGCCTATTTCATTTAAAGCAGATAACTCCAGCTCAGAATACTCTTCTTGATCTTCAATTTTCAAACCGATAAGATCCCGTAGTATATTCTTGGCGGCATCTAAATTGAGGATAAAGAACATATTTCCTGGAGCGTCTCCTTCTACTCTTAAGAAAATGGCCAGAACAACCGTCTCAGCCCCGCCAACACTTTCACAAATTTCTTCAAAAGGAAGCATCCTGACTTTGGGTACAAGCATATCGATCGGTTTGTCCAATAGTGTAGATAGGGCGGTAGCCGCATGCCCCGCACCTATATTGCCAACTTCCTTGAGAACATCCATTTGAAAATCTGCCAACTGACTAAAAACGTCCACAAGTTAGTCCCCTAATCTTTCTAACTGTAAAATTTCGTCGCGGTTTAAAACCTGCTCTAAATTAAGCAGCACTAGCAATCTTTCCTCGCCGACACGAGCTATTCCATCCAGATATTTCGCTTTGATTCCGCCAACAATTTCTGGTGGAGTATCAATGTTATCCGTATCCAGGTCAATCACGTCATTAGCTGAATCTACGATTAATCCCACTTCAAACTCGCCTGCTGACACAATGATAATCCGAGAAGCATCAGAAATCGCTTGCTCTTCAAGTCCAAAACGTGAGCGCAGATTGATAATCGGAATAACTACACCACGAAGATTAATCACACCTTTAACGAATTCAGGTGCTTTTGGGACACGTGTCATTGGCTGCATTCTTTCAATCGTTCTGACTTTCTCGACTTCCACGCCATACTCTTCCGATCCAAGTGCGAAGACGATTACTTTTTTTTCTTCTCCCATTGTAAGATCCTCCTTAGAATTATGTAGTTATTTAATCAATGCGTTTGGATCAATAATCAAAGCCACTTGCCCATCTCCAAGAATCGTCGCGCCAGAGATCGCAAATAGTCCTGTTAAATACTTACCTAATGTTTTGAGAACAATCTCTTGCTGGCCGATAAATTCATCCACCATCAAGGCAACTTGCTTGTCCCCTTTGCGAACAACCACAATTTCAGTTTCCTCTTCCAGATCCTCATTGAAATCCGGCACTTCAAACAATGTGCTCAAAGATACGAGAGGAATAACGGATTTGCGGTAATCCACCATTTTGTTGCCATGGATGTTGCGAATTTGACTCTTCTGAATCGCAGAAGTTTCCACGATAGAGGATAACGGAATCGCATATTTCTCGCTGCCAAGCCGTACTAACATAGCCGAAATAATAGAAAGTGTAAGCGGAAGCTGAACAGAGAATTTACTTCCTACACCAGGCTTCGAGTCCACTTGCACATGTCCGCCTAGCATTTGGATTTTGGTTTTCACGACATCAAGTCCTACGCCGCGACCAGAAATATCTGAAATTTTTTCTGCAGTACTGAAGCCAGAGGCGAACAGTAAGTTGTAAACTTCTTTATCCGTCAGCTTTGCAGCTTGCTCAGCAGTAACAAGTCCATTTTTCAGAGCTGTTTTTAATACTTTCTCTCTATAAATGCCTCTTCCATCTTCTTCAATTTCGATAAATACATGATTGCCGCTATGGAAGGCACGAAGTTGGATCGTTCCATGTTCGCTTTTCCCTACAGCTAAACGGTCACTGATTGACTCAATACCATGATCAACCGCGTTACGCAGCAAGTGGACCAGCGGGTCACCAATCTCATCGATAACCGTACGGTCTAACTCCGTTTCCGCACCTGTAATCACTAAATCTACTTTCTTATCAAGTGATTTCGCCAGATCTCTGATCATCCGCGGGAAACGGTTGAATACAGAGTCTACAGGCACCATGCGAAGTTTAAGCACAATATTTTGCAAGTCGCTGCTTACTCTAGACATGTGTTCGACGGTTTCTGTTAAATCATTGCGCTTAACTTCACTCGCCAGCTGTTCCAAACGGACACGGTCAATCAGCAACTCGCTAAAAAGATTCATTAATGCGTCAAGACGCTCAATATCAACGCGAATTGTACGGCTTGCAACAGGTGCTCCGCCAGCTGCCGGTTTAGCTGCTGCCACTGGTTCCGCCACAATCGGAGTACTCGCTACAGCAGCAACTGGAGTTGGCGCCTCTACAGCTGCTACTGCAGCAGCGATTTCTTGCCTTGCCGCCTCAACTTCACTGCGAGGACGTGATAATTCTACCAATGACTCGGAATCAACCGTAATAATTACAGCAGATTCAATCTCTGAAACATTAAGAATTTCTTTTTCTAGAGTCGCGTGATCAACTTTCGATATAAAATAGAGCGAGAATGAGCGATCGAATTTCTCTTGCTCGATCTCTTGCACGGATGGCGTCGCTTTGACGATCTCACCCATTCTTTCCAATGCATCAAATACCATATAAGCACGCGCGGCTTTTAGTACACAGTTCTCATTGACGTTAACTTCTACGTAGAAAACAAGAAAACCCGCATCAATGGATTGCTGAAGAATGGAAAATTGAAATTCGTCTACTTCAATGCCTTTAGCAGGTTCCTTAACTGCCGCAACAACCGTTGTTGAAGCTATTTTGTATTCTCCAGTCACAATGGACCGCAGAGATACGACAATCGGAGTAACATCCGCTTTTCCTGTGCCACCTTGAATAATGTCTTCTACCATTGATTCTAAGGAATCTAAACTTTTAAAAATACAGTCAAAAATGAAATCATTCATTTCGATTTTACTGTTTCGGACCATGTCCAGAACGTTTTCCATTTCATGTGTGAGAGATGCAATGTCCTCAAATCCCATTGTTGCAGACATGCCCTTCAACGTATGTGCAGAACGAAAAATATTATGTACAATACTAATATCTTGAGGGGTGCTTTCTAAACTTAGTAAGTTCTCATTCAAAGATTGCAAGTGTTCTTTCGACTCATCGATAAACATGGATAAATATTGACTAAGTTCCAAAACCACACACCTCCAATAGGATCTTTAAGTAACTTGCTTGCATTGTTCCATCAATCAAGGAAGTACACATTGCGTCAAGCGGGCAGCAATACCGTGCTGCGGAAGTACATGCATCGCCGCTTGCATCTCTACGGCAGCCCGAGGCATGCCATAAACTACACACGTTTCTTCAGACTCCGCAATGGTTGTTTCTGCACCCGATTGCCTTAAGGAAAGCATTCCCCTGGCGCCATCGCTACCCATCCCCGTCATCAGGACGATGTGCCTCTTCAACTCATTCAGGCCAAGCAAGGACTCAAAGAGGGCATCCACCGAAGGACGGTGGCCAGAACGAGGATCTTCTTTTGTTAATTTAATTTTGTATGTATGATTAAAATCTTTGTATACAATCATATGCCAACCTCCCGGAGCAACATAAGCCGTTGCCGTTTTGAGAACATCCCCCTCTGCTGCTTCTACAACTTGAATCTGAGAGATGTCGTTCAAACGCTGAGCTAATGACTTCGTGAAATTAGGCGGCATATGTTGGACAATCAGGATTGGAGCAGGAAACCCTGCCGGGATATTGGAGATCACTTGGTGCAAGGCTCGTGGTCCACCCGTAGAAGTTCCAATTGCAACAAGATGCTCAAATTTCGGTGAACTCTCTGTATTCGTTTTTTTTGCTTCTAACTGCTTCAACGTACTGACTTTATTAACTTGAGGTGGTGTTAAATTACTTTTAGGTGCCACGGTTGGCTGCTGAATAGGCTGAAATGATCTCAACTTGGTTCGAACAGCCATTTGCAGCTTTTCGTGCAGCAGCTGCTTCACTTTATATAAGTCCAATGAGATCGAACCCGATGGCTTTCGAATAAAGTCGACAGCACCCCATTCAAGCGCTTTAATCGTTTCTGCGGCCCCTTCCTCAGTTAAAGAGCTTATCATGATAACCGGAGTTGGCTGCTCTGCCATAATGCGCTGCAGGGCATCCAACCCGTTCATCACAGGCATTTCTACATCCATTGTGACGGCATCAGGTCGTAAAAGCTTCACTTGGTCAATCGCTTCTTGTCCGTTTTTGGCTGTTCCAATGATGTTATACTGAGGATTATCTGAAATCAGATCGCTAATTATTTTTCGCATAAAGACGGAGTCATCTACAACTAGTATGTTATATTGTGCCATGGTGTTCCCCTCCCTTTATGTGCTAATTCGACATAACTCGCTAAATTCCTATTTCAAAAGTCGCATCATTTTATTCAAAAACCCCTTGACACCAGGTGAAGAAGTATCAACGACGTGATAACCTTTGATATAATCGACTACAAGCGACTGTAAGCTTCTAGCAGCGAGCGAGTTTGGAAAAGCAATGGTAAAGGGAACTTGCTTTTTGACAGCTTTTGACACGGACACATCATCTTCCACAAAACCTAGTGTAGGAACCTGGATGCCTAAGAATTGTTTGGCTACCAAAGCGATTTTGTCCGCTGTTTGCTTGCCTTCTTTTCGATCCGTAACCCGGTTTATAATTAACTTAAAGGACACATCGTGTCCCATTGAATTAACCATTTTGATGATGGCATAAGCATCAGTAATGGAAGTTGGTTCTGGGGTCGTCACCACGAAAGTTTCCTCAGCCGCCAAAATGAATTTCAATGTTTCTTTTGACAAACCTGCACCCGTGTCAAAAATGATGAAATCCACATAACCGTTAAGCTGCATAACTTGCTCAGCAAAGTAATCAAGCTCGTCTTCCGTTAAACGAAGCAGATCGTTAAAACCAGAGCCGCCTGCGATGAAATCTAAATCATTCGAACCTTTTTGGATGATTTCCCAAATGGTTTTTTCCTTTTTCAACAAATGATACAAATTGTACTTAGAGGAAATGCCCATCAGCACATCAATATTGGCAAGCCCTAAGTCGGCATCAAAAACAAGAACCTTATAACCTTGGGACTGAAGCGCTAAAGCAAAGTTCAGCGTAACATTCGATTTCCCTACGCCGCCCTTTCCGCTAGTCACGGTAATAATCCTGGTCGTTTTTGTGCCTTTATCATTCTGAATTTGAACCAGGTTCCGTAACCCTTCTGCTTGATCCTTCATGCTCTAGGTTCCTCCAATAAAAAATCAATGATTTGCCGCTCATCCAATTCCGTAATGTCATCCGGTACGCTCTGACCATTGGTCACATACGAGATTTGAAGGGAGAACTCATGAACAATATTAACAATAGCTCCGTAAGAATCCGTTTCATCCATTTTGGTGAAAATGACTTTATCCAGCTTAAATTTGTTAAAGTTGTTCGTAATTGCCCTCATATCTCTGTATTTCGTTGTTAAGCTAAGCACGAGGATCGTCTCGCTGCTGCCTTGAGTTTTGAGCAATGAATTAAGCTCCGAGACATACATTTCATTACGAAAATTGCGACCGGCTGTATCCATGAAAATAACATCACAGTCCTCTAAGTTTTGAAATGCTTTTACTAAATCTTGCGGGGAAAACACAACTTCTAATGGAACGTTCAAAATGGTGGCATATGTTTTTAATTGTTCGATAGCCGCAATACGGTAAGTGTCTGAAGTAATAAAACCAACCTTGCGTTGATATTTGAGCACTTGCTCAGCAGCCAATTTCGCAATGGTCGTCGTCTTACCGACTCCGGTCGGCCCCACAAAATGAACAACACGCGTATTCGGTGAAATTTTCTTGCCATGGTCGGACTGAAAAACTTGCCCCAGCTTAGCTTTCACCAGTTGTAACGCACTTTCTTCTGTCACCGGCTCATCTGCAAGTTGAAAATCAGCGACAGTCTCATCCATAATTTGGCGTATTAGCTTCGGGTCAACTTCTTGATCACTTAATCGCTGTTCAAGTTTTTGAAGAGGCTCAGGGAGCGCGAACACATCCGAAGCTTGTGTTAACTTCTTCATCATTTCTTTCATCTGTTTAAGTTCCTCAATAAGCTGCTCATCTTTTTGGTAGCTGATCTTATTAGGCGCATTAACTGATGCCGGTGTATAGGTTTGTTGCGGCGTTTGAGTAAAATTTGATGGTGCATTAGCACTAAATTTTGCAGTAATAGATTCATTTACTGCTGAAACATTCACGAGTACATCCGGAACTTCCGGAAAATCCGACTGATGAGGCTGTGACTTTGCCGCATACACTTGAGAAATTACTGGCTGCTGCTTCTGTTGCTGAAGTTGTGGTGTCACCTTGGGTGCAATCGGTACTGCATTCGAATTCGTATTATCAATTGCAGCTATCACTTCAATCTTTTTCTTGCCAAACATACCAAGAAATCCGCCTGTGCGAATTTCTTTGGTGTTAAGAATTACTGCATCCTTCCCTAAATCAGTGCGGATTTTCTGTAACGCATCAGGCATGGAATCAACGACATATCTTTTTACTCTCATAAATTGACTACCCCCATGCTCTGAATCTCTACGCTAGGCTCTAATTCGCTGTATGATAAAACGGGAATATCTTGCAGCGTTCTTTCAAGCAGTTGTCTCAAGTACATACGAATCGTTGGAGAGGTTAAAATAACAGGCTGTTGCCCGGATTGAATTAATTTACTTACTTGCTCGCTTACGCGATGATAAATAATTTGTGATGAGGACGGGTCAAGCGCCAAATAACTTCCCTGATCGGACTGCTGTACAGAATCAGCAATTTTCTTTTCTACTGACGGACCTACTGTAATGACTTTCAGCGAATCCCCTAATGACGTGAATTGCTGCGTAATCTGTCTGGATAATGATTGTCTGACATATTCCGTCAAGATCTCAGGGTCTTTCGTATAAGAGCCATAATCGGCAAGTGTCTCTAGAATAGTAACCAAGTCGCGAACGGAGATTTTCTCCTTAAGCAGCTTAGCCAACACTTTCTGAACATCACCAATCGACAATACGGAAGGGATAAGATCATCCACAAGCGCAGGATAAGATTCGCGAACATTGTCGATGAGCGCTTTCGTTTCTTGGCGTCCAAGAAGCTCATGTGTATGTTTCTTAATAACTTCTGTAAGATGAGTAGCTACTACAGAAGGAGGATCAACAACCGTGTATCCTGATAACTCGGCTCGCTCTTTCGTCACTTCATCAATCCAGATGGCAGGCAATCCAAAAGCAGGCTCGGTTGTTTCAATACCGGAAATTGAATCATCATCTATTCCTGGGCTCATGGCCAGATAGTGATTAAGGAGTAGTTCGCCGCGTGCCACTGTATTGCCTTTAATTTTGATGATATACTCGTTCGGGCGCAGTTGAATATTATCGCGTATGCGAATGACAGGTACGACTACCCCTAATTCAAGTGCACATTGCCTACGAATTAATATAATCCGGTCAAGTAAATCTCCACCTTGCTGTGTATCTGCCAGTGGAATTAAGCCGTAACCAAATTCAAATTCAATCGGATCGACTTGCAGTAAGGAAATAACACTTTCAGGACTTCGCACTTCCTCGATTTGCTGCTCTTCCACCAATTGTTCTTCTTTGATGGCTTCTCGTTCCAAGTTCTTTTGCATTTTGTATCCGGCGAAAACCAACAATCCGGCGATCGGAAAAGTCGTAAACCAATGAATCGGTGTAAAAATCCCCAGCATCACTAGCGTTCCTGCAACAATATAAAGTAGTTTAGGTTGTGAAGTTAGCTGCTTGGTCACATCATGACCTAGGTTTCCTTCTGAAGACGCTCTTGTCACGATGATACCAGCAGCTGTTGAAATCAGTAGTGCTGGAATTTGTGAAACGAGTCCATCCCCAATCGTTAGAATTGAGAAGGTTTGAAGTGCTTCGGAGAAATCCATGCCTTTCATCGTCATCCCAATGATAAAGCCACCAATCAAATTGATGACCAAAATGACAATACCAGCAATAGCATCCCCTTTTACGAATTTGCTGGCACCATCCATAGCTCCGTAGAAATCAGCTTCTCGCTCAATTTTCTGCCTACGTTCCCTGGCTTGAACCTCATTAATTAACCCGGCATTTAAATCCGCGTCGATACTCATTTGTTTCCCCGGCATCGCATCGAGCGTAAATCTAGCCGCAACCTCGGCAACGCGCTCAGAACCTTTGGTAATTACGATGAATTGAACCAAGACAAGGATAAGGAATACTACAAATCCTACGACGATATTTCCTTGCGCTACGAAAGAACCAAAAGTTCTGACCACGTCGCCTGCTTCTGCATGAGACAAAATATTTCGTGTTGTAGACACGTTGAGCGCTAACCGAAACAACGTAGTGATCAAAAGCAGAGAAGGAAAAATAGAAAACTGCAAGGCTTCTTGCGTGTTCATGGCAACCAAGATAATCATTAAAGCAATTGAGATATTAATTATAAGAAGAAAATCCAACAAAGGGATTGGAACTGGTACAATCATCATTAAAACAATACCAATAATGCCTATAAGAACGAACAAATCCTTGACTCTCATTAGATTGTACCCCCCTTCTTATTAATTCGTTTTGCCCTTCATTTTATATACATACGCCAACACTTCTGCGACAGCTTGGAACAGCTCAGCCGGAATTGAGTCTCCTATTTCCACCTGTGCAAAGATCGCACGAGCAAGCGGTTTGTTTTCCATCGTAATAATACCGTTGTTTTTGGCAACTTCTTTGATTTTCAATGCAACGTAATCGGCGCCTTTTGCAATAACGGTAGGGGCTTGCATATTGGTGGAATCATACTTAAGAGCAACTGCAAAGTGAGTTGGATTCGTAATAATAACATCCGCTTTGGGAACTTCCTGCATCATTCTCTGCATAGCCATCTGACGCTGTTTTGAACGGATCTTTCCTTTGATGAGGGGATCCCCCTCACTTTTCTTATATTCATCTTTGATGTCCTGTTTGGACATTCTAAGACTTTTCTCATGTTCATATTTTTGATAAATATAGTCAAAAATGGCAAGCACAATGAGAACTGCTCCGATCTTTATACCTAGCTTTAAGGTAACCGCGGCGATAAACGAGAATGTGCTTTCCAATGGAGCATGTCCCAACCCCAACAGTTTAGCTTTTTCCCCCATTAACGTCGTATAAACAACATAACCGATAATGGTCATTTTCAACATAGACTTTAAAAATTCCATCACTGTTCGTAAAGAGAAGATCCGTTTAAATCCTTCTAAAGGATTAATCTTGTTGAATTTCATCATCAGGGGGTCACCGATAAACATGAATCCGACTTGCGCATAATTCGCAATAAAAGCGATAATCACAGCAAGCAGAAAAATAGGACCTAAGATAAAAAATCCTTGCTTGACCAAATCGGCGAAAAGTGCGTGAACATTGCTAGCCGTAATATCCATCGTCAGTTCATTCTCATAAACATTGCGAAAGATGTTAATTATCTTCTCTTTCATGTATCCGCCAAACATTAGAAACGACAAGAAAGAAAAGAGCAAAATCAGTGCTGCGGGTAAGTCCATACTTTTCGCAACTTGCCCTTTCTTGCGTGCATCTTGCCTTTTCTTCGCCGTAGCTGGCTCCGTCTTTTCCCCAGCAAACCATTGTAAATCAAGCTGCAAACGACGTTGTTGGGACACGGCTTTCCTCCTGCCTAGGGAGATGGTTGCTGTGTTCCACTGATGAGCCCAAGCAGCTTCTCCATGTTTTCGAAAATAGTTGAGAACAAAGATTGGAATTGTGAAATTAACTCCGGGAATAAAACAACTAATAAGAAAAACCCTAAAATCATTTTAAGCGGCGCTCCGATAACAAAAATGTTAAATTGTGGAGCAACCCTCGTTAACAACCCTAATCCTAAATCTGTTAGAAAAAGTGCGGCAATAATTGGCGCAGCAAGCTGAAACGAAAGATATAACATTTTGGTCAAAGATTGGAACAGGAATTCAGAAATTCCACCGCTGTAGATTCGAGCAAACAACTCGTTGTCCAACGGAACCCACTTATAACTATCCATGATCGCTCGAAGTAGGTAATGATGGCCGTCAAATGAAAGGAATAACAGCACGGCAATCATATACTTGAGGTTACCTAACATTGGCGTTGAAGCCCCTGTTAGCGGGTCTATTACGCTGGCCATACTGAAACCAATTTGCATATCCATCAGAGAACCGGCGGTTTGAATAACCGAAAAAAAGAGATAGGCAAGAAAACCAAGTAAAATGCCGATCAGCATTTCACGAATAATCAATAGAACATATTCACCATCCATAGGAATGGGCTTATCCAACCCCATGCTCGCAAAAATTAGAAATGAGATGAATACGGAAAGACCGATTTTGAACATCATCGGCACGTTTCTAGAAGATAAAATCGGTACCACGACAAAGAATGATGTAATTCGACAAAAGATAAGCAAAAAAATAGGGATTGCCTGAAAAACTAATGTCATCGCGCTCACAACCTATCCAACGAATTTGTAAAGGTTGTTGAGTAAATTGAACGTAAAATCAACCAGTGTGTTCATGATCCAAGGCCCAAAGATGAGGATTGACAGCAGTACAGCGACGATTTTGGGAACAAAAGCTAGCGTCTGCTCTTGAATCTGGGTCGTCGCCTGAAAAACACTTATGATCAGACCCACGACAAGCCCAATGACAAGCATGGGGGCACTCGCTTTAAGCACCGTATAAACAGCTTCACCAGCAATTCGTATTACAAATTCCGAACCCATTTCAGAAACCTCCGATATCTTGATCCTCAACTATAGCTTAGGAGTAATGATCTCACCACAAGATACCAGCCATCTACCAAGATAAAAAGTAGAATCTTAAACGGCAATGAAATCATAACAGGTGGCAGCATCATCATCCCCATTGCCATCAAGGTACTGGAAACGACCATATCAATGACCAGGAACGGAATGAATATCATGAATCCCATTTGGAAAGCAGACTTCAACTCGCTAATTGCATAAGCTGGAACTAATGATGTTAGCGGAATATCTTCCACACCTGTAGGTGCCTTTGCCTTGGTGTAATCTAGAAATAACTTTAAATCCTTCTGACGCGTATGCTTGAACATAAACTTCTTCATTGGCAATGAAGCCTTCTCGAAAGCCTGGGTTTGATTAATTTCACCCTTCATATAAGGTTGAAGAGCTACTTGATTCACTTCTCCCAAAGTTGGAGACATGATAAAGAAGGTTAAAAACAGAGCGAGTCCGATTAGAACCTGGTTAGGTGGCATCTGCTGGGTTCCTAGTGAAGTACGGACGAAACCGAGCACAATGACGATTCGTGTAAAACTAGTCATTAGAATGAGAAAAGATGGTGCAAGACTCAAAACGGTTAACAGCAGCAATAGTGTGACTGTGTTAGATGACCCTCCGGCAGTCCCTCCAGTCCCAATGTTTACGTTTAAACCTGGAATTGGATTGTTAGGATCGGTCTCCGCAGCAGATGCTGTCAAAGAGAGTAGAAACACAGAAATCAACACAATGAGAAGTGTAAAAACTAGTTTATTTCGTTTCATTCATCATTCAACCGATCTTTTTGTTTTTGATCAGAAAGCCATTCTTCTACATTTCGATTACGATTAGTTACACGTTGGAGCTTGTCATGAAATACTTGCTGAAAGGCAGAGTTAATTTCTACTTCTTCTTCGATGTCTTTTTTTCTAGTTGGCAGTTTACTAATCCACTTGCTAACAGATGCGAATCCCATTCGATCATCCTGAGAAGAGATCAGAAGCTCAGTGATGTATGCTACTTCATCGGCGTCATTGATTTTATCCAACAGCTGGATGTTATCTCCGACGCCAACTACGAAGAGCGAATGTCCAATTTCAACGATTTGTATGGATTTATTTTGGCCTAGGGGAACTCCACCTAAAGATCGAATTGAGTTCCCAAACATTGTTCCTCTATTTTTCTTCGCTACGTATCTAATTAACACATAGAAAAGGAGAATAATTAAAATTAAGAAGAATATGACCTTAAAAATCATACCAAACGTCCCCGTTGGATCGGTACTCGGATAATCCGTTGTTGGAAGTCCTTGTCCGGGTTCTGTTTCAGCAAAACCGACGGACCTTGTATACAACATTGCGGTGAAACCGAGTATGCCTGTTAGCAGTCTTTTCGAGCAGAGTCTTTTCATATCCACAATCCTTTCGGTGTATGTAAGACTCGACCGAACGAAGACGGCTTAACCTAGAGTCTTTTTAATAGCTTCAATAACACGGTCTGCTTGGAAAGGCTTCACGATAAAGTCCTTCGCACCAGCTTGAATGGCATCAATGACCATTGCTTGTTGTCCCATTGCTGAGCACATAATTACTTTCGCGCTAGGTTCAATCTTTTTAATTTCTTTCAAAGCTTGAATACCATCCATCTCTGGCATTGTAATATCCATTGTAATCAGATCCGGTTTCAACTCTTTGTATTTTTCGATAGCTTGTGCACCATCATTCGCTTCTCCACAAACCTCGTAACCATTTTTTGTCAAAATATCACGAATCATCATTCTCATAAAAGCTGCATCATCTACAATTAGAATACGGTTAGCCATGAATAAAGTCCCCCTAAGATTAAATTATTGTAACTTTTGAATTCGTTCCCACTGGTTCACAATGTCGGTTACACGAACTCCGAAGTTTTCATCGATGACAACGACTTCGCCCTTGGCAATCAGCTTATTGTTAACTAAGATGTCTACCGGTTCACCTGCTAGCTTATCCAATTCGATAATCGATCCCTGGGAGAGTTCCAAGATGTCTTTAATCACCTTGTGTGTTCTGCCTAATTCTACAGTTACCTTGAGCGGTATATCCAGTAGTAAATTCAGGTTCGTATCATCCGTTTGCCCTAATCCACCTGATTGCAAATTTCCAAACTGAACAGGTTGGACATTGACATTGCGATTTGGCATCCCGCCATAAGAAGCAGGTGGCTGCTGGTACATAGGTTGCTGCGGCGGATACATCGGCTGCCCCATTGGTGGCTGCATGGGTGGTTGCATAGGCTGCTGGTACATAGGTTGTTCATACACAGGCTGCTGTTGTTGATACATAGGTTGCTCATACACAGGTTGAGCAGCTGCAGGGGGCGGTGTATGTACTTCCTGCATAGGTGCTGGTGTAGGCGCCGGTGTTTGTGCAGCAGGTGCAACTTCCATCGAAGCATCAGAATCGCCACCCATGAGGATCGATACCATTTCTTTGGCGAAAGGAACAGGTAATAATTGCATGATATTAGAATCAATAAGGTCGCCAATGATAAGTCGGAACGATATCTTTATAAATACGTCCTCGTCGGGTAGTTTTCCTTCTCCTTTCGACAAATTTAATATGTCGATTCCTGGAGGTGAGATATTGACAAATCGATTAAATATGGTAGACATCGATGTTGCAGAAGATCCCATCATTTGATTCATCGCTTCTTGCACGGCACTTATATGAATTTCGCTTAGATGTTCATCTCCGCCAGTACCGTCTCCACCCATCATTAAGTCAGCAATAACTTGGGCATCGCGCGTTTTGATCACTAACAGGTTAATGCCATCAAAGCCATCCACATAGTTTACATGTACAGCCACATGTGGTTTCGGGAATTGCTCTTGCAATTCATCTTTACTGATAATCGATACCTTTGGCGTCGTGATGTCGACTTTTTTACCAAGCAAGGTAGAAAGAGCTGTAGCTGCGCTGCCAAATGTGATGTTACCAATTTCACCTAGTGCGTCTTGTTCTAAGGAAGATAAAAAATCTTCCACTTGAGGAGACCCATGAAAAGAAGAGGCTGAACTATCGTCCGAAGACTGTCTCAACAAAGCATCGATCTCTTCCTGGGACAAATAATCTCTATTATTCGTCATAATCTTCTTCTCCTTCATTTACGATATCTGTAATTTGAACAGCCATCTTTCCTTTTAAGGTACCAGGGCTACCGAGATATTTCAGCTTCTCGCCCACTTTGACTTGAAGCGATTCTTCGACGGATTTTTGCAGCGGGATCACATCGCCGACCGTTAAGCCCAAGAAATCTCGAATGGAAATTTCGGACGAACCCAATTCTGCAATGAGGGGTAGCTTGGTTTTTTCCAAGCGGGATTGAAGTGCTTCCACTTCTTCAGGTGCTCTCGTCTTCTTCTGTGAAACAAACCAGTGATGCACAGAAAGTCGAGGCATAATTGGTTCGATGACCACATGCGGTATGCATAAATTGATCATCCCTGTTGTATCACCAATTTTGGTACTCAATGAGATCAATGCGATCGTTTCATTGGGCGAAACAATCTGCATAAACTGTGGATTTGTTTCAAGTGCCTCTAATCTAGGCTGAATATCAATAACAGTTTTCCATGCTTCCTGCAGGCTGTCGAAAGCCCGGCTAAAAATACGTTCCATTACAATAGTTTCAATCTCAGTTAAAGCATTAATCTTCGTAGGCGTTGTACCTGCACCGCCTAACAAACGATCTAACATCGCAAAAGCAACATTGGGATGCACTTCAAGTACCATCCGACCCTCTAAAGGCTCCGCTTCAAAGATGTTCAAAATGGTCATTTTCGGGATCGAACGAATAAATTCATCGTAAGGCAATTGTTCAACCTGAACTACACTAATTTGTACAAACGTACGTAGCTGCGCTGAGAAATAAGTGGTTAGGAACCGCGCAAAGTTTTCGTGAATTCGAGTCAAACTTCGAATATGGTCCTTGGAGAAGCGTACAGCTCTTTTAAAATCATAAGCCCTTACTTTCTTCTGCGTCTCTTCTTTTTTAAGTTCATCCGCATCCATTTCGCCAGAGGACAATGCCGCCAACAAGGCATCGATCTCATTTTGCGACAAAACATCAACCATTAGAGTCACCTCCTTTTAGCAAAATCAATAGCAGATTTATTGAAGCACTTTATCAGTTATCCAAATTTGCTTTATTTTACCGTCGTGCAGCAGTGGGTTTAATTTGTTCATTAACGTAGCCGTTAAACTATCTGACCCTTTGCTTCCTTCGATTTGATCCTTAGTTAAATCTCCCAGTGTTTGAACGATCGTCCCTTTCACCGCTGAGTCTAACAAACTGTCAAATTCCGTCTTGCCTTTTGAGTTTTCCAATTCAAATGCGAAACTAATTTTAATGAAATTTTGGCTGCCTGATAAATTGGTCAAAATATCTTTGATGATTGCCGTGTTCGCCTTTACCGCTTCAGCAGAAGGTGCTTTCGTTGGTTTCACACTTGCAACAGCATCTTGTGCTTGTGCCGCAGGATCTTTGGATTGATTACTTTTCTCCATAAAATTCCACAAAACGAATGCAGCGGTCAAAATTAATGTGATAGCAATTAAAATTGATACGATCAGTATGAAAATTTTATTCTTAAACAATTACGAACCCTCCGCATCCCTTGACATAATCGTCGCTCGTACTGAGCCAATTTCCTGCATGTAGGTCCGCACTAGGCTTACCACGACCTCTGCTTTCTCAAGAACTGTGATCTTCTTCCCTGTCGTCAAAGTAATCATGGTGTCTGGCGTCTCTTCAATCAATTCAATTAAAATAGCATTAAGGATGATGGCTTTACCGTTTAAACGAGTGAGAGAAATCATGCTTCTCCTCCTGCATCAGGATAAGGGGAGACTAGCTCCCCTCTGTCATTTCAATGAAAATTAACGTTTAAGATTTACGACCTCTTGAAGCACTTCATCCGAAGTTGTGATAATACGGGAGTTTGCTTGGAAACCACGCTGAGCGATAATCATCTCTGTGAACTCTCCAGTCAAGTCAACGTTGGACATTTCTAGTTGTCCAGAAATCAGTGTTCCTGTTCCGGTTTCTGTGTTACCAGGAGCCCCAACCTCAATCGCACCCTCCGGATTAGCATTCGCTGTCATACGGTACAGATTGCCGCCAATTTTCTCAAGACCAGATGGGTTAACAACTTTGATGATGCCAATTTTTTGGCCAGTCGCAACCGTTGCACCTGTCGTGTCAACACCGATAATATCGCCGTTTTGAGAGATTGAGAACGATACGATATCATCCGGAATCACGATCGGACCAGCACCATCAGCTCCCATGACATGAAGGCCCTCAGCATTCACCAAGTTTCTAGTTGGGTCTAAAGTAAAGTTTCCGGATCTCGTCAAATATGGGGCATCTGTTTGTTCTGTAGTTCCTACTGCAAAAAATCCATCGCCATTAATACGTAAATCCGTAGGAACGTTCGTTGTCATCGCACTTCCAGCGGTATGTACGGTGTCAATTGAAGCTACGCTTACACCTAAACCAACTTGCTGAGCATTCACGCCGCCACGGTTCTCATCAGCTGCACTAACGCCAGAAACAGTTTGGCTAAGAATGTCTTTAAACATAACGCGGCTTCCTTTAAATCCGATGGTGTTTACATTGGCGATATTATTACCGATAACATCTAATTTCGTTTGAAAACCACGCATACCTGAAACACCAGAGTATAAAGATCTTAACATCTTACTAGCCTCCTAATCGGATTAAAATAACGTAAACTATGAGCTGCTTCTTTCGCTCCACAGCTCCAGGCCTCCTGTGCGGTCGAGCCTGTTTATGTAGATATAATGATTGCACTGTCGATCTGTGTAAAAACATGTTCACTCATCGCGTTCCCGTCAAGCGCCGTAACAACAGTTCGGTTAGGAACATTAACAATCAATGCATTTCCGCCTAAAACCATCAGTGCATCCTTAGCGCCTTTTGCTGCTACCTTATCGATCGCTTTGCTAAGACTATCCAGCTGCTCCGGCTTCAGTTGAATACCTCGCTCTTTCAGCCTAACTTCTGCATGGTGACTGAAACGAACAAATTGCTCCTGAAGAAGCTTTTGAAATGTAGGATTACCGGATGCAGGTGTGGATACCGGTTGCTGTACAGGTGTTCGTCTCGTAGACGCAGGAGAAACCGCATTAGGATAAAGCTGCCCTATGGATATTCTCTCTGTCATTTGGTTTCTCCGGCATCCTCAATCTTCTTGAGTTTGTCCAGAGAAATTTCCACTCCCTTCACATTGGCAAATTGATTGCCGTCCTTGAACGTGATGGAGTCAACGACGCCCGACTTTTCGACAGAAGCTCCGGTGGAGTCCGTATCATCCCAAGTGATCGATTTTCCAATCAAACCTGAAACAAATCCCAAAGATTGACGCATGAGTTTCATCTCACCGGCCATATTGGTCAATTGCTCAACGGAAGTGAACTGAGCCATCTGGGCAATAAACTCTTTATCTTGTAAAGGTTGTGTTGGGTCTTGATTCTGAAGTTGGGTAATTAAGATTTTAAGAAAATCGTCTTTACCTAACGTGTTGTTATCTTTGTCTTTCGTTTTGACATTTTTCCCAGCATTGATTAAATCTGTAACGTTACCTGTGATGGGGTTTGTATCCATACTTTCACCTCCAACTGCATCAAATGGACTCACATTTAGGCAGTTACGTCAAAGGAATTGCCATGTATGGCCGGTTTAACTTGTACGTTAGCATCAATTTCTTGCTCGAAATCAAGGGATTCAACCTCGAATCCGCCAGAATTGTTCTTATTTTGACGTTGAGGCTGACCAAAAGCTTGCTGCTGACGATGTTCTTGGAACATGCTGGATTGCATGTTTTGGCTTTGTGTGACTTCAAGCTTTTCAACTTGCAAACCTTGCGTTAAAAGAGCTTGTCTCAACTGCGGCAGTTGATTTTCCAAAAGCTGTTTTGCTGCTGCTGATTCGGCAGCAAACTGCGCAATAAGCTGGCCATCATGCATCGATATTTTCACATCGATATGCCCTAGATTTTTTGGAAACAACGATAACTTAGCTTCAGAGAAGCCGTCTGCTAGAGTTATTTTCATGTTCTTAAGAACATGCTCCGTCATTTCTTCAGCGAAATTAGCTGCATTCATCGTTGGAACTACGGTCTTGTCAACAATAGCCTGCGACTGTTGCGTTCTCTGTAAATCACCGATCGTAACTACTGAGCTAGTATTCATTTCAGGTTCAGTGGGCAGATCTACAAGATTAGGCAGCGTATCTCCCGATGTAGAAGATGTACTCACCTGCGTAGTTAAGAAACCACTTTTCAGAGCAAGAAGCTCTAATTTTGACTTTGCAGGTTGTGCTATCGTCACCGGGTTTGTCATATCAATGTTCTGATCTGATGTTTTTTTGCTGCTAAGCTTGTGATGATTTAGCTTATCCGTAGAATTAGCTTCCTTCTTACCTGCATTCAACAAACCTTCCATTGCTTCGGCAGCGCTCTTTGTAGTAGCATCCAAATTCTGGCCCTTCAAGTTCGTCATCAACTCCGGTAATAGTGGTTGGATGACGTTCTGTAGATCTTGATTCAGAAACTTCACAATTGGATTGTCAGGCTGCTGCTTTGACAGAGAAGCTAATGCTAGCAACGTATTTTGAGCTTGTAGGCTTGAAACTTCAGTTGCTTGAAGCTTCAGCGTACTTGGGAGAGTAGCCAATGGAGCTGATTGAGCTCCACTTAACGTTTGTAGAAGTTGTTCTGCTTCTTCAAACCATTGCTGAACCTTTGGGTCCTGCAATAATTGCTGAGCAAGCGCTGGATTACTGTTCATAGCTTCCAAAACGACTTCAGAAAGCGGTTGATCTTCTGTCTTTACATCCTGCGTATCAGTCCCTTGCAGAGGTGCTACCAAACTCTGAAGCATTTGCAACAGCATGTCCAGAGAAAGTGCTGGATCTGCAGAATTCGTCTCAGTCTTAGCCGTGCTATCTTGAGATAATTGACCATCCAAGACTTGATTGAAACCATCCTTCGAAGTAGTTCCAGCCGCTCCTGCCTTATTCGTCGAAGTTGAAGCAGAGTTTGCAGTAGGTGTTGTCTGTATTTGTACATCCATTTTATTTGTTCACCTCCCTCCTAAGTTCAACGTCGGTTACTGAACAAGCTTAGCTGAAATTGCAGCAGCGGTTTCCTTATTCGCATCGGACAAGGCCGACATGACTTTGGAACGGGAAGCATTATCCATGCCACTCAGAATGGCTAATACTTTGTCGGGATTTGATTTATTCATTTCGATTAGCACGTTAGAAGCACTTTTGGGAGTCATGTTAGCAAACGTCTGCCCTAAATCCGACTTGCTGACAGATGTCATCGCTTTTGCTGTGCTTGCTCCATTCGTTGCTAATCTTTCTTGTAAAGCGGCAATCTCTTTATCTCTTACAGGTGTAACGTCTTTAAGCCCCATGGAAGCTTCTGCTGCTTTCGTTGCATCCATTTTCTCCAGGATCGCTCCGCGGTTGTCCGCTTTCATCATGGAGAAGATCAGCACCATTTCTTTCGGTGTAAGTGCTTCAATGATTGGAGCCGCCTTGCTCGGTGTCATTTTTGCATACATATTGGCAAGCTGAGTTATTTGATTCGTGTACTCTTCTTCTGTTTGCGTCTTGTCTTTCAGCTTTTCTTCAAGTTCCGTTATCTTTGCGGTTGCATCTTTGAGTGATTGATCTTTCATCTCCGTTGTTGATTCAGCTTTCTGCAAAGCGGACTGAAGTTCCGCCAATTTGGCATTCAACTTCGTAATCTCATCATCCTTGGTTTTGATGCTTTGTTCAGGAGTTGTCTCTTTACCAGTTCCGCTTACAACACTTTTTTCTTTGGGCGCGGGAACAATTGCTCCAATCACCGGAGTGTTATGCAACGCTTTCTGAATACTGCTCTTGATATCATAATCAAAGATGGACAGTAACACGAAAAGTAAGACAGCCGTAAACACAAAGGGGATGACAAACCATATCAGAAACCGCTCCAGCGCACTATAAGATGCACCTTCCATGCTTGTATCGGCCATCTCCTTGTACCTCCTTTACCTTCCTCAATAAGAGAGTCGTTTGAACCGGTTTGTTGCCATTTCATCCAGAGCATCCTGCTCTTTTTTGGCGACAAAGGATTGAAATTGGCCGAATGCCTTTTCCCTAGCTTTCGACCACACCTTCTCATCGATCATTCTTTCCGATAGATGCTCCTGCTTTTTGAGCACAATATGCTTAGCTTTCTGAACATCTTGATGTTTACGTGCAATTTGCTGATCCACATGGTTCATATAAGTTTGCAGCATGAGCATCTTCGAAATAGATACTGAATGGCTTGTAGCTGTCACCATTTCCTGATGCAAGCTCTCTTTTTGTTCAAATAATCCATGTAAATTCGTTTCTTCGTTCCGTAATTGGCCCATTGCCTCAGATAAAATCCATTCTGCCTGTGTTCGTTCATTGTTTTTCAAATCGACAATTTGCTGGAAAGAATAACGAAATTGCATTTAGGACCCTCATCCCTTATAAAATTCGTGAATCAATCGTTCTTGAGCTTCTTCATAGGTTAGTTTTTCACTCGTTTTTTGCTTGGTGAAGTCCCATATGGCTTCAATATGATCCATGGCAACATCAATATTTGGATTAGAACCTTTTTGGTACGCCCCGATATTGATAAGGTCTTCCGAATCTTTATATATAGAGAGAAGTCGCTTTAAGTGATCAGCAGCTTCCATGTGTTCAGAAGGCACTATTTCTTTCATTACACGGCTTACGCTGGACAAAACGTCAATGGCGGGATAATGGCCTTTATTGGCAATGCTGCGGTTTAGAACAATATGGCCGTCGAGAATCCCTCGAACAGCATCAGCAATTGGCTCGTTCATATCATCACCGTCAACTAGCACCGTATAAAAAGCAGTAATGGATCCTTTCGGCCCGGTACCTGATCGCTCAAGCAGCCGTGGCAGCATAGCAAAGACCGAAGGCGTATAGCCTCGCGTCGCTGGAGGCTCCCCTACAGCAAGGCCAACTTCACGCTGTGCCATGGCAAAACGAGTGACGGAGTCCATCATCATCATCACATTGAGACCGCGATCACGAAAATACTCAGCGATGCTTGTCGCGATCATTGCTCCTTTGATACGGATAAGCGCAGGCTGATCAGATGTTGCAACGATAACGACTGATCTTGCTAGTCCTTCGGGACCTAGATCTCTTTCGATAAAATCCAAGACCTCTCTGCCCCGCTCACCGATAAGTGCAATGACGTTAACATCAGCAGATGTATTACGGGCAATCATTCCCATCAGCGTACTTTTACCAACACCAGAACCTGCAAAAATACCAACGCGCTGACCTTTGCCAATCGTCAATAATCCATCAATGCATCGAACACCTACAGAGATTGGATTCAGTACTCTCGGACGAGTTAGCGGATTGCCCGGCGCATTATTCGTAGAATATTGAGCCATTCTTGAAGGCAGGAACGAACCATCCAATGGCTGTCCCAATCCGTCCAGTACTTTACCAAGAAGTTCATGGCCTACTTGAACAGTAAGTGGTTTCCCTGTACCAACAACATCGCAACCAGGGCCAATAGAGTCCAAATCGCCTAAAGGCATCAGCACGACTTTATTGCTGCGAAAACCAACGACTTCCGCCTTCAATGGCTTATTGGATTTATGCGGGTATATGTAGCAAAGATCACCAATGCTCACATCCGGCCCTTCCGACTCAACCGTCAACCCAATGACTTGTGTTACTTTTCCATTAACACGAATGGGGTCAATGGCATGCAAATGTTCTTTGTACTTATCTACTTTTGGTAATGCGCTGCTCATGATCCTGTACCCTCACTTTGAGTGGCCAACTGTTGCAGGGCTGATTTTATTTCTTTCAGCTGCGTATCGATGCGAGCATCAAT
This sequence comes from Paenibacillus anseongensis, assembly GCF_009757995.1. Taxonomy (NCBI): domain Bacteria; kingdom Bacillati; phylum Bacillota; class Bacilli; order Caryophanales; family Paenibacillaceae; genus Paenibacillus; species Paenibacillus anseongensis. Next base: position 813,953 of record NZ_WSEM01000016.1, read on the forward strand.
ACTTCCAAATGAAGAACGAATCACACATCCACGATCTTGTACTGTGGAATCAGGAATAATTTGCAATTCAGCCTGTGAATCAATAGAAGTTAACAGTTCTTCACGCGCATCTTGAATGTAAGCGAATTGTGAAGGTGATACACATAAAGCAATGATCCCTTTTTCGCGTCTGCGCGACAGAACGGTTTGAATCAACTCAACAACCCATTCTGGATTTAAGGTTAACTGTTTGCCTATGATTTTCTCTGCTATGGATGTGCTTAGTTCGATTAAGAATGGCTCAGATTCCTGAATGATCTGCTGCTTAAGTTTGTAGGATTGCTCCAGAATACCTTGAGCTTCCGTTAACATTTCACTGTATTCCTGTCTAAGCGCTTCTTCAGCCTGAGCAATTCCTTGTTGATAGCCTTCTTCAAAACCAGCCTGCCTGGATTGAGCGACATGCTCTTCATCTTCTGCACGGCGTGTTTGCCACCAAGCATTAATTTCTTCCTGCGTTTGTTCACGAAGAGTCGTACATTCATGCATAGCCTGATGAATCTGCTCATTGGCAAAAGCTTCAGCATCTTGAAGAATTTGATCTTTCAAATTCGTCGCTTCCGCTATTTCCTGCTGTTGTTCGGGAGTTAGCTGACTACTCGCATCAAGATCTCCATTCAAGTGAAATGGTGAGATCGTTTCAACCAATTTCTTATCATCTACAGCATAATAAGCAAATGATTTAATGATATTAGACAATAATATCGTCTCCTCCACCACGTGCAATGATGATTTCACCCGATTCCTCTAGGCGGCGGATTGTAGCAACAATTCTCGTTTGAGCTTCTTCAACGTCACGCAAACGAACAGGTCCCATAAATTCCATTTCTTCCTTGAATGTCTCTGCCATCCGTTTGGACATGTTTTTGAATAGAACATCACGCACTTCTTCGCTCGCAACTTTGAGAGCAAGTTGTAAATCGGCATTCTCAATATCACGAATAATACGCTGTATAGAGCGATTATCAATATTAACGATATCTTCGAAGACAAACATCCGTTTCTTGATCTCTTCAGCCAATTCAGGATCTTGAATTTCCAGAGAATCAAGGATGGTACGCTCCGTCCCCCTGTCAACCCCATTCAAAATTTGAACGATAGACGCAATGCCGCCAGCATTTGTGTAATCCTGTGTAACAGTCGACGAAAGTTTTTGTTCCAATACACGTTCTACCTGACTGATTACTTCTGGAGAAGTGCTGTCCATCAATGCAATACGTTTTGCAACATCGGCTTGTTTTTCTTGCGGCAACGAAGACAAAATGATAGACGCTTGATCCGCTTGCAAATAAGACAAAACTAGCGCAATGGTTTGCGAATTTTCATTTTGAATAAAGTTAAGAATTTGAGCAGGATCCGCTTTTCTGGCAAAGTCAAAAGGTCTCACCTGCAATGTGGCCGTCAGACGGTTAATGATATCAAGTGCTTTCTGAGAACCAAGCGCTTTCTCCAAGATATCCTTAGCGTAAGCAATACCGCCTTGTGAAATGAATTCTTGTGCAAGACAGATCTGATGAAACTCAGAGAGAATCGCTTCTTTTTCGAAAGAATCTACTTTCCTTACATTTGCAATTTCCAGTGTTAACTGCTCAATCTCTTCTTCTCTTAAATGTTTAAATATTTGAGCAGACACCTCAGGGCCTAAACTGATCAAAAGAATGGCTGCCTTTTGTCGTCCGGTTAACCCGTTTACAGCAGCTTTGGCCATACAAGCGCACCTCTATTCGTCTACTAACCAAGTCCGAAGCAGATTGACAAAGTCTTCTGGTCGCTTTTTCGCAAGAGTTTCTAACTGCTTACGCACTTGATTGTCATTAGTTACATTTTCAATATCAATCGTTGGAAGTTCCGCTTTATTTGCTGCAAGGTTCAGATCTTGTTCCATTAATTGTTGTGCAGCTTTTCTACGTTTTCTAATTGCAAAACCAGCAATCGCACCAATCGCAAGCGCCGCTAGAGCTAGTCCAGCATAAGTTAAGTACGTTGTTGTTTTTGAAGCAAATGTATCAGCTGGCCGTGCAAAAGTATGAGCAAGAACTGTAACTTTTTTCTGCAATTCATCGTCAGTATATGTAACCTTATTATCTGCCAGTGCGGTCCTCACAATATTGACCAAAGCGGTTTGCACAGCAGTTTTCGTCTCAGCCGTCAAAGAAGTCGGATCATCTTTAACCGGCGGTTCAATTCCGACGTTAATGCTCAAATCTTTCACTACATAAGGTGTTGCCACAATGTCATTCGTAATCCGATTCACTTCGTAGTTTACTGTCTTACTGTTTTTCTCGGTATTCGATTTACCGGAATTTGATGATCCTGGGTAACCAGGCACATCCGTCGTACCAGTACCAGGAACACCGCCTGTATCAGCACCGTTATTTTGATAAGACTCGGATGCTTCTTGCAGGGAAATTTCCAGTCCTTTTTGATCTACTTGATTTGGCGCAGAGACGAGCTGTTCTTTACTCTTCTTTTGATCAAAGTTCATGGTAGAGAAAACACTAACATTTACTTTGTCGCGACCAAACATCGTTCCCAGCATGTTCATAATATTTTTCTGCAAATCTTTTTGAAACTTATCGTTAATATCGGACTGGCTTGTCACTAAGCTCGAGGAAGACTGTCCACCTGATTTGGAAGAAACTAAGCTTTGCCCATACTGATCTGAGATCGTGATATTCTCAACGGGAAGATTTTTGATACTGTGTGAAACCAAGTTATAGATGGTATCGATTTTACCTTGATCCAGTGTGTAACCTTGTTTCATTTGAAGAACAACAGATGCTGTTGCTTTCTCTTCCTGCTGTTGCAAGAAAGGGCCATCCTCAGGAAGTGAAATAAGAACCTTCGAACCGGATATCGCTTGATTCGAGTTAATAAGCTGCTGCAACTCGCCTTGAATCGCATTTAAGTATTTCACTTTAAATTCGTTATCTGTGATACCAAATGAACTACTGTTGCTAAAAGCACCGAATCCTAGAGAACCATTTTTGTTCAAGCCTTGTGACTCTACACCGAGTTTCACATTCGCCACTTCATTTGTAGGTACTTCGATGCTTTTACCATCAGCACTAAGTTTGTATGGAATTTTAGCTGTATCCAGGTAACCTTTGATCGCAGCAGCGTCACTTGGCTGAAGTTCGGTAAATGCTAAGGAATATTCCGTCTTAGATAAATTAACACTGATAATTGCAGCCGTAAGAATCAAAAGGGCAACCGTTGCGATAAATGTTATTTTTGTTGTTCTACTATATCGATTCCAATACTGTTTTACTTTTTCCCAGTACTGGAGGAGATTCTCGTTCACTCCGTCACCCCATCGAACCAAAGTTTTAGCAGCATTTGGTTAATTACAGCTGCATTCTCATCATTTCTTGGTAAGCTTCAAGGACTTTATTTCTAACTTGCACCGTAAGTTCCAAACCTAATGATGCTTTTTCGGAAGCAATCGTGAGCTGATGAACGTCTGAAAGCTCTCCTTTAATGAAACTTTGATTCAACTGATCAACTTGTTGTTGTTGGGCATTTAAATTCGTCATCGCTTCATTCAAAAAGGATCCGAATTGTTTACCCAGGTCAGCAGCGCCTTCACCGGAATTGTCTTTGGGTTGAACCGAGCTCATGATATTTATTGGACTATAGCTGATTTTGTCAATCATGCTGCAACCTCCCGATTAATTATCTACCGATCTCCAATGCCTTTGTAATCATGGATTTACTTGCATTAAGCGCGGTAACGTTAGCTTCATAAGATCTTGTTGCCGAAATCATATCAACCATCTCTTTAAGCACATCAACATTGGGCATATAAACAAATCCATCTGCATCTGCATCAGGATGATTAGGATTATAAACTTGTTTGAGCGGCGACTGATCCTCGAAGATTTTGTTCACTCGTACTCCTTCGCCAGTCCCATCTGCCATAGCCGATTGCAAAGACTGTGCGAAACTCGGTTGTGATTTTGTTTCAAATGCAACTACCTTCCTCGTATAAGGTACCCATTTCCCGTCTACAAACTTGGCACGCGTTGTATCCGCATTAGCAATATTTGATGAGACGACATCCATTCTTAAACGTTGCGCAGTCAGTGCTGATGAGCTGATATCAAATCCGTTAGTAAGCCTCATTTGTTATTACTTCCCCCCTAATACTGTGCGCATTTTTTTGAATTCACTGTTCATTTGCTGAATCATTGTATTGTATTTCAGTTGGTTTTTAGCCATTAAAGACATTTCATAGTCCATATCGACATTGTTCATGTTGTTGTTAATCGCTGTCGATTCATCGGTTTTAATTTCTGAATTCGGTAAATTTGTCGATTTGCCTATAAAGAAATGCTTAGGGTTTGTCCGATAACCTTCTATAGAGGGCGTTGATGAATTCATTTCACCTTGCAATAACTCTTCAAACAATACGTCTGAACGTTTAAAGTAAGGTGTGTCCACATTGGCAACGTTATTTGCTACCACTTTTTGTCTGAGAGTCGAAGCATCAAGCGAACGCTCCATCAAGTTCCAACTGGGTTTGTCCAACAAAGACATGTACGTTACCCCCTTTCAATAGAGTATTCGACACTATACTTCCACACAGAAAGTATGTATTCCTTCTTATTTCGACATTGTTTTCACAAAACTAATAGAAAAAGTTTCCTGTTGTAGAATTTTGTAAGTTCATTGCCTTCCTAATCATCTAAGATATTCGCTTAAGTTACAATAAGAAAAAAGCCCTATCTTTTTTAGCAGACAGGGCTTTTCAATCGTGCCAAGCTATAGTTTCGTTTTTATCTGTTCGATGCTTTGTATTAATTGCTCATTTAAAATTCGGATAAAAGTGCCCTTCATACCAAGCGAACGTGTCTCTATGACTCCGGCACTTTCCAGCTTACGAAGTGCATTCACGATTACAGAACGCGTAATTCCAACGCGATCAGCAATTTTACTCGCGACCAATAGCCCTTCTTTGCCATCCAATTCCTCGAAAATATGCTCTACAGCTTCCATTTCGCTAAAGGATAAAGAGCCTATTGCTACTTGAACGACCGCTTTACTTCTTGCTTCTTCTTCGATCTCTTCCGCTCTTTCTCTCAAGATCTCCATAGCGATTACTGTCGAACCATATTCAGCTAATATTAAGTCATCATCAATAAACAGGCTTTCATTACGACTTAAGATTAATGTCCCTAACCGGTCGCCACCACCGATAATAGGAACTAGCGTCGTATGTGTGTAAGGGAACATGTCTTTCATTTGTTCTGTATAGTAATAATACGGGCTGCTTGGTTCCGACGTCGACGTCGTTTCCTCTATCTTCAATAGAAGATTGTTGGATTCTGACGGAAATCTGCGTTCAAGTAAAATCGCCTGATTCATTTCAGATGAAACAGGATCATTCGTCGTAGCATAACCAAGAATCTTCCCTTTACGACTGACGACATAGATATTCGCAATAACAATATCACGAAGAACTTCTGCCATATCCATAAAGCTAACCGCATTCCCTGCTTCCTTTTGCAGCAATCGATTTAGCCTTCTTGTTTTGTTTAATAAACTCATGTAACTGCCTCCTACTTACGTAACCCTGCAATCGCTCATTATAAAATGTATTGACTCAAATCTCTATTCTGAACAATACCGCTCAGTTTTTCGCGCACATATTCCGGATTGATGATGAAAGATTCCAATGTAAGTTCAGGGGCTTCAAAGGAAAGATCCTCAAGCAATTTCTCCAGGATTGTATGCAAGCGACGTGCTCCGATATTTTCCGTGTTCTGATTGACCTCGACCGCAATTCGAGCAATTTCATGAATAGCTTCTTCAGCAAATTCAACGGTTATACCTTCTGTTTGCAACAACGCCGTGTACTGTTTCGTCAGCGCATTTTTGGGCTCCTGCAAAATAGAAACAAAATCTTCAAGCGTTAAATCACTCAGTTCTACCCGAATCGGAAAACGCCCTTGAAGCTCTGGAATTAAATCCGAAGGTTTTGCAATATGGAAAGCTCCAGCACCAATAAATAAAACATAATCGGTTTTCACAGGTCCATATTTGGTTACAACGGTAGAACCTTCTACGATCGGGAGGATGTCGCGCTGTACGCCTTCACGTGAAATATCCGGACCATTTCCGCCGCGGGAGCTGCTTGCTACTTTGTCGATTTCATCAATAAATATGATACCTGACTGCTCAGCGCGGTGAATGGACTCTTGAATAACATCGTCCATGTCAATCAATTTTTGTGCTTCCTCTTGGGTCAGAACTTTTCTTGCTTCTTTGACTGGAAGCTTGCGTTTCTTCATCTTTTTCGGCATCAGGCTGCCAAACATCTCCTGCATATTCATGCCGGCTTGCTCGTTTCCTTGCCCTGCTAACATATCCAGCATGGAAGGCGATGAATCTTCGACCTCGATCTCAACGATCTCGTTTTCTAATTTACCACTAGTCAATTGTTCGGCGATTTGGGCCCTTTTTGACGAAAGATTTGGATCTGGCGCACTCTCTTCCTGCTCGGGTTGATTTTGGCCCCCAAACAACATTTCAAACGGATTACGCTGCGATTTGGTGCGTGACGGACTTGGAGCCAGCAAAGAAACAATTCGCTCATTAGCTAATTTCTCTGCGCGATCTTTGACCGCTTCCATGCGTTCGGATTTTACCATACGAATAGAAGTTTCAATTAAATCCCTTACCATCGATTCTACGTCACGGCCAACGTAACCTACCTCTGTAAATTTGGTTGCCTCCACTTTAATAAAAGGGGCTCCAACCAATTTTGCCAGTCTGCGTGCAATCTCAGTCTTACCTACGCCTGTTGGTCCAATCATCAGAATGTTTTTGGGAACAATCTCATCCCGCATGGCTTCATCCACCAGATTTCTCCGATAACGATTCCGTAAAGCAATAGCAACCGATTTTTTCGCTTTCTTCTGTCCTACAATGTATCGATCTAATTCCTGTACAATTTGTTTAGGTGTTAGGGAGCTGTTTGCCATTCGGGTACCCTCCTAAAAAAGTGCGTAATCAATTCTGATTTACTCGATTTCTTCGACAATAATATTATGATTCGTGAACACGCAAATTTCAGCAGCTGTTGTAAGAGCAGCATGGGCAATCTCTTTGGCACTTAGCGATGGTGCATGACGATGTAATGCTCTACCCGCCGCTAATGCGAAACTGCCGCCAGAACCAATCGCCAGAATGCCATCATCCGGTTCAATAATCTCCCCATTGCCTGAGAGAAGCAATAAACCAGTAGCATCCATAACAATCATCATTGCTTCTAATCGACGTAATACGCGGTCTTGCCGCCAATCCTTCGTGAGTTCGACTGCAGCACGTTGTAAATTACCATGGTGTTCTTCGAGCTTGCCTTCAAACTTTTCAAAAAGGGTAATCGCATCAGCTACGGATCCTGCAAAACCTGCGATCACTTTCCCTCTATGTAAACGCCTCACCTTTTTGGCACTGCTCTTCATAATCATACTGTTGCCAAATGTAACCTGGCCATCTCCGGCAATTGCACCTTTACCTTGATGACGAATGGCAAAAATAGTTGTCGCATGGAATTGCGCCTGACTGGCATCCATCTCTTCTCACCCCTCCAATGGAATCATACACCGGAAAAACAAAATCTTAACTTGGTTTCGACCTAATAAAAAGAGATAAACCTCTAGCGAGGTCAATTTCACAATTAAGACCGCATCTAGAGGTAAATGTATGAGAAAACGAATGAATAATAATTCAAAACATAATTATAGTAACACAGTGAATAGTGTGATTACAACTTATTCAGTAATTGTTTTCGAAAAATTCTGAATACTCTCTATTGCACGGTTAGCCAGCTTCTCGTATTTTTCTTTTTTATTCCGAATTCGTTCTGGAAGTTGTGGAAGTAATCCGAAATTGGCATTCATCGGTTGAAAATGTTTAAAATCAGCTGTCGTAATGTAATGAGCCATGCTGCCTAATGTTGTTTCCTCTGGCAGCACCAAGCATGATTGCCCTTTTGCCAGTCGACCGGCATTAAGCCCAGCGATTAAACCGGATGCAGCAGATTCCACATAACCTTCAACGCCTGTCATTTGTCCTGCAAAAAACAGATTTTCACGACGCTTGTATTGATACGTCGGTTCAAGAAGCTTCGGCGAATTAATAAATGTGTTACGATGCATCACGCCATAACGAACGAATTCCGCTTCTTCCAAACCAGGAATCAAAGAGAGAACACGTTTTTGCTCGCCCCATTTCAAATGGGTTTGGAAACCAACCAAATTGTACAAGGTTCCCGCGGCGTTATCTTGGCGAAGCTGTACGACTGCGTGCGGCAGTTTTCCGGTGTGCGGGTTAATCAATCCAACTGGTTTCATCGGCCCGAATAACACTGTCTGTCTACCACGTTTAGCCATGACCTCTAAAGGCATACATCCTTCAAAGTAGATCTCTTTTTCAAATTCCTTAAGTTCAGCTACCTCAGCCGTAATTAAGGCTTCATAGAAAACGTTAAATTCCTCTTCCGTCATCGGACAATTGAGATAAGCAGCCTCACCTTTGTCGTAACGAGAAGCAAGATAAACTTTATTCATATCAATGGAATCTTTCTCTACAATCGGTGCTGCCGCATCGTAGAAGTATAAGTATTCCTCACCCATTAGCTCTTTTAGTTGGGCAGACAAATCAGGAGAAGTTAACGGACCCGATGCTACCACAGTGATGCCTTCCGGCAAAACCTGCACTTCCTCGTTGATCACTTCAATGAGCGGATGGTTCCGCAGCGTTTGGGTAACGGCTTGGGAGAACCCATCACGGTCAACGGCTAAGGCTCCACCAGCCGGTACGGCGTGCTGGTCAGCGCAGGAGAGAATCAAGGAATCCATTCTTCTCATCTCTTCTTTCAGTACGCCAACTGCATTCGTCAAGCCATTGGATCTAAGGGAATTACTGCACACAAGTTCAGCGAATTGATCTGTAATGTGAGCTGGTGTTTTACGGACATTACGCATTTCGTATAAAGTAACAGGCACACCTTGACGTGCAATCTGCCAAGCTGCTTCACTTCCAGCGAGTCCTGCACCGATGACTGTTACTCTTGGGTATTCTGGCAAAATCGGACACCTCTAATCTTTCATATCTTCGTTCTGATCTTCGTTTACTTCTTCTTTATGGTCGCAATTCGTACATTGAATGCTGAGGCCGTTCTTACTTCTTTTCTCGATCATCATTGAGCTGCAAACCGGACAAGGTTTGTTAACCGGCTTATCCCATGAGACAAAGTCACAAGTAGGATATTGATCACAGCCATAGAACACTCTGCCCTTCTTACTTCTGCGCTCTACAATCTTGCCTGCATGGCAGCTTGGGCAGGTGACACCAATATCTTTGATGATCGGTTTCGTATTCCGGCATTCCGGGAATCCGGAACATGCCAGGAATTTGCCGAAGCGTCCCATTTTATAGACAAGGTGCCTGCCGCATTTCTCGCAGATCTCATCAGATACTTCATCCTGAATCTCAATTTCCTTCATTTCTTCTTCGGCAAATTCAAGCCGTTTCTCAAAGGACGTATAGAAAGTATCCAGGACTCTTACCCAATCTTCTTTGCCTTCTTCTACAAAATCAAGTTCCTCTTCCATATGGGCTGTGAACTCAATATCGAGAATTTCAGGGAAGAACTCTTGCATCAATTGAATAACAAGCTCGCCTAGCTCGGTAGGAACGAATTTTTTCTCTTCGATCGCAACGTAACCGCGCTTCTGAATCGTCTCCAGCGTCGGTGCATACGTACTTGGTCGGCCAATGCCCATTTCCTCGAGAGCTCTCACTAAACGGGCTTCCGTATACCGTGGAGGCGGTTGAGTAAAGTGTTGTTTGGGATCAATGCTTTGTTTCTCCAAAACATCGCCTTTCGATAATGGTGGAAGCAATTTGTCCTCTTCCGTCGTTCCATCATCATTGCTTTCAACATATACCTTCATAAAGCCCGCAAACTTCATTTTGGAGCCATTCGCCCGGAATACCGTGTCACCTGCGGTCAAATCGATGGTCATCGTATCCAAGATGGCGGATGACATTTGACTGGCAACAAAACGATCCCATACGAGTTTGTAAAGCCGATATTGGTCTCTGCTGAGGAACTCTTTCAATTGTTCGGGTTCGCGAAGCACGGAGGTAGGCCTGATTCCTTCATGCGCGTCTTGTGCATTTGCATTCTTTTTCGTGTACACACGAGGTGTTTCCGGATAAAATGCCGCACCATATTTCGTTATAATAAACTCTCTGGCTTCTTCTTGGGCGACAGGTGAAATCCGTGTTGAATCCGTACGCATGTACGTAATTAAACCAACCGTACCTTCTTTTCCCAAGTCTATTCCTTCATATAACTGCTGCGCCACAGACATCGTCTTGGACGCCCGAAAGTTCAGTTTACGTGCCGCTTCTTGCTGCATGGAGCTCGTAATGAAAGGTGGAGACGGGTTACGTCCGCGTTCTTTCTCTTTCACTTCTTTCACGGTAAATTTCCCGTTGCCCATTGCGGCTAAAACTTCGTTAACATCCTCTTGCGAATGCAGTTCCTTTTTCTCGCCGTTCATGCTGTGGTACTTTGCTTCGAATCCCGCTTTTCCCGCATCCAACAGTGCTGTAATGGACCAGTACTCTTCAGGCTCAAAAGCTTTAATCTCATTCTCGCGATCTTGAATCAGCTTAACTGCGACGGACTGTACACGGCCTGCCGATAAACCTTTCTTCACTTTTTTCCAAAGTAAAGGGCTTATTTTATAACCTACAAGTCGATCCAATATCCGTCTAGCCTGTTGAGCATTAACAAGATCCTGATTGATGCGGCGAGGTGTTTTGAATGCGTCCTTCACAGCATCCTTCGTAATCTCATTAAATACAACACGGCATAGCTCATCGGAACCAACATCCAAATAATGCGCTAAATGCCAGGCAATCGCTTCACCCTCACGATCCGGGTCAGCCGCCAGATATATTTTTTTCACTTTTTTACTAGCATCTTTTAATTCTTTTAATATAGAACCTTTACCACGGATAGTTATGTATTTAGGCTCAAAGTTACGATCTACTTCTACGCCAATTTGGCTTTTCGGAAGGTCGCGAATATGACCCATCGAGGCTTTTACGATAAATTTGCTGCCTAAATACTTGCCGATGGTTTTGGCTTTAGCTGGTGACTCAACAATGACTAATGAATCTGCCATGATCGTCCTTCCTCCCCTCTTAATTTCAAGGTTAAGTCTATTGGCGAGAAGAAAAACTTCTTGAATAGCCTATGCTTGGATGTAGGTAGAACCTGGAAGCTGTTTAATCGCCTTTTTCAATAGTAAAGATAACAGAACTGCATGCAAATGTCCAAACGTAAATTGTCCGTCCTCCATGAGGGCATCAATTGAAATGGGTTCATTCGACAACTTACTGAAAATTTCGCCTTCCTCTTCCGAAAGTGAAAATAATGTCAACGGCTTATTTAGAGCACGTTTTTCATCTGAACTTATCATATAGTTGTAGTCGTCTACAATCTCTTCCACACGTGTAACTAATTTCGCGCCATCCTTTAAAAGCCTATGAACGCCGCTGCTTACACGCGAGTGAATGGGTCCTGGAATCGCGAACACATCCCGTGACTCATCGAGAGCAAACTCTACCGTTATCAGCGATCCGCTGTCCTCAGCTGCCTCAACGACCGTAATGCCTAATGACAATCCCGCAATAATACGGTTCCGCTGCGGAAACATACCAGGCTTCATCCCTGTACCAATCGGGTATTCAGAAATGATAACTCCTTCTTGCTCAATATTTCGAAATAATAAAGCATTCTCACGCGGATAAATCTGATTGATAGCGCAACCAAGAACAGCTACCGTCTTTGACTTTCCTTGTAAGGCGCCGATATGAGCTTTGCTGTCAATTCCTCTTGCCAGCCCACTCACAATACCGAATCCAGCACGTGAAAGCGCTGCTGCCCATTCCTCTGCAATCTTTTTCCCATAAGGCGTTGGCGTACGGGTACCAATCATTCCCAGGAGTCGTCCATTCAGTATGGCTGATTTGCCTTTCACATATAAAACCCAAGGGGGCTGCGCAATTTCTTTCAATATCTGAGGGTACTCCTCATCCAAAATCGTTAGGATCTGAATGGATTGCTTCATATATAATTGAAGTCTTTCCTCAATGAAGGCTTGAGTAAATCGGGAGGAAATTCGCTCAGCTACGGAAGCACGAATACCTTGAGCCGAGATTTCCGCTGCGGAGAGCTCAAATAAAACTTGCAGGTCTGGAAACCGGCTAACGAGCTGAAGCATGGTTTTCCAGCCGACCCCTTCAAGTTCATGAAGGCCAAATAAAATGATTCGATTATCCATTAGTATATACACTCCTTACTCGAATGACAAATCTTTGCAAAGCTAGAAAAACAAAAAACCTTCCAAATCCCTGTTTAAGGGAGTTGGAAGGTTGCTTACCTTCAAAAAGGCGAGACTATTTTTTTGTGATAACTTTGTCAAGCATACCTTTTTCTTCAAGTACACTAACAAGCGTTGAACCCATTTCAGATGGCGTAGCCGCTACGCGGATTCCGCATCTTTCCATAGTTGCAACTTTCTCAGTTGCCGTACCTTTACCACCGGAAATAATCGCACCGGCATGGCCCATACGTTTTCCTGGAGGCGCCGTTTTACCGCCGATGAAACCAACTACCGGTTTCGTCATGTTGGCAGCAACCCACTCAGCCGCTTCTTCTTCTGCTGTTCCACCGATCTCACCGATCATGATGACAGCATAAGTGTCCGGATCTTCATTGAAACGTTTGAGGATATCGATAAACTCGGAACCTTTAACAGGGTCTCCACCGATACCAACAGCGGAGGATTGTCCAATACCGCGAGTTGTCAATTGGTGAACCGCTTCGTAAGTTAGTGTTCCGGAACGGGAAACAACACCTACGTGACCTGGTGTATGGATGTAACCTGGCATAATACCGATTTTGCACTCGCCTGGCGTGATAACGCCTGGGCAGTTTGGTCCGATTAGAACGGTTCTCTTGCCTTCCATGTAACGTTTCACGTTAACCATGTCAAGTACCGGAATACCTTCTGTGATACAGATAACGAGATCAAGATCAGCGTCAACTGCTTCGATAATGGACTCTGCTGCAAAAGCAGGTGGTACATAAATAACGGATGCTGTTGCACCAGTTGCATTTTTAGCTTCGATAACTGTGTTAAAAACCGGAAGTTGAACAAGCTCACCGTTTTCCAGTGTGATGTCTACTTTTGTTCCGCCTTTACCTGGGGTTACGCCACCAACCATTTGTGTGCCGTATTCAAGACCGCCTTTGGTATGAAACAAACCCGTAGCGCCGGTAATCCCTTGAGTAATGACTTTTGTATGTTTATTGACCAAAATACTCATGATCTTTTGTTCACATCCCCTATATTATTTAAAACCGCACGGGTTTAATTTATTTCACAAGTGCAACGATTTTTTGAGCGCCGTCTGCCATGGAGTCAGCAGCAACAATGTTCAAGCCGGATTCGTTAAGAATCTTTTTACCAAGTTCCACGTTTGTTCCTTCAAGACGAACAACAAGCGGACGGGAAAGACCAAGTTCTCTAGCTGCAGCAACAACGCCGTCAGCAATTACGTCACAACGCATGATTCCACCGAAGATGTTAACGAAAATCCCTTTAACTTGCTCATCGGACAAAATGATTTTGAATGCTTCTGTAACTTTCTCTTTCGTAGCACCGCCCCCTACGTCAAGGAAGTTAGCAGGGTCTCCGCCGTAGTGCTTGATGATGTCCATAGTAGCCATCGCAAGTCCTGCGCCGTTAACCATACAACCGATATTACCGTCAAGAGCAATGTAGCTCAGATCATATTTAGAAGCTTGGATTTCTTTCGCATCTTCCTCTTCAAGGTCGCGAAGTTCAACGATATCTTTGTGACGGAAAAGAGCGTTAGAATCGAAGTTCAATTTAGCGTCAAGAGCCATAACGTCGCCGGAACCCGTAACAACCAATGGGTTGATTTCAGCGATGGAGCAGTCTTTTTCTACGAACGCTTTGTAAAGCGCAAGCATGAATTTAACCGCTTTGTTAACAAGCTCGTTAGGAATGTTGATCGAGTATGCAAGTCTACGAGCTTGGAAAGATTGAAGACCGATCGCAGGATCTACAACTTCTTTGAAAATTTTCTCAGGAGAATGCTCAGCAACTTCCTCAATTTCCGTACCGCCTTCTTCGGAAGCCATCATAACGACGCTACCTGTCGCACGGTCAACAACAACACCAACATAATATTCTTTTTTAATGTCACAACCTTCTTCGATCAAAAGGCGTTTAACTTCTTTACCTTCAGGACCTGTTTGGTGAGTGACAAGCACTTTGCCAAGAATTTCGCTAGCATATGTACGAACTTCGTCGAGGTTTTTAGCTACCTTAACGCCGCCTGCTTTACCGCGACCTCCGGCATGAATTTGCGCCTTAACTACGACGACGGATGTTCCGAGTTCTTTTGCAGCTGCAACAGCTTCATCTACGGTGAAAGCAACTTTCCCGTTAGGAACGCTGACTCCGTACTGTCTCAGGACTTCTTTGCCTTGGTACTCATGGATATTCATTTCCTAAAATCCTCCTATCAGTATGGACTTTCTATACGTGCTATACAGGGGAAAAAGTGTAATTTCCTATGTGTGTTGTGCACGAAATAAATCTTGCTGCCGGAATTAGTATCACACTTCTTCACAAGCCCTAACCATTGTATCACTAATTTTCGACAGTTTCCTTATTTTTTTCGTTAATCCATTCAAATTTTCCTTTCACGCTGAAAAACTTTCCCTATCACTTACGACCATCAAACGCCCACATCTGTGTTTAAATGACAAAAATGTTCATAAAAAAGACGTATTTTTCACTTGAAAAATACGTCTACCTCTTTATTTGTCAATAATGCGGCGTTGTCGGAGTATTCATTCGTGGTTCGCGCTCCGCTTGTTTGATAAATCTCATCTCATTTCCAGTAAAACTGCAAACTAGACATTGAATCATCGGTTCTTCCTCAGGAATCGCATCAGGGTCATTGAATTCCGTTATATTGCCGGATAGTGCATCTTTCAGAAACGGCTGCGCATAGCTGGTAATTACACTGAATTTAATACGATTAGAACGGCAGTTTGGACAAAAATACGGCTTCTCCTGCATATCATCACCTCATCTTCCAGTATGTGCATATAGCCTTTATTTAAAACGTAAAAAAGCTATTTGCAGATTGCGTAAATTTTCCATTTTCTATACAATAGAGGAAATAAAACGGATCAATAAGGAAGCACCTTTTATCCTCACGAACAGTAGCTCAAACTGCTGCTCTACTAAGGAGAGGAAGGTGTTTATTGTATGTACGGCAAAGTCTGGAGCGCTTGTTTACAAGGAATTGAAGGAAAAACAATCGAAGTAGAGGTTGATATCTCCAGTGGTTTACCTCAAATGAACTTGGTGGGACTTCCGGATTCCGCCATCCGTGAATCTGTGGAGAGAGTTCGTACGTCTATCAAAAATTGCGGATACAAGTTTCCGATGGATCGAATCACGGTGAATCTAGCACCTGCAGACTTGCGCAAAGAGGGCTCCTCTTTCGATTTAGCGATTGCGGTTGCTATTTTACTAACGACAAGTCAGGTTAGCAGTGAATTTTTACACAAGACCTTATTTTTAGGCGAATTAGCATTGGACGGATCCCTCCGGCCTGTTCCAGGGGTGTTATCCATGACTCATGCAGCAAAAAAGTTAGGCATTAACCGAGTCTGTGTCCCCCTCTCCAATGCCTCTGAAGCTGCACTAATCGACGGCATGGAAGTTTGCGGGATAACCACTCTCTCCGATTTTAGAAATTGGAATCGGCAATCTCACCACGAGTATCTATTAAATAGTAATACGAGCAGTCAGAATAGATTTTCGACAATTTCCTCAATAACTCAACAGGATATCGAAGATTATGCCGATGTCAACGGGCAGCACCAAGTCAAACGAGCGATGATGATAGCTGCTGCAGGCATGCATAATATCCTATTAATCGGCCCTCCCGGGACTGGAAAAACCATGTTGGTAAAGCGCATGCCTTCCATTTTACCCCCCATGTCGGATCACGAAGCACTGGAAGTCACCAAAATCTACAGCGCCTCTGGCAAGCTCATAGATCGCTCCTCGCTAATGCGCACTCGATCATTTCGAGCTCCGCACCACACCATATCGTCTGCAGGTCTAGTTGGAGGTGGAACGATACCGAAACCAGGCGAAGTCAGTTTAGCTCACCGTGGAATCCTGTTTCTGGACGAACTGCCGGAGTTTACACGAAATGCACTCGAAGTTCTTAGACAGCCACTGGAGGAGCGCTCTGTTACAATCGCTAGAGCACGAGCCGTTTATACATTTCCTTCGCAGTTTATTTTAGCTGCCGCCATGAATCCTTGCCCCTGCGGCTATTACGGAGCAGAAAATGAAGCAAATGCCTGTATTTGCTCGCACGCAAAAATCGTTCAGTATCGTTCCAAAATATCCGGTCCTCTCCTTGATCGCATCGATCTCCATGTGGAGGTGCCTAAACTGAGTTATGCTCAGTTAAAGGAGCACACAATCAATAATCCTTTATCATCCACGGAAATGTTGGAGAAAGTTTTAATTGCCCATCAGCGACAGCAAAAGCGCTATGCAGGCACCGGCATTCAGCATAATAATGAATTAAGTGGTACTCGAATGAGACAAATTTGCCAGCTGACGGCTGAGGGAGAGCAGCTGCTGAGCGCATCTTTTGAGGCTCTTGGACTAAGCGCTAGAGCCCATGACCGCATTCTGCGGTTAGCTTTAACGATTGCAGACTTAGAGGAAAGTGATCGTATTCTGTCTCATCACCTGGCTGAAGCCATTCAATACCGAAATCTCGATAAGCAGCAAAAAGAGCAAGAAGGATGACACAAATAAGAGCCTTTTGAGCCCGTTCGTTTTCTCTACGAATCAGGCTCAAAATGCTCCTTGAATATGTTCAATTTGAGTCGTTGCCCCATCCAAGGATATTTCGACGGCAATGACATCAAAGCGAACGGAGTTGTTATATTTTTGAAAACGATGCAAGTAAAATTGCGCCGTTTCTTTCACTTTCATTTGCTTACGGACATCAACGGACTCTTTGGCGATTCCAAAGCGGCCGGTAGAACGTCTTGTTCTGACCTCAATAAATACGAGCGTACCTGCTTGCTCAGCAACGATATCCAGTTCTCCCGTTCGACAGCGCCAGTTCCGCTCCAAGATCCGATAATCCTTGCTGATCAAAAATGCCTCCGCCGCATCTTCGCCAAGCTTGCCAAGCTGCTTCCTGTTATCTTTCCCTGGTTCTTTCATTATCTGTCCCTCTGGGTTCTCATCCGGTTATCCGATCGATAGATAAAGCTTAACACTTCCGCCACCAACTGATAGAGCTCAGGAGGAATTTCCTGATCCAGGTCCAGCTTGGATAATACTTCGACTAAGGAAGAATCTTCTTGAACAGGAATCCCGTTATCCTTGGCTTTTTGTAAAATCGCTTCAGCCACATGGCCTTTACCTTTGGCAATCAGGGTTGGAGCCTTCTGCGCTTCAGGGGAGTAGCGAAGCGCTACAGCCTTCTTGATCGGCGTTGGTTCAGGTGTTCCCGCTGGATTCTTTTGCTTGGTCATGCCCGAAAATCTACCCCCTTATACGTTTTGGGGAGGTAGAGCGAGCGAAGATCTGCCCGACCATCTGTAACACCCTTCACTTTCCCCTCATCCTCGTTGCTTACAGGCTGTGGATAGGGTGAACATTTCAACGAAATAAACTGGTAACCCGCTTTGTTCATCGCCGATGTTATTTCTTCCTTGGACTCCTCCATCATAGGAGCTAAGGCCGGATGATCATTATGAATCGTCAATGAGACGATCTTATTAACAACATGTACGTCTACTAACGTATTCCCCATGACTTTCATTTGTAGATCGAACAACAAGCGACAATTGCTTGCGTCTACTTCACCGCGTTTCCCTTTGTGGGATTGAATATGAACGGCTGCGGACTGCTGACCTGTCCCATCCATAAAAGGAATAAACAAGGTCATATGGGCAAACATGGCGGTTTTGTCACCAGTCAACATCAGCTGTTGACCCGTGATTTGCCCGACCGCTTGCTGCGCCGCCTCTCTCAGTGGAGCCGGCGTATCGCTGGAAGCCGTGAGCTGCAAGAGCAAGCTCTTCAGTGTCTCAGCAGCTGCAGGCTTGGCCGTATCGTCCTGCTGAGAAGCCATGGCGATCAGGTTCGGCAGCTGATCGTCCTTAGGGAGCCGGCCGCGCTGCATGACCTCTCCGCGCTCATCCAGCTTCGCTGCCAGATGAGCCTCATGCTCCACGCCGACGGCTTTGAGCATCCTGCTGATCCAGTTAGGCTCTGGATCAGCCTCGGGCTCCTGAGGCGCACTTCTGCGCGCCTCTAACGGCTCCGCCGCCTTCTGCTTCGCAGGCGGCTCCTGCACAGGCGAACCCGCCACCGGCGGTTCGCCTTCAGGCGCAGGCACAGCGCTTCGCGCCTGTGCCTCCGGCATGGCCGCCCTCGCGGTGCGGGCGGCCTGCGGTTCCGCCGCCGGCTGCGCCGGGGCGGCGGCAAGCTCCCCGCCCGCTGCATCGGGCGGGGCGGTTACGGCAGCGGCCCCGGGCGCGCTGCCGACACGCGGCGGCGGCTCTGCGGGCGCCGCCGTGCCGCTGGCGCCAGCCTGCGCAGCAGCTGGCGGAGCCGCGGCCGCCGGCGCCTCCGGCGGCCGCGCGGGCCACACAGCTGCGGCGGAGGCCCGCAGCTCTCTAAGCACCGCGACGACCTGCTTCGCAGTGTCGGCTGCGGGATGCTCCGGCTGCTGCTCAAGCAATTTCGCAGCCTGCTGCTCCAACTGCTCCAGCACCTTCCCAACTGGAGGGCCGGAAGTAACCTGTCTTAAGGCCCCTACTGTTTCTTGTGTAAGGGGCAAACCCTTTTTGTGTGCCAGCACAGCAGCTTGTGCCCATTCTTCCTTATTCACACCCTCAGGTATGTTACTCATTAAAGTTTCAAAAGCTTTTACCGTTTCCTTGGATACAGGAACGCCTTCCTGCTGCATGAGCTGAACCATTTGCCGATTGCCGGCCGTATCCTTAACCGAAAAAGCTTTAAGGAGATCAGCGAGGGAATCTTCTGTAATCTGTACATCCGACGCCGTCAACGGCTTCATCATAATTTGTCCGCCGCTTGATTCCGGTTGAACCTGCAGGTAAGTCACATCTCCTTGCTTAAGAGGAGTTTCCAGTTTGGCTCTGACTTGTACGCCGCTTATATTAAGTAATGCTTCTTGATCGCTAAGCAGTTGAAGAACGACACCTTTGACAACTTGTCCTACTTTTAGTTCAAGCACCTTGCTATCCGAAGCCGTTAAATCACCCACCAAGCTGCGAATCAATCCACTTATGTTCATCCCGTTCACCTCAAATCTTTCTATCCCTTATGTATATTATCGGCTGCTTCTCAGCATTTCTGAATAAGATGAAGTCATATGAAGTCCAGTTCCAATTGTTCAGACTGCGGCTGCGCTTTTTTCTCCTCCAGCTGCGCCATCACTTTGCGTATAAATAATTTACGGTGGAGCGCCGTCGGACCATAGCGCAATAGCATCTCTCTATGGTGCTTTGTGGCATAACCTTTATGTACCGCGAGTCCGTACTCGGGATATTGCTCATCCCAATCAGCGCACATCCGATCCCTCGTCACCTTGGCGATAATCGATGCTGCTGCAATAGATTGACTTAATGCATCTCCATGTATAATAGCCGTTTGTGGAATTTCCAAATCTACTTTCTCTGCGTCCACAAGTAAGTAATCCGGTACTTGGCTTAACTGCTCGACAGCCTGCTTCATGGCTAATCTCGCTGCTTGTTTAATATTTATCGCTTCTATTTGATCAACATCAACAATGCCAACCCCTACAGCTAGAGCTTCGCTCATAATTTGTTCGTAGAGGGCATCCCGTTTTTTCTCAGAGAGTTTCTTGGAATCATTGACCCCATCCAATACATACCCTTGTGGAAGAATAACAGCTGCCGCAACGACATCTCCGAATAAACATCCTCTTCCTACCTCATCAATCCCGGCAACAAGGCTGAATCCTTGCTCCCATACTTCTTTTTCGTGCTCCAGCAATGGCTTTCGCCCCTTTCCATCTCATCATTATAAGGGATTGCCGCTTCGCCAAGCTACACCCATTTTTTTCAGCAAAAAACCACCTCCGCCCCGCCTTAACTGCTCGGTCCGAAAGTGGCTTTTTATGTTTCTCGTATTACTGAGGCTTTTCCAAGGAAATACGCCCCATTTTACCTGCTCGAAGGTCACGGATGATAATTAAGGAAGCTTTATCCAGATCCACTTTACCACCGCTCACAATGGCTCCGCGCTTCCGACCGATTGCCTCCATCACCTTAACCACTTCGTGCACATTCTCCATATCCTCCGGAAGGTCGGTTACTCCGAATCGCTCTTGAAGAGCTGCACCATAATGTTCAACCATATAGCGAACAACAAAAAGGGCAATTTCATCCAAATGCAGCAATTCTTCTTTAATCGCACCGGTCGCTGCAAGACGCTGACCAACCAATTGATCCTCGAATTTCGGCCACAAAATACCTGGCGTATCCAGCAAGTCCATTTCCGTTCCGACTTTGATCCACTGTTGACCTTTGGTAACACCCGGTTTATCACCGGTTGCTGCGATTTTTTTACCAGCCAACTGATTGATTAGCGTTGACTTCCCAACGTTCGGAATGCCGACGATGAGCGCCCTTACAGCACGAGGATTAATCCCTTTGCTAAGTTGACGTTCAATCTTATCTGCCCACAGCTGTTTCACGCGGGGTAAAATTTCTTTGGTCGCTGTTCCAGTAGCTGCATCAATTGGCAAAGCAGGCAGTCCTTGTTCAGCAAAATATTTCACCCATTGTGCTGTCACTTGGGGATCCGCCAAATCGGTTTTATTCAAAAGGACCAAACGGGGTTTGCCCTTCAAAATTTCATCTACCATCGGGTTCCGGCTGGAGAGCGGTACGCGGGCATCCAAGAGCTCAATGACGACATCAATCAGCTTTAGCTTATCTTCAATCTGCCTTCGAGCTTTGGTCATGTGACCGGGAAACCATTGAATGGTCATTCTATTTCACCTCAAAAATGTATAAAACTAATTTTGTTCAGCGGCCAGAAAATAACTTCCGCACGGCCAACGATCTTTTCGAATGGAACGAAGCCTACACTTTTAGCCCGGCTATCTTTCGAGTTTGGACGATTATCCCCCATTGCAAACAGCTCTCCATCCGGCACTTTCGTTTCCGGGAAATCTGACAATGTGTTATAAGCATGTCCTTCTTTATTCGCTTGTTCGATGGCTTCCTTGATAAATGGCTGATCAATCTCTTGGCCGTTAATAAACACTTTATCGCCTGTTACTTTAACGGTTTCGCCTGGGAGCGCAATGACACGCTTAATGTAATCTTTCCCCTCCGGCGCGTGGAAAACGATCACTTCTCCCCGTTTCGGTGCGCGAATATCATAGACAATTTTATTGACAATGAGTCGCTCGCCAGTAGAAAAATTCGGACGCATGGAATCACCATCGACGATGAAAGGTGAGAACAGGAACCAGCGAATAATAATAACGAGCACGCCCGCGATTACTAATGCTTTAATCCATTCCCAAGTTTCGCTTTTTGCTGTTTTTACAGGTTTTGCTGATACAGCTTCCGCGGTCGCAACTGAGCTTACTCTAGGCTGATCTTGCTCATTCTGTTCCATCACTGATTGCCTCTTTTCCAGTTTTGGTTTTATGTATATAGTTTGCCCTGTAAAAATGAAAAGGAGACTTGCCTAAACAAGCCCCCCGTTTTCTTATCGAATTTCTTTGATTCTTGCTGCTTTACCACGAAGACCACGCAGATAATAAAGTTTCGCACGACGAACTTTACCACGGCGAGCCACTTCAATCTTCTCAATCTTCGGAGAATGGAATGGGAAAGTTCTTTCCACACCCACACCGTAAGAAATTTTACGAACTGTAAACGTTTCGCTGATTCCACCGCCGTGGCGTTTGATAACAACACCTTCGAACAGCTGAATACGCTCACGTGTACCCTCGATAACTTTTACGTGTACTTTAAGTGTGTCTCCTGGACGGAAATTAGGAATATCCGTACGGAGTTGCTCTTTCGTAATCTCTTGAATAAGATTCATAGTTGACTCCCTCCTTCCACACAGGTGTTCATTCCGCTTATCTACATAGTATGTCTTAGCTGTTATGCGTAGAGGACCACCAGACTCGAACTGTTGAAAAATTCACAACAGAATATATATTATCATAGATAGAAAAGAAATTCAATAGAGAAGTTTTTGGGGGCTACTTCACTTGTTTTTCTCTTGCCATTCCATGATCCAAACCTTTTCTTCTTTGGTCAGCTCTCTACCTTCCAGCAAATCAGGACGGCGCTCAAGCGTACGATGGATGGATTCCTTACGGCGCCAACGCTTCACGTTCTCATGATGTCCTGATAAAAGCATTTCAGGCACTTCCCACTCTCTAAACTTCGCCGGCCTTGTATAGTGCGGGTATTCCAGCAGGCCTGTCGAGAACGAATCGGTCACCGCTGACATCTCATTGCCAAGCACACCAGGCAAAAGCCTCACTACGCTGTCTATAACGACCATAGCAGGCAATTCTCCGCCAGTTAATACATAATCACCTATGGACAACTCATCGGTCACCAGATACTGCCTAATGCGTTCATCGTAGCCCTCATAGTGACCGCAAATAAACACAAGATGCTCTTCGCTTGAGAGTTCTTCGGCAATTTTCTGAGAAAATGGCTTACCCTGCGGACACATGAGAATGACGCGCGGTTTAGCAGGTACTTCTCCTGCCTCTTGATGTTTAGGCAAAGCTTCAACTGCGGCAAAGATCGGTTCTGGCTTTAGGACCATTCCACCGCCGCCACCGTAGGGATAATCATCTACCGTATTGTGTTTGTTATTGGAATACTCACGAAAATTCACGGTATTTAGACTAACAATTCCCTTGTCACGAGCTTTCCCCAAAATGCTCGACGAAAATACCCCGTCAAACATTTCCGGAAACAAGGTCAATACATCGATTCTCATTCCATTAGTCCTTCCATCAAATGAATCCGGATTGTTTTGGCAGCAACATCCACATCCAGGATCACATCATCGATCACAGGAAGCAGCAGCTGTTTGCCTTTTGGCAAGTCCACAACCCAAACGTCATTTGCACCAGGCGTCAATACCTCGGAAATTAACCCTAGTTCTTGGCCTTCTTCCGTTATGACCTTACAGCCAATAATTTCGTGGTAATAGTATTCTCCCTCTTCCAAGGGCTGTTGATTCTTAGCTTCGATTTTTAGCAAAGAACCTTTGAATTTCTCAACCTCATTAATATTGCTGAACTGCGTAAATTGGACGATAAACACATTTTTATGTAAGCGGGAGGTTTGAACCGTCACCGGCGTTTGCTTATTTTGAGGGTCAACAATAATTAAGGCATTTCCTTTGTCAAAGCGTTCTGGAAAATCCGTTTCCGGCACTATTTTCAATTCCCCACGAATCCCGTGGGTATTTGCGATTTTACCAACAGTTATGAGTTTCTCGGTCATTTGCGCTTGCCCAACCTCCACTATAATTTACCTTTCAAGACCATATAAGAAAAAGGTTAGGAATTGAATCCTAACCTGATTTCTTATGAAACGATTTCAACGGCTACCCGCTTCGTTTCTTTCACTGCTGCTGACGTGACGACTGTGCGGAGCGATTTCGCAATCTTGCCCTGCTTCCCGATCACTTTACCGACATCGTCGGGGTGAACAGACAGCCTGTACTCAATTTTGTCATCCTTCTCCACGACAGCGACACGTACTTCTTCCGGATGATCTACAAGAGCCTTAGCAATAACGGTGATAAGATCCTTCATGAACCCACCCTCCGAAAGTTAACAGATTACTTCTGTAATTTCAGCTCGTGAAACTTAGTCATCAAACCTGCTTTGGAGAACAGGCTGCGAACTGTATCGGACGGTTGAGCGCCAGTTTGAAGCCATTTCAGCGCTTTCTCCTCATCAAGGTTTACAGCTGCTGGTTCTGCAATCGGGTTATAAGTTCCGATTTCTTCGATAAAACGACCATCACGCGGGGAACGGGAATCCGAAACCACCACACGGTAGAAAGGAGCTTTATGAGCGCCTACACGTTTAAGACGAATACGTACTGCCATGAAAAATCACCTCCTACTTAGAATAAAAAGCATTATTTAAAAGGGGAATTTAAACCCTTTGCCTAACTTCTTCATGCCCTTGGCGCCCTTCGGCCCCATCATGCCTGAAAATTGCTTCATCATTTTGCGCATATCATCGAACTGCTTAATGAAACGGTTGACCTCTTGTACCGAGTTCCCGCTTCCTAGTGCAATCCGCTTACGGCGGTTTGCATTTAGCAATTCAGGTTTGCGCTTCTCTTCCTTGGTCATCGACTTCACAATCGCTTCAACACGCGCCATCTGTTTGTCGTCGACTTTCATATCTTTCATGCCTTTGATCTTGTTCGCGCCTGGCAGCATCTCCAGAATCTGATCAAGCGGCCCCATCTTCTTCACTTGCTCCATTTGATCAAGGAAATCCTCGAAGGTGAATTCGGCGTTGCGCATTTTGCGCTCCATTTCTTTCGCCTTGTCCATATCGATGCCAGCTTGCGCTTTCTCAATCAAAGTAAGCATATCGCCCATGCCAAGAATTCTTGACGCCATACGATCCGGGAAAAATGGTTCTAATGCATCCATCTTTTCGCCGCTTGCTACGAATTTAATCGGGCAACCTGTTACTGCCTTGACAGATAACGCGGCACCACCGCGGGTATCGCCATCCAACTTGGTAAGTACGACACCTGTAAGCTCCAACTGCTGATGGAAACTCTCCGCAACATTGACAGCATCCTGCCCCGTCATCGCATCTACAACTAGCAAGATTTCATCAGGATCAACGACGGAACGAACATTTTTCAGCTCATCCATCAAGTTCTCATCAATATGCAGACGACCTGCAGTATCAATGATCACATAATCATTGCCATTATCTTTGGCGTGTTGCAGGCCTGCTTTTGCAATTTCAACAGGATTTACTTGATCTCCCAGTGAAAATACAGGCACTTTTAACTGATCGCCGAGTACTTCCAACTGCTTGATTGCCGCAGGACGATAAATGTCACACGCAACCAACAGCGGTCTATGATTTTGCTTAAGGATCATCTTGGCCAGTTTACCGGACGTTGTTGTTTTACCTGCCCCTTGTAAACCTGCCATCATAATAACAGTCGGCGGTCGATTGGAGCGCGCCAGCTTGCTTTGTGTGCCACCCATCAATGCCGTAAGCTCTTTGTTAACAATATCGATAACGACCATGCCCGGTGTAAAGGACTTCAGCACTTCTTGTCCGATAGCTTGTTCCTTCACCTTAGCAATAAAGTCTTTCACCACTTTAAAGTTAACGTCCGCTTCAAGCAGAGCGAGTCTGACCTCGCGAAGCGCTTCGCCTACATCTTCTTCCGTCAGCTTACCTTTGCTTCTCAGCTTGCCGAATACGTTCTGTAATCGGTTGGCTAATCCTTCAAATGCCATGCGCTTCACCTCCTGCTTACACTTTTTAATCGATCCCTATTATTGTATCAAAAAGCTCCGCTGTTTTCCTCTTTAGCTCAGGTTCACAGCCATCCAGCATGTGATCCAGCTCTGTGCGCAGCTTCATGCGTTGTTCGTGCTTATGTAACAGATGCAGTTTAGCTTCATATTCCTGTAAAGTTAACTCTGCTCGTTTTATATGTTCATACACCGCTTGGCGGCTTATTTCGAAATTCTCGGCAATCTCTCCGAGCGAATAATCATCATGAAAATACAACTGAAGGAAAGTTCTCTGCTTCTCGGTTAAAAGTGGTTCATAGAAATCAAATAACAGATTAATGCGATTGGTTTTCGCAAGCATTTGATCGACAGTCATGAACCCACCTCCGTAAAGGTTGCACCCTTGACACCAGCACAACAGAACCTATCATACTGAATTCCGAGATGAATGTCAAGCGTTTTACCTTGTCAGTTCGCAAACAAAAAAATCCCCCTCTAACCGACTATCGGCAGAGGAGAATTTATCGCGACTATTCTTCTTTTTGCTCGCCGATCCATTTGCCAAATAAGGCATGCACAAACTGCTCGGAATCGAAAGGCTGAAGATCATCCATTTTTTCACCGAGACCGACAAACTTCACAGGCAGGGATAGTTCCTGACGGATCGCCACCACGATACCACCCTTGGCTGTTCCGTCAAGCTTGGAGAGTACTAGTCCGGTCAGACCGGTTTTGTCCCCGAACAGCTTAGCCTGGCTAAGCGCATTTTGACCTGTTGTCGCATCAAGCACAAGAATGACCTCATGAGGAGCATCCGGTACTTCACGCTGGATAACGCGGTAAATTTTGTTCAGCTCTTCCATCAGGTTCACTTTATTTTGCAGGCGTCCTGCCGTGTCACAGAGCAAAATATCCACGCCGCGGGTTTTGGCTGCTTGCACAGCATCATACATAACCGCAGCAGGATCAGCCCCGGATTGCTGCTTAATGACGTCAACGCCGACACGCTGCCCCCAAGTCTCCAGCTGCTCAATCGCTCCGGCACGGAATGTATCACCGGCAGCCATGAGCACTTTTTTCCCTTGGGATTTGAACATGTGCGCCATTTTACCAATCGTTGTCGTCTTCCCAACGCCATTGACACCTACGAACAAAATAACCGACAAACCGTTAGGGTTTAAATTCAGGCCTGCATCCGCGTCACCTTTCAGCAGCTCGATCAGTTTTTCCGAAAGAATAGGCTGCAATTCTGCGGGATCTTCAATTTTGCGCTTTTTCACTTCTGCACGAAGCTGATCAATGAGCTTAAGAACCGTATTCACGCCTACGTCCGCGCCAATCAGAATTTCTTCCAGCTCTTCATAGAAATCTTCATCAATCTTTTTGCGGCGGCTGAATAAGTCATCGACACGCTCAACGAATACATCTCTCGTTTTGCTTAGTCCCTCTTTGAACTTATTCGTTACCGCTTCGGCCTTGCTCGAAATACTCTCTTTTAACCGTTTAAAAAAACTCATAGTTCCTCCCAAGAATAAACAACTTCGCCGTCCCATGGGACGAGCGCGTTTGTCAAAATAAAAAACTCATTAAGACGCTGACATCTCCGCTTCCTCATCTTCCAATCGAACAGAAACGAGCTTGGAAACGCCGCCCTCTTGCATGGTTACACCGTATAGCACGTCAGCCTCTTCCATCGTTCCTTTGCGGTGGGTGACGACGATAAATTGCGTCATTTCCGAGAACTCGCGCAAATATTCCGCAAAACGGGATACGTTCGCTTCATCCAAGGCAGCTTCTACTTCATCCAATACGCAGAAAGGAACCGGCTTGACCCGAATGATGGAGAACAACAGCGCAATTGCCGTAAGCGCACGTTCGCCCCCTGATAAGAGCTGAAGATTTTGCAGTTTTTTTCCTGGCGGTTGGGCCACGATCTCAATCCCCGTATCCAGCATATTTTCTGGCTCTGACAAGATCAAATCTGCGCGTCCTCCACCGAACAATTTGGAGAAAACAACGCCAAAATGCGAACGAATGGCATCAAAAGTTGTCTTGAAGCGCTTGGACATCTCCAGATCCATCTCGTGAATGACCTGATAAAGCGTAGTTTTGGCTTCGATCAAATCATTTTTCTGCGCGCTCAAAAACTCGTAACGCTCAGAGATCCTCGCATATTCCTCGATCGCACCGAGATTGACATCGCCAAGCGAAGCAATTTCGCGTTTGATCTCACGCACTTTGCTCTGTGTACCCTGGATATCTTCCGGAACCGGATAACGTTCTTTGGCTAGCTCATAGCTAAGCTCATATTCTTCGCCCAGCTTTTTCAACAAATTTTCAAGCTCAACATCCAGACGAGTTACACGCACTTCGGTTTGATGCAAGCTTTCTTCAACCTGCTTTAACTGTACGCGCTGTGCACGCGTTTCATTCTCTTCCTGCTCAAGCTTTTGCAACCATTCGGTTCGCTCCGCTCGTTTGAAATCAATGCTCTCTGTGCACTGCTGCTTCTTCAGTTTGAGATCGTTAAGCAATTCTACTTGAAGGACCGTTTCCTGTTCAAGAGCGCTCATATCCTGCTCCAACTGCTGCAGAAGCCCGCGATTCATTTCCATCTCTCGATCGGACTCGCTAAGATCCTGCTGCAACCGCCGCTGCTGATCCTGAAGAGACTGCTTCTCTTGGGAAATGGAAGCCACCTTCACCTTGAGATCCGTTAGCTGACCTTGCAGCTCTTCTTTCTCGGATTCACTGGCTTTTCGCGAACTTTCGGCATCACGAATAGCTTGCTGCAAGGAAGCTTCTTCTTCCTGCAGCTCGGCAAGCGCCGCCTCGGACTCTGTTTTCCTGCGTCCAAGATCAGCTTGCTCTTCAAGCAACGCCCCCCTGTCTTGGCTATCCAGGGAAAGCTGCTCCTCCACCGTGCGGTTCTCCGCTTCCAGCGGATTTAATTCCGCGCGGATTTGCTGCTCTTCAATACGCTTTTGCTCTCCTAGTTGGCGAAGCTGCTCCACAGCCATCATCTCATCCGTAATTTCACGCTTCATGACGCTGGTCTGACCACGCAAACCACTGAGCTGCTGCTCCGAATGCTTGATTTCATTATCCAGCTCTTCGATTTGGCGCTGACGGCCTAGCAGATTTGTTGACTTTTTCTGCAAACTCCCCCCCGTCATTGATCCTCCGGGATTGACCACATCGCCTTCTAACGTTACAACCCGATAACGATATTGTGCTTTAGCAGCAATATGATTCGCATCTTCTAATGTTTGTGCAACAACCACATTGCCTAGAAGACTAGAGAAAATGTTTTGATAAGTAGAATCAAACGATACTAGATCTACTGCGATACCTACAAAACCTTTTGCCGATCTGAGAGAGCTGATCTCGTTGTCTGAAATCGACCGACCGCGAATAACATTCATCGGCAAGAACGTAGCCCGTCCCATTTGACGGCGTTTCAAGAATGCAATCGCTTCACGCCCATCGGCTTCGGTTTCGACGACGATATTTTGTAAAGCCCCGCCTAAAGCGGTTTCAATCGCAATCTCCACATCAGCCGGCACTTTCACGAGTTCGGCAACGGCACCGCGAATCCCCCGCAAATCCTTGCGGCTTTTCGCTTTAAGCACCTCTTTAACACCTTGCATAAAGCCGTCATAATCGTTGGCCATTTCTTTCATGGTGTCGCGGCGTGATGTCAGAGCATCCAACTTCTGTTCCCATTTGCGTACCATGCCCAAGGCATCATCGAGCAAGCCCTGCTTATTTTTCATGCTTTGCGTCAGTTGGACATACTGCTGTCTGGCGTCTTCGATTTCTTTAACCGTTACTTCTAGTTTTAACGTTAACTCTTGTTTGCGGACGGTGATTTTCTCGCGCTGCTCCGCCCATTTTTGCCGCTCATCATCAAGCCTTTCCAGCCTGCGACCGATACTTTCCGTTTGCTGCTCCGCATAACGAATTTCGTTCCGGGCTTGTGCCATCCGGTTCAAAGTCTCTAAGAGCTCACCCTTTAGTTGATCTTCCGGCGAAGAACTAATTCCACCGTTAACCCCTAGCAACCGTTGTTCTTCGGCCGTCAGCTTCGCTTGAAATTCAAAAAGCTGCGCGCCGATTTGAATGATTTTCTCACGTTGCTCGCTAATCTCAGCTTCCTTGTCTATTTTGCGCTGTTCCTGCAAGGCAATTGTGCTGCTAAGCTGCTGGAAATTGGCAACGTAATTTTTTTTACGCTCTTTGAGTACCTCGCCGTGCCCTTCGCATTTCTCGAATTCCTCGCTCAGAACAAGCAAACTTTCTTGAAGCTTCTCCAGCTCCTCTTCCAGCCTGCGCGTCTCCCACCGATGCTTCTCCAAATGCGCATCATGCTGATTCACAATGGTTGAAAGCTCTGTCTGCTCCTTCACGAGCTTCTCGAGCTTCTGCGAAGCTTCATTCCATGAGATATAGATCTGATCAATCTGATGAACATACATGGCAATCTCACTGCTTTTGAGCGTTTCGCGCAGCTCTTTGTAACGAATCGCTTTCTCCGATTGCTCACGCAGCGGTTCAATTTGATCCTCTAATTCTGAAACCAAATCATGAATCCTGAGCAGATTTTGCTCGGTGTCACTTAACTTCTTTTCCGCTTCCTTTTTACGCGATTTATATTTAACAATCCCCGAAGCCTCTTCAAAAATACCTCGGCGATCCTCTGATTTCGTACTAAGAATTTCTTCAATACGTCCTTGTCCAATAATGGAATACGCTTCTTTCCCGATTCCCGTATCCATGAACAATTCCGTTATATCTTTCAGGCGGCAGGGCTGCTTATTGATTAAATATTCGCTTTCCCCACTCCTATGTACTCGGCGAGTAACCGTTACTTCATTAAAATCCAGCGGAAGCGATTGTGAAGTGTTATCCAGTGTCAGCGAGACTTCGCCATAATTGACCGCCCGGCGCGCATCACTACCCGCAAAAATAACATCCTCCATTTTACCGCCACGCAAAGACTTCGCGCTTTGTTCCCCCAGCACCCATCGGATGCCGTCGGAAATATTACTTTTTCCGCTCCCATTCGGACCTACAACCGCGGTGATACCGCGCACAAATTCCAGCTCCGTCCGGTCTGCGAAAGACTTAAACCCGGATAATTCAATCCGTTTTAAAAACATGGTCTCACCTCAGAAATTATTGTAACATATCCCTTCTAAAAATAAGAGAAAAAAACAAAAAAGGCAGCCGCAGCTGCCTCTTTATGCTATATGACTTACCGCTGAACGGTCACATTCAATTTCAACAAAGCTTGCGCAGCAGCCTGCTGCTCAGCTTCTTTCTTGGAACGTCCCGCTCCGGTTCCTAGAAGGTCGGCATCCATGTGTACTTCAGCTACAAACTCACGCTCATGCGCAGGTCCCCGCTCATTCACGATCCGGTATTCCAGAGAACCCATTCCATGATGCTGAGTATGCTCTTGCAGCTGAGTCTTGTAATCAATAACGAGCAACTTACCTTCACTGGAGATATTTGCAAATACATATTTCTTCAAAAAACCTTTGACAACATCTATGCCTTGATCCAAATATAAAGCACCAATGAAGGATTCAAAAACGTCGGCAAGAAGAGCCGGGCGGTTACGTCCGCCAGTCAACTCTTCGCCTTTACCAAGTAATACAAATGCGCCAAAATCCAAATCTTCAGCAAACGTAACGAGTGACGGCTCACAAACAATCGATGCGCGCAGCTTCGTCAACTCGCCCTCCGAACGCCCGGGATAAGAATCATATAAAAATTCCGAAACGGTTAATTCCAATACGGCATCTCCTAAAAATTCCAGACGCTCGTTATCTTTATGTCCGGCAATACGATGCTCATTCACATAAGAAGAATGGGTAAAAGCCTGTTTCAGCAGCTCTGACTTTCGAAATGTGATGCCAATCCGCTGCTGCAATTCCTTAACATTGCGGTTCATTGCTTAATTCACCACCCAGAGAGAATGCTATTTCGTTATCTTTCTTCGCAGGCAGGCAAATTATGCTTGGAACCTTTTCATAATAATCGTTGCATTGTGACCGCCAAAACCAAATGAATTGGACATTGCAATATCAACTTTTGCTTGTCGTGCTTGGTTCGGTACGTAATCCAAATCACATTCCGGATCTTGGTTCACCAGATTAATCGTAGGCGCAATCAAACTGTTAGCAATTGTCAGACCACAGATTACGGCTTCAACGCCTCCGGCAGCTCCAAGCAAGTGTCCTGTCATGGACTTCGTAGAACTAACCGCTACTTTGTACGCATGATCGCCAAGCGCTTTCTTGATCGCTGTTGTTTCCGACTTATCACCAACTGGTGTTGATGTTCCGTGAGCATTAATGTAAGAAATCTCATCTGGCGCAATGCCAGCATCCTTGATCGCTTTCACCATACAACGTGCTGCTCCGTCCGGATCCGGATCTGTCATGTGATAGGCGTCACCGCTCATCCCATACCCGATGACTTCCGCATAGATGCGTGCCCCGCGCTGTTCCGCATGTTCAAGTGACTCCAGGATCAGAACGCCTGATCCTTCGCCCATAACGAAACCGTCACGGTCCGTATCAAATGGACGGCTTGCCAAATGCGGCTCATCATTGCGAGTGGACATCGCGCGCAGCGCACAGAAACCAGCCACACCAATCGGCGTAATCGTTGCCTCTGCTCCGCCGCAGATCATTACGTCCGCGTCGCCGCGTTGAATCATTTTGAAGGAATCACCGATGGAATGCGTTCCTGTCGCACAAGCTGTCACAGCTGTGGAGTTCGGTCCTTTAGCCCCTGTAACCATCGAAATGTGGCCCGAAGCCATATTCGCGATCATCATTGGAATAAAGAACGGAGAAACACGTTTAGGACCTTTTTCCAAAAGGATTCTATGCTGCTCTTCCCACGTATTCAAACCGCCGATTCCAGAGCCAACGGATACCCCGACGCGTTCTGGGTCCGTATCCTCTTTCAGGTTCAAATTTGCGTCCTTCAGAGCGTTAAGAGCGCCTGCTACGGCGAACTGTACGAAACGGTCCATCCGGCGGGATTCTTTGCGATCCACATAATCCTCAATATTAAAATCTTTCACTTCTGCTGCAATGCGTGTCGGGTATTCGCTTACATCAAAATTCTCGATCAAGCTGACACCGGACTTACCGGCCGTCAAATTGCCCCAAAACGTATCCAACTCTTGACCAAGGGCAGTAACTACGCCCATACCTGTAATTACAACTCTTTTCATCTGTACCACCTTCTATGTAGTGAATCTTGATTTTTTAATTGACTAAGAATGGAGAGAAGTCCCGTCTTGATTAGAAACGGGACTCTGTAGACTATTACGTATGAGATTTTATGTAATTCGTAACTTCTCCTACTGTCGTAATCTTCTCAGCATCTTCATCTGAAATTTCTAAATCGAATTCATCTTCTAATTCCATAACCAATTCAACTACATCGAGAGAATCAGCTCCAAGGTCTTCTTTGAAAGATGCTTCGAGGGTGACTTCAGCTTCATCAACCCCTAGACGATCGACTACAATTCGTTTAACACGATCCAATACGTCGGACATCCGGTTCACCTCCTCTTTGGTATTATACGAGAATCTTTGACAGATTGCCAGTAGGCAATTTGGAGATTCCCTTTTTGGCGAATCTTACATGTACATGCCGCCATCCACATGAAGTGTTTGGCCTGTCATGTAGGACGCATCGTCGGATGCCAAGAAGCGAACAACCTTCGCAATTTCCTCGGGTTGACCAAGGCGTTCCAACGGAATTTGCTTTAACATTTGCTCGCGCATCTCGGCTGACAGCTTGTCAGTCATATCGGTTTCAATGAAACCAGGCGCCACCGCATTCACGGTAATACCCCGAGTGGAAAGCTCCCTCGCCGTAGCCTTGGTTAAACCAATCACGCCGGCTTTGGCTGCTACATAGTTAGCCTGTCCCGGATTTCCGAGCACGCCGACTACAGAAGATATATTAATTATTCGACCGAATCTTTGCTTCATCATAGGACGAGTAACAGCTTTCACACAGTTAAATACACCCTTCAGATTCGTAGCAATGACTTGATCAAACTCTTCTTCCTTCATTCGCATGATTAGATTGTCTCTTGTGATACCTGCATTATTCACAAGAATATCAATCTTACCAAATTTTTCAATGGTTTGCTTAACTAATTCCTCGGACTCCTGATAGCTGCTCACGTCAGCGCGGAGTTTGATGGCTTTGCGCCCCATTGCTTCAATTGCTGCTACTACTTCTTCAGCAGCGGCTTCACTTCCTGCATAATTTACAGCAACATCTGCGCCATGCTCAGCCAAATGCAAAGCAATCGCTCGGCCAATGCCTCGGGATGCCCCGGTTACCAGTGCTACTTTACCCGTTAGCATGTTATTGCACCTCCTGTAAATACTTCTCCAAAGCTTCGAGGCTGCCAATCGAAACGGTTTTGACCGTTTTATCGACCTTTTTGATCAGACCGGCAAGCACGGTTCCTGATCCCAGTTCAATAAACGTATCTACACCTTCACTGATCAAGTACGCAATTGTGTCCTCCCATAATACAGGGGAATATACCTGTTCGACAAGTAAACCGCGAATTTCTGCTGGAGCTGTAACAGGGCGTGCTGTAACGTTCGCCACAACGGGAACGGCGGCCTCGCTCATCTCGATGGATGCGAGCACGTCAGCGAGACGCTCCGAAGCCGGTTTCATCAGCGATGAGTGGAAAGGTCCGCTCACTTCAAGCGGGATCGCCCGCTTCGCACCCG
The DNA here is from genome assembly GCF_009757995.1 of Paenibacillus anseongensis. Lineage (NCBI taxonomy): Bacteria > Bacillati > Bacillota > Bacilli > Caryophanales > Paenibacillaceae > Paenibacillus > Paenibacillus anseongensis. Next base: position 848,523 of record NZ_WSEM01000016.1, read on the forward strand.
CTTCTTTGCAGCGCTCGACAACCGCTTGCACACCTTCTTTGCTGCCCGATACGACGATCTGTCCCGGGCAGTTCACATTGGCGAGCTCCACGACGGAGCCGCCGCTTGTGATAGCCTTGCACAGCTCCGCAAGCGCTTCGCGCTCGGCTCCGAGCACGGCCGCCATTGCGCCCAGGCCGCCAGGGACGGCCTGTTCCATGAACTCGCCGCGGGCCCGCACCGTGCGAACCGCGTCTTCAAAAGCGAGCACGCCGGCTGCGACTAGCGCGCTGTATTCACCTAGACTATGTCCAGCGACATAGTCTGGCGTGATGCCCGCAGCCTTGAATGCTTCCAGACAAGCGATGCTTGTTGTCAATAAGGCAGGCTGCGTGTGGTACGTGATCTTCAATTGGTCATCCGGACCTTGGAAGATCAGATCAGACAAGGAAAAGCCCAGCGCTTCATTGGCGCGGTCATAATAAGCTTTGGCAGCCGGATGATTCGTGTATAAATCATGGCCCATTCCTACTGACTGCGAGCCTTGGCCAGGAAAAACAAACGCAATTTTACCCATACGAGAATAGGATCCCCTTTGGCAATAGATTTTAAATAAAATAGATAAATTTCATGTATAAAATGAACTAAACTACCAAACCAACGCGGTTGCGCCCCAAGTCAGACCTCCGCCGAAACCAACCAGCACAAGGCGATCGCCTTCTGTTAGTCTGCCTTGCTCAGCAGCTTCTGCGAGCGCTACAGGAATGGAGGCTGCCGACATATTGCCGTATTTATCGAGATTGATCATACATTTATCTGCGGTCATTTCCAGTCGGTTTAAGGAAGCTTGAATAATCCTCATGTTTGCTTGATGCGGAACTAGCAAATCAATATCTGATTTGTCCCAGCCTGCTTTGTTGAGAACTTCATCTGCTGCGTTCCCCATAATCCGCACTGCGAATTTGAAAACTTCAGCGCCAGCCATGTAGATGTAATGCATACGTTGATCGATCGATGTTTGTGAAGCAGGATTGCGTGATCCCCCGCCCTCAATTTTGAGCAGCGGTCCGCCTGTGCCGTCAGCACCAAGTTCAAAGGACTTGAAGCCTCTTTCTTCTGGCACTTCGCCAATCACAACGGCTCCAGCACCATCACCGAACAGAATGCACGTGTTCCGGTCTGTATAATCTGTAATCTTGGATAAACAATCTGCACCAATAACAAGGGCATATTTATAAGTTCCGGTTGCAATAAAGTTAGATGCATTAGCCAGTCCATATACGAAACCTGAGCATGCCGCGGATAAATCAAATGCCGCCGCCTTTTTGGCTCCCAGCTTCTCTTGCAGGATGCAAGCCGTTGATGGGAATGCCATATCCGGTGTTATGGTGGAAACGACAATCAGATCAAGTTGGTCTGCCGTAATGCCGGCATTGGCCAGTGCGATCAATGATGCTTCGTAACAAAGATCGGACGTTGCTTGTCCTTCAGCGGCGATCCTTCTTTCACGGATGCCTGTTCTCGTGACGATCCACTCATCGTTCGTCTCAACCATCGTTTCCAATTCTTGATTCGTTAATATGCGATCAGGTACATATTTCCCTGTACCAAGTACCCCAACTGGTATTAGGTTCATGTTGTAATATCTCTCTTCCCATGGCTTATTTCGGCAGATATCGTGCCAACCAAATCATTTTGCAAAGCTATTCTAGCTTGGCGAACCGCATTTTTTATGGCATTTGCATCGGAGGAACCATGGCTCTTCAGGACCAATCCATCTATCCCCAAGAAAGGTGCCGCTCCATGCTCGTTATAGTCCAACTTCTTGCGGAAATTGGTAAGACCCGGTTTCAAAACCGCTGCTGCCAGCTTGGTAAATAGCGATTTCGTAAATTCCTGTTTCAATGCCGAAAAAATGGCGGATGCCGCACCCTCCAGCGATTTCAGCATAATATTCCCGGCAAACCCGTCGCATACGATAACATCGCATTTGGCGCGGAGAACCTGAGAAGATTCGACATTTCCTACAAAATGAATAGGTCCTTGCTCCATTAAAGGATATGCCGTTTTGGTTAGTTCATTCCCTTTGGCCGCCTCTGTTCCTACGTTCAAAAGACCTACGCGCGGCTTAGATATGCCATGCACTTTGGAACGGTAAATGCTGCCCATGATTGCATACTGGAGCAATTGCTCCGGCGTAGCATCCATATTCGCACCCAAATCGAGGGCTAGCACACCATTGCCATCCATTGTCGGGATCATCGGCGCCAGAGCCGGACGCTCAATGCCCGGGATTCTCCCAACTACGAGCAAGCCCGTCGTCATCAATGCGCCTGTATTTCCAGCGGAAATCATCGCTTCCGCTTCTTTCTCCCGTACTAGTTTACCCGCTACAACCATGGAGGCGTCTTTTTTGCGTCGCACTGCTTTCACAGGCTCATCTTCCGCTTCAATAACTTCCTCCGTGTGACGGATACTTATATTTGCCGGTCTCTCTGTGAGATGGGCTTCAATTACAGCGCTGTTGCCGACCAAAATGATATGTACGTCCTTCCACTCTTTGGCCGCCGCTAAAGCACCCTCCACTACAATTTTCGGGGCATTATCGCCGCCCATGGCATCAATCGCGATCCGCATGCAGCTTGTCCTCCCTCTCTAGATGTTGCTCTTTCTTCGAATGAAAGATCACGAAATTACCTCGGAACACAGCCTCATCGCCAACGTAGGAAGACACTTCAACTCTTGCTTTCCCTTTGGAAACGGAACGCACATAGGCTTTGGCGATACATTTCTCTCCTAGCTTTACAGAACGTATAAACCGGATGTCTGCTGAGGCTGTCAAGGCGATTGGATCGTCGATAACGGCAACGGCCAGGGAGTTTGCTTGTGAGAATATATGATGTCCTCTTGCAATCTTGGTTCTTGAGAAAACATGATCTTCTTTAATTTCAAAAATCGAAATACCGCTTTGGTCCAGCTGTAAATCGATCACTTCACCAATGACTTCATCAATGGACAGTGAACGCACTTGATCGTACGTTTTGACAGCCATGTGTTTCATGCGTTCCCGCAGCTCAGGAATACCTAGTTCCAATCGGTCTAACCGGACGGTTTGGATGCTAACCTGAAACGTTCGCATCAGTTCCTCGTCAGTCATAAAAGGATTCGCTTCAATTGCTTGAAGCAATTGCTGCTGCCTTTGTCGTTTAGGAAGGCGTTCGATGGCTAGCACCACCTTATCTCGTGAGATCTCATCTTATTACCAGATACTAAACTGTAGTATATTAAATTTAGAACCAAAAAGAAAGCAAAAAAAATAGCACCTCACACTAGGATGAAGTACTATGCTTATTCTTATGCTTTTACGATCTCTCTACCTTTGTAAGTTCCGCAAGACTTGCACACGCGGTGTGCCAGCTTCAGTTCTCCACATTGTTCACATTTCACCATGCCTGGAACTTCCAATTTAAAGTGAGTACGGCGCTTGTCGCGACGAGTTTTGGACGTTCTCCTTTGAGGTACTGCCATATTCAAAACACCTCCTTCATCGAATTTCGGGCGTTGCCTTATTCTTTGTTAAAAAAGTCCGCGAGACCTGCAAGCCTAGGATCGATTTTCTCCTGCTTACAGCCGCAATCCTTGAGATTGCGATTTTCTCCACACACAGGACAGAGACCTTTGCACGCTTCGTCACAAAGTGGTATGTACGGTAAACCAACCACTACATTTTCTACAACGTACGGCTCTAAATCGACTTTATCTCCAACGACCAAATGAATGTCCTCGTCAAGTTCCGGGTCTTCTTCCTCTGGCTTTTGCATGAAGACTTCCTCAAAAGGAAGTTCGATTGTTTGATTCGTGTGCGTTAAGCATCGTGAACAGCTTAACTCCAAGTCTAGCGTTAACGTTCCGTTAACTTTGGCTACTCCATCTTCATGCGATGCAAGAAGATCGACACGCACAGGACCATGGCGAAGGATATCTTGACGTCCTTCAAAAGGAGCCGTCAAATTCATCTCTTCCGTCATATGGACCGGGTGTCCTTTCAGAGAAAGCTCTCTAAAACGAATCTGCATGTTATATCACCCCAAACAAACAAAGATTATTATATCCAGTTTGATTGCCTTTTGTCAATTATAAATCTATTTACTTTCATCCCAAAGAGCTTATTTCGGAGGCAGCGCCGCTAGATATTTCAGGGCGTCATCCATCGTGCCGATCTCGACAATTTTCATCTTCGTCTTAATTTGATTCGCTCTTTGGACAGCATCGGAGTAATTCGTAATTTTGGTCCCGTCTTTGTACGTCACATCTTTGGGAGCAAAGAAGAAATCCGCCTTTTCCCGATCCGCGGCAATAATCTTATGTTGAATGCCTCCGATCGGACCCACGGTGCCATCTGTTTCAATGGTCCCTGTCCCTGCAATGCGATAGCCCTTAGTGATATCCTCTGGAACCAGTTGATTAAAAATCTCTAACGAGAACATCAAACCAGCCGAGGGCCCTCCGATCTCTCCAGCCTTAATCGACACCTGTTGATCTTCTTGATCTGCTTTGACTGATTGCATATCAGCCGGGACGACGCCAATACCCGCACGAGGTTCACCCGTTTCCCCTTGTTGCAGAGGAAGAGCTCCTAGCGCCAATGTTGCCTGCTGTTCCACCTTATTCCTAGCGTAGGTAACGGTGATGGATTCCCCGGCTTTCTTCCCTTTTAATGAATCAAGTAAATCTTGAGCCACTTTCACATCTTTCTCTCCAGCCTTCAGCAGCACATCACCAGGTTTGAGCACCTTCTCTCCCGACAAGCCTGGCAACGTCTGCAGCACCATAACACCCTCATGATTGATGTGAAAAGGAACCTTCGCATGTGTGTACGCTGCTTGAATGGCACTCGCTTGCGAGGTCAGCATGACATATTCTTGGCGCTGTGTGTACTCTTGCTCGGACTCCCCTTTGCGCAAAACACTCGTTTTGGGCTGAATTTCTTCATAAGGGTGAACAAGACCAATTAGATAATTAATCATATTGGCATCGGCTACACGCACTGTCGTGAGCATCAACGTTCCCTTTTCCAAATCAGAGCCTCTAGGTATTGTCACCATCGGTTTAATTTCTTCCGCCGTTCCCGGCATGAAAATAAAGAATGGTAACCGTACAAAAAACAACAAATAAATAATGACAACTCCGACAAGCGCCGAAACTAAATAACGCCTCGTCGACGATCTTCTCGGATATCCATAGGAATCATTAGACCACGTCTGAATTCGATTCTCTTCTTCGTTTTCCATGCAGGTTCCCCTTCCTGATGCCTACTACATGTAATGACTATCTTCCAATGGACAAGAATGAAAGCTTGGTCTAAACCTCTGTCTTTTTGCGTACAAATGAAGCATGTTAAAGGATGAGGTGAAACCATGCAGCCTTCAAAAGTAAGCTACACTCCCAAGCTGACGACGCTCGTACTGGGCTCTTTGACTGCCCTCGTAGTTGTGTCTATCATACTTTTCCCTGACAAAGCGTTTCAATCTTCGCTCGAGGGGCTTACGATTTGGTGGAAACTCGTCTTTCCTGCCCTGCTGCCTTTTCTCATTATGATCGAGCTGTTGATTGGTTTTGGCGTCATTCAAGGGACAGGCGTTCTGCTAGACCCACTCATGAGAGTGATATTCCGTTTGCCCGGAGTGGGCGGTTGGGCGTTAGCTTCAGGCCTCATTGTAGGATTTCCTAGCGGAGCCAAAATTACTGCCACCCTCAGCGAAAAAAAACTCATCTCGCGAGATGAGACCGAACGTCTAACCGCTTTATCCCACCTGTGCAGCCCTTTATTCTTAATCATGGTTGTGGGTATCGGCTTTCTGCACAGTCCGAAACTCGGTCTTATCCTTGCCATCGTTCATTATACGACTGCTATTGTCACCGGCTTCTTGATGCGACTGCCTAAAGCACCTAAAGTACCTCAAGAGCCTTCAGATGGTCAAATGATTCCCGCGCCTAAATCGGCAGGCTCTATCTGGAAGTTGGCTTTGTCAACGATGCGGCAAGCCTATCTGCACGATGGCCGAGCATTTGGCAAACTCCTTGGCGATGCAGTGATTTCCTCTGTTCAAACGTTAATGCTCATCGGCGGATATATGATGATTTTTTCCGTATTGATTAATGTCATTACCATTACCCGTCTTACAGAAGTCCTTGAGCCCTTGATTTCCTTCTTCTTGCGCTTTTTGAATGTCCACACCGATACATCAGCGCAATGGATTATGGGTCTGATGGAGATTCATCTCGGAGCCTATTCTTGGAGCCAAGCCCAAGGTGTCTCCTTACTTCCACAAATGGCGCTCATCAGCGCATTTCTCGGCTGGGGCGGCTTGTCCGCACATGCGCAAGTTGCTGGCTTTCACCAAAAAACAGAAGCCCGCTACCGCTTTTTCTTCCAGTCACGTATCTTGCACGCCGTGCTTGCCTTTGTTGGTACCATCATACTTTGGAAACCTGTACAGTTCCTTCTCATAGATACAGAACCAAGTTTTCTCTGGTTGGATCAAACATCAAACACGAACACACAATTCGCATCTCAGCTGAACGGCGGCTCGATATGGGCTTTATGGGGAGTTAACCTCTTTCAGTTCCTTCTTTTGATCATCACTATGCTTATCATTTCTTCTTTTATAAGCACTTTTCGAAAAAAAGCCCAATAGTTCGCTGCTGCTTTAAGCTTTTGGAAATTTATTTTGCAGCGCTATTTCTACTTCGGGAGGTACCAAATCTACAACCGGGCCATGAAAACGCGCAATTTCTTTGACAATACTGGAGCTCAGGTAGGAGTACTTGGGCTTCGAGGTCATAAAGAAAGTCTCCACATCCGAGTTGAGCTTGTGATTCGTTGAGGCCATTTGAAGCTCATATTCAAAATCAGAAACAGCTCGAAGACCGCGCACAATCAACCGCACATTGCGGTGCTTCATATAATTCACCATTAAGTCTCTGAACCCATCCACCTCTACATTCGGGAGATCCTTCGTCACTGTTCGGATTAGCTCCATTCTTTCTTCCAATGTGAAAAGAGGGTTTTTGGACGTGTTATTCAGTACTGCAACAATGAGCTTATCAAACACCTTCGCTGCTCTATGTATAATATCAAGGTGGCCGTATGTCACCGGATCAAAACTTCCCGGATATACAGCTACAGTAATGCCGTGTTCTTGTTTCATCATGCTGTCATCTCCTCTCAAAAGCCTATTCATCCCCTATAGATTGCTTGTAAATCGTAACAGCGGTATCTCCATAGTCCGCTCTTCTTTGTTGCTTGAATCCGCCTATGATGTCGTCCAGAACATCCTTCGCGTCATGCTCCACCACAATTGTGGTACTCGTCACAACGATAGCCTGTGTCTCCATTGCTTTGATCAGATCCACAATCACTTTCATTTTATATGGCGGGTCCAGAAAAACCAATTGGAACTGCTGCTCCCTTTTCGCTAACGCCTTCAGTGCCCGAGCGGCATCTGTCCGGTAAATCTCAGCTTGATCCTTGAGCCCAGCTACTTGCAGGTTATGCTGGATCGTATCGATGCTCTTCTTCTCAATATCAATGAAGACCGCTTTATCCATCCCGCGGCTCAGAGCCTCGATGCCTAACCCACCCGTGCCTGCGAACAAATCGAGAACCTGCCCGCCATCAAAATAAGGCCCGATCATACTGAAGATCGCTTCTTTCACTTTATCCGTTGTTGGTCGCGTGCTGATACCGGGTACCGCCTTTAGCGACCTGCCTTTGGCACTGCCTGAAATCACTCTCATCTTGCGCTTTTCCCCTTCTGACTGGTTCATTCTTTTGCTATCGTACCACAAGCCCTATTCTGACACAAAAATTTTGTGCCTGCCATGTATAAATTTCCTGTAAAACGGTCATCCTTGAACTATCGACATCAGAGAATGTCGTAGACAACCGCGGAGAAGACTTACGTTTCCCCATAAGCTCTTCGTCCGGTTTCTCCTCTCCCATGAGACGGCCCGTAAAAGGGCCGTCGTATTAATTTTATATAACAGTCTCCTAAAACCCTTATAAAATAAGGGTTTTTATTTATATAACAGAGTTATTATTGCTTGTAGTACAGTTATATATTTTTCTTGTTGGGGACGGTTTGGGGACGAAATTTAATTTTATAGAATAAATAACCTCATATAAGATCCGATAAAACCAAGTATAGAATTCACAAGTTAATTTTCTTAACCTTGGCCGATAAAGCTCTGATTTGGCATATTTAACGGCTCATCTTCCCATCCTCGAATAATTTCTATGCTATCACCTTAATCATAATACAACCAAACGATGAAATCGCTCGCCGGGCATTTATTTTTATCCTTCCAAGGAGTAGTCGTATCAATTTATGCTTTTTGTTTATAATAATCTCGAGGACAAGATACGACTACACGGACAACGGATCAGGTCAGTAAAAAAGACACAAATAACTACGCCGAAAGTGGAATTTGGAACCTAAGGAGGGAAGCAAATGCTTAACGATTTGGATAGCAATTACGACTGCGCGAATGCGGGCAATGATTTGCATAATCTGATCCAAGAGCTTGAACAGTTCGAGGGTCCTGAAGAGCAGCGCAACCGGCTCGAGAATCAGATCCATTTTATCCAAAATAAATGCTCCATCACGCACGAACACTTCCGTTACCGTTAAGAAGAAAGAAAAGTCCATACTCCTTTACCGGGAGCGGACTTTTTTTCATGTTTCCCACAAGTTGCCGACTCCACAATTCTCATCGCATACTGCGGAATGTTTGAACTTTTTTTCTTAAGAACCTTGCGCTTTCCTTTTTAATTGTCCCCATACATTCGCCTCCTAGCTACTTCCATGCTTAAGTATATGAAAATAAGCCCAAGGGAACTTTCCCTTGGGCCTTTGTTTTTTTCTTCATTAATAATGATACTGTTCTTAGCCCAAACTCTCATTATTTTACAAATCTATCATTCCATCCTCTGTCCATTCATTACTTAATTCTGCCTTAAGAACATCTCTGTAAGCAATCCATTCCCTATCCTCTACTCCGCTAACAGTCTCCACTTGGCGAGCCAGTTCTTACTCATCTTCCTCAAGCGTGTCCATCCAGATGGTTTCGAACTACTCGGTAGTGACTGCCTTTTTGTTACCTGCTGGGCCACCATGACCTCCTCGGTTACCGAGAGCATTTGTGCTCCCTTTCGGAGCTCCACCCTTTTTTCCGACCGCATTCTTGTTTCCTAAAGTGGCGCCAATTCGTTTAGTAACGTTACTTTTTAATGAATCATACCACAATCCTGGCTCTTCCATTTCCGAATCTGAGTTTCCCTTAGTCCGAGCTCTGCGGCAAGGTCTTTGAGCTTTAACTTCCCGTTATTCTCGAACCAAATTTGTTTGGCTTTGTCCCTGTCAGGGCTGCGCTCTCTTGGCATTACATATCCCCCACCTCCGCACTATAAAATAAAAAGCATCAAGAATTTACTCTTGATGCTAACGTTTAATGTTTTATTTCTTTAAATGTACTAACAATTTTTGTTAAATCTTTTTTGGAAGCAACCAATTGTTTATCTGATGACCAAAAAATAATTTGATAGAATTTATTATTAGTTTCAACAAAAGTAATCAGATATGCAGCATTAAGACTTTTATTAATAAGTCCATTTAATACTAGTTGCTTAGCTGGAAATCCATTAATAGTTAAATCAATTTCCTGAGATTGTCTGATGTTTGTAATTCCTTCATAGCTGTTCATTTGGTCAATAATTAATTTTTGATAATCCTCAAGTTTTGTTGTATCTGAATATAGGCTTTTCGGTTCGGATAATACTCCCATAAAGACCGAGACTTCAGCTTTATTATTTACAGCTCCAAAATCTATTTCTGGGTTTATTTTATTAATACCCTTATCGTTTCGAGTCCATGTTCCAGGAAAGGTTAACTCAAAAGATTTATCAGCGGAAATTTCCACATGACTCTCAGATTCTTGGTTCCCTACTGCTCCTAAGGTTGCAATTCTTGTTACATCATCCCATTTAACACTCAATCCAGTGGCCTCAGCAACACTTCTTAATGGTAAATAAGTGTTACCCTCGTAGTTAATTGGGATAAGAACTTTTCCATCTGAATCTTTTGCAGTGAATGGAAGCCCATTTACAACTAGGCGAATACTTGAATCCAAATATGCAGTGATTTCTTTTAAGCTCGTGCTAGCTGAGACACCTGAAACATTCCCTAGTGTAAAAATAGTTAAAGCTCCTAAAACCATTGCTTTTTTGCTTTTAAAGAAGGTATGCATTTCATTTCTCCTTTTATGGTTATAATTCCCTATTGTAATTCTGCATATGGTCCTAGTTACCTTCTTTATAGATCATCTTTCTGCAACTCCAGATCAATCTCAATCAGCTTCTTCAGATTCTCAACTGACTTGATTTCGATTCGACCATCCTGGAAGTCCTTCACTCAGTGAGCAATGCCGGCTTGGATGATTTTACGGTACTTTGACTTGGATTCCAGGATACCCTCGATCAATGCAAGTTCATGCTGAGTAGCAACTCTTCATTTTCTTTGTTCTTATTTTCATCTTTCAATTGCGAACACTCACAACATTCGTTAGAATAGTTATAGGATCATGCGTTCGTATATCCGTGGCCACGGCAAACATGATCTCACCAGGAGTGTTCTGGTGCCTAGAAGGACGTTAGCGCGTCCTTCTTTTTATTTAGAAAGAATTCAACATGAAAAACCGCCTCTTGGAAGGCGGCAAATTAAACATAACTATTTAGTTTTAATAAAAACCGTCTTTGAATTTTCTTCCCAACTAACCTTGGCTCCAAAAGATTCAACTATAAACCTAGCGGGGACTAATGTCCTTCCCTCTATAATTAAGGGTTCTGAGTCTAGTATCGTGCTAACTCCATTTATGTATGCAACATTGCTACCTACTGTTAGTTTTATGATAGTTTGCCCTTTCGTGGCTGTTGCAGTTAGTGTATCCTTATCCCACTGAATATCAGCCCCAAGTTCCTCAAAGATTTTTCGCAAAGGCACCATTGTATGACCTTTGACAATAGTAGGTGGTTGATCAAACTCTAATTCTTTATTATCCAAGTTCACCATTATTTGATCTTCTTGTAATACTTCAGAATCATAACTCTTTATCCATACTGGTACAGTCCTATACCATTTCGTTCCATCTCCAACATAACCATTTCCCCAAGACCAGAGTGTATGGTCTGCTTTTATAGCCATCGATTTAAATTCAGTTCCAGAGGCTGCAATTTTTTTTATTCTTGTTAAACCCTTCACTTGAACAGGTACAATACTATCTTCATAAGAGCCTATTCCTAGCTGCCCACCTGTGTTTGTTCCACTAGCCCAGACTGTTCCATCACTTTTCAAGAGAAGTGGCCCTCCTGCACTTGCTTGTACAGAGACGACATCCTCAATTCCTTCAAGTAATTGTGGTTTTGAATGATCAGCAGTATCTTTCCCACCAACTACTGCCCCACTCTCCCCATTTGAGCCCCAAAACCAAACCTTCCCATCTTTCTTAAGGCCATACGAATATTGTCCTCCAGCTGCAATTTCTATAATGTCACTAAGTCCGTCGACTTGAACAACATTTCCATGTGATGGTATCCATACGGTACCATCTTTCTTTAATGCAACCATATTTCCCCAACCTAGAGAGACAGAAGCTATATCTGAGAACTTTTTAAGCTGGGTCGGGACAATGTAATTGGCAACACTTCCATCAGCTTTACGATAATAGATACCTCCCCAGGCCCAAAGGGTACCATCATTTTTAACTGCATAACTTGTGTTCCAATCTGCTGCGATAGCAACCACATTAGATAGGCCTTTTGCCTGGACTGGTATATCTTTATCCGCACTTTTTATTGTTTCATAGGTTTTTAGATCAAAAACAGATTGGGTTCCATCGCCTAGTTGACCATCACCATTGCCACCCCAACCCCACACAGTACCATCTTTCTTCAAAGCTAAAGAAAATCCATGACCTGAGGCGACTGCAGTGACATCCGAGATCCCTTTAACTTGTTTGGGAACCTTAATAATAGCTGGATTATCTGCATCTTCTAAGTTAGATGTTGGCCTTGAATCACTGTTTCCACTCCATGCCCAAACTGTACCATCTTGTTTGACTGCTAGGTTAAAAGCGCCAATTCCTGCCCAGCCAACTTTAACATCATTTTCTGATGATTGAGAATCAGCGCTAACCAAACTACCTCCAGAAAAAGTGAAAACAAGTACCGAGACAAATAAAGGTTTTATAATCTTTGTTTTTAATCGCATGAATAAATTTACCCCCGGTTATGAAAATATTAAATTTCAGTACTAGTTTAAAAATGGAGAAAGTCCCTCTCCATCCCACTAAATACTACCATATAATAAAATCTTTAGGTGTAATTTTGTAGTTCCTTATTATTTAAGCAACTGCAGACCGAACTAAAAGAACTGGTTCAATCCCCGCCTACTCATAAAACCGCTTCTTAATTACATCGCAGAAGACTGGGTCCAACTCCAATGTCCTGCACGTCCTGTCCATCTGTTCACAAGTCATAAGTGTAGATTCGCTGCAGCACACCGTGTTTCCGGATACTTTCAACTAAAGCTCTATAGATATGATCGTCCATTTCGTTTGGGTTCCAGCCATTTGCATTTATATGTTCAATTTGTATAGTTTCGATTCTCAAATTAAATCCCCCTTATGTTATGTCGGATTTTAGTTATAGAGATAAGCACCACTTAGGACGCTTCTAAGTTCATATTGTTAATCCCTTCATTTCTCGGTAGCACTTCTACAACAAAAAGAGCCGCATTTCAGCGACTCTTTAAATATAATTAGATTTATACCTAACTTAAATCTAGAGTTAGCCAATCAAAATTATGAATTTTATTTCTAAAGTCCGCAAATTCCTCTTCTGATTCAAACAATATTTTTAATGGAGGATCACTATACAATCCAATAAAAGGAGGATTAGCCGTAATATCTCTTACTCCGACACATTTACTCACTACGTTTGAGTTCTTTCTAACATAGTTATCATAACATTCTTGGAATACAATCTCTTCTTCTTTATTACCAATTAAATACTTAATTTTGTCTTTGTCTATAAAAGTGATGTTACTCAACTGAATTTTCACCATCAACAGATCCTCCTTCAAAATTTTGAGGGTTCACCATAAATAATTATTCCAATTATTCCTTCAAACACAACTATCTATATCTTTCAAATGTTGATATGACTTTATCAAAAGCATCTTTGTTCTCATCGCTGTATTTACTTTTTGCAACAAATACCTGAACTGTGAAATATTCCTTTGAATTATTACTTTCTAAGTAAACTACCTTACTTCGAGAATCCGGTTCTTCAAAATCAATATAAGTCCCTTTTAAAACTCCAATATTCATGTCCTTCATTTCAATGATTTTTGAATAACTCTTAATTTCTTTAGTTTTCATTGCAATAACATCTTTAAAATTTTTATCATCAATTGGTGTAGTCTCAAATAGAACTCCCATATACCAGTTGCTATAAATTTTCTTAAGCTCTGTAATATAAGATGGACTCCACAGCCCATCGACACTAATTTTAACTCCACTTGTGGCTGTTAAATTAGCAAGTACAATTGAATTCTTTTCTAACGTTGCTGTCCTTTCTACCTCGTCCCACTTTACTTTCATACCTGTAGCTTCTGCTACAGATCGAAGTGGTAGGTATGTGCTTCCATTATAGTTTATTGCCTCTAATTTGTTACCTTCTGAATCCTTTAATGCAAAATCTGTTCCATACAAATTTATTTTAAAACTATGATCTAGATATGCAGAAATCGACTCCAATACTGAATCTGCCCTAACACCAATTGAGCCACCAAGAATAAACGCTAATGTAATTGAAAATATAATAGTAATTTTTTTTAGGTTCAAAATCATCTTTCCTTTGCTTTTTATTAATATTTAACTTATTGAAAACTGCCAAAATATCTAACATCTATCGTATCACATAACGGGATCTAGTAAGATTAAAATTACACTAAGAACATATCCCTCAAAAAATAAGATATCGCACAGATCTTACTATATTAAAATTTCCACATTGTTACATTTTAGTGCTAATGATACAATGAGAAATATTATTCTAGGAGGAACAGTATTGTCTTATTTTGCACCCAAGTCAAACAAAGAAGAAATTATAGAGTATTCATATGATCGACCAGTTGGTATTACTTTACTAGCTATTTGGATCGCCATTGCAGCTGTTATAGTTCTAGTTGCACAGGTTGCATTTTTTAGCAGGCTGGATGATGTATCTTCATTAATTGGAGTATCGAGCTACTTCTTTCAAGCAGCAGTCACATTTTTAGGAGTTCTTAGTCTTGCAACCGCAGTTGGAATGTTCCTTGGTAAGAAGTGGGGTTGGTGGCTCGCGTTATTTTATTTCGCTTACGAAATCACAAGAAATATGAATGCAATGCTTTCTATACCATCACTTGTTGAACAATACGGTGATGTTAGTTCACAAAATGTAACAAGTTATTATCTGAAAAATGGTGTACGCTCTGCCTTTGATGGCTTTCTACTATTTTATCTATGCCGTGAATCAGTTGTTTCGTATTTCCGAACTACAGAAACAAAAAAGTGGAAAGCACTTCTTATCGTATTCGTGATATGCATAGCCATAATCTTAATCTCTGCTTTATTACAATAACGTTTATGTTGAGAAACAGCCTATCCCGAATGGAATAGGCTGCTTTATTTTGTTTCCTGAGTTTTTGCAAACGGAGCAAGTCTACCGTTAATAAATAAAATGGTTACACTTTCTCCTGTTATTTTCCCCTCAAGATATACTTCAACTCTACATCCTTGCATCATCTTACAATCCTCATCGGATTTTCCTAAATATTTATAAGTTTGCTTAGTATCAACTTCCTTCATGTAATTCAATGCTTTGTGCTCATAACTATTATGTTGATGTAAAAAATAGAAATAAAAAATTGCCAATATAATTACTAAAAAAACAATTAATATTTTCATATTAATTCTTAATATACCTCTTATAAACAATCTGTACCTCCCTGAAATTGTTCTATTCTTGTAATAAAATTTTTCTATTCTACTATCTACAAATAGAGTCACTATCAAACCAACACCAAAAAACGTATAAGCCAAAAAGTTTGAAAAGTTAAACTCCTTTATAATAAATATCGTTGGTCCCAGTATTACTACCTGCACTAAGGAACTAATTATTAAATATTTCACAGAGATATTTTGAGAGAAAATCTTAGATAGATAATTTCTAGTAAAAATAGCTAAATGGTCACCGTTTGTTTATAACCTTGAGATAAATTATTGCATCTCATTCCCTCACACCTCCGCAGTGCGTTAATCTAGATCACTGGAACATACGTTCGATATCGGGGATCTTTTTAATTTTCATCTAACTAACCCCATATTAAGTACTACAAATTATTAGTACTTATTTCCAATTGCTACAAGTGATAAGATTTAAACTAAAGGGCGGTGCATTATGAAACACAGAATCAACATTTTACTAAGCATTCTTTTATTCGTTTTTGGTGTTCTTTTTTGGAATTATGCAATTCACAGGCCTGCAGAAGGGTTCAGTAATTTGGGTTATGGTATTTTGGGATTAGCCATCACTGTACTCGGGTGTATCTGTACAGTATCCTCTGTTATATACCTAGCAGTTAAAAGATCTCTATTTGAATATAAAACCTATAATCATCCGTTTATCCTCAAAAGATTGTTCAGCTTTTTCTCTTATTGTTTATTAAGCATTCTGTTATTTGGCTTATTAGGTATAATTGCTCTATTTATCTTAGAAGTTTTAGCTTAGTACACTTAACGCTAGCCCAAGGTTGTTACTCGCAGAGGATTTTACTTATTCGTTTACCGAATCTCTATAGATCTCAGCATCCGAAACACTCAGCTAAGCATGAAGTGGAACTAAGTAACATTGTTGGATTTTATGTCGACTATCAGCTACTTAAGAACTTTTTGAAATTGAAGCTTTAATGTTATTGACTGGAAAGTAATTAATTTGAACATTTATTTTATCAACCATATCTTGCAAGGAAATTTCACCATTTGTATAGGATCTTGCATCACTTGTATCAAATAGTATTACCGACTCTGCTTTTCGTGGGTTATTCATAAAAGTAACTTTTACCGATTCTGCATCAGTAGTGCTCGTAACCCGTAAAAGCTTATCTAAGACTTTTGAATTATCTCCCGTTAAAAAGTCTATATCGCTCTTCAACATGAGATAAGGATTATTGTATGTAAAAAAACGTTTCTCGCCGCTAGTTACTATTTTTTCATCAAAAAGCTGTTTTACTATTGAATCAGTTGTGCTGATATCAACACTATATGTATTCGCATCCCATGTAACGGTTGCCCCAAGGTTTCTCAGGACCGTGATAGGCACTACTGTACTATTATCAAAGATAAATGCTGGTACTGCTTCTGAACTAATTGTTATGTCTTTCCCATTTGACTTAATTTTAACAATCGGATTTCCTTTGTATTCTCCATTAGTACTTGATGCACTTGCTGCCCCAGCAAAAAGCATCATCATTGCCCCAATTAGAATAACTTTTTTATTAATTCTAATTACAATCTCGCCTGAATTTAATGCCATCTTCTCTCATCCTCTTCTCATTTATATAATATTTACATTCCATAAATATCAAACATTCTCCTTTTTTCTAACAAATTAGTTTAGGTACTTTGTCGATGCTCTTTTAAGCACAGAATTTCGCCGTACGTCAGCATCTTAGCTACAAAGGTGGCTTGACCCCTCTCTTTGTTGGACATTCACCAACCAGATAATGCGTGCCTCTGGGCACGCCTCAACAAAAAAAGAGAGTCAAATCGACTCTCTCAATTAATCACTACTACTACCGCCTCCGCTATCACTGCCCCCTCCACTGTCGCTTCCTCCTCCGCTGGAGGAATCATTGTGATGATGGTGATGGTGATTATGGTGGTGGTCATGATGAGTATGGCTATGGGTGTTATGATGATTGTGGTGATTGTGATGATGACGATTAATATCATGATCAGAAGAATTATTATTAAAGAAATTAGAGTTATGATTGTGATGATGGGTAGAGCTACCTCTTCTATTCCTATTACTAAACATGCCAATTAAACAACAAATAACGAATATAACGATCATAATAACAATAAAATTCATCGAATCAGCCCCTTCAATTACTTGTTACAAATATTTCTATTCTTCACAAATAATTAAAAGTCCTCTAAAATTGATCCTTCTATTGTCACCCCAAATTTCTTGATCGGTTTTTTGTGCCAATCCTCCTGATCTTAACGAACAAATTAACTTCTATGTTTATGTCTGCGTACTGTCGCTGCCACGCTTCTTTTGTCTTGACCTGCTTGTTCCAATAACCAGGCTGTGTAGCACGCACATACTCACCGAAACCGAAAATGTCGCTACCATCTATCTGGGTTTGCTGAATGAATTTTTCAAAACCTTGTTTGGCATCTTTTTCGATTTTGACCTCCAATTTTCTAAGAATTTCATCGGTAATGCTGAATTTCTCGTCTGATTCTTCCTCTAAATCTCCTTCCATCTGACAATTTATTTTGACGTGTACGTTGCCATTTTGGATGGTTGTGGTTATTCTCGATGTCCGATGTGTCGCTTTGAATATAACCCTTGTGCCACCGGGTAATTCATGCATAACACTAAACCCACCAGGGTTAATCTCTTTAATCGACATATAATGGCCGATCTGCAGGGCTGTCGATGTGCCCACCATTTTATCGTCACGAAAATAAGCCAATCCAGAGATTTCAATGTTTGATGCTTTCTTTAACTCCAAGTAGGGAATTGATCCTTCCTGCCCTTTCGCTGATGATTGACTAAAAAATACGCCTAAAATATTGTTAGGCAGTTTGCCCATTTCTCTGGCATTGTCTAAAGTGGCGAGCAAGTATAATGCAGGCACCCTTTCCAATTGCGGCATGGCATGCATGATCTCTGATGCCTCTCCTTTTGAGACAACCATCCAAACAGTTCTTCGAACTTGCGGCTGACGTCGAAAGAAATCGTTCTCATTCTGAATACCTTTTTTGGCGATAGCCTCCGATAACACGATGACCCTTAAATGACCATAGAACAACTGATCTGCGAGCTGCTGCTGTAAATTCATTATACAATCCTCAATGGTATATCCAACACTGGATAGTACCCAAATAGGTTTTTCTTTGGAAGGGCTGCTTGCACCGAGCGGAATCCTTCCGGGAACGGCAATCTGGACCATAATCCGAAGTAATCCCTTATTCGTCCTAGGATTCAGTTTGAGAATATGCGTTGCATTGCTGGTTTCCTTCTCATCCCCAGGCTTTGCTTCATCGATTCCAATCGCTAAAACGACAGCACGATCTTCAATCTCCAGGCGATCCCAGCATCCCGAAAGCAACGGAACAATCAACAGAAATACAAGAATCTGTTTACTCAGATTTTGCAACAAGTTGATCACCCCGACTTTTTCGAATCATCTCACTTTCCCAAACATTCCCTTCAAAGTATTTTTATCCAAATTTATGTTTCTATGCATTTTATCAAGAACTGAAAATTAGGCAGCCTCTTCGCGTTATAATAGAACCGACTCTCCCTCAGTCCATTCATAAAAATCCACTTAAAGGGCAAACTAACGACAATTCCCAGTATGTGAGGTGTGTGGTCTGTTATGAATCAAATCATTCAAAATATGGATTTTAGTAAAGGGTGGTGGTACTCAGCCATTCTTGGTGTTTTCCTGTTATTGTTCATCGTTTTTATGCCCAAAAGATTAAACATGTCAGAGATCTATCTCACTTTCGGTGTAATCGCCGGACTTGTTTGGGTTATCGATACTATATTTTCCGTTTGGATAGATTTGTTTGACGTTGGCAGCCCTAATAAACGCGGTATCCCTGAGTTCTTCATGTACACGATTATTCCTCCAAGTTTTGCTGTTATTTATCTAAACGTTTATCAAGAATACAAAAAACTTCTCTACACCGTACTTTTTACAGCTATATCAGAGCTCGCCGAGTGGCTAGCTGTCGCTGTTGGGATAATGACATTAAAGCATTGGAACCCCTTGTACTCGATACCAGTTTATTTGGTTGTATACTATTTCTATTTACCTTTTCATTTGCGTGTTATGAAACGAACTTCGAAATCTGAGCATTAATCGTTGATGGAAGCTGTTCAGCAGATGAAAAAAGCCCATGGGAATGTACCCTCGGGCTTATTGTTTCAATATATATGACTTACGTTATCGCGCACTGGCTTTTTCAGCATGATTATTCCCTTATAGAATCCCACTAACGATCGGCAAAATAACTTCCACCGTAGTCCCTTTCCCAACTTCACTTTCGATTCGCATAGTCCCCTTATGATTTTGGATGATCCTCATTGAAACCATTAATCCTAACCCTGTTCCTGTTTCTTTGGTAGTAAAAAAAGGATTTCCAATCTTGGATATTTCATCTTGTGGGATGCCATGTCCTGTGTCATGAATTCGAATATAAATTTCATCGTTTTTTTGCTTGGCTTCTATTGTCACTTGTCCGCCTTTAGGCATGGATTCAATAGCATTCTTTAAAACATTGATAAATACTTGATTGATGCTGCGTTGACACTGGATTAATGGTAAATTGGCATCCAACTCTTTATTGATTTGAACGTTGTAAAGGTTGGCTTGTCCTTCAAATAATCGTGTAACGTGATTTAACTCATGTGCTACGTCTCTTAATTCCGATGCCTCAGTTGAAGGTTTTGCTAACACTAGAAGCTCACTTACAATTTCATTGATTCGATCAATTTCTGATATCATAACTTCATTGCGTAATTTCTTTATGCCTTCAATATCCTCTTTCACATACAATTGCATAAATCCTCGCAAACTAGTCAAAGGATTTCTAATTTCATGAGCGATTCCAGCTGCAAGCTCACCTACTAAGGAAAGTTTCTCGGATCTGCGGATTAATTCTTCAGAATGTATCCGTTCTGTTATATCCCGCCCCATACTGATAACATGTTGAATCTCTCCTGCAGCATTTCTTATTCTTTTGGAATGTGCTTCTTGCCAGATATAATGACCACTCTTATGCCGAACACGATAAACAAATATTCTGCTATCCGAATTTTCATAATAACCGTACTTTAACCAGTTAGACTTCAAATCTTCTTGATGCCAATAATCATAGGCAAATGTTCCGATAAGTTCATCTGGCTCATATCCGAGTTGGTTACGTATAGCTGGCGAGACATATGAGATCATTCCGTCTGGCGTTAAACGCAAAATAACATCCTGTGAATGTTCGGAAATAAGATTGTGCAGTTCTTCAATCCTTTTGAACTCTTCTTCCTTCTTTTTTTGTTCTGTTATATCTACAACTTGGGAGATGAGTATGCTATTAGCATTGACTCCCTGTTGGTTTTTGACGATAGTAACATGTAGAAGCCCCCACACAATGGCCCCCGATTTATGAATGTACCTTTTTTCTAATTGGTAACCGTCTCTTTCACCTTGTACCACTTGACGCCACAATTCCTGATCAGCTTCTAAATCTTCAGGATGGGTAACAGATGGAACACCCCGATTTATTAATTCACTTTCGCTATATCCTAACATTTTGCAAAAAGATGGATTAACCTTGAAAAGGCTTCCATCACAAGACAAAAAAGCCACTCCAATTGGAGATTTTTCAAATGCATGTAAAAGAAGACTATGATCATTGAAGTGTTTTAGCATCCGATCCTCCGTGTAAAGCAGTACATATTTAACCTAACAAAGGCATTATAACAGCATTTTTCAATCCGTTGTATAGATGTTTTTTACAAAAGTACATCCCTAAGACGCTTTGAGCAATATCAGACGAAAATAATTTTTAATTTTACATGCATAAGAATTCCTTCCACTCCAAATGATATGAGTACACCAAGAAAAGGAGTGATTTTTTCCATGGCAAACAATAGCACATTAGTTGTTCCTCAAGCAAAAGCAGCTTTAAATCAAATGAAATTTGAAGTAGCTCAACAATTGGGAATACCTTTACAACCAGATGGTTACAATGGAAATCTCGCGACTCGCGATGCAGGCTCTATTGGTGGTAGCATTACGAAAAGATTAGTGCAAATGGCTGAGCAGCAGCTCCAAGGTTTTCAACGTTAAGTTTTGATGTAAAAGTAAGCTTGCAAAAAAAGACTTCTAGCCACCTAGCCTCCTCCAGGTGTAATGAAGTCTTTTTATTTTGATACCAACTAACAGTGAATTGGAGATGATGCAGAATGACACAAAAGAGTGAGCACGAATCTACAGACGCAACAAATGACCTTAGTGAGAATACTGCAATAGATGGCTTTCATACAACAGATGAAGGTAAAAGTATGAATGACCGCATTAAAGCAGAAACAACGCCTGAGACGTGCCGTGCAAGTTTAGATGGAAATTGAGTTGGTAAATTTTTGCCTCAAGGAATTAGGCCCTCTTCCAATGCACACAATAGGAGTGCTTCAAAATTACTCTAAAGGTGGCTACTCTCATGTCGACAAATAACCAGCAACAAGAAAATCACTTGAAAGATCAAAAAGATAACAAACCCAATCATGGCAGCAGAAAAAAGAAGAAATAGTTACAAGGATATTAATAGCCCGGGGACTTCCTTGGGCTTTTTGAGATTCAATAAATCCTTTAACGACTCAAACTCTAGCGTTTCGAACAATCCCCGACATCATTGCTGCATTCGGGTAGTCCACATCCCTGTAAAGTTCGATAACTCTCTCCGTGTCAATATCAACACGCTGTATAGATGTTTTTATTTTACCTTCTTCAATTTCAATCAGACCATAAGAAGCTTTAGTGATACCATCAAACGGAAGCCCAACGCTTCCAACATTCATAAGTACTTTACCATTCAAGTGTCTTATGTAAGCTTTATGGATGTGCGCGTATACATAGATCTGCGCATCTTGTGAACTCATCAAGCGGTTCTGCAACCCAGCATCGTCCTCGTTCGGAAGTACGATTTCAAATAAACTATCCGGTGTTGCATGGAAGGCGTTTATTCGAATTCCACTTACCTCACAATTAATTTCTGTTGGGAGTGTTTCTAAATATGCCAGATCAGACGGTTCAAGTTTGGAATAGGTCCAATCACGTTCGATATTCATCAGGTCGATCACTTTTTGCGGAACTTCCCCTTCGCGAACACCGCGGACTACCCATTCGTCTGCATTGCCTTTAATCACTTCAGTATTCAAAGAACGAATTAAATCCAGAGATCGTTTGGGTTCCGGTCCACGGTAACAAAGATCGCCTAGCACATAAATTTTATCTGATTTATTTTGCTTAATATCATTTAAAACCGCTTCAAGAGCAATTGCGTTTCCATGTATATCTGAAATAAAAGCTATTTTCATCCGAACTTGCCCCCCATAACAATAATGGATAAATTTTACCATTACTATACTTTGCGTGTCCACGAGGTTTAGCCCTTTTTGATCAGCAAAAAACCACCTCGCGGTGGTTTTAAACCAGCTTATATTTAACGATTACGCCGCAGCAACACTACACCGCTAATGCTTGACGTATTTTTCTGATACACCACTTTAAAACCGATATCTGCATCCAACAAGCAGGCAAACGCGTTATTCAATAGTCTACCGGGAGCTAACGAAAACGTACATGGCGAAGCGTTGCCGATCACACGAGAGGCGGTGATTCTGCGTGCAGAACCTGGACGAAGCGGGTTTCTTACCCAAGTTATCAAAACAAAGTCAGTGTTTCGAACTGCTTTTACTCGAGCCATTTGTCTTCACCTCTTTATGGTTAGTTACTCTACATTAAATGCGGAGTTCAGAGGATTGGATCTAAGCGCTTACCTAAAAGAGGTAAACAAAAAATAGCCTCATGAGAAGATTCTCATGAAGCAAAAGTTGACTAGCATCTCGAAAACTCATATGCTATAATAGTCCAACAAGAACATATATTCTCCTTTTTTCGCATTTATCTTACAGTCAGAAAAGAAGGTATCCGATCCAATGCAAGATCCAACAATTTTCGAACATCTACGAGACAAGTATGCCGACGAGGACAGAGCGAAGCTTGTTATGCTTCAGTTAAAAACGTTATTAGAACAAAAGAAAAAGAAAAAATGGTACCAGAAGCTGAGATTGCCGACGAAAACACAACCATCAAGCTGGAACGAGTAGTACCCCATAAAAAAGAGACTTTCCTCCAAGTAGCCTGACTACTTAGGAAAGCCTCTCTCCGTTTGTTATTTACCCCTTTTTTTCGAATAGTACAGTACACCAAGGTAATGAGCCCCTGTAAATAACGTCAGAATCCCAAAAAATAGCAAGAATCCGCCCTGCCGATCACGGAAGAACAACTGCAGAACAAACAACGCCAGTGAGATCTCACTCCAGAGAAGCGTTCTTTTTTTGAGTTGGGTCAAGTCCGCGGTGGATTTGCTAATTTTGCGAAGATTCATGAATGTAAGACCTGCAAGTACAATGATTCCAACAACAATCACGAGAATGTAACCCGAGCTGCCCAACATGTGACTCCCCCTATTTACGATGTTCAACTTTATCTTCTTTTAATAGTAAGATATTATATCTAAGATACATGGAATGATGCTAGATGTCTATTTGAAAAAGAAGAGAAGGAGTCTTATATGTCTGCAATTATGTTTAAAACAATAGAAGCGTTGGATATTCCCGCTTTAATGGACATTTACAACCATTTCGTCATGAATTCCACCGCCTCTTTTCATACGGAACCTGTTACAATCTCCGAATTTACAGAAAGTGTTATTCATCCGAACTCGCGTTTTCAAACTTTTGTGATCACATTGGATGGAGAACTCCAAGGCTATGTGCAGGTAATGCCTCACAAGAAAAAGCAAGCTTATGCCACTACAGGAGAAGTGACCATCTATTTACAGCCTGGGTGCGTAGGCAAAGGAATCGGTTCCGCCGCCATCCAATTTATTGAGACGTTCGCGAAAGAACAAGATTTTCATTCCCTAATCTCTACGATCTGTGCAGATAACACGCCTAGTATTCATATGTTTTCGAAAAATGGTTACACGCAGTGCGCTCACTTCCGCGAGGTTGGCTTCAAATGGGGCAAGTTCCTTGATATCGTAACCTATCAGAAAATCATTTGACATTCTAAGGCGTTAACAGCTGCCAATTCAAGCCTCCATCTTTCGTTTTCCACAAATTGCGGGCATCCCAGAGCCAGCCGCTGCTTGTTGTAACAAAACTCACTTGTAAATTCAGATCAAGCGGCTGGAACGCGGCGGGAAACGTGTGTTGACTCCATGTTTTGCCGCCGTCGCCGGTCCGAAGCAGCTGTCGCTCTTGCCCTTGAGCACGATTCTGCTGATTCGTCTGGAGCAGCACGAAACCATGTGCTGCATCTACAAAGGACAGTGCCTTCGGTGCGAGGGACGTAGATATTTTGCCTGCTTCTTCCCATGATTCCCCGTCTGTCATACGGTATAACGTTACAGCTGCCTTGTTTTTTTCACTTGGACTCGGGAATGAACTCGAGCCAACAAACCAACCCTCTGAAGATGAAAGGAATGTAACCACGCCTTCGCTTGGCATAGGAATACGATTTGAGGCTAACCAAGTAATTCCCCCATCTTGCGTCCGAAGCAATACCAAGTCCTTGCCGTTGCGAACGGCAATCAATCCATTTTGTCGATCAAAGAACCGAAAGAACATGATTTCCTTCTCTGCCTCAAGCACAGGCAAGTCCTGTGCAATGACTTCCCATGTTTGACCTCCGTCCGCGGTTAAGCTAAGCTCCGATTCTTGGTCTTTCGATTCATTTCTCAGCAACCAACCCGTTTGAGAATCAAGAAAAGAAAGCATGCTTGGCGCCGCCAAAGCGTCTATTCCTCTCAGAGGCTTCCAAGTGGTCCCACCATCGCCAGTTTGCATGAGAGAAGCTTTTCCTTTTCCAGACGTAATCCCATAACCTTGCAGCTCATTCACGAATGTAATGGCTTTGGTAGGGACATTCGGCTTATGAACATTTTCATCATGTACTTGTATATTTTCTCCTGGAATGACAGATACTCCGCTAATTTGCTTATCTGGTTTGGTCGATTGGGTAGCTGTCGACAGAGTCGAGGTTTGTTCATGAAAACAGCCTGCGCACAGCACAAAAACAATCAATATCATTAATTTTTTGTTGTTCATCAGAGCTATCATGTCCTTCTCCTCGCTCCTTTCACGTTTTCCGGTTCAAGTATATGTAATGACGCTCTATGACTGGAAATAGTTCATGTCCATGGCTTCCAATAGATGTTATTCCTTTATTTCACAGGATAGGCTGTCCCTTCATTACAAAAGCTAGAGCATATCATAATGCTCGGAGGGATTGCCATGACCACCAAGTGGGTGTGCTCCGCTGCCATCGTTTGCCTGCTAGCTGCTGGGTGCGGTGTGCCTAAAAGCAAGCCATATCAGGATCAGCGCTCAACGCAAAATGCACATGTCAATGAGCAAGAAGCAACAATAAAGTCAAGTCTCGATGACACCGTTTTTGATTTTGAACCTTTGCCGAGCCCAAGGAACATAGAAGCATTAACGCCGACGACAACACCTCAGGCTACCGTATCACCTAAATCTGCACCAACGGCTGTTACACCTAGCCCGTCGCCTAGAACAAACCCGAAGAAAGCCGCACATACGGAAGGATCCAGCTCCAAGAAGCCATCCGTTCCCGTCCAAAAAAATTCAGGCCAAGTTCGAATTTCACAAAAAAAACTTACGCTCTCGCAGCTTGTAGTCAAATATCCGGACACCTTCAAGCTGCGCGGATCCAGTCAGGAGAAGAAGGTGGCGCTAACCTTCGATGATGGACCTGATACGCGGTTTACCCCCAAGGTGCTTGATGCTCTTAAGGCTAACCAGGTAAAGGCAACCTTTTTCGTGCTCGGCTCACAGGCTAGTAGCCACCCTGATATCGTTAGACGAATTGTTCGTGAGGGCCATGTCATTGGCAATCACTCATACAGCCACGCGAATCTACCGAAATTATCGGTGGACAAATTCCAAAACCAGATTATGAACACGGAAAATGTCCTGCAAGGCTTAATCGGCTATGCGCCTAGGCTTATCCGCCCACCCTATGGAGCCATTAATGAGGAGCAGGTCAGATGGGTCGCTGACCACCATTATTTGATCGTAAATTGGAATGTCGATTCCCTTGACTGGAAATCGCTGAACTCGGAGCAGGTGCTGAACAATATTATGCAGCAAACGAAGCCTGGCTCTATCATTTTGCAGCATTCCGGTGGAGCTGAAACCCAAGATTTGTCGGGAACTGTTCAGGCCATCGGACCATTAATCACGAAACTTAAAGCAGCCGGCTATACCTTTGTCACTGTACCTGAGCTGCTTCACGTGACCAAAAACAAATAAACCCAAAGATAACGACTTCGTCGTCCATTCAGGACGGAGCGCGTTTGTCAAGGTAGAGTGAAGCAAAAGTTACAAACTTATACTTTTTCTTATCAACGAACAAACGCACCCCAAGGTGCACTCTCGGCTTTTTTTCCGCCAAAAAAAAGTCACGGAACGAAGAGTTCCATGACTTTTTTAATGTTCTATTGGTGCCGCCGCGGCTGCCGACGACTTGCATTCTGAGCAATATCCAAATATCTCAAACCGATGGCTTTGAATTTCAAAGCTCTCCGGCAAATCCTTAACCAGCTTCATCGGGCAAAATTCAAACGTCACCGTCTTCTCACAGCCCACACAGATCATATGGTGATGATGGTGGGATAAACAGCTCGCTTTAAATTTCAAGCCATCCGCCAAATGAAACTGCTCCAGCACGCCCATCTCACTCAACAGTCGAAGATTACGATACACCGTATCGAAACTCACACCAGGATATTTGACTTTCATGTATTCATAAACGTCTTTCGGCGATAAATAACTTCCAGATTCCGCAAATAATGTTGCCAAACTCCTGCGCTGCTCTGTAATTCTCCAGCCCTGCTGAGCCATGGCCTTCAGCATCTCGTCAATCGTATGTGTATGAGTGCCCACTTGCATTACCCCTCTGTCAAAAATTGTTCTACTAACATAGTGCAGCAAATTGGCATCCTACGTCAAGTAGCTGACCATCCATGTTTCGACAATCTTGTCCAATTTACCTCTCACTCATTATAACACATAATAGTAATATTTATTATTAATGGCGTATTTACAGAAAATAAAAAGAACCCACAGCACTACCTGCCGGGATTCTTTTAATACGTTGCACTTAAGATTTGGCGTCATTATCAGACATGGATTCCAGCTTCAGCAAGGCATTCCGAACGGCATCCTTTGAGAAGTTTTCCCCAATAAATACCGCAACATCGGGTACTTCACCTTTTGGCGTAATTTTAACGAAATCCATTTCCCTATACGCATACTGAAATAAGAAACGGCTTGATGTATCAGAGAAGCTAAGAATTCCTTTAGCGCGATACACCTCTTGAGGAAGCTTACTGACAAACTCTTCAAAAGCATTACTATCTACTGCACGTTCAAAAAAGTGCGTATACGCCATCACATGGCTATGAGAATGATGATGGTGGCTGCCGTGCTCGTGAGCATGTTCATGTTCTTCGTGTGATGCGCGATTGTCTGACTCATGATCATGTGAAGCAGGCCCGTCCGTCAAATGAGTCGGAGCGTATCCCTCTTCTTCGAGCATTTCAACGAGTCTCATATCAATGTGACTGAAGACTGTAAAGTGTGTGGAGGCAAATGGATTCCATTCACGCACAAGGGCATCCACTTCCTCAAGCGCCGTACCCGTGAGCAGATCTGTCTTATTCAAAAGAAGCAAGTTCGCGCACCGGATTTGTTCCTTCATCAGGCGATATGTTTTGCCCCTGCTTGTCCGGTTAAGCTCCAGCAATTGTGGAGCATCTACAACGGTGATGACGGCTTTGAGCTCCACTGGAATGATAAGCGAAGCGTCGGTTACTTCATCAATGATTTCCATCGGATTCGCGATCCCTGTGGATTCTATGAAAATCAAGTCAGGCTGTTCCCCAGTTACTAGCTCGTGAAGAGCCGTTGCCAAATCGCCTCGGCTTGAGCAGCAGATACAGCCGCCCAGCAGCTCGGACATCGGCACTTCATTTGACACCAGCTGTCCGTCCAAATTCACTTCACCGATCTCATTCATGATAACTGCCGGCTTTCGCCCCGCTTCGGTAAAATGATCAATTGTTTTCGTCAATAACGTCGTTTTCCCGCTCCCAAGGAAGCCGGATAAAATAAACACCGTAACTCTTTTCTGTGCCATCACCTTTACTGCCTCCGCTCTTGAATGACTTCAAAATTTGTAGATAAGATCGGCCATTTCCCTACATGCTGGACAAGAAACGGAAACAGCTTCACCCACAACAAGCTGTTCGTCGGGTCAACCGGCTTTAGTGGAAGCTCTAAGCGGTCATATAAAATACTTGCGGCCTCTTGAGCGAGCGCCAAAGCCAAATCTGCTGTTGCGGATAGTTCGACAGTTGACAAACGAGGCAGATAGTATTGACTAATCGATTCAGATAAACGATGCTCGGACAAATTGCTTGAAGCCATCATTTCTTTCATTCCCGAACTGACCAAGCGAGCAATTTCTGCATCGAAGGCATGAGGAATACAATATATTTCTAGCGCTAAAGCGGCTATGTAAATCTCTTTTATGAGTTCGTCTTCTTTCTCTTGCGATAAAACCGGATCTTGTAAATAAGCGGCGACTGCCGGCTTAATCGTATCCCAGCTATTTTCGATGCTTTTCATCGTGAACTGCAGCATAGCTGCAGCTAGTTCATCGGGTGTGATTTGTTTTTTTTCTGCGTCTTGCATGGTAGGCTATTCCTCTTTTCTCTCGTTGCTTTTAAAATGAATGATTAATTCAATAATTTCTGAACGGCTCCCTAGACGAACCGGCGGCCCCCACGTACCGAAACCTGAGGAAACGATGGCATGCAGATTTCCCTTCTTCAAGTACCCCCAATCCAGCTCAAAAAGCCTTCCTGTGATGAGGTGATTCGGACTAATCTGTCCCCTGTGCGTGTGCCCTGAAAGCATGACATCAGCGCCCGCAGCTTCCGCTTTATCCAGGTGATAGGGCTGATGGTCCATAACAATAATAGGCTGGTCCAGGTCAGTCCCGTCTAACAAGGACGCCAGTGCTTTTCGCCCCTCGGCCGTTCGTTCGGCCGCCTTGTCTTTTCGGCCCACCAGATACAACCGATCTTGGATATGGACAGTTTCATCCATGAGTACACGAATACCGATTTTGTCCATTTGTTCGATGAAGGCAGGGATATGGCCCCCAATGTATTCATGATTGCCTAGTACGGCATAAATCCCAAGAGGAGCTTGCAGTTCTCGCATCGTCGTACCCATATCATAGCGGATAAACGGTCTAATATCATCATCAATAACGTCACCTGGCAAAAGGATCAAATCCGGCTTTAAGCCATTCACATGCTTCACCAGCTTTCGCAAATGACGATTGCCTACAATGGAGCCCAAATGGATATCCGAAGCCATAGCAATGCGCAACTGCTCCCAGTCGCCTGCTTTTTTCGGAACCGTAATCTCGTACTTCCTTAGAACAGGACTACGTGCATTATAGGAGCCACGCGCCATAAGAAGAATAAGAATCCCTACATCTATCCACCCAAGGATAGGCGTATAGGTAGCAGCAGGCACGGATGCCAGATGAAGCACTCCTGCAACCACGTCCGTCAACGGCAGCAGCAGGAAACCGAACTGCATCATGGCAAACCAGTAAGAACCGACGATTTTTAATACCATCTTCATCCCAGCAGGCAGAACTTTGGAACCAGCCCATGCTAATAGATACGACAAGGCAACAATCCAGAAGACAACCCAATATAGGCCGGGATGAAACCATGAACCCAACTGGTTGGATAGAAAGACCTGACCGTGCCAGCCGATGTAACCGTTCAACCCGAAAATAATGGCAAATACAAGGGTGATACTTAGAACCATACGCATTTTCATTTTACCTCTCCCATTCTGTCCATCTGCCTACAGCAGCAGGCTTATCGGTTCTATACATAACTCATCATCATTGCGTACATTGCCCACCCGGCTAGACACCGGGTACGCATACATGTCGTCAGACGGGTATGGCTTCAGCAGCGGGCGCAGCGCATCCGTGTTCGTTATGCTGCGGTCCAGCCAAACCGCTTCTGCCTCCCGCGGTAAAATGACCGGCATACGCTCATGAATATCCATCATCAATTCGTTCGATTTCGTAGTAATAACCGTGCAGGTAGATATGCGAGTGCCGTCTGGAGACGTCCATGTGTCATACAGACCTGCCATACTAAAGATCTCTTTGCTGCGCAACATGATTCGCATAGGCTGCTTCTGCTTTCCCGTCCCCTTCCAGTCGTAGAAGGAATCTGCCGGAATCAAGCAGCGTTTGCGCTCAAAGGGCTTGCGAAACGCAGGCTTGTCCGCAAGTGTCTCCGACCTTGCATTCAGCATCGAATAACCTAGCTTCTCGTCCTTCGCCCATTCCGGAACGAGTCCCCAGCGCAGCTCGCCAAGCTTATTTTTCTCACCGTCGTGAACGATCGCCATGACCTGCTGTCCGGGTGCCACATTGTACTTAGGGCTATATTTCGCAGGATATTTGTAATAAATATCATACCGCAGCATCAGCTCCTCTAACGTTACGGTTATTGTATAGCGTCCGCACATGGCCGCACATCCTTTGCCTTCATATTTCGCAGCGAGGTCTCCATTACCACTTCCGCTTTCCACTTCCCGCTGTCTAACGTTACAATCTCTCTTCTCCATTATGTGAAAAAGAGATACTCACGTCAATTCGCGCAGCCCGAGGAGGGTTCTCCATCGGGCTGGCGGTTGCGTCATATCTTCTTTCTGTACGTCATGGACTACGTTTTGTGTTCATCGCCTTTTTTGTACATGCTTGCGACGAAGTGATCAATGTATCTGGCTGTTCGCACGCTCATTTCAGCACGCATGTAGTCTTTCGCAATAATCAGCGCGTCTTCGTGCCCGCGGCAAACATAGCGGTAATGAATGGCTCGATCATTTTTCTCTTCTTCGAACATTTGAATGCTTCTGTGCATCATTTTCGTTTTGGTTTCACTGATATCGGCTAGAATTTGAGCTGCAAGCGCATGGGCAGCGCGTGAATAGAGCTGCCTGAGCGTTTCGGCGGATCTTTCGATCTGGGCAGCCTTTCTTTTGATCATCCCATGCATCAAGGGCAGCAGCACGTAATCCCGCATAATGCCAATGTCCTCCGCTGTAGGACGATTCGCCGGAGCAGCCTTGTCGCTGCGCAAATGTTGCAGCGCTTCCCGGTGCTGAGGCAGCATCATCCTGCTGGACTCCCACAAACCGTTCTTTTCCAGTTTCTTACTCATTTATAGTGCCCCCCGATTTTGAGCGCTCTGTTCTGTGCTTGACCGGCTGTCGTGAGCGAGGAAGCCCGCACAATCGCTGCGTTGCCGAATCGGTCCTTGAGGCTGTCTGTTACTTTCTCAAGTGCCCTCGCCTTGATCTGATCTTCAAAAAGCGTAAGCTGATACGTGTCATCGTCAACGAATTGGCTTAACATCACACCGGCCCGGCGGACGGGCATCGTGTCCCAGAACTTGTAGAACAACTTCTTAACAGCTTGAAAAACTGTTCTAGTGTGATTCGTAGGGTCAGGCATCTTCATTTGGCGTGAGAAGCCTGTTGGAGCATCGAACGGGCTGCACATACAGCTAACAGTCACAATGGACGCCATATATCCCTTGCGTCGGCAATCGCGGCATACCTCTTCAGTAAGCTCAAGCAGGATCGTATCCACCTCAGCGGATTCCGCATAATCCCTAGGGAGAGTCATCATATGGCCTATAGACTTCGGAGGCGTATCGAACGTACCGGGCGTGACCGGACTGTCATCCAAACCATTCGCTGTTCGCCACATAACTTCCGCATGAATGTCGGATTGCTTGCCAAATCGGGCACGGAATTTGTCCTTGAGCAGCGGAAGCGGCGTTCTTGCCACATCCCCGATCGTATACATGCCGAGTCTGGTAAAATGCGCGGTCATCCGTGAACCGACACCAAACATTTTACTTACAGGCTGCGCCCATAAGTACTCCTCAACGGCGGGCGGGCGCAGCGTGAAGATGCCTGTCTCATTCTTTTTAGCCCAAATATCGGTCGCGATCTTCGCCAGAATTTTATTCGAGCTAATCCCTATGCGGACTTTCACGCCCGTTTGCTGCAGCACCTTCCGCTGAATGGCCATCGCAATCGTATCCGGGTCTCCGAAAACAGGCAAACTTGCCGTAATGTCCAGAAACTGCTCATCAATACTGAAAACCTCAACAAGATCGGTAAATTCTTCGTATATTTTAGTAATCATAAGCGAAACATCAATATAATGCTGCATGCGCGGACGCATAACGACCAGTTCCGGGCATTTCTTGAGCGCTTCCCCCAACCGCTCCGCCGTGGAAACGCCAAATGATTTGGCGATGGGACAGGCAGCCAGAATGATGCCAGAACGCAAAGCAGGGTCTCCCGCGACCGCAACCGGTTTATCCCTGACTCCCGGATGATCCGCCTTCTCTACACTTGCGTAGAAGCTCTGGCAATCCGCCAGGAATATCGTCCGTTCCTTTCCTTTGCTCACCGTAATCCCCCCCGCATATTCATCAGCGTAGTCATCAGTTCTGCTTTAACCAAGCTGCGAAGCATCGTGAAGTGATGGATGTAGCCTCGGACTTTGTACTCGACATTAATGCCTAACGCATTCATTTCGGTGTGAATGACTTTAATATCTCTTTTCTTCATAACACTCTTAATGCTTTGTAATTGAGGATAAATGGCGGTCTCCACCTCTCTGAGGTAAAAAAGAATATGATTATACACAATTTTATCCTTATAAACCTTGAGCTCCTCCATATCCCTTGCCAACATATCGAGCAAAATGGGCAGCAGCGTATATTCCTTAATAATTTGAACATCCTCTTCTGTCTCAATTCTTGCATGAACACTCATATTTTTCACCACCATATGCGAACATATATTCGTGTTACTTATTATATACCGAACACGTATTCGTTATGCAAGTGGTTTTTTTGAAAAGTAAAAAAATACCACCTGGCCAGGTCGCTTAGACCTTGCAGGCGGCATTTTGGGAATAGCTTATCGAAACATCGTCCACAGTTTGATTAAGTGAAACGTGTTCGAGGGATCGATTTTTTGGGAAAGAATGAACTCCAAAATCTGATTCGCTTGGAAGTTGGTCAGATTCTCGCCGAGAATGCCGGAGGCAATCCCGATGAGCTGCGTGACCTTCATACGATTTTGCAAATCAGCCTTCGTAACGCTTTGCAGCAGCATGATGAGGCGTTCCTTGATCGCCGGGTTTCTTAATTTGAACTTGACTCGCTCAATCAACGCAGGATCGATGCCATACAGCTGATAACTCATGTTCGTACCTCCGATGTCCCGTCATGCTTTATACATATGAGGATACGAACATAATCTTGACTACATATAAATGGCGATCAAAATAACGCATATACAATTTAGCGCAACAAGCAAAGGCATCCCGATAACGAATGAGGTATGCTTCGTCTTATGCCGCCAAACCCGCATGCCGAGCCAACCGCCAATCCCGCCGCCAAGTGCAGCAAACATAAACAGCCGCTTCTCAGGGACTCTGCGTCCGCCTTTTTTGGCTTGTCCCTTGTCGTGCCCCATCTCTATGAAAGTAACGATATTCATCAGCAGTAAATAAACAAGAAAATAAGTCAAATGAGGGCACCTTCGTTTCCAAAATAATAATAAGACTACTATTATCTTAAAATCGAATGGGAGCCTGGTCAAATGTTAATTTCAAAATTACAGCAGCGTAAGCTCTACAACTGTCGCCCTCTTATCCGGCAGCGGGTAGCTCGAATGCTCCGGTCTACCGAAACTAATGAACGCATCATCCGGATACTGTGCAGCATTCCAAGGGCGGCTTAAGAAGACTTCGGAACCGTCCGATAGCAGCCTGGCTTTCTTCACTTTACCAGCCAAACCGTTCAAATTGATGGGACCTACGCTTTCTTCGAACAAGTGGGCATACAGCAGATTGCCCTTTTGCGTATACCTGCCCCATTCCGGTTTCGGCCAATCAGCTTGCCCGCAGCCGTAAATGCTGTTCCCATTTTTCTGAACCCAATCGCCAATCTCCGACAAAATGTCCAATGACTCCTGCGGAATCTCGCCGAGCGCATTAGGACCGACATTCAAGAGCAAATTACCGTTTTTGCTGACGCACTCTACCAGCTTCCGAATAACGGTAGTCGGGGATTTATATTGGAAATCCTGAGCTGCATAGCCCCAGTTATTATTTAGCGTAATACAAGCTTCCCATGGAATAGGGTTGCCCTCGTGATCCGTCACACCCTGCGGTGGAATGATTTGTTCCGGTGAAGCAAAGTCGCCCGAATAGCTGAGCGGATTGTTCGTATAAATGCTTCCGCCTTCCTCGCCGCTTGCGTCCAGACGGTTATCTACAATGACGTGCGGCTGCAGAGACCGAATCATCGTCATCAGCTCGGTTGCTTTCCAGGTCTCCCCCTTCATCTGATCATAGGAGAAATCGAACCACATGATGTCCAGCTTGCCATAATTCGTGAGCAGCTCTTTGACTTGCCCGTGCATATATTGCAAATATCTGTCGAACGTCTCCGGATTTCTGGCATAACTCTCGTTCCCCCGCATCGGATGGTGGCGATCTCCATAAGCCGGATAATCCTCATGATGCCAATCAATTAGCGAATAATAGAGCCCCACCTTCAAGCCTTCCGCCCGAAATGCTTCAATAAATTCCCGCACTAAATCTCGCCCGGCTTTGGTGTTCGTTGATTTATATTCCGTGAGAGCGCTATCAAATAAGCAAAAACCATCATGATGTTTTGCCGTCAATACCGCATATTTCATCCCTGCTTGTTTGGCTGCGCGCGCCCATGCTTTAGGATCATAGCGAACTGGGTCGAATTCATCAAAATACGGCTGATAGTCCTCTACCGAAATGCGCTCCGCATTGCGAACCCATTCCCCTCTAGCTGGAATCGCATACAATCCCCAGTGAATGAACATACCGAATCGATCCTGCAAAAACCACTGCGTGCGCTCTGTTCGTTCTTGAATAATCGGATTTGTCATCTCTACACACCTTTCGCTATTAAAATGCTAGGCGCTCCCAAGGTCCTCTTTCGAGCGGTGAGCCCACTAAGCCCTATAGGTTTATTCTACTAAGACTGATGGGCAATAGACAGGTACGAAACTAACCTCTGTTAGGATATAATTAACATTCTATCTGCAAAAAAACGCTAGGATCATGACTGACATTTATCCTCAGTCTATCCTAGCGTTTTGTTTAATCCAGCACTTCACTATCGAAAATATGGGCACGCTCCAAATAAGCTCTCAGAGGGATGAAGGAAGCGCCTGTCCAGAAGGAGGAATCGGCGACGAGCTCAGCAGCGTCATCACGCGCCTGCTCCATCACTTCGAAGTCCGCCATCATGTCGGCGATGCGAAACTCCGGCAGCCCACTCTGCTTCGTGCCGAAGAAGTCCCCGGGCCCGCGCAGCTCCAGATCGCGCCTGGCAATCTCGAAGCCGTCGGACGTTTCGGTCATCGCCTTCATGCGCTCCTTGCCGACCTCCGTCTTCGGGTCGGCGATGAGCACGCAGAAGGACTGGTGCTCGCCGCGTCCAACCCGCCCGCGCAGCTGATGCAGCTGCGACAGGCCGAAGCGGTCGGCGTCGTAGATGACCATCAGCGTGGCGTTAGGCACGTCCACGCCAACCTCGATGACCGTGGTCGACACCAGCGTCTCCACGGTCCCTTCCTTGAATGCGCGCATGATCGCTTCCTTCTCCTGCGCGCTCATCCGCCCGTGCAGCAGGCCGATCCGCATTTGCGGGAAATGCTGCTGCAGCTGAATATGGACGTCGATGGCATTCTGCACGTCCAGCTTGTCCGACTCTTCGATGAGCGGACAAATCACATACGCCTGCCGACCGGCCGCCACCTCGCGCTGAATGAAGCCCAGCACACGCTCCAACATAGCGTGCTGGACGGCATACGTCTTGATCGGCTTACGCCCTTTCGGCAGCTCCCGCAGCGTCGACACATCCATGTCGCCGAAAGCGGTAATCGCCAGCGTTCGCGGAATCGGCGTCGCCGTCATCGTCAGCACGTCGGGGTTCATTCCTTTGCGCCGCAAAATGCTGCGCTGATTCACCCCGAAACGGTGCTGCTCGTCCGTCACGACCAGCCCCAGCTGGCGGAAGTAAACGTCCTCTTGAATGAGGGCGTGCGTCCCGACTAGCACGTCAATCATGCCCATCTGCAAGGAGGCGAGCAGATCCCGCCGTTGGCGGTCCGTCGAGCTGCCTGTCAGCAGCGCAACCTGCAGCCCGTAGGGCTCAAACAAGCGGTCCAGCGAGCGCTTATGCTGCTCCGCCAGGATCTCCGTCGGCACCATCAGCGCGCCTTGGTAGCCGGCCTTGACCGTCGCGTAGAGGCCTATGGCCGCGACGATCGTCTTCCCTGCACCGACATCGCCTTGCAGCAGCCGGTTCATGCTGTACGGCTCCTGCATATCGTGCAGGATCTCGCCCA
This sequence comes from Paenibacillus anseongensis, assembly GCF_009757995.1. Lineage (NCBI taxonomy): Bacteria > Bacillati > Bacillota > Bacilli > Caryophanales > Paenibacillaceae > Paenibacillus > Paenibacillus anseongensis. Next base: position 885,307 of record NZ_WSEM01000016.1, read on the forward strand.
CGACCTTCTTCTGCGACTCCGTCAGCTGGAAGGGCAGCGCGCGCACGAAGGCGCGTACAGCAGGCAGATCGACCTGCTGCTTCACCCCGTCCGCGCGGCTTCGCGTCACGGCGCGGTAAGCCTGCAGCTTGAGCTGGAACAGGAACAGCTCCTCATACACCATGCGCTTGCGCGCCTGCTTGCCTTCCTCCACTCCGCTCGGCGTGTGGATGACCGCCAGCGCCTTGCTGCGCGGCATAAACCCGTACCTGCCGGTAATTCCCCCCGGCAGTACTTCACTAACCATGGCGCTGTACTGCGTCAGCGCCTGCTGAATCGCTTTACGCATCCACTTTTGCGTAATGGAGCCTGCAACCGAATAGACCGGCTGTATCGTGCCGGTATTCGAATCGCCTTGTCCGGGGAACTCGGAATCGGACACGCTCATTTGCCTCCGCTTGCCATCCCATTTGCCGGTCAGGATAATCTCCTGTTGCGGGCGCAAGCGGTCCTTCAAGAAGTGGCGGTTAAACCACACCGCCGTCAGGAGAAAGTCATCGACCATCACCTTGCAGGAGAGTCGCGACTTGCCGCTGTAGCGCTGCAGCACCGGCTCCCCGATGATATACCCCTTCACAGTGACACGGTCGCCGTCTTTCACGCTAGCGATATCGCGCACAGTGTAATCCTCATACCGGAATGGCACATACTCCAGTAAATCCATAACCGTAAAAATGCCCATGGCGTTCAGCTCAAGTGCTTTTTGAGCGCCGACTCCATGGACTTCGCGTACGACAACTTGATTTAAATCCATCCCTTACACCGCACGAACGAACGCAGCGATCGTACCGGGTCCAGCGTGTGCGCCAATAACAGGCCCCAGCGTAATATAGTCCACATGCTGCACCTCGAATTGCTGCGTTATGACATCTCGCAACAGCTCAGCGCCTTCCAAATTGTTCGCATGAGCAATGTGCAAAGACGGAATGCGCCGATTCGGCACATCCGCTGCCAGCAGCTCTAGAATGCGCGCGATCGCTTTCTTTTGCCCTCGAACCTTATCCGTAGCCGCCACTTCTCCCTCACCATCGATCGAGAGAATAGGCTTAATATTCAGCAATGAACCGAATAATGCCGACGCTTTGCCGATTCTTCCGCCTTTTTGCAGAAATTCAAGCGTATCCACGAGAAAATATATGTAAAAGTTCTCTCTGATCGTTTGTACCAGCTCTATAATCTCAGCTGCACTTTGCCCAGCTTGGGCGGCTTTCGCTGCAGCGACAACAAGAGCGCCAATCCCATAGGACGCGGAACGGGAATCAACCACATGAACCTTGCCGGCAGACTCCTCCAGCATCGTGGAAGCGAGCAAAGCCGACTGGTATGTTCCGCTCAGCGCAGAAGATAAATGAATAGAAATAATTTCCGTATTCGGCTCTTCCAGCAAACTCTGATATAAGCCTAGAAACTCCGCAGGAGACGGTTGTGAAGTTCTAGGAAAATGAGGTGACGAGGTCAGCTTAGGATAAAACTCCTCGGAACGCAGCGTCACCGCATCCAAAAATTGTTCATCTCCAAAATGAATCTTAAGCGGCACCATTTCAATGTTAAGCTCTTGTCTAAGTGCCAAAGGTATGTCGGCCGTGCTGTCCGTTACAATCCGTATATGTGTCAACAGGGCTTCACTCCATTTCCCGAATTTAATCCACTGTGAGGATGATCGTTTACTCTACAGAGAACAGGTACGCGTACAATGGCTGCCCGCCAGGGTGAAGCTCGACTTCAATTTCGGGATAAACCGCCTGAATGAAGGCTTCCAACTCTTCTGTCTCTGCGCTCACGGCATCTTCTCCGGTGAGGATGGTCACGATCTCGCTGCCTTCATCAATCATCTCTTCGAGCAGCTTTTTGCAAGCATCCATCAAACTTGGCTGTGAAGACACAATCCGGCCATCTTGAATACCGATAAAATGCCCTTGCTTGATGTCGATACCGTCCATATTCGTGTCACGCACCGCGTACGTCACTTGACCGGACTTCACACGGCGAAGGGATTCGTTCATCGCTTCCGTATTCGTTTGGGCATCGGCTTTCTCTTGGAACGCCAGAATAGCTGCAAGACCTTGGGGAATGGATTTGGATGGAATCACGATCAACGTTTTGTCGACCAGATCAGCTGCTTGCTGCGCTGCGAGGATAATGTTGGAGTTATTCGGCAGCACATAGATCGTTTCCGCATCAATGCTGTTAACTGCATTCACGATATCCTCTGTGCTTGGATTCATGGTCTGTCCGCCGGACAATACGACATCAACGCCTACACTGGACAAAATCTCCGTAATGCCCTCACCCAAAGCGACTGCAACGAATCCATACGCTTTGCCCGGTGCTGCCGCTTCTACAGCAGTCGACACAGGAGTTTCGTAACCTTCCGTGGTCATCTCTTCCAATATATGTGAATGCTGATCGCGCATATTTTCAATTTTGATACGGCTCAGAGCGCCGTAATTCATCGCCTGGTTCATGACTTCGCCTGGATATTCGGCATGAATATGCACCTTGACCAGTTCGTCATCGGCAACGACGAGTAAAGAATCTCCCAGTTTACTAAGCTGCTCGCGGAACCTGCCTTCATCGAAAACATGCCCTGCTGCCTTGCCAGGTTCAATCGTTAGCATGAATTCCGTACAATAACCGAATTCAATATCTTCCGTGGCCAAATGCGCTTGTGCCGGAAGATGTGCATGGACTTCTTTGGCGAGGTTCAGGCCCGGAACGACGGAAACCGTATCGAGTCTTGTATCCATCATCGCGTAGTCTTCTTCTACCTGAAGCAAACCACCGTTTAATGCGGTGACAAAGCCTTCATACACGCAGACAAGCCCTTGGCCGCCTGCATCTACCACGCCCACCTGCTTGAGCACAGCAAGCTGCTCAGGTGTTCTGGCGAGGGCTTCATTTGCCTTGCTCAAAACTTCCTGCATCAGCTCGAGCACATCGCCGCCGCGTTTAACCTGCGTGGCATGTTTGGCCGCTTCTTTGGACACTGTCAGAATCGTGCCTTCTACCGGCTTCACGACAGCCTTATACGCTGTCTCAACGCCTTGCTGCAACGCAGCCGCGAATTGCTGTGCATTCACATTCTCAAGATCGTGCACATGCTTCGCGAATCCGCGAAACAGCTGTGACAAAATAACCCCGGAGTTACCCCGGGCGCCCATCAGTAACCCTTTGGACAATGCATCAGCTGCTTTCCCAATATGAGAGGATGGCTTCTTTTTCAGTTCCTCACAACCAGCGGTGAGTGTTAAATTCATGTTGGTGCCGGTATCTCCATCGGGTACAGGGAAAACGTTCAAACCATTAACCTTGTCTACATTTCGGCGAAGGTTATCCGCACCCGCCAAGACCATGGCAGTGAAGTCATTTCCATTTATTGAAATAAAGCGCTTACTCAAAGTGATTCCCCTTCCTGGTTATCGGGCTTTTATTTGGCTACACGAACGCCTTGAACAAAAATGTTCACATCGTCCACATGAAGCCCTACAACATCGTTCAAAATATATTTGACTTTCGTTTGGACATTCCCGGCAACGACGGATATTTTGGTTCCATAGCTGACAATAATATAAAGATCAATCTCGAGTCGCCCGTTCTCCCGACGAACTTCGACACCGCGGCTTAAATTGTCCCGTCCTAGCAGTTCTGCTATTCCGTCTTTTAATTGCTTTCTGGTGGCCATGCCAACAAGTCCATAACAATCTAACGCAGCGGATCCCGCCAGAGTTGAAATCACTTCATTGGTAATATACACTTTTCCAAACTCGGTTGTGAGTTCAATTGGCATTATCTAACAACTCCTTCATGTTTCACATTAGCAACTAATTATGTAAGTATTCCCATTCCAGCTTTGCTTTAGCAAAGTTGACGCCAAAAACGTCATGACTATGTATTCGGAAAGGTGGGCTAATCTTCATTGTACTATAACATACTTCATAAATAAACGGCAAAAAAGAAGGTAATTCGTTGACTCTGCTCCTTTTGCTATGCTATTATATTTAAGTGTGTTTTTGCTGGTTATTACAAGAATCGCAAGAAGCAAAGTCTAAATTTGAGGAAAGCTGTCATGTCAAGCTTAGGCTTGCCACCCAGGCTGCTTTGTATACTGCCGAAGGAGGTGTCAAACATGTCCCGCAAATGTTTCGTTACAGGTAAAAGTCCTAAATCAGGAAACCACGTGTCCCACGCTAACAATAAAAATAAGCGTACTTGGGGAGTTAACGTTCAAAAGGTTCGCATCCTCGTTGATGGCAAACCAAAACGGGTTTACGTAAGTGCTCGTGCGTTGAAGTCCGGTAAAGTGGCTCGCGTTTAATTTTCGGATACTTATACTTTATGTAAAAAGACAAAAAGCACCTTCCGGTGCTTTTTTTGCATTTCTGGGGATATGGACTTCCTATGTGTTAGCCAACTTAGTTTTTGCTAAACGTATTAAGTACAGCTTTCACGAATCCACCCAAAAATTTTGGTAGCTTGATTGTGTAGAACTTCATTCTCTACCCCTCCTTAGAGTTTAGCCAGTAAACGGACGCATGCCCGAAGACTGACTTCGACTTCGTGAGCACTAACATCATTACAACAGTATATGCCCCGGTCGTGAAAAAGTACCTTCTATTTTACTTTCTCCGATCTATTCGCTTCCAGAAAGCAAAAAAAGCTACAAGAGCGCATCGCTCTTGTAACTATATGTATGCAGCTAGGGTGCAGTTATACCCATCTGCGTGTATAGTGCATAAATTAAGCTGAAGATGAAATAGAAGATCACGGCAATCACGATAAACCAAATGCGAAATCCAAGTCCCTCAAACCGACGGAAGAAACGCATCCCCAGATACAAGGCACCGAGTGAAAAAATATACTTCGTGAAATCGTGTATGTTAGAAAAACACGCAAGTAGCACGGCGCATACCAGACTGTACAGAAACAGCCAGAGAAATCTCATCGTCCCGCTCCCCTCTACCCCCGAATTCGTCTAATTGCATCGGCGCGGTCGGACTGGCCAAATACAGCATTGCCTGCGACGAGCACATCGGCTCCCGCTTCGACCACCTGGCGAGCCGTGACTTCGTTAATACCGCCGTCCACCTCAATGTGAAGACCGCTCAAGCCCTTGGCGTTCGCTTGATCGCGCAATGCGCGGATTTTGCCAAGCATACCCGGAATGAACGCTTGTCCGCCAAAGCCAGGATTGACGGTCATAATAAGCACAAGATCCAGATTCTCATCAAGCACGTGTTCAATAAGCGAAATCGGGGTTGCAGGGTTAAGGACAACCCCTGCCTTGACACCGCTTTGCTTGATCAGATGAAGCGTGCGGTGCAAGTGCGTACAAGCCTCTACGTGCACGGATATGAGGTCTGCGCCCGCTTTAACAAAGTCAGGAATATAGCGGTCAGGATCCTCGATCATCAAATGCACATCCAGCGGCAGTTTCGTCACTGGACGTATAGCGTCAACAACAAGTGGTCCAATCGTAATATTGGGCACGAAATGGCCATCCATGACATCCACATGGATCCAATCTGCTCCGCCAAGCTCGGCGTCTTTAATCTCTTCACCAAGTTTAGCGAAGTTTGCTGATAAAATTGAAGGTGCTACGTGTACCATTCGTTCCTAATACCTCCTCTTCCGATCCTTGATTTCCCCTAAAAATAACAAGTAATGATCATAACGCGAAGCGGCAATCGTTCCTTCGGCCACCGCATCACGAACCTTGCAATCCGGCTCATGCAGATGCAAACAGCCTCTAAACCGGCAGCCCTCCGCTACCTCTGCGAACTCTTTAAAACAACTGCTAAGCCCTTCCGCTTCGACTTCCATGAAATCCAGCTGGCTGAATCCCGGCGTATCTGCGACAAGCCCGCCATTGTTCAATGGAAGCAGCTCAACATGGCGGGTCGTATGCTTCCCTCTGCCCAAACGTTGAGAGATTTCATTGGTCTCCAAGTTGCGGCCGCTAATCATTGCATTGAGCAATGACGACTTGCCTACACCGGACTGTCCTGCGAATACGCTGACCGCGCCTTCCAGATGCTGTAGAATCGATTCAACGCCCACTTTCAGGCGAGAACTCGTCTTCAGCACAGGATAGCCGATGCCCTCATACAGCTTCGTAATCCGCTCCAGCTCCGCAACCGTCATTTCTTTCGGTGCGGCAGTATCAGGATCCGCTGACAATAAGTCACTCTTGGTGAAGCAAAGGACAACTTCGATGCCCGTATGTTCAATATGAACAAGAAATTTATCCAGCAGCTGTAAATTCAGAACAGGCTCTGTAACAGAGAAAACAAGCACGACCACGTTCACATTGGCAATCGGAGGACGGATCAGTTCCGAAGAGCGGGGCAAAATTTCAGTAACTGTTCCTTCCCCATTCTCCGTCTCCTCAAAGACGACCCGATCCCCGACTAGCGGCGTTATTTTCCTGTTCTTAAATACGCCTCTGCCGCGACATGTAACCATATTGGCATCCTGGAGCTCCGCCCCTTCGGGCAGAACGTAGTAATAACCGCTCAAAGCTTTAACAATCATTCCTTGCGGCATTAATTTGTGCCTCCAGTTGGTGGTTTAGAGGCAGCCCCGCCTGATTGGCCTTGCCCATTGCCATTGCCGCCTACCGGAATAGCCGGCCCATTGTTTTGCTGTTTAGGCGATGACGAAGGCGAGACGCTAGGGCTCGGCGAGACGGTCTTCCCATTCTTTTGATCTAAATAATCTTGATAGGTGCGCGTAATGGAGTTAACCAAGTTGTCTCCTTCTTTAATCAAGATGACAGCTTTCTTATCCGGAGAAACAATGACTTTGACATCCAGGTTTTGAGGCTTCGACACTTTTTCCGTCTTGTATTCGAAGTTCTCGTACTGCGCATCGCTAACGATGATTTTAAACTCGGAATCCTTGCCCTCTGTCGTCGGTTTCACAGGGACACTGACCGTCACTTGTCCGGCATCCTCCGGCAACCCGTCGCTGATGATCAGCGAGATTTCAAAGCCGACAGAAACATCCGTGTCTTTATCATACGGGAACTGCTTAATGACTTTCCCTTTGGCCACCTTGTAGCTTTTCTCTCGCGTAATGCCGTTCGCAGGAAGCTTAAGATTCAGCTTGGTGATTTGCGCCTTCGCTTCAGCCTCCGTCATGCCGACGAGATCCGGCATTTTGAAGGTTTCCTTCGCTTTGCTTACGACAAAGGTAATCGCTGCTTTATCCAGTTCAAATTCTTCCCCGACCAACGGCGTTTGCTTCAGGATCGTGTCCGGCGGATCATCGGTCGTCGTTTGCGTGAACGTAATCTGACTATCGTCAATCCCGAGCGCTTCCAGCTTCAACTTGGCGTCTTTGAGCTGCTGTCCGATGTAGCTTTCCATCTTGATCTTAGGAGCGCCTTTACTAACGTACAGCGTCACCTTGGTGCCTACGTTCATTCGCATGCCGCTAGGATTTTGACGGATGACCGTATCTTTAGGCGCTTTGCTCTCTTGATCATACTCTACCGTAAAACCGAGTTTGGCGCTGGTCAGTTCCGCTTCCGCCTGCGTTAACGTCTTGTTCACCACGTCCGGCACCTCGACCGTTTCAACGGTGAACATCCCTTTCACATATCCGACTGCATACCACATTGCACCAAGAATCATCAGCAAAATGACGATCCATACAAGCGGCTTAATCCAACCCTTCCCTTTCTTGGGAGCAGCTTCCTCGCGCCAAGCAGGCTTCTCCGGTTCGTCGTCGTCATCGAAGCTCGCAAGCTGATCCGCACGAATGGCCGGCATAACCAAGGTACGCTCCTCGTCCATGCCGTCGGCATCCCAAAAAGCCACTTTCGCCTCATTCCGGCGATCCGGGTTTAGACACGTATCAAGATCCGCCATCATCAGCTTCGCAGACTGGTAGCGTTCATCGGGCTTTTTACGCATGGCTTTCAGAATGATGTTTTCCACACTCTGAGGAATGAGAGGATTAACTTTACGAGGATCTTCCACATCTTCCTGCAAATGCTTCAAAGCTACGGAAATCGGACTTTCGCCAAGAAAAGGAAGGCGGCCCGTCAGCATTTGATACATCACGATACCGAGGGAGTATAAATCGGATTTTTCGCCGGTATTCGTACCTTTCGCGTGCTCCGGCGAGAAATAATGCACAGAACCGACAACAGCTCCCGTTTGCGTAATCGTGGAAGACGTAGCGGCCCGTGCAATACCGAAATCCGTCACTTTGACTCGGCCGTTTTTACCGATCAAAATATTGTGCGGCTTAATATCGCGGTGAATAATTTCATTATGATGAGCGTGATCGAGCGCATCTGCAATTTGGCTGGCGTAATGAACTGCGTCTTCCACCTGCAGCGGTGCTCTCTCTTTAATTAAATCATTCAAAGTAGTGCCTTCTATGTATTCCATAACAATGTAATGCACATCTTCTTCTTGTCCCACGTCATAAATACTGACGACATTAGGATGAGAAAGGGAAGCGGCTGCTTGAGCTTCTCTGCGGAAACGACGAATGAACTCTTCGTCATGAACATACTGCTGTCGCAGTACTTTTACAGCCACTTTACGATTTAATAAAAGATCATGCCCTTTATAAACTAAAGCCATGCCGCCTCCGCCAATACGGTCTAGAATTTCATAGCGGCCCCCAAGCTTTCTACCGATCAATTCCCATCACCCCTTTTTTCGTCCGAATCAGCATCGTGCGCAAGTAAAACAACCGTTACGTTATCGTCTCCACCTTCATCCAACGCGCTTTGAATCAATTGTTTCGCAGCAGCATCCAGCTCAGCTTGCGACTTGATGATTCGCAGAATATCGCCGGAATCCACTAATCCGCTTAAACCGTCGGTGCAGATCAGAATGGTATCCCCAGGCCGCCACGAATACTCGTATAGATCCACCTCTACGCCAGGCTCTGTGCCTAACGCTCGCGTAATCCAATTACGGCGAGGATGGTGATCGGCTTCTTCAAGGGTGATCTGCCCGTTCTTCACAAGCTCATACACCAGGGAATGATCTTCCGTCAGCTGAGTGATCGACTCCCCGGCAATTTTGTAAGCACGGCTGTCACCAATGTGACCGATGATCAGCAGCTCTTGCGAAGCGATCACGGCGACAACGGTCGTCCCCATCCCATGATAGCTTTCTTGTCCGGAGGCAAACTCATAAATTTTCTCATTCGCCTTCTCGATCGCTTCCTTCAGCACTTGCTTACAAGCTTCAACGGGCATTCCCCAATGAATGGTTTGCAGTTCATTACTGATCATATCAATTGCCATTTGGCTGGCAATATCGCCAGCCTGGTGTCCCCCCATACCATCAGCGACAATAGCCAAAGAAAGGCCATTCAGCTCATGCTGTATGGCGGCGCGGTCCTCATTCACTAAACGGACTTTACCGATATCGGTACGGCTTACCATCTTCATCCTGATCTCACCTCATGACTTGCTCTCCATATGCTTCGCGCGCAGTTGTCCGCATGCAGCAGCGATGTCACTGCCTTGTTCACGGCGTATGGTGGCATTAATTTTGGCCTTTTCAAGAATACGTTGGAAGGTGAAAATATCGTCCCTAGGCGTACGTTTGAAATCCCGTTCGGCCACGAAATTCACAGGAATCAGGTTCACGTGGCTAAGCGGCATGTCTTTCAATACCTTCGCCAGTTCTTCTGCATGTTCCGCCTGATCGTTCACTTCCCCCATGAGGGCATATTCGAACGTAATGCGTCTGCCGGTTTTGGCAATATAATACTTACAAGCTTCGATCAGATCAACGAAAGGAAATCTGCGATTGACCGGCATCAGTTTCGAGCGAAGCGTATCATTCGGAGCATGGATAGAAATCGCCAAGTTGACTTGTAGATTCTCATCTGCGAACTTGTAAATGTTCGGCACAATCCCGCTTGTCGAAACCGTGATGTGACGTTGTCCAATGTTCAAACCTTTTGGATGAATCATCACGCGCAAGAAATTCATCGTCGATTCATAATTCTCAAACGGCTCGCCGATTCCCATGATCACGATGGAAGAAATGCGCTCTCCCGTCTCATCCAGCAGCTTCTGAGCTTTCACGACCTGAGCCACAATTTCCCCTGGTCTCAAATCCCGCTTAAGACCTCCCAGCGTAGATGCGCAAAATGTACAGCCAACGCGGCAGCCTACTTGCGTAGTGACGCAAATGCTGTTGCCGTAGTTATGCTTCATGACGACCGTCTCAATCGCGTTCTTATCTTCAAGTTCAAATAAGAACTTAACAGTGCCGTCCTGAGACTGGTACTTAGCGATCTCGGACAGCGTAACGAATTCAAACTGATCCTTCAGTTTGTCGCGCAGCGTCTTCGGCAAGTTGGACATTTCGTCAAAGCTGAACACACGCTTGATATACAGCCAGTCGAAAATTTGCCCAGCTCGAAATGAGGACTCGCCGTTTTCTTTCACCCAGCTCTGCCACTCATCCCAATTTAAATCATATACAAATGGTTTTTCTTTCAAATACGGTTTATTAGACACAATTTATCACAACCTGTTGTTATTTATTCCAGCTTTGTTCTAGCTTTGTTCCAGCCTTATTGCTAATCCTGTCTATTTTATCACAAAGCGGGGCCGAACACACATCCCCCTCTGTGCACTAAGCACGTTTGCACAGCCGCGCAATGAAAAATCCGTCTGAATGGAACTGCTGCGGCAAAATTTGCACCATCCCGGCGGCAGCAGCCGCAGGGTCCACGCTCGCAAAAGCTTCCGCCGGCAGCGGAGCGAGCTCGAAATCGCGATGCTCCGCAAGGAAACGCTCCACCATGCCGGCGTTCTCTGCATGCTCAATTGTACACGTGCTGTATACCAGCACGCCGCCAGGCTTGAGCAGCCGGTGTACCCGGCTTAAGATCGCGTATTGCAGCTCGCTGATCGCATCGATCTCGGCTTCCTGCTTCGCCCACTTCAAATCGGGCTTGCGGCGAATAACACCTAAGCCGGAGCACGGCGCATCAAGCAGAATGCGGTCAAACGACTCCGCCGCAAAATGCTCGTCCAGCTTCGCAGCATCCATCACCAGCGTCTGAATCGACGTCAATCCCAGACGCTCCGCCTGATCTGCGATCAGCTTCTGCTTGTGCTCATGCAGATCACAAGCCCAAATCTTGCCGCTATCATCCATCTTCTCGGCGATGTGAGCGGTCTTGCCGCCAGGGGCGGCGCAGCAGTCCAGCACCGTCATGCCTGGACGCGGCTCAAGAGCTTCAGCGACGAGCATTGAGCTCTCGTCTTGAATCGAGAAGTCCCCCTGCAGGAATCCGGGGGACAAAGCCATGTTCCCGGCCCCCTGCACAAGAATGCCGGCCGGGGCCAGCTCTGACGCTTCCGCGCTGAGGCCGCTGCCCTGGAGCTGCTCCAGCAGCTCCAGACGGCTGCGGCGCCTCGCGTTCGCGCGAATGCTCACGTGCGGCGGCTCATTGTTCGCCGCACAGATCTGTTCCGTCAGCTCAGGGCCCAGCTGACGGATCCAGCGGCGCACGAGCCACTCCGGATGGGAGTGGCCCAGCGCGATGCGCTTCACGTCGCCGAGCGCCGCCGGAAGCACCAGCTCCGCTTTGCTGCGGATGATTGCGCGCAGCACGCCGTTAACCATGCCCGAGATGCCTTGGTGGCCTCGGCGCTTCGCGATATTGACCGCTTCGCTAACGACCGCATGGTCGGGGATGCGGTCCAAATAATGCAGCTGGTAGAAGCTCAGCCGCAGCAAGCATCTGACCCATGGCTCCAGCTTCGCGAGCCCTTTGCTCACGAAACGCTCCAAAAAGAAATCAATCGTATTTTTACGTCCGATGGTCCCATACACAAGTTCTGTCGCCAGCCCCGCATCAGCCCGTTCCAGCGCGTGCTTCTGCAGAACCTGATTGAGCAGAAGATTGCTGTACGATTGATTCTCTTCAACGCGAATCAATACATCCAGCGCCGCTTCGCGGGCAGAATGCTTAACAGCGCTGCTCTTCGCAGCGCCTCCGGATGATTTAGATGACAAGGGCTTCCGAGCCCCTTGTGTTTGGTTAGATCCATGTTGCGGACGGTTAGGTTTTTGCGTTGACAAATCGAATACCTCATTTTTGTTAAGTTATGGCTGATCTTCGCCCACACTGCCGAATGTCGTCCCTGCTGCGATTTGTACGCCGCGAATAAATTCGGAGACGGGCATTGCTTTTTTGCCAGCAGGTTGAATATGGGTCAGCCATAGCGTACCTTCGCCGGTCATCACTTCAATACCGTGCTCGCTGCTGCCTAGAACCGTTCCGGGAGCAGGAGCTTCCGCGAAGCTGCGGCTTGTTGTTTCCTTCGGATTCGCGCTTTCCCAAACCTTCATGACTTCCCCGTTCCACAGGGTGTAAGCACCAGGAAAAGGATTCAGGCCGCGCACTTGATTCCAAATCTCCACAGCCGAACGAGACCAGTCAATCAGCTCGTCCTCCCTGCGGATATTCGGGGAGTAAATCGCATCAGCCTCATTCTGCGGGACAGCCTGAATACGTCCTGCCAATAAATCCGGCAAGGTGCGTTTCAACAGCTCGCTGCCGGCAATGCTTAGCTTTTCAAACAAAGTCCCCGTCGTATCGGTATCCTCAATTGGAAGCTCTACACGGGAGATCATGTCGCCCGTATCCAGCCCAACGGCCATATACATGATGGTGACGCCTGTCGTTGCTTCGCCGCGCAGCACAGCATGGTGGATCGGCGCTCCGCCGCGATACTTGGGCAGCAAGGACGCATGAATGTTAATGCAGCCGTGCTTCGGCAGATCAAGAACAGCCTTAGGTAGAATCTGGCCATAGGCAGCGGTCACAATCAGATCAGGCTTCAGCTGGCGCAAAACCTCCACGGAATCCGCTTGGCGCAGCTTCTCGGGCTGCAGCACCGGAATGCCGTGTTTCTCCGCTTCGACCTTCACCGGCGGCGGCGTCAGGACGCGCTTGCGTCCTTTCGGCCGATCCGGCTGCGTGACAACCGTCGTCACGTTATAGCCTTCCTCCAGAAGAGCCTGCAGGGAAGGTACTGCAAAATCCGGTGTCCCCATGAAAATGATATTCACTCAGAATCTTCCTCTTCATCGCTAGTGTATGTTTTGGTTGCCAGGTCCGTAAACAGAATCCCGTTCAAGTGATCAATTTCATGGAAAATGCAGCGAGCCAGCAGCTCAGTACCTGTTACTTCGATTGGATTTCCGTTGCGATCTTGGCCTTTGGCCGTGACATTCATAGCGCGTGTGACATCACCACGAAGGCCAGGAATACTTAAGCAGCCTTCCGGTCCATGCTGTTCACCGCTGGAAGACACGATTTCCGGATTGACCATTTCGATCAGTCCGCCATGCTCTTCGCCGCAGTCCATCACAATCACGCGTTTGAGAATACCGATTTGCGGAGCAGCCAGGCCTACACCCTCTGCCTCATACATGGTGTCTGCCATATCGTCGAGCAATTTATGCAGATTGGAATTGAATTTGGTAACTGTGATCGCCTTTTCCCGCAGCACAGGATCTGGATCTTTGACAATAATACGAATAGCCATAACGTGCACCTACCTTTGAGTCTTCTCTATTTGGGATTTCTTACATCAAATATTGCGGGTCAACATCCACACTGATCAGCAGCTTTTCCTTCGATGAGCGCTCTTCAAACCAGGCCACCGTCCGGCCGACAATCTCCGCCGCCTGATCTTCCCCACGATATTTTACCACGCATTGGAATCGATATCTATCTTTGATTCGGGAAATAGGCGATGCGACTGGGCCCAGCACGTCCATTTGGAAGGATTGGTCATGGGACACCGCGTCTGAAAACAGGTCCATTTGTTTCGCCTGATACTCACGCGCGATCTCTTTAAGCCTCGTAACAAAAGCTTCCGCAAAGCGCACCAAAAGCGGCACCTGCTCATGTGAAAAAGTAACCAAAATCAAGCGCTGATAAGGCGGATAGCCTAAATTCGCGCGAACATCCAACTCATGGTTGGCAAAAGCGATAAAGTCATGGTGGCTTGCGTATTGCACGCTATAATGCTCAGGCGTGTAAGTCTGGACGAACACTTCCCCTTGCTTTTCATGGCGGCCCGCACGTCCGGCTACCTGGGTCAGAAGCTGAAAGGTGCGCTCCGCCGAACGGAAATCCGGAATATTCAGCACGGTATCCGCAGCAATAACCCCCACCAGGGTCACATCGGGAAAATCAAGCCCTTTGGCGACCATCTGCGTCCCCAGCAGCACATCCGCCTGCTTCTCGCGAAACATCGTCAGCCACTTTTCGTGCGAACCCTTCTCTGTCGTCGTATCGACATCCATTCGAATGACGCGAATGCCTGGGAATATTTTGCCCAATTCCTCTTCGACACGCTGCGTACCTGTGCCAAAATGGCGGATATGCTTGGACTGACAGCTAGGGCACTCGGTTACCTCACGCTCCGCATAGCCGCAATAGTGGCAGCGCAGCATGCGTGAGCTCTGATGGTACGTAAGCGAAATATCGCAATGCGGACATGTCGAGACGTACCCGCAGGTACGGCACATGACGAAAGTCGCATACCCTCGCCGGTTCAGCAGCAAAACAATCTGTTCTTTCTTGTGTAACCGATCTTCAATCGCTTTATACAGCGCCGTGCTGAACATCGAGCGATTTCCGCTTTTCAATTCCTCCCGCATATCGATAATCGCCACAGGCGGCATTGGTCTGCTGGCCACCCGCTCTTTCATCGTCAGCAATCGGTATGGAGGTTCTGCCCGATCCCGGCGCCGCCTCGTTTTCTCCAAGCTCTCCAGCGAAGGAGTTGCTGAACCGAGCACAACGACGGATCCCTGCATGCTTGCACGCTTAACCGCCACATCGCGAGTATGATATTTGGGACTCTCTTCCTGCTTATAAGAAGACTCATGTTCCTCATCAATAATAATAAGTCCTATTTTCGTAAAAGGAGCAAAGATCGCGGAACGTGCGCCGATCACCACTTTCACTTGCTTGCGCGTAATTTTGCGCCATTCATCGTATCGTTCCCCGTTCGACAACCGGCTGTGCAGAACAGCAACCTGATCGCCGAATCTGCCCTTGAATCGTTCGACCATTTGCGGGGTCAGCGAAATCTCAGGTACCAGCACGATCGCTTCTTTCCCCATATCCAAGCATTGCTGGATGGATTGTAAGTAAACCTCCGTTTTACCGCTGCCTGTAACGCCATGCAAAAGAAAAACCTCATGTCGCTCCTCGGCGACGGCATCCCGAATTTCTGCGAACACACGGCTCTGTTCCTCGGTTAACGGAAGCGGCTTCGTCCTCACAAAAGCACGACCCGCATAAGGGTCGCGCATCACTTCGACTTCGCGCAGCTCGATCCATCCGCGATCGGCCAAGCTTTTAACCGTTGAAGCGCCTACTTCCACCGTTTCCATCAGCTCCGTCAGCCGAATGGCATGGGGATGCTCCATCAAATAACGCAGCACTTCCTGCTGCTTGTTGGCTCTCGCCGGAAGCTCGGATAGCGCCTGCTCCAGTCCGCTGCCTCCCGCAGGAGGGAAAACCGTCAGCGCCTTCTTCGTGCTCATTCGGTCTTTCACGACCTGCACTTCCGTCAAAATGCCCGCGCCAAGCAATTGCTTGATGAGGGCACCGTCGGCTGCAAAACGTTCCATTAACGCATCCATTGGAACGGATCCTTTGGACTTGACGAAAGCCACAATCGCTTGCAAATCCGGCATGTCTAGCAGCGACTGTTCACCGGATTCCTCGCCAACCTCAATCGCCCGCTCATACTTCGCTTTGAGTGCGGCGGGCAGCATGGCTTGCAGCGCTGTGACTTCGTGACACAAATACATGTGGCTGATCCATCTGCCAAGCCTCACAAGCTCATCGGTCAGAGGAGGCACCAGATCCAGGACGTTCTGTATGGGTTTAATCCGTTTCACATCAAGCTGTGTGTCCTCGTGCAATTCCACAACGAAACCTTGCAGCACCCGAGGCCCGAAAGGTACGCCCACACGGCTCCCCACCTCGACCCACTTCTTTAGCGCCGAGGGGACTTCATAATCGAACGCACGGTTCGTTTGTTTCGCAGGAACATCCACAATGACCTTGGCGTACATCAGGACTCCCTCGCCTTGGTGGATAAACGGTCCGCTGTCAATTCGAGCAGCCTGCGCGCTACATCTTTCTTACTCTGAATAGGCAGCGCTTCTACGAGTCCGTTGCGGTCAAAAATGCGCACCACATTCGTATCTCCGCTAAAGCCCGCCCCTTCCTGCGATACATCGTTCCCGACGATCAGATCACAATTTTTACGCTTCAGCTTGTCCAGCGCATGCTCATCGAGCCGCTCCGTTTCCGCAGCAAAACCAATGACGAACTGATGCTTTTTCAGCGTGCCCAATTCCTGTAAAATATCCGGATTTTTAATCAATTCCAGCGTCATCGAATCCGATTTTTTCTTGATTTTTTGATCGGCTATAACCGCAGAGCGGTAATCCGCAACCGCAGCAGCTTTGATCACCACATGGCTTTCCTCAAAACGGGACAAGACCGCTTCTCTCATATCCAGCGCGGACTGCACAGGAACCAATTCAACACCGGCAGGCACAGGCAATGCGCTTGGACCTGAGACCAGAGTCACTTTCGCTCCCATACGTACAGCTTCCTCCGCGATGGCATAGCCCATTTTACCGGAAGAATCATTCGTAATATAACGAACCGGGTCAATGCGTTCTACCGTACCTCCAGCCGTCACGAGCACCCGCTGCCCTTCAAGGCGCCGAGGTTCTCCCTTAAAATACCGCTCAACCGCTGCAAAAATCTCCTCCGGTTCCGCAAGCCGGCCTTTACCGACATATCCGCAGGCAAGCTGCCCTTCGCCCGGCTCAATGAAACGAACGCCACGGCTAAGCAAAGTCTGCATATTCATCTGCACGGCTGGATTTGCATACATGTGCACGTTCATTGCAGGTGCAATCCAGACCGGTGCGGTTGTTGCGAGCAGCGTTGTGCTTAGCATGTCATCGCCAAGACCTAGCGCTATTTTACCAATCGTATTCGCTGTGGCTGGTGCAACAAGCACGAGATCCGCGCTATCCGCCAAGTTGATATGGGAAACAACAGAAGGATCCTTCTCATCAAAGGTATCCACGAATACATGATGACGAGACAGCACTTGAAACGTTAACGGCGCCACGAATTGAACAGCGGATTCTGTCATGATGACGCGCACCACCGCTCCCGCCTGAGTCAGCTTGCTCGTGAGCGCTGCCGCTTTATAAGCAGCAATCCCTCCGCACACGCCAAGTACAATCGTTTTACCCTGCAAAACACTCATGAGTATTCCCCCTTCTATCTGCTATTCTGGGAAAAAAATAACAACCACAAAGGGTTGTTGGGTAAGCGATTTATTTCTCGGTTTCTTTCACTTTCTCGTTCTCTGTCGGCTCGATTTTCTCGTAGCCAATGTAGTGGCCGTAAAGCTCTTCAAGCGCCACACCAACTTGCTTATGAGCTTTGTGGTTTTTCAAGTCTGATTTCGCGCCGTCGCGAAGAGATCTCGCTCTTTTGGATGCAGCGACAACCAAGGAATACTTGCTGTCTACGATATCTAGCAATTTATCAATTGAAGGATATAACATTTTATTTCACCTCATCTATCCATTGTACGATTTTGGGATACACGCGTTCTTTTTTGCAATGTTCAGCCGTTAGAATCGCTTGTATTTTGGAGCATGCTGTTTCCACATGATCATTCACAATTGCATAGTCGTAGTGTTCCATTAAACGAATTTCATCAATCGCTATCGACATGCGGCTGCGGATGACTTCGTCCGTTTCTGTACCACGCGTTACAATGCGATTCTCAAGCTCATCCAGCGAAGGCGGCAGCAAGAAAATAAACACACCTTCGGAAAACTTTTGTTTCACCTGCAAAGCACCCTGAACTTCAATCTCTAGGATGACATCTTTGCCGGAGCGCAGCGTTTCTTCAACAAAACGTCTCGGCGTCCCGTAGAAATTACCTACGTATTCCGCCCATTCCAACACTTCATCCGAATCGATCATCTGTTGGAATTGTTCCCGTGTTTTGAAGAAATAGTTGACACCGTCGACTTCCCCTTGTCTGGGTGAGCGGGTCGTAGCCGATACGGAATACACGATATCCGGAGAGCACTTGCGCAGCGCGGCGCATACGGTACCTTTACCGACACCGGAAGGTCCGGATAAAACAATCAGAATACCTCTCTCACGCTCAAGAGTGTTCGTATTACTCGTCATGATCATCGTCCTTGTTGGAAAGTCTATGCGCTACCGTCTCTGGTTGTACTGCCGACAAAATCACATGATCGCTGTCCGTGATAATAACGGCACGGGTTCTTCTACCATATGTAGCGTCAATCAGCATGTGACGATCACGCGCCTCTTGAATGATTCTCTTGATCGGAGCCGATTCCGGACTCACAATCGAGATAATGCGGTTCGCCGATACGATGTTGCCGAACCCGATGTTGATTAATTTGATAGCCATTTAGGGCTTCCTCCTCGCGAAGCTCCATGCCGCTTCACTCGATATTCTGTATTTGCTCGCGCATCTTTTCAAGCTCTGCCTTCATCGCAATGACTCTAGCCGTAGGCTCCGAGTGATTGGATTTGGATCCGATCGTGTTCACTTCCCGATTCATTTCTTGAATCAAGAAGTCCAGCTTTCGTCCGACAGGCTCTTTCTCTGAAAGCAATTGATCACATTGCCCAAAATGACTCTTCAGACGAGTCAATTCCTCATCCACGTTAGAACGATCTGCGAAAATCGCAATTTCTGTCGCGAGCCTCATCTCATCCACAGGTGTCTGATCCTGCAGGAGAGTCTGAATGCGATTGGTGAGCTTAGCCGCATAATCTTGCACGACCCCAGGCGCTAAAGCTTCCAGCTCTGTATGGATCCGTTTGAGCTCAGCAAGGCGCTCACGAATGTCCTGTTCCAGAAATGCTCCTTCTCGCATCCGCATATCGGATAATTTGGCAACGGCCTCCTGCAAGCAGGCGCACAATTCCTGTTCGATCTCCTCGTCAGGCTCCTTGCGAAGCTCTTTCATCTGAATGAGATCCGGCAGTCTTAATAAATCTTTGAGACCGACCTGCTCGGCGTACCCATAGCGCCCCTTCAACTCCTCAGCAGCCTGCAAATAAGCATCTGCCAAAGCAAAGTCGACCGTCACGCTCTTGGTAGAAGCCGCTTCACGTTCCGCTGTAACGAAGACGTCAACGCGCCCTCTCCTCACAGCTTGCAGCACCGTCTTCTTCAAAGCGTCTTCAAAGACCGCCCATTCCTTAGGCATTCGAATCGACACTTCACTATACCTATGATTGACCGATTTCACATCGATAAACACGTTGTATCCCGCAAAAGAACGATTCGCTTGTCCGAATCCGGTCATACTGCAAATCATCCTCATCACATCCATTACCCTATTTTAATTCATTTTGAAAGTGGGTACAAGTGGAAATCATGACGTTTCGACTTTTCCCACACATACTTTGTCAAGTCAACACACATCTCATACGCTAGAAAAGGGGTCATCAGATAGATGCCATTGAAGTAAGGCATTGCCGCATCCAGCAGCTCTTTGGCAATCTCCACGCCCATCGCGCGGCCTTCTGGACCCTTGAGTCCGCTCATGCGCGCTCTAACTTCATCCGACAACCGGATGCCGGGCACTTCATTATGCAAATACTCCGCGTTCCCTCCGCTCGCGAGCGGCGCAATCCCAATAAATACCGGTATATGCAAATGCTTGGTCGCTTCGTAAATTTGTTCAATTAACCCCGCATCGTATACGGGCTGTGTCATAATGTAATCGGCGCCGGCTTCGATTTTGCGTTCCAAACGCTGCACCGCTTTATCCAAATGCTTGACATTCGGGTTAAAAGCAGCCCCGACCACGAAGTTCGCTTTCTGCTTCAACGGTTTGCCGGAGAACGCAATCCCTTCGTTCAGTTGTTTAATCATCCGGATAATCTCAAAGGATGTCAGGTCATAAACCGAGCTGGACCCCGGGAGATCGCCGAATTTGGCGGGATCGCCGGTCACGGCCAGCACATGGTCGATGCCCAGCGCGTGAAGCCCCATGAGATGGGACTGCGTCCCGATCATGTTGCGGTCGCGGCACGCGATATGAATCAGCGGACGCGCGCCAAGCTTATCCTGCACGAGGTGGCCGAGCGCCAGGTTGCTCATGCGCGTCACCGCGAGTGAATTGTCGGCCATCGTAATGGCGTCGACGTGCGCGTCCTGCAGGGCCCTGGAGCCCTGCATAAATTTGTCGATGTCGAGATCCCGCGGGGGATCCAGCTCGACAATGACGGTTTTGCGCTGCTTCACGATCTCCAGCAGCGAAGGTTTGCCTGCCGGCGGCGCAGGTTTCGCCGGCGCCGGTTCCAGCACGCGCACCGCGCGCGCGGACACTGCCGTGCCCGGCTCTGCCGGCACGTAGTCCTGCAGCGCCTTCGCGACTGCGGCGATATGCTCCGGCGTGGTGCCGCAGCAACCGCCGATGATGCGCGCGCCGAGATCCGCGAAGCGCAGCGCGCTTTCGGCGAAGTACTGCGGCGTCGCCGCATACGTGTACTGCCCGTCGACGTAGTCGGGCAGCCCCGCGTTCGGAAACGCGGAGAATGGCACACCGGCCAGCGGGGTCAGTTTCTCCATCGAGCGGAGAATCCCGTTCGGGCCGACGCGGCAGTTGAAACCGATGACGTCAGCGCCTTCATCGCGCAGACGCAGGAATGCCTCCTGCAGCGGAACGCCATCCTGCGTGCTGCCGGTTCCTTCATTTGCGAACTGGCAGATCACCGGCAAATCGCTCATGCTGCGAATGATGCGCAGCGCCAGTTGCAGTTCTTCCAAATCATAGAAGGTTTCGAGCATAAGCCCGTCAACCGGTGAGTCCAGAAGAATGGAGATCTGTTCGCGCAGCGATTCTTCGACATCGGCGGTACGGACATTTTTGCGTTTACCGGCACGAATCGAACCGATTGCTCCAACAACATAAGCGTCTTTTCCTACAACCTTCCTCGCAAGCTCCACACCTGCACGGTTAATCGCTTCAACATCGCCTTCTAGCCCGTACTTAGATAATTTTTCACGGTTAGCCGAAAAGGTATTCGTTTCAATAAGACGAGCACCAGCCTCAAAATAACGGCGGTGCACTTCAGCGACCGTTTCCGGTCTGAGCAGATTCAGTTCTTCATAAGAAATGCCTACCGGAAATCCCATCTGATATAAATAAGTCCCCATCGCGCCGTCACCGGTCAAAATATCCCGCTGAAGCGCCGCTCGAAGATCCAGTTTCATCATAATCTCCCCGCTTACTAAAAAAATGTAGTTATAATGTATCACAAATGATGGGAGATATTAAGATAAACCTTTATCAATTATTCTGATAGTGTGCTAGTCGAGCGTCCCCTGATACACTTCTTCGGCAGGCCCTGTCATATACACGTGATTATCTTCTTCATTCCATTCGATGAACAAATCTCCGCCTTTCAGCGAAACCGTAGCCTGACGGTCGGTAAGCCCATTAAGAACGGAAGATACCAGCGTCGCGCAAGCACCGGTCCCGCAAGCCAGAGTAGGACCTGCGCCCCGCTCCCAGACACGCATATCCGTAAACGCACGATTCTTCACCGTAGCGAATTCTACATTGATTTTACGCGGAAACATTGGGTGTACTTCGAGCTTCGGCCCCCATACGGCAAGGTCGAAATTAACCGCATCATCCACATAAATGACACAGTGCGGATTTCCCATTGAAACAGCTGTAAACCGAAACTCTCTTCCGTCTACTTCAATCGGATGATTGATTACTTTTGCCTCATCTACCGTCGTAGGAACTTCGAGTCCTTGTAATATCGGCTGCCCCATATCCACCCGGACCGTCGCAACTTTCCCCTCTTGCACATTCAGTTGGACCTTCTGCACACCTGCACCCAAGGTTTCAACCGTAATCTCTGTTGCATCCGTAAGCTTGTGGTCATAAACATATTTAGACACGCAACGAATCGCATTGCCGCATTGCTCAGCTTCGGATCCGTCGGAGTTAATAATGCGCATTTTGAAATCTGCCTTCTCAGAAGGAAGAATGTATACTAAGCCGTCAGCGCCAATGCCAAAGAAGCGATTGCACAGCCGGATCGCGAGCTGATCCACACCGGCAGGCAGTTCTTTTTCACCAGCTATGACAATAAAATCGTTGCCTAAACCATGCAATTTTGTAAATTTCATTGTATTCAGCACTCCAAATGTGTGTTTTAGCCAATATCATAGCGCAAAAATGATTGAATGCATAGCCCTTTCTCCTGTTTTTCGTTCAGCTAAATGGGAAAAGACCATCCCCAAGGTCATTAAGACCTCTGAGACAGCCTCATATCTAAACCTATCTGAAACTTGCCTTGGATGACGTATAGGAAGCAGGACGAGAGCCTTTGGTACGCTTCGGTGAGAGCACGCTGCCCAACCCCATAAGAAACGTCGGGATCCCTGCGGCGATGAGCACGAGAATCCAATCCTTCCATCCAAGCGGAACGGTTTTGAAGATCGGTTGAAGAGTATCCACATACATAACGGCGAGCATCAAGATAAGAGAGGATAATACCGCAAGAACAAGGTAACGATTTTGTAACGGATTGCGGTGAAAAATCGAACGGGAGCTGCGGCAATCGAACACATGGATCAGCTGAGCCATGACTAGCGTAGCGAAGGCGACGCTTTGTGCTTTCAATAACGTTGCGGCATCCGAAGGATCCGCCCGCAGTACGAGCCAGAAAGCCGCCAAGGTGCAGACACCGATGAGAATTCCGCGGGAGATGATTTTCCAGCCAAGCCGTCTGGCGAAAATGTTCTCCTTCGAAGAGCGGGGCTTATGCTGCATCAAATCCTTCTCGGCTTGGTCGACACCCAGCGCCATCGCCGGAAGGCCGTCCGTCACCAGATTCACCCACAGAATTTGGATCGGTACTAACGGCAGCGGCAAACCTGCCATCATCGCGATAAACATCGTCATAATCTCGCCGACATTGGACGCCAGCAAATACCGGATGAATTTGCGGATATTTTCGTAAATCCCCCGTCCTTCTTCGATCGCTGCGACAATTGTGGAGAAGTTATCGTCGCTGAGAATCAAGGAAGAAGCTTCTTTCGAAACGTCCGTCCCCGTAATCCCCATCGCGATTCCGATGTCAGCCGCTTTAATCGCCGGCGCGTCGTTCACTCCGTCACCCGTCATAGCGACAACATGTCCTTTACGCTGCAAAGCCTTGACAATACGCAGCTTATGCTCAGGGGATACCCTTGCATACACGTAAGTATCATTCACCTTGGCTTCGAGATCCTCGTCCGACATGGAAGCGAGCTGCTGCCCGCTCAAGCTGACGCCACTGCCTTGAATCATGCCAAGCTGTTTGGCAATCGCTTCTGCCGTCGTCTGATGGTCGCCGGTTATCATAATTGTTTTAATGCCTGCTTTACGGCATTTGGAGATGGCTTCGCGCACTTCTTTACGAGGCGGATCAATCATGCCGGTTAAGCCGATGAAGACCAAGCCGTTTTCCACCGTTTCATAGTCGTCGTAGCGGTCCGTGCTTTTTAGCTCCTTGTAGGCGATGCCTAACACCCGCAGGGCGGATCTGGCCATGCCTTCATTGGCCGCCATTACTTTTTGCTTCAGCGTAGAAGTGAATGGAATGACTTTGCCATCCCATAGAATGTAGCTGCAGTGCTGGAGCAGAACGTCAGGCGCGCCCTTGGTGCATGCCATGCGTCCATTTTCCGAAGTCACCAGAACAGACATCCGTTTGCGTTCGGAATCAAAAGGAAATTCGGCGATTCGTTTATACTTGTCACTAAGCGACTCTTGCGTAATGCCGCTCTTCGCACTCAGGACTACCAAGGCTCCTTCTGTCGGATCCCCTTTGATATTCCAGACAGAGACGACGTTCTCTTTGGAATCCTTGCCCTTCTTCCGTTTCAGCTCCTGCTTTTCCTCATATAACGTTGCGTTATTACAAAGCACGGATACATGGAGCAATCTGCTTAATGAAGGGTTTTTGAGCAGATCGGCGTTTTGTCCGCCAATTTGAATGTCCCCTACCGGTGTATAGCCGTCCCCTGTCACTTCCAGCACATCGCCGCCAACCCATAAGTGGGTAACGGTCATTTTGTTCTGTGTGAGGGTTCCTGTTTTATCGGAGCAGATGACCGAAGCGCATCCTAATGTTTCAACAGAAGGCAGCTTTCTTACGATCGCTTTGCGTTTAATCATCCGCTGTACGCCAAGTGCCAGTGCAATTGTCACAATAGCAGGCAAGCCTTCTGGAATGGCAGCGACGGCCAAGCTCACGCCTGCCAAGAACATCGCATACGGCTGTTGTCCGTGCATAATACCGGCAACGACGACGAGAACGGTTAACGCGATTGCGACAATAATCAGTATTTTCCCGAGCTGTTCCAGACGGTGCTGAAGCGGTGTTTCCATGGATTCTGTATTTTGAATCAAATCTGCGATTTTACCCATTTCCGTATTCATTCCGATTCGAACGACCACGGCTTTGGCTGTGCCTCTGGAAACCATCGTCCCCATAAACCCTAGATTCCGCTGATCCCCAAGAGGTACTTCATCATGCGCAATCGCTGCTGTTTGCTTACTAACGGCCACAGACTCGCCTGTTAACGCTGATTCCTCGATATAAAGGCCGTTCGTCTCCAAAAACCGCACATCTGCCGGAACCCTGTCCCCGCTTTCCATCAAAATGATATCGCCAGGCACCAAATCACGAGCCGGTATTTGATGAATGGCGCCTTCCCTCCACACGTTCGCATTCGGAGCAGACAACTCCTTAAGTGCTCGTAGCGAACGTTCGGCGCGGAATTCTTGGGTAAAGCCAAGGATGCCGTTCATGACAATAATGATAACGATCGTGATCGCATCTAGATATTCGCCCAGCAAGCCGGAGATCAGAGTCGCCCCTAATAACACCAGCACCATGAAATCTTTGAATTGATTCAATAGCAGCGTAATCGGAGAGACGCGATTGCCTTCAGTCAGCTCATTGCGACCCGCTTCTCCCTGCCGCTTCCAGGCTTCTTCCCAGGGCAATCCTTGCTGCGTGTCCACCTGCTGTAACTGCAGGACTTCTTCCGATGTCAACTGGTACCACTTATTCTGACTCATTCGCCCTTCTCCCTCCCACTTCCCACTTGATCTTGCCTCCCACTTATACGTAAATGTATTCAGACAAGCCGGAAAATATCCCTGAAATCATCTTTCCCGGTGGCTAAGGCTTAAGTTTTTGTGAAAAGTATGGCATCATAGAGATTAGCAAAGTTTTCACCTAGAATGGAGTTGTATGTATCATGGCTTTAGACGGACTAGTCCTGCACGCAATTGTTCATGAATTACAAACGTGTGTCGGAGGCCGCATTAATAAAATTCACCAGCCCAGCGAAAATGACGTTATCCTGCAAATCCGGGCGCAAGGGCAAAATCTCAAGCTTCTTCTTTCAGCGAATCCCACGTTCCCACGGGTCCAGCTCACGGAGCAAACCTCTTTGAATCCGATGGATGCCCCTATGTTTTGCATGCTCCTACGCAAGCACTGTGAGAACGGAGTTATTGAAGCCGTGGAACAAATTGGCATGGAACGTGTCATCCGGCTGCAAATCCGCCACCGAGATGAATTAGGCGATATGAGCACCAAAGAAATCCTCGTCGAAATTATGGGGCGGCATAGCAATATCATTCTGCTGGATCCGGCAACAGACACCATTTTGGATGGTATTCATCACGTAACCCCTGCCATTTCCTCCTATCGGGTTGTCATGCCAGGAAGCAAGTATGTCACACCGCCTGTGCAGGATAAGCAAAATCCATTGAACGTGGATAAACCAACCTTCCTTGATGCGATGGCTCAAAAGTCCGGGGAAGATTCCTCTAGTTCGGATAAACCCGAACATCAGCTTGTCGCCGCCTTTAGCGGGTTAAGCCCATTAATTGCCAAAGAGATCGTATACCGCGGCCGCAAGACCGATGGAAACGAACAAACGGGCGATCTCGACGCTTTATGGCATGCTTTTGACCATGTCATGTCGGCTGTGCGTCAGCACCACTACGAACCCATCATTACCGAGCAGACAAGTACCGGCAAATTGTTCTTCGCCATGACACCGCTCACGCACATTGAAGGGACGTCCACGACGTACCCAACGCCTAGCGCATGCTTGGAGATGTTTTATGGAGACAAAGCCGAAAGAGATACAGTCAAACAGCGCGTGGCCGATTTGCTCCGTTTTTTACAAAATGAATCAAATAAAAATATTAAAAAACTGGAAAAACTGCAAGAGACCGTCGAAGACTCCAAAGATGCCGACAAATTTCGAATACTTGGCGAGCTGCTGACAGCTTCCCTGCATGCCGTTAACAAAGG
Organism: Paenibacillus anseongensis; assembly: GCF_009757995.1. Lineage (NCBI taxonomy): Bacteria > Bacillati > Bacillota > Bacilli > Caryophanales > Paenibacillaceae > Paenibacillus > Paenibacillus anseongensis. The sequence continues at coordinate 911,812 of NZ_WSEM01000016.1, forward strand.
GGATCGCGAGCTTGAGACGGTCAACTACTATGATGAAGATCAGGCCATGCTCAAAATTCCGTTGGATCCGCTGTTGACCCCGTCAGAGAATGCGCAGCGCTATTTTAAAAAATACACAAAAATGAAAAACAGTACCGCCATTGTCGAGGAACAAATCGAACAAACGCATCAGGAAATTACGTATCTGAATTCCTTGCTGCAGCAGCTGGGCGTAGCTTCCTTGACCGATATCGAAGAAATCCGCGATGAGCTTATGGAACAGGGCTACATACGCGACCGCAACAAAAAGCAGCGCAAAAAGAAGAAAAAAGATAAGCCTGCCTTGGCATGTTATATGTCTAGCGAGCAAATTCCGATCTACGTCGGCAAAAACAATACGCAAAACGAATTTTTAACCAACCGGCTTGCTTCCTCCTCCGATACTTGGCTGCATACGAAGGATATCCCAGGCTCCCATGTCGTGATCCGAAGCGACAACTATTCCGAGGCAACTCTGCGAGAAGCGGCGCAATTAGCTGCATACTTCAGCCAAGCCAAGCACTCCAGCCAAGTGCCTGTTGACTATACAGCGATTAAACATGTCCATAAGCCGAATGGCTCCAAGCCTGGATTCGTGATTTATGTGAATCAGAAAACACTATTCGTAACGCCGGATGAACAGGAAATCAAACAAATGAAAGTAACTGTAAAATAGAGAAAGAACCTAGCGCATCTTCCTGCACTAGGTTCTTTTACTTATGTTTATTCCGCTTCTAGCTTTCTAGCCAAATTGAGAAGATACGCTTTCACCTGCTGCTGCAAATCAGGCCGTTGGAGGGCAAGCTCGATGGTCGCTTCAATATAGCCGAATTTGTCGCCAACGTCGTAACGATTCGCCTGCATCAAATAAGCGGCCATTTGCTGCTCTCTATTCAGGACACGGAGAGCATCCGTTAATTGAATTTCTCCGCCACGGCCAGGCTCTTGCCGTTCCAAGATGCCAAATATTTCTGGCATGATCAAGTAACGGCCGATCACGGCTAAATTTGAAGGCGCTTGGTCACGGTCAGGTTTCTCGACCAAATCTTCAATCAAACGATAGCTGCCGTAGCTCGCCGCAGGGGAAACGATCCCATATTTGCTCACATCTTCCCATGGCACTTCCTGTACAGCGATAACGGACGTTTCTGTCTGTTCATAAACATCCAACATCTGTTTGAGTCCAGGTGGAGATGATTGCAGAATGTCATCGCCCAGAAGCACGGCAAACGGCTCATCGCCAATAAATTTGCGTGCGCAAAGGATGGCATGGCCGAGGCCTAAGGGCTGCTTTTGCCGAATATAATGAACGTCAGCCAGATTAGAGACAGACTGCACAATATTCAACAATTGCGTGCTGCCTTTTTCCTCGAGCATCATTTCAAGTTCAACGGATTTATCAAAATGATCCTCAATCGCCCGCTTGTTGCGGCCGGTTACAATGATGATATCCTCAATCCCGGACTCAATTGCTTCTTCCACAATGTATTGGATGGCAGGCTTGTCCACAATGGGCAGCATTTCTTTGGGCTGCGCTTTCGTGGCTGGCAGGAAGCGGGTTCCTAAACCAGCCGCAGGAATGATCGCTTTGCGAATCTTTTTCATTAACGCGGCTCCTTCTCGGTTTGTAAATATTGCAAAACTTCAGTCCCAATTCGCTTGGAACCGATAGGCGCATGAAAAACAACTCCGCCCCGTTCGCCGTGGAAATCTGAACCTGCTGTAATGAGAAGGCCTGCGCGCTGGGCAAGCTCAAGATATCTCGCTTCATCTTCCGGCGTATGGTCGGAATGGTAGACCTCAATGCCGTCTAATCCTTGCTGTGTAATAGCCTCAACGAGCGCATCGTCATGATAAATGCCTGGATGAGCAAGTACGGCCTTTCCACCCGCTTCATGAATCCACTGGATGGCCGTTTCCGGTTTGATGCGCGGCGGATTGGCATAAGCGGCAGCGCCTGTAGCCAAATACTTGTCAAAGGCCTCGCTAATGGAGGAAACATAACCTTTGTTCAGCAGCACAGCAGCAATATGGGGTCTTCCGACAGTATCGCCCTTGCGCTTAATATTCGCTACTTCTTTGAGCACATCATCCATCGTAATTTCAATGCCTAACTGCTGCAAACGCTCAATAATCATGTCGTTCCGAGCATTTCGGGTGTCACGCAAAGAGGCCAATCTTTCCAGAAACTGACTATCGTCGATTTGAATATAATACCCCAGCACATGGATGTCTTGGCCACCCGCGACAGTCGAGATCTCAACCCCGGGTACAACTTCAATTCCGAGCTTCGCTCCCTCTGCAAGCGCCTCAGCCACTCCTGAAACCGTATCATGATCCGTGATCGCAATTGCCGCCAATCCGGCATCGTGGGCCATTTGCACATTAGCCGCAGGACGCTGCGTCCCGTCCGAAGCCGTCGTATGTGTATGTAAATCCGCTTCCATTTTGGCTGACACATTGGCTGTCATTTCTGCTTCCCCCTCTTCTTCTTAGCCCTTACAGGTGCTGCACATTTTAAAGAAAACGGCTTAATTCTTCCTGCTGTAAAAAGGTCATAAAACTGACTGCGGATATAGGAAGCAGTGTGGAATTTAAATAAATCGCATAGAAGCTGCGTTCAAACCTAATATTCTCAATCGTTTTCACTTTAAACAATCCTAGGGTCACTTCATGCTTAACCGAAGACTGCGATAGGATGGAAATACCAAGCCCAGCTTCAACGGCTGATTTAATAGCGCCAGTGCTGCCTAATTCCATGACAATCTTCATTGTGGAACAATCCATGTTGCAGCGGGCGAATTCCTCTTCCATTACCCTTCGAGTTCCGGACCCCTGCTCACGAAGCACGAATGGATATTTCAACACTTCTTCGAGTGTAACAACCTCCAGGTCTGCTAAAGGGTGGTCCGTCGGCACAATAAGCTTCAGCTCATCGCTTAGAATCGCTTCCGTATGAACATCAGGATGATGAATCGGCGCCTCGACAAGCCCGAAATTCAGCTGATGACCCAGAACCTCATCGAGAATTTGTGTCGTATTCATCACCTTCATGGAAACGGAGATGTTCGGGTAATCTTTGCTGAAGGGACCAAGGAGACGAGGTAAAATGTATTCGCCCATCGTCAAGCTTGCGCCAAGCTGGAGACGCCCTTCAATCATTTTGGTGAATTTGGACATCGCCACGTCCGTCTCCCGAATCAGCTCAATGCTATTTTTCGCAAACGGCATGAGCGCTCTTCCCGCTTCAGAAAGCTCAATCTTCTTGGTGCTGCGGTGAAATAGCTTCACGCCGAAATAATCCTCGAGGGATTGAACCTGCATCGTGACGGCAGGCTGTGTCATATGGAGCGCCCCGGCGGCATGTGAGAAACTTCCTTTTTCTGCGACGGTATAAAAAATGTGAAGTTGATGAAAATTAAGTGCCATGAAACCCCGCCTCTCTTTGCTACCATTATATGAAATTGCGCGCGTTCAGTCCATTCAGACGTAAAAAAGAGCATGCCTGATGGACACGCCCTTGATCCAACTATTATCCAGTTACCGGCGCTTGCGGCTGTTCTTGATCAAAGTCATGCGCCTTGAATGCCTAAGCCAAGAATAATATGATTTCAAATCGCGAAGCTCCATGGTTTCGGACATTCTCCCGAGGAAGGTGACGATGATCATCTTATGCAGCGGATTGCCCACCAGATCCGTTTCATTCTCCAAGTGAGAAAACTCAGCAACGACGACAAGGTCATCATCAATCAGATAAACATCTTCTTCATTTCGATAATAAGGGACGATGTCACCATTTTTAAGCTTTTCCCATAGAAAAGCACAGATTTCCTCCAGTGAGTTGTTTTCACTAGAAACACGATCACTCCATCTCAGCTTCGCATGATTCGTGATCACGACATCCGCTACTTTCTTGTCACCCAGCTGCACGAAGAATGGTTCGTAAGTACTCCATCTCCCCATTACTTTGTCTTTCATGATCACACCCCCTTTCCTACAAAAATGAGTCCGCGTACCTATTCCATGAATGTATGTAAGTTATAGTTTACTTGATTATAACTTTTTTTCCCATGTAAGAATATATAAAATTATTAATAAATATTTGTGAATTCATGAAAAAATGCTTATTATCTAAAAATTCAAAAAATAAAAAAAGCTTCTTCCGAAGCTTTCGTTTTGCACTACAGCCTCAAAGGGTGTAAAATCTAGTTTTGTCCGGTACTTCACTACTGTATTCGGTTTTGATTTCGTTGCGATACGACTTCTCTACTTTTTTGACGTAGGGCAGCTTAAGTAAGCTGCGAGTCGTTTCTTCAACTTTGCTTGCATGTATATAAAGAACCGCATAATTCATTTTCTTGGATATGTAATGAAGCGAACCGAATCTTTCCAAGTTTCTGGCGGCTTTAACATCATTAACCCAAATGATTAACCCGCTACGCTCAATCATCATGATTACAACCTCTTTTCAATAATCCTAGTATGGAGTGATACCCTTACATGAAGCCTTCTAACACCATCGTCCGCGTATACCGCGGGAACATAACGGAAAGTATTCACCGCGTTCATCTCGCGGTCGTTAATACCAAGGGCTCGCTGCTGCACGGCGCAGGCGACCCACAGCTCCTTACCTTCGCCCGTTCGACGGCGAAGCTCATTCAAGCGCTGCCGGTCATCGAGTCCGGCGCGGCGGATCATTTCGGCCTGGGTGAGGCCGAAATCGCTTTGTGCTGCGCTTCCCACAACGGGGAAGCTGAGCACGTGAGCGCTGCCCAAGGCATCTTGGGCAAGCTCGGTTTCCACCACGAGCACCTGCAGTGCGGTGCTCATGAGCCCTACCACGCGCCGACCGCACAGGCGATGCGCGAGCGGGGAGAAGCGCCGACCACGCTGCATAACAACTGCTCGGGCAAGCATTCCGGCATGCTGGCACTTTGTGCACACCTCGGTGCATCGCCGGATACATACATGAGCCTGCAGCATCCTGTGCAACAGCTCATGTTGGAGGCGGTTTGCGCGATGTCGGACATCCCCAAATCGCAGATGGAGCTGGGGATCGACGGCTGCGGTGTACCCGTATTCGGCATGCCCATCCATCATCTAGCCCTTGCTTTCGCCCGGCTAGGAAGCCCGGAAGCGCTGCCTGAAGTCCGTGCAAACGCTTGCCAGAGAATCGTCGCCGCGGTGCGAAAATATCCTCAATTCCTAGCAGGCAGCGATCGCTTCGATACGCAGTTAATCGAAACCACGCAAGGCCGAATCATCGGCAAAATGGGTGCTGAGGGTATTTTCGCACTAACGGTTCCCGATATGGGGTTGGGTTTTGTACTGAAGATTGAAGACGGTAATCAGCGAGCGCTATATCCTGCTGTCGTTGAAGCGCTGAAGCAGTTAGATCTGCTTTCGCCATCCGAAGTCAGCAAGCTTGCTGCTTTTCACACGCCTACCGTTCATAACTGGCAAGGAACCGAGGTCGGAATCATCCGCCCCGATTTCCAGTTGTAACATGGTTAACCGCAATTTCCGCTGCAGCTTCCACCGGAGGAACATCCTTTGCCGGTTGGCAGCGGGTTATTGCTGGGAACTTTGATAGAATCAGATACGGCGTGAGCGATCGTCGTGGATACGGTGAACAGTAAATCGTCCAAGCGATCCTCCGCTTCTTTGAATCTGCGAACAGCCTCGACCTGATGCAACTTGTCCTGAACCTCGTTCACAGCAGCCAATGCTTCGTGATAACTCGGGTGATAATGCCCGAAACGCTCGCATTCTTCGAAAGCATCTTTTTTCCTTGCAAAGACGGCTTTCAGCTCTTTCACTTCCGCACTGTTCTCAACAGCGTTCTTCCAATATAAATAATCTGCCACTTCAGCAGAGGAATTAATCATGTCACCCATGTCATAGGCCTGCATAAGAACGGCCGACATATCAATCGTTTCTGTTTCCATCGTCTGTAACATACCTATGTTCAACTTCCTTCCTCTTAAAGAGTATCTGACATCTCTACTATACCACAGTTCCTCAAGAGTTTCTTCCTTTTCTCTAGATATCCTTATCATTAATCCCCGGCAAAATCAATTTCATTTCTTCCCAATCCTCGCCAGACCATGCAATCTCTTGCAATTCTTCTAGGCCCTCCAGAATCCAACCTGTGCGTTCTTCACGCAAACTTCTAGGAATGATGAAGCGGTTCTGCCCTTCTTTGCGCAATTGTAAGCAGCTCTTCCATTCAATGGCCTTGCGAATCATTTCTTTACGCGTGGAGCCATGGTAAGAACGAAAGTCCTGCAGCCAACTTGACGGGATATCCCTCATATCCGGGTACAAGCCATCTCTTTCTGGAAGCTCGGCATCCATCTCGTATAGCTGGATGGAATCTCTGGAATAAAACAAACCCGTTGTCTGATTGCCGTATGAACCCTTGGCGGCGGTATTGACTCCCGGATCACTCTCATCCTTACGGCTGCTTTTAGGGTTATAGCCCATACTCTCTAAACATTTCGTAAGCTGAGGGAGCTGCGTTTTGGGCACGACAAAATCAGCTGAGCCGATACGTTCCCGAAGAAACGGCTGGCATTTCTCATTTCTAAGCAGGGCGTCTGCAATGTCGCTCGATCGGCAGCGAAGCAGCGTCACTTCTTCAAAATGCATTTTGCCGGTCTGCTCCCCCCATTGCCGCAGCGTTATGGTTATTGGCTCAGGAATATCATAATACGCATTCTCTTGCAGCATGGAGATGATCTCTTCACTACTTTGCCCCATTTCCCAAGCGCGATAAAAGCCTTCTTTTGTCATCCGGTAAGTACGAACATGATCCGTTTGTTTAAGGTCGGCGAACGCCGCGATCTCCCATTCCGTTCGAAGCGAAACATCTGGAAGCAGCAGAATTTCGAAGTCAGGCTGCACATAAAGTGAAGAAGACGTCGATTGTTTTTCCGTAACATTGGGTGGGTCATCACTGATTCCTGCCTCTGATTCCCATTCCTCCCTCGGTGAAATCAGCCAGCGAAACCATACACCGCCTTCTTTATCGGCAGCAAGCTCTATAAAACGGAAGATGGACAGCGGCGCAATCCAACAAGAGAAGAGCGCACGCGAAAGAGAATCAGCTTCTTTCAGCTGATCGTATTCGGAGCAGCAGTCCATAATCGCTCCAACGATAGCGTCCAGCTCAACCCATTGGCCTGTTTCCGCCCTCTCCATCCATGCTAAGCCATGTTGAAGCCAGACAGGTGCAGGAAGCTGCAGCTGCCGCCAAACGCCGTAAAGCGCCTTCTGTTGACTCTCATAGCGGTCATCCAGCCATGTCAGGAAAGCGTCCTTACACATAACCAGCTGATCACCCTGCCCCGAAATGAATCCCATCCGGATAGCCATTTCTAACATCAGCGCTGCACCATCATCATAAATATCCCTGAATGCGTAGGTAATTCCCGCGGCGCGCAGCAAGTCATTCGGAAGCGTGAGGTGCTGCGTAAGCTTTAAGATTTGCTTTTTATGTAATGTCCCTTTGTTCGTCAGGGGAAGGGAAGACTGCTGCGAACACGCTACCATAAAGTGAAAAAGCTGCTGGGCAAGACCTCGCGGATGCACGGTTGCTTCTTCCTCCTGCGAGCCAATCGTTTGGGTAGACCCCGCTGGTATTAACTCTAGCGCGTTTTCATCCACAGTAGTCTTAAGCTTTACGGAAGGAAAAAGCAGTCCCTGCCATGCCTCAAAGGCATCCTCTGGCAGCACAAAAAGCTGCTCCCCCCAGGCTTTGCGGAAAGCGGCAATAACGCCTGCCCGTCTAAGGCCTACCAGGCCAATGGCGACTTGCGCGCCGGCCATACGGAGACCCGCTTGCTTTTCAAGCGCAGCGTTAGTAAACGATTCACAGCCGAATGCACAAAGAATAAGACGAAGGGTATTTTTCTCATCTACTGACAAATGAGACAGCAGTCTTAAGAGATATTTCCGGTCCGTCAGCAGATCAGGCAGTGAAACTCCCTCTTTGATGTAAGATGCGCACCAGGTTTGGCTGGAAATAAGCTGCTTCAGGGCTTCCGGCATTCGACTTACGACATGCTCATATCTCATACTGTTCTCCTTTACGATCTTTCGTATCAGGACTCCAACGCGTAATGCAATACTCATAACCTTGTTCAACCAGAAACAATTGACGTTTCATGGCAAAGTCCTGCTCTTTCGTATCCTCGCTGATGATGGAATAAAATACGGCTGCATTCGCGCCGCTGCTTTTCGGGCGAAGAATGCGCCCCAGGCGCTGAGCCTCCTCTTGGCGCGACCCATAGCTGCCGGAAACCTGGATAGCCACCGCGGCATCCGGCAAATCAACGGCAAAATTAGCCACCTTGGAGACAATGAGCAAGGGCAGCTGCCCCTTTTTAAATTGATCATACAGCTCCTCTCTGTGTTCATAGGCCATTGAACCGCTGATCATCGGCGCGCCGGTGTGAGCTGAAATCTGCTCTAATTGATCAATATATTGACCAATAATCAAAGTCGGTTCATCGGCATGGAGCCGCAGCAAATGATCTATCACCTGTTGCTTGGCGCTATTTTCCCCCGCAATACGAAATTGCTGTCTGGCGCTCGAAGCGCCGTACAGGTCACGATCGCTTTCGGAGAGCGGAACGCGCACTTCCTGACAGGTAACCTTAGCGATCCAACCTTGCGACTCCAATTCTTTCCAAGCCATATCAAACTTCTTAGGCCCCACTAAAGAGAATACGTCTTCCTCTCGCCCATCTTCTCTGATTAACGTAGCGGTCAACCCGAGTCTGCGGGTCGCCTGAATGTCCGCCGTTGCGCGGAAAACAGGGGCAGGGAGAAGATGCACCTCATCATAAATGATAAGCCCCCATTCTCTCTCGCTGAACAAACGCATATGAGCGAAGTCGTCTTCTTTTTTTCCACGATGTGTCAGGATTTGATACGTTGCAATAGTGACTGGCCGTACGTCCTTTGTTGTTCCGTTATATTCGCCGACCTGGTCTTCGCCCAGCCCTGTTTTGCTCAAAATTTCCCGCTTCCACTGCTTTACGGATGTGACATTCGACGTAAGAATCAACGTGGCACAGCTGCATCTTGCCATGGCGGCGATACCAATCACCGTTTTACCTGCCCCGCAAGGCAGCACAAGAACGCCGCTTCCCCCTTCTCCGATGCGATGGAAGGCATCCACGGCACTCTTTTGATAGTCGCGAAGCTGAAAAGGCTCTTCCACTGTTTCTTCATCACGCAGCTGGATCGGAAGAAATTCACCGCTTCGGTATGCAGCCAAATCTTCAACCGGAAAGCCGAGTTTGGTTAATTCCTGCTTCAATACACCGCGATATGCCGGTGAAATAGCAATAGCCCGCTCGCCGCGGGTATCTTCCAAATATTTTTTCAGCGAATCGTACGCACGAATTTCTCTTAGTATGACCGTATCATCGCTGACGAGATAGAGTTCGCTGCCGACGTCTTCCATGCGTAACAAGCCATAGCGGTTTGCATATTTACGAATCCCGCTTAGCACAGAGGACGGTACGCCGAATTTCGCATTTTGCTGCAAACAAGCTGACATTTGTTCGATTGGCATCCCGGCAGCCGTTGCATTCCACAGCGATAACGGTGTAATCCGGTACATATGGAGATGCTCAGGGCTTTTGATGAGATCCGCAAAACGGGATAGAATCCCCCGAACGGACTCGAATTCAGGATGATGTGTCTCCAATAAGACTGACAAATCGCTTTGTACGATCAGAGGACGAGTAGGATCTACTTTCACTGGTTGCCATCTCCTTTCTCACTAGTATGAAAGGAAAGGACTGGATTTAAACCTATTGGGCCTGTCTGTTTTATTCATAAAAAAGCAAAACGGGCAGCCCGGCGGTGATCGCCGGACTACCCGTTTAATAATTTCTATTCAACGCGAACTGCTTTCTCCTGTGCAAGCAAGCAGAGCTCTGCTGCTTTGAACGTATGAGCCTGCGTCATCGCATTCTCTGTACGGTTGATGCAATCAAGGATCAATTGGCCAAAGAAAGGAAACCCTACTTGTCCATGAAGACTATAGTGTTTCTCGCCTTGCTGATTGACCAGGTACAACTGATCTCCTTGCGGGTCGCGCGCAATGTCAATATATTTACGAAGCTCAATATATCCTTCTGTTCCCAGAATCAGCGTACGTCCGTCGCCCCATGTTCCAAGACCGCTCGGTGTCAGCCAGTCCACACGGAAATAGTTGGTTGCGCCGTTATCCCCAACAAGTGTAGCGTCACCGAAATCCTCCAGCTCCGGATAATCCTTCGCATGGTAGTTCGCGACTTTACTGCTTACCACGGTAGCATCTTTGCATCCCGCATAATGCAGAAATTGCTCAATTTGATGAGAGCCGATATCACATAGAATACCGCCATACTTATCTTTTTTGAAAAACCAATCCGGTCGGCCTGCAGCACCCAATCGGTGCGGCCCAAGCCCGATGACCTGAACAACGCGTCCAATAGCGCCTTCTTCGATCAATTGGCCGGCAAACACAGCGCTTTCTACATGCAGACGTTCGCTGAAGTAAACCGCATACTTACGGCCAGTCTCTTCTACCTTAGCTTTGGCAGCGGCAAGTTGATCCAATGAAGTGAATGGCGTTTTGTCTGTAAAGTAGTCTTTGCCATTCTCCATCGCCCGGATACCTAACGGTCCACGCTCGGATGGAACTGCAGCCGCAGCAATCAGTTTAACTTCCGCGTCATCGAAAATTTCTTGCTCCGAAGAAGCTGCTTTGGCTTGCGGGTATTTCGCAATGAAAGCTGCTACTTTCGCAGGATCTTGGTCGTAGACCCATTTCAATTCTGCTCCAGCTTCCAGTAAACCATTACACATCCCATAGATATGACCATGATCTAAGGCAATTGCTGCGAAGACGAACTCACCTTTTTGCACGACGATGTTCGGTTTACCTTTTGGTGCATAATTCATTCCATCGCTTTTTTGCATATCCGAATTCCTCCACGATCTTACCCATGTATCGATAGGGTCAAATGGTTAGTCTTATTTATCTTGAAGCGGAAACATCGAAAGTCTTATAGCCAGCTTCTTTGTTAACGGTGGAATTTTTGATTTTGTCCTGCAAATGTTGCTCGAACAGGTCTTCGTCAATCGGCAGATCCACCCAGTTGTCTGTCCACGTGGACAACAGCATTGCATTGGAAAGCATTAAGCCTTTGATGCCTTCTTCCCCTGGAGCAACAAGCGGTGTGCCGTGAAGAATCGCATCAACGAAGTTTTGAGTAATTCCCATGTGGCTTGTTTCTTTGCCTTCGATTGGGATATCGATTTTCCAGCATTCAGGTTGACCGAATCCGCCTTTGAATGTTTCGTTAAATTCTCTTTCGGAAACGCGCAAACGCCAGAATGTCAGCTTGCCGTCTTCAATAACAATTTTGCCGCGATCGCCGGAAATTTCAAAACGATTTGTTCCCGGAGCTTCCCCTGTTGTCGTAACGAACAACCCTGTCGCGCCGTTCTCGTACTCAACGAATGCTGTTACATCGTCTTCTACCTCGATATTGCGGTGTTTCCCGAAGTAACAGAACGCGCGAACACGCTTCGGCATCATATCAATTGTCCACTGCCACAAATCAAGCTGATGCGGATCCTGGTTAATCAGAACACCGCCGCCTTCACCAGCCCATGTTGCACGCCAGCCGCCTGAATCGTAATAGCTTTGGGATCTGTACCAGTTCGTAATGATCCAGTTGGTTCTGCGGATTTCGCCGAGTTCACCGGATTCCACCAGATCTTTGAGCTTTTTATATAAAGGATTTGTACGTTGGTTGTACATCATGCTGAAGATTTTGCCTGACTCTTTAGCTGCTTCATTCATTTGGCGCACTTGTTTCGTATATACGCCTGCCGGTTTCTCACACAGAACATGAAGTCCAGCTTTAAAAGCTTTTATCGCTACTTCGGGATGATCATAGTGTGGAGTCGCAATCAGTACGCTATCAATAGCGCCTGAGTTTAGAAATGCGTCAAGATTGTCGAATAATTGGATGTCCTGACCTAGGTTTTCTTTCGCCCATTCCAAGCGATCCGCTCTGAATTCACATATAGCTGTCAATTCAGCGCCTTTTACTTCGTTTTTCACCAAATATTTGGCATGTCCAGTTCCCATGTTGCCCAGACCGATAATACCAATTCTAACTTTCTCCATATGTACTCACCTTTTTCTTGTCAGATTCACAATTAATTGAACACGTTACCAATGTAGCATATTTCAGCAGTTCGCATCTTGTCGCAGATTGACTACCTTATTGCGAACTTTGACAGTTCCGAGCTTTCGCCAAGTAAAAAGGACCGGATGCCCGGTCCAAAATACTAAGATTAGTCCTCTATCTTGTTAATCCTTTATCTTGCTCCAACCGGCGTTTTGTCGGAAGAGATTTTGCCGAGTGCTTGGCCGGCTTCATCTTCGAAGCTGCCGCGCACTGCCAGATCTCCGATGGCTACGATGCCAACGAGCTCGCCGTTCTCAACAACCGGCAGCCGCCGGATTTGATTTTTCGCCATAATCTTGGCGGCTTCCTCAATAGAAGTATTCGGATCTATCGTTGCAATATCCTTCGTAATTACTTTCTCAACGGCTGTAGAACCTGAATGTTTCTCCGCATATCCGCGGACGACCAAATCACGGTCGGTCACAACACCAATGAGCTTCTTACCGTCAACAACGGCAACAAATCCGATATCGTGTTGTTTCATTTTCAAAGCAATTTCATATACATTATCCTGCAAAGTCACTGTCACGCAATCTTTACTCATAATATCCCGAACTGTTTTCCCAGCCATGTCCACGATCCCTCCCTTAGAGTTGTCTTACAGACATAGCATTCTCCAAAGGATAGACGGCATTCATGCCATATAATCCAAAGCCATTCCAAGCAGCAAATTAGCCGAATTCAGCATGGACTTCTCATCAATATCAAATTTGGGATGGTGATGCGGATGGATAATCCCCGCTTCGACATTACCCGCCCCAACAAACATGTAACAGCCCGGGCGATGATGCAAATAATAAGAGAAGTCTTCTCCGGCCATAATAAGTGGAGATTCCTGTGTAGCTTCTGCCCCAAATAATGCAGCACCTACCTTAAAGAATCGATTAGCTTCATTCGCATCATTCACTACCGTTGGATAGCCCAGCTTATAATCAATTTCGTAAGCAGCTCCATACATTTCACAAGTGGACTGTACGATCCGTTCGATGCGCTGCTTGACATCTTGTCTAAGCTCTGCGTTAAAAGTCCTGACAGTCCCGCTTAACGCGCTTGTTTCTGCAATGACATTGAAGCTCGTCCCTCCGTGAAAGGAGCCGATGCTTACAACGCATGGTTCAATCGGATCTACTTGACGGCTAACAATCGATTGCAGGTTCACAACTAATTGAGAAGCCACATAGATGCTGTCAATGGTTTGGTGCGGCAAGCCGCCGTGGCCGCCTTTCCCTTGAATCTGGATGGTAAATTCATCGGGAGCTGCCATTAATGGACCCGCTTTGGAGTAAACACTGCCGACTGGGAATGGTGTCCACAGATGTACGCCAAACACAGCATCAACACCTTCAAGCGCTCCATCTTGGATCATGGCATCCGCCCCGCCAGGGGTGATTTCTTCAGCGTGCTGGAATAGGAAAACCAAGTTGCCCTTCAGCTCAGCCCGGCGTTTACTTGCAACCTTGGCGATCCCGAGTAGAGTAGATGTGTGGGCATCATGGCCGCATGCATGCATAACTCCTTTGGTCAGCGATGCATATGTGCAGTTTTTCTCATCTTGAATAGGAAGAGCATCCATATCGGCTCGCAGAGCAACGGTTGGTCCGTCTTCGCCGCCGCGAAGAAGCCCGACAATGCCATTGCCGCCAACGCCTTGACGGACTTCAATGTCCCAACTGCGAAGGTGGGTTGCTACGAAATCAGCCGTCCGGTACTCATGGAAGGAGAGTTCAGGGTTTTGATGCAGATAGCGCCTCCAGCCAACCATTTCTTCATAAATGGCTTGTAAGTCCGCTTGAAAATCAATCATAGATAACTCCTCCGTTCATCCTTATATGTAGGTATTTCATATTTTGCCTAAGTGATTGAACCTATTCTACCAAATTAATGCGCCAGTTTCATCTCCAAAGTGCCATCAAATATTAGAAATTAGACAAAGCTATCGACTTGCAGAACCATTGGAAACATACTATCATGAATAAAGAATGCATACGTACAATATGGAGGCGTTATAAGTGATTATTGAAGCAACTGGCTTAAAAGGCTTAAAAAGCGATCTGGCTCACCTGGATGAAGTAACGACGAAGCTAGGTTTCGTGCGCTGGCAGTGGGAATACACTCGTGCTACATATGATTTCAAAATGGAAGATAAAGCAAGCAAATCCGTATACTTCTTGCGCGTGAACGCACGTGTAGAATCGGGCAAACTGGAATCCCCTTACGCCATTTTGTTTTTAGAGGATGCATACATAGGCAGAGAAACATTCCCGCATGGTTTGGACTACGATTCACCAATTCCTGAATCCGTGCTCAAACTTTCCAAGCAAAAATTGGATCAGCTGAAGCAAGCATTAGCGGACTAGGCGAGGATACAGCATGAATCCACCTCGAAGAGGAACGCCGGATTTTCTGCTGCTTCTATTAACCTTTGTGCTTGTATGCTTCGGTCTGGCCATGGTTTTCAGTGCAAGCTCGATGACAAGCGCTTATTATGGAGATCCCTGGGCATTCACGAAAAAACAGTTAATCGCAGTCGGGATTGGAACCATCGGCATGCTCTTTTGCATGAATCTCCATTACACGAAGCTCAAAAAGCTTGTCATCCCAGCGTTCTTCTTTATCGTGATTGCCCTAATCTTCGTAATCTTCACGACCAAAGCAAACGGAGCCAGCAGTTGGTACACGCTTGGTAAATTCGGCATTCAGCCAACAGAATTCGCCAAGTTGATTGTCATTCTGTATTTGGCTTCGTTAATTAGCAATAAGGACGAGAATTTCCGCAATTTCAAAAAGGGGCTTCTCCCCGCCTTGATTGTTGTCGGATTCGTCTGTTTCCTGATCATGCTCCAGCCGGATCTTGGTTCATGCATGATTCTTTTTGTTTGCTCGGCCATCGTGATTATGGTTGGCGGCTCCAATTTGAAGCACATCTTCATGCTGGGGACAAGCTTGCTTACCCTTGGTGCAATCGGCGTAGCCCTTTATATGTTAAAAGGCGGCTCCGATGGCAACAACTATCGAATTGACCGTATAACTTCGTTTATGGACCCATTCTCGGATCCCCAAGGTGCCGGACATCAGGTTGTCCAGTCCTTATACGCATTTGGACACGGCGGCTTGCGCGGGGCTGGCTTCGGACAAGGCATCCAGAAGCTGCACTACTTGCCTGAGGCTCATAACGATTTTATTTTTGCCATTATTGGTGAGGAATTAGGATTTATAGGAAGCTCTCTATTTATTCTTATTTTCATTTTCTTCATTTGGCGGGGTATCCTTATTGCTGTTCGCAGTCCGGATATGTTCGGCATGCTTGCAGGGGTAGGAATCATGGTGATGTTCGGCTTTCAAGCCTTTGTTAATATTGGAGGCGTCACAGGAACCATTCCCCTAACCGGGGTAACCCTCCCCTTTATATCAGCCGGAGGATCTTCCATGATGGTCTCTCTGATTAGTATGGGCATTATACTTAGCATATCTCGGGAACAAATACGCAAAGAAGAACCAGCTACCAAAAAAAGACCCTAATCGACACGAAATTCGATTGGGTCTTTTTTTTATTTTACACGAAGAGGATCGTCTGCAAGTTCTTCTTCTCTGAAAGCAACGCCTTCTACTTTAACGTTCACTTCAACCACATTTAAACCTGTCATATTCTCGACAGCTTCCCGAACGTTCTCTTGGAGATCCCTGCATACATCCTGAATACGGGAACCGTAATTGACGATAACGCGTAAATCGATGGCAGCTTCCACTTGACCTACCTCTACTGATACGCCTCGTTGCACGTTTTTACCGCTCAAGCGCTTAGCTAAGCCTTCTGAAATGCCGCCAGACATTCCTGCTATGCCAGCCGTTTCAAGAGCTGCTAGACCTGCTATTGTGGATACTACATCATCAGAAATACGAATTAAACCGGTTTGATTGTCTTCGGACATATGGATCAACTCCTAATATAGGGTTCTTTGAATGGAATGCCAAACTTCTCCACTCTGGTATAAATCTATTGTAATAAGTTCAATAGATGAAAGCAAGAACTGCCGCAAATGTCCAAATCGAATTTACTTTATCAGGCAAAGTGGGTATAGTAAAAAGAAGTAAAAAAGTTCCAATATTTGAAGAGTCGGAGGGTGTACATTGAAAGGTAAATTGTTTTATGCGGGTTTAATCATTTCTTTTGTATTGACAGGGATTGCACACTACATGCATATGGATACAACCCTGCAATTCGTCATTGCCTGTATCGCGATTATTTTTGTCGCCGGATTCCTGGGCAAAGCGACTGAAAGTGTGGCCCATTATGCTGGCGAACGGGTAGGCGGATTTCTTAACGCCACGTTTGGCAACGCAGCAGAGCTAATCATCGCCATCTTCCTTGTGAAGGACGGCTTGTACGATATCGTGAAGGCCAGCCTTACCGGGGCTATCATCGGGAATCTCCTGCTGGTGCTCGGGCTTAGTATTTTTGCAGGAGGACTTAAGTTCAAAGAGCAGTCGTTTAACGTAAAGCTGGCTTCCCACAACTCGTCTTTGATGATTCTCGGCGTCGTAGCGCTTTTCATTCCTGCGATTTTTACGGGAGGATTAACGTCTAAAGAAACATCGACGATGAGCATGATCGTCGCGATTTTACTCATAGTCGCCTACTTGCTCTGGCTGTTGTTCTCCATGGTTACCCACAAAAGCATACTTTCCGATGCATCCATTGAGCACGGCGAGGCTGCTTGGTCCAAAACAACATCGATTCTCTTCCTCGTTCTATCCACCGTCATGGTTGCTTTCACGAGTGAATGGCTGGTTGGCACCTTGGAGGAAGTTACCCATAAATTCGGATTCTCGGAGCTCTTTGTCGGGGCCTTCCTCGTAGCGATTATCGGGAACGCAGCTGAACACAGCGCAGCCGTCATGATGGCGCTGAAAAATAAAATGGGTGCAGCCGTTGAAATTGCCATCGGCAGCTCCTTGCAAATTGCGCTATTCGTAGCTCCAGTGCTAGTGTTAGTCAGCTTCTTCATGAGCGGCACGCCAATGAATATCGTCTTCACAACCTATGAGATCGCCGCCATCGGGGTCGCCGTCTTCATCACCAAATCCATCACACAGGATGGTTCAACCAATTGGTATGAAGGTCTCCTCCTGCTCTTTGTCTACATCATCCTGGGCGTCGTATTCTTCCTCGTCTAACGTTCGTGTATCATCTGTACATACGCCAAACAAAAAAAGTAACCCGAATGATGGGTTACTTTTTGTTATTCAGCGCTTCATATAGCTGAGCAAGGTTACGTTCAAGCTTGCTGAGAATTTGCTTGCCTGGCATCTCGGAAATAAGTCCCGCACGGATGGCAAAATCAATTTCTCTAGACAGACCGTACATTTGCGTATCTAGAACCTCTTCATACAACGGGCATTGACGTGTTGTCAAATTTTCCATTTGTACTTCGATCAGCTTTTCGATTTTATCTGCATCTTCTTGAAGAAGATTAAGCGCTTTTTGATTCATGTCCAACAACAGATCAGATGAAGACATTCCACTTCCCCCTATACGCATAGTCATCCGTCCTTATATGTATCTATATTAAGCGAAATTGCTCCAATATACAAGAGAAGGTACCCTCAGAGATTCTGAGAGTACCTTCATCAGGCATTAATCTAGTCTTCTACAACATTAACCCCTAGATCATGCTTAGCGAAAACTTCGGCCATAGCGACTTTCGCTTCTTGCTCATCTGGACCGTGAACGTGTAAATCATATTTGCTGGAGCTAAGCAGAGTTGTGAACAACCCCAAAATACTTTTCACATCGATATACTTATTATCATATTGGAGAACGATGGATGATCTAAATTTATTAGCTGTTTGTGAAATTTCAACAATTGCGGCGTTATTAGCACTTGGCATATTTCATTCCTCCATTTATTTGCATATGAGTTGGTCGCCTTGCTTTCTATATGATAACTTGGATAGGTGACAAAGCGCAACTAGAAAATTTCCTGCATTCTCCAACAATTTTATTTCGATTTGGGTGCCAGCACCTTCTTCACACCATTACCAACAAGAATTAAGACGACAAAGATACCGAGCAGAAGGAGAAGTCTTCCTTTATATTTGTGAAAATGAAATAAATCGTGTGCAATCATGGATTCTAAAAAAACGATGGGAAGTTTCCCAATGACAGTGCCCCATAGAAATTGAGTGAATCGTACTCGAGTGAGTCCTGCAGCAAAGTTAATTGCCGATGACGGTAAAATCGGAATCAATCTCCCTAAAAGTACATAGACAAATCCACGCTGCTCCATGCGGCGGCTGAACTGAGTAACAAGCGGAAATCGTTCTAATTTCTTCTCTACCCAGGCATGTCCATAATAACGAGCAAAATAAAAAGAGGCAATTGCTCCTAGACAAGACATAATATAGTTGACCAAAAACCCTACTTTAATCCCAAAAAGCGCAACATTCGTCCCGGCTACCAGCACAAAAGGAATAAACGGAAAAAAAGTTTGAGCAAATATCAAAGCCATGCCAATGATTTTGCCGGGCCAACCAAGATCATTCAAATGATCTGACAGCTGCCTCATATTGCTGTGAGCAAGTTTAATGCCTATGTGGTTAAAGAAGAAAAAATAAACCAAAAAACCGACTAAAATGATAATAAGTAGAATTGAAAGTATCCGCTTTCTGTTAGCCACTGACAAATTTCGACCATCCTTCCCTTAACCAAACCATTGTATCATGTTAGCGTTAGTTCAGGAAGAGAAAAGTAGGGTAAAAGCATGCGTGCCTGAAGCTAGTCTGCCCTTTTTTTGCAACGTTATGAAAAGCAAAAACCACCTATCTATAGATAAGTGGTTTTTGTGGAAAGCTAGCCGACTTTAATTTGGTTACGCCCACTGTTTTTGGCTTGATACAGCGCCATATCCGCCCGATAGAACAAGGATTCAACACTAATTTTATCCTCTTCCCAGTTCCAATCGGATACCCCGCAGGAAACAGTCACTTGCGGACTGGTTTCCTTAAGAACTCTTGTACGAATGCGCTCTGCAATGCGAATCGTCTGATCTTTGGCGACTTGAGGCAAGTATACGGCGAGCTCTTCACCGCCCCATCTGGCCGCGATGTCGCTCTCGCGAATACAGGTTTTAATAATTTGACTCACCTGAATCAATATTTTGTCGCCAATTTGATGGCCATGTGTATCATTAATCCGTTTGAAATTATCGATATCTACAACGATTAGCGAACCGCAGAAGTCCTTCTTTTGCAGCAAATTCGCTTGCTCATCCAAATAGTGACGCGCATAAAGGCCGGTTAGATTGTCCGTGATAACCATCCGTTTCACTTCCGCATGCAAAGAGGCATTCGTCATGGCTAAACCGATATGCCCGGAAAGCACTTGCAATAATTTGTAGTTATCGTAGGAAAAGAAATTCGGCTTGTTATGCGCCACGAGAATGACACCCTCTACACGGCCGTTCACTAAAATAGGCGATCCGATGAGCGATCTGGCATTGCTTACCTGCATGAATTTCGACTTCACCTTATGGGTTGCCAGATAATCCGAAATGATAACAGCTTCTTTCGTCCTCCAAATTTGCCCGGAGAAGCCCTGGTCCATCGTAAAAGTCTCATGGAACAACGCAGGCAAGTTCGTGGCTTGCAGAATTAATTTGTCCGAATCTTGATCCGTTTGCAAAATGCAGCAAAAATCGGCGCCAAAGATGCCTAAAATCTCACTGGAAGCCGAGCTGAAAATTTCGTTCAACCGCAAGCTCTGGTTAAGTTGCTTGGTAATTTCATTAATTAAGCGAAGCTCATTAATCATGACATTCGACTGCTCGTACAGCTTCGCATTCTCAAATGCCGAACCTGCCGTATCGGCGAGCATTGAAATAAATTGCAAATCGGTGGCATGAATCAGATCATGCTCAAATTGCATATATAAAACGCCATACACGCCCTGCTTACCGGATAATGGCGCCGCTACTTTCCCCGTACTTGGCCCTTCGCTGCCCTTCGTCGGCTCAAAGACCACAGTGCTTTCCATAAAGGCGCGCGTACAAATGTCATTCTCAATACTTTGAAAGTTCAAGGGCTTAACGGACAGATTCGTTGAATCGTTATCTTGCGAGAGCAGCAGATCGACTTGAATATGCGGGTACACGCGGTACATGCATTCAATTGCCTCCGTCAGTACCGAGTCAACATCAATTTTGGCATGCAGCTTTTTAGAGGCTTCAAACAAGATGTCATGCTTTTTAAAATCAAGCTCTCTTTGCTGATTTTGAAGCAACAGATGGTCATATCGGCGACGATCCTCAATGCTTTGTACACAGCTATGAAAGGATATCGACAAGGTGTAAAGCAATTGAATTAGCCCGCTAGTCTCTGTAAGAAAATGGGAGAATAGTCCCAGATAGGCAATGGGTTGTTTTTGTGAGTCCAAGACCGGAATGGCGGCAGCATACATCGAACTCTGCCTTGAAACATCCAGTTCTTCGCCAGACATCACATGTAATCGAGGAATGGCTAAACACTTGGCTAGAGGATTTTCCTCTCGTTCAGCAAAGTTCCAAGACACTCCTGTCTGCGAGTATTCCTCCATAAACGGGGCGTTATTTAAACAAGCGTTAATGACACGAAGATCTCTATTTACGCACAACAATGCGGTTTGATGCGGTAGCATCGCTTGTCCAAATTGATAAACCCAATACTCAAATGCATCTTGCAGCGCTTGATCCGTATTGAATTCTCCATAGGAAAAGTTGCTAGGAAGAACAAGTCCTTGCCGAAGAAACTCTTCGAAGTGCTCTGCCGAACTATGTTGTTTCATACTACGAAGCGGTTCACTCATAGGCTCTCCTCACTAACAAACTATAGTTCTTTTGATCCAGGCTAACACGTTACCTCATTTATCATACTATTTTTCGACTGTTATTGCACGATATTTTCGATTTGTTTTGACGGATTGAGACTTGACACTTGCCCCGGTTTTTAATAAAATTAGAAGTCGAGTAACAACATGATTTCGGTGAATGCCATTTGTGATCACCCTCACTGCTTTTGCTCCTGCCAAGACAGCGGCTGAACTACTCTTGTCAGGGAATCACATTATGATTCGTAAGCAAAACCAGGCACTTGTCTTCACCCTGACATCTAGATGCTATCTACTAAACTATTTGTTAAAAAGAAGGAGTTTTTCCTAAATGTCACGTTATACAGGACCTAAGTTCAAATTAAGCCGCCGCGTTGGTATCTCTTTAAGTGGTAACGGCAAAGACATGAAACGCCCATTCCCTCCAGGTCAACACGGCCCAGGACAACGTAAAAAAATGAGCGGCTACGGCGTTCAATTAAATGAAAAACAAAAACTTCGTCACATGTACGGCTTGAACGAGAAGCAATTCCGCAACTTGTTCGACAAAGCTTCCAAACTTAAAGGTATCGCCGGTGAGAACTTCATGATCTTGCTTGAGAGCCGTTTGGACAACTTGGTTTACCGTCTTGGTCTTTCCAACTCCCGTGCAGGAGCGCGTCAACTCGTTTCTCACGGTCACGTAACTGTAAATGGCAAAAAAGTAGATATCGCTTCTTACATCGTATCCACTGGTGACGTTATCGCCCTTCGCGAAAGAAGCAAAGGCCTTTCCGCTGTGAAAGAAGCTCTTGCTAACCGTAACCACCTGCCAACTTACCTTGAGTTCAACGATGCAGCAGTAGAAGGCAAATACACCCGTTTGCCAGAGCGCGCTGAGCTTCCTCAAGAAATTGACGAGAAACAAATCGTCGAGTTCTACAGCCGTTAATAAAAGCAAACCCCTTAGGGAATTCCCTAAGGGGTTTATTTTATTTAAACTGCGCCAGATAGTAGTTCTTTTTGCCGCGGCGAATAACGATGTAAGACTCTCCGAGTCTGCCCAAGTCCTTGGCAACCGCATCAAGCTCTGTTATTTTGACCCCGTTAACCGTCACAGCTCCGCTTTCAATGTCTTGACGAGCTTGGCGTTTGGACGGTGCAGCCCCTACAGCGATAAGCAGATCCACCAAAGGCATATCCTCTTGTTCTAGTGTCGAAGACGGAACATCCTTAAAGGCTTCCTCGATCTCTGTACGAGATAGATCCTGGATATTGCCACTGAATAATGCCGCTGTAATATTAAGCGCGCTCTCCAGGGCGTCTCCCCCGTGCACAAGCTTCGTAACTTCACGAGCAAGCAATTTCTGCGCTTCTCTCTTCTCAGGCTGCGTTTGGACTTCGACTTCCAATTGCTCAATTTCCTCGTGGCTGATAAACGTGAAATACTTCAGGAAGCGAATAACATCGTTGTCCGCTGTACCCAACCAGAACTGGTAGAACTGGTAAGGGGACGTTTTGCTTGCATCCAGCCAAATCGCTCCGCCTTCTGTTTTACCGAACTTTTGTCCATCACTTTTGGTCACAAGCGGCAAGGTTACGCCGTAAGCTCTGCTCTCCGTTGTTTTGCCAATAAGCTCAAGACCGGCTGTGATATTGCCCCACTGGTCACTTCCACCGATTTGCAAGGAACAATTTTTCGTTTCGTTCAGTTTCAAGAAGTCGTAGGATTGCAGAATCATGTAACTGAATTCCGTAAAAGAAATACCTTTTGTGATCCGGGAATCAACGGAATCCTTCGCCAGCATGTAGTTCACTGTGAAGTTTTTACCTACATCGCGCAAAAATTCAATCACATTCAAGGACCCAAGCCAATCATAGTTGTTGACTAGCTCCGCGCTATTTTCGATATCCGATGAAAAGTCCAAAAATCTAGATAGCTGACCTTTAATGCTTTGAGACCATGCTTCTACCGTTTCCGGCCCGTTCAGGGTTCTCTCATTCGCTTTACCACTAGGGTCTCCAATCAAGCCAGTGCCTCCGCCTACGAGTGCTAGAGGAATGTGACCCGCTAATTGAAAGCGGCGCAATGTCAAAATAGGCAGCAAACTGCCGATGTGCAGGCTATCCGCTGTCGGGTCAAACCCGCAATACAAAACGACTCGCTCTTCGCTTAACTTCTTGTCCAAGCCCTCGCGGTCTGTAATTTGATGAAGCAATCCACGAAACTCCAAATCCTTCAAAATCGACATGTTCATCCATCTCCTTTGTTATGTGGGCATACAAAAAAGCCTTCTTATCCACAAGGGACGAGAAGACTTGACTCGCGGTACCACCCTAATTAAAACAGCAGTTACGTACATCTATAGGAACAACGCCCGTGTACGGCTAACTATTTTCACTCAAGAACCTGTAACGGGGTTTAATCGGCAAACACTACTAATGCAGCTTCTGTTGCTGCAAGTTCCCATTCACTGCTCCAGACCGTAATTCACTAACCTGCAGGTACCGGTTCGCACCCTCCACCGGCTCTCTGAAAGCATCCACAAGCTACCTACTGCTGATCTATCTACGCATTTGATACAATTTATATCATAGATTTCCGGCAATTGTCAAACGATGCATCCACCTTTCTTCGACACATCATTACCGCTGGGAGGGCAATTATGGTATACTATTAGGGTTCATGTAAGGAGGATATTGGAACTTATGCGCAATTTTTTCGCCAAAATCAATCGCCCTTGGGTAAGAACGACATTCAAAGTAATCGGAATTACGTTAAAATGGACGCTCATTTCTGCCTTTTTAGCAGGAATCGTGGGCGGCTCCGCGGCATTTGGATATGTCAGTGCACTGGTCAAAAAAGATCCTGTCCGCAGCGAGGAAGAAATTCGCCAGCAGATGCAGGAAAACGCAATAACCGGCTTTGCTTACTTCAATGACGACACGGTCATTGGACAATTGCGAACCGAAGAAGACAGGCGTCTTGCTAAATTGGATGATATTCCGCAAGTATTGTTAGATGCTGTCCTTTCCATTGAAGACAAAGACTTCAACGAACATCACGGAATTGATTTCCGGGGACTTTACCGGGCAGTGACCCAGAAACTGTTGAATGAAGAGGTCCAAACCGGAGGAAGTACGATTACGCAGCAGCTCGCCAGACGGGTATTTTTAACGTTGGATCGAGATGATGGCCGTAAAGCAAGAGAATTGCTGCTCGCTCTGCGGATGGAACGCCTGATGTCCAAAGATGAGATTTTGCTCGCCTATCTGAACAAAATCCCTTACGGAAACGGCTCAACCGGTTACAACCTATACGGGATTAAAGCCGCTGCCAAAGGTCTGTTCGACATTGATGATCTGAGCAAGCTTAACGTAGCCCAAGCCGCCTATCTGGCTGGACTTCCGCAATCCCCTTCTCAGTATTCGGCATTCACAAGTAAACCGGAGTTTGATGAAGATGGCTTTAAAAAGGCTGTTACCAGGCAACAACTTGTACTGAAACGGATGCTCGAAGAAAAGAAAATAACGAACGAGCAATATCAAGCCGCTCTCAAGTTTGATCTGAAAGGATCCATGCCATCTGCCGCTCAAAAAGCATACACGACTTATCCGTATCTGATGATTGAGACGGAACAGGAAGCTGCCGAGATTTTGCTGAAAATTCAAAAGCCAGACCTTGATCCTACCAAAAATCAAGCCGCTTATAATGAAGCTTTAAAAGGCATACATACTCAGCTGCTCCGCGGTGGTTATCAAATTTACACCACGATTGACAAAACGATTTATGATTCCATGCACGAAATCTCAAGCAACGATAAGAACTTTGCACCAAACGATGAGAAAAAAGGCATTGAGCAAGTCGGCGCGATCATGATCGATTCCAAGTCAGGCGCCATCAAGGGAATGATTGAAGGCCGGAACTTCTTCGACGAACAGCTGAATCACGCTACACAAGCGTATAGACAGCCTGGTTCAACGATGAAGCCCATCGCCGCCTACATTCCGGCTTTAGAAAAAGGAGCCATTCAACCGGCAAGTATTGTGGATGACATTCCGATTATTCTCAAAGACGGCGTCAAAGGTTTCCATCTGCCAGAGAACTGGGATCACAAGTTCCACGGGTTGATGACAGCCAGAAAAGCATTGAACCAGTCTTACAATATCCCTGCCATTGATATCTTTTTGAATAAAGTCGGTATTAACGACGCCTGGGATTTTGCGAAAAAGCTGGGGATTACCTCTATTCAAAAAGAAGATTATTACGCCCAAACCGGGGTAATTGGCGGATTAAGCCGCGGTACTTCCGTCAGAGAGCTGACTGGAGCCTACGCTTCTATCCCGAACAAAGGACAATACAATGAAACATTCATGATTCGCGAAATCAAAGATTCGAACGGTCAAACGATTTACTCTCATGATCAGAAGCCGACACAGGTCTACTCCCCACAAAGTGCGTATCTGATTACGGATATGATGAAAACGGTGATTAGCCAGGGTACCGCTACCGATCTAATGAAAAAGTATAAATCTTACGGCAAAATTGAGATTTCAGGTAAAACAGGCTCTACACAAGATGATGCTGATGCATGGTTCATGGGCTTTACACCGGATATTACGGTCGGCGTTTGGATCGGCTATGATCAACCCATCAATAAGCTCTCTTCCAAAACGCTGCAAACGAATCACGCCAAAGACGTCTGGGCCTTAATCATGAATAAAACGATCGAACAGAAGCCGGAGCTCTTCCCTACCAAAACGTTCGCCAAACCTGATGGTATCGTATCGGCAACTGTATCCAGCTTATCCGGTAAGCTGCCAAGCGAATTAACAACAAGCTCGAATCTTCAAGTGACCGATATTTTCAACAAGAAATTCGTGCCTACGGAAGTCGACAATGTCATGGTGAGGATGAAAATCAGCTCCTATAACGGCTTGAACTACATTGCGCAGGATCAAACGCCGATCGATTTCGTTCAAGAAAAAACGGTTATTAAACGCCAGAAATCGATTTCTCAGTTGCTCAAAGAAGTCCAAGACGCGATGAGCAAGCTTCCTGAGAAGAGCAGAAAGCCTATCGATAATTACAAACCGACGGATTATGATGACGATGCGCCTTCTGAAACTGATCCAAGGGTTGATGACGGCAAAGAGCCGACTGCTCCATCGAATATAACAGCAACAAAGTCCGGAGAAACGGTCTCCATCACATTCCAACCAAGCCCGAACCCGGATATAGTCGGTTATCGCATTTATCGTTCGGATAACCGCGGCAAGTTCCAACTACTAGGCGGCAAAGTTGTTTTAGCCGGTGCAGATTCGAAATTTGTGGATACGATCCCTGCATCAAGCCTAATGGGCTACTATGTGACGGCTGTCGATGTTGTTGGTAAAGAATCAGCACCAAGTCGTTCGGCCTATACCGACGGAAGCTCACTTGATTCGCTATTTGTCCCATCCGATGATGGCACACAGATTCCAGGTGCCCCAGGTGCATCCACTCCGCCTACTGGAGCAACTGAACCGCCAAACACGACAACGAAGGATTCACCAGGCGCTCCGACCGGACTTAAAGCCAAAGCAGACGGAGCAGGCATTGTGCTCACTTGGAAAGCAAATGCTGCGAAAGAAAAAGTCAAAAAATATAACGTCTACTATAGCAACAAGGAAAAAGGCACCTACTCCAAACTTGGCACGGTAGAAGGCGGAACAGAGTTTCATTATTATGCAGCAGCTTACAATGGCTTCTACAAAGTAACGGCTGTCAGTGACTCAGGCGAGTCCAAAGCATCTGCCTCCATTGCCTATAATGACTAAAAAAAGAACCTAGTGATGATGATCATCACTAGGTTCTTTTTCTGTTCGTCGTTCAATTCATTCTAATCTTCAATCGTGGATAAGTCGCCTGTTGGGAGATTGAGCTCCCAAGCTTTGAGGACACGGCGCATAATTTTACCGCTGCGCGTCTTCGGCAGCTTGTCTTTGAATTCAATTTCACGAGGAGCAGCATGGGCGGAAAGCCCTTCTTTGACAAATTTGGAAATGTCCGCTTTCAGCTCATCGGAAGGTGTGAAGCCTTCACGCAGCGCGATAAACGCTTTAATGATTTCGCCGCGCATCGGATCAGGCTTGCCAATGACCCCTGCTTCTGCAACCGCAGGATGCTCAACAAGCTTACTTTCAACCTCGAATGGACCTACCCGCTCTCCAGCTGTGTTGATAACATCATCAACGCGCCCTTGGAACCAGAAGTACCCTTCTTCATCTTGATAAGCCGAATCACCGGAAACGTACCAGCCTGTTAAGCGGAAGTATTCTTCATATTTGGCTGGATTATTCCAAATTTTGCGCATCATGGACGGCCAAGGTGTCTTGATCGCCAGGTTGCCCATCCGGTTCGGAGGCAAGACGTTCCCCGCATCGTCGATAATAGCCGCTTCTACGCCCGGAATCGGACGTCCCATGGAGCCAGGTTTAATCGTCATGGACGGATAGTTACAAATAAGCTGTCCGCCTGTTTCCGTCATCCACCATGTATCATGAATACGTTGGTTGTACACTTTCAGTCCCCAACGAACAACTTCAGGGTTTAACGGCTCACCAACGCTCAACACATGGCGAAGCGACGAAAGATCGAATCCGGAAACAACATCATCGCCTGCTCCCATTAACATACGGAAAGCTGTCGGTGCGCTGTACCAAACGGTTACTTTATATTTTTGCAGCGTGTTGTACCAATCCTGAGGACTGAAGCGTCCACCACGGATGACATTCGTAGCCCCATTCAGCCATGGAGCAAAAATGCCGTAGGAAGTTCCTGTAACCCAACCTGGATCGGCTGTACACCAGTAAATGTCGTCTTCTTGGAGATCCAGAACGATTTTACCTGTATAGTAATGTTGAATCATGGCATTCTGTACATGGAAAACACCTTTCGGTTTGCCAGTTGAACCCGATGTATAATGAATAATGAGGCCATCCTCACGATCCAACCACTCGATTTCAAGCTCAGAAGAAGCCGTTTCCATCTCTTTGTAGAAGTCAACATGGCCTTCAGCAGGCTCCACATTTTCACCAACAACGATGATATGCTTCAGATGAGAAAGTTCGCTCGAAGGAACCCGGGAAAGCAAGCTTGGCGTCGTCACAATTGCAACAGCTTCACTGTCTTCCAGACGATCTTTCACCGCTGTTTCCATAAAAGCTTCAAACAAAGGCCCTACAACAGCCCCTACTTTCAACGTTCCTAGCAACGCATAGTACAGCTCAGGCGTACGTGGCATGAAAATAAATACGCGCTCACCTTTGCCGATACCAAGACCACGAAGCACATTACCGAACTGATTGGATCTGTCTTTCATCTGTCCAAATGTTACGGCCTCTTCTCTTTGGTTGTCGCTGTAATAGAGAGCAACTTTATCCTTCTTTGACGATTCAGCATGGCGGTCAATAGCTTCATAAGCCATATTCACTTTGCCTGTTTCGCTCCAGGAAAAGCTCTTTTCGATCTCTTTCCAGTCAAAATTGGCGTGTGTTTCCTCATAATTTTTCATGTTAGGATTAGTAGCTACCGCTTCAACGAGTTCAACTTTCATTTGATCCATGTACGTAAAACCCTCCTCACGAGATAAACCGCTTTCATTTTACTGATGTTTTCGAGCAAAATGTGATCGATTTTTGACATATTCTATTATATCACACGGAGAATTTTTCGCCTACGCCTAAGTTCAGCTTTTATTTGCAAATAAAATTTGGTATAAAGGGACTATGACCTAACCGAGAAGGAATCACTCATATCATGCTGTTTTTCAAAAGGAGAGCTAAGGTTATGCAGCATACCAAAATATATCACTCATTTCGCTTGCGAACAGCTCCCGATCAACCAGAAATTATGATAGAAGGTCCTGTTTCAGCTGACAGCCTGCAAAATCTCACGATGCATAGCAAATTAGATGCCTTCCGCAGACCCAAGGAACAACTGGAAGCACTAATTGAAATTGCCGGATTACCGGAAGGCCGGATCATCATTGCCAGAGATGGCGCTACCATTGTCGGTTACGTTACCTTCCATTATCCAGACGAAATCGAGCGGTGGTCACAAGGAAATATGCAGGATCTAATAGAGCTCGGTGCAATAGAAGTTGCGGATGACTATCGCACCATGGGGCTCGGCAAACGTATGATTCGCCTTGCTTTCGAAGATGAGCAAATGGAGAATGTCATATGCTTCACCACGGAGTATTATTGGCATTGGGACTTGGAAAATAGCAAACTCACCGTCTGGGAGTACAGGCAAATGATGGAGAAGTTGATGAAAAGCGTCGATATGATCTGGTTCGCTACGGATGATCCTGAGATCTGTTCGCACCCTGCCAACTGTCTAATGGTACGTATAGGCAAGCAAGTGCCTATCTCTTCTGTGGAACAGTTTGATCGTATTCGTTTTCAACAGCGTTTCATGTACTAAAGTCAAAAACAAAGGTAAATCTGTCTTTTGGATTTCTAGGACTTCAAGCAAGCATGTTAGCTCATTCGGGGGAATGTGGGATATGAACAAGAAGGCATCAAATCCTGTCTTTATCTATGATGACGAAGAGATTCACTATAAATTTAATGAAGATCATCCCTTTAATCAAGACCGTCTCGTGATGACGGTCGATCTGCTGCGCAAAGCCGGTGCGCTCCCAGACAACGCGCTGTGGGCGCCTCGCTTCGCTACAGACAGCGAGCTGTTGCGGGTTCATGCGCCGGCTTACATCGAAGCTGTGAAAGCGCTTAGCGCTCCCGTGCCGGAGGAACGATGGGTCAAAGAAGCGGCACGCTTCGGACTCGATACCGATGACACGCCATTTTTCCCGGGCATGCACGACGTCACGGCGAAAATTGTTGGCGGTTCCATTACCGCAGCGGAGCTGGTGATGTCCGGCCAAGCCCCGCACGCGCTGCATCTGGGCGGCGGGCTGCATCACGCGCTGCAGAGCAAGGGCGCGGGCTTCTGCGTCTACAACGACGCTTCAGCGGCGATTGCGCACGCCAAAGAGACGTACGGCGCGAAGGTGCTGTACGTCGACACAGACGTGCATCATGGGGATGGCGTGCAATGGAGCTTCTACGCCGATCCCCAGGTATGCACGTTGTCCATTCATGAGACGGGGAAATTTCTGTTCCCCGGCACAGGAGCCGTGAACGAACGCGGAGAAGGCGACGCGTTCGGAACAAGCATTAACGTCCCGGTGGAACCTTACACCGAGGATGAATCGTGGCTGGAATGCTTCGGCGAGGTGCTGACCGAGACGATCGCCCGCTTCCAGCCGGACGTCATTATCTCGCAGCATGGGTGCGATGCCCATGCTTTCGACCCGCTCGCGCATGTGCATTGCTCCATGCGCGTGTACAAGGCCATGCCCGAGCTGATCCACTCCCTTGCGCACCAATGGTGCGAAGGGCGGTGGGTGGCGCTCGGGGGCGGCGGGTACGACATCTGGCGTGTCGTACCACGGGCTTGGAGCCTGCTCTGGCTCGTGATGAGCGAGCAGGCGGTTATCCCCCAGCTGGCGGTGCAGCAGCAGCTGAGGCTCCCCCAGGCGTGGCTGGACGCCTGGCAGAGCAAGAGCCCGGTCCAGCTCGTGGATACGTGGCTGGACCCTGTGGATGCTTGGGCGCCGATTCCGAGGCGCCAGGTCATTACGGAAAAGAACCGGCAAACGAAGGATCTCTCGATGATGTATTTGAAGTAGGCGGCCTACAAAAAAAGAGTTAAGCATGTTGTACATGCTTAACTCTTTTTATATGCTCCCATTTACAGCTGCTTCACAATTTCCTCAACCATTTTATAAGAATTCTCAGATGCTTGAACCGTGAATTCCGCAAAGTTCACATGAGCGGAGCCATCTGCTTTATCAGACATCGAGCGAAGCACGACGTATGGAATACCATTCATGGAACAAACCTGCGCAACGGATGCTCCCTCCATTTCCACACAAACGCCACCAAGCTCTGTATTAAGACCAGCTACTACTTCACGGCTAGCAATGAACTGATCACCGGAGAGCACTCTCCCCTTTTTTACTTTACCTGCAAAAAGTTTCTCGCCTGAAGCAACGGCCAAATCCACCAGCTTGCTATCCGCTTCAAATACAGATTTCGCTTCATAAGGAATGATGCCTCGGGCGAAACCAAGCGGTGTAACATCCATGTCGTGCTGCATGCACTCGCTGGAAACAACAAGATCACCGATATTCAGTGCCGGATCCAAAGCGCCAGCAACACCTGTGAAAATAATGGCTTCAACACCGAATTTATCGATTAAAATTTGCGTGGTTACAGCAGCGTTAACCTTGCCTACGCCAGTGCGGCATACGACGACTTCCTTGCCAAAATACGTCCCTTCTCTGAAGGTAATTCCCGCTTTCACGGTTTCACGCACATCCGACATATGCGCTACAAGCAGTTCAATTTCTTCATTCATTGCACCGATCAGTGCAAGTTTATTCCATGTCATATCATCGATCCTCATTTCCATTATGTATAAAGGAGAAAACCTCTAAGCGGCGTCATCCTCGAAAGGAAGAGCTCACTTAGAGGCTTAAGTTCACTAGGATTGTGTAACAGAGTTACGGTAAATCACTTCATGCGGCAAAATGACCTGCATATTATCCGTTGATTCCTTGTTCATCAACTTCGTCAGAAGACGCATGGATACCGCTCCGATATCATACATCGGTTGAGCGACTGTCGTAAGCGTCGGTCTTACCATGGAAGCCATGCGAATGTTATCCACACTGATTACAGCGATATCTTGCGGTACTTTAAGTCCGCTATCTTGAATCGTGTGAATGGCGCCAATCGCCATCTCATCTGTTGCCGAGAAAATGGCCGTTGGACGTGGGGAAAGCTCCAAGAAATATTTGACAGCGTCGACGCTGGATTCATATCGATAGTTCCCGATACGAACATACTCATCGCGCAGCTCAATTCCTGCTGCATCGAGTGCTTTCTTGTACCCTTGATAACGGGCGAATCCATTAGCCGGATCTTGCAAAGTTCCGGAAATCATCGCAATGTCGCGGTGTCCCGCTGCGATTAACACATTAACGGCATCGAACGCAGCTTTCTCGTGGTCAATATCGACGGAAGGCATCGTTTGTGCCTCATCCTTCGTTCCACATAAGACAACAGGTACGGAAGACGTGCGGAAAGCTTGAATGTGATCTTCAGTCACGACACCACCCATGAAAAGCAAGCCATCGACTTGTTTTTCCAAAAGTGTATTGATGACGCGAATTTCTTTTTCCTTCTTCTTGTCGGCATTACACAAAATAATATTGTAGTGATACATATTCGCAATATCTTCAATTCCGCGCGCTACTTCTGCGAAGATTGAGTTTGAAATATCGGGAATGACGACACCAACGGTTGTCGTTTTCTTACTTGCCAAACCTCTTGCCACCGCATTAGGGCGGTAACCGAGTCGTTCAATGGCTTCAAAAACTTTCTTACGTGTTTGCGGCTTTACGTTCGGATTGTTGTTTACAACCCGGGAAACGGTTGCCATGGATACGCCTGCTTCTCTTGCTACATCATAAATGGTTACGGTCACGGTTACTCTCTCCATTTTCAAAAGTATTCTGCGAGCCTAGTATATTACCGTTATGATACGACAAATTAATCCATCTTGCAATGAAAAATGAAAATACTTTGAAAATAATTTCATTTTGTTTTCAAAAGGTACACAAATATGTACAAAAGCCAATCCATAAGGGATTGGCCGCATG
The DNA here is from genome assembly GCF_009757995.1 of Paenibacillus anseongensis. NCBI lineage: Bacteria > Bacillati > Bacillota > Bacilli > Caryophanales > Paenibacillaceae > Paenibacillus > Paenibacillus anseongensis. The sequence continues at coordinate 944,712 of NZ_WSEM01000016.1, forward strand.
TTGCTTATGTCGAAATTGCGCTCTGTGTGATTTGAGATAACCGTTTGCGAATTTCTTCGGTCCACGGCTCGTCACCAAGCGATTGTGCCAGCAGTAAGATGTCCAGAAGCTCATTTATACGTTCTTCAACAATCTTTTCCATGGAATCATTCATATGTTCTTTCTCAGTTACCTTGAGCAGTAAGAAAGCTACTTCCGATAGCTCATGAAAAAACAGCTGCTGCTTCTCAGGCTTACTCCCCAGCTTGCCGATTAAACCGGTAAGCTCGGGTTTAACATGAGGAACAACTTCACTGCGTCCACAAGCCTCACATGAATAAATAGGTACATTTTCAATATCGACTTTACTTTGATAAATAACCGTACGCAGACGAAGGTTCATCGTGCGTCCGCACTTACAAAACTTTTGCATTCTAACACTCCTTCACTGGCAGGCGGCATGAACATGAATTTCTTGTAATAAAGATATTCTACGATTCTATACGATTTCCTGCCGAAAGGAGAGTAGTAGTTTTTGCCACGAATGGAAGTGTCAAGTTACTTTTCCTGATGTTTATGGAATTGCACCAGCTCGTCCACAAAACGCTTGGAAAATGCCGGTAGATCTGGCGGGCGACGCCCTGAGATGATATTGCGGTCGACCACGACTTCTTCATCGACCCAAGTAGCTCCAGCATTTTCGAGGTCATCGCGAATGCCTGGCGTGGAGGTCATAGTATAGCCATTTACGATTTTCGCTGAAATAAGTACCCAACCGGCATGGCAGATTTGAGCAATTGGCTTCACCGCGGCATGAAACTCCTGTGTAAGGCGGAGCACATCCGGATAACGGCGTAATTTATCAGGAGCCCAGCCTCCTGGCACATAAAGACCGATATAATCCGAGGACTGAACTTCATCAAAGGCAAAATCCGTTGTGATCGGGACGCCATATTTGCCATGATAAACCGTTTTCGCTTTTGGCCCGACGATATCTACGATAACACCCGCCTCGCGCAAACGTAAAACGGGATACCACATCTCCAAATCTTCGAACTCTTCATCAACAAATGCCAATACTTTCGTACCCTTCAATTCCATACTAAGTACCTCCCACAATGGATTCTGTCTGTTCGGTTTGTGCTAACAGCTCTATGATTTCATCGCTGGTTTTGCAAACTAAAATTTCATTTACCAACTGCTTGCATTTCTTAGCGTCACTGCTCAATAAGCGGTGTTTGACTTGCAAGATCGTTTGCACAGATATGCTCAGTTCCTCAATGCCTAGACCTAACCAGATAGGAAGCGCGCGGACGTCTCCCGCCATTTCTCCGCAGACGCCGACAGGAATGCCAACACTTTTGCCAGCATCAATCACGTGTTTAAGAAGTCTGATAACAGCCGGATGATAAGGATTATATAAGTGCGCAATATTTTCGTTCATCCTGTCTACAGCAAGTACATATTGAACGAGATCGTTGGTGCCGATACTCATAAAATTCACTTCACTGGCAAGGACGTCTGCAATAAGAGCCGCTGCTGGTACTTCAATGGTTAATCCTACTTCAATTTGGGCATTGTAAGGAACCCCTTGGGCACTGAGTTCAGCTTTCGCCTTCTCCAGAAGGGCTTTGGCTTGACGCACTTCACCCAGCGAAGTGACCATTGGATACATGATTTTCACGTTCCCATAATGACTTGCTCTAAGAATAGCTTTTAACTGTGTCATAAAAAGATCTTTACGATCCAATGAGATTCGAATGGCCCTGTATCCAAGGAACGGATTATCTTCTTTGGCAAGAGGCATGTAATCCAGCTTTTTGTCTCCGCCAATATCCAGGGTCCGGATAACAATAGGACGACCTTTTAATTGTTTGGCAGCGTGAAGATAGACCTCAAACTGTTCATCCTCGCCAGGCAGCGAATCGCGGTCCATATATAGATACTCCGTACGGAACAAACCGACTCCAGATGCCCCGTTGCGTAGAACCTGATCGATCTCCATAACCGAGTTAATGTTGGCATGCAGATTCACATAGCTATTGTCCACAGTGACAGGCGCAACATCTGCGATTTCCTGTAGACTCTCTTTGAATTCCAGCCAATTCTTTTTGCGAGCCTGGTAACGCTCTATCGTGATCTTATCCGGATTGATATACAAGGTGCCCTCTTGACCGTCAATAATCAAGAAATCGCCGTTTTGAATCGGACGCAGGAGCTTCCCTTCCAAGCCTAAAACATAAGGAACCGACATGGCTCTGGCCATGATCGATACATGCGAGTGCGTGCCTCCCAGAATGGTTAGAAGCCCTAGCACTTTAGTCGGATCCAGATGAGCCAATTGCGAAGGTGTAAGCTCTTTTGCAACCAAAATATACGGATGATCGATAGGCGGAACGGTTGAACTGGTATCCCCAAGCAAATGCTTCAGAAGCCGGTTGCCCACATCTTTAATATCCAGCGCGCGTTCCTTCATGTACTCATCATCGATCATGTTGAACATACCGACGAATTTATCGATTACTTCTTTCACCGCAACTTCGGCGGCTTTGTACTGAAGCTCAATGATCCCCTGAATTTCATTCATAAAAATGGGATCTTCCAAAATCGCCAAGTGGGCATCAAAAATGTACGCCTGATCTTGCCCGACAACTTCCTTAATTTCCTGCTTGATTAACTCTAATTCATCTTTAGAAGAGCGGATGCCGTCATACAACCGCTCAAATTCATAAGCCAAATCTGTCACATCAATCATTTTCTCAGGAAAATCCCACTCCCACGTAGGAATGACAAAAGCCTGACCCATTGCTATGCCTGAAGACGCGCCTATCCCTCTGATCATCCGTTCATCCCCCCCGTAGATTTAGTAGGCTTTAAGACGACGGACATCACAGAACCTTGGCCTTTTTTAACAGATTTGAACGGAGCAAAGCTCCAAGACTTAACAAGATCCGGATTTGTAATAATCATCGGTGTCGCCAAAGATGAAGCAAACTTTTTAACTTTATTATAATTAAATTTAACTAACAATTGCCCCGCTTCTACACGATCGCCTTCTTTTACCACAGCATTAAAGCACTTGCCTGGTAAGCTAGACGTATCGATACCAATGTGCAGCAAGACCTCTAATCCTTCATCCGTCAAAATGCCCAGGGCATGCATGGTCGGATAAATATGCATAATGGTACCTGCAACAGGCGAGACCAGCTCCCCTTTTTCAGGAATAAACGCAACACCGTTACCCACCAATCGCGAGGCGAAAATGCGGTCGGGCACTTCCTCAATAGGAATCATGCGCCCCTGCATCGGCGAGGTAAACAATACTACATGAATATCCTTGCGCAGTACTTTCATAATCTCTTCACGAATTAGCTCTGAGAATGTCCCGAACACGACCTGAACATTGCCTCCTCCAAGACGGATGACGCCTGCAGCTCCTAAATGTCGTAATGCCGTGATGTCAATCAATCGATCATTAACAAGCGTAAGGCGCAATCTGGTAATGCAGGCTTCAATCTTCTTAATATTGTCTTTCCCACCCAAGGCTTGCAAAATTAAAGGTGAGCGATACGGAATATCGCCAGCCCATTCTTCAAGTGAAGAACCTTCTTCCCTGCCTGGCGTCGGGATTTGGAACCGTCTGATCGCCCAGCGAAACATGAAGTAATACACCAGTCCATACACGATTCCAATCGGGATTAGCAATAGACCGTTATGCGATAAATGCAAATTAATAACGTAGTCTATGGCGCCTGCCGAGTAGGAAAAACCATGTTGAATATGCAGCTCATAAGCCAACCACATGGCTACACCTGATAAAATAGCGTGAATAATGAACAAATAAGGTGCAACAAACAGGAAAGCAAACTCAATTGGCTCCGTGACACCTGTCAAAAAAGAGGCTAGCGCCGCTGTCAGAAATGTCGCCTTAATCTTCGGCTTCAAATCCTCACGCGCTTCCCCAATGATGGCAAATGCAATGGCAGGAAGCGCAAACATCATGATGGGGTATAGACCGGCCATGTACATCCCAGCCGTAGGATCACCGGCAAAAAAACGTGGCAAATCCCCGTAAGCCATCTGCCCTGATGGTGTTTTGTAAGCTCCCACTTGAAACCAAAAAAAGTTATTCAAAATATGGTGCAGACCTGACGGCACTAACAATCGATGCGCTATACCGTAAATAAATGCACCAAACCCGCCAAGGCCGAGCAGCCAAGTCGAAAGCTTACCCATCACATCTTCCAAAAACGGTCCTATCACAATCATGATATAGGATACAATGAGCGTGCACATCCCCATGATGAGCGGCACCATGCGGGGACCACCGAAAAACTGTATGTATTCAGGCAGCTTAATCTCTTTGCAGCGATGATAAATAATGGCTGCAAGCAAGCCGATTAAGATCCCGCCCGGTACACCCAATTGAAAATGGGACCCCAGTGAATGTTCGATGAGCCTCGTAAACATAAAATAGCCCAGCATGGCAGACAGTCCGGCGATTCCGGCACTTTCTGTAAGACCGAGCGCCACGCCAACAGCGAATATGATGGGTATATAGTCAAAGACCGTATTCCCTGCTAACAGCAGCATATCCCCAAAGCCGGATGCATGAATCCCATCCCAAGGTAGATTCCCCAGACTAAGCAGCACAGCAGCAATAGGAAGCGCAATGGTGGGCAGCATTAATGAGCGGCCAAGCTGTTGTAAGTTCCCCATCCAGTTCAAACGTATGCTACCTCCTAAAAGTTTTGCTTTAACAAAACCAACATCGTAAGCCAAAGCCTAGTGTTCTCGAAAAAACTTACATGGTAAGCATAAGCCTCTCTTATCAAATCGTATAGCTTGTTTGCCCGTTTGTCAAAACAAAATAAGCAGGTCGAGGATCGACCCGCTTATACATGTTGGAAAGCATACGGTAATTAATACGAAGAATTATTTCCGTACTGCTGCCCCATGCCCGTACTGCTGAAACTTTGGATATACGGTTGTGTGTTTTGCTGTTGGTAACTTTGATATCCCGCTTGTCCTTGCTGCCCTTGTTGCCCCTGCTGTTGATATCCTTGTTGCGTGCTTTGTTGAAAGGCATAGTTCGGTTGGTAGGAGTAGGATTGCGCAGAAGAATTAGATGAATCACTGCGCAAATAAGCATCATGACCTGGCTGGTTTCCACGGTAATTAGCCGTATGGTAAGCATTAGGCGAAACATAGGTTTGCCCACTAGGCTGCTGACTCATTTGTGAAGAGCTTGTGTAGTGGCTTGTGATCGATGGCTGGCTGTAGGAATAGGTCGATGGTTGAGATTGATTTGAAGTGATGGCATTGCTTTGGTTATTCATCCCGTTGTAGGTAGAATAAGCGCTTTGGAAGCTTGATGGTTGGTAATTCGATGACATGGATGACTCGCTGCGCGAATAATTGTCATGGCCAGGCTGGTTCCCTCGATAATTCGCCATGTGAAAAGATTCCGTGGAAGCTTGACCTTGATTATAGCCCTGATTTTGATTGCTGCCTTGACTATAGCCTTGATTAAAACTTTGAGTAGTGCTGCTCGATACCGGTTGCGTGTAAAAGGACTGGACATAACCTACAGGTTGATACTGCTTTTGGTAACCTTGATATTGAGAGGTGTTGCTCTGATAGCCTTGTGACGCTTGGTTGCTGTGGGATGCTTGCATACCTTGCGAAGAGTTACCGAACGATGAGATACCGTTGTTGTTGAAGTTGTTATACATGTGTGTAAATCCTCCTACATACTTCTATTTTTTGGGCACCTTTTGGGAGCCTCTTTTATTCTCTCCGCTCCTCCGTTTTTTATTTATTTTTATTTTAAGATCCATGTAAAGTGGTTCAAATGAGAAAACATACTTTCTATACACGTAAGTTGACTATTAGGAAATAAATATGCCATAATTTCTTAGTACCCCATACTCTTTACAAGGAGGAATACGGACATGGCCTATGACATTATTATTATTGGAGCAGGACCTGCTGGAGCAAGTGCAGCCTTATTCTCAGCCAAAGCTGGCAAATCAACGCTCGTTATCGACAGTGATCAAAGCGTGACAAAACGCGCGTGGATTGAAAATCATTATGGTGTAGATGGTATTACTGGTCCTGATTTAGTCGAAATCGGGAAGAAACAAGCTACTAAATTCGGTGCTGAATTCGTGCAAGGCAAAGCTACGCAGTTGAATCAGGCTGGCGATGGCTTTCAAGTAACGACAGAAAACGGTACATATGAAGGTAAGTATGTCATTTTAGCTACAGGCTTATCCGTTGACCTCGCAGAAGCCTCCGGTATTCAAACGAAGCCAGGGACTGAGCCTCGTATCAAAACGGTTGTCGATGCGGACGCACAAGGCAACACCAGCCTAAAAGGTGTATGGGCAGCCGGCACCATCGCCGGTGTTTCCATGCATACCATTGTCACTGCCGGAGATGGCGCCAAAGTCGCCATTAACGTAATCAGTGAATTGAATGGAGCGCGTTATGTGGATCACGATGTATTAAAAGCTTAGGCTTAGGCTTAACGTAAATAAAAAACCGCTTCTCTCTCGCCGTAACGGTCTGAGAAAAGCGGTTTTTTGAGTTGCAGCTTAGTTGTTTCGCGGATTGAGAATGGCATCCTCAACTTTAATGCAACGGTCCATAATGACTTCTAAGCCACCCTCACTTGCGATGCGGGCTGCTTCTTCATTCACGATTTCAAGCTGCAGCCAGAACACTTTGGCTTTGATTTTCACAGCTTCCTCCGCAACGGGAACGACTTGATCCGCCCGGCGGAAAACATTGACGATATCGACAGGCTCCGGAATGTCGGATAACGAAGCATAGCACTTCTCACCCAAAATTTCCGTTGCATTCGGATTGACGGGAATGATCCGGTATCCCCTGCTCTGCATGGCAGCAGCTACCATATAAGATGTGCGATCAGGCTTGTCGGACAGACCTACGACGGCAATATTGCCTGCATTCGCAAGAATTTCCTTAATGTGCTCTCTGGACGGATTTTCAAAAGTCATGCGTAGTACCTCCTATTTTTTCAAGTAAGTGAGGCCTTGCTTCCCCATAGCGGTCCAACTCTCAATAAACTGAGCTTTGTTTACCTGCAGCTGTTTTTTGCCGCTTAGCGGGTCATTCAAGTATACATTATTCTCATCGAATCCGACCAATAATACAGCGTGCTCCGCATAAGTCGTTTGAATCGGGCCAAGCGGCGTGTCCCATGTCACCCATTTGTATGGCAGATTATAATCAATTGTCGTCCATGTAATGACCGGAATACCGCTTGCCACTTGCTGTTCAAATAGCTCAAAGGACTCACCCGTAATATCGATCGCTTCCGGAATGTAGGACTTTAGCTGTGGGAAAAGACCGGCATGGTAAATGCCGAAGCCTCTTTGCTTTCGGGTAACATCACCTACAAAGCCTATGTTCGGGTTCCCCCAATAAGCAGGTGAACCATCTGCATTTAGCTTGATAGGTGTATTATCTTTGGGCATCTCAGCTGCAAGTTCCATCTTACTTTTGGTTATTCCATAGTAATGCAGAAGCATCGTTAAACTCGTTATTTCACAACCTGCAGGCAGTTCAGGCAGTTGAGAAAAAACAGGCGCATCAATCATTGCTGATTTTTTTGTCTGGATTGTCGGTTGTGGCGAAGAAACCTCCGCTGCTTGAACTGGCTCATTTGGCTTAACCGTGGCCACTACAGGATTGGCTGCAAATAATGGCGGCTCTTTCCCGGTAGCTTTGGCATACAGCAGTACAGCAAAAACACTGCTGGCAAACACAAGTCCTGCAACGAGGAAAAATCCAAACGTCACCTTTAACCCCTGCCAAATAATCCTCATGCTGACTCACCCGATCCTTGTTTTTGGAATGAAGTTACTCCTTCACAAGTTCAACCTGAGCACCGATAGAACGCAAATGGTCAAAATATTGCGGATACGATTTGGCCACGTGATGAGCATCACGAATAGTCAAACCCTTCTCGGAACGAAGTCCAACGACGGTCAAAGCCATAATGACGCGATGATCGAAGTGAGCGTTGATCTCGACACCGCCAGTAACTCCTTCCGGCTTGCCGTGGACAATAATCTCACTTTGACGCTCTTCCACATCAGCGCCTGCTTTGCGCAGCTCGTTCAAGTAATCGGTGATTCGGTCGCACTCTTTGTAACGCAAATTTTCAACATTGTAGAAACGCGATGTACCTTCTGCAAATACAGCGGCCGCAACCATAGCTAGTACTGCGTCTGTAAAGTGATCGCCATCAAATTCCCCTGCGATCAGTTTTTGATTGCCGCGAACGTGTACAACTCCGTTATCATGCGTTAAATTAACACCCATTGCACGTAAAACATCAACACAAGCTTTCTCACCTTGCTTGCTGTTTTCTTCCAAACGAAGAACTCGTACGTCCGAGTTCGTCACTGCCGCTGCTGCGAGAATGGCCGCAGAACCCGGATAATCGCCTTGAATCACATACTCTTTGGCTTGGTACGATTGTCTGCCAGGAATCCGGTAGTGCATCAAGTCTTCGCTTGCATGAACGACAATGCCTGCTTGCTCAAGCACTTCGAGCGTTTGGCCTACAATAATTTTGGATTTCAAATCATGAAGCACTTCAATCTCGCTATCTTCTTCAAGCAGAGGTGTCATGAATAAGAGAGAGCTAAGGAACTGCGAGCTGACGTTACCGGAAACCGTAAGTTTGCCACCGCGGGGTTTGCCCCCTTTAATTGTTATCGGCAAACGACCGTTAGAATGTTGTACTTCCACACCCATTTGCTGCAAAGTTTCGATTAAATCGTCATGCGGACGCTTGCCCAGGGATTCAGGGTACGTATTCACGAACGTTACATCCGGGCAAAATGCTGCTGTAGACATTAAAAACCGCAGAACGGCACCGGCATTTCCTACGTTTAACTCAGACACGTGTTTAGGGTTCTTGCCGAAACCTGTAATGACAATCTTCTCATCATCTTCTTCAATGACAGCGCCTAAATCTTGTACACAACGTCTCATTGCATCACTGTCTTCACTGTGAGCCGGGTAATAAATCGTGCTTGTCCCATTCGCAAGTGCGCCGATTAGCAAATAACGAGTTGTGTAGTTTTTGGAGGAAAGGGCGTTAATTTCACCTTGTAGATTTGCAGTAGGTTTCACAATGGCTTTCATGTGGTTAATATCTCCTTCGCATGTGTTTATATGTAATATCCGATGAATGTTAATAGAATTCCACCGGTATAACTGTAGTGAAAGCTCTCATAAAACCGTTACCAATCAATAGTTTCCAATTATCAAACGTTGGATATTTCATCAGAATTCCCAGTAAAAAACAGGCCAAAAGATTTATTGTCAGTGTACCATACGGAATAGAACTTGGGAACCTACTCGACATGTATGTGCCACGTGGCCAAACTTCATGCTGCTTATGAAAACGGCCTATTTTCTTCAAATAAGGCCCGCTCGGTCCGTAAGGTTTTCGTGCGGCGCAATTTCCGAGCTTCCCCCTTAGGATGTAGCTCGGGACTTGTCGCCGGAGCTTGTGCGCCGCGTTAGCGCATCGCAGTGCCCGCGGAACGTGAAACGTATATGGGGCCACCATTGCCGCAGCGCTTGTGGAGCTAACGGACCCCAGTGCCGTTATTTTCAATAAATAGCCCCTTTTGGCTGACCTAACGGACTCCAGAGCCGTTAATTAATCAAAAGACAGTCAATTTTCATGCTTATCATGAAAATAGCAGCTGTAGCGTCCGTTAGAATTTGAAAAGGGCCTATTTTCTCCAAATAAGGGCCTCTCGGTCCGTAAGGTTCTCGTGTGGCGCAATTTCCGAGCCCGCCCTGAGGATGTAGCATGGGGATCAAGGCAGCTACGGGCTTATCGCCGGAGCTTGTGCGACACGAGGTTTGACATCTCGTCTTAATGTTTCTATCATTACTTCTGATGGGGTTTATCCCCCGCATTTAAAAACAAGGAGGTCCTACGATGGATACGATTTTACCATCCGACGTCAAAGATAGATTAAGCCGTGGCGAGAAGTTGGCAATCATCGACGTTCGAGAAGACGAAGAAGTGGCGGAAGGTATGATTGCCGGTGCAATCCATATTCCACTAGGCCAATTGCCGGAGCGACTAAGCGAAATCCCGCAGGCGGATGAGGTCATTCTTGTTTGCCGCAGCGGCAATCGCAGCGGGCGAGCGCTTGGCTTTTTGGAAGCGCAAGGCTATAAAGGCCTTAAAAACATGACTGGCGGTATGTTGGAGTGGGAGGAATAAGCTTACAGCTTGTCCCTCCTCTCAAAGATTCGCTTGCTGAATAATCAAGTCAACAATTTGGTCTGTCGTTAGTTCCGTCGTGTCGATCATGGCATGTGCGAAATCGTACGCAGACTTTCTCTGTTCAAGCAGTGTATGAACACGTTCTTCCAAATTGCCCTGCAGCAGCGGACGATTTATATCCGCGCTCACGCGATGAATGATTGTCTCTGGTGAAGCTTTCAGCGCCACGACAAAACCATTACGAAGCATACACGCTCTATTTTCCTCTGCTAACACAGCGCCCCCGCCTGTTGCCACAATTTGCCCTCTTTGAGCTAATAAGCTTTCTAGCGTTTTACTCTCTAATGTGCGAAAATGCGCTTCCCCATATTGACGAAACAAATCCCCAATGCTCGTCTGCTGCTCATCTTCAAGTACAGCATCCGAGTCTTGAAATTGCCATCCCAGACGCTCAGCGAGCTTTTTTCCGACGGTTGATTTGCCTGTCCCCATGAAACCTACAAGTACAAGATTGCTTGTTGTCACGTTAATCCCCTTTTCTCATATGCTGTTCATACAAACTTTCCCAACATCATACCATAGCCGCATAGTCATGAATACAATCCATTTGAAAAACATATAGTAGTGTGAATAAATTCCAACACAAACAGTTAAGATTTTAAGAGAAACCTAATGCCGACAAGGAGAGATGAAGTTTTGAACCCAATTGTTGCCTATTCCAACCACACGCAAGGCAAACTGGAGCAAATCTTACACCCGAGCTATGTTTTGTGCAAAGAGGATGTTGTTTGGATTTTGGAGTTTATTAAGAAAAAAGTGGCTGAAGAAGACCCGCGCATGCAAGGTCTTGCTCAACCACGATTGTTAAAAAATTTCCGTTATTTTGCCGAAGTCTCCTTGATGCTCATTCACAGACGGAACGGCTTCGATCAAGAAGCCGATCGTTTGAAAATGTGGCTGCGCGAAGCGGCTTACGGTTTACAGGGAGAGGCGTAGCGCCCCTGCCCTCTTAGTTTTCCATCCAGTTGAAGTGGAAGGAACCTTCTTTGTCCACACGTTGGAACGTGTGAGCGCCGAAGTAGTCACGCTGCGCTTGCAGCAGGTTAGCCGGCAGTCTTTCTGTACGGTAGCTGTCGTAGTAAGCAAGTGCCGATGCGAAAGAAGGAACCGCGATACCGCGAGTTACAGCTTCTGCAACAACTTGTCTCCACGATTGTTGATAGTTCTCAACCACATCTGTGAAGTAAGAATCAAGCAGCAGGTTTTTCAGTTCCGGATTGCGGTCGTACGCATCCTTGATATTTTGAAGGAATCTAGCGCGAATAATGCAGCCGCCGCGGAAAATCATCGCGATGTTGCCATACTTCAGATCCCATTTGTATTCATCGGAAGCTGCTCTCATTTGAGCAAAGCCTTGTGCATAGGAGCAAATTTTACTTGCATACAGAGCTTGACGCACAGCTTCAATAAATGCTTTACGATCGCCTGTGAAAGCTGGAGCATCAGGTCCTTTGAGCACTTTGCTAGCCGCTACGCGTTCTTCCTTCATCGCGGAGATGAAACGGGAGAATACGGATTCCGTAATGATGGAAAGCGGTACGCCAAGATCCAGAGCACTCTGACTGGTCCATTTTCCTGTTCCTTTTTGACCAGCGGAATCGAGGATAACGTCAACCATCGGTTTGCCGGTTTCAGGGTCGTATTTCGTGAAGATATCACGTGTAATTTCGATCAGGTAGCTGTCAAGCTCGCCGTTGTTCCACTCTGTGAAGATCTCATGAAGTTCTTCAGTGCTTACATTCAGAACATCTTTCAAGAGTTGGTAAGCTTCACAAATCAGCTGCATGTCGCCATACTCGATCCCGTTGTGCACCATTTTTACATAGTGGCCGGCACCGTCTGGTCCGATATACGTACAGCAAGCGTCATCGCCAACTTTGGCAGAGATGGCTGTAAGAATAGGCTCAACCAATTTATACGCGGATTCTTGACCGCCTGGCATAATCGATGGGCCTTTAAGCGCGCCTTCTTCACCGCCAGAAACACCAGTACCAACAAAACGAATACCATGTGCTTCAAGTTCTTTGTTACGGCGCTGCGTATCTGGGAAGAATGCGTTGCCCCCATCGATCAAGATATCTCCTTTTTCAAGGTGAGGCAGCAATTGATTAATCGTATCGTCTGTTGGTCCGCCCGCTTTGACCATGATCAAAATTTTGCGCGGAACTTCCAAGGATTGCACGAATTCTTCGATAGAGTATGTACCAACGAGTTGTTTGCCTTCTGCTTCTTGAAGAAGCTCTTTTGTTTTTTCGGCAGAACGGTTAAATACGGATACAGTGAAACCTCTGCTCTCGATGTTTAACGCTAAGTTTTTCCCCATTACCGCTAATCCAACTACACCAATTTGTTGTTTAGACACGTCTCTCATACACCCTTCCGATATAAAAATATTTAAATCGTCATCGAGCCAAAACCGCCGTCTACTCTTAAAACAGAGCCCGTAACAAAGCTGGAAGCTTGTTCCGAAGCAAGGAATACAGCAGCACCCTGTAGCTCAGATGCCTCACCGAATCGGTTCATTGGCGTATGACGCATAATGGACTCGATACGTTCAGGCGACAAAATCTTACGATTCTGCTCAGCTGGGAAGAAACCAGGAATGATCGCATTCACACGCACACGGCTTGGAGCGAATTCACGAGCCAAGTTCTGTGTGATGTTATTAACAGCTGCTTTAGAAGCGGAGTAAGTGAATACACGTGAAAGAGGCGGATCAGAAGATACAGACGAGATATTGATAATGCTTCCGCCTTCGCCGCGATCAACCATATATTTCCCAAACACCTGGCAAGCCAGCACGACGCTTTTCAAGTTTACCTCCATAATAGAATCCCATTCTTCCATGGAAATGTCAAAGAAAGGCGTAGCACTATTTTTCCCTGGGCAGTTCATTAAAATGTCAGCACGGCCAGACCAAGCGATAACTTCTTTGAGCACAAGCTCCAAATCTTCACGTTTCGTTGCATCCGCTTGGAAAGTTTGAGCTTCGCCGCCGATCGCTTCGATCTGCTGGCGAACTTGATCGCTTTTCTCTTGGTTGCGTCCAACAATCGCTACTTTCGCGCCATGACCCGCCAAAGCAATCGCCATGGAACCTCCAAGTGTACTGTTACCGCCGATAATTACTGCTGTTTTCCCTGTAAGATCGAATAAATTCATTTGTCTTCATCCCCTCTAGCATTTTGCTTGCTTAAGCTATTTATGATTGAGGGCTCCGAAGGTGCTGTCCTTGAAAGGCGGTTATCGCGTCGAATTGATCTTTTAACTGATGATATACGCTTGTATAAATAGATGTCAATTGTTGATATACGCGATAATTGCTTTCATTCACCTCGTGAGCCGTTCCAACCTGAATCCAATTGTGTGCATGAGCCAAATCATCAATCTCGCCCATTGCAAGTAAACCAAGCAGCGCTGCCCCGATGCCAGAGCTTTCGATGGAATCCGGCACCGTAACGGACGTACCTAGCATGTCCGTCATCATCTGGCGCCAAAATTCGGATCTGGCGAAACCGCCTGAAGCTCGAATTACTGCCGCTGGCCCCATAATTCGCTCAAGCGACGTTGCGACAGCTTGAATGGAAAACATGACGCCTTCCAGAGCCGCACGAATCATATGCTTCTTCTCATGGCTAAGGGAAAGCCCGAAGTAAACACCGCGAGCATTCGCATTCCAGTACGGAGCGCGCTCACCCGAAAGCAGCGGCAGGAACAACAGCCCGTCAGAGCCCGCTTTCACTTGGGAGGCTAGCTCGGTCAAGTAATCATACGGATCGATCCCTTGACGACGAGCCTCTTCGGCCTCCGCGGTAGCGATCTGATCTCGTACCCAGCGGAAGACTATACCGCCGTTGTTGATAGGTCCGCCAACGACCCAGAACTTCTCTGTAAGCGCATAGCAGAACAGTTTGCCTTCCGGGTCTGTTTGCGGCTTGGTCACTACGCTGCGCACAGCGCCGCTAGTGCCTATCGTGACAGCGACAACGCCAGGCTCAAAAGCGCCAACGCCTAGATTGGCCAACACACCGTCGGAAGCTCCGACAATAAACGGCGTGTCCTGGGACAATCCCATGGCAGAAGCGTATTCAGCGTTAAGGCCTTCTACACGATACGTTGTAGGAACTAGTTCGGAGAGCTGATCTGGCGTAACGCCAGCTTGTCCCAGGGCTTCTTCATCCCAATCCAAGTTCTCCAGATTGAATAAGCCTGTTGCACTGGCAAGAGAATGATCAATCACATAACGGCCAAAAAGCTTCGCGAAGACATATTCTTTGATACCAATGAACTTGTAGGTCTCTTTCATGAGCCCAGGTTCATTATCTCGGAACCACATCAGCTTGAGCAGCGGTGACATCGGATGGATTGGCGTGCCTGTTCGCGAGTATATCTGCTGCCCCAGCCCGCTGCGCTTCAATTCAGCCGCATACATCGCACTGCGATTGTCCGCCCATGTGATGCAAGCAGTCAGCGGTTTTGTGTTTTGATCAACTGCAATGAGACTATGCATAGCTGAACTGAAGGAGACGCAAAGCACTTGCTCCTGCTTGACGCCCACCTTCCGAACAACTTCGCCTATCCCTTGCACGACAGCATCAAAGATTTGATCCGGGTCTTGCTCGGCGCGATCAGCTGTCGGGGTGAAAAGGGGGTACTCAATGGAATGTGACCCCAGAACTTTCCCCTCGCGTGAAATAACAAGCGTTTTCGTACTTGTCGTACCAATATCAGCCGCAATGATGTAGGGCTTGAGGGTACTTAATTGGTCAGTCATTTGCTAATATTCCCCTCTGCGTTGAATGAAAGCTCATAAGGCTCAGTTAAAATCTCAATATCGGGATGCACGCGCGCAGCGTCGAGCAAATTCACGGAGATTTCAATTTCGCCAAGGTGCAGCGTATCTTGAATCCGAACCAGCTTACACTTTGTGTAGTCCAGGATGTTACAAGTTTTGACAGCCGCTTTGATCGCATAGAAATCATTCTCCAGCGTTGTTGCGATCTTCGTTGGCGCACATACAGTGGAGGTCAGTCCGTTAGCATATGTGAACTCCAGATTCGTTTTATCAACTAAGCGTTGAGTCGTAAAATCAGCCGTTCCTACCCCGTTTGCATTACCTTTCGTTTCTGGTGTCAAATCCAAAACAACCATTTTGGCAACGTCCGGGCCACCGTGGGCATAAGGCGTCGGGTAACGGCCGGTTACGTTCGGATCCATGCCGTCGCCGCTAATATTTTTACCGATATAATCAATGACCAACACGTCAATTTCATCGAATAAAATCTTCGGAAGCCGTGCTTTCGCTTCAATCAGCAGCTGCTCTTCGCGCTCTTCAATCTCGGCTGCAGGAAGAACTTCTACCCGGCAAGTCTCATCGTAGGCATTCTCGACGAGGGCTACACCGAACACGATCGGCAGCTTCTGAATCATCAGATTCGCCATGGCCGGCACATTCTCCGCCATATACTTAAAGCCCAGCTGGTGGCAAGCTTCTGCCCCTTTTTGCTTCCCTAACCCGATCGCGATCATCTTCATGATGCCGCTCTCAATACGTCCGCGGAACGCCGTATGCGGCTTCACGCGGTTAATGACAACGATAGCATCCGCTTCTGAGGCGATGCGGTCCACATAAACCGGCAAACCGTTAGGAAGCTCGTCAATTTTCACAACTTCCATAGAGGAACGAATCGGAGCGCCCATTGTCGCTTCCGTGATCCCAAAGTGAAGGAGCACTTCCGTTTGTCCTTCTGCCGTTGCACCGCCATGGCTGCCCATGCAAGGCACGATGAACGGGAACGCGCCTTTGGCCTTAATGGCATCAATCGTCGTTTTGGTAAATCCGGCGATGTTCGCAATCCCTCTGCTCCCTACGGCAACAGCAACTTGCTGACCTGGAAGAATGGTCTCCATAACGCCGCTGCTCGCAAGCTTATCGGCAAGCTCTTGCTCTGGATTTTCCAGAATCGTACGGTCGAACTTCTGACGAATCTTAACCACTTGCGGGATCGGAATATCATTTAACAGCTCTCTCAAAATGCTCATCGATTATTCCCTCTTTCTTTATGTTGACAGCTTCTTTACGGACTCCCGCACGACGAGCTCTGTCTTCAAAAGCACCTGCTCCGTTTCGTGCTGCTTATTCTCAATATTGCCAAGGAGCCGTACAGCGCCTTCTTTACTAATTTGTTCAATCGGTCTGCGGACGGTTGTCAAGGCGGGCGTTACATAAGCTGCAAACACCGTATCATCGAATCCAACAACGGAAATGTCCGTCGGTACCTGCATGCCGGCTTCCGATATCGCTTTCATTGCACCTAGCGCCATCTCATCATTGCAGCTAAAAACGGCAGTAGGCCGCTCTTCCAAGGCAAGAAATTGCTGCATAGCTTTATGACCGCTTTCGAGATCATACAAGCCAGGAATTCTGTAAATCGGCGGTACCTTAATGCCATAATGCTTCATGGCCCGTTCGAAGCCGTCCTTCCGATTTTGGGCGGATTTAAATCCTTTGCGCCCCTCAATCAATGCAATGCGCGTGTGGCCTTGCTCGATCAAATAGGAACAAGCCAGGAAAGCGCCCTGCTCTTCGTCAGACAGAATATTCAACACGCCGGCTGTGGAGACTGGCCGATTAAGAACGACGAGCGGGATGCCTTTACTTACGATATGTTCAATAATGGCCTGATCGTCATCGCTTTGAGAAACAATGATAATTCCGTCAAAGCTCTTGCGGGTAATGGATTGAAAGCTCGAATAATCATCAATCCCCTTAACAATCAGTTGGTATCGGTCCTGAATGACCGAATTGACGCCGCGGATGGCTTCATAGAAAAAACCTGCTGAAGTTCCTTTACTCAGTGTGGTAAAGAACAGCCCCAAATTATACGATCGATCGAGTACTAAGCTCTTTGCACTGTAATTGGGCGTATAATCCAGTTGCTCGGCTATGAGGCGAATACGTTCTTTCGTTTCCTCTTGAATAAGCGGACTATTATTAAGCGCTCTGGAAACCGTCGTATGGGACACACCCGCAAGCTTGGCAATATCCTTAATCGTTACGCTCATTCCTTCACCTCTATCAGAAGCATATCACATTCATGCACACGTTAACAATAGTCTTTTCAATAAAAAAGCTCCCTTTCCTGGGAGCGGTATACCCCTAGTTTAAGCAAAAATCCTAGTAAATACGCTTCTTCTTTTTCAGAAACCCTAAGAAACACAAAAGAGAGTCCGTATGTATAAATACAGGCTCTCTTCTTATTCAAATCCACTATTCATTCTCACATCTCCAATAAAAGCATTTCTTGACGCATTTCAAGCAATTTGGTTTTACTCTCCATAATCGCTTTGGCATCCCCGGATGCGATCGCATCATGCAAGGTGGCCAGTTCATAATCGAGCTCCATGCGCAAAATAGGGATTCGCTCATCAGTACGCTTGGATCGCAGCGCTTGCATGACTTCTTCTACTGTCACGGCTGGCTCCTTCTGATACAGCACTTTATGTTCGATGCCGCTAATTTCAACCATGCGAATGATTTCCCCGAACATAATATTCTCAATGAGAATTTGCCGATCCTTAAATCTTTTGACTACGGCATGACCGCGTGTGTCTCCAATC
This sequence comes from Paenibacillus anseongensis, assembly GCF_009757995.1. Taxonomy (NCBI): domain Bacteria; kingdom Bacillati; phylum Bacillota; class Bacilli; order Caryophanales; family Paenibacillaceae; genus Paenibacillus; species Paenibacillus anseongensis. The sequence goes on from NZ_WSEM01000016.1 coordinate 962,662, forward strand.
AATTTTTCCATCATTTCCGCGAGCTTCTCGTCTTTGAACGAATAATTACCCACGATTTTATACTTTTCACCAATTCGTTCAAACTTCAGCTTAATCAGCTTGCGTCCTGTACGAATGGAAATGATGAACTGCAGCTCACTTTCGTTCCAATACAGAGAATAACCTTCTTGAATGAGTGCTTTAATGAAGTTCCGGATTAGCCGGCGATCAAATCGTAACTCTAGGTTGCAGTACTCCACTTCATGACTCTTACTCACGGCAATCCCCTCCATAATTGGTGCGTTTGATTTTATTTAAATATTCAGACAACTTATCTTCTTATCCTTATCTTATTATGAATTCTATGTTTTAGCAACTTGGATTATTGACATTTTTTTAAGGAAAAACGTACAAAAAAAGCCGATGCCTGTATGACCGCGGCGCCAGCCTAGCAAAAAATGGAAGGCTGGTTTTGTTATGCAGAGTGGCCCGATTTAATGCCATCCCCAGAAAAATCCATCGCGCTCCCAAGCTGCTCTGCCGCCATGAAGTTTCTTGAATATTTTTTTGACTTCTTTGGAAATCGCTTGATTGCCATTCTCGTTGACATAAATAAAGGATTCTCCATAATGGCGAATAATATAGTCAACAGCTTCTTTCTGATGCAAAATCCCTGCGGATTTCAGCTGTTCAAGCATCCATTCTGCAACCTCGTTCGCCGTAACGGCCATTCCCGCTCTCTCCTTCGTATCACTCATTATCTCGAATTGAACCTTGTCCAATAAGATGAATCTATCGCTCCATTGTAACACATTTTCTTTACATTTATCGATGGATAGGTACAGGAGCACAATCATCCCCCTACAGGTCCATTCGCCCATTCACTCCTAGAGAGATCACCATATGCTATCCCTGTAAGACAAACGCACAGAATTAATCAACGAAAGGGTGATTTTGAATGGGTTATGAAGCTGGTTTTGGTGGTTACAATTCTGCCGCAGCAATTTTGGTTCTCTTTATTTTGTTAGTTATTATTTCTAGTGCATTCGTTATCTAATCCACTTCAAATACGAAAGGGCTGACTGGCATTTCGCCAGCAGCCCTTTATTCATATTTCCGCTAGAGAGCAAATTATCCTACTTCCGCATCCTCGGGTCTCAGAATTACAGTGCCGACACCAAGAAGAATCAGAGCAAATAAGGTCAGCACCCCCATGTGCATCCACATCTGGGACAAAGATTGCCCCGCAGCCATAAGCTGAATGGCTTCAATCACCCATTTCTGGGGAACGAAATCAGCAATTTTCTGCATCCAATCCGGCATCAGTGAAACCGGCCAAAAACAGCCACCTAGCATGCAAGTGGGCGTAACGATTAAAGAGTTGATCATGCCCATATTGGAGGCATTTTTCACCAAACCTGCAACTGCGCTGGCAATGCCCATACTTGCTAATAAGAAAAACTCCAACATAACAAATTGTGAGAAGAACGGCAGTCCATAATCATACAAAGCCACATACCGTGTAATAATCAAAATCACTAGCACTTGCAAGGTTCCTACAAAAAAGCTGCCGATAAAATTGCCTAGCATAATTTCTATGGAGCGAACTGGAGCCGTGAAGGTTCTTGCCATGGTCCGCATTCTCCGGTCCTCCATAATAACGGAAATCGTGTTATTGATAACCCCCATCATGAACATCAGCATAAAGCCAATGACAAGATGCATATTTGGATTAACATACAAGTTCAGATCCGTGACACGCGCCTTAACTTGGTGCTTTTCCAGCTGGATCAATGTCTTATCTACGGCATCCTGAAGTGATTTCTCCTGAAGTCCTTGCTCGAGCAGGGCATCAACAGTTCCTTGATAGCCGGTAAGGATGCTATCCAGCGTTATTTTCAACGTAACCGTCGCTTCACTTACACTTAATTGATACATCTCTACTTGCAGTGCGGAGCCCTTTAACAACGTCTCACTGAATCCCTCCGGAATGACGAACGCGCCACCGACACTTTGCTTCGTCACCGCTTCCTTCAAGTCCGCATCGGAAACTTGTTCCCTCAGCCGGTAATCTGGTAGTCCACTCAACTCTTGCACCAAATGGGCGCCGAGCGGCCCGCGATCCATATTGATATAAGCGATATCAACCCGATGCTCCTGCTGCTGTCCCATCACACCGATGATCAAGGAAACTACGCCCGCCGGAATGAGCAGATACATCAGAAAACCTCTTTTTTGTAAAATCGTGCGACGAAGCATATTATAGGCGATAAACAAACTATTCATGGTATCCCGCCTTTCGGTAGACGATGAAGGAAACAAGCAGTAATCCACCGCTAATGCAGCCCAAGACAAGTAAATGATGAGCTAAAACAGAGGCTTCACTGCCTAGCATAATGCGATACATGCTTTGCATCGCCCAGTAATTCAGAGTGAAATCACCAATTTGCCGCAGAAATCCATCCGGTAAAGGTGTAAAGCCCCCGCTTAGAAATGACATCGTCAACACAACCACCTGAAAAATGGTTGAGATTCCCTTGGACGATTTCACAATGAGAGCTGTTAATACCGCGAGACTCATGGACGCTATGACGACGAAAAAACAGATTAGCGCCAATAACCCATACGATTTTCCCCAATCGACATGATAAACAATAACGGTTGTGCCAACGATGACCGCCGCCTGACAAATCGCAATAAAGGCATTTCCGAGCACCTTGCCAAGTAAAATTGTAGATTCATGAATTGGCATGGCATTAAGGCGAGATAGTGTATGTTTATCCTTTTCGCCTTGCAGTGTCATCGCTGTAGAAAGGCCGGAGTATAACAAAAACATGACCAGCATCGATGCCGCATAATATTGCATAGCAGAATACTGGGAATTATTTGTTGCAAGATTGCCTAGCTTGACATGGCTAGCTGCCGGGGCAGCAACATGCTCAGACGAACCCTGATTCTGTGTAGAAGCTGCTGCTTCAGAACCAGTCGCGATCGCGATTGCCTGTCTTTGGTTTACGTTATCCAAGAAGGAACGAAGCACCATTTCGGCGGTCAAATTTTGCTCGTAATTGTTACCATAAATCATTTCCCATTCGGCTTCCTTCCCCGCCATTACACGGGCACTGAAATCATCAGGGATGATTAGCGCAAATTCAGAGACGCCTGATTTAAGCCTTTTGACAGCTTGGTCGCGTGTCTGAACTGTTGAAGTTTGAATCAAATTCCCGAGGTCGGGAGAATGCAGAAAGCCTTCCATACTTGATTTCAAGGCACCTGAATCTCCCTGCACAACGTCCACTTTCACCGGTTTGATGGTCCGGTCCTCCACTTTGAACGCTCCTGAAAGCGCTGAACCCAAGATGAATATGAGCAAAAGCGGCATAACAAACTGGATGGCCATGACATAACGCATGCGAAACATTCGCAAAACTTCATATTTTGCAATAATCCATAACGGCATCGCGCTCTCCCCCTAATCCCGTAAAGTTCTGCCGGTCAACGACAGGAATAATGCTTCAAGATCCGGTTCTACCTGCACGAGCGATTGAATTTTGACGTTATGTTTGGATAAAATGAACAAAATATCTTGCAAATAGGCTTGCGACGAACCGACCAGCAGTTCAAGCGCTTGCTCCTGAGCGTTGACTTGCTTGATTTTGGGATGGTCCCGCAGCTCCTTAACCGCCTCTTCGGATAAATGCGCCACCTGCAGCACAACCTTGTTATCCTGCGCGACTTTGCCACGAAGCTCCTCTTGCGTACCGCAAGCGATCAGATGTCCGTGATCCATGATGCCGACACGCGTCGAAATCGCAGCTACTTCTTCCATGTAATGCGATGTGTAAATAATCGTAGAGCCCATGCGGTTCAAGGTTTTGACCGACTCCAGAATGTGATTCCGCGATTGGGGATCGATGCCGACGGTCGGCTCATCCATAATAATCAGCTTAGGATGATGCATAATGGCGCAAGCAATATTTAATCTCCTCTTCATTCCGCCTGAAAAAGCGTTCGGCTTATCGTTAGCCCGATCCGATAACCCAACGAATTCAAGTGCTTCTTTCACACGGCTCTGCAAGAGGGCGCCCCTTAAGCCATAAAGTCTCGCGAAAAACGTAACATTTTCCCTGGCGCTTAAACTTTCGAAAATGGCAAGCTCCTGCGGAACAAGACCGATAAGGCGTTTGACCTCCAACGGGTCCTTGGCAACGGACAAGCCGTCTACAATCATTTCTCCCCCATCTATTTTGAGCAAGCCGCTCAGCATTTTGATCGTCGTGCTTTTCCCGGCTCCATTCGGCCCCAGCAGACCGAAAATTTCGCCTTCCTGAATGGATAAATTCAAATGATCAACGGATATTTGCTGGCTGTATTTTTTTACAACATTTTTAATTTGAATAAAACTCATAGGATCCTCTCCCTTTTCTCGACGGCTTGAATTACACTTATTGTACCTCATGGAAATGGCATCTACAGGTAGATTAAGTCATTTAACAAGGTGACAAAAGTCATAAGCACGCCATAAAACCTGTAGACTCACATGTCAATTATGCTATAATTTTCCTACACGCTTACAAAGGAAGGGAATCGCTTGTTACCTTTATTGCTTATTACCCGCTACACACTCATTCTCATTCCAGCGATTGCCTCCATGTATCTCGAAAGCTACGCGTCTAACGGCACGTATGTGTTCTTTATTCTTCTATTCTTCTGGGTCGCCGAGCTGCGAAGAACGATTTTCAAGAGAGCTGTGTGGATGCTTCTGATCGAAATCGCATTCAGCGGATGGCTAAGCTATACGTTTGACGGCTTATTATTCATGATTTTTTACTCCACAATGCTGACTTATCTTCATTCCTTTCATCGTCATCTCCGAATTTCTTTCTTAGGTGTTCAATTGATCGCTTTAAATCTGAGTTTACAAGGCCAATCGAGCAGTTCTTATGTGCTGGCCAATCTTCTCTTTTTTATCCTGGCGCTCCTATTGCTGCATATGAACCAGGTGGAACAAAACAAAGTGGATATCGAACTGCTCTATGATCAGCTGCGGCGGCAGCATTATGAGCTGGATGAAGCACGCATGCAGTTATTGGACTATGCCAAACAGGTTGAAAATATAGCCCAACTGGATGAACGGAACCGGATTTCCCGAGATATTCACGATGATTTGGGGCATCAATTAATTCGTCTCAAAATGATGATGGAAGCCGGCCTGCGGATTTTGCCAACCCAAATGGACAAAGGCATGGAGATGTTAACTTCCGTCAGGGACCAGTTGACTGAAAGTATGGAACTGCTTCGATCAACGGTGCGCAAGCTGAAACCGGATGACGACTCCATGCAGTCGTTCACACTTAATCGGCTTATTGAAGGATTGACCAAGGACAAAAGTATCGCTATTGAAGTTGATATTCAGGGAATGCCTTATGTCCTGTATCCAAGCCTCGCCTTCATTTTATACCGCAATGCCCAAGAAGCCATCACGAATGCAATTCGCCATGGCGGAGCAACTTCCGTTCAGATTCAATTAATTTATGAAACCAAGCAAATTACAATGAGCGTTTCGAATAACGGGCGACTCCCTGCCGTTCAAACCGTGAAAGGGCTTGGAATGACAGGTATGGAAGAGCGCAGCAAGCTTATTGGAGGTCAGCTTTATGTCGCCATGGACTCCGTTTTTACTGTGACAACCGTCTTGCCCACATTTCGTTAAACGAACTAATGCAAACGAAGAAAGAAAGGATTGAAACAACGATGATACATGTTCTTATTACTGACGATGATCCGTTTATTCGAGAAAGCTTGCAATTGATTATTGGACTTGACCCAGACATTACGGTTGTCGGTACGTGCAACCATGGCGATGAAGCATTGGCTTTTATTCAGAGCGGTGTTCAGGTCGATGTAGTCCTTATGGATATTAGAATGCCCATCTGCGATGGCGTGGAAGGAACGTTGAAAATTAAGCAAGCATATCCCGCGATTTCCATTCTGATTCTAACAACATTTGACGACGATGAATTTATCGTTCAGGCGCTTCGCAATGGGGCTAGCGGCTATTTGTTGAAGAACATTTCTCCGGACCGTATCGTTCAAGGAATTAAAACGGTTGAGCAAGGCAATTTGCTTATCCATCCTGACATTGCCAAGAAATTAGCTACCTTCATCAGCCCTGCTCCCACACCAAGCGCACCTCTACCTGCCATGCTCCGGGAATACGGACTAACGGCCAGTGAACAAGCTGTGGTTGAGAAAATATCGGAAGGCTTATCGAACAAAGAAATCGCCCAGGAGCTGTTCCTGAGCGAAGGTACGGTCAAAAATTATATCACTGAAATTCTCAGCAAGCTGAATCTCCGCGATCGCACGCAAATTGCTATCTTCTATTTAAAAAAACAATCCGGAGTCATCAGCTAGAGCAGCTATTTATTTACTTTAACGACCTCGATATTCTCTTTGGAGGAACTCCCCACCACATATTCAGGCTGATTGTTAGGGTTCGTATTATTGCTCTGAGTCAGCCTGAGTGTTGTGCGGAAGTAATGACCGTTCTCGACAAGTAAATAGCTGTATGTATTGGGTTCAGGCAGTGCATCAATAATAATCGGGCTTGACATGTACGGTATCTTATCGATTTCATAATATCGGAAGCTCTCTACATAGTCTTTGAGTGCTTTAATTTTAATAGGGTCATTCTCGCCTGTGACCGTAACACCTTCATTATACATATACGATGATTGCGGAGGCTCGCTTCCCCAAACCTTCTTCAATTCATCCTCTCCGACATAGATCTCTTCCGAATATTTCTCCTTCGCTTTGCGCAAGCCGGCTGTAGGAACACCCATTCGTTCCACATCCTTTAATCGATAGTACGTCAACTCAGTCGTGTTCGTGAGGATTGGATAAGTGGCACCTCGATAATCAAAGTACTGCACATAAGGGTATTGGAACACTATCTCTGTGTAATTGATATTATTTCCCTCTGTGGGTTGTCCTTGATTGATACGCGGGTTAATATAAATCGTTTTGGAACTCTCCTGCCAATTAACGACTGCCCCCAAATAATTTCCCAACTCTTTCACTGGCAAGTAGCTGCTATTGTTATAAATTAACGGCGGGTTCATAAGCGTCACCTGCTGCCCATTCACTACGATCTTGAAATCATTTCTTAAATACGCGTCAACACGTTGCAGCACATCTTGCGCATAGACGCCTGCCGTAAAGCATGTTCCCATCAAAGAGCCCAAAAGCGCAATCGCAGACCATTTCTTCATTCTCATATCCGAATTCTCCTGTCTTTAGCCATAGATTATTCCACATATTTCGGCAAACTCCTATATTTTCCTGCTTTTTTAGACAAATTGGGACCTTTTTCCTACTTGCATTCTACGAAACTCGTAAAACATTGCAGAGCGCACTCATTTATTTTAAAATAATTGAAAAACGTAAGTGAAATGAGGCATCTGACGATGAGCTTTACTGGATTTACACAACATGATTTTGATACGTTTGCTATAGAAGGTCTAGATGGACGAATGGAAGCCATTCGCGAGCGCATTCAACCTAAATTCAAAGCGTTAGGCGATTCTTTGGCACAGGATCTCTCGCTTTTGGCCGGAACCGAAATGTTCTTACATATTGCCAAGCATTTAAGACGCAAAATTAATCCGCCGGTGGACACCTGGATGGCGATCTGCCCAAACAAAAGAGGCTATAAGCAAGTCCCTCATTTCCAGGTTGGCCTGTTCGATGACCGTGTGTTTATCTGGCTGGCACTCATCTATGAGCTGCCTAATAAAAGCAACATCGCTACCACGTATATGAATCAGATCGATCGCATTCAAAAAGAAATTCCCGCCGATTTCGTCCTGTCCTTCGATCATATGAAAAAGGATGTCACCACGCTTGCTGACCTGGACCGCGATGCTTGGAATGATGCTTTGATCCGTTTCCGCGATGTCAAAAAAGTTGAGCTGCTGATCGGCAAAAACCTTCATTTCCAAGATCCTGTGCTGACCAAACCTGACGAACTTGAATCCCTGATTAAAGACACGTTTGAAAAGCTGGTTCCCTTGTATCAACTGGCAGTCGACGCGAAATAACTCGAATCTTGGAATTTTTATGTAAAACTAAGGTTATTTTAAACTAAAATTAATCCCTCCTGCACAGACTATGTTCTGTAATTCCTATTATTTGGGAAAGGAGGCGTACACACATGAGTCAGCATTATAGAAAAAAGCTTCTGGTGAGCACGATGGCCCTCTCGTTCGTCTTGGGAGCAGCTATGCTCCCATCACTTTCAGCTTCGGCGCAAGCTCCTTCCGAGAATCAGCAGGAGATCGTCTCTTCGCAGCAAGCTGATGAGAAAGGGCACGGGCGGCATAGCCGCAAATGGCCGATTATCGAAGAAGCCGCCCATGTCATAGGCGTTGACAAAGAAGTGCTCGTGAAGTCGCTCAAGAGCGGCAAAAGCATCGTGGAGGCAGCCGCCGACAAAGGAATCAGCGAAGCCGACCTAACGGCCAAACTCGAGCAGCTCCGTACCGGGAAGATCGAAGTGGCCGTGAAGGATGGCAAGCTGACAGCCGACCAAGGCGAGCACATGAAGCAAAAACTTGGCGAGCATCTGAAGTTCATCCTCAACGAGAAGAACCTGCTGGACAGCCATGGCAGAAGCAAGTGGCACCGCTTCGGACTGAAGCCTGACACGGAAAAGCTCGCCAAAACGCTCGGACTGAGCAAAGATGAACTGCACGCCCAGCTCCGCTCCGGCAAGTCGCTCGCCGAAATCGCTCAGTCGAAAGGCATTTCCAAGGACAAGCTCGTCGCGTCCATTAAAGATCAACTAACCCCTTCCATTGAGAAATGGGTTGATCACAAGAAAGAGAAGAAAGCTAAGGAATAGTCACATAAAAAAGACTGCTCTCTGTCATCTTTGATGGCGTTGGGGCAGTCTTTTTTTATCCAGATCCATTCAACCAAGGACTCTTTATCGCCCCCCCAAGCGTTCTTCTCAGGCTTTTTCAGCTTGGGTATGATGTCTGTGTCCCTGCGTTCGATTGGGGGCGTCTTGCCCCTGAAATGCGGTGCTGACGCCCCTCATGCATCAAAAAAAGCTGTACACCCGCCATCTCTACCGAGATAGGCTAGTGTACAGCTTTTCATTTACTCTAAGCCGTTTGCTGTTGGACGCGCGTCTGGCGGTCAACCAGCACGAAGCGCTGCAGCAGCAGAATCGCCGCCAAACAAAGCACGCCGCCGATAATAAACGGCAAGGAATGCGCGATGGCGAACACCGCTCCGCCAAGCAGCGGGCCGGCAATGCGGCCCAGGCTGTCCATGGAGGAGCTGAGGCCCGTCGCGACGCCTTGACCGACTTTCGTGCGCTGCGTAATCAGCGACGTTACACAAGGCCGTATCAGCGCGTTCCCCGCGCCGAATACGGACAAGTAAATTGCAGCGGTGACTACGCTGCTGGAGTACAGCAGCAGGAAAAAGCCAGCTGCTGAGAGCAATAAGCCGATGCCGATCACCTTCTGCTCGGCACCCTGCTTGACCAAGCGGCGAACGACGCCGCCTTGAATCAACGCGCCGACGATGCCGCTGGCAAGGAACATCATGCCGATATCAAATGGCGTTGCCCCGATCTTGTCCATTTGATAATACTGAAGTGTTGCTTCTAAGCCGGCTAGTGTAAACGAGACGAAAAAGGATAACACATACAGATACTTGGACGCTCCGGAGAATGCAGTCCATCGGGATGGTGCTTTCTCCTTCACCGAAGAGCGCTTATTTGCCGGCAGCGATTCCGAAAGGATCGCAAAAGCAAATAGAAACGAGGCGAACGCCAAGATGGAAGCTGCGAAGAAAGGCACATAAGTCCCCCAGCGGCTTAGAATACCTCCTAGCGCCGGCCCGAAGATAAAACCTAAGCCGATCGACATGCCCACCATGCCCATGCCTTTCGTCCGATTCTCGGCCGTTGTAATGTCCGCCACGTAAGCGACAGCACATGCTGTGGCAGCACCTGAGAATAAGCCCCCCAAGATACGTGACACGTACATGACCCACAGATGCCCATTTGCAAATCCGAAAATCAAAAAGCTGATACTAAAACCCAGCAAGCCAATCAAGATGATAGGTCTGCGTCCAATACGGTCCGACACCGCGCCCCATATTGGAGACATCAGAAAGGAAGCCGCAGAGTAGACCGATAGCAATAACGCGTTATGATACTCAGAGCCGGCTCCTTTGACAACTTCCGGCAGGATGGGAATGATAATGCCAAACCCTACGAAAATGGTCATCAACAACAACATGATGATTCCAATCTGTTTATTCATGATGCTTATGAGCCTCCAAACCAAACATTTTTCCTTATCGTACCATACCTTTTTTGGGGATGGAAATGAACATTTGAAGAACAAGTAACAGTACAAGGACTGAACCGCTCATCAAAAAAGGCGCATGATAGCCATATACATCCCAAAGCTTGCCGGAAACAATCGGGCCGACGATCATACCCAGTCCTTCAATCGTCAGGAAAAACCCCCATACCGCCCCTCTTTTCTCAGGTGGTATCGCTGAAGCAATCAATGCATTCCAGGAAGGTATGATAAACGCATAGCCGATTCCAAGCAGGGCTACCAATACATACAGTATGGTCATAGACTTGGCATATGTAAACAGCAGCAGCGCTGCTGCGCTTATCGTAAAACCCGCTATCAAAAACGGACGTATGCCTCGGCGATCCACCCATTTCCCCATCGGAACTAAACAAATGACCGTGACGGCTCCTCCGGCAATCAAAAACATGCTGTATGCGAAGGAGGAAAGCTTTAACACCTCTTTGGCATACAGGGTCAAAATCGGTGTCAATATGCCAAGAGCAAACGTCTGTGCGAACATCGCGGGAAACATCAGCGGACTAACAGACAGCGATCGCTTTACTTCACTCAGATAGATTGAAATTCGCTGAGCAAGCGGTGCTTTCTGTATTTTAGCGTGGGTAAAGACCTTTTCCGTCCCCACATCCGTAGTTGAACTCTTCCTAGGCAGCATCAGCGCTACCAGCACTACAACCGTCATGCAGGCAATTAATAAACGGAATGCTGTGCTGTAGTGATTTTCGCCTACAAAGAAGTTGATCGCCACCGGCCCCAGTCCGACACCTGACAGCCATGCCATGTAAACGACGCTCATAATCGTCGCTTTGCCATCCTCTCCCGCCACTTCTGTCGTACCTGTAATTACACAGGGCCACAGCGGGGCTGTACCAAAGCCAAGCAGCGCACAGCCGACTATCATCCATATATATTGGGACGTTGTCGCCATCAGGATTACGGATATAAAGGTCAAGAGCACACCTGTGAGCATGGTTGTACGGTAACCGAGCTTATCAATGATCCAGCCAACGGGCGTGCGCAGCACATTATCACCGATATATTGCGCCGCAAGCGTCCACCCGATAATAAACGCGGATGCGCCAAGCCCTGTTTTCATATATACCGGCAATATGGTAATGAGCAGTGCACCCTTCACAAATTCGACGATAAACATAATAATTAACAATTCGATCACAAATGGGGAAAACAGCTGGTTTTTTCGCCATTTTTGCCTCAAAATCATGCGATTTCTCCTTATTTGGCCGTATTTTAACAAGTGTTGTTAGTTTTTCCCCAATTTGCACAAACTATTTTCAAAAAATTAGCTTGCATGAAATCTCTAGTTTGATATACTCATTTTGTTTGTTGCAACTTTCGACAAGCAATCCACGATAGAAGGGAAGCGATAATCAGGTGGATCATACCCGTACCCCCCTGTTCAATGCATTGCTCAAGCATGCTGAAAGAAATCCGATTCAATTTCACATTCCTGGCCACAAAAAAGGAGTCGGCATGGACCCGGAGTTTCGTTCCTTTATTGGAGACAACGCCCTGTCCATCGACCTCATCAATATAGCACCGCTGGATGATCTCCATCAACCGATGGGTGTCATTGAGGAAGCCCAGAAGCTGGCTGCGGACGCCTATGGCGCCGACCATACGTTTTTCTCCGTACAAGGAACAAGCGGAGCCATCATGACGATGATTATGACCGTCTGCTCCGAAGGTGATAAAATTATCGTTCCGCGAAACGTACATAAATCCGTACTTGCCGCGATTATTTTCGTAGGCGCTAAGCCGGTGTTTATCCAACCAGCTCGTGACAAGAACTTAGGAATCGACCACGGTATTCCGACTCGTTCTGTCCGCAGAGCGCTCGAGAAGCATCCCGATGCCAAAGCCGTCTTGGTCATCAACCCGACTTACTATGGCGTATGCACGAATTTAAAAGAGATCGTTGATCTCGTACACAGCTATAACATGCCGGTCCTTGTTGATGAAGCGCATGGCGTGCTCATTCACTTCCATGACAAACTGCCGATGTCCGCTATGGAAGCAGGCGCTGATATGGCCGCGACTAGCGTTCATAAGCTTGGCGGTTCCATGACACAAAGCTCCGTCTTGAACGTAAAAGGAAATCGCGTAAATCCGAAGCGGATTCAAACGATTATCTCTATGCTTACGACGACTTCTACGTCCTATATCTTATTAGCTTCGCTGGATACAGCCCGCAGGCACTTGGCCTTGAACGGGTATGAAATGGCGGAACGTACAATTGCCCTTGCTCAGTATGCAAGAAAACAAATCAATGAAATTGAGAACCTCTACTGTTTTGGGGAAGAAATTCTAGGCGAAGAAGCGACATTCACTTATGATCCGACGAAAATATGTGTCCACGTGCGAAAACTCGGCGTCACGGGCTTCGAAGTCGAGAACTGGCTGCGCGAGCACTATAATATCGAAGTCGAAATGAGCGATATGTACAACATACTCTGCCTCATTACGCCGGGGGATACGCCTGAGAACATTGAGACTCTACTAGAAGCTCTGCGCAAACTCTCGCATATGAATGACGATGTTGTTGAAGTTAAAGAGGTTGTCATTAAAGTTCCTGCTATTCCTCAATTAACGTTGACACCGCGAGATGCTTTCTATGGAGAGACCGAAATTTTGCCGTTCAAAGATTCCGCCGACCGGATCATCGCTGAGTTCATCTACGTTTATCCACCAGGGATTCCGATTTTGCTTCCAGGTGAGGTCATCACGCAAGAGCTTATTGATTACATCGTCGAGCATGTTGAGGTTGGACTTCCTGTCAAAGGCCCTGAGGACCGCAGCGTTCAAAACGTCAAAGTTATCGTTGAGACACAAGCGATATTCTAAGTCTTTAACTGATAGGTAGTTATTGTAAAACCGTTTACATGATGCTATGATGTTGGTGATGTTTAGCGAATGAGGTGAACAAGGAATGGCTCAAAGCGCTTATATTAAATTCGTAACAGGCTCCCAAGTACCCGCACTCACCTTGGATGAACTCAAGGACAGGCTTTTGCATTACCGTGAGCAGCTCAGTCTGACAGCCAAGCAGCTTGGCTGGGAATATGACGAGGCCGGATTCCCTTATACCATTGAGACGAAGCCGGAAGGCGAAGGCAAATGGTTCTATCTGAAAGGTATCAATCCTTTATACAAATATATCGTGATTGGTGTCGGCAGCGAGAAGGTTCAAGAGGAATACCGGCATTATGTTCAAGTTGTTTTGCCTGACGACGCCACTCATGGCGATAAGAGCAAAGGCAATGAGTTCTGCAAATACCTTGGTAAACTGTTGAAAGCTGAACTTCATCTATTTAATGGCAGAATCATGTATTTCAATCCTAGAAAATAACATTTTACACGAACGGGGCTGTCCCAAATGGTTGATTCAAACCATTAGGACAGCCCCGTTTCATAATAAATAGTGAAAGGGCTGCCCTTCAGTAGATCGCCTACTGACTGGACAGCCCTTTCTTATGTATAGCTCTTATTCTTCGCCTTCTTGAGCTACAATCTCATTGTAAATGGTCACTACGCGTTCCCATTCTTCTTCATCCTCAATGTTGACTAGGAATGCATCGTCGCCATCTTCCTCAACACGGAAAATAACGCCGTCCGCTTCAGGATCATTGCGATCAAGCAATACCGCATAAGCTTGCTCTTGAGATTGGAAGGTATACACCATGACCATCTCATGCTCTTCACCGTTCTCGTCCGTTACGATAAAAACATCTTCCCCATGCTCGTGATCGTGGTCACAGTCCGGGCCGTGTACATGATCGTGCTTCTCATCGCTCACAGGCAGAACCTCATTTCGTCGAATAATTAGTTACGTCATTATCCTAACATTTTCATATTCAGAGGTCAAACCACTTTCTTGCGAGCTTATCCTATTCGGATTGGATTTGCTTCTCGGATACGACGGAATAATCGCTAGAGCCTGTAGCTTGCATCGCAAATTTAACAACATAAGTGCCTGCTTCGTCAAATGAAACACCATACAAAGGCACCTTCAGCCAGAAAGACTCTTTGGAGTCCGTGATGGCTTTCACTACAGGTGTAACCACACTTTTGCCGCTTGGCGATACAATGGAAACTTTGACAGAACTAATGCTTGTTTTCAAATTATCCACTTGTGCAAACACAATAAAATCCGCTTGCTTCCCGCGTTCAACGACGCCGAATGGAACGATGGCCGAGTCTTTCCGCACTTCCGTTGTAAAGAACAAGTGCACGTTCGGTTTGTACAAATAGGCCGTCTTATTGGTGTTATCCCATTTCACCAGCGCTTGCAAGGCATCGCTAACCGCACGTAAAGGTAAAACGGTGCTGCCATCAACAATAAGAGGCGGAACATCCGAATCCCCGAACTCCGATGTCGTATCGTTGACGACCAGTCGGGCAATGTTAAATCCCTTATAATCCCCCCATATCGACGAGGCCACCACTGCAGCCGTACTTAGAACAAAAAACACCAGCATCAACGTAAATATCCGCTGAACAACTTTCATTTTGAATAACCTCCAGCTCTCGTTAGTAAACTTTATGTCTGCATCTTTATACTCCGAAGGTTAAAAAGAGTTGCGATGATTTTATAATTTTGATAAAAATGATAGAACGCGTTGGTTGTACGCCTCCGGCTGCATGTTATAAGACCCGACATGCCCCGCTTTTTGTGTGAGCCAAAGCTCAAAAACGTCTGGATGCCGACGCCACATCCCTTCACTATTGGACCATGGAATCGCATCGTCATCTTTGCTGTGTATAAAAAGAATCGGTCTCGGATAAATGCGATCAACTGCCGCAAGCGCATCTACATGCCGGGGATTAATCCCTATCAGCCTTGGCAAAATGCCCAAAATCAAAGGCGTGAACGGAAACCTTGGCAGCTTCGACCACACCGGCAAGTTATCTCGCAAGTATGGGCTTAGCTGGCTAAAAGCACTATCTGTAATCACCCCCGCAACGGAGGATTCTTCCGCTGCAGCTAAAAGTGACGTGCTTCCTCCCATCGAGAAGCCCAGCAAGCAAATTTTACTCGGGACATGCTCCTGCACCCACTGAATAGCCCCCAACACATCTTGCTTCTCCAAATATCCGACAGTCGTCAAGCTGCCTTCCGAATTGCCCGAATTGCGAAAATCAAACATAAGCACATGATAGCCGTCATCAACGATCGCCTTCGTTAAAGCAAGCGCCGGCAGCCCCTTTTCCAGTCGTGTACCCGCATATCCATGTGACATAATGACTGTCGTTGCCAACTCTCCTTGGGGTGCGAAAGGCGATTTGAAAAACCATCCATCCAATGCAACGTCCTGCGATTGGCTCGGAAAAACAATATCCTGCTTCTGCAAGCCGTATTGCTCAGGGAACTCATCGACGATTTTTCGTTTCGGATGTGTTAACTGCCAACCGACATAGGTAGAAATACCCACCAAAATCAAGCCAATCGTCACGATCAGCGCTCCAATTAAATACCAAATCATCCCAATATCATCACCTTAAATGAAATAAACTTATGTATACATCGTACTTTAAGCTTATACGCCATACATATTATGGTTGAAATCGTACAACCTCCCATGCTACATTAGAAAAAGATGTTTTTTGTCGAAAAATGGGGGCGGCTGAATGAGTTTGCAAATTCAAATGTTGGGAACCGGCAGTGCTTTTGCCAAAACATTTTATAATACAAGCGCATTAATCCGTTCAAACGAAAGAAATCTACTCATCGACTGTGGCTCAACAACGCCAAAATCGCTTTACGACATACAGCTACAGCCCGATCAAATCGATGGCATCGTGATTTCACACATTCATGCCGATCACGTTGGCGGATTGGAAGAAATGGCTTTCCGCTTATTATATGAAAGCAATCAGAAAAAAACAAAGCTCTACCTGACTCAAGCAATTGCAGATACGTTATGGGAAAACACTTTGAAAGGCGGCATGTATAATCCGGAAGACGGCTATCATTCCCTCGAGGATTATTTTGACGTCATTGTGATTGAGGAACAAGTGCCTGTTGTCATAGGCCCTGGTTTAACCATTGAACTTGTGCCCACACTTCATATTTCCAGTAAGCCCAGCTACTCGCTGTTTATTAACGACCGAATCTTCTATAGTGCGGATGTCCGCTTCAGTGAAGAGCTGCTCATACACGAAGTTGCCGCCAAAAGAAACTGTCATACGATCTTTCATGATTGTCAATTAAGCGGCCAAGGGTTCATCCATGCTACACTTGACGAATTGCTTACGTTACCTGAACATATTCAGCAGCGGATCTATCTCATGCATTATGCCGACAATATGAGCGATTTCATTGGCAAAACAGGCCATATGCGGTTTGCCGCCCAGCACGAAATTATTGATCTTCCAGAATAATTATCATCATGGAACCTTAGGAATTCAACCTCCTGAAGGTTCTTTTTTCGCGAAAATCCGTGTTTATTTCCTATTCTTTTTGCCTGAAAGCAGGATTTGGGTAAGAGACAGAGAACATGTCACAAGAGTGGTTATTCTGGACATCGTAATTTGCAGGAGATGATACTTTGATAATCAATTGGATTCTTTTTGCTTACGCATTTGTTTTTATGCTATATACGACAGTTCTCCACACTTCCATTAACACTCCTTTACAAATCCTTCTCGTTTTACTGTACTTGATAAGCTTCCGTATTCCATTCAAACATGCAGGAATGCCATGGCTTCGACTACTGATCATTGGCTTCTTACATTACATAGGTCATATAAACTTGATCTTCCCTCTATACATACTAACGCTGCTTTACGATATTTATACAGAAGAAAATCGCAAAAAATCGTGGGTGCTGTCCGCCTCCTACGCACTTATTTTTTTAGGCAATGTTTATCTTATTAAAGGGCTATATGACTTGCTATGGATTTATGCGATTGAATGCTTGCTGCATTTCACAACGGTTGCATTACTGACGAAAGCAACATATTCCACGCTCAAACAAGCTGACCGGTTGAAAAAGGAACGTTACTTATTCTCGCAGCAGGATTCGCTAACAGGCCTTTACAACTATGAAGAGTCCCATCGCCGGCTTGAGCAGCTCATTCGTCAGAAACAGGGTCTGGTCCTGATTCTGATCGACTGCACGGATTTGAAATCGATGAATACGACCCGCGGTTTTCAGGCTGGAAACTTTATCTTGAAGCAGATGGCGGAGCTCCTCCAAATCTTGTTTAAAGATGCGCTCTTCATAGCGAGATACGGCGGTGATGAATTCGCAGTGGTTATGCCGTTAGTTGCTGACCAATCAGCGACCTCTTCTTTAAAACTAAAGCTGGACTCCGAACTGCCTAAACTAACTGGTATCCAAATTACATACGGGATTGCTTCCTATCCGCTGGACGGCTTGACGAAAGATGATCTGATCTTGTTAGCTGAGAATAACTTATTTACGAGTAAACGGGAGTCTTGGCTAAAGCGTGAAGAGCATATGCTTCGATCCGATAAGCTAAGGGTAATCGGCGAATTGGCTTCCGGTATGGCTCACGAAATACGAAACCCGCTTACAACGGTCAAAGGATTTCTACAAATCTCCAAAGCAAACGGTTACAATATAGAAAATTGGTACAGCTTGATTATGGAAGAAATTGATCGCATGAGTGATTTAACCGGAGAATTCCTGCAGTTCTCCAAGCCTCATAGCATCGATTTTCGCGTCTACTCCTTGCACGAGTGTGTGCTCAGGGTTATCGCGCTGATGGAGTCGGAAGCAACCCGATTCGGCCATCAAATTCATTACAAAGAAGCGACGGAACCCGTCCTTGTCTTGATGGATCAGGATAAAATGATTCAATTGCTTCTCAATCTCGTAAAAAATGCCTGCGAAGCCATGGAAGAAAACGGTGTCGTACACATGCAATTAACGTCTGATGCCAAAAGCGTGACTGTGGTCATTGCCGATAATGGCCCTGGGATTCCAAACGAACAATTAGAGAAGATTTTCCATCCTTTCTTCACGACCAAAGAATCCGGCACAGGGCTTGGTTTATCGATCTGCTACAAAATCGTGCAAGATCACCAAGGTACGCTGGAGGTGGAAAGCGAGCTTGGCACCGGCACACGATTCATCATTACTTTCCCATTAGCGCAATAACATCACCATAGCAAAAAAAGCCGCTGTAGTTACAGCGGCTTTTTCATTCTTACGTGCAGAATGCCTGCATCGTAGAATGGTTCTGTCGAGATGACATGATATCCTAATTGACTATAAAAGCCCTCAGCCTGGCACTGAGCATCCAGAATGGATGACGTGCAGTTCAACTCGCGGGCTTGCTGCTCCATAGCCAGAATGATTTGCTTGCCGAGGGATTGGCCTCTATATTCTTTCAAAACAGCTACACGCTGCAATTTGGCGGTTTGGGGCTGGTACTCATACCAACGGGCTGCGGCTACCGGTTGTTCGCCGTCTAGAATAAGAAAATGATGGCTGGCTTCCGGCGATTCATCCTTTTCGTCCATCTCCAAATGTTCAGGCACTTGCTGCTCGTCGACAAATACTTTGAAACGAACCTTAAAACAATCTTTCAGTTGATCATGACTAGTAACGCGAATGATTTCCATGTGGACTTTCTTCCTTTCAATGAATATTCCTTGATCTTATCTCATTCAAGAAAGGATGTCCACACGCGTCAAAGCCTACCTCTTTTTCTCCAACAAATAGCTGGAAGCGCCGATGGCTACCCCCAAAATCGCACCGCCCAAGACTTCCCGTGGCAAATGCCCCAGTCTTTCCTTCAAAGCTTTCCGTCTGCGAGCATGGTATAGGCCCGGATGCTGTTTAGCTAGCCGCTCTACCTGCACATCAATTTCATTCACTTCTACCGCAATCTCCCCAGCAGCATAGCGAACTCCCATGGCGTCGTACATGACGACAGCGCCAAACACTGAGGTAATGGCAAAATCAACGGCCGAGAGCCCTCTTTTCATAGCGATATAAGTAGCTAAAGCCGACACACCCGCGGAGTGCGAACTGGGCATTCCACCGGTTTGAATGAGTTGCGACCAGTCCCACTTCTTCGTTGTCATATAAGTAAGAGGCATTTTTATCGCCTGTGCGGTACCAATTCCTAGCAGTGCTGTTATAAGCGCTCTATTCATTCTGCTCACCTCTCTTGTAGCATCCAACACAGGTTTAGATTCTATTCGTAAATTTTGATACAATAGGAGTGTTAGCTTACGAAGAAAGTTTTCCTGCGAAAAACTCCAAGCCTTTGCTAGCAACGTCAGTTTTCTTATGAAAACTCTAAGGAGTGTGAATGATGAATATCGCTTTTTTCCTTTTACCGAAATCAGAGGTTATTACAACAACATTACAAACAACGCTTCGTCAAACACTTGAGCGTATGGAATATCACCGTTATACCGCGGTACCGATATTATCCGACGATGGTCATTATGTAGGGACTGTCACTGAAGGCGATTTGTTATGGTTTTTGAAAAATTCGGAAGGCATAACGTTTGAGAATGCGCACCGGCATTTGCTGTCTGAGGTTCCGCTACGCGTGCAAAACAAACCTGTCCATATCCATGCGGACATGGTAGATCTCATTGATTTAGCCAAAGTGCAAAACTTCGTGCCGATTGTTGATGACTCCGATAAATTCATCGGCATTGTGCGAAGAAGCGAAATCATTGAATATTGCGCGAAGCAAGTCGTGTTCAAATCCCCCTCCGCTGCAGGAGAGAGGTAGTCACGGCACTCCAGACCTGTCCTTTTCCAAACCCTCATTCATTTTATCTAAAATCGCGGCTCTGTGGTCATTTGCTCCACTGAGTGGAATCTCGGAAGATCGGGTCCGTTCCTCCCAGGAACGGATCACCCGCTTCCCCCGCTGCCACGTCTCATTACGAATTGCCTCCCCCTCTCGCTTTTCTTATTTCCCAAGCAGAAAACGCTCCTCCCACCAGAAAAAACAGCGCCACCCACGCAATTTCAAGATTATCTTCTTCACTTCCTGAATCAGCCAGTTTCCCTTTAGCCATGGATAGGGTCTGCCTTCCAGAGACAGACTAAGAGGAAAACTTTGCTTGGAAAGGAAGGGTATCCTTGAATCCAATGAGCCAGAACAAGCAATGGCTGCTAGATAAATTAGGCCCTTCCGACGATTTGGAGCATCGTATGATGCAATCCAATCATATTCAGGCCGAAATTTTATTTATTACCAATATTTGTGACAGCAGCTTGATCCGGGATGAAATCATTCAACCCTTTTTCCAAATGAAACAGGAAGCTGAGTATGAAAATTACTTACTCTCTTTTCCAGGCTGCAATCGGCCCGCTTCCAATGTTGATGCTCTGAACAAAATTACTTCGGGCCATGTCGCCATTGTGCTCAGAGAGCGCATTCTGCTCTTCAATGCCGCACAAATAAAAGCAGCCGCGCTAAGCGATGCTCAAGTGGAAGCGACGATTCAAGGACCGCAAACGGGCTTTAGCGAGCACATTGATACAAATATCAACCTGATCCGCTTTCGCTATCAGAACAACTCCTTGCGCGTGGAGTGCTTAGAGCTCGGTCGGTTGTCCAAATCCAGACTGTGCATCATGTACGATGATTTGCAAGTTGACCATCAGGTACTTGACCAAGTAAGAAGAATGATTGATGAGATCAAAGTTGACACTTTGCAATCGACAAGCGAGCTTACCCAACTTTTGAACAAACAAAAGTACTCTATCTTTCCCACCTTCCTGACGACAGAACGTCCCGACAGAACCATTCTAAATCTTTCACAAGGAAAAATAATCTTAATGCTCGAAGGAACACCATTTGTTCTGATTTTGCCTGTCGTGTTTTATGATTTCTACTCGGCGATGGATGACAACTATCAGCTTTCTTTAGTTAGTTATTTTCTGCTTATCTTACGCTACATCGCCTTATTCCTAAGTTTGATTTTACCTGCAGCCTACGTCGCGCTAACTGCCTATAATCCGGAAATATTCCGGGTCCAGGTTGCGCTGTCCATTGCCGGTAGCCGGGCTTCTGTGCCTTATCCGGCGTATGTCGAAGTCTTGCTCATGTTGATCCTGATGGAGCTATTATTGGAAGCAAGTATCCGCTTGCCGAAGTCCGTAGGGTCCACAGCAACTACCGTTGGCGGATTAATTCTGGGACAAGCCGCTACTTCCGCAGGCTTAATTAGCAATATTATGATCATCATTGTGTCGACGGTGGCGATCTCCAATTTTGTCGTTCCCATCAATTCAATGAGCTTCGCCATGAGAATCATGAAATATCCACTTGTCCTGCTGGCATCCATGTTAGGCATCACTGGCGTCGTCCTTGGACTCATTGGCATGACAGCCTATTTGTCAAATTTAAGAAGCTTTGGCGTTCCTTATTTACGCTTATTTTTCTACCGAAAATAAAGCGAGTCCTACGAGTCTTAATTGAGTGGGGTGATTGCACCGATGGTCCATTATTTTTACTATTTGGTTTTATTAAATATGCTGGCGAATATCATCCTTTTCGTGCCTCGCATTCTGCTCTCACACAGATTTGAAGGAAGTATGCTATCGTTGGTTTTGTCCATACCGATCGGTTTTACCCTCCTGTATGTGTTCGTCAAATCAATCGCGAAGTTCCCCGGACAGGGTTTCCCGGAAATATTAAAACAACACGCGCCGCGATGGGTGCGTATTCCCATTTTGATCTATTTCATTGTTATCTGGTATTTGGCCGGCATGATTACGCTGATTGCATTTAGCGAGATCACAAAAAAATATATTAATCCGGACATTTCGTCGATGTTAATCGTGCTGGCTTTCGTGACTGTTGTCGGCATGATTGCCCGTTTGAAATCGGAATCCGTTCTTTTTTGCATGGAAATCTTACTGGTTACCAATGTCCCTGTTATTGTATGGGTCTTATATAAAGCCGTAACGAACGAAGCCATGCATTATGATGCTTGTTTTGAAATTGCCACTCATATTCTGAATAGGCCAACATGGGACTCCTTATCTGCTGGCACCTACATTTTCACAGGATATACGAATTTGGTTATCTTCAACAGGCTTCTTACACCAAATAAAAAAATCCCCTTACTCTGGACAATCCCGATTGTTGGCACTTGTGTTTTGTTAACGAGCTTTCTGATTCCAGTGGGGTATCATGGAACAATGGCCGTGAATACTTACATTTACCCTTGGATTTCAACCTCAGATTCTATGCGGGTAGAATTTGGTTTAGTCGAAAGGGTCTTATTTATTTTCATGCTGCTGTACACCAATATTAGCTTAGCCGGTTCCTTTATCCATTGGCATGTCGGGATTGAATTTTTTAAAGAGCTGATTCCTAGCCAAAAAGAAAAAAGCTACTTCACTTGGGCCGTTATAGCCCTTATGGGCGGGGTTACGTTTCTACTCAGCTACTTCTTCAACGACGACTCCTTATTCAATTTTGGCACTCTTTATTTAAACGTGAGGTTGGCTTCTGAAATTGCCTTGGTGATCATCATTGTTATTTTTGCCAGGAGGAAAATGGCGTGAAGAAATGGCTCTTCATCCTGCTGCTCTTGTGCCTGTGCGGAGGGTGCGGCTTCAAGGATATTGACAAACGATTTTTCGTTGTTTCCATTGGCATTGATAAATCTGAACATAAAGATATGAAATATCGGATATCGCTTAAACTAGCCGTTCCTGGAAATAGTCTCGATAATAGTTCCGCGCAATACGAATTGATCGCACAGGATGCCAACTCCATCACAGAAGCTGTTCGATTGCTGAAGTCTAAGGTCGACAAAGAACTAGATTTCGGTCATGCCAAAATTATTATTTTTGGGTATCCGTTTCTGAAGGAAAATGGCATCAATGAATTGGATTGGCTCAATCGCCGCAGAGATATCCAACTCGTGTCCTGGGTTGCTGTTGGACAACCTTCAGCAGAAGCCGTATTGGGAACAAAAATATCTCATGAGAGGATGCCCGGCAACTCTTTGCTGCTAAGCTTTGGAAAGACGGGGGTAGAATCCGGTTATGTGGTTTCCGAGTACCTATTCAACTTTTATCGCAAAAAAAAAGAACTAGGATTAGATCCCATTCTCTCCATTGTGGAATCGGCTAACAATCATTTTACGATTAACACGGCCGTCCTTTTTGATAAGGAGAATGTAAAGCTTACACTAAACTCGAATGAAACACGACTTTTTAATATTATGAAAGCGAGTATTAACAAAGTTGAAATTGAAGCGCCCTTTCGGGATTCGAAATTTTTCGTTTCGGTGGATAACATTAATTCGAAATATCACATTCGCATTCCTAAAAATGGACCTCCGTATGTCGATATGCACATTAAGATGAGAGGTGTCATTGAAGAATCGGCATCAGGTCCCCTCGAAATCAATCAGCTTTCGCAATATGAAGCGGCGGTTTGTCAATCCTCTGAAGAAAAAATAGTGCGGCTTTTAAAAAAATTTCGAGACAACAACCTGGATCCTCTTGGCTTTGGATTGAAGTATCGATCGCGTCACTTCGGAACAGTTGAAGAGGAATGGCATACATGGCAAGCTCTTTATCCCGAATTAGAGTTCCGCGTCGGGGTCGAAATGAAGCTTGAAGGGGTCGGCGTGATCAAATAATGATCGGCTCTACGAGTGACTTCAACCTTAGCGGCATTCCCTTGATCAGACATCCATTTATGTAATTGATCAGGCTGAATCCCGAGTTGATTCATCAGATGATGAATATCTATTTCTCTCATACACTACACCCCATCTATGGTTTGTCTCTTTACGTTTAACTCTTCTTTACTTTATCGGTCAGACTCGATTATGTAAATAAGTGCATATTGTCGAATCGCCTAAAGAATCAATAAAACGCGTCACTGAAAAAACAAATGAAAAGCGTTTCGTTTCGACAAAAAACCAAAAAGAGCTGCACAGGCAGCTCTTTTATTTGGGTCATGATCTCTTTTATGTTATTGCAGCTGTCCATTCGAAGAGGCTTTGGATGATACAAATTCGCTAGCCCAATCGACCATGCCGTTCATTAACGTCAATATTAGATTGACAGCGTCCTTCTCTGTTAATGTCCCGTTATTGGACTGGCTGCTGACATATTGGGATGTTTTTTGTTCCAGCTTTTCAACCAAATCCTTAATTTTCAATAGTTCATTGGCTAAGTCTGAGACTTGCTGGCCGTTAGCGCCGTTTTGTCCGGCTTGCTGACCTTGGCCTTGAGATTGTCCTTGAGCCTGTCCCTGTCCCTGATCTTGTCCTTGGGCCTGACTTTGAGCTTGATCCTGGTTCTGTCCTTGATCTTCACCCTGCGCTTGCGATTGACCGGAATTCGAAGCTTGCTGCTGATTTTGGCCACCTTGCGAGCTTTGAGATCCGCCTAACAACATTTTCTTTACCTGTTCGAGCTCAATTAGCACTAAGTCGTTCTGTTTGGTGAGTTCATCCATCTGCAATTTGAGATCCTGTGTTTTGATCATGTTGTCATGAATGCTCCTTCCTTTATTTCACGGCACCGCAGGCGATTCGCTTACCAGAATTTCCGGATGGATCTGTCTTCAAATCATCTGCTTTCTCATGAATGACGAGAGAGGTTCCCCCTGGCTTAAACAATGAATTTGGCTTGTCAGGAAGCAGCACCACGGATTTGGTGACCGTACTCAAACGGCCATTTCCCTGCTCATCTACGACCAAGTTAGGAAGGTCTCCAGCATGCGCACCTTTGGGATTAAGAAAACCATGTTCTTTATGCATCGGGTTAAAATGAGCACCTGCCGAATCAAATGTCGGCGCATCGCAAGCGGCTTTTTCATGAATATGAAAACCATGGGCACCAGGTGTTAGTCCGCTTACTTGCAGATCAATTTGTACCCCCTCTGGAGCGGCTGCCAATTGCGCCATTCCAACCGTTTGTCCACTTGCCCCAATTAATGTAACCTCTAGTGGTGGCGTAGAGCCAGCTTCTGCTGTTGCCGTACTTTTCACGCTTTGACAGCCTGTCAGCACCAGTAGCCCCAAACTCACAGTCACAACAATTTTTAATGATTTCATAACGTATCTTCGTCCTCCCGAAAACTTAGCATTTTACATAATCTACCCTTAGGATGCACAACTGACTTCTGCTGTAACCGTATAACAAAAATAAAATTTTCATCTATGCTCAGAAATAGTAAAAAACCCGCAATCAATCGATCGCAGGCTTCTCATCATTTATTTCCCCTTATAGAATGGTCATCAATTTGGCTATAATTTGTAGATTTTCAAGCTTTCGCTTGTAAAAATGGAACTCTACCTTCGTATGCTCGACGGCATCTTCCATTCTTAACACTTGCTGCTGCAAATCTTTCGTGTAAGGCCACATTTCAGCTTGGCGCTGCTGTTCATTTTTCCCTGTCACCAATCCGTCACCTATGACCTCACATTCCTTCGTCAATAGTTCGTGTTTGGCCCAACTCAGCTCAGATACGGCATCCACATAGATCGCTTCAGCTTGCTTGAGAAGCTCAGGGACTAACTGTAATTCCAAAATAACATCCGACCGGTTCATTCGGACTCCTCCTAAGAGTTTTCGTGAGAAAACTATCTTTATAGCGTAGCTCAGCTTAGTCATTCATGAACTTTCGCTGCTTGCCTCATGTATATTCATAGAAAAATAAAACATGCTCATTAGAGAAATCCGGCGAAAATAAGTCATTTAGGCACAAAAAACGAGTTTCCTCGCTACCCCATTTTAGCAGGATTTGACAAACGAATTAAGGTTTCATTAAATCTATGCATAGCCCTCTAAACCCTCTTGTAGGGCCTGATAGAAGCGGATAGAATGATATTATACATAACCGAGGAGGTGAAATGCATGAGCCAAGAAGAAGAAGTTGTATCCCAAAATGAAGAAGAAATCGCTGAAGAGTCCACTGAAGAAGTAGTGAACGAAGAGGCGGCTGAAGAAGTTGCAGAGGCGAGTCAAGAAGCTGCTGCGGCTGAAGAAAGCGTGGAATCCGAAGAGGAATAATTGATCCTTATTTTAAAATATATCCTCCCCCAGCCAACCGGTTGGGGGTTTATTGATGATATAGATATTTTTATTTTTTTGCGTATAAATTTTCTGAACATTCAAATAATACTGGTGTACCATAAAAAAGGAGATGATTTTGAATGGCTAGTAACAACACTTTAGTCGTACAACAAGCAAAAGCAGCATTGGATCAACTGAAGTTTGAAGTCGCTCAGGAAATTGGTGTCCCTCTCTCCCCTACTGGCTACAACGGTAACTTGGCAACTCGTGATGCTGGCGCAATCGGCGGAAACATCACGAAGCGTTTGGTACAAATCGCTGAACAACAACTTTCCAGCTTTAAACGTTAATCCTTGGATTTAGGCACAAACTCCAAAAGACTGATTTCACTCGATCCTCCTTAGAGTGACTGTCAGTCTTTTTTTTCTATTTCTTCAATATTGTCATCTGTTCCTTCGATATCCTCACGAGTTTTCGTTCGCATATTCTATTCAGATTACCTCTCTAGTATGATGGCTTTATCCCTTATACACGAAAGGAGTGGTAAACCATGACTGAACAACAATATGAAATTTTCCGTGATCCGTACCGCATGCTTATTCTATTGGCGACATTAGTTTCCGAACAAAAAGGTGAAAAAACGCTTCAGTTTGACAACGTCCCCTACTTCGAGAATGACACCTTCCTCATCCAACACGGCAAATTTATTTACAAAAAAGCGCAAACAGAAATTACCTGGTTTCAATTCCTGGGAAGAGACATTGCCTGCAACAAAGACTACACCCGCGAGGAATATAACAAAATGTTCGTTGATTGCCTGGCCTCACTCTACAACCTTGCCTAGTACATACAAAAGCATAGGATCCAGTGTAAGTTAAATTAAAAAGCGCTGTTTAGAAGGATGAATCCTCCTAGACAGCGCTTTTTAGTATGTGTTACTTCTTCTTCACTTCTTCTACAAACACATCGCTTGCATCGCGATTACTACCGAGCTCAAGAATTGTATATTTCTTATCGCCAATCATAATCACATCTTCTACTTCAGGAAGCGGATCGCCCAAATATACGGTACCTAGATATACATTACTGCTTTTTAAACGCAAATTCCATCGATGCTGCTGCTTCGTCATTCCTGTTCCTCCCAAACTCTAATGACACCAAGTTACCATAAATCCCGCTAATATGAAAGTCCTATATCAAAGCGCTGACTTTTTTGATATATTAATGACATGATTGAGCGGAAAGGTTGACTAATCCATGACAATGCAAGGCGTAACCGACGATGAACTGTCCATCCTGCTGGGGAAAGGTCATACATCAACTTTAGAAACTTCAACGAACGATTTTTCCTTCATGCCCAGGTCCAAAAAGAAGCGTAAAACTTACCATCTCCTCACCAAGCTTTTTCGATTTTGGCGTAATTAATCCGTTTACAAAATAACCAACTTATATATTGACATGCTTGAGAATTCTTGGTATATTACTAATTGTCTTCACAAAACGACTTGTTAGCTCAGCTGGGAGAGCACTATCTTGACAGGGTAGGGGTCAGTGGTTCGAGCCCACTACAGGTCATACAGAGAAAGTCCTTACAAGGTAAGGGCTTTTTTCTTTTACGCTTACTAAAACGTCTTTTACATATAAATTCATCGACTCACACACTTCTCAATCAAATGCCCAATAATAGCCAAAGAAAATCCCAGGACAATACCAGAAAAAACAGGACTTATCAAAAATGCCCAATGCAGTCCGAAAAACATACCAAAAACTAGCCCAGTAAAAAAGCCCATATTATGTGCTAGTTTTTCAGGCTTTGGAACTCCTTCTGCTTCTAACTTAGCATTCATGACCTTTGCCGTATTATAAGCATGCCAGATGTTGAACGCGTAAACGGAGGGATAGAACAACCCCCATCCCATATTGACAATCTCGGAAGACTCTTGCAATTTTCCAGTAAACGAGTAATAAATAGACCAGTTTAATTTAGACAAAATATTAAAGACAATTTCAGAACCGAGTAAGATGATACCGATAAAATATTCACGGACATAAAGTTGCCCGAATCCTGGCAGACATAATGACCAAAGTGCAGCAGCGTAAGGGGACTTGTACACGGGTTCTTGATAAAATTTTTGTTGATTTTTATAGAACATCTTGTACCACCTTGTACTTTCTGATATTCAGACAGTATTCCCAAATTATGTGATTGTATAAATTATCTCGAATTACCCCTATCGCAGAGCATCCATTACAACAAAAAACACTTGAATAAATTCAAGTGCTCTTTCTATAAGTTTATTTATTTCATAAAACTAACGGACGAACTTTTCAAAAACCTGTTCAAATTCTTCCTTTGTTTGAGCTTGTTTATAAATAAATACGCCATGTTCATCGCGAATCTCATGTTCATCAAGGCCGATACTTTCATAGAGGTTAACGATATCGCTCGGTGGGCCTTCAACAATGATATCCATGCCCTTCTGTTTCGGAGAGATGATATAGGCCATTTTATTTTTAGGTGAAAACGTATGAAACAATAGATAATTTCCTTTACGTGTTAAATAATCAAGCTTTTCAGGATAAAATTTCTTAGTTCCACAAGGCAATTTAT
Source organism: Paenibacillus anseongensis (assembly GCF_009757995.1). Lineage (NCBI taxonomy): Bacteria > Bacillati > Bacillota > Bacilli > Caryophanales > Paenibacillaceae > Paenibacillus > Paenibacillus anseongensis. The sequence continues at coordinate 991,671 of NZ_WSEM01000016.1, forward strand.
ACGATGACATTTGAGGCATGATTCAAATCTCCTTAGGCATAATTTATTGGAGGTAAGGCTACGTCCGAAAAACTTACATGAATTTACTCTTCAAATCATTGTACGACTTACCACCCGCATTTTCAAATCCATTGTAAAAAAAGCACCCGAATGATCAATGATCATTAGTGCTTTTTGCCAAAAGAATCGATCGCATGATTCAATGATTTCGTTCCAGTTCCTCCTGCTGTGCGTGAAGCTTGTTTTTTATATCATCGATTTTCGTTTCGAGCCAATCTTTCGTATACACTTTAAGTAGTGCGTCTTTTGAAGTGTCTATGGCCATCAAAATAACTTCGATATCGGCTTCACTCAGCTTGTCATTCGTTAACATAAAATCAACCTCCTCGAACAATTAATCTCATTATTCCCACCTTTTATACACCTTCATACTTGTCGTTCAAGCGCCATTATGCCTGTTCCTCATCCACCACAACCGAATCGCGAATCTGTTCAAAAGACACCGGCGTATAGTCTAATTGTTCCACACTCACATTGTAATATTGACGTCCCTCATATTTCTGACCATGAATATGCCCATGAACATTCAAATATGGCATCTGTTTATTCATATACATTGGCTCATGCGAAAGGAAGAAGAAATTCATATAAATAAGTGGATACTCACTTACTTCATCAAATCCAGCATCAAGCCACCAGGTCCTCGGTCTACCCCGATCATGATTGCCCAGGATGAGGATTTTATACCCGTTCAGCTGTGAAACAATGGCCTGAGTGCGTTCTTTATTTAAAAAAGAAAAGTCGCCTAAATGAAAAACTTTGTCCTCGTTACGGACGACAGCGTTCCACTTTGCTATCATGGCTTCTGTCATTTCATCAACATCTGCGAAAGGCCTGTTTTCGAAGTCAATGATGTTTTTATGGCCGAAATGGTGGTCTGAAATAAAATAAGTTGTAGGCATCTTGCAACTCCCCTTCAATTCAATATCCGACGGCTCTGCCACGACGCCCCACCCCATATGACCAAATCATGGTACATAGTGGCAAAACCCAAAGAAATGGCGCATAACTAATATAATGTTCGACTGGTACTCCTACAATGGTTCCACATACAATAGCGAGCATATTCCAAGGAATCATAGCAGCTAAAATGAGGCTAGAGTCTGCAACAACTCTGGCAAGCTGGCTGCGCGGGAAGCGCTCCTCCCAGAAAGACAGCAAACTCCTGCCTGTCATCATGATCGGGAGGGTTTGTGTACACGAAACTAGGCCAAGGCCTAGACCAAATAAGCCGGTTCGAATCGTAGCTGTGAATAAGGAGGTGGAGTTTCCTCCCAACAATTTTTGCATATAGGCCTGTAAAACACGATTTTCCTCTAAAATCCCGTTGAACGCTCCCGCGAGTGCAATAAGTACAATTAATTCAACCATACTGGACAACCCTTTGGTTTGCAGCGATTCAAAAGTCATGGAGTGGTAACCAAACCACATCGCATGCAGCCATTCCTCCCAAGTGACTCCTTGAAAAATCAGGCCAATTCCGATTGCGCTCGCGATAGAAAGGAGAAATCCGTTTCTTGTTTTAAATCTGAGCAAAATCGAAAACAGTAAAAGCAGCACAGGCACTAACAACCAAATGCTGTAGTTAAAACCAGAGCCAAATTGCTGACTGAGCACATTGTTTTCCTCTTGATGCCACTTCCCTCTCATGTCGCAAAACAAGAAAAATGCGAGGGTAATACCTCCAGCCCCAATCGTAGTTGGCAGCAAGGCTTTGAATAAGTCCTTGACGGAAACACCTGTGGAAGATGCCACCAGACGGTTCGCACTGGAAAAAGGCGAAGTCCTATCACCGACAAAAGCCCCCGAAACTAGTGCGCCTGCAACCATCGGCAAAGGAATTTGAAGCAGCACAGCAAGACCGATTAACGGGATTCCGACCGAACTCAGCGTCCCCGTGGAAGTGCCTAGCAGCATGGAAATGCACACGGAAAGAGCAAACGAAAATGTAAGAAAATAGCTAGGATCTACGATGCGAAGTCCTAAATCGATCATATAGGGAATAGTCCCGCTAGCTGTCCATGTAGGGATAACAACGCCAACCAATGCAAGAATCCACATCACTTCTTTGGTGTGCTTGACGCCCTCCCCCATGCTTCGCAGAATGCCACTGAATGCAGCTCCACCTCGCCATACGATGACAACCAATGTGATGAGTCCAAATGAAAAACCAATCGCCAAGGCAATATGCAGCACATATGCGGCAGCGAGTCCAAGAATGGTAATAAGTATCGTTACGCCAAGTTGTCTATTCGTTAACATGTGTTTTTTATCCTAACATTTCTCGAATGGTTTGAAGAGACTCTTGAATGGCTTGCTTCAGCGCTTGGGACTCTCCTTGATAAGGATGAACCGAGCCAAAGGTATGATTGCCCTCCGGAATTCGGATCCATTGAATAGCTGAATTTTGCTCGACCATCTGTTGTGAGCCTCGAATTAGCCTCTCGCTATCCTCGGTTCCTTGAATTAACGCAATCGGAAACGCTGCGCCGCTAATTCTGCCCATAATATTGAATCGCTCGCTGTTGCTTTCCATATCTTCTAGGATTTCAAGATCTAACGGCATATTTTGCTTCGTACGACCGTTCAACGTATACGATCTTCCCGCTGTGCGCATCTCTTTTTTATTATCCTCTGTCAACAGATCAACATTCGAAATGCCATTCCAGCTGATAACACCAGCAATTTGATCAGGATGATCAAGCGCATAGATAAGGCATACCCCTGCCCCTCTGCTATGTCCCAAAAGCAATATCGGTTTCCCTCCGGCATCAGAATCAGCACCAGCAAGCTGTTCATTTCGCCGAATTTCTTCCACAACGGCTTCCAAATCTTCAAGATCCCTAGAATATGTATCGCGCGCGAACTTCTCGAGCTCTGTAAATTCATGCAGATCCTCTCCAACACCATTGTGAGAGAAATTGATGGCCATGACATTTACATCCTTAGATAATGCTTGCGCTACGTGCGGAAACATCCCCCAGTTTTTGAAACCTTTGTATCCATGGCAAATGATCAAGGTCCCCAGAGCCGGCCCAGACGCCGCTTCATAGAAATCACCTCTCACAATCCGATCCTCTGCTATATGTAGCTCAAATGCTTTACTTTCACTTGATTGCATGAGATAACCTCCCTTTCCTAAGTACTGCTATATTTTAACACAGATGCCATTCGGGCAGCAGATGACGATGAATTTGTTCATAAATTTATGGCAATTAGTAAAAACTTGACTATGGCGTTTCATCCTGCTGTTCAAATGTGGACCGCTACTAAAATCAATTCAGGAGGAAGCTTACCTATGCATCATGCCCGAGCAACCCGCTTGCTCCGAACGATGATCTGCACCCTGTTGCTTTCTGTGATGTCCATTTGTTTGTTTTGTCCATTCGGCCACCATGCTTATGGTCAAGCCCTCAGGTCTCAAGAAACGACGAATACGACTACTTTTCAGTTGGTCGTCCAAGCCTCTCCACATGCCGCCTACCGATCAGAATCATCTTTTGAAAATAAAAAATTACAGCGAGAGCTTGAGCAGCTACAGGCAGGCGCTTCGTATACGGAGCCTTTGCCGCCGGATACCACCCTCATTTATCATAAAAAAGGGCAGACGCAACATTACGGCGTCACGGAAAATGGGGAATTGGTTGATTCAATGACCAAATCCATTTATGCGGTGTCACCGGGCGTGCAAGAAGCGCTTCGCACGCAAGTTCAAGCACTTAGAGCTCAGCACTATGGCGAGATCCTGACTTGGGAAGACGCAAGCGCCGTCATCCCCAAATATAGTAAATTCACGATAACCGACGTGGAAAGCGGTCTTAGCTTTGAAGGACAGCGCCGCGCGGGTTCTAGCCACGCGGATGTCCAACCGCTGACGAAGACCGACTCTGCGACGCTCAAAACCATTTATGGCGGCGCCTGGAGCTGGGACCGCAAAGCGGTCCTCGTGAAGTTTAACGGCCGCACACTGGCCGGCTCCATGCATGGCATGCCGCATGGCGGAGACGGGATTCCCGGAAATGACTTCAACGGTCATTTCTGCATTCACTTCCTCGGGAGCGTGACGCATGGCTCCCACTCCTCGGATCCGGCGCACCAGGTCATGGTGCACCGCGCGGCAGGCTTGCTGACGTCCTACATCAGCAAGCTTTCGCCTTGGGCGCTGATCGACGTCTGGATCAGCGGCGCCAACCAAGGTGACCTGCAGCTGCTGCAGGTCACCACAGGGCAAGAGCAGGCGATGCATGTGCGAAGCATGCGCCGCCTGTCCAAGTTCCCGGAGCGGGACGTGTCCCAGCTCCTCGAGCTTGAGGCTGCGGTCGACGTTACGGTTACACCGGCACGTGCTTCCGCGCCTGCACACAGGCGTGTGCTCTTTCGGCTCGAAAGAGCTTCCCTTGATTCGCGCTGGTACATTCGCAGCGCTGTCATGCAATGACAAAAGCCCGTTAACTCTCAGATAATGAGAGTTAACGGGCTTTACATTTACTGCAGCGGCTGACCAGACGCCTTGCGCAGTTCATTCGCCAAGCGATTGAATTCTGCTCGGGCTGGAAGCGAAGTTGTCGCCATATAACCGGCAGACAGAAAAGGAATGATGACATTGGCATCATGCGTTGTAAGTGGATAGTTCACTGGTGTCAGTGTATTCCACCAGCCTTCACTGCCATAGGATTCGTCATGATCTATCTGGATGCCATTCTCGGAAACATCATTCAAATATTGATAAATGTTAATGAATGTGGATTTTTTACCGCCGCTCCATGCGTAGGTCTGCCAAAACCTTGAGCAAGCACCTGCTTGCTTCACAGCTTCCATAACCGCATACGACCCATATACACCGGTGGTATACTCCGGAGTCGCTTCACTTGCCGCTTGGATGTACGCTATAACCGTAGCCATTTGAGCGCTAGTCGCGTCAAAATCGACAGCAAAATAGATACAGCTTCCTACGGGCTGTCCCAGCTGATGAGCCACCTGTACCGCGGTAGCGCCGTCAGCCAATCCTGCATTTCTACCGCCAAGAGCCCGGTTTGCTGTAGTTTCGAAAACAGATACAATGTCCAAACCTGCTTGGCTGATTCGTTCCGCTTCACTTTTCGTTAAAGCCTTATACCCGCTCGGGACGAGATATCTGGCCACAAACGAGTAGCCATCTTTGACGAAAGCTGCGGCGGTTTGCGCCGTTAAAGGCGTTGAGCAATCAAAACCTTTGGTCACTTTCTATCACCTAATTTCTACTAGTTTGTTACATCATATGCTCGTAGACAATAGATTGCTACCTTCAAATGAGTTGCTAATGAAAGGAAAGCAACAAAAAGGCTCTTACCTAAGAAGGTAAAAGCCTTTTTATTAGGACTCCAGTTTTTTTACGGTTCCGAATCGTTTGGCGTTTCTAGCGCGTGCACGCTCGATTTCGATTTCTCGATTGCGCGGCTCCGCAGTAGTGACGAGTGAATCCATTAATTGACGTGCAGCTAGCGCAACTTCAGTAACCGCTCGGTTGAAAGCTTCTTCATTAGCCTTGGATGGCGCGGTGAAACCCGATATTTTTCTAACAAATTGTAATGAAGCCGCCTGAATCTCAGCATCTGTAGCAACTGGGTTGAAGTTAAAAAGCGGCTTAATATTTCGGCACATAACAAGCAGCTCCTTTGCAATTTTTTTATTGTTGAACACTCCAGCTTAATTCTCGAAAACGGTAATTTTCCTAAGAATTAAACTGATATCATCATAAATCAGAATATTACCATCGGCATCAATGGCAAAGTGCGGCGAAATACCAAGAACCATTTTTTTAGGCTCAAAATCATAATCATCATTTATTGCTCCCGAGTAACCTGGAGGAATGGGCATCTGATCATAGTTCCCTGTCAAAGAATTAAAAATACCCTTTTTATAAATGGCATTATCCATATTCGCGTAGGGTTCAATCTTCCCCTCTACATTGACTCGATAAAATTGCTTCGCATCTGTAAGGAAAAAATATCCATCATACGTGATTGCGGTATTTATTTGTTCCATAGTTAATGTAGCAACTACCCGTGATCCTACCCCAGGAGTAATCTCTTTTATTTGCTTGCTCTCGCGATCAAGAACATACAAGATCCCATTATTAACAAGAGGAACAAGATGATGCATGCGATTTCCCTCGACACTCAAATAGGATGTGAGCCTCTCCCCCTCATGAGCTGTGTACAGGATGTTTTTGAAAGAGTTGCTTATCGCATACGTTTGTCCGTCATTCAAAGGTTGAATAAAATCCGTATCCGTATCTAATTGTCCACTCGTATCGAACGCAATCATTTTCACGCTAGGCCATACTTGATAAAAAACCGCCATTTTATTATAAAAGTCTCTCCCCATGACAAAAAGTCTATCTGAGGCTTGGTCATAGAATAATGATTTTGGGATGAATTCATAACGTAGAAATTTGCTTGCCGAACCATGCTCGTCTTTATATTCAAAATCAAACTTTGTATCGTTGAACGAAACGATGGTTTCTAAATTTATCTCTTTTCCTTTGCTCAAATTCATCTTCTTGATATAGAAGTTAGACTGATCATTTTGTGAGATGAAGTACAAATCATCCTTACCATCCGAGATCATCTCCATATCATTAAAGAAATAACCTGGAGAAAGTCCAGATGATGGGAGAAGTCCAGTTAAAGGAATTTTTATTGAGTTCTGTGAAGTTAGATTATCAACCGTTGGCTTATCCAGCGGCTTTTTGACAGGGAGAGCACCATTCGGGCTTTGGTTGTCAGATGAGGCAATCGTGATAACCCGAGTATGTTCATCGAATGTAACTGTCTGTTGGAAATTCTCTGCAATGAACCGAATCGGCACAAGAGTGACTTCATTTTCAATAATAGGAGCTTGCTCAAGGTGAATTGGCGTACCATCTACATGAGCAGTTGCATTTCCTATCTGCATGGAGAGGAGCTTTGTCCCATATGTCAAGTCAACTCTCTGTGCCGCTCCATCCCATTTAACGGTAGCGCCTAAGGCTTCTGTAACAAATCGGAGCGGTACCATCGTTGTATTCTCTACAAGGTGCGGAGACATTTGAAGCGTAACGCTCTTGTCATTAATTGAAGCTTTGGTTTCCCCCAATGTTAACTTGATGTAAGAGGATCCACTTGTAGATGAAGCAAACACAGCTAATGGTGAATAAGTCCATACTAGTAATGCAGATAAAATGAGGCTTCTTCTAATAAATTTTAATGGCATGCAACTTCCTCCAAGTAGTAATTTCTTACACAGTTTACCATACCTTTCAAATTGATTCTCTGATTATTTTTTTGTAAACAATGTGCACAAAACGTGCACAAGCCCCTCATCTTCATCAAACGATTGATGAAAATAAGAGGCTTGTTTTATCTTCTAAAATAATAAAAAACCCTTATTCAAAGGGTTTCACTACTATGGGCCCAGAGGGACTCGAACCCCCGACCAATCGGTTATGAGCCGACCGCTCTAACCAACTGAGCTATAGGCCCAAATAAAATTTGGTTGCGGGGGCAGGATTTGAACCTGCGGCCTTCGGGTTATGAGCCCGACGAGCTACCGAGCTGCTCCACCCCGCGTCATGTTGCCGCTCAACAGCGACAAAAATAAATATACACTAAGCGCGAGTGGTAAGTCAAGCGTTAATTTTTAGATAAAATGCAGGAAATTACGTATTGTAACGAACGCCGAAACGTCCCTTTTTCGACTTGAAAACTTCTACTTCTTGTGGGCATTCGTACCCGTAAATCCACCAGTCTTCTTCCATTCTTTTCGCCAGACAGCCCGCTTGAAACTTGGAATCATATAATTTTGCCCAATATATCCAGTTCATCGCAATCACTCCGTTTTAATGAAATCGATAAACCTATCTTATCCAAAACAGATCAGACTTATGAGTCCCACCTCACGAACATCCTGTATGCACGATAAAAACGAAAAACCGCCTAGCAGTGCTTCATGCACCACCAGGCGATTTATCCATTGAAAGACTATTGTTTGAACGTTGTAAGGAATCGTTTAACCGTTTCTCCGTATTCGTTCGTAAAGGTCTCGTAAACTTTGACTTGAATCGGGAAATCCAGTTGGCCGGATCTCGCGCTTAGGTCAATTGTATTCGTACCATTGTACAATCTACCTTCGCCTGACAAATCTCTTGTTGTTTTTCCAACGGGATTGCCAACTTTATCAAATAACTCAAAGGAAAGCATGTTGTTATACTTATCTGCTGTCACCTGTTTATCCGGTTTAATGTCCAGCTCCAGCTTCAACTTGTAATCGTAGGTCAAGGAAGCTTGGTATATCGCTGAGATACTCCAGTCCTTAATATTGATCTCGTAAGGGTAAACGTTAAGTACTTTACTCGTTGTCTCGTTGTCCTGAACTGGCACTTTCGCTGTTGCGAGCAAAGACTTATACACCGTATCTCCGCTAACTTGCTGGCTGTATAAGTTCATCTTCAAGCCCTCGCCCGTTTCGGAAGCAGGAAGCGCATAGGAATAGCTGACAACATAAGAAGCCTTAGGAACAACACTAAGCGCAGTTGCCAACTGTCTTCTTCCTCCATAAGCAAAGCCGTCTTTGCTTACAAGCTCCGTTTGTATCGCTGGAATAGGGACTGGACGATCGCTATTATTCGTTAGTTTAAATTTGGCAACTGCCGTATTGAATCCATCATCTTCATTGTTGGTGACATGCAGTTCAACAAGCGACACATCAACATTGGATGGTACGAATTTATTCGTAGAATCCAGTTTAACAGGTGTTCCCAATGTGTAATCTGGAGCCGGAATGACGCCTTGTGTCGCCGCTCCAACAGGCAGTAAAATGTTCGCGCGTCCTACACGGTAAGTATCTTCTTGCAATTTGCCATCCCCCTGCGAGGCGAAGAAACTCTCTGGCGTCACGACATTCAAACTCGTGAATTCAGTGTCCAAATCGGTTGGGATCACGATGTGGATATACTTTTTCTCACCCGGATCAAGCACAACGGAAGCTTCCGCACGATCTCCGGAATAAACCTTGCTCTCCGTCTTGCCGTCGATTCCGAAATTCGGCACGGTTTGACGTTCATTCGTTGGATTGACGACCTGAATTTGCACAACAGTAGACACGCCTTTGGCTGTGATTTCCTTGTGGATATCTACAGGAATGAATCCTACTGATGTCCTAAGTGATGGCAGCGTGAAAGCCTCGCCCCACTTCAGAAGTGCAGAAGCTTTGGTAATCGTGCTGTCACTGCCTTTCCACACGAGCGCCGCGTCAACCGGTACGCTCAGCAGTGTTGTTTCTTTTTTTGGATATACTTCCATATCCACATCTACAAAGCTAAGCTCACTAAGCTCAGCATCGTCGCTGCGTTCTGCATTCGTTAGATAGCTAAGCTCTTGCTGCGTCTTCGGTAGTATCGACTTTGGATTTTTGGCGCTCGGCTGCAGCGTATATTCAATGCCATCCGCCATGCGAACACGTAATTCAAAATCAGGGACACGAGTTATTTTATCGGTGGTATTTTTAATCCGAATGACTGCTCCCAGCTTCGTTGAATCCGATTCATGCTGGTTGAGTATGCTTTTGATTTCCACTTCAACTTTATCTGTCAGCGCATAGCTGGTATTCGTGCTTGTTTGAGCGAAAACTGCCGAGCTCACACCCTCCGCAGCCCATGCAGGAAAAGAAGCGGTAGTTAAAAGTGCAGCGAATAGTACAATAGTGGCCAGTGATCTCTTCATTTTCTTATTCACGTAGTTCTCCTCCTTGAGCCCCTGCTAGTTGCTCACTTTAATTTTATCTTGATCTTTCAGCTGGTGCTGTCCGGAAATTACGAGCATCTCGCCTTCCTTAACACCGGATAACACTTCTTGATTCGTTTCGTTTAGGCGACCAAGTTCAACCTTACGCTTTTGTACGGTTTCCCCGTTCGCGATATACACATAGCTGTCGCCGCCTTCGCGAACGATACTAAGGCTCGGGATAACCGGTACGATTTGTTCATCGTCTTTTGTAAGCTCGACTTGCGCTTTGGAGCCCGGTTTCAACTTGCCATCCGGATTCGGGACCTCTAACTCCAAATCATACGCCTTGGATTGACCATTGATCACATCAGATAAATATGTGACTTTAGCGCTCGCTTTATCTGTTACGTCTGGTATGTAGAAAATAAGTTCGTTTTTGCCTCGAACGAGAGCTGCCGATGCTTCGGTCAGTTGGGACTTGATTTTGACCGGGTTCGTCTGCTGCACTTCACCGACACGGCCGCCTGGTGATAAAGTTTCACCAACGGTCACATTGAGATCCGTTAGCACACCGGAAGCAGGCGCTTTTACATCGAGGTTGCTTAGCGTTCTATCAATGCTCCGTGCGCTTACCTGTGCTGACTCCAGACTAGTTTCCACTTGTGCAAGAGAATTCGTCTCTTGCGCAGTTTTCAGCGTTCTACGTGCGCTCTCCAAATCTTTTTTCATATTTGTTAGCGCTGTTTCGGACTGTTCTAACTGCGTTTTCGTTGCTGTACCTAGATCGTATTCATTACGAGCCTTATTATAGGCCTTCTCAAGATCGCTAACGGCCGTTTCTAATTTGGACACCCCGTCTTTGGCATCAGCAATCCCGTTGGCTGTCTTCTGTTTGGCTTCAACAAGCCCGGCCTGGGCTCCTTTTATACTCACGGTATTCAAGTCTTTTTGAATCAAAACATCGGTCGGATCCAAGCGGAACAGCACATCGCCTTTTTCAACTTTATCTCCGCGTTTTTTAAGAATTTCAATAACTTCACCGCCTGACTTCGCTACCACATCCAATTGTATGGAAGAGACAACATCCCCTACTTGCTCGATCGGATTACCAATCTTTTGTTTAGCAATTTTAGCCGTTTTTACAACTTTAACTCCTTGCTCGGCAGCAGTTCCCGGCGTTGCGCTCGGGCTTGCAGCAGGTGATGCGGAACATCCTGCGATGATCGCCGCGCTAAGCGCGACGACACCGAATAATTTGGCACTTTGCTTAATCGTGAACAACTGACGTTTCATATTCGATTTCTCCTTTTCCCCAATTCAGCTTATTGAAGCGCAGATGGTGCTTGCTCCGTTTGTATGGTTGACGATTTCCCTTTTCTTTTGAACCAACGACGATCTCTCTTTTTAAATAAAATCTCATACATAATCGGCACAATGACCAGTGTTAACAACGTTGAAGTTGTAAGTCCCCCAATAACAACGACCGCCAATCCTTTGGAGATAATGGTCCCTTTGGATAAACCTAATCCAAGCGGCAGTAGGGCAATAATCGTTGCGCCTGCCGTCATAATGATCGGTCTTAAACGGGTAATCCCTGCCTCAATAAGTGCATCACGGATGGAATGGCCATGCTCCCTAAGCTGCTGTACACGGTCTACAAGTACAATCGCGTTCGTTACAACGATACCGATCAGCATGAGGAAACCGATGAGTGAAGTAACATTGATGGATTCTCCCGTAATCAAAAGCCCTAGAAGCCCTCCAATAGCCGCAAGCGGCAGTGAGAAAAGAATAGCCAGCGGCGCTCTTGCGTTCCCAAATGCGATTACCATGACAATGTAAACAATGAAAATGGATGCAAAGATGGCGACAAACATTTGCATAAAGCTTCTGTTAATATCATCAGAAACCCCTTTGACTTCACGTGAGACCCCAGACGGCAGCTCCAGCTTTGCCAGTTCAGCCGTTATTTTTTGGCTCACGCCACCTTTATCCGTACTGTCAATTTTGGCGCTTACACTTACAATTTGTTCTTCATCTTCACGACTGATGCTGTTGGGCGCGTCAATTTGCGAAATATGAGCGACTTCATTTAACTGTATAGTTTGACCCGTAGGTGTTTTGACCAAGAATGTGCCTAATTTATCCACGGAATTTTTATACATTGGATTAAGCATAACTTTGGTTGCATAGGTCACATTGTTAAACTTCAAATCTCCGAGCTTTTCTTCTGCGATCCAGGAACTAACAGATTGTAGAATTTGCGCTGAAGATAGTCCGTACAATCGCGCCTTATTTTGATCGACCGTAATCTCAACTTCCGTTTTAGAATCACTCAAACTATCTTTAATATCATTTATTTCTGGAAACTCTTTCAGCTTCTCTTCTACCATCTTTGCAGCTTGTTGGAGATATAACTGGTCATCGCCCTTCAGCGAGTAGGCAAAATCAGAGCCTGTTGATGTTGGAGGTCCACCCGTAAACAACTGGACGTTGACATCCGAACCTGGCGGCATCAATTTCAGCATATCTTCTTTGTAGATTTTGACAGCCTCTGTCGCATCTGTGTCTGCGGTTAATTCGAAGAACATCATCGCTCTATAAGCATACCGGTCGCTGCTTTGGTTATAACCAACTAGAGATTCGATATACTTGAAAGCAGGATTGCCCAATTTGTCTTTATGCTGCTTCAATTCTCTTTCGAGTTCTTTGGATTTTTCATTCATCATCTCAATGGATGTTTCGCGAGGCATTTTTATTTCAATGGCCCCTTGTTTGACAGCTTCACTGTTTGGCATGAAGGCCACTGCTAAATTCGGAACCGTAATAACAATAGAAAGAATAAGGGCTACTCCAGCTATCAAAAGCGTTTTGATGCGGTTGTTTAAAGACCAGATGATCGCTTTCTTATACTTCTCACCCATCGGTCCAACATGATGTTCATCGTGGTTGGTAAGTTTATTGGATTTAAGCACCATCAGCTTCGCCAACATAGGAATGACAGTTAACGCAACAATTAATGAAGATAAAAGAGCAACAACCAGCGTTATCGCAAAAGGACGGAAAACTTCGCCGACAACCCCGCTTACGAAGCCGATCGGACCAAATACACCTACGGTTGTAATGGTTGAAGACGTAATTGCACTCGAAACTTGTTTCGTTGCTAATCGAATAACGGATTCATTACGTTGTTGAGCCACTTGCAGCTGGCTATAAATATTTTCGATAACGACGATACTGTCGTCTACTACCCGGCCAACCGCGATTGCCATACCGCCAAGCGTCATGATATTCAGGGAAATGCCCAATGGTCCCATGACTAACAACGTGACGAGAATCGATAGAGGAATGGAAACGAGTACGATCAGTGTCATCCGTATATTACGGAGGAACAGCAAGATCATGACAGATGCCAGGATTGCACCTAAGCCGCCTTCTTGGACCATTCCATGGATAGAATCTTTAATATCGTTGGCTGAGTTATAAATTTTGTGAAACTTCACACCAGGCAAAGTCTGGGCCCAGTCTGTCATTAATTTATCTGCGCTATCTGCAAATTCAACAGCGTTGGCCGCTTTGGTTTTGTACAAAAGCACACCGATCGCCGGTTTATCGTCTAATCTGGCAATAAACTTGGATTCGCTAATGGCTTCAACCTTGGCTATCTGCTTAAGGAGTAGCGTATCGCCTGTTTTTGTCGTGATTTTTAAATTGTCCAAATTGTAGATGGTATCCATTTCGCCTTTCACACGAACCATCTGTTGGTTACCATTGAAATCCACGGTACCTGCAGGACTGGAAACCAATGCTGCCTTAATGGATCCAGATACATCCGCTGGAGTTAAACCATAGTTGTTAATCGCAGGCGCATCCAGCTTAATCGTGAGTACTGCGTCCTGGTTACCGACAGAGTCGACATGGTCAACCCCTTTAAGTCCATTAAAGCCTGGAAGAATTGTATCCTTGTACGCATTATCCAGCTCAGCTTGGTTCATTCCCTCGTCACCGTATACGGCTAGATAGTAGACCGGTTCGGAAGCAAAGCCGGCTGTCAACACCTTAGGCTTCTCAGATCCCTGCGGAAGCTTAACATTGGAGATTAAGCTCTCAACGTCCTTCTTCACATCTTCCGGCTTCTTATCCTGTTCAAGCTCCAAAATAATTTGTGAGTAATTATCCTGCGAACTTGAGCTAAGGGTCTTTAAACCGTCTAGTCCTGCAACCGCCTTTTCGAGCGGCTTCGTAACTTCGTCTAGCACATCCTTAGGAGGCGCTACGTATGTAGTACTTACAATGACGACCGGAAAAGTAATGTCTGGAAAGCTTTCTACCTTGAGCGTCGTTGTGGAGTACGTACCACCTACGACTAACAGCAGCATCAGAATGAAAATTGCTGCTACATTTTTCATTGAAAACTCGGTTAACTTGATCATTCTCACTTCTCCCCTATCACCAGCTTTAATACTCTGAAACACTCACTCAACCATCATACTTGGAATTTCTTAACAAAACATAAAATTACATTGGAAAATTTATGTTTTTTTTCGGTCTGGGTTTATTATATATCGGGCTATGTATAAAAACAGGTGAGTGAAGTCATATTTCAGTCATATGTTGGTCATATGGCGGGCAATCCTGTTATGACTTCTTATGACTGGACACAAAAAAAGGGCTGCTCATTGGTTTTTGCAGACCATTTGAGACAACCCTTAGATGTATGTTATTAATCCGTAGTAATAAACCAATCTGCTTTCTGAGAAGCAACTAATTTTCGTTGCCCCTGGAATTCGTCGTACACACTAAGTGTATATTTTTGCAGGAATTTTGTGTTAAAAATAAGGCCTTCATCGGGGATCGAGATTTTGAAATTCTCTCTTTTCCCAAGTCGCATCTTCGTATCCTCATCTCCCGTGGATTCTCCATTGAAGACGTCAAAGTCTTTGAAATCGAATCTCCTCTCAAAACGTTTAATTCCGCCGCCATCTTCAAATACAAGCAATAAGTTGTGGCCTTCGGTATTAATTTCGGTAAGCTTCTCTTTCGTTAACTCGTAGTTGAATTTGAGTGTAAATACTTTATCCTCAATACTCGTCCCAATTTTATTAATGCTAATCGTGTAAGGGAATAAGTCCACATTTGTAAGTGTATCTGCCACTTTCGTAATCTCCGCTGGCAGTGTATAGGCAACTGGATTTACATAGGAATCAGCTACAGCCTTGTCGCCTTCCGACAGTTTTCCTTCCGTTACGGCTTCGCCAAGAAGCAAATTCATATTCTCCGTTGAAAAGCCTTTTGGCACAGGCGCCCAAACGTTAAGCAGCCCTTTTCCCGATGGAGAAATTTTGTTCTTCACTTCGGCAACAGAAGCCGGGAATACGGTTCCGTCTGGCGACCGGAAATTCGCGACAAGCTTGGTGGCGTTCGTGAATCTTTTCTCCAGGTTAGTCACCTCAACCATAGCGGAATACATGATGCTCGTTTTGTCCTCATAGGTCGATACACTTCTAACTGCATACTTGGCTTTGCGCCCGACATCCGTCGACGAGTAGGATTCGCCCAATCCAATTAAAGGAACGGCTTGCAGTTCAGCTTGAGTTGAGAACTCAAGAACATCCGTTGTTGTTGTGCTTGTAGTCTCTGTTCCCGTAGCTGGCTCATCTCCCTCATTCTCTTGGAGTACAAGCTTCACGTGAGAGAACTCATACGTATACGGCAATTTGCCGGCAAGCTGCAGGTTAACGCTTGTACCCGCTCCAAGCCCAATCACTTTAGCTGTCTGGATAAGCTTTGCATCGATTTTGACCGCATCATCCAGGAGGAAATATCCGGACAGTTTCGGAATGGGCAGCGACTCATCTCCCTTATTGCTCAGTACTAGATCTGCTGTCAAAAGATCTTGATCCTCCCAAGGAAGACGGTGAAGACCACCTAGCTGAGCTGTGTAAACGCCCGATTTATTCGTGAAAGAATACTCTTTGCCAATGGAACCACCTTCTTGCGATGATACGGCAGGAAGTTGGAAATTGGCTACGGCTACATTAAGCTTCAAATCCGCAATCGTATCCGCAATGGCCAGCTGCCAAGCATCCGCGGCTACAGCTACGGGAATCGAACCGGAGAGCTGAATTTCCTTACTCTCTTTTGGATTAATTTTCAAATCCTTGACCCCTTTGGCTTCCAAAGGATACAAGAGCCCGTCCTGTGTCCTAATTGAGAATAAGTAAGCAGGGACAGTTACAGCATGACTACCTACATTCTCCAAGGTCAGATAAACCGTAGGAACATGATATTTCTCGTTTTTGTTGCTGACGAATTTTTTAATAGAAGCGCGTACTTCCACGCCGCCAATCGAAATGGTGCCCGTACCTTCAGAGGGAACGACATCTGTATAATTCTCCGGTACAGCGACCTCTCCAAGCACCCGTTCGAAATTCGTTTGGCTAAAATCCCACTTGATGAATTGGACAACAAGGTCCTGAAGATTCGTGCTTGGATTCACCGTTGCATAGAATGTTAAATCGGTTGTAGAACCGGGGGCTACCCGGTTCTTATCCTTATCAGCAGGCAGCAAGCGCGCTGAGAATTGATTGCCTGATTTACTTTTCAATCTAGCCCAGTAATCAATAAATTGCAGTTCACTGCTGCCTTCATTATGAATCGTAATCGTGAAAGTCGCGATCTTGCCGCTTTGATCAGGTAAAACATGAATTTGCTTTAATTCAAAATAGCTGCTATTCGTAATCGGTACCTTACCTATCGCCATAGTTACGGCGGCTGGACTACCATCTGCCCAAACGGGGGTTATGGCGCCAAATGCCATTGTGGCAGACAAAGCAATTGTGGCCGCATATTTGTAGCCGAACTTGATCTTCATGGTGTGAATGGCCTCCTTCATTGTTTGTAACAGTCATCTTATCGTTAGTCGTTATTAACCGGCAGGCACAGCTTGCATAGTCATAGGTTTCGGCGGTTCACCTGGATTTTCCTTCATTTGCTTCAGCATCGCATCGCCTTGGGTTTGCCATTCTTTCAGTGCCTCACGAGCCGTCGTTTTTCCTTGTAAAACATTGTTAAACAATTGATGGCCAATTTCTTGGACTTGATAAATATTTGGCTTATCACGATAAATTTTGAAGTTATTATCCGACGGAGCAGGAATAACATTGTAAAATGCCTCCATATGGAAGTCCAAACCGTCTTTCGGCTTCAAATACTTGGAACGCGCAACTAAGTTATAAGAACTGTATGATTTCAGTTTGGCCCAGTCATCGCCATTCACGAATTTAATGAATTTCCAGGCATCGTCCGGATTCTGCGCTTTCGCGTTAATCCCCATAATCCCATTCATATAAATGGAACCGCCCACGCCTTTCGCTTCAGGATGGGAAGGAATTGTTACAACATCCCAATCAATCGGTGTAAATCCTTTGTAGCTGGCAGCGTTTTTGTTCGCATTCGTAATTTGTTGAATTTGACCATAATTAATAATTCCCATTGCCAAGCGGTTCGACATGAAATCGTCATAAGCAAAAGGATTTTCTTGATCGAATTTCCGATTCATCCCCTTTTGTGGATCCATAAGCTCAGGGAACACATTGTCTTTTTGCAGCTGTGCCATCTTCGTCCATACTTTTTCCCACTGATCCGTATCCACCGTCATTTTATCTCCAGCATCATCAAACATCTTGAGTTGAAGCGGAGCCGTGTACATTTGCATGCCATAGAACAAATCGCCTTGAGCCTGCGTTGAGAATGAGAAGCCGTTCAATCGGTTCTCTCCTTCTCCTTTGGTCAGCCGTTTGGAAAGGTCAAAAACCTCATCCCACGTCATACCGTCTTTCGGAAAATCAACACCGGCATCCGTGAACATTTTCTTATTATAAATCAAAGCCGAGGACGAGAAGGTTGGCGCAAGTGCATACAACTTACCACTGCCAGCGTTTTTGATGCCATCAATGACAGCAGGCACAATGCCTGTTGTATCGAATTTATCTTTCGTAATCAGCGGATCCAGTTGCGTCAGCATATTGCTTTCAATAATATCCGGCAGCTGTTCGAAGCCGACCATCACGACATCCGGCGGGTTATCCCCCTGCATGACCTCTTTCAGCTTCTCCATCGGATCCGGCATCTTCTCACCAGGCTGCACCCCGCCATAGCGATACTTATCATCCATCGTTGGAATCATTTCAATCTTAATATTCGGGTTGGCGAACTCAAATATTTCTGTAAACTGTTGTCGGAAATACTCATCATCACCGAACCCCATGGATGTGGCGATCTTCAGCACCCGTTCCTGTTTATCGTCCTTTTTCTCACCCTTGGTACAAGCCACTGCAAGGGGTACGACCATGGCCAAGGTCAAAGATGTAGCGACCATTTTACGTGTAATTGATTTCATTTGGATTTACCTCCGTCAGCATGTGAATTCATATCTTTGCCCCCAAAAGCCGGTATGGCTTTTGGCGCTTTAATCATAATTTTCTCGCCGTCAAACTCCATCGTTGCTTTGCCTTCGATTTGCAAGGCGTTCAGATAAGCTTTGGGCACTTGCAAGCGGCCTGCACGGTCTAATACAACAAACTCTTCATGGTCCTTATTTGCAAGTCCACCCGCAATACCCGCCGTTCCTACAAGTGACGGACTGCGCGCAATAAACTCTGAACTGGTCATTCCATCCCGGATAGCAACGACTCTTCCCACTTTTCCAGCCATGGATAAATCATGGGTAACAATCACAATCGTAACCCCCAATTCTTTATTCAGACGCTGAAAAATGTTTAGTATCATATCCGCCGTTTTGGAATCTACGGAACCTGTAGGTTCATCGGCGAGCAGCAGCCTCGGACGGTTAGCAAGCGAAATCGCGATAGCTACACGCTGTTGTTCGCCTCCTGACAGCTCTTGCAGTTTATTGTTCAGCCGATGGCTAAGCCCGACCCATTCCAACAATTGTTTGGCATAGGCGGGATCATATTTCCCGCTGAGCATCATCGGCATTTCTACATTTTCAAGTGCGGTCAAATAGGAAACAAGATTGCGAGCGTTATTTTGCCAAATGAAGCCGACTGTATGGCGTTTGTATTCGACCAGCTGCTTATCTGTGATTTTCAACAAATCCCAATCGCCGACTTTCACTTGACCTGCGGAAGGACGATCCAGACCTCCCAAGATGTTCAACAAGGTAGACTTGCCGCTTCCGCTGTTCCCGATAATGGCCATGAGCTCGCCGGCATCAACTTGGATGTTCAATCCTTGCAAAGCGACAACTTCCACTTCGTCTGATTTGTAAATTTTGACTAAGCCTTCACAAGTAATCATTCTATTTCTCCTCCCCGAGCTTCACAGCTTGATGAACACGCAGCCTTCTAATGTGCAAGAACAGCAGTAAAGCTCCTGTTGCCATCATGAAAGCTACAACGAAATAGAGCTGATTGGTATCTTTGGAGTCGAAAACAACCCGGAAAGGCGGCACTTGAGTCTTCACATTCTGTGAAGTTTGCAAGAAAGGCAAAAAGAAATAACTAGTCAGTTTACCTATTGCTATTCCTAAGGCAATCGATAAACCTGCTGTAAAGCCTTGCTCAAGCAGCAGCATGCCGGTCAATTGCTTGCGGGAAAGCCCCATCGCGCGAAGGACCCCAAACTGCACGACACGACTTGAAAGATTAAAGAACCAGTACAACATATAGCCGATTAAAGACACAAGGACAGATACGAGAAAACCTAAGCTTAGAATCCCGAAAACTCCGCCTCTGGCTGGAAGCTTTTTCTGAACAATGAGTTCATTGCGAACATCCTTCACAGAAGCCAGCTCGATTCCCTTATTTTGCAAAGCAGTTACAATCGGGGCCACTTTCGCGTCTGGTTTCATCTTCAGCCAAACTTCATAAGGGACCATAGGCGCTTGATCGTATACATAATCCAAATTTGTAATGAAAAATGGCGTCTGATCGGGATATTGACTTGGCCAGTACGGAAGAATGCCAACGATGACGAATTCCACAGGCTGCTGGCTAATCGTAATGGAAAGCAGATCCCCGGCTTTCAGCGCATACTTGCTTGCATAATTAGAAGGAATAATAACCGCTTGCTCATAACTGCCAAGCAAGTTCAAATATTGATACGGAGGAGCTGGAAATAAATCTGGCCGGAACCACCCGACTTTGGCAAAATCGACGTTATCGATACCCATGACAAGTCCTTGGCCCGTCGATTTCCCGGAAACCACGACGTTGCCTTTGGTTTGCAGCACTCTTGCCGCCGCCTGAACGCCCTCAAGCTCGCGAAAAACTTGAAATGGCGGCTCGACGTAGCGAATTTTCGATGGTGTCTCCTCTCCGGGATTTCCACCACCCTGACCGCCTTGGCCTCCTTGACCACCGCCAGCACCGTTTCCTCCATTCCCGGAGCCACCGTTACCGCCGTTATTACCTCCTGCGCCGCCACCCTGAGAACCTCCAGAATTCCCGCCTGCATTAGGATCTTTAGGCAGATCATCGGAGAAGCCTTCCCATACCGTTTGCAGCACCACATCCGTTCCATATTGATAGAGCGTTCGCTCCGTGGAATTCAGGTCAATCGTGCGTGCCGCCGAAGAATTGTATACACCGAGTCCCAGTGTAAGAATCAATAACAGCATTAATGGATAGTATGCTTTGGCCGACCGGGAAAGCTGCACAAGTGTTAAGTAGAGAGGCACTGGAAGGAATCTCCGCCCAAGCCATCCAAAAAAGCGCAGCAGCCACGGGAAAATTCGCAGAAAGAATAATCCCAACGCGAAAATCGAGAGTGCAGGCACAAAAAACAGTAGCGGATGAACTTGCAGCTGATCGGTCGTTAAGCCAGTCTGTACAGACAACACCTGACGCTGATCAAACAGATAAAAGCCATAACCTACAACACCGAGCAGTACTATGTCTATAAACCAACGCTGCCATAGCGGAGATCGATCAGATCGAGCAAGGAGCTGCTTATAGTTCACGATTGAAGCTTTGGCGAAAAGAACCGCAGGAATGACACTTGCCAGGATGGCAATTAGCACAGCAAGCCCACCGTACAGCATTGCTTCCTTGGTAAAACTGACCGGAATTGATTTGCGGTCCACAAAAGTCAGGAACCCGCTGGAAGAACCTATGCTCTTGGCCATGAACCAGCCCATGAACGGTCCAACCACCAACGCTATGATCCCTAGCGATAAACCTTCCAGAAAATAAATGCCAATGATTTGCTTCGTACTGCCGCCCCTGCTTCGCAGAGTGGCAATAACTCCCCGCTGCCGATCCAGGGATTGTCTGGCATTCATAACAATGTAATAGAAGACCATGGCAATCATAGGTGCTGCTAATGTGAATAATAAAATTTGCATCTGCAAGCTTTGCGCCTTAAATTCAGCAAGCATCGGCTTGAAGGAAACATCGACCTTCGTATTTTTAAGTTTCTGGAACAGGTTGATATCCAATCTCTCCAGACGTTGATCTAGCGGTGACAACTGACTTGTTTGAATATTCCGAAGGTCGAAAGCATAATACCAATTAGCCAGCTGGAGCGGAATTTTCTTCTCTGTTAGCAATGTCTTCATAAAAACATCATCACTTACGATAAGGGAGTTAAGTAACCCCTCTAAACCTTGAAACCAGTACGCATCCGCTTCATTTTTGGGCTTGAAAGAGCCGACAATCTTCACCTTAAGCAGTTGGCTGCCTCCTGCACCAGAAACCGAGTAGTTGAACACATCGCCGATGTGCAAATCATTCCGGTATAGAGCTTCATCCAAAACAACAGCTTCCAGAATACCGTTCTGCACTTGATCCGAAGCCATTTGACCGATGGACCAATCCACGTGATTGTTCAGCTCGCTCCATGAGGTGAGCGCCATTTGCCGCCTCTTGCTGGGATCTACTTTCGATGGATCAACAGGAGTTATTTGAGCTGCTTTGATCGTGTAGCTTTTGGCAAAAGTTTCAATCGGAAATCCAATTTCTTTGGGAATTTCTTCTCCTATGTACACATTGACGTCTTTTAGCTCGTCTAACCCTGCACGTTCCGTCCCAACCGCTTGATATCGCATAAGCACAGATCCAGCCGGAAGTCCGCTGCTCTTCTCTTCGAGCGATTTGGCTACGACACGCTTCAGCGACCCGTCCGCATACATCGGTATGCTGGTTGTAAACGCAACAGCCATAATCAAACCAAGCAATGTGCTGAGCGTCAGCCAGCGGGTATTCCACATTTTCCGAAATAAAAACCGCAGCATGGGAATAGACATTAGCGACCAACTACTTTCTGTCCGGCGGTAAGACCTTTTACAATCTCTACATCCGTTGACGTCTGTTGACCGATTTCTACATCAACTTCCTTCTTATTTCCCTGATTATCAACTACCTGCACATAATTCCGACCGGAGTAGGATCTAAGCGCCGCAAGCGGGATCGTTGTCGCGTTTTCTTTCCTTTGGGTAATAATTGTCACGCTAAGCGGTGTTCCACGATTCAGGCCTTTTGGGAATTCATCCAACTGAACGACTAAATATTGATCAATGGAGTCCTGTTTGCCGTCTTGCCCGCCTCCCGGGAAGCCGCCGTTATTATTCCCTGCCGCTTGCGGATTCGGCAGCTGCTTAACCTTTCCTTTGTGCTGTCCGGCAGAGTTAATATCCACTTGGACTTCCATCCCGATGGAGACTTTCTTCGCATCGTCTGCGCTTATACTTGCCGCCACTGTCAGTTCATTCAAGTCCGCAAGTGTCGCGACGGACTCTTCTGACTTCACTGTGTCGCCTTTCTTCGCTGTAACCGTGACGATCGTTCCGCTGAACGGTGCGAGAAGCTTCGCTTTACTCACTTGGGTTTCCAGCTTCGTGAGTTCCTCCCGCTTCAGCTCAAAATCAATCTTCGCCTGCTCAATTTGCTCCGGCGTCATTTCGTCCGCTTTTCGCAGCGTTTCGATCATCGTCAGCTCATCTTTGCGGGTTTCAAGCCTCTTCCGCTTCAAATCGCTTTCCATATCCGAAACGTCCAGCTCAGCAACGGGCTGACCTTTCTCAACCGCATCGCCATTTTTCACGAGAATGGCACTGATCCGTTTGGAAGTCATATCTTCGGAGAAGAACAGCTTTTCTTCCTGCAGCGCCATGAGACGCCCGCTCCCTCTTACTTTCGTCTCAAGTGTTTCTGTTTTCACCGTGTATTCAGGCTTCTTGGATAACTTAGGTGGATTAATGCTTGGAAGCGCCTCTTCTTCCTGTTCCTTTGGCAGCAGCGAGCAGCCGGAAGATAGAATAAGTGTAGTAGAGATAAGTAGTGCAGTTACGGGCTTTCCCCAGTTAGGAGACGAATTTCCCGTCCACCATTTCGTAAACATGATCGGCATCCTCCAAAATCGTAGGGTCATGGGTCGTCATACAAATTGTTACCTGCTCCGTTGCAATCATACTGCGAAAAACGGACATGATTTGTGCTCCCATCTGGGAGTCCAGCTCAGCCGTCGGTTCGTCGGCCAAAATCAAGGAAGGTCGATGCGCAATCGCCTTGGCAATGGCAACACGCTGCTGCTCACCGCCAGACAGCTCGAAAGGCCGATGGTACATTCGCTTACCGAGCCCGACGAGTTCAAGACAATACGCAACCCGTTCTTTCCATTCAGACCGAGGAACACCCGCCATGCGAAGCGCAAGCTCCACATTTTCCCATGCTGATAACAACGGCATTAAGGCATACGATTGAAAAATAAAGCCGATCTCCTTTCGGCGAACTAATGTTCGTTCATTGTCGCTCCCTAAATGAAAAGCATGATTTAGGAACATGATTTCTCCTTCATTCGGCTGATCAAGCCCCCCAATTAAATTCAAAAGTGTTGTTTTGCCTGAGCCTGAGCGGCCTTTGAGCATTACAAGCTGTAGCGGTCTGAGTTCCATCTCAATCCCTTTCAGCACCTCTAAACGCTCGCCGCCGACTTGAAAAGAGCGATGAACACCCGTTACCGTTAGCAGCGGCGAATTATGTACGTGCGTAGCTGCTTGCAACTCGTTAGAGATTATCTTATCCTCAGTACCTGCAGGCTCAGCCCTGTTATTTTTGCGAAACCAATTCGCCATATGGTACTTCTTCCTTTCATTTCCAAAATAACCTGTATGATAAATTAGACGTTCGATGTTTTCAAAAAGTTCCACGAAACTGAAAATTTGCTGAAAGTTTTTGAGCACGAACATTCTCTTGTATGAATCTATTAAAATATACTATCATTTGTAAAAAAATGTTATACAACAAAATACCTAATTTTATCCAAAAAAGGACCATCCTGAAAGTCCTTACAGACTTTTGAGATGATCCTTATCTACATCTACCGCTTTTATTCCATAGCCGTATTTCGCAGCACCATATGAATATGGTCCTCCCAAACACCATGAATTTTCAAATATTTGAACGCTAAGCCCTCCTCATAGAACCCCAGTTTCTTCACAACCATCAAAGAGGCAGCGTTGCGTGGCATGATGTTGGCTTCAATTCGGTGCAGCCCCACGACCTCAAAAGCATAGTCAATCATGGCCTGGACCCCCTCCGTCATGAGCCCCCGATTGACGAGACTTCCATCCATTCGATAGCCCAGATGGCAGGATTGAAAAGCTCCTCTGACAATATTGCTCAGAGAAATCGACCCAATCACACGGTCTTCATACAACATCCATACTTTCAGCAGCAAGCCGTCCTCGATCAGTTTAACTTCTTTCTCAAGCAAATCAGCTTGATACGAATTCGTATAATACTGCTCATTGCGCTCAATTTCCCATTCCTTCAAAAAAGCCCGATTGCGATTCACATAATCAAGCACCAGCTCAGATGAAGTTGGATCTAAACGAACCAAAGACATTCGATCTGTTTTACAAACAAGCTGCATGTTACTCCTCCTTAACCGTCGCGGTTCCGTTTATTTGGCTTTACAATAATACCCGCTTCCCCAAGCTGCATGCAACTGTCCTACAAAATGTGAAACGGCAGCATTCATTTGCAGGATTTTCCCGCCCTTTGGGGAAGTTAAAAGAAGTAGCTTATTAAGAATTGCTTACAAAGAAGGAGAATACCGACATGATTGAAACAATCAAAACCTATTTGGAAGAGCAAAGAGACCAACACATAGAGGAATTAATGCAATTTTTGCGGATTCCAAGTATTAGTGCTGTTGCCGAACACCAACCGGATATGAAGCTCTGTGCGGAATGGACGGCTGACTCCCTCAGAAAAGCCGGCTTAGAAAATATTGAAATCATGCCTACTGGCGGGCATCCTGTCGTTTATGCTGACTGGCTGCATGCAGAAGGTAAACCAACTGTGCTTATTTATGGACACTATGACGTTCAACCGGCTGACCCAATGGAATTATGGGACACTCCACCTTTTGAGCCTGTCATTCGCGATGGGAAGCTTTATGCCCGTGGCAGTACAGACGATAAGGGCCAACTCCTGCTTTATGTAAAAGTGGTCGAAGCTTTCCTTCGCACGCAGGGCACTCTTCCCGTGAATGTGAAATTCTGCATTGAAGGCGAAGAAGAAATTGCCAGTAAAAACCTCCCTCCCTTTGTAGAAAAGTACCAAGACAAATTACAGGCTGACGCCATAACCCTTTCAGATACTCAGATGCACGGCCCTGGCAAACCGGCGCTTATGTATGGCTTGCGTGGTCTTGCCGGCTTTGAGATTACGATCGATGGAGCGAATAGCGACCTGCATTCCGGGTTATTTGGCGGGGCTGTCCAAAATCCGATTCATGCTTTAACCAAGCTGCTAAGCTCTTTTCATGATGCCGATGGCCGGGTAGCCGTTGAAGGCTTCTACGATCGGGTTATTGAGCTTTCAGACAAAGAGCGCGAAGCTTTTAAACAAGTTGAACCGAATGAAAATAAAGTCCGTACTGATCTAAATGTTGACAAGTTATATGGGGAAAAAGGATTCTCGTTCTACGAACAAACAACGTCCAGACCCACTTTGGAAATAACTTCGGTGAGCGGCGGTTTTCAAGGTGAAGGGATTAAACCGATTATCCCGAACCGTGCTTCCGCCAAAATTGCCTGCCGACTCGTTGCTGCGCAAGTCCCGGATGAGATCATGAATGCCGTTGAAGCGCATATTCATGCCCAAGATTTGCCTGGCGTTAAAGTAACGCTCGATCGTCAATTACGCGGCAATCCATTTATTACGCCAATCGACGAGCCTGTTATGGTTGCAGCTGCAGAAGCCTTTGAAGATACATATGGCGCTTGGCCTGTGTACACACGAAGCGGCGGCTCCATTCCCATCGTTGAAGTATTGGGCCGCGTGCTGGATGCCCCTGTTGTTCTGCTCGGCTTTGGCCTTCCGGGTGAGAACTTGCATGCCCCTAATGAGCATTTCCATTTGATCAATTGGGAAAAGGGAACGGAGACAATCAGCCGTTTCTGGCTGAAACTAGCTGCACGAAATGAGAAAGCATGAGAGGAATGAGCGAACATCATGAGCACAACAAATCTATCTCTCCGCGACGCCAACTTGGAAGATCTCGCGGATATCGTACGTATCTATAATTCAACAATCGCAGGGCGCATGGTTACCGCAGATACGGAACCCGTGACGACAGCCAGTCGTGAAGGCTGGTTTCATGAGCACTCCGCCGATTTCCGGCCTTTATGGGTATTGGAAAATGGCAGCGGAATCTGCGGTTGGCTTAGTTTTCAATCCTTTTATGGCCGCCCGGCCTATAATGCCACGGCAGAAGTCAGTATTTACATAGACGAAACATGCCGCGGCCAAGGAATCGGCCGATACCTCATGGAGCAGGCTTTAGAAGCTTGTCCAAAGCTGGGGCTTAAGACTTTGCTGGGCTTTATTTTCGGTCATAATGAACCTAGTTTGCAGCTTTTCCGTAAATTTGGTTTTGAAAATTGGGCGCATCTGCCTGGCATTGCCGAGCTTGACGGAATCGAACGAGACTTGATTATTCTTGGTAAACGGGTCGGATAACAAATAACAACGCAAATAGCGCTTTTTCCTCTTGTCAGCGATATGACATCAACGACAAAACGGAAAAGCGCTATTTATTTTTTAACCTGAACACATCTCTACTCTTCGGTCTTCAACGCCTCAACTTCAATTTCGATCATTAACCTGGGATCAATTAAAGCTTTCACTTCAACCATTGTTGCCACAGGCTGAACATCCCGGAAATATTCCCCATGCGCACGGCCGAATTCCTCCCATAAGGAAATATCCGTCACAAACATGCGCGTTCGTATGACATCCGACATCGTGGCTCCAAGCTCTAAGAGTGCTTTCTCAATCGTTTCCAGCACATAACGCGCTTGCTCATAAGCGCTGCCTACGCCAACCACTTCGCCATCCCTCATTGCTGTTGTTCCGGCTACCTCAATGCGATTTCCTACTCGGATTGCGCGGCAATAACCTACCGTTGGCTCCCAAGGCGAGCCTGTAAATACTTTTGTTCGAGTCATCCTTCACTCAACTCTCCTTTTACAGATAAGATGCAAGCTTAGCGCGCAAACCTTCCGATACCGGCATAAGCGGCAAGCGAAGCGTACCCGTTTCAATGCCCCCTTGCTGCTCAAGCAGCCATTTCAGTGGAGCTGGATTAGGCTCTTGGAAAAGCAGGCGAATCAGCGGAAGCAATTCTTCAAAAAGCTCTTGGCTTTTCTCCTGCTGCCCTGCCAGAAATTGGCGGTAAAACGCTACAAACCGCTCTGTCTCCACATTCGCAGATGCGCTCATTACACCCTTAGCTCCTGATTGAAGAGCCTCGAAAAGCAACGTATCTTCACCGCACAAAATCGGCTTCGAGCCCACTCTAGTAAGCTCCGAGACTAGCTGAGTGTTGGGCGTACTGTCTTTCATTCCAATTACACCATCCAGCTCGAGGATGGTCCGAACCGTATCCAGCTCTAATTTAATCCCTGTACGATGGGGAACCTCGTAGAGAATCACGGGCACACCAACACTCGCAACACGGCGAAAATGCTCAATAATCCCTTGCTGACTAGGTTTATTATAATACGGTACTACGACTAAAGCACTGTCAGCGCCAAGTTTTCCAGCTTCTTCTGTTTTACGCACCGTAGAACGCGTATCATTCGTGCCCGTGCCCACTACAAGCGGGACATGCACATGGGCTGCATCTCGGGCAGCTTGAGCGGTTGCAAACATAACGCCCAGTTCATCACTCGCAATCGTCGGGGATTCCCCTGTCGTACCATTAACGACGAGCCCATCGATTCCGTCTTGAAACAAATTATAGGCATGATTATAAAAGGAAGCAGCATCCAACTCGCCATCTTCGTCAAAAGGCGTAATGATAGGAACATACACACCATGCAAATCTTTTTCATTTAACATATAAGCCATCTCCCCGTGAATTTGATGTTGTACATCCACTTTAGCATGGAATATCGCATCACAGTTAGCTATAATAAATGATACTACTCATCAAAAATTTTGAAGTAAGAATTGGAGGCAGCCATGGACTTAACGTATTTCCGCACCTTTCGGGAGGTTGCCCGAAGAAAGAGCTTTACCAAGGCCGCCGAAGAATTAGGCTATGCACAATCCAGCATTACGATGCAAATTCAGAAGCTTGAACGTGAATACGGCGTTCCTCTTTTTGAACGATTTGGTCGGCAGCTACGGCTTACCTCTCCTGGTGAAAGCCTTCTGAAACTGGCCGTGCAGATGCTCGATCTCTATGATCAATCCAAAGAAATGGTGGCAAGCCAGGTCACCGGTACTTTGACGATTGGCACGATCAACTCGCTAGCAGCTTATTACCTGCCTCCTTATTTACAAGCTTTGAAACAGCTTTATCCTGGCCTCAATATTCAGTTATATCCGGACAGCGAAGCCTCCCTGATGACCAAAGTTAGAGAAGGCGACTACGATCTGGGTTTGCTTTTGGACCGATATCCAGCTGAGCCCCTCTTAACCTGTACGAAAATTAAAGAAGAACCATTGCTGCTCGTTGCTCCATTGACTCATCCGCTCACACAATTAGACCGAATTGAGCTTACCGATCTACAACAAACTGAGTTTATTGTGACAGAAGAAAGCTGCATTTATCGAGGCATGTTTGAGAAGCTGCTCAAAGATAACGCCATCCCGTTCCAAATTGGCTTCGAACTAGGCAATTTAGAGGCCATTAAACAATGCGTCATGAACGGGCTCGGGATTGCGCTGCTTCCCAGAATTGTCGTTCAGAGCGAGCTCGAACAAAAAAGGCTTGTTTCCCTGCCTTTTTCACATGAAGATTTAAAGTTGGATATCCAACTGCTGCTTCATCCGAAAAAGTGGATCTCCCAGCCCTTGCAAACTTTTATCCAACTATTGACCAATAACGAGGAAGACAAATAAAAAAGAAGCCCTCCTTTTCGAAAAGGTAGGGCTTCTTCGCATTTTATTTATATTTGGATGTCGGGAATGTCATCCTAATGTGGCGCCGCCGGTGCGGTAACCAGTCGAAAACTGAAACTGGCACACTTCAAATCCTTTTACACACCAAAAGCAGCAGGATTCTCTCTCCATGAGCGGAGCAAAGCCATATCCTCAGCTTTGATTGCACCCTTCTCTAAAGCTACTTCAAGCAGCGTAGAGTAGTTGGAAAGCGTGTGAAGCGGCATCTCCGCAGCTTGGAAAGCGTCTGTCGCCTTGTCCAATTGGTAGGAGAAAATAGCTAGTACGCCTAACGGAATGGCTCCGGCTTCTTTGACAGCAATCGCTGCTTTCAGAGAGCTTCCGCCTGTTGAAATCAGGTCCTCGATAACGATGACCTTTTGGCCGGGCTTTACAGAACCTTCAATCAGGTTCTCTTTACCATGGCCTTTCGCTTTATCGCGAATATAAATCATTGGGAGACCCAGCTTCTGAGCGACCCATGCTGCATGAGGGATGCCAGCCGTTGCAGTACCGGCTACAACCTCTGCATCCGGGAACTTCTCTTGGATCAAGCTGACGAAGCCGTCAGCGATCGCTTCGCGAATCGCCGGGTGTGACATCGTCAGACGGTTGTCGCAATAAATCGGGGATTTCAGGCCCGATGTCCATGTAAAAGGTTGCTGCGGTCTTAACGCTACCGCTTGAATATCTAATAAGGAAGCCGCGACATGCTTCGCAATCGTTTCGAGTTGACTCATGTTACTTCCACCGTTCCTTCCGTTGTTAGATGTTACAAGATGGAATCAATAATCGATTCCAATGCAGCCCTAGGGTCCGCCGCGCCTGTGATCGGTCTGCCGATCACGACGTAGTCCGTTCCCTGCGCAAACGCCTCGCCTGGCGTCATAATGCGCGACTGGTCACCCACATCCGCTCCTGCCGGGCGGATGCCCGGCGTTACGGTGACGAACCCGTCACCGCACGCCGCCTTAATCGCCGTCACCTCTAGCGGTGACGCGACGACGCCCTGAAGCCCCGCGGCATGCGCCAAGCGGGCATAACGAATGACGGCTTGCTCCACCGTACCGGTCAAGCCGATCTCTTCGTTCAGCACCGTTTGCGAGGTGCTGGTCAGCTGCGTCACGCCGATAACGATCGGGCGTGCTGCGCCTGCGGCCAATCCCTTGTCGACACCCTCCAAGGTAGCGACCATCATGTCCTTGCCTCCGGCGGCATGGACGTTGAACACATCCACCCCTAGGCGCGTTACGCTTTCCGCGCCGCCTTTGACCGTGTTCGGAATGTCATGCATCTTCACATCGAGGAACACCTTATAACCGCGATCCTTCAGGCTCGCGACGAAGCTTGGACCTGCAGCATAGAACAGCTGCATGCCCACCTTCACGTAGCAAGGGATGCCCTCGAGCTGCTTCAGCAGCCCTTCGGCGCTTGCCGCATTCGCATAATCGAGCGCGACCATAATGCGTCCTGCAACATCCGTACGAGTTAATACTGACAAGTCCGTCACCTCTTTCTTAGACATGCACTGGCATTGCGCGTGAGGAGAAGTTGATGGCTTCAAGCATATTTACGAGTGCTCTTACTGTGTCAAGCGATGTCATACAAACCACACCGTTCTCAACAGCTTCACGGCGGATACGGAAACCGTCGCGCTCAGGCGTTTTGCCTTTGGTTAGCGTGTTGACAACAAACTGCGCGTCTCCGCTACGAATCAAGTCCAAAATGTTCGGTGAGCCTTCGCTCAATTTATGCACCGTTGTAACTGGAAGACCAGCTTCTTCAATCGCTGTAGCTGTTCCTCCGGTTGCGATGATTTTATAACCGAGACGGTAGAAGCCTTTCAAGATTTCAATCGCTTCTTCCTTGTCTTTGTCAGCAACCGTTACTACGACTGAACCGGCAGCCGGGATTTTCATACCCGCACCGATTAAACCTTTGTAGAGAGCCTTAGCAAAGTTCGTATCGCGGCCCATTACCTCACCTGTGGATTTCATCTCAGGTCCAAGCGTTGTATCGACACGGCGAAGTTTCGCAAAGGAGAATACCGGCACTTTTACAGAGACATAGTTATCTTCCGGCCATAGACCGCTTTGGTAACCCATATCCGCCAGCTTTTGTCCCATAATGACGCGTGTTGCCACGTTAGCCATCGGAATGTTCGTTACTTTGCTTAAGAAAGGTACCGTTCTGGAAGAACGTGGGTTAACTTCGATTACATACACTTGTTCGTTGTGGATAACGAACTGGATGTTTACCAAGCCCACTACGTTAAGTTCCAAACCGATTTTTGTCGTAATCTCGATAACTTGCGCCTTAATTTCGTCAGACAGCGATTGCGGTGGGTATACCGCGATGGAGTCGCCGGAGTGAACCCCTGCACGCTCAACGTGTTCCATAATCCCAGGGATTAGAACCGTTTCTCTATCACAAATCGCGTCTACTTCTACCTCTTTGCCCAGCATATAACGGTCGATCAGAACCGGATGCTCAGGGTTGATTTTCACCGCATATTCCATGTAGCTTAGCAATTCTTCATCGGAGTAGACGATTTCCATCGCACGTCCGCCCAAGACATAGGAAGGTCGAACGATAACCGGATAACCGAATTTCGCTGCAGTTCCAACCGCTTCATTCACAGAAGTTACTGTTCCGCCTGGAGGTTGAGCAATGGAAAGCTTGCTTAGCAAAGCTTCGAATTTCTTGCGATCTTCCGCAGTATCGATACTTTCCAGATCGGAACCTAGAATGCGTACTCCTGCTTTGTGTAAAGGAGCTGCCAAGTTGATCGCGGTTTGACCGCCGAATTGTACGATAACCCCGATTGGTTTCTCGCGTTCAATGACGTTCATCACATCTTCGAAGAACAATGGCTCGAAGTACAAGCGATCGGATGTGTTGAAGTCCGTGGATACTGTCTCTGGGTTGTTATTGATAATAACAGCTTCGTAGCCAGCAGCTTGAATCGCCCATACTGCGTGTACCGTTGAGTAGTCAAACTCGATCCCTTGTCCGATACGGATTGGACCGGAACCAAGTACAACAACTTTCTCTTTCTTTGTTTCCGTTACTTCATCTTCTTGCTCATAAGTTGAATAGTAGTATGGCGTCGAAGCTTCAAACTCCGCTGCGCAAGTATCAACCATTTTGTAAACAGGTTTAATGTTTTGCTTCAAGCGATAAGCTCTTACATCCGCTTCGTTAATGAATGTTGTGCAGCCAGCAAGCGTACGAATTTCAGCAACAGCGCGGTCAGTGAAGCCTTTGCGCTTAATGTCAAAGATCAGCTCAGCCGTTAATTCACTTGCTGCAATTTCTTTCTCGTACTTGATCAAACCTTCAAGTTTGTTCAAGAACCACCAGTCAATTTTCGTCAAATTTTGCAATTGTTCCACGGAATAGCCCCTGCGGTAAGCTTCAGCTAGTAAGAACAAGCGCTCATCATCAGGTTTTTGCAAACGGGATTCTAAAGTTTCTTTATCTAAAAGGTCAGTTTCCTTCAGGAACAAGCGATGTACACCAATTTCCAAAGAGCGAACCGCTTTATGAATGGACTCTTCGAATGTACGTCCGATCGCCATAACTTCGCCGGTTGCTTTCATTTGTGTTCCCAACTTGCGGTTAGCTGCCGTAAATTTATCGAACGGCCAGCGCGGGATCTTGGATACGATGTAGTCAAGTGCTGGCTCGAAGCAAGCATACGTTTGACCCGTAACTGGATTCACAAGCTCATCGAGCGTGTAACCAATCGCGATTTTAGCTGCCATTTTAGCAATCGGGTAACCTGTTGCTTTCGATGCAAGCGCCGAAGAGCGGCTTACACGTGGGTTAACTTCGATAACATAGTATTGGAAGCTGTGTGGATCAAGCGCATATTGTACGTTACAACCGCCTTCGATGTTCAAAGCGCGAATGATTTTCAGAGATGCGGAGCGAAGCATTTGATATTCACGATCCGACAACGTTTGGCTTGGCGCTACTACGATGCTGTCTCCTGTATGTACGCCTACTGGATCAAAATTCTCCATGTTACATACAACGATACAGTTGTCGTTCGCGTCACGCATAACTTCATACTCGACTTCTTTCATGCCTGCGATACTGCGTTCAACCAGACATTGTCCGATTGGGCTGTAACGAATTCCGGAAGCTACGATTTCCGTCAGCTCTTCCATTGTGTTACAGATACCGCCGCCAGTACCACCAAGTGTGTAAGCTGGGCGAACGATGATCGGGAAGCCGATTTCATTAGCAAATTCTACCGCTTGTGTGACTGTTGTTACGATAACGCTATCCGGTACAGGCTGCTCTAGTTCTCTCATCAAGTCTCTGAAAAGATCACGGTCTTCCGCTTTCTCAATCGCAGTAAGCTGCGTACCCAGAAGCTTCACGTTTTCGCTCTCAAGAACTCCTGCGCGAGCAAGTTCTACAGCCATGTTCAGACCTGTTTGACCGCCTAATGTTGGAAGCAAACCGTCCGGACGCTCTTGACGAATGATTTGTGTAACGAATTCAAGGGTAATTGGTTCGATATATACTTTGTCAGCCATGTTCGTATCCGTCATGATCGTAGCCGGGTTGGAGTTGATCAGGATAACTTCCATGCCTTCTTCTTTCAATGCTTGGCAAGCTTGCGTTCCCGCATAGTCGAATTCCGCTGCCTGACCAATAACGATCGGACCGGAACCGATAACGAGGATCTTTTTGAGTGTATTATTTTTTGGCATATTACAGTTCCTCCCTAGAGTTTTGCTTCAGCAAAACTTGCTTCGTAAGCTTTACTTACAGATGTCGATGCCGCGGACGCTTTCCATTGAGCAAGCATTTGCGCTTGGCGCGGTTGTTCTGGATTATCTAGTTTGTGCTGACGAATCATCGAGATGAAATCATCGAACAGATAGCTGGAGTCAAACGGTCCAGGTGCAGCTTCCGGATGGTATTGAACCGAGAAAGCCGGGAATTTCTTATGTTTCAAACCTTCAATTGTACGGTCATTATTGTTAATGTGCGTCACTTCAAGATCAGTTCCGGCAACGGACTCATCTTTCACTGTGTAGCCATGGTTTTGCGATGTAATGTAGCAGCGGCCGGAAGCCAAATCTTTCACCGGGTGGTTACCGCCGCGATGTCCGAATTTCAGTTTGTCAGTGTCAGCGCCGCAAGCAAGTGCGAACAGCTGGTGACCCAAGCAAATTCCGAAAAGCGGGATGTCGCCAAGCAATCCTTTGATCATTTCAACAGCGTGTGGAACATCTTTCGGATCCCCAGGGCCGTTAGACAGCAGGACGCCGTCTGGTGCAAGGCGGCGAATTTGTTCCGCTGTTGCATCTTGAGGCACAACAACAACGTCACAGTCGCGTTTGCTCAGATCGCGGATAATTCCGCTTTTTGCCCCAAAGTCAACCAATACGATACGCTCTTTGTGACCTGGTGCTCCGTACACGCTTTTCGTGGAGACGCGCGCTACTTGATCCGTCATGAGGGAAGTCCCTCTCAGGATTTCAGTTAACTCGGCAACGGATTTATTGGAAGTTGTCAGCAAGCTTTTCATAACGCCATGGTGACGGATCTTACGAGTCAACATGCGCGTATCGATACCGCTGATGCCTACGATGCCATATTCTTTAAGCAAGCTGCCAAGTGTGTATTGCGCTCTCCAGTTGCTTGGGATTTCTTCGTGCTCACGAACGACAAAACCATGAATGAATGGGCGTACGGATTCAAAATCATCACGAATCACACCGTAGTTCCCCACCAATGGATAAGTCATCGTTACGATTTGACCGCAGTAGGAAGGGTCGGAAAGAACCTCCTGATACCCTGTAATTCCCGTGTTGAATACTACCTCACCGACGGACTCTCCTTCACTACCGAACGATTTTCCTGTAAAAAGCGTGCCGTCTTCCAGCAACAATCTTGCCTGCATGTATGTTCAGCTCCTTCACTATTGTCAGGCGATTCTAACGAACCGCAGATGTCATGCTTATTTGTTATCATCTTTATGCGTAGACTTGCATAAAAAATGATCAGTTTGTATAAATATACACGATTTTATGGTTTCCGTACAGATCGTTCGTGTCGTTTTTATGAATAAACGATTTTCCCGGAAGCGATGGTAACAACCGGCCACCCCTTCAGTTTCCATCCGATAAACGGTGTGTTTTTGCTGCGTGAAACAATCTCTTCTTTAAGAACTTCGCGTTCTGTTTCTAAATCCACGATAGTGATATCCGCGATGCTGCCTACATTCAACGTTCCGTATGGAAGTCCGAATACATCAGCTGGTTTCTTAGTCATACGATCTACCAGGAAGCCAAGCGTCCATTTGCCGGTCAGGACAAATTTCGTGTACAGCAGGTTGAAGGCCGTCTCGAAACCAAGGATACCGAATGGCGCCAGCATCATGCCCTTCTCTTTCTCTTCTTCCGAGTGAGGTGCATGATCCGTCACGATAATGTCGATCGTCCCGTCTTCAAGGCCTTCGATGACAGCTTGCACATCGCGTGGTGTGCGCAGCGGTGGGTTCATCTTCCAGTTCGCATCAAGCCCTGGAATATCTTCATCGGATAGCACAAGGTGATGCGGGCAAACCTCTGCAGTTACTTTAATTCCGAACTGTTTCGCATGACGGATCAAGCGAACCGATTGCTCGGTAGAAACGTGGCACACGTGGTAGTGAACACCTGTTGCTTCAGCCAGCAGCACGTCGCGGCCAACGTGAATCGCTTCGGATTCATTCGGGATGCCTTTCAAGCCGTGCTTCTTGGCGAAGGAGCCTTCGCTAACCGGCGCTCCGACAACAAGCGTATCATCCTCGCAGTGAGCGATGATGGGCATTCCGATGGATGCAGCCAAGGCCATGGCATCCTTCATCATTTGCGCGCTTTGCACGCCGACGCCGTCATCTGTGTAGCCGATGACTCCCGCTTCTTTCAGCGCGGCAAAGTCAGTCAACTCGCGGCCAAGCTCGTTTTTCGTGATCGTGCCGTAAGGAAGGACACGTACTACGCCTTCTGTAGCTGCTTTGTCCAATATGTAGTTCACCGTCTCTACCGTATCGATGACGGGTCTTGTATTCGGCATACAAGCAATCGTTGTGAATCCGCCTCTTGCAGCGGAACGCGTTCCGGTCGCAATGTTTTCTTTATGTTCAAACCCGGGCTCTCTCAAGTGAACATGCATATCGATAAAGCCAGGTGTTACCAATTTGCCTGCTGCATCGATGACTTCATGCCCTTCCGTTTGTGGCGCTGAACCTTCAACATCGTCCAGAACCTGAGCAATTTTATCATTTTCAACTAAAATGTGTTTCTTCGCTTGTACATTATTTGCGTCAACTGTCGTTCCGTTTAGAATCCAAATGCCCATTGTGGTAAGTCCCCCTGTTTTATGATAAAGCTCGTTCGATGACGGCCATACGAATCGGCACGCCGTGAGCAATTTGTGTGAAAATCTTTGATTTCTCATGTTCAACCAGTTCATCGTCCAGTTCCACGTTGCGGTTAACCGGTGCCGGATGCATGATGATCGCATGAGGAGCCATGCGGCTTGCGCGCTCTACCGTTAACCCGTATTGCTCACGGTATTCTTCTGCGGAGCGAAGTAGCCCTGTATCGTGGCGTTCCAGTTGCACACGCAGCATCATAACAACGTCTGCCTTCAGCGCTTCATCGAAGGACACATACGGCGCGAACTCTGCGAGTTCTGGAGCCTGCATGCTCGCTGGTGCGCAGAATTGCACTTTCGCCCCTAGTGCTAGCAGTCCCCACAGATTGGAGCGTGCCACGCGGCTGTGCAGAATGTCTCCGACGATGGAGACGGTCAGCCCTTTGATGGCGCCGAATTGCTTGCGCATCGTGTAGAAGTCGAGCAGCGCTTGCGTCGGATGCTCATTGTTGCCGTCGCCCGCATTAATCAGCGGGATTTTGATTTTCTCCGCGAGCTCCTGGAGCACGCCGTTCGGCTTCAAGCGGATGACGCCTGCGTCGATCCCCATCGACTCTAGCGTACGGACTGTGTCGTAGATGGATTCGCCTTTCTGAACGCTGGACTCCGCTGCAGAGAAGTTCAGAACATCTGCGCCTAGACGCTTTTGCGCCAGTTCGAAGGAAAAGCGGGTTCTTGTGCTATTTTCAAAAAATAAGTTGGAAACGAATTTGCCGTTAAATTGATTAGTCACTTTCGCAGGACTCTGCTCCCAATAAGCCGCGCGATCAAGGATGCTTATGATCTCATCTGCGCTAACTCCTTTTAGTCCTAGAAAATGTTTGGTTTGTGTACTCACCATGCTCACTCCTGTTTCCCCCTCTGTTGAAGTATAATGACGCCGTCTTTGTCGTCGATTTCCGTTAGCAGCACTTCAATGCTTTCACTTTTGGAGGTAGGTACGTTCTTTCCTACGTAATCCGGGCGAATCGGCAGTTCGCGATGCCCTCTGTCCACAAGCACGGCCAACTGAATCATTTGCGGCCTGCCTAAGTCGATCAAGGCGTCCATCGCTGCCCGCACGGTGCGTCCCGTAAACAGGACATCGTCGAACAGAATGATTTTCCGGTCTTGAATTTGGATGCGGCCGCCTTCTTGGACGTTCTCGACTGATTTCACTTTGACGCGGTCGTCTCGATAAGAAGTGATATCAATCTCACCGACAGGAACCGGCACGCCTTCGATTTCCATGATTCTCTCAGCGACCCGCTTCGCTAAATAAATGCCTCGTGTCCGAATCCCAATTAGGGTACAATTTTCTACCCCTTTATTCTTTTCAAGTATCTCATGTGCAATCCGCGTAAGAGCACGACGAATTCCCATTTCGTCTATAATCGTGTGCTCGGTTGCTTCGTTCATTTGATTCGCCTCCTAAGAGTTTTCCGTAGGAAAACTGGCATCGTAAGCATCGGCTGTGTTTTGCTTTAGCAAAACTGGCATCGTAAGCATTGGCTGAGTTTTCCGTAGGAAAACTGGCATCGTAAGCATTGGCTGAGTTTTCCGTAGGAAAACTGGCATCGTAAGCATTAGCTGAGTTTTGGCCAGGTTAAAACACACAAAAAAACTCCTTGCCCATTCATCGGCAAGGAGTTAGCGTGCATAAAGATACAGAGCGGGGCATAAGGATGCGCACATCCCCAAGCTTGTTCATAAACTGAATTCACGATTCAATTTATCCCGTCTTTTCTTATCGACTACCTTGCCAGCCTCTCTGGACTGTTTTTAAAGGTACATATGTAATTAAAAGAATTATGCCACTTTCGACAAGATAAGTCAATATGAATTGCGTTGAATTTTTGAACAGAATTTTTATCATGTGTTATAATTTACATATCAAAATCCACTATGGCATTACTCACAATTCCCTAAGGAGGAAAACATTTGTTCAAACTGTTTAGACTTTTGAATCCGTACAAAGTTTCAGTTGTTGCCATCATCGCCTTAATGCTTCTTCAGTCATTGTCTCAACTGTATCTCCCCACTTTGCTCTCGGACATCGTCGATGTCGGAGTCTTGCACGGGGATGTTGCCTATATTCTCCGTTATGGGGCCTACATGCTTTTGGTAGCTATGGGCGCGATGGTTTGCGTTATGGTCGCCAGCTACTTGCTGGCACGGACAGCCACTGGATTCGGCAGAGATTTGCGCCGCAAGCTTTTTAGCCATGTCGAGAGCTTTTCCTTAAATGAGTTTGACAAGGTTGGCACCTCCTCGCTGATTACACGAACCACCAATGACATCGCACAAGTACAGCAAGTCATTGTTATGATGCGGATGTTCATCGGTGCGCCAACAATGTTGATCGGCGGTGTCATCATGGCAACCTATAAAGATGCCCATCTGGCTATTGTCCTCATTGCCGTCATTCCGATCCTCGCATTAGCCATCATAGGAATCATGTCCAAAGGGCTGCCTCTTTTTAAAGTGCTGCAAGTCAAAATAGACGCCATCAATCTCGTGCTTCGTGAGAATTTGACCGGTATCCGAGTCATTCGCGCTTTTAACCGTTCCGGTCATGAACAGCGGAAGTTTGAGAAAGCGAACCTCGATTACACCCAAACAGCCATCAAAGTAAACACAATTATGGCTACGATGATGCCAATCATGATGCTGGTTTTTAATTTGGGGATTGTCGTGATCCTTTGGTATGGGGGAATTCGCATTGATAACAACCAGATGCAAATTGGCGATTTGATGGCTTTCATTCAATATGCGATGCAAATTATGTTTTCGATGTTCATGATGACGATGATTTTCATGATGATCCCTAGAGCATCCGCCTCTTCCGGGCGTATTAATGAAGTTCTGGCTTTGACCTCTACGATACAAAATACCAAAGAGGCAAAGGTTCTTCCTTCCGATCAAGCCGCGATTGAATTTAAACATGTCTCTTTCAGCTATCCGGGTGCCGAGCAGCCTGCCATCCGTGATATTTCATTCCGCGCAGAGCCGGGAGAGATAACAGCCATTATTGGCGGTACAGGTTCTGGCAAAACAACACTGATCAATTTGCTGCTGCGCTTTTATGATGTTAATGAAGGTAGCATTACGATTGACGGCCATCCTTTACCAACTATACAAATAGATAGCCTAAGACAACAAATTGGATATGTCCCGCAAAAAGCGGCGCTCTTCTCCGGTACGGTTGCCGATAATATCCGGTTCGGACGCGAGTCTGCAACGGAGGACGAAATCCAACAGGCTGCGCAAACGGCGCAGGCCGCAGATTTCATTGCCGAATTGAAAGATGGCTATCAATCCATCCTGGCTCAGGGAGGCACTAATTTATCCGGCGGTCAAAAGCAGCGGTTAGCCATTGCCCGAGCTCTCGCTCGCAAACCGGAAATTTACGTCTTCGATGACAGCTTCTCTGCGCTTGATTTCAAAACCGACGCGAAGCTGCGGGCGGCACTTAAAGCTGAAACCGCGCAAGCAACGAAACTCATCGTAGCTCAGCGAGTCAGCACCATCATGGATGCCAACCGGATTATCGTGCTAGAAGACGGACGCATTGCCGGGATCGGCACACATGCCGAGCTGATGGGCACCTGCAGGGTTTATCAAGAAATAGTGGCTTCCCAGCTGTCAGAGGAGGAAATTGCATGAGTGATCAACCGAGAAACAGGCAGCGTCCTCCCTCCCAAGGTGTGAATCCAGCACATTTTGGCCGGGGCGGAATGGGTGCGATGGGCATGCCCGTTCAGAAAGCAAAGGATTTCAAGGGTACCTTGCGTCGGCTGTCCGGCTATATGAAGCCCTTCCGGGTATCTATCATTTCTGTTTTTATAGCAGCCGTGCTCAGTACGGTTTTCAGCATCATTAGTCCCAAACTTATGGGGAATGCAACGACAAAGCTGTATGAAGGCTCCATGGCTAAATTCAAGGGTGTGCCTGGTGCGAAAATTGACTTTGATGCGCTGCTGCAAATTGTTTTGATACTAGCTGCGCTATATGTATTCAGCTCTGTTTTAACTTTTATCCAGCAAAGAATCATGGTTGGTGTCACACAGAAAATTGTGTTTAATCTCCGCAAGGATATTAGCGACAAGCTGACTCGGGTTCCACTTTCTTTCTTTGATTCACGTAGTCATGGAGATACGATGAGTCGCGCAACGAATGATGTTGATACGATCTCTTCCACCATGCAGCAAAGTTTAACTCAGCTCATCACATCCATCGTCACGCTGCTCGGGATTATCATTATGATGCTTACGATTAGTCCCCTGTTGACATTGGTAACCATCATCACGTTGCCTTTAAGCATTTTAGCAACAAAAATGATTGCTTCCCGCTCGCAGAAATATTTCAAAGGCCAGCAAAAAACACTTGGCGAGCTCAACGGCCACGTCGAGGAAATGTATACGGGACATACGATTGTCAAAGCATTCGGGCGTGAACGCCACTCTATCGAGAAATTCAATGAAATCAATGACCGGTTGTATCATTCCGGCTGGAAGGCGCAATTTATTTCCGGGATGATCTTTCCCCTCATGTCATTTATCGGAAATATCGGATATGTGCTCGTCAGTGTCATTGGCGGTATCATGGTGACACAAAGCACGATCAAAATTGGTGATATTTTGGCCTTCATCCAGTACTCCGGGCAGTTCGGGATGCCTATCACACAGGTTGCTAATATCGCAAACATTATTCAATCCACCATCGCAGCCGCGGAACGGATCTTCGAGCTGCTGGATGAGCCTGAAGAGGTGCTAGAGGACGCCGCAAGCAAGTCCGTTACACAGGTGCGCGGGCACGTCCAGTTCAACGAGGTTGCTTTCTCCTATAAAACGGATGAGCCGCTCATAGAGCATATGAACATCGAAGTCGAGCCAGGTCAAACCGTGGCCATCGTTGGCCCGACCGGTGCGGGAAAAACTACTATTGTAAACCTGCTCATGCGCTTCTATGAGTTAAAAGGCGGAACGATCTCCATCGACGGCGTTGATTCTCGTAAAATGTCTCGCAGCCATCTTCGCGGACTGTTCGGTATGGTCCTCCAAGACACGTGGCTGTTCAACGGCACGATTCGGGAGAACATCGCTTACGGGCGAGACGGCGCATCCGAGGAAGAGATCGTGAATGCGGCTCGCGCGGCGTACGCCGATCATTTCATTCGAACGCTGCCGGATGGATATAACACCATTTTAAATGAAGAGGCTTCCAATCTTTCCCATGGCCAAAAGCAGCTGCTGACCATTGCTCGAGCGATATTGGCGGATCCTGCGATTTTGATTCTGGATGAGGCGACTAGCTCCGTAGATACTCGCACGGAAGTCTCCATTCAAAGGGCTATGAACAACCTGATGGAGAACCGCACGAGCTTTGTTATTGCCCATCGCTTATCTACCATCCGTGACGCTGATCTCATTCTGGTGATGAATCATGGAACGGTTATCGAACAGGGAACACACGAACAGCTTTTAGCGCAAAATGGCTTCTATGCCGACCTGTATAACAGCCAATTTGCTTCAAAAGCGATCTCATAATCGATGGACTGCGCATTCGAGTTAATTCGACTCGTCACGCAGTCCTTTTCACGTCGCCACCTATCTGATAATATAGGAGAGTCAATTTAATTTAAGGAGATGTCACCATGAGCGAAATGAATACGTTAGAAATCATCCAGTTTATTAAAGAAAGCAAGAAAAAAACTCCCGTTAAAGTATATGTAAAAGGAAACCTTGAAGGTATTGAATTCGGAGAAGGCAGCCAATCCTTCATTTCCGGTGGCAGCGGCGTCGTATTTGGCGAGTGGAGCGAAATCTCCCCTGTGCTTGAAGCCAACAAAGAGCAAATCGTTGATTACGTGGTTGAATCTGACCGCCGTAACTCCGCAATTCCTATGCTTGACCTGAAAGGAATCAACGCTCGTATCGAGCCAGGCGCGGTTATTCGCGATAAAGTACATATCGGAGACAACGCGGTTATCATGATGGGCGCTCTCATTAACATCGGTGCTTCCGTAGGCGACGGCACAATGATCGATATGAACGCTGTTCTTGGCGGCAGAGCACAAATCGGTAAAATGTGTCACATCGGTGCTGGTGCAGTTGTTGCCGGCGTTATTGAGCCTCCTTCTGCACAACCATGCGTTATTGAAGATGACGTACTTGTGGGTGCTAATGCTGTAATCTTGGAAGGCGTTCGCATTGGCAAAGGTTCTGTAGTAGCCGCAGGCGCTATCGTTACACAAGATGTTGAAGAGTACACGGTTGTTGCAGGCGCTCCTGCTCGTGTAATCAAGAAAGTTGACGATAAAACAAAATCCAAAACAGAAATCTTACAAGATCTGCGTACCCTGTAAGATCATCTGGAGGAACACCTATGTCTAGCCCTTTCATCGCATTGCGTCGTCAGCTTCACCAAATTCCGGAGCCGGGCTTTGAAGAGTTCAAGACGCAAAAGCTGCTCTTAGACGAACTTGCTAAGCTGCCTCAGGATCGGATCAGCATCCGGACTTGGCGGACAGGCATTTTGGTTTATATCAAAGGAACAAATCCGACCAAACGCTTTGGCTATCGGGCGGATATGGACGGGCTGCCGATTACGGAAGAAACCACGCTTCCGTTTCCTTCGCAGCATCCTGGGTATATGCACGCCTGCGGTCATGATTTTCACATGTCGATCGGGATGGGCGTGATCACCAATTTTGTTAACCAGCCTATGAAGGATGATCTTGTTGTCCTGTTCCAGCCGGCCGAAGAAGGACCTGGGGGCGCACTGCCCATGCTTGCTTCGGAGGAGCTGAAGGACTGGATGCCGGATCAGATGGTTGCCCTCCATATCGCGCCTGAGTACCCGGTTGGCACCATTGCTACACGGCCTGAGATCTTGTTCGCCAACACTTCTGAGTTGTTCATCGACCTTCTAGGCAAAGGTGGACACGCCGCTTACCCGCATCAAGCGAATGATATGATAATCGCGGCGACACAAATGGTTGGCCAACTGCAAACCATCGTTTCCCGTAATGTGAATCCGCTGGATTCGGCTGTCGTGACCATCGGCAAAATGGAGGCTGGCACCAAACAGAACATCATTGCCGAAAAAGGTCGCCTAGAAGGCACGATTCGCACACTTTCCGCTGGTTCAATGGACAAGATCAAGAAACGGATTGAGGCTATCGCAGCAGGCATCGAAAGCTCTTTTGAATGCAAAGTAACGATCGATTACGGCTCAAACTACCGTCAAGTTTTTAACGATCCTGCTTTGACTGGGGAGTTCATGGCGTGGCTGCGAACAACCGATCAAGTTCAGCTTGTAGAATGTACGGAAGCTATGACCGGCGAAGATTTCGGCTACTTTTTGGAGCAAATTCCCGGCTTCATGTTCTGGTTAGGGGTAGACACTCCTCACGGACTGCACAATGCCAAACTTGACCCGGATGAACGGGCGATTGATGTTGCTATTAACACCATTACTGCATACTTCGAATTTAAATCTCAATAAATGGATACAAAAAAACCTCCAAGCCCTTCGGCTTTGGAGGTTTTTTGCATCTTACAATTTGCTGATAAAACGTTCCACACGATTCAGCGACTCTTCCAGTACTTCCTGCGAATACGCATAGGAAATACGGATGAAACCTTCGCCGTAGGAGGTAAAAGCATCCCCAGGCACGACCGCGACATGCTCTTCTTGAAGAAGTCTCATCGTGAACTCTTGAGAGGATAATCCGAATT
This sequence comes from Paenibacillus anseongensis, assembly GCF_009757995.1. Classification (NCBI taxonomy): domain Bacteria; kingdom Bacillati; phylum Bacillota; class Bacilli; order Caryophanales; family Paenibacillaceae; genus Paenibacillus; species Paenibacillus anseongensis. The sequence continues at coordinate 1,036,062 of NZ_WSEM01000016.1, forward strand.
TGGCGATGGACGGGAACAAATAGAACGCCCCATCCGGCTTCTCCAGTTCAAAGCCCATGGACAGCAAACGATTAAAGACGTAATCTCGGCGAGCTTCATATTCTTCTCGCATCGGCAGAGCATCGTCGATCCCTGCTGTCAATGCTTCCAAAGCCGCGTATTGGCTTACTGAGCTGGCACAGGTGACATTATATTGGTGTACCTTGACCATATGCTCGGTTATGTTAGCCGGCGCCAAGGTGAAGCCAATCCGCCATCCTGTCATGGCATGAGATTTGGACAATCCATTGATGACGATCGTTTTTTCTCGCAGGCTGCCAATCGTTGCAATGGATTGATGCGTTTCGCCATATACAAGCTCGCTGTATATTTCATCGGATAAAATGAATAATTCACGGTCTTCCAATAGCTGTGCCAGGTCGTTCAATTCTTGCTTCGATAGCACTTGGCCTGTTGGATTGGACGGATAACATAAGATCACGCAGCGCGTTTTGTCAGTTAAGTGTGGCGCTAACAGTTCAGCTGTTAATTTCAAGCCGTTTTTTCTGGTGTCTACATAAACTGGAACCCCGCCGGCAAGTCGTATCAAAGGCTCGTACCCCGGATAAATCGGAGCCGGCAAGATGACTTCCGCCCCCGGCGTAAGAATGGTCCGCAGCGTGATATCTACCGCTTGGCTTGCGCCGGCAGTCACGATGATTTCATCTGCTGCACGGTAGGTTTGGCCATATTTCACTTTCACAAAGTGAGATACCGCTTGTCTAAGCTCAAGTAAGCCCGGATTTTGCGTATAGACGGTTTTATTTTCGTCCAGCGCCCTCTGTCCCGCTTCAATAATATGCCGCGGCGTAGGGAAATCTGGTTGTCCGATCGTAAGTGTCAGTGCACCCGGAAAGGTGCTGACTAGATTGGAGATTTTACGAATACCCGAAATCTGAATGTCTTTTACTTGTGGATTAATTAAATGCTCCATATGATTCGCTCCTCTCCCCATCAGATGAACCCTAGGATGTTCGTATTGTTTGCAGCAGCTGTTCCATGTCCGATGGAATCGGCGCTTCGAACTGCAGCCATTCCCCTGTCCGAGGATGCTCAAAGCCTAGCACTGCGGCATGGAGCGCTTGACCATCCATCAACATCCCTTTGCTCTTGCCGTACATCGGATCACCGACTAAGGGATGTCCAATAAACTTCATGTGCACACGAATTTGGTGCGTTCGCCCTGTTTCAAGCTTGAGTTCCACTAAAGTGAAATCGCCGAAACGTTCCAGCACGACGAAATGCGTCACCGCATGCTTACTGTTTTTCTCCGTTACCGTGTACATCTTGCGATCATGGGAATCGCGCCCGATCGGCGCATCGATCGTGCCTTGATCATGCTGAAGATGTCCGTGGACCAACGCGATATATTTGCGATTAACGGTATGAGCCTTCAATTGTTCAGCCAGACTCGCATGGGCTTTGTCATTCTTAGCAGACATAATCAAGCCGGATGTGTCCTTATCGATGCGGTGTACAATGCCGGGACGCAGCTCTCCGTTGATTCCGGAAAGATCCTTGCAATGATGCATTAAGGCATTCACTAACGTGCCTGAATAATGTCCTGGCGCAGGATGTACAACAAGCCCGCGCTGCTTGTTGATGACGATGACATCCGCATCTTCGTATACCACATGAAGCGGAATGTCTTCAGCCAGCAGCTCGACACCTTGCGGATCAGGGATTTGCAGCGAAATCGCATCCTGTTCCGAGAGCTTATAGTTCGGTTTGATCGTTTTCTCATTTACCTTAACATGCCCGTCTTTGACCCATTGCTGCACCAAGGTTCTGGACACATCTTCTTCCAACGCTTCGGTGATGAATTTATCGATCCGTTCACCCGCATACTCTTTATCAACTGTCCATTCGATAACATCTTGAGATGCCATTTCAGACGAGGTCTGATTTGTGTTCATGAGCCGCTCCTTTTTTCTCTTTTCTCCACGCAAGAATTGAATCTAAGAAAATGAGGATAACCCCGATCACGATGGCGGAATCAGCGATATTGAAAATCGGATAAATGTAATAAATGTCCTTACCGAACAAGCTGAAATCAAAAGTCACCTGCAGGAAATCCACGACTTCTCCGAATAATGCGCGGTCTACAAAGTTTCCGATAGCTCCTCCGAGGAGTAAGCTAAGTGCGCATGTCAACAACGTTTTACCATCACGAATTGTCCGGCGCATATACCAGATGATACCGATCAACACAAAGGTCGTAATGATAATGAAAAACCATCGTTGGTTTTGTAAAATGCCGAATGCGGCTCCCCGGTTTCTATGGGAAGTGATCATGAAAAACTCACCAATGACAGATCTTTCTTCACCGAGTGGAATTCTTTTTACGATGAACCATTTGGACACTTGATCCAAAATAAACACGATTAACGCATAGAAATAATACTTCATATACTTCATTTCTTTTCCTCCTAAGAGCTTTGCCTCTGCAAAAACCCACTTCATAAACATTCACATCTATCCGTAAGCAAGAAAGGTACCTTAATTTCAAGGAATTACCTCACTAAAAAACGCGGCTGCTCGGCATTATAACGGTAAGGATCAGCTGTAAGAAGGGAGCTGTACGACCTATGAGCCATCTAACCGAAGAGCAATCAAATCAATTATACCTGCAATTATTGGAGGAAAAGCTGGGTCTTGAAAAACATTTTGCCACGAACGATCATTTTGGCCTGTCAAACTCATTCAAAGACAGCACAGGTGAGCTCTCCATGTACGATAATCATCCTGCTGACGTGGCCTCTGAAATCTTCGAACGTGAAAAAGATATCTCGCTCAATGAGCATGCTGAGTTTCATTTGAGGCAAGTTGATGAAGCTTTAGCACATATGGAAAAAGGCGATTATGGCCAATGTATCTTCTGCCATAGCCCGATTTCTTTTGAGCGATTGCAAGCCATTCCAACCACGCTCTACTGCAAAGAACATGTGCCTGATCCTGAACAGTCCATCAGAAGACCGGTTGAAGAGCAAGTGCTTTATCCGCCGTTTGGCCGAACAAGCTTTGACGAGCGTAATGACGAAACCGAATTTGATGGTGAGGACGCTTGGCAAATCGTTGAAAGCTGGGGCACGTCCAATACGCCTGCATTCGCAGAAGACCCAAACGTTGAAAATTACAACGAAATGTACATTGAAGCTGATGAAAATGTCGGCTATGTTGAATCTTTCGAAAGCTTCGTAGCCACAGACTTATATGGTGAGCATGTCACCATAGTGCGCAGCAAAGCTTACCGGGATTATATGCACAGCGAGGAAGGCGACCCTTTTCTTGAGCCGGAGAACCGCTCCCTTGATGACGAGCCGCTCTAACATAAACAGGACAAACGAGCTTCGCTATAATAGCGCAAGCTCGTTTGCTCCTTTCTTACTCGTGGTAATGAGCAGTAACCACGTCATTACATCTGACGCATAGCGTTGGATGTTCTTTACTTTGCCCAACCTCTGGAGTCACTATCCAGCAGCGCTCGCACTTCTCACCGTTCGCTACTTCAATAGCAATAGCCAAATCCTTCGTTTGATGAGCCCCTTCAGGTGCACTAGTACCTGGCTGATGTACAGTTACAGCGGACACGATGAACAATTGATCTAGCTGTTCAAGCTGGCTAAGCAGAGCAAAAGTCGCTTCGTTCGGATACAGGTGCACAGCAGCCCCTAAGGAGTTACCGATGACTTTCTCTTTACGCGCTTCTTCCAACGCTTTCAGCACTTCATCGCGAATGTCGAGGAAGCTGTTCCATTTATTTTCCAATTCCACATTGTACAAGCTCGAATCCACTTCCGGCAGCTCAGCCAACTGAACACTGCTTAATGTTACGCCAGGGATGTACTTCCACACTTCATCAGCTGTATGAGCCAAAATTGGCGAAATTAGCTTAGTCACCGCGACTAATGAATCATACAACACTGTTTGCGAAGCTTTCCGTGCTGGATCTTGCGGTGCGTTGGCATATAAGCGATCCTTGATAATATCCAAGTAGAACGAGCTCATCTCAACCGCACAGAAATGATGAATCGTTTGATACACAATGTTGAATTCATAAGCATCGTAAGCTTTTACAACCTTATCAATCATCCGGTTCAGACGGATCAATGCATAACGGTCAAGCTCTGACAAATTTTCAACAGCTACGCGATCTGTCTCTGGATTGAAGTGACTCAGGTTCCCTAGCAAGAAACGCATCGTGTTACGGATTTTGCGATAAACTTCCGTCGTTTGATTTAAAATGTTGTCCGAAATCCGGTGGTCTGATTGGTAATCTACAGAGGATACCCATAGACGCAGAATGTCAGCTCCTAGCTTGCCACAAACCACATTTGGATCAATCGTGTTCCCAATGGACTTGGACATCTTACGCCCTTCTCCGTCCAGTGTGAAACCGTGACTTAGAATGCCTTTGTAAGGAGATTGCTCTTTCGTCGCAACACCTGTAATCAAGGAAGAGTTAAACCAACCACGGTATTGGTCAGAACCTTCCAGGTACAAATCTGCCGGCCACTGAAGCTCAGGACGGGCCTCAAGCACGGCCACATGGCTGGAACCGGAATCAAACCAAACATCCATGATGTCTGTTTCTTTGCGGAATTCGCCATGACCGCATTTCGAGCAGCTAGTTCCCGCAGGAAGCAGGTCCTTCTCTTCTTTAATAAACCAAGCGTTCGATCCCTCTTGCTCAAATAGCTGGGCCACATGCTCAATCGTTTGTTCATTGACGAGCGGTTCATTACAGCTGCGGCAGTAGAAAATCGGGATGGGTACGCCCCATGAACGTTGTCTCGAAATACACCAGTCTCCACGATCGGCGATCATGTTGTGCAGGCGCAATTCTCCCCACTCTGGCGTCCATTTCACTTTCTTGATTTCATCCAACATCTCTTGTCTGAATTTATCGATCGAAGCGAACCATTGCTCCGTAGCACGATAAATAACCGGTTTCTTCGTACGCCAGTCATGCGCATATTGATGCTGAATTTCCCCTGCTTTTAGCAATAGGCCTGATTCCTGCAGCTTCTCAATGATCAGCTTGCCGCCTTTTTCATAGAACATGCCTTCAAATCCAGGAGCCTCCGCTGTAAAATGACCCTGATCGTCCACTGGACAAAGGACTCCGAGGTTATAGCGTTGACCAATTGCAAAGTCATCTTCCCCGTGACCTGGAGCCGTATGTACGCAACCTGTACCGGCTTCAAGCGTAACATGCTCGCCAACCATAACAAGCGATTCGCGATCATAGAAAGGATGCTGGCAAGTCACATACTCCAACTCTTGGCCCTTCACAGTCGATAAGACTTCATAATCGCTCCAACCGATTTCTTTGGCCGCTGCTTCCAGCAAGCCTTTCGCAAGCACATACTTCTTCCCGCCAGCTTGCACCACAGCATAATCAAATTCCGGGTGCAGAGAGATTCCCAAGTTGGCTGGCAGCGTCCAAGCTGTAGTCGTCCAGATGACGATTGCTGCGTCTTGAGGAAGCTTGCCTTTTCCGTCTTTAACCGGGAATGCGACATAGATGGATGAGGACGTTTTTTCTTTGTATTCAATTTCCGCTTCAGCTAGCGCGCTTTCGGAAGACGGAGACCAGTAAACAGGCTTCAAACCTTTATAGACATAACCCTTTTGCACCATTTTGCCGAATACACGGATTTGTCCCGCTTCATATTCCGGCAGTAAAGTGATATACGGATTCTTCCAGTCGCCTCGAATACCTAGACGTTTGAATTGGCTCTTTTGTTTCTCAACGGATTGCAGCGCGTATTCTTTGCAGTATTCACGGAATTCAGGGACCGTCATTTTCTTCCGGTCGACTTTCCCGCTGTTCGTAATCACCTGCTCAATCGGCAAGCCGTGTGTATCCCAGCCTGGCACGTAAGGAGCGTCATATCCTTGCAGCGTTTTAAAACGAACAATCACATCTTTCAATACTTTGTTAAGGGCATGTCCAATATGAATGTCACCATTCGCGTATGGAGGTCCATCATGCAAGATAAATTTTTCTCTGCCTTTGCGACTCTCCTGCACTTTGGCATAGATGTCTTCGGCATCCCAATGTTCTTGAATTTTAGGCTCCGCTTGAGGTAAATTCCCTCTCATCGGAAAATCGGTTTGTAATAAGTTTAATGTTTTGCCATAATCCAACTCAACCACTCCATTCTTACCTTCATACATTTTATCATCCAAAAAAACAAAAAAAGCCTCTCATCCCCTAAAAGGGACGAGAAACTCTACTCGCGGTACCACCCTCGTTAATGAGTCACCGAACATACGCGCTAAACGCATACAATTCCTCGCTCATTCACTCGATCATGTATAACGGCATGACCCGGTTCTCTCTACTTGATTCAAGAGACGCTCCTGGGGGATATTCGATACGCTGCAGAGATTAGGCTCACACCGATACCCTAATTCGCTGACACTGCTTAGGCGACCTACTCGTTCCAGTCATAGCTTTACTGAGATACTAATAACAGGAGTATACCGAATTCACTAGACATAGTCAATATGACAGCTGCCTGGCAGCCGCCATCCTAAGCTTCTTCTTTTTGATCGAACTGCATGCTCTGCCAGCCTTCATTATTCAAAAGCTCCAGCTGAGCTTCCAGCAGCGTCCGGAAACGCGTGCGGTAAATCGACGCTTGTTTCTTCAGCTCTTCAATCTCCAAGGCTACCTTACGTGAACGCGTCAAGGATTCGTTAATAATCCGGTCAGCGTTCTTCTCAGCTTCTTTCAAGATCAGCTGTGCTTCTTTCTTGGCGTTATTTCTAACTTCATCCGCTGCTTCCTGGGCAACAATGATGGTTTTGCTCAACGAGTCTTCGATATTCGTGAAATGATCCAGACGCTCCTGCAGGGCCACCGTTTGATTAGCTAAGTCTTTATTCTCACGAATCAATGCCTCGTAATCCTTAATGACTTGATCGAGGAATTCATTGACTTGATCTTCATCGTATCCGCGAAAAGAACGGGAAAATTCCTTATTATGTATATCTAACGGTGTTAATGGCATCAGTGCCCCTCCTTTGCGTTTTGCACAGCTTTGCACGGCAATACGCACATCTATACTGAATCAGTTCGACAGAAAATTAGCAATTCCTGCATGGTTCGTGGATAAATTATCCACGCTCACGCAAACTTGCCGATCTTCACACGAATCCTACCTTTTTTCGTTACGCCTTCGACTTCAAGCACCTTGAATCTGCCGAACCCTTGCATAGAAACCATGTCGCCCTCTTTCAGAGGCTTGCTCGGATCTTCTTCCGGCTTCCAGTTGACTCGGCAGCGCCCAGCTTGAATAGGTATCAGCACTTTAGCGCGGCTAAGCCTGAATACATCGCTTACAATACCGTCCATCCGCATGGAGGCAACGGATAACGTCAGCTCGTCCAGGTTCACAGCAGCTAGCTCCAGCTTATTCAGTGGCAGCAGCTCTGTCTGAACATGCACCCTGTGAACTTGTGACAAGTTCAAGTGCAAATAATCGGCTGCATCCTGGGTAACCAGGCAGTGGCAGCCACCCTCTATAACATGAATATCGCCAACCTTGTCTCGCTTCATGCCGAGTCCAAGAATGGCGCCCATGTAATCCCCATGTTCTAATGTTAGAAATTTACCGTCCCCAGATGAAACGGAGAGAACCGCCATCTCCATATCTTCCTCGTCCAAAGACCGGTAGTCAGGGGCGACTAGCGCCCTTCTGCGTTCCGCATCCGGATAACCTCCGTCGAACCGGCAGTGCACATCCGGATGCCGATTCACGAGTGAGGTTAAAATGAAAGCTTGTCTGGGATCCAGAAAATCAGTCAGCTTCACGGCGTGGTTCTGTGCCGCCCGCTCCACCCAATCCCAGGCTTTATCTACAAAGTAATGTTCGTCTGAATGAAAATGACTATAGAGTTCTTTAGACAATTTTAAAACATCCCTACAATGAAATCTAGAACGGCAATAATCCCCATGACCACAAATCGCAAAGCGATAAGGGCAACGATCGGTGACAAGTCGATGAACCCGATGCTTGGAATTATTTTTCGGAAAGGACTTAAGTACGGTTCAACTAATTTCCCCAGCAGACCACCGACAAAGCTGTCGCGTGCATTCGGAAACCAGGAAAGAATTAAGTAACCGATAATCATGAAATAATAAATTTCCATCAAAATACTAAGATAATAGTGAACGTAATCCACGTACGCATCCACCTCTGTGTTAGGATATGCGCCTACTCCTCACCCATCATCTCTGAGATGTGGCCATGAATATCAACTGTATCAGGTGTGCAAAGGAAGATATTCGGTCCCAGTTTGGATATAGACCCATTCAAAGCATATACTGTTCCGCTCAAAAAATCTACGATGCGTATGGCTAAATCACCGCGAACTCGCTGTAGATTGACGACCACCGCTCTTCGAGAACGAAGATGATCCGCGATGTCTTGCGTTTCTTCGTACGTTCTAGGCTCGCTCAGCACGACACGCGCGTTCTTCTGAGAGTGAATGCTGACGACATTCGCCTTATTTTTATTACGCAATTCATAAGGATTGGTTTCAGGTTCTTCCGTTGTTTCCACGATTCGCTCACGCTCCACAACTTCTTCCTCTTCTTGTAATCCAAGAAAATTCATAAACCGGTTATAAACTCCCATTATAATTCCCTCCTATCCGCTTCTTCAATCCTTTATAACCTTTATGCTTCTTTTCCAACCAGAACAGTACCCAATCGCACCCATGTAGCTCCCTCTTCAATCGCCACTTCAAAATCCCCGGACATTCCCATCGATAGTTCTTTGATGTCATAAGGGAAGATGTTGCGCTCATTCAACCGATCTCTCAGTTCTCTCAAACCACGAAATACAGGTCTAGTCGCATCGGCTTCCATCTCATAAGGCGCCATCGTCATTAAACCGGAGATATGTATATGCTGCAGTTTGCTGACTTCTTCAGCAAATTCGAAGAAATGCTCGGGGTCCATGCCATACTTGGATTCTTCTCCGGATATGTTCACTTGCAGTAAACAATTCACTTTCATACCCAGTGCCGCAGCCTGCTTGTCCAACTCTTTGGCGAGCGACATTCGGTCGAGCGAATGAATATAAGCAAATTTACCGATGACATCCTTCACCTTGTTTGTCTGCAAATGGCCTATGAAATGCCAAGTACCCCGGTCATGCAGTGCTTCCCACTTAGGCTTCACATCCTGCCAACGATTTTCACCGATATGCAGCAATCCCGTATCCAGTACGTTTCGGGTCGTCTCCAAGGATACATATTTGGTCACAGCAATAATCTTGATCTCATTCTCATTTCGTCCTGACCGCTGGCAAGCTGCGGCAACACGAGCTTCAACTTCTTCTTTACGCGCTAGTAAAGTCATATATGTAAACACCTCAATTTTCAAACGTTGCCTCCTTGTTTCTCCTTACCGAAGACCAATCCAAGCAACCATTCTACCTGTTGATCCGCCCTCTTTGCGATGAGAAAAGAAGTCATCTGAGCGACAACTCGTACATAACTGAGTAACTTCGATATGGGACGACAAAATTCCTGCTTGTACCAACAATTTTCGGTTCAGTTCTTGCAAATTCAGCATGTACTTGCCGTTGTCCTTACTGGTAATCACCGTAAGACTTTCATCGGGCGTTGCATTCATCTCTTCCAGCACAGCATACACACGTGTTGCAACGGTTTCGTCCACCTCATAACAGCAAACACCAATGGAAGGTCCGATGCCCGCCCTGATGTCCTTAGGCTGACTACCAAAAGTATGTGTCATTAAGGATATTGTAGCCATGGAAATGTTTAGCACGGTTCCTTTCCATCCGGCATGAGAGAGTCCCACAACATGCTGCACAGGATCGTAGAAAAACAGCGGTACACAGTCTGCAAACTGCGCACAGAGCACAATTCCCTTCTCCTTCGTAATAAAGCCGTCCTTCGCTTGAATGGCTGACTCCCTCGACGTTCTTCCTATCCCTTTCTCCTGAAGCGACACAACGGTCACCTCATTGCCATGCACCTGCTCCGCATAGGTAAAAGCGTCGAATGGCTGACCGATTGCCTCAGCTAGACGCTCGCGGTTCCTGATCACGTGCTCAGGATTATCCAGTACATGCAAACCACAGTTCAGCGTTGAATAGGGCGCTTCGCTCACTCCGCCATGTCGTGACGTAAAGCCCGCAGTAAGTCCTTCAAATTGATTCATCCAGCTTTCTATCGTAAAGAGTGCTGGCTGCCCCTCTCTAACTTGTTTCACAAATGGTTCCACAATCATCCCACTCCCTTGCTTTCATACTACCTCTACTTTAGCACAAAACAAAAAGACACACGATTGTCTCTTGGCTGATTGTGTGAATTCAGCCTACATTCGTGTGTCATACGTTAGTTGCGGAACTGTCTGTTGAACTCATAGACACCTTCATTTTCATCGGTTTGACGATACGGACGAGCATCTTCAAGCTTCACTAGCACAACGTCTGCGCCGATTTTTACAATATGTTTCCATGGTATGATGACGTCTGTTCCGGTACCAAACAATCCGAAGAATCGGCTTTGGTTCGGCACGACAATCGCTTCGATCCGTCCCTGCAGCAGATCCAGCTCCAGATCGCTGATTTGGCCGAGCTTTTTGCCGTCCACGATATTGATGACATCTTTTGTCTGGAAATCAGATATTTTCATGAGGCTATTCACCACGAATCCATAGGATTTTAACTGATTTTGTACTAGTATATGTGCGGTGTGGGCAAAATGTCCTGAATATCAAAAAAAGACCGTCACAGCTTGTCACAGCTGCTCCGGTCTTTATGTATAGAAATTACGATTTCACATGTTTCTGCATCTGGCAGATGGCTGATTTCTCAAGCCGCGAAACCTGTGCTTGGGAAATGCCAATCTCATCGGCAACCTCCATCTGTGTTTTTCCTTCAAAAAAGCGCATGGAGAGAATCATTTTCTCTCTCGCATTCAGCTTGCGCATCGCTTCACGAAGTGCGATTCCCTCAATCCAGGACATGTCCTTATTTCTTTCATCACTGATTTGATCCATGACATAAATCGGATCACCGCCATCATGATAAATCGGTTCGAATAACGAAACCGGGTCTTGAATAGCGTCGAGTGCAAACACGACATCCTCTTTGGGCACGTTCAGCGCCTCGGAGATCTCATAAATCGTAGGTTCGCGTGAGTTCGCATTCGTCAGGCTGTCTCTGACTTGCAGCGCTTTGTAAGCAATATCTCTTAAGGAACGAGAAACGCGAATCGGGTTGTTGTCACGTAAGTAGCGGCGTATCTCACCTATAATCATCGGTACAGCATAGGTTGAGAATTTGACATTTTGGCTTAAATCAAAGTTATCAATGGCTTTCATCAGACCGATACAGCCAACTTGGAAGAGATCGTCCACATACTCTCCGCGATTGTTGAACCTCTGGATCACACTTAGAACCAATCTGAGGTTCCCATTCACCAATTTCTCTCTTGCCGTTCGCTCCTGCTTGGTCTGCAAATCAGCGAACAGCTCGCGCATTTCAGCATTGGTCAGAACAGGCAGTTTGGCGGTATCAACACCACATATCTCAACTTTATTTCGGGTCACCGTGATTACCTCCCAAGGAGAAACATTAATGTTAATTATCCCCCTGAGTGAGTGATTTATTCCTGCTTAACCCCCCGTCCAGCCACTTGACAAAAGGCCTCCGACTCGCTCCCCCCTGTGACGCCTGAACAATTTCGATATCACCAGCTCAAAAATATTTTTCACAAAAAAAAGAGAGGTGGGATCGCAACCTCATCCCAAGCTCTCTTTTCACCTTACACCATCTTATTAAACTCCTTACGAAGCCTTTTAATGATTCGCTTTTCCAGCCTGGAGATGTAGGATTGCGAAATACCGAGTAGATCTGCAACATCTTTTTGCGTTTTTTCCTCGCCGTCTTGTAATCCAAACCGCAGTTCCATGATAATTCGCTCACGCTCACTTAATTTATCCAACGCTTTGTGCAGCAGCTTACGGTCTACTTGTTCTTCAATGTTGCGGTAAATGGTATCGTTCTCTGTTCCGAGCACATCGGACAATAGCAGTTCATTGCCATCCCAATCGATATTCAGCGGTTCGTCAAAAGATACTTCCGTACGGATTTTACTATTACGCCGCAGGTACATTAGAATTTCGTTCTCTATACATCTGGAGGCGTATGTAGCAAGTTTAATCTTCTTCTCTGGATCAAACGTATTAACAGCTTTTATTAAGCCAATAGCGCCAATGGAAACCAAATCTTCGATGTTGATGCCTGTATTTTCAAATTTCCTGGCTATATAAACAACCAATCGCAGGTTGCGTTCAATCAACATCGCTCGAATAGCGGCATCCCCGGACGGTAATTTTTCCAATAAGTATTCTTCTTCTTCTCTTGTTAGCGGTGGTGGTAGAGCTTCGCTTCCACCTATGTAATAGATTTCTTCTCCCTTAAGGCCGAGGAGCATCAAAATTCGATAGTACGCTAGTTGAAAAAGCATTTTCCACTTCAAGAGCATGTTAGTTTCCTCCTAAGAGTTTTCCGTAGGAAAACTTACTTCGTAAGCATAAACTGAGTTTTGCGTTAGCAAAACTTGCTTCGTAAGCATTCGCTGAGTTTTGCGTATCAGAACAGACTTCGCCAGGGCAATGAAAGCGCTAACCAGCAGATATTAATGCCGGATGAATAATCGCTTGATAGGATCCGTCACTGCAAAGCTTTCCACCGTCGAGTCCGATAAGCACCTTAGATGCTTCAATTTGCGTACTATTATGGGTAATCACCACCTTATCCGGTTTAATGGCCAGCATGAATTGGGTGTTCCGATTAACGCCTCGATAAGGCACTAGACGCAAGCGGTCCTGCCAAACGAACTCTTCTACACCCAAACCGCTTATGATTTGGTCAACATCCGCTGACCGAATCCGCTGCAGCCACTCTACAGGCAATACATCGCCCCATTCCGACACTTCCATGACCATCACAGGGGTGCGCGTTAGTGGATCATACAATTGATTTCCCGTATCAATTAATCCTTTGCAGGAGGCCGTGTAATCTCCTACATGAATCGTAACTTCCGCAACGTAGGCTGTCAGCACCTCACGCTGCTTCGTGCTTTGCAGCACGGTCCTGAACCACCAGAGCAATGGAATAAGTAACAAAAGAACAAAGAGCACGCTGCCAATTTGGAATTGGAACATGGCCACACCGGATTGGGTGAATACAATCCCTTTCATCACCTCAGAGGATGATGCAAGGACGTAATGGATACCAAACATCCCGCCAGCGACAGCAAAATTTACTAAGAGGAACGTTCCGAGGTTTCTCAATAAATTTTGTAAAGACCCGAACCCAAAAGCAGTCATAATCATCCCTATACAAAACATACATTTCACAGAAAATGTAAAAAGAAACACGGGTACCGGCAAGAACATAATGACGACATAGGAGGCTCCTAAGAACGACGAACCTGCGATTCTCCACCACTTGAACGATATTTTCCGCGTTTTGGCCGTTACGATCAGCATGGCCGCATCCATCAGAAAGTTCAGTAGGAAAATGAGATCCGCGTAGACGATCACAATGTCCTCACCTCCATGATAGATGCTTTTTCAACCATTTTCCTGACGAAACTTTAAGGTTCTAAATCAGTATAGGGCAATCCTAGTTCAAAGTCTGTCTAAACTTGCTAGTAAGCTACTACTTTTTTTGTCAGTTGACGCGGCCTTTAGCTAGCTAGAAAAGCCTTCAAAATAACAAAAAACCGAAGCCCCTACATGACGTAGGACTTCGGTCTCTTTACACATTTCGTGTAATTATTTGTCGTTATTCCGTCCGCGATTGCGCAGGAACGTCGGAATATCCAATTGATCGTTTGACGGCTGTGAGCCAAAAGGTTTGAGGTTGTTCAATCGGTCGGAAGAAACGGATGGCGAGGATTGTGGTTGCTCTTGATGTCCGCTGACCGGACGCTTAACCGGTTGAGCCAACGGTGATGCTCTATGCTCAAAACCAGTAGCAATGACTGTTACCAGAATTTCGTCTTTCAGTTTATCATCAATAACGGCTCCGAAAATCATGTTCACTTCAATATCGGAAGCTGATGCCACGATATCCGCCGCTTCATTGACTTCGTACAAGCTGAGGTTCACGCCGCCTGTGATGTTCATCAGCACCCCGCGAGCACCTTCGATCGACGTTTCCAAGAGTGGTGATGAAATCGCCTTCTTCGCTGCTTCAGCCGCGCGGTTTTCACCTGTTGCCACTCCGATTCCCATCAGGGCGGAGCCGCGTTCTGTCATGATTGTCTTCACATCGGCAAAGTCCAAGTTAATCAGACCAGGAACCGCGATCAAATCGGAGATCCCTTGAACACCTTGGCGAAGTACGTTATCGGCTTCGCGGAAAGCTTCAAGCATAGGCGTCTTCTTATCTACGATTTCCAAGAGACGATCATTAGGAATAATGATAAGCGTATCCACTTTTTCTTTCAATGCAGCAATCCCTTGCTCTGCTTGTAAAGAACGTTTGCGACCTTCAAATGTAAACGGGCGAGTAACAACACCAACGGTTAATGCGCCCACTTCTTTTGCGATTTCAGCAATAACGGGAGCCGCTCCAGTTCCAGTACCGCCCCCCATTCCTGCAGTAACGAATACCATGTCTGCGCCGCGAAGCGTGTTCAGAATCATCTCCCTTGACTCTTCTGCCGCTTTCTTCCCTACATCCGGGTTTGCGCCTGCGCCAAGACCGCGCGTCAGCTTGTCCCCGATTTGCAATTTATGCACCGATTTGGCAAGGTGTAAAGCTTGAGCATCCGTGTTAACGGTAATAAACTCAACGCCCTTAACGCCGTTCTCGATCATTCGATTTACCGCATTACTACCACCGCCACCAACACCGATGACCTTTATTTGAGCCAACTGTTCCATATCCATATCAAATTCAAACATGTGAGTCATATCCCCCTAACGTTGCGTTCACTATATAAATTCACTGAAAAAACTTTTTACACGTTCCAAAATACCAGGTTTAGAGCTCTCGGAGGATTTTTTTGTTACAGGTTTGGATGCCACTTTTTTGGTGAAAGCGGTATTCCGGTTTTTCATGTACTTGGAAACGAATTGAATGATGCCAACACCACTCGTGTAAGAAGGATCACGCACTCCGATGAAATCAGGAACGGCAATTCGAACAGATGTAGCGAGTTGAGCTTGTGCAATTGCGAGTACACCTGGCATACAAACGGTCCCGCCTGTGAGTACATACCCACCAGCTAGATCGCCATATCCCAGGCGGTGCACTTCTGCACGGATCATTTGGAAAATTTCTTCAACGCGGGGTTCAATAATATTCGCGAGATCAACTTGCGAAAACTCTTTTTCCACATTGCTTCCCATTCGTGTAACCTTAAACATTTGATCGGGGGCCGAGTCGTCTACCGATGCGCAACCGTATTTCAGCTTTATTTTCTCTGCGATTTCGAGCTGAGTACGAAGGCCTATCGAGATATCATTGCTGATATACTCACCGCCGATTTGAATCGTTGATGTGGCTGTCAGATTCCCTTGTTCAAACACAGCGATCGTCGCTGCACCTGCACCAACATCAACCAGTACAGTTCCAACTGATTTCTCATCCTTGGAAAGAGCTAACTGTCCGGATGCAAGCGACATCAAGATGAGGCCTGCGACCTTAAGTTCGGATTTTTCCACAACTCGGATCAGATTATGTATCCCAGTCTTCGCGCCTGTGATAATCGTCGCTTCCACTTCTAAGCGAACGCCGATCATGCCGCGAGGATCGTTAATGCCTTCTTGGCCATCAACTAAGTATTGCTTAGGTACGACTCCAATAATTTCACGCTCGGGAGGTAATGCGATGACTCTTGCCGCTTGAATGACACGATCAATATCCTCTTCCCCGATTTCTCGGTCTTCATTGGAAACAGCGACAACACCGTGACTCGATTGAAGAGCAATATGATTCCCTGAAATTCCTACGTAAACCTCGGAAATTTGTACGCCGACCATTCGTTCAGCATGATCAACAGCGCTCCGGATGGAGTTGACCGTTTGGTCAATATCAACGATTGCGCCTTTACGAATACCCTCTGACTCGGCAGATCCCACACCTATTATATTAATGGTTCCGTTAACAACTTCCCCAATAATAGCACGAACCTTGGATGTACCGATGTCTAAACTAACAATGATATCATTGTTGCTCAAGCCCCTGGCACCTCCTATAACTTGGATAATATTGTGTTTACATTACAATTACTTAAATACGTATTCCACACAACCGCCATATTCCCTCTTTTTTCAACATTTTTTTTAACGGAAGCAAAGTCGTTTTTTTAAACAGTTAATTTTCAATAGAATAGGGATAAAACAAGTCTAGTAATTGCTTGTACACTTCATAGGGTCAATAGATTTCCTATTTAACCATAAAACTAATTTTAACATTATTTTTCATGGTTGAGTAGTCCATTAAACCGTTTTTTTATCAGGAAGGGCGCGCTGTCTCTGGGATTACGGTTTCGGTGTCGCTTTTGGAGTCGGCTTTGGCGTCGACTTGTTCCCATCCTTGTTAGGATCAGGTGATGGGCTTGCTGCTGCGTTGCTTCCACCTTTTTGGCCCGACGTATTATTCGAATCATTCTTCGTATCTTCATTAGGTTCAAAAGGAGCATGATATTCTACTTCTAGCATTTTGATAATGCCGCTAGTAATATGATCCTCTTGTAAGCTTGCTATATAAGCAGGCAGATTGTCAATTTTCTCAGGCAAGTAAGCTATCGTGGTGTACACTTCAAATTGGGATCTCGTGTACAGCTTGATTTTGTCCGGGTACGGCTCCGACGGGTCCGGTTTGATTTCGGAAATGTCCGAGAGCGCACTCTCCGGAATTTCACCAAGCACTTTGCATAGTGCTGCTTTATTCGGATCACCATCCGTCCACCCTGTCAAAATAGGCATATCCAGTGGAATGCTGCTGCCAGCAGGCAATTCAACGACAGCGCCATCGGCAAGCACGGCTTGCTTCTTGCCATCTGCTGCTATCTGGAAAGCAACCTTCGGATACTCCTGCACGGTAATGAGAACCTTGCCTGGAAAATGCTTCTTCACCGTAGCTGTCTTAATCATGGGTAGAGATGCAATACGTTGTGTTATCGTTTGTGAACTGAAGGCAAAAAACCGGTCCCCGACGGCAATCTGGCTAGCTTGTCCGATCGCTTCTGAGGTTATGAGCTCATTTCCTTCAACTTCAATGGCACTTACACGGCTTAGTGAAGATTGAAAAAACAAAATGACTAAAATGATGATAAAAAAAATAAATAAAAAGATGAGCAGTTTTCTATTCGTACGGGCTCGTGGCTTTGGAACGGGCGGCAGAGCGGGCATATTGCGGTCGTCAGACAAGCTGGGCACCACCTAATAGTTTCGAATGAAGGTTAAAATTTACAATCTTGTATGTACCAATCAAATGAAACCGTGAATCCCCGCCTGAATCCAGGAAGGGATGCGCGGAATTCATTCAGTTGTTCGCTTGCTCGCTTGGAACAGGTGATTGTCGATGCACGGACGCACCCAATCTTGAAAGCATATGTTCAATTCTATCATAGCCTCTATCAATATGATGAATTTGCTCAACGATCGTCGTACCATGCGCAGCCAGACCGGCGATAACAAGTGCTGCGCCAGCACGTAAATCGGTCGCCTCCACTGTCGCTCCATACAGCCTGGGAACGCCACGAATAAAGGCTGAACTCATATCTACACGGATATCTGCACCCATACGGGACAATTCATCTACGTGCTTGAATCTACCTTCGAAAATCGTTTCTTTCATTACGCTCATCCCGTCTGCTAAGGATAGCAGCACCATAACCTGTGATTGCAAATCAGTAGGAAACGATGGATGAGGCGAAGTCACGATACGTTCGACGGCCTTCGGTCTAGTCGGACAGCTTACATGTATTATATCACCGTCAGAGATGATTTGAACACCTGCGCGCTTGAGGACATGAATCACAGAGGTTAAGTGAGCAGGGTTAACCTTCTCTAAAGTAATGTTCCCTTTCGTTGCAGCAGCGGCCACCATAAAGGTTCCAGCCACAATACGGTCAGGGATGATGCGGTAGGTGCAAGGTGACAGAGTTTCCACACCACGAATGGTGATGGTATCTGTTCCTGCTCCGATAATGTCGGCGCCCATGGCGTTCAGGAAGTTCTGCAAATCCTGAATCTCCGGTTCGCGGGCCGCATTATAAATCGTTGTGATGCCTTCTGCTTTCACAGCAGCCATCATGATATTTTCCGTCGCTCCGACGCTTGGGAAATCAAGAACGATTTCACTGCCATGAAGCGATTCGGCTGTGCAAACAATTTTGTTTGCGAATTCTTCGATGTTGGCTCCTAAAGCTTGCAGCCCTTTCAGGTGCAAATCAATTTTACGTTCGCCGATTGCGCAGCCTCCGGGTTGATACACGGTGACACTGCCAAATCTAGCGAGCAGCGGTCCCATTAGAAAGATGGATGAACGCATCTGCCCCATCAATTCTTCTGGAATATGCGAGGAATTAGCTGTGGATGTTGTAATGGATACCGTATCCCCTTGCTGTTCGGCACGGCAGCCCAACGCACGAAGAATGCGCAGCATGGTGTCGATATCGAGCAAATTAGGAACATTATGCAGAGTATGAGTGCCGCTAGCCAGGATGCATGCTGCTAAGATTGGTAATGCGGCGTTTTTAGCGCCGTGTATCTGGATGGCTCCCGTAAGAGGTTTTCCACCTTCGATAACGAGCTTCTCCAAAGTTCCACCTCCGATTTACCTCTCACCCATCACCAAAACTTCCGGTACTAGCGATATGCCGTACTGTTTCTGTACGATTTGCTGTACTTCAGCGATGAGAGTGAGAACGTCCTCGGCTTTAGCATCTCCGGTGTTCACAATGAAATTGGCGTGTAGTAGGGAGATTTGCGCTCCACCGACACGTTTGCCTTTCAGGCCAGCCTCTTCGATGAGCTTTGCGGCGAATCCCCCTGCGGGGTTGCGGAAAACACTTCCAGCACAAGCTAATTGAAGCGGTTGAGTGCGAAGACGCCGATCCCGGTAAGCCGCCATGGCTCCCGCGATTTCTTTGCGTTCTCCGACCTGTAATTCAAAGACAGCTTCTGTGACTATGCCGGGTAGAGTGTGCAGAATCGAATGCCGATAGGCATACTGCAAATCCTCTGCCTGCATCGTGACCAATTCCCCTGTGTCCAGGATGACTTCAGCCTGCTTGAGTATGCGTGACACATCGGACCCGTGAGCCCCTGCATTCATGTAGACGGCGCCTCCCACAGAACCGGGAATGCCCGAAGCAAACTCCAGTCCGGTTAAACCTTCCTTGGCTGCTAGCACAGACAATTTAATGAACGAATAGGAACCGCCTGCATAAACCGTCGCACCTTCAAAGCGCAAAGTTTCCAGCGCAGAGCCAAGTTTGATAACTACCCCTCTAATTCCTTTGTCACTGACAAGCAGGTTAGAGCCACGACCGATAATCGTCCATGGTACTCCACGTTGATGCAGAAAACGGATGACTGCAGCAACCTGCTCCTTCGTGTTCGGGAGGATAAGGCAATCGGCCGGACCACCGATTTTCCAAGTCGTATAAGGGGCCAGTCGCTCATTCGTTCGAATCTCGCCAATATTTGCTGCCTTTAAGTCGGATATTAACTGCTGCATGGGAAAACCTCCTTCACAGAACATAGGGCGAAATTATCGAATCAGCTTAAGCTCCATAATTTCAAAAATACGGACCAAGTTGAAGATGGCCGGGCTTCAATCTTTGGCGCCATATTAAGCCTTAGGTGTCTGTCACGGTTATAGTATAGTTTATGTAAAATCGGATAGAGTGTGACAATCGCCCATTCGCTTTCGAAAAACTAACTCGATAAGCTGTAGGATTCAATCAATTTAACGATCGCAGCAACAGCATCGCTGTCATTGCGGGATTGCATAGCTGCTTTATAAGTTTCTCTGTTTGCATAGAGAGCCTCCAGGCGGGCTTGCAGCGATTCAGCTGTAAGCTCATCTTCCTGCATAACCTCCGCGTAACCGGCTTTCTGAAACGACTTGGCGTTCAGAATCTGATCGCCACGGCTTGCTTGCAAAGACAAGGGAATAAGCAGCATCGGTTTTTCCAATACCAAAAACTCATAGATGGATGTAGCGCCAGCCCGGGAAATCACAAGGTCTGTCATAGCTAAGACATCCGGGAGTTCCTCATTCAAATATTCGAACTGTTTATAACCGCGCGTCCCGGAAAACTCAGCCGCAATATTGCCCTTGCCGCACAAATGAACAATTTGGAATTGCTCAAGCAAGCGGGGCAGATTGGATCTGACGGCTTGGTTGATAACCTGCGAGCCCAGGCTTCCCCCCATAATCAAAATAACAGGTTTTTGCTTATGAAAATCGCAAAGCTGATAGCCTTTGGAGGCTTTCCCGCTCCGAATATGTTCGCGAATTGGCAAACCGGTTAAAACCGCTTTTTCTTTGTTGACATGCTGCATGGACTCCGGAAATGTTACACATACTTTCGTTGCCATAGGAATCGATATTTTGTTAGCCAGTCCTGGCGTCATATCGGATTCATGAATAATAACCGGCACTTTGTTCATGCGACTGCCCAAAACGACCGGTACGGAAACGAACCCGCCCTTCGAAAAGACGATGGCGGGCTTCAGACGACGGAGCAATCTATAAGATTCATAAACACCTTTCATCACTCTAAAAGGGTCTTTGAAATTTTTCAGATCAAAATATCGACGCAATTTCCCAGAGGATATCGGGTAAAAAGGAACACCTTCGCGCTCGATGATGTCTTTCTCGATGCCTGTAGCCGAGCCTATGTATTTAATTTCCCAACCTAACTCTTTCAGCTTATGCATAAGAGCAATGTTAGGCGTAACATGTCCTGCGGAGCCTCCTCCGGTAAAGACAATTGTTTTCATTCCTTTGTCACCTCGAATAACGGGATATATTGAGCAGGATGCCGACGGATGTCAGCATAAGCGTCAATGACGAACCGCCTGCACTTATGAATGGCAACGTAATACCGGTAACTGGAAACATCCCAATGACGACACCGATATTAATAATTACCTGAACAGCAATCATGCCTATAATGCCAACAGCAATTAAACTTGCAAATGTATCCGGAGCTGTAATAGCCGCCCGCATACCGCGCCATACTAAGATGGTAAATAATAGAAGTACTAAAGTACCGCCAATAAAACCAAGTTCTTCTGCAATGATGGAGAAAATAAAATCGGTTTGCGGCTCAGGCAAATAACTGTATTTCTGACGGCTCATACCAAGTCCTAACCCTACTAAGCCACCTGGACCAATTGCATAGAGAGATTGAATAGATTGATAACCTGCACCAAGCGGGTCCTGCCAAGGATCTAAAAAAGCAGTAATCCGTTTCAAGCGATAAGGAGCAGCAATGATGAGCCCAATAAAACCGGCAACCCCTATCATACCCAGATATGAAAGATGAAGCAATCGTGCGCCTGAGATAAAAATGATAAGCAGCGAAGCTCCGACCAGAACAGCGCCGGTTCCAAGGTCAGGCTGGAGCATAATCAAGCCGAAGGCTAACCCCATAATCCCTAGCGGAGGCAATAACCCTTTGGTAAATTGGGTAATTTTGGACTGCTGCTCGGATAACAATTTGGATAAGTACAGAATCATCCCCATCTTCATAAACTCCGACGGCTGTATACCGAAGGCGCCAATCCCGAGCCAGCTTCTGGCCCCGCCACGCACAACCCCGATGCCGGGAATGAGCACAATAATGAGCATGCAGAAACATACGATCAGTGTAATACGCGCTATCTTTTTCCAAACGAGATAATCTACGTTCATCGTAAAAAACATCGCAATGATCCCTAAAACAGCGAAAATTAACTGCCGTTTGAGGTAATACAGGGAATCGCCGAATTCCCGAAAGGCAAGTACACTGCTCGCACTGTAAACCATAATAATGCCAATTGTCAAAAGCAGCAAGGTTGGAATAATAATCCAAATATCAGGAGCAGACCGTGATTTACCCATAACAGACACCTCTTTATGTGTTCTGGGCCACATCCAAAGGATGAATAGCCGAGCAGGAGACAACCGTCACCTGCCAGCAAACACATGTGGATAAGCCCTATTTAAAGGTTATGCACGGACTCCTTAAACATGCGTCCCCTGTCCTCAAAGGAGGGGAACATATCCCAACTTGCACAAGCCGGCGAAAGCAGGACGATGTCTCCCGCTTCACACATCTGCCAAGCAAGCTGAACGGCTTGCGAAATTGCATCCGCTGCATCCTTAGCAGTATCGACGGTTTGAGTGCGGCTAATCCCTGCCAGCTCTGCGATATGATTAATTTTCTCTTTTGTTTGTCCCAGTGTGACAATCCCTTTCACTCGCTCACGGAATGTTGGAAGCAGCTCCATGTAATCAGAGCCTCGATCCAAGCCTCCTGCAATTAAAACTAGCTTTTGGTCAAAGGCTTCAATCGAGCTAATCGTTGCCACAGCGTTTGTCGATTTCGAGTTATTGTAGAACGTAACCCCCTTCAGTTCTCTCACGAACTCCAGACGGTGTTCTACGCCTTTGAAGCTTCTAAGCACTTCCGCGATCGTATGCGGCTCTACGCCTGCTGTGAGGGCTGCTGCCGCTGCCGCCAAAGCGTTCTCAATGTTAAAGCTGCCCGGCATTCCCATTTCACGTGCCGGCATAATCGGCACAATGTCCCCCTGGCCATTCGCATAAACAAGGTTATCCGATGACTGGTCATAATAAACACCGTAAGACAGTACTTCTTTCCTTGAGAATGGGAAAAGCTTCGCTTTTAGCGTAGGAATAAGCGATTTGCATACCGGATGGTCCCAATTTAATATAGCCGTATCTTCTTCTGTTTGATTGGCAAACAGCTTTGCTTTTGAAGCAATATAGTCATCCATCGAACCATGGTAGTCCAGATGAGTTTCGTACACATTTAAGAACAGCGCAATTTTCGGACGAAACGAAGTTGTCCCTTTGAGTTGAAAGGAGCTTAACTCCACAACCATCCAATTGTCGGCCGTTACCTCAGGGGCCGCTTCCGTAAGAGCACGCCCGATATTCCCCGCCACAACAGGCGATAAGCCTGCTGAATCCAGCATTAATCCAATCAATGTTGTCGTTGTTGTCTTCCCGTTTGAACCTGTAATCCCGATAATCGGCGCTTCACAGAACTGATAGGCGACCTCTACTTCCGTAACGACTTCAATGCCAAGCTCCAATGCTTTGCGGATCGGCTCAACCGAGTATGGAATGCCCGGGTTTTTTACTACAAGCGCAACCCCCTCATGCACCAAGGACTCCGGGTGAAACCCGCATACAACAGAAATACCCAGAGCCTCCAATTCGTCGGCTTCAGGGCATGCGCTCCGCTCTTTTTTGTCATTAACGGTGACCAGGGCACCTTGTTGATGAAAAAGCTTAGCCGCAGCGACACCGCTGCGAGCCAAGCCCAATACGACCACTTCAAGTCCACGATATTCCCGCGGATGCATCATGTTCTACAACACCTCATTCATATATAATCCGAGTGCAGCAAGTACAAGACCTACGACCCAGAATGTGATAACGACACGCCATTCCGACCATCCGACCAGTTCAAAGTGGTGATGAATCGGACTCATTTTGAAAACACGCTTGCCTCTGGTCTTGAAGGAAACAACTTGAATAACGACAGATAAAATCTCGATCAGGAACACGCCGCCGACAACCGCCAGCAGCAGCTCCGCTTTGGTCAAAATCGCAACAGCCACTAAGCCGCCGCCGATGCCAAGCGAGCCTGTATCTCCCATAAACACTTTTGCCGGATGTGCATTAAAGACGAGAAAACCAAGCACAGCACCGACCATTGCCGCTGAGAAAATCGCTGCTTCCGGCTGTGTGTTGTTCATTGCAATCACCGTATAAGCGCCAAATGCAATTGCACTTGTCCCTGCCAGCAAACCGTCCAACCCATCGGTGAAATTCACCGCGTTCGACGCGCCTAACATGAGAATCGCCATCAGTGGGAAATACAACCAACCCGGATTGAAGTGGAACTCCACAAAAGGAATATATAAGTCCGTGCTATGTCCTTCCCTTACCAGCAGGTAACAAACAATAGCCGAGATCAGCAGCTGCCCGAATAGCTTTTGTTTCGCTGTAAGGCCAAGCGAGCGTTTGAAAATAATTTTGATGTAATCATCCAGAAAACCTACCAGGCCGTAACCTAGTGAAGCAATCAGCAAGATGAGAAGATCGGTATTTTTATCAGCAAAACGAAGGCTTGCCAAAGCCAGGGCAATCAGAATGATGATGCCGCCCATCGTTGGTGTTCCTTGTTTCTTCAAATGTCCCTGCGGGCCATCCTCACGGATTTGTTGGCCAAACTTCATACGCCGCAATATCGGAATACAAAGCGGCCCCATAATAAGCGCAAGCACAAATGCGACGCCCATCGTTAATAAAATTGCGTTTTCCACGTTGGTTCCCCCTGCTCGTTTCCGTTATCCGAAAACGATCTACTGTTTCATCATAAGTTCATTCTGTTCCTATTAGGTGAGTAAAGCGTTCACGACTTGCTCAAGCCGCATACCGCGCGAGCCCTTCACAAGCACAATATCCTCCGGCTGTGCCAAAGCGGCTAGCTCGCTCGCGAGCAGCTCTTTGTCCTCGAAGGCGCGCACGCGGTCCTTCGAGAGGCGTGCCGCCGCTTCCTCTGCGATGAAGCGGCCCAAACGGCCGAACGTGAAGACGTAGTCTACACGTTCCGGCGAAACCATCGCGCCAATTTCGCGATGGAACTGCTCTTCGTGCTCGCCAAGCTCCAGCATGTCGCCGAGCACGAGGAACTTCCGACCGAAGCCGCCCAGCGTCTCGGTCAATGTAATGGCCGCCCGCATGGAGGCCGGGCTGGCATTGTACGCATCGTTGAGCACGGTCAGCCCTGAGGCTGCCGTCAGCTTCTCGATGCGCATGCTGGTCATCTCCAGCGAGCGGAGCCCCGCTGCAATGGCTTCCGGCTGAACGCCGAAGGCTTCGCCGATGGCGATGGCCGCTAACGCGTTGATGACGTTATGCGTGCCGAGCAAAGGAATGTACAATTCCGCGTAATTCGGTGAATTGATCTGGAAGTGCGCACCGTCCGCATCCATACGAATCGCGGTCGGGTATTTCGCATTGTCCTGGCCATGTCCGAAGCGGAGACGGTGAAGCCCCTCCGGCAAGCTGCGCTCTGCAAGAGCCATCTCAATGAGCGGCTCGTCACCGTTGTACACTAGCAGGCTGCCGCTTGGCATGCCGCTTACGATCTCCACTTTCGCCCGGGCAATTTCTTCCCTCGAACCCAGCTGAAGCATGTGAGACTCGCCGATCATCGTGATGATCGAAGCATCCGGCTCGGCCAAATCGCTTAGCAGCTCGATCTCGCCCCGTCCGCTCATCCCCATTTCAACAACGGCAAACTCTGTCGTTTCCTCCAGCTGCAAGAGCGTAACCGGCAACCCGATATGATTATTTAAATTCCCTTTGGTTTTATGCACCTTATACGTACTGCCCAAAACCGCTGCGACCAAATCTTTCGTTGTTGTTTTACCGTTACTGCCAGTTATGCCTATGATACGTACAGGCAGTTGCTTCCGATAAGCCTTGGCTAATTGCTGTAAAGCTGCCAGCGTATCTGCCACGGGGATATAAGGAACACCTGCAGGTGCCTCTCCGCGATCCTCCTGCCATAATACAGCCGCCGCTCCTTTATGATAAGCTTCCTCTGCATAGGCGTGCCCGTCAAACTTTTCTCCAATCAGCGGGACGAATAGACTGCCGGCCGGAATCGAGCGGGTATCGGTCGAGACGCCCGCAACGCTCACGGCAGCTTCAGTCCCTCGAACCTCACTCCCCAACATGTCTGCAATTTGTTCTAATGTACGCTGGATCATCGCTTTCTCCCCTTTATCGCAGCCTTAGCCACCAAACGATCATCGAAATCATGCTTGACCCCCATGATGTCCTGATACGTTTCGTGGCCTTTTCCCGCTATCAATATTACATCTTTGGGGCCTGCCCCATCAATAGCCTTTTGTATCGCTTTTTTACGATCCGGAATCAATTCATAGTTATTTTCGGGATAATTGACCTCCTTCAGACCAGGAACAATGTCCTGAAGGATCGCATCCGGATTCTCGGTGCGAGGATTATCGGAAGTCACATATAAATAATCGCTATAGGCCGCTGTTACCTTACCCATCAAGGGGCGCTTCGTTCTGTCGCGATCTCCTCCACAACCAAATACGGTAATGACTTTGCCCTCGGCAAATTCACGGACCGTAGAAAGTGCATTCTCAAGTCCATCCGGCGTATGGGCGTAGTCAACCAGAACCAGATAATCCTGCCCCTCATCCACGACCTCCATCCGTCCATCAACGACAGCAATACTTTCCAAGCTATTTCGAATTGCCTCTAACGGAATACCTTCCGCCAATGCGGCTGCGATTGAGCCTAGGGCGTTATATACATTGAATTTTCCTACCAATTTCATTTCGAAGAACGCTTCTCCGGCAAAAGAGACTAACTTGAATGCTGTGCCTTTTGCGGTCATCCGAATGTCCGTTGCTCGAACATCACATGGCTGCTCTATTCCGTATGTAATTACTTGTGCGGCAGTAAGCCTGTTGAATGTTTCAGATGCCGCATCATCCGCATTCAAAATCGCATACTGACGATCTTCGGGATTGCCTGAAAAACCGTTGCCCAGCCTGGAGAACAAAAGCCCTTTTGCCGCTGCATAAGCTTCCATGGTTTTGTGATAATCCAAATGATCCTGGGACAGGTTCGTAAAAATGCCGGAACGGAAGTGAATCCCCTTCACACGGCCCATCTCCAAAGCATGACTTGAAACTTCCATTATGCAGTAATCTGTTCCTGCCTCGCACATGCTGCGGAAACTGCGCTGCAGATCAACGGATTCTTGCGTTGTTCGCTCCATCTCGGTGTACGTATCACCGATTTTCATTTGAATCGTGCCCATCAGCCCTGTGGTAAAGCCTTGATCGCGTAATATTTTTTCCAGCAAGTAGGTTGAAGTTGTTTTGCCATTGGTCCCTGTAATTCCGATTAACTTTAATTCCTTACTCGGATACCCGTAGAAATGAGCAGACAATGCGGCCATCGCGTATCTCGCATCTTTCACCACCAGCTGTGGAACCGGCAAATCCAGCACTCTTTCGGTAACAAGCGCAGAAGCCCCAAGCGCAATCGCTTTTGGGGCGTAATCATGGCCGTCAACCGTCAGTCCTGGGATGCATAAAAACAAATCGCCTGGTTTAATTTTACGAGAGTCTGCTTCAATCCCCGTAATCTCCGTATCCGCATTTCCATGTATGTGGGTAATGAGCAGTGCGGAAGCAAGCTCCTGCAGTTTCATGAGCAACCCTCTCCTTAACATTTTTCCTATCTATTATGGACAATTTTATGCATATGGAAAAGCTAAACATGTCTTACTTGCAAATCTTTTTTTTGAATCGGAAGCTAACCCTTTATTGCGGTGGCTCATTGTTCGATAAAAAAATACGAATCGTTGAACCTTGATCGACCCGAGTGCCTGCTTTCGGCGCTTGGCTGATCACATATTTGCCATTGCCGGACTTCGCCAGCTTAAAATTCATGTTCAGATCTTCTAATATATCATCAACTGACGCTCCAACCAAGTCCGGCACCTCAACAACCGGTGTTTCCCCATATCGGTACTCTTTATCGAGCTGCTGCTTATTCGGCTCAACCTTCATATAGCGCAAAGCGTCAGCCATCATGTTCTTCACTAAAGGCGCTGCGATCAAGCCGCCAAATTGAATGCCTTTGGGGTCATCCACAGCCGCATAAATAACAATTTTCGGATTATCCGCCGGGGCAAAACCGATAAAGGACACGATATGCTCATCGGGTGAGTAACGGCCGTTGATAACTTTTTGCGCGGTTCCCGTTTTCCCTCCGACCCGGTAGCCGTCGATGAAGGCATTGCGCCCTGTACCTAGCGCTACTACGCTTTCGAGCGCTTCTCGGACCTGTTTCGAAGTTCCCTCGGAAATAACATTGCGCACAAGCTCCGGCTCTACAACATCAACGACTTCACCCGTATCCGGGTTCGAGAACGATTTGGCCACATAAGGCTTAAATAGCTTCCCGCCATTGATTGCCGCAGATACAGCCGTAATTTGTTGAATCGGCGTTACGGAAACCCCTTGGCCGAAAGCGGTCGTTGCAAGTTCCACGGGCCCTACCTGGGAAGGTTTGAACATAATCCCGTTCTCTTCGCCTCCGAGGTCGATGCCAGTCTTTTTCCCAAAACCAAATTTGGAAATATAGTCAAACAACTTCTCTTTGCCGAGCCGCTGCCCCATGACGACAAAGCCCGGGTTGCAAGAGTTTTGAACTACCTGGAGCATCGTTTCACTGCCATGGCCGCCACGTTTCCAACAGCGCAGTCTAGCTCCTCCAACTTCAATAAAACCAGGATCATAGAAAGGTTCATTCTTGAGATCCACTTTCTTTTCTTCCAAAGCTGCTGCAAGCGTAATGATTTTAAACGTCGAACCTGGCTCGTACGTTTTCCAAATCGGCAAGTTTCTGTTATACGTTTCTGCCGGAAAATTCTTGTAATTGCCCGGCTCATACGTCGGTCTGCTGCCCATGGCCAATATTTCACCATTATTCGGATCCATCATAATGGCGACGACATTTTGCGCTTGATACTGAACCATCGCTTGGTCCAATTCTCTTTCCATCACGGACTGCAAATGGTTATCGATGGTCAGTTTTACGTTAAGCCCGTCTTTCGGGCTTGTATACTTATCCGTCGTCCCTGCCAGAGGCCTGCCTGCTGCATCTGTCATATACGAAATGTTGCCGGGGATGCCCGTCAATTCCTTGTCGTATTTTGCTTCAATCCCTGTAAGACCTTTATCTATGCCGGCAAAGCCCAGGATGTGTGCTGCCAAGCTGCCAAACGGATAGTATCGTTTATTATCTTCGGCGACTACGACCCCGGGAAGGTGCAGATTGCGAACTTCCTGCGCTTTCTCAATCGTTATTTTCCGACCGGACGGCTTGATGTCGACTTGGGACGTTTTTTTCGTAATTTGTTTATAGATATCATCCGCATTTCCTTGGAGCACTTCCGCCAGTTTGGCTGCCGTGCTCTGAGGATCTTGAATTTGAACCGGTATCGCCACGATCGTCGGCGTGCTCATGCTATAAGTCAAAGTGATCCCGTTGCGATCCTGAATTTCTCCTCGTTTCGGCGCAAACTCAATCTGTCTTCTCCAGCTATCCTCCGCTTTATTCGCCAAGTCTTGTCCAATCCATAGCTGGACGTAGGCCAAACGGAGAATAAGGGCAGTGAAAATAATCGTGCCAATGATGAGCGCAGTAAACAATCTGCGGCGAACAGTAACGTTAGAAGCACGCATGAACGTTCAATCTCCCTTCCCAAATAAGTCAGTCTCATTCCTAACATGACTATTCGGGACAAACAGGGGTTAGAACAAGCCTACCACTTTCAGGCTACTTTGTACTTGCTACCGCCGGTTTATCGCTTAATGGTTTCAGCGTCAGTGTTGCGCTGCGCCCTTCCCCCTCACCTGCACTCGTTTGCTCCGAGACATAACCCTCGCCAGAAGTTTGGCAGTCCACTTTGAAGAAGGAGCAAGCTTCTACGGCATCGCGCAAGGATCGACCCACTAGGTTTGGCAGGGGCATTTCACTAACGTTCTGCATGGCCACATATATTCGTTGCGTGGATAAGATTTCAGTTCCCGGTTTGGGGAATTGATCGACAACTTGATCTCCCTTGCCGAAAACTTCCAATGCCAAATTGCTATCCTTCGCCGCTGCTTTCGCATTCGCGGATGTCATTTCCATGAAATTAGGCACTTTTAATTTGTTCGCTTCTTTGGCAACCATTTGTGTCTGCTTGCTTGATTTAACCCCCATATATTGCAGGGATTCCCCAACAATATCTTTAAAAGCCGGTGCTAGAACTTGTCCGCCCAAATGGTAATTACCGCCAAGATCAGGCTGATCTGCGATCAACGTGACGAGAATTTTGGGATTTTCAACAGGTGCATAACCAATAAAAGAGATAACCCAGGTATCGGTTGAATACGTTTTTTCTCCAGGAAGTACCAAGTTTGCCGTACCTGTTTTGCCGGCTACGCGGTAGCCTTCCATGTAGGCCAACTTCCCTGTTCCGATATCTTGGTCGGAGACGACTTGTTCCAAGTAGCCGCTAACCGTAGCTGCCGTCTTCTCGCTCACGACTTGTCGCACGACTTGCGGCGCGAAGGATTGAATGGTTTTCCCTGTTTTGGGATCTAAGATGTCCTTCACAATGTGCGGCCACATTAATTTACCACCGTTCGCCATTGCTGCATAAGCGGCCGTTTGCTGAATGGCCGTAACAACGACTTTCCCTTGTCCATATGTTGCAGTTGCATACTCCGATGGATATTTCATGTCGATGAGTCCGGATACTTCATTAGGCATATCGATATTTGTTTTTTCATTAAATCCAAACTTCTCTATGTAACTCTTGAGTTTAGGTTGCGTGAGCTTCTCAATTCCTAATTTGACGAAAGCTACGTTACTTGAACGCTTAAGACCATCCAGATAAGAAATTTTGCCCCAACCCACACGGTTGTGGTCATGCAGCTCCCTATCCTGCACACGAATCATACCTGACTGGTACATCTCATTGGGATTGAACAACCCCTCTTCGACCGTACCTGCTAAAGTGACAATCTTGAACGTCGAGCCAGGCTCATATCGGGAAGCAACCGCATTATTTTTAAAATCACTTTGATCTTTAATATTCCAGTACGTATTCGGATTAAAGGTCGGTGTATTCGCCATACCCAAAATTTCCATCGTTTGCGGATCGACTGCAATAGCCGTCAAGCTTTTGGGATGCCATTTATCGTTTACTTTGGCCAGCGCGCTTTCCAAATAGAACTGAATGTTCTTATCAATGGTGAGCCGCACATTATTGCCGTCTTCCGCCGGTTTAAAATCAACTTTGGCATCCGGCAGTTCCACGCCTTTGCCGTCTTTTTCATAGCTCAGCATGCCAGGAACGCCTTTCAGCGTGTCGTCCAGCTTCAACTCTAAGCCAAGTGAAGCTTTACCTTCTTTGTTCGTATATCCAAGAATATGCGCAGCTAACGTTTCCCCTGGATAATACCGTTTCTTTTCTTCAATGATCCCGATTCCAATGTTCGTTTTCGCCGATTTATTCAATCGCGTTTGCATGGTTGTAATGAAGTCACGAACTTGATCCGCTTTCTCCTTGTCAATTTTCCAACCTTCGTTGCGAATTTCGACATTGACCGCAAAATCACTGCCGTCCGGCTTCTTCCTTGTGGCAAGCTCGCGAATCTTGTTTTCAAGCGTTGCTTTAGTCACATCGGATTCTTTCAAAATATCCGCCAACCCTCTGGCGATATCATCCGCCGCATGCAGGCTATCTATCATTTTGGGATTCAGCGTAACGGTGTAGGCGGTTCCTTCTTCAGCGAGCACTTTATTATTCCGATCAAGAATAGTCCCGCGAACAGGCGCGATAATTTTGTCCGTCTCCCACTTTTCTTCCGCTTGTTCTAGCAACCAAGAAGCATCTACCACTTGGATCCAATAGACTTTAGCAATAAGGACAACAAAAAGAAGGGTGAAGAACCCTCCAATGAGTAAAGAACGCAGCTTAATTTTTTTTGTCATATCGATACCTGCCCGTTACGGTTTAGAAGCAGCTTTAGTATTTTTACTACTGCTCGTGGTAGTTTTCGGTTTGGCCGGAGTCACTAAACTTACCTTTTTGTCATCATCTAAATTAAACCCGAGGCGGACAGCTTCCTCTTTGAGACGATCAGGACTTTGCAGTTTCTCTACTTCCTGCTTCAAAGCGCTGTTCTGGGCTTGAATCTCGCGAATTTCTCCTTGCATTTTCAATATGCTTGCATTCATTTGATAGATGGACGCGTATCGCCAAATGATCACACCTGCAACAAGGACACAGAGGAGAACCGTGAACAGATACAGCATTTTTTCTTGGGTCGGTAGCGATTTATTGCGGTAAACAACTTTCGTTGTCTCTTTAATCTTAACCTTAGCTGCTGGAACAGTCCTTTTCCGGTCAAGAGCTAAATTCCCCTGGATGTAAGATGGCATATCAACTTCCTCCTTTTGTGTCAAAGCTTTTCGGCAATACGTAATTTGGCGGATCTTGCTCTTTGGTTCACCTCAAGTTCATGCTCACTAGGTATGATCGGTTTGCGTGTTACTAATTTAAGATCACCAGATTTATCGCAAACACACATCGGAAACGCCGGCGGGCACGTACACTTCTCCACATTTTTGACGAAAAATTGCTTGCAGATGCGATCCTCCAAAGAATGGAACGTGATCACCGCTACTCTGCCCTCCGGAGCCAAACATCTCACAGATTGCTCCAACGCTTCTTCAAAAGCGCCCAACTCATCGTTAACCGCTATACGCAGCGCTTGAAAACTTCGCTTAGCCGGATGTCCACCTGTTCTTCTTGCGGCTGCAGGAATTCCTTCCTTAATCAGCTCAACAAGCTCACCTGTGGTTTCAATCGGCCCTTTGGTACGAGCTTCGGCTATGACGCCTGCAATACGCCGTGAAAATTTCTCTTCCCCGTATTCAAACAAAATCTTCGCAATTCGCTCAGGAGCCCATTCATTGACGATCGTTTTGGCGGTTAATTCCGTCGTACGATCCATTCTCATATCAAGCTCTGCATCTTGATGATAGGAGAAGCCTCTCTCGCCATCATCCAGCTGCGGGGACGATACGCCAAGATCGAAGAGAATCCCATCAACCTGCGGTTTTCCATCCCGTAGTGCTCTTGGCTCATTCATGAGCACCTGCTCCAAGTCTCTGAAGTTGCTTTTCACGATTTTCACGCGATCCAGGTATGGAGCTAGTACGGTTTGAGCATTAGCCAGAGCAACATCGTCCTGGTCAAGGGCAATCAGTAACCCATTAGGACCTAATTTAGAAGCTATGAGGGAACTATGCCCCGCACCTCCCATCGTACAATCCACGTATACGCCATCAGGCTTTATATGTAAACCTTCAACTGATTCTTCTTTTAGTACCGTCACATGATGAAACAACTTGGTGTCCTCCTAAATTTCAAGCATCTATAAATCAAAATTAAAGTCGACGAGTTTCTCCGCTATTTCATTGAACGACTGTTCCGATTCATTGGCATAGCTTTCCCAAATTTGCTTACTCCAAATCTCTACTCGGTTGGAAACACCGATAACGACACAATCTTTTTCAAGCTTCGCGTGGTCAACGAGATTGCCTGGAATATTCGCCCGACCTTGTTTATCAAGGTCGCATTCGGTTGCGCCTGAGAAGAAAAAGCGGGTGAATGCACGTGCATCTGATTTCATCAGTGGCAATGCCTTCAGTTTTTGTTCGAGAATGGTCCACTCGGAACGAGGGTACACGAACAAACACTGATCTAGACCGCGAGTGATAACGAAGGATTCGCCAAGGGCTTCACGAAACTTGGCCGGGATAATCATTCGGCCTTTTTCGTCTATGCTATGTTGATATTCCCCCATGAACATAGCATGGCGTCCCCCTTTCCCTCCACTTCGTACCACTTTTCACCACTTTTTAATGTTAATTCGCCAATAACGCAACAAATCCTGCTTTTTGAGCAGGATTTGTGAAAAAATTTTCATTTTTGGGTCTATTCTGCGTCTATTGTTCCTTGTTTCTCATCTTCAAGTGAGTTTAAAGAAGCATTTTGCTCTTTGAGCTGATTTCGCATCGCGGCCAATTGCTTGTTTCTTTTGCGCCTGTATACCCAAATCGGAATACCGATCAACAGTGCAATTACGAGGATTGGGAACGCAGCCGCCAGGAAAACAAGGATCCCTTGCAGCACAGCTACTAGTACATTTAGGCTAGAGTTCCATGCTTTCTGGATACGGTCGTTTAAACTAAGTTTGCTTGGATCCGAAAGAAACGGCTTCTTATCCGTTTGTTGATACATCCGAATTTCAATCGTGGAATAAGCAACATTTTGATCCAAATACCTCATTCGACCTTTGATCTGCTCGATCGCCTCTTGCACTTTCGAGAGCTCATTTGAGAAGGCCAGCAAATCATCCGTCTTTGAAGCTTTTTCCATAAATCCGAGCAATCTCGTTTCAACCAGCTGTTTGGCTTTCAAACGCGAGCTGAGATCAACGTATTCTTCCGTTACATCCTGCCCTTGCACATTCCTTTGCAGAGACGGACTAAGCTTCTCCAAGCCATCCAACAAAGAAACAAAGCCATTGGCCGCTACTTTGATGGTATACGTGCCGCCTCTCTCTCCTGTATTAGCATTCTCCGAGAACTGCAGGATGTAAGCTCCACTCAAAGTCACAAGGTCTCTAAGCGCTGTTTGAGCCTTCCCGTAGTCATCAACGGGCATAACCAAATTAGCCCGGTAAATCAGCTTACGATTAAATCCCGCCGCTTCATCGCTGCCCAATGCCGGCATGACAGTCATCGTCGCATCTTTGCCATCGGCCGGCGTTTGAGCCGTCCCTGACTCTGCCGCTTTGAGGTCACTCGCCGCCTGCGTCTGAGCGGCAGGAGTCGCGGCCTTTTGACTCTCGGCACGTAGTTCTTCTTTCGCCATTGCCCCACTGCTTGAACTCATTTTTTGCTCTGAAGACGATGCGGCATCATTTTTGGATGAACTGCATCCAGCCACTAGGCTGCTAATCAGCATACACACAGCAAGCAGCAACGAAACCTTTTGACCCCACTTCTTGACCCCCATCTTGCCATCTCCTCGCTACCAAATATAGGTTATACACCCTATAAACGGGTAACAAACAAAAAATGTTGCAAAATTTTTACAAATAAAAAAACCTCTCAGACCACTTAAAAGCGGTCCAAAAGGTTCTCAAGTTCTTAATGCTCTGCCCAACTGTCAAGGTACAACTTTTGCTCATCGCTTAAAGAATCAATGCTAGTGCCTAACGACTCCAATTTGAATCTGGCCACTTGCTCATCCAGTACATAAGGCACGTTGACAACTGTTTTTCCTAATTTATTATACTCGTCATTCACATATTTGAGAGACATCGCTTGCAGCGCAAACGTCATATCCATGATTTCAGCAGGGTGTCCGTCACCTGCCGCCAGGTTCACAAGGCGACCTTCAGCCAATACATAGATTTTACGGCCATCAGTCAGTTGATATTCTTCAATATTGCGACGAACCGTACGTTTGGATACGGATTGTGCTTCAAGCTCAGGTTTGTTGACTTCTACGTCGAAATGGCCTGCATTCGAAAGAATAGCGCCATCCTTCATCACTTTATAGTGTTCGCCGCGGATAACATCCTTGTTGCCCGTTACCGTCACGAAGAAATCACCTAATTTCGCCGCTTCAATCATCGGCATTACCGCAAAACCGTCCATGTAAGCTTCAACGCCTTTGATAGCGTCAATCTCTGTTACGATCACATTAGCGCCAAGGCCTTTGGCCCGCATCGCAACACCTTTACCGCACCAGCCGTAGCCGACAACAACAACTGTTTTACCTGCAACAACCAAGTTCGTTGTACGGTTAATGCCGTCCCAAACGGATTGACCTGTACCATAGCGGTTGTCAAACAAGTATTTACAGAAAGCATCATTCACAGCAACCATCGGGAATTCCAGTTTCCCTTCCTTTTCCATCGCTTTCAAACGAAGAATGCCGGTTGTTGTTTCCTCCGCACCGCCGCGAACTTGAGCAGCAAGGTCTTTACGCTCGGAGTGAAGAATGGATACCAGATCCCCTCCGTCGTCAATGATCAGGTCAGGCTTCGTTTCAAGCGCCTTAATCAATAATTCCTTGTACTCTTCCGGGCTAGGGTTGTATTTCGCGAATACCGTAATGCCGTCCTCAACAAGTGCAGCACATACGTCATCTTGTGTAGAAAGAGGATTACTGCCTGTAATCGTAACTTCCGCTCCGCCTGCTTTTACCACTTTAGCCAAGTAAGCTGTTTTGGCTTCCAAGTGCAAAGAGATGGTTACTTTCAACCCTTTAAAAGGCTGCTCTTTTTCAAATTGCTCACGAATTCGGTTCAAAACAGGCATATGCGCATGAACCCAATCAATTTTCAAATGGCCTTCAGGTGCCAGCGACATATCCGTAACAATACTTTTTTCAACAGTTGTCATGTATACTTCCTCCTACAAATAATAAACACGGTGCAAACCGTCCACAGGAATCGGCGTCTCGACAAGCGCACGCAGCCAATCATTCCCATATCGATTCATATAAACACACCCATTATACACTCTTTCTTGCGGCTTTGCTAACGGTATTATGGTTAGTCGAATGCGCTCAAGCTGTCTTAACGTCGCATCAAACTGTGTTTTGTACGCATCCGAAGCTTTATTTTGCAGGAATTCTATTTGTTCTAAAATCTTCGTCAAGTTCGTATCTCCGAGCTTTTTAATGCCTGGATTAATTACGGCCAGTGATTCTACAAGAGGCCCATAGCTGGTCTCGAAATCGGTTTTCACCTTATCAAAACGCTCGCCTAGCCGCATTGTATCTTGCGCATCCAGCCAATCCTGTTTCTTTTGCTCAAAGCGATGCAGAACATCCTCAAACGTAAAATCATATTTGTGCATCTGCTTCTGAACGGTGCCTTCAATTAAAGTAAACTCCAAGCGCGGCACAACAATCGGCATTTTCATCCCAAACTGTTCAAACCCTTGCTTCGTGAGCGCCCAGTAGGCAATCTCACCGGCCCCTAATACGCTGGCCAACACAGGGAACAGAAACTCCTGCATCAGCGGTCTGGACATAACGTTGTTGCTCAACTGCTCGGGGCTCGTTACCGCCAGATCATGCAACTGCTCTTTCGTAAAGCGATACTCCTTTTTCTTATCTGTAAAATACTCACCCTCTCGATGCAGAAGCAAACGATGTCCTCCAGCGTAAACGAAAAGGTTAGCCCCATCCTCTGCAATTTCCGCTTGACTGCTGTAACCTGCCTGCTGCACCTCGTCTTGACTCTTCATTAGAGATGCAGCGAAGGCTTCATTTTGCAAAACAAGCTGCTCGAACATCTCTGTTTCTATCGCTCGAAGCGCGGGTTCATCGGAATCAATCAGAACAAGTCCGTATTCGCCAAACAGAACAGCCATCCAACGGGCAAAAGCATCGGATAACGTAGCGCTGCCTTCCGTCGTGCTTTCTAATTTCGCCATCAAGGAAGCTTTGAACTCTGTATCCATCAAAGACTGATCCAAGGCCGCCAAGGCGTCCTTCCACGCTTCAGGCTCCAGTGGAAGCTTGCTGACTGACGTGCGGTGCCCTGTTGGGTGATCCACCTTCATTTTGTCAATCTGCTGCGTACTAGACAGGACGTACATATGATTTACTTCATCAAAATCATGGTCTTCGCCAGCGATCCAAAAAACAGGTACGACCGGACGATTTAATTTGGAGCTCCACTCACGAGCGAGTTGAATAATCGTGATGGCTTTGTACAAAACAAGCAGTGAACCGCCAAACAGCCCTGCTTGCTGTCCTCCAACAACGGCGAGTGCCTCTTGGCTGGCTAGCGCGGTAATCTGATCCAAGGCAGCCCCGGTATTACCAATTCGCTCATTGTATGCTTTCAGCACTTCCACCAGGCGCCCGCGATCCGCCTTGCGTGCGGAATGCCCTTCGTCCAGCCACTTAACGCGAGACTGCCAATCTTCTTGATTTCCAAAATAATATGGAAATAATGGTGAAGCTTCTGCTGACTGTTGAATATAATCTTCAGCTAGCTTCTGACTCTTTTTCCAATGAAAAGTTTCCATTTGCATATGCGACTAGTGTCCCCTCTTCATACCAAATAAATCGACTATCCTTTGATTGTACACGGTAGAGATTCAATCGTCAAAACTGTATTTCAAATCATTACAATTGAATGCATCAATGCCAAAAAGCCGCCCCTTTCGGGACGGCAAATGAGTGCTTAGTACAAATGACAAGCTACGAAATGATTTGGTTCCACTTCTTTGCTTGGCGGCATGGATTCCGCGCATTGCGGCATCGCTTGCGGACAGCGCGTACGGAACGGACAACCGCTAGGCGGGTTGAGCGGGCTTGGTACGTCGCCTTGAAGAATGATACGTTCGCGTGTACGTTCGATTTCCGGATCTGGAATCGGAATCGCTGATAGCAGCGATTGCGTATACGGGTGCAACGGTTTCGCGTAAAGATCATCGGATGTTGTAACTTCAACCAAGTTGCCAAGATACATAACACCGATACGGTCAGAAATGTGCTTCACCATCGCCAAATCATGCGCGATAAACAAGTAAGTCAGGCCCATTTCCTTCTGTAATCTCTTAAACAAGTTGACAACTTGAGCTTGTACGGAAACGTCCAATGCTGAGATCGGCTCATCGGCAATAATGAATTTCGGCTCGATCGCAAGCGCGCGGGCAATCCCGATACGTTGACGTTGACCACCGGAGAACTCATGCGGGAAACGGTTCGCATGC
Organism: Paenibacillus anseongensis; assembly: GCF_009757995.1. Taxonomy (NCBI): domain Bacteria; kingdom Bacillati; phylum Bacillota; class Bacilli; order Caryophanales; family Paenibacillaceae; genus Paenibacillus; species Paenibacillus anseongensis. The sequence goes on from NZ_WSEM01000016.1 coordinate 1,074,806, forward strand.
TCATCATTCAGACCAACTGCGCGAAGCAGCTCCATAACGCGTTCTTTGCGTTTCGCTCCGCTGTACAATCCATGAATATCAATACCTTCTGCAATGATATTCCCAACCGTCATACGTGGATTCAAGGATGCGTAAGGATCTTGGAATACCATTTGCATATTCCGGTTAAATTCTTTCAGCTTTTTGCCTTTCAGCTTATGAACATCTTCGCCGTCGAAAATAACTTCGCCTTCTGTCGCATCATAAAGCTTAATAATCGTTCTACCAGCCGTGGATTTACCACATCCGGATTCCCCTACGAGACCGAAGGTTTCACCGCGGTTGATTTCGATGGAAAAATTGTCAACGGCTTTCAACACTTTCCCGTTGCCAAGATTAAAATGCTTCTTCATATTGCGAATTTGCAGAATTGGTTTATTGGCATTAGACATGTTGATGACCTCCCACTCCAACAGGACGTTCAACTTTCGGCGCATCAGGATGCAACAGCCAGCAAGCAGAACTATGCGTCTCGGATAGCGTAGTGTGTTCCGGATCTACTTCCAAGCAATGATTCATTGCATATGGACATCTAGCTGCAAATGCACAACCTTTTGGAGGTGCAAATAAATCTGGTGGTGTACCAGGAATCGGTACAAGTTCTTCGTTCGCATTTGTATCCAAGCGCGGTACAGAACGAAGCAAACCCCATGTATACGGATGCTGCGGATTGTAGAAAATCTCGTCTACAGTTCCTTGCTCGATAATTTTACCTGCATACATAACCACAACGCGCTGCGCCATATCAGCTACAACACCAAGGTCATGCGTAATTAAAATAATAGATGAGTCCGTCTTCACGGAAATGGTTTTCATCAAATCGATGATTTGAGCTTGAATCGTAACATCCAGAGCCGTTGTTGGCTCATCCGCAATTAGAAGCTTAGGGGAACAAGCTAGCGCAATCGCGATCATAACACGTTGACGCATACCACCAGAAAGCTCATGCGGATATTGATGGATACGGCCTTCCGGCGAGTTGATTCCGACAAGCTTTAGAATTTCAATCGCTTTTTCGGTTGCCGCCTTCTTGCTTAATCCTTCATGCTTGATAAGACCTTCTGTAATTTGATCGCCGATTTTCATCGTCGGATTCAGGGAGGTCATCGGATCCTGGAAAATCATACCGATTTCGGATCCGCGAATTTTTTCCATTTGTTTGTTGGAAAGTTTGGTAATATCCGTTTTTCCGTCAAACATGATAGAGCCGCTTTTTATATAACTAGGCGGAGTAGGAATTAAACGCATGAGCGTTTGTGCCGTAACGGATTTACCGCAACCGGATTCACCTACAATCGCCAACACTTCACCTTTTTTCAAAGAAAAAGATACGCCGCGAACAGCTTGAACTTCCCCCGCATACGTACGGAAAGAAACTCGCAAATCTTTCACTTCAAGCAAATTGTCTTTGGTGCTCATCATTATTCACCCCTTCTTACTTGCGCATTTTTGGATCCAGCGCATCACGAAGCCCATCGCCGAGCAAATTGAAGCTTAACAAAATTAAGCTGAAAATGATTGTCGGGAAAATGAGGCGATGCGGATATAACCGAATATAGTTGGCGCCGTCAGACAACAAGTTACCCAGCGATGCCAGCGGCGGCTTTACGCCAAGACCGATAAAGCTTAAGAATGCTTCAGTAAAAATCGCTGATGGAACAACGAATGTAATTTGTACGATGATGATCCCAAGCGCATTCGGAATTAAGCTGCGCAAAATGATTCTCATTGGCGATGCGCCAAGTGTGCGAGAAGCAAGTACGAATTCTTGTTCTTTGAGCGTCAACATTTGACCACGTACCAAACGAGCCATAGGAACCCAACCCGTTATTGCCATTGCCAAAATAATAGAAGAAACACCTGATCCAATAACCATGATGAGCAGGATGGCGATCAACAAGAAAGGAATCGCATAAACGATTTCAATCGCACGCTGCATCACTTCATCCACTTTTCCGCCGTAATAAGCAGAAATACCACCATAAATAACACCAATAACCAAGTCAATTAATGCAGCAACAATCCCGATGAATAACGAGATACGAGTTCCCCACCATACACGTGTCCAGAGATCACGACCGAAGTCATCTGTTCCGAACCAATGTTGGGCGTTAGGAGTAATATTTTTAATTTTAAGATCCTGCGTCTGATAATCGTAGCTTGAAACAAAAGGAACAATAATCGCTAATACGATTAAAGCAACCAATATAATTAAGCCAGCCATAGCCAGTCTATTTTTCTTAAGTCGTCTCCAAGCGTCCTGCCAATAATTAAGCGAAGGTCTTACGATTCTTTCGCCAGTTAATGTTTCTTTTGCAACGGGAGCAAACTTGTAGCTATTCTCTGTTGCGTTATTCGGAGTTTGCATGAATTATTTCCCGCCTTTCCCAAGACGAATTCTAGGGTCTACAAAACCATACACAATGTCTGTGATAAAAATAACCAAAATGAGAATGGCTGAATAGAAAATCGTCAATCCAGAAATCATGGTGTAATCGTTGGAGTAAACCGATGAAACGAAATGTTTACCCAAACCTGGCACTGAGAAAATTTGTTCAACGACAAGAGTACCTGTAATAACGTTTACAAATATTGGGCCGATAATTGTGATAACTGGCAATATCGCATTTCGAATTGTATGCTTCACAACAACCGTCATATTGGATAAACCTTTGGATTTAGCCGTTTTAATGTAATCTTGGTTAAGAACGTCTAGCATGGATGTACGCATCAAGCGAGCCAAAATGGCAATGGTTCCGAAAGAGAGCGCAATCGCTGGCAAAACACGATAGCTTGGTCCTTTCCACAAACCAGCTGGAAGAATTCCCCATTTAACACCAATATAATACGAAAGCAAAGGACCTAGTACAAATGATGGGATCGAAACACCCAAAATCGCGATAAACATAGCAGTGTAATCGCCTGCTTTGTTATGCTTAAGCGCCGCAATAATCCCCAAAGTAAGACCAGCAATAATCGCAATAGCGATTGAGATCAAACCAAGCTCCAATGAAGACGGGAACGCTTGTTTGATAATATCTGTAACTTTGTGTGCAGGGAATTGAAAGGAAGCTCCTAGATCGCCATGGATGATATTGTTCAAGAAAGTCAAATACTGTTCCCATAACGGCTTATCTAGTCCGTATTGCTTAAGCAGCATATCTCTTGTAGCTTTAGGAATCTTTTCGGCGCCTTCTCCTAGTGGATTACCTGGTAAGTTTTTCATCAATACGAAAGTAAATGATGAGATCAGCCATAACGTGATAAGCGCATATATGAGACGGCGAAGAATAAACTTGACCATATTGCTCCTCCTTTAATAATTTACAGCTAAGAAATTTAGAAGAGGCCGCTCCCACGAGGTGCGAACGGCCCCTTCCTTTGATTCAAAACCTTATAGTTCAAAAATTACTTAACAGAAGCCCATTTCAATTCCCACTCTTGACCGAAGGAAGGAAGGATCAAACCATCGATATTTGGCTTTTTCAAGTAAGCACGAGTACGGAAGTAAATTGGAGATACACCTTGATCATCCATCAGGATTTTCTCAGCATCAACCAAATTTTTCGCGCGTTTGGAAGGGTCAATTTCCGTTTGAGCTGCTTTAATTAGTTTGTCATACTCAGGGTTGCTGTAATCACCTTCGTCAAACTCTCCACCAGTTACCCACATATCCAAGAATGTCATTGGATCGTTGTAATCTGCGCCCCATAGGGAAAGAGCGATATCGAAGTCATGTTTGGACGACAATTCGATACGGAGTGCGTGTGGAACCGGGTTCGCTTCTGCTTCGTATCCAAGGTTTTGTTTCCATTGTGCAAGGATGAACTCAAGTGATTTTTTAGCAGTTTCAGTATCATCTGCATTCACTTTCATTTTTGGAAGAGCTGTCAAGCCAGCTTCTTTCAAACCTTCAGCAAGCAATGCTTTTGCTTTGGCAGCATCGAATTTTGGTTGTGTTTCGCCAGCAGATTTACGGAAATCGCCGCCTGCACCGTCGGAAGTACCACCTGGTACTAGACCTGTGGATTGAACGGAACCATTCGCAAGAACAGTGTCAACAAAAGCTTGACGATCAATTGCCATACCTAATGCTTGACGAATTTTCTTGTTAGCCAAGGCTGGAACTTTTTTCGTTTGGTACATCAAGTATGTGTTAGTCAACTCTGGTTTAGGCAGGTTGTCCGGTTTGCCAGCGTAAAGTTTCAATTGATCACGGTTAATTTCAGTCAAATCAGCAGCATCAGTTTCATACAGGTTAAGACCTGTATTCGGATCTTTCACAATGTTAACTGTTGCTTTAGTAATTTTTACGTTAGCAGCATCCCAGTACTTCTCATTTTTAACAAGTTCAAGCGTTTGGCCGTGATCCCATTTGCTAAGGATGAACGGACCTGCACCGATAACTTTATCAGCTTCCGCGCCGTATTTATCGCCAGCTTTTGTTACGAAATCTTCACGTTGTGGCAAGAAAGTTCCGAACGCAAGCATTTGTGTAAAGAAAGTAACTGGTTTCTCAAGCGTGATTTCTAGTTGTTTGTCGCTGATCGCTTTTACACCAAGAGCATCTTGAGCTTTTTTAACTTCTTCAGGTGTTTTAGCTTTAGTAACAGCTTCTCCACCTTTAATCCAAGCTACTACGAAACTATATTGCCCTTTTGTAGCAGGATCTAATGTACGTTTGAAGGAATAAACGAAATCTTGTGCTTTAACCGGTTGACCATCCGACCAGTTTGCATTGTCACGAATGTCGATTGTGTACGTCAAACCGTCAGCAGAGATTTTCGGCATATCTTTAGCAAGTCCAGCAACAGCTTTACCGTCTTTGTCCGTACGATAAAGACCTTCGTTAAATGCGCTGATAAATGTAAAAGCAGCATTTGCCGTTGCTTTGGAGCTATCCATGATTGGAGGCTCTGCACTAAAGTTAATTTTAATTTCTTGCGGTTTGTTGGAAGCTGGTGCTGCAGTACCTTTCGTATCTCCGGACGGGGACGCGGAAGGAGTTCCCTCATTCTTCGCGCAACCAATCGCTACGCTGCCCATAAGTGTTAATGCTACTGCTGTTGTAACCCACTTTGTCGCTTTCATAAAACGCCTCCTCTAAAATTATGTATGTCTAGAATATCTATGGTTAGGTGCGTTTGATAGTTTTATTAACATCAACCTCACACCTCAGACCCAAAAACAAGTGAAACCGCTTCAGACATGTCATAATATATTACATGAATCTCTGGTAAAAAAATTTACTAGACTCTACGCAAGGAATTATAACATATAACCACGCTTTGTCCAGACTTAATTTACCTAAGTAAGAATAAATGTTAGAAACATTGAAAAATTTAGTGTCTTCCGGTTTCTAATTATACAACCATCGGTCAATAAAATCTACACGATTTTCATTGTTATTTTCTACAAATCTCAAATAAATATTACAAAGAAAAGCAGAAAAGTCTCTTTTTTCGTGCAATTTCAACAAAAGAGACTTTGTTTCATGTCGAAAAAATGTAATTTTTGCCAATATGGACGAAAAAAAGCAAAATGTAAAGCATCGAAAGCCCTAAAAAGCTAAGCCTCCAAACCACTCTGCTTACTTTAAGCAAGTCTGTTTTCCCTTTCAAATGCGTTTGATAACCGCCAATAATGCCAAAAGCAATCAGCAGAACAAGGGCGATCATCCAGAACCCAAAATTTGTATGAAATAATCGATTCCACATTAACGAAACCGAGCCAAGGAGAAAAAAGGTCGTGACATCCATGGTCAGTCTAGTCGTCATCTTCTTATCACGAAGGAAGTAAAACACTAGAAACCATAATAAAACAAAAGTAATAAACGGTGCAACAGCCAGGACTGCATAAAGTGTGGAAATCCAACTCATCAATACATCCATCATCTTCAACCACCTATTTTATTCTAGTGCTTTCACTAATCGGTACACCGTACGATGTGTAGGAAGTTCGAGGTTCAGTTCATCAGCCATCTGCAATAAACTTCCGTTTATTCGGTCTATTTCTGTGGGCCTGGACTGCTCGATGTCCTGTAGCATAGATGAATGGTTCCTACTTGTAGCCTCACAAACAGTTATAATGGTTTGCCATAACGCATCAGGCAGCTTGATATCTTTGGCCTCAGCCAGGAAACAAGCCTCTCGGTAAAGGTCAAACATCAATTCCTTTGTCCAAGTTGACTCCAATAACTCCCCATTTTTTACATGCAAAATAGCTGTAAGCGGATTAATCACGGCATTAATAATCAATTTACTCCAAATTCTTACTTCCATGTTCTTCGACATCTCTGCCCGAAATCCTGCCTCTTCCAGCAAGTTCACTAACAAAAAGTGCGTAGATTTTTTATGATCAGGATCCGTGCAATTAGACGCACCTATGTAGGTTACGCCATGACCTGTGTGAGAGACTTCAGTTGGACTTTCTCGCCTAGCTCCCTCTGTCGTCACAGCAAGCAGCAGCTTATTTCCTCTGTCATTTTCACTCAAATCAGCCTCATGTCCGATTCCGTTCTGGAAACTAACTAGATACGTAATCTCTGAGCGCCGAGAATCTATATATTGTACGAGTTCTTTCGTAATTGCAGGTTGCTTGACCATGAGAAATATATAATCATATGGGTGCACAGGAGCGGTAGCAGTAGCCACAGACTCCTTGTCTTCTTGGTAATGACTAAATTCTATGAAACCGCCGCGAGTTGTCCTATGGGGCTCGGTCGTTCCGCCTAGCTTTATGCCTTCTTGAACAAGCTGATCAGCTTGTTCTTTCGTTCGTGCAATTACGGTCAAATGCTCACACAGAGCGGACAGCTTGGCAGCAAATAAAAGACCTAACGAACCTGCTCCAATTATCATAATTCGCATTCTAGTTCCTCCACTCATAGCAATCGTCATCATTATACAACAAAAAAGCCTCAGTCCAAGGATTCACCTTGATCTGAAGCTTTTCTCTCGACTGGAGCAGCAGAATGGTTTACTCTACTCTCTCTAAATTGCCGTTCGCATCCATTTTGAAACGCGGCTTCTCTTCTTCCTCTTCCTCCACCAAAAAGGCCATCTTCCGCGCACGGTCCATAATTTGAATCAGCGCCTTGTAATCATCGTTGACAACCCGATAATCTGTTTCAACTTCGTTCACTTGTTTATTGAGCTTATTATTTTCTCTGCCCAGTCTATCTAGTTCATCTTCTTTGTCCTGCAGTTCTTTTTCCAAGTTTTTAATATGACGATTCATATCTTGATACGTATTTCTCCATTGTCTCAAGAACCTGATCACGGCATCAATAGATAACGTTTCTTCTGTAAAAGCTTCCGTTTTGCCCGTTGACAGTTCCGGAGCATCCAGTAATCCAATGGAAGATGATCCCGAAATGGATACAGCCGCATGTTTCTTAAGCTGCGTCCTTTTTTGGCGTTGAGCTTTCGCAATTTGGATGGCCGCCTCGTATTTTTTTCTTACAAAGCTGTTCCATCGAAATCCGCATGCTGCCGCCGTACGTCCAATTCGCTCCCCAACTTCTTCAAACGCAGATAATTGCGTACTTCCCTCTCTAATGTGACGCAAAGTCACTTCCGCTAAAATCAAATCGTCTTCATCGCTCCAAGCATCTTGTCTTATAGCCGACATAAGGTTAAACCTCCTAACATAATGTACAGATGCAACGAACTGAAAGAAGTGAACCCATGATTCAGCGGGCCATCTTTCAGTATGAATAAAGAAGAATCAATTCGTGAGTACCCGTGTATAAATTGATTCGTGCCATTATTACTATTTCTATGCCCGTACTAGAGTTCATAGAATCTATTTGATACTAAATGGTATTGCCAAATTTTTTGACACTCATACATGGGATTCGGATAAAAAGACATACTACATCTATATGATGAAATGTTTGCAATTTCGTCACCGTTTGACGGTTTACACTGTTCAGTTCAAAAGGTATAATGTGTTGTAGTTAAAGTGCAACGTGGTACGAGAGGGGGATGTAACGAGAATGGATCGCATGTTTCGGGTTCTAGGTTTTTGGACACTTGTTATCGCATTGATGAGTTTAGCAGGCGATATGATACCTATGTCTCTGATTTTCTTTTTCCAAACAGCTGTATTCGTCATTCTAGGCTATATGCGCTTGTCAGAACGAACTTACATATTGTTGTTCTGGGGATATATGATTATTTCCTTCAGTGGGTTTACGTACTGGTCATTTTTCAAAATGTCCATCTAGTACAAGGACAACAACAAACAAAAAGGTGAGCCGATGGTTGTCCATCGGTTCACCTTTTTTCATTTCGCGGCAATTAGCACCTTGAACAGTTCGCTCATTTGATCACTAAGCAGCAATTGCCTTATAGACCTGTTGCGCTTAGAAACTTCACTAAAGGGATTGGGATCGTAATGATTTTGCAATTTTTCCAAAATACCACGTTCCACTAGAAAATCTCTCTGCGTCAGAAGTCGGCAATTGGTAAAACCGTTCTGTCGAGCAGCCTCTTCCACTGCACTAAAGTTTACATGGGAAGTTAGATCCTGTTCGCCTTGATAGATCCACGGATTCTCGTGCGCTTGATGCTTCCGGTAACACATCAATGTGCCCAAGTGTCTGTGAGCCGCGAACAACTCTTCTTCGGTGTCGCCATAATCAATAATAAGACAGCTGCCGCTAATCATCCGTTTGGAAATTCGTGATATCCAAGCTTCGCTTTTAAGATTAAGCTCACCGATTTGGCCATCTAACCAATGAACCTTTAGGCGATCTATGGTGTCTAATAGAGGCTTGGACTTAATAGACAGCCAAATTTCACTAAAAGTCCGATCTCGCTCCTGCCACGTGACATAAGATTCTTGATAAGTTCCGTCTACATATCGGATTCGATGGACCGGAAAAGCATCCAACAGTTCATTTGCCAAAATAAACATATTCGCTTGAGGTTCCTCGTCCAACCATTCCTGCTCACTTGTAAACCGAAGAAGCTGCTCGTGCATATTCAGAGCGGTACGCTGAAGTCCACGGTGAAAAGCGCTAGTTTCAATGATTGTATAGGTTACGCGTTCGTAAACTGACGGCGCACTTCTTTTTAATTCATCCAAGAGATGCAGGGCCATGCGACCGTTTCCCCCGCCCCACTCAACGAGATGCAGCGGTTCCGAACCGAGAAGTTCCCGTCTTTGAAGCTCATCTCCAATAAAAGAGGCTATCATTTCGCCCATCACAGATCCGATGGAAGAACTGGTATAAAAATCGCCTTCTTTCCCGATTTTGAGGCTCTCATTTCGATAATACCCGTTAGGTTCGCTATAGAGACATAGCTCCATATAGTTCCGGAACGAAATCGCCTGGTTTTCAGAGGAATGTATGGCGTGAATGATCATTGAGACCAATTCCGGATGTCCGAGCTTAAGCTCCAATTGAAGCCACCTCCATTTCTTTACTTAAAGACAAAGCAGCAGGAAACCATTATAATGAATAAGGATCATGGAAGGAGAGACAAAATACGCATGTCAAAGAAGTGGATAACCCTTACAGCGGTAACAGCCATCAGCTTGCTATCGTTGACAGCTTGTACAGACAACACAAAAGTAAAAGAAGCTTTGGAACAATCTCTCAATAAACAAAAGGAAATGAAGTCTTACACCTTTGAAGGAAGCACAACACTCGCCATCAGTGATGCTTTGTTGAAAACATCCAACCCTTTGACGAATAGCCTTTTATCTCTAGTCAAAGACAGCACGATAGATTGGAAAGGAATCAGCAATATAGAACCGCTCCAATTCCAAACGGATTTGAAAATTACCCCTAAGGGCTCTACGTCACCTTTCGAGATACCAATTCTCATTAAAGATAGCAAAATGTATTTTAATATGCCAGCATTAAATAAGACGGCAGACGAGTATTATGCAATTGATCTGCAGCAAATGAGCCAAACCAGTAAGAGTCCTTTAACGTTGGATACGTTGAAAAATACTTCTCAGCTCTCCACTTCATTAGGCAATCTAGTATTTAGCGGCATTGATCCAAAATGGTACAAAGAAGCCAAGGAGCCTGTCAAGTTAAAGGACGGATCATCGGCCAAGTCCATCAGTGTTGAGCTCACAAGCAAAAATGAAAAGGACATTAATACCGTTTTTCAAACTAAGCTGCCTGAGTTTATCGGGACACTTCAAAATAACGGCTTTATACCGGCCGACAAAGCGGAACAGCTAAAGAAATCACAGTCTGGTGCCATCCAGCTGAAAGCTCCAAGCAAAATGGTCGTCTCAATTGACGACAGCGGTTTTATCCGGGATCAATCCATCGATGTTGTGTTTCAAATGACCGTGGATGGCAAGCCCCAAGAGAACCACATCGTCATTCACCAAACGTACGACGCGATCAACCAAGCAACTGCTTTAACGAAGGAAGTACCTAAGAATGTCAAAAGTTTTGATGAAATTCTGAAGCTAATAGCACCTGTCAAGAAATAAGAAACCTATAGGAAATACTTACTTCGTCCTCCGAGGTAAGTATTTTTTTGTGCTTCAATTAATAGAAATATGATAATCTGTTCATAGGGGGAGAATGCGTTCAATGAGATATAAATGCCTATCAATCATGATGTCCATCCTGCTGATGATGCAGCTTACGCTTCCGCTCCATCCTGCATTAGCTGAAGAGAATAAGCCAGCAGTCGACGAAGCCAAGGAACTCGTCCAGAAAGGACTTACCATTTTTGAAATCGATAAAGAAGTAAGCCGGCTTAATGAACAAGACGCCAAAATCGTCCTGCAAATCAAGCAAAATGAACAAGATATCACGAAGCAAAACAGTCATGTTGACAGCACACGCAAACACGCGGGCAATGTGATGAGGGCTTATTACACTGGAGATCGAGACTCGATCTGGATGCTGCTGTTTTCCGTTCATTCTTTCGCCGATGCCTTGCGGATGTTCGAGTATTTACAAATGATCATATCCAATGATCACCGTGCATTAGCCGCTTTTACAGATTCGTTCAATAAATTGAAAAGCTTACAAAAAGATCTGGAAACATCCCGTGCCGACCTGCAAAAGACGAAAGATACCTATCTTGAACAGCGGGAAAGGCTCGTGAAACTCCAAGATGAATTGGACAAACAGCTCGCTGTCAGCGCTCAAGCCGGGGTCATCCAGGAACAAATAAAGAGTTTAAACGATCAGTGGAAATCAGAAGGCATCCCTTTGTTCCGCGAGTATTTGAAAAATCTGTCCGCGGCGTTTCGGGAACTTCCGCAATATGTAACGAAAGAAAGTAAATTTATGGACTTATCTTCCATCAAAAATCCAGTCATTACGATCAGCGATACGGATTTCAACGCCTATTTGCACGGCAAAAATGAGTCGCTGCAAAATTTGAATTTTCAATTTACCGACGGTTCCATTATTGCCAAAGGCCAAAAGGATCAAATTCAGATGACCATCGAAGGCCGATTCTTGTTAAAGGAAAATCCCGACATGAATGAAGTACGGTTTGTCGTGGATAAGCTTGAATTCAATGGCTTTCAGCTGCCTGATACGACAATTGAAGATTTTTCGAAGGAATTCCAACTTGGCTTCATCCCGAAAAAAATCGTCAGTTACCTGGATGTCGTCAGTGTAGAAACGAAAAACGGCACCGCAGTTGTGAAACTCAAATTATCCCTGTAAACTAGCTATGGATAATTAAATAAAGTGAGGACGTAGCATGGAAGCAAAAATTGGACTTTTAATGGATGTACCTGATGGCAAGCTGGTCGATTTCTATACGCAAATTGAAAAAGCTCTGGCAGGCAAAGCAAATATCTTCGATCAAGACAACGAAATGATCATTGTCAGCTCGGAGGCCGAGAAATTCGCCGTTATCGAGGTGATGGCAGGACTGGGCGTTAATACGGATCAAATGAAATTGCTTTTGCTGCCATCAGATGCTGAATTAACGGATCTCTTCAGCGATTATGGATTTACTAGCGAAGGTGAGAACAACTACTTATACGAGAAGCTGGTTGTCTCCTTCCGATTCACGGAAGACAGCAAGGAAGCGGATGTCGATCAAGCCTCGCTGCAAATCGAAGAACATCTCCTTGCCCTTTACAAGGATCATGGGCGTGATATTTACGTTGTCGATCGACAGCTCGAAGAGCTGATGCAAGGTATCGCCAAAGCTTATCGATGCCGCATCGAAATGCTCGCTTAACACACAAATAAACCCCTCTTTCCCAGATTACCTGGGAGGAGGGGTTTATTCGTGTTAGAGTAAATCAGCTGCTAATTGCGCTAGATGCGAACGTTCGCCTCGCTCCAGCGTAATATGACCACTGATGCCCTCTTGCTTGAATCGTTCAACCACATAGGTTAATCCGTTGCTCGAAGCATCCAAATAAGGATGGTCAATTTGATCCGGATCGCCTAACAGAACGATTTTACTGCCCTCACCCACACGAGATACGATTGTTTTGATCTCATGCTTGGATAAGTTTTGCGCCTCATCGATAATGATGAACTGTCCTGGGATGGAACGCCCACGAATGTAAGTGAGCGCTTCGACTTGAATGCTGCCGAGACCAGCCAGTACCTTCTCAATATCTCCGGGTTTCTTCGTATCAAACAAATACTCCAGATTATCATAGATCGGCTGCATCCATGGGCGCAGCTTCTCTTCTTTTTCACCAGGCAGATAACCAATATCCTTGCCCATAGGAACAACTGGTCGAGCAATAAGCAGCTTTTTGTATTTGCGGTCATCTTCAATTTTCATGAGACCCGCAGCAAGCGTTAATAGCGTCTTACCAGTTCCCGCTTTCCCAGTCAGGGTGACGAGCGGGATATCGTCATTGAGCAAAAGCTCAAGAGCCATGCGCTGCTGCGCATTTCGCGCGGCAATTCCCCAGATGGGATCGTTACTCATAAAGAGCGGCTCAAGTTTTTTGGCATCTGTCGTTACTTTCAGCAGAGCGGATTTCGATGAACCCAGCTCATCCCGTAAGATAACAAATTCATGCGGGTGAAGCATATAACCCAAATTCAATGATGTCACGGTTAAGAAGCGATATGAGTAAAATTCGTCAATCACAGACGGATGAACATATAAGGTGATGCAGCCGGTGTACATATCTGTTTGAGCTACGATGCGATCGGTTAAATAGTCTTGTGCAGGAATGCCCAGCACATCAGCTTTGATCCGTACCAGCGTATCTTTACTAACGATGATAACGGGTCTCGGAATATCATTCGCCTGCTCTTCCAGATGATAGTTGAGCGCCACGGCAAGTATGCGGTTATCATTCGTTAATTCGGAGAAAGTATCCTGCAATTTCGCAAAACTTCGATGGTTAAGCTCCACTTTAATGCTTCCGCCTCGTTCAAGGCTAATGCCGTCAGATAAGGTACCTTTAGTCCTTAACCCATCGAGTAATCGGGAGACATGTCTCGCATTTCGGCCTATTTCATCCGCATTTCGTTTCTTAGAATCGATTTCCTCCAACACCACGGCGGGTATGACTACTTCATTATCTTCGAACGCGAATAATGCATTAGGGTCCTGAAGCAGTACATTGGTATCTAACACGTAAATTTTTTTCATTGGTGTGTCCCCTCCCAGATTTGGCGTCAGATCATTGGTTATATTTCATACATACAACCTAGCTGTGCAGGACAAACTAAACGCGAGATTCAAGGAAAGGATCGATTCAAGTGAGACTATTGTGCGTATTATCGTTGGTACTGACCCTCGCGGTTGGCTGTAGTCAAGCGCCGAAAAGCGGTGCCCCCTCTCAAGATACAAATCAAAGACAGGTAAAGGTACAACAAATTGCTCCACAAAAGCTGGAGATCAAAGATTCTAAAGCTGTTGCGGAACGATTGGAAAGCCTAGCCACCAGTATCCCGCAAGTTGAAAGTGCGCATTGTGTTGTATTCGGCAATACCGCTGTCGTTGGCATCAACCTCAGAAAAGATATGGATCGCTCGAGAGTGGGCACCGTCAAATATTCGGTAGCGGAAGCTCTCAAAAAAGATCCCTATGGTGTGAATGCCATCGTAACAGCAGATCTTGATCTAGATCAACGGCTGCGCAACATTCGGGATAACGTAAGAGCAGGAAGGCCGATTACCGGGTTCGCTGAGCAAATGGCGGATATCATGGGCCGGGCTATGCCGCAACTGCCGCGTGATATACGCAATCCCCAAGACAATACAGGACCTAATGACGCGAACCAGGCCGGGAATCCAAATCCATAATTCGCGGAAAGATAACAAAAAGCCTGACTGCACACAGCAGATCTAGGCTTTTTTTATCGCATCAAAAACTTGGCCGGGTGGCTTGACAGATACTCGGCACGCAAAAGTTTTCTCATATTCAACTGTTGTCATCATTGGGGCGCGATCAATTAATTGCTCCGGTAAAGCTGTGATGTGTTCAGCCATATCGCTTGCGCCTCCTACTAGGTGGTTGAAAACGCTACTTACACTAACAGTATAGCATAGCTGGTGGCAAGCGTTCCACCATTATGTATCTATTTTCAGGTCATGCGAACACTCCTTTTTAACCCAGATATACCTTATTGTACGTTGGATTAAAAAAGTTATGTCGCCAAAATTCCTGTCTATTGATTATTGTAAATAGGATTGGCATTAATATCATCCAATAGCTTCTCAGCGGATTCGCGATCAAAGCTCTGTCTGCTCTTGACTCCTTCACGTTCATAGGAAATGTGAATTTTCATTGGATCCGTTACATCAACGAGTTCAATTTGGCTGACTCCATGATCTTCATGAAGTATCATTGCGAAAAAATCCAATGTTTCTTTGGCAGCCTCGTCGTTTGGTCTGGCTTCACTGACGATCTGCATCTGCAGCCAATTGAAAAAAGTATCTTGGAGATTCATCTTAATGCCCATCCTCTCTGAGTAAAATGACATCATAACCCGACTCCAACCAACGAAGCCATTGATTGATCCAATTGCTATGTTCAGAATCTACATCACACTTCAAGCAAGAGACAAGCTCCAGAGCCTCTTTACGCGTAAGCAAACGGTCAAGAAAGGCTTCAGCACAATGCGAGAGATGAAAGGGCTTACCATCAAAGCTGATCGCCTCAAACTGCTCGAGATCCAGCTCTACAAGTTCTGAGCCGCATAGCTCCTCGTCGTCACTTAAGAGCAGACTGGACTTAAACATCGCAAGCAATCTGGGATGCTTCCCATTTGCCAATTCTCGGAGCGACTCCAACTCTTTCAGCGGCGTACAATGGATACGGTCTGCCCCAAGAACTAAGGGCGAATCATTCACAATTGGAGTTAGCCAGTATCTGGTCATTCCGGGCTGCTGCTCCCGCTTCTTTTTTCGATAAAATAACGTACCCGAACTAGAAACATGAGAGAAATCGCGACAGTCAAGCAAAGTACAATTGGTAGTCCTACCAACTGAAAACCAAGTAACATGATGGACCCAATCGCCATGAGCAAGTAAACAACGGCTGTCTTAAGAACCGGTAATTTGCGAGTCCGAAAAACTTTGTTATATACGTAGGACATAAATATGAAGATTAACAAATAAGTGATGTAAATGTGATTTCCAAACCATTCATTCAACGCTGTCAATACCATACACTCCATTTCGCTTAAAAAGTAAAGTCAACTTATTGTATTATCGCTCAATTGCGCAAATAAATAAAGGGAAATGCCGCCGGAAGGCTGACATTTCCCCTATTAAGAACACTTTGTGAACTAGACGTTAGCTTCAGCCACTTTACGTTGTTTCTCAGCACGTTCACGTTCGCTTTTGTTCAAGATCTTTTTACGGATACGAACGGATTTTGGCGTAATTTCGCAGTACTCATCATCGTTCAAATACTCAAGAGCTTGCTCCAAAGAGTATACGCGAGGAGTTTTCATTTTCACCGTTTCTTCTTTGTTTGCGGAACGGATGTTGTTTACCGCTTTTTCTTTACAAATGTTCACGATGATGTCGTTGTCGCGTGTGTGCTCACCAACGATCATGCCTTCGTAAACTTCCGTTTGCGGGTGAACGAACAGGATACCGCGATCTTCTACGGAAAGAATACCGTACAGCGTGGAAACGCCTGTTTCACTGGATACAAGTACGCCTTCATGACGTCCGCCAACGTTAGCTCCTTGGTATGGACCATAGCTGTCGAAAGCGTGGTTCATAATTCCATAACCACGAGTCAATGTTAGGAAGTTCGTTCTGTAACCGATCAAACCACGCGCTGGAATCAGGAACTCAAGGCGTACGTTGCCGCTGCCGTTGTTGATCATGTTAACCATTTCCGCTTTACGTGAACCTAAGCTCTCCATAACGGAACCCATGCTGTCTTCTGGAACGTCGATGATCAAACGCTCGATCGGCTCCATTTTTTGACCTTCAACTTGACGGATGATAACTTCCGGTTTGGAAACTTGCAATTCAAAACCTTCACGACGCATGTTTTCGATCAAAATACCCAAGTGAAGCTCACCGCGGCCTGATACGATGAAAGCATCTGGGCTGTCTGTATCTTCAACGCGTAAACTTACATCTGTTTCAAGCTCTTTGTACAGACGCTCACGAATTTTACGGGAAGTAACCCATTTACCTTCACGACCTGCGAAAGGTGAGTTATTCACGACAAATGTCATTTGTAATGTAGGCTCATCGATTTTCAATACCGGCAAAGCTTCAGGGTTCGCTGGATCTGCTACCGTTTCACCAATGTTGATATCTTTGATACCAGCAATGGCAATGATGTCCCCTGCAGCCGCTTCTTCAATCTCAATACGCTTCAAACCATTGAAGCCGAATAGCTTCTCGATTCTCGCTTGCTTTTGTCCGCCTTCACGAGTCATTACTGCAACAGTTTGGCCTTGACGAATTTTACCGCGGTTCACACGGCCTACGCCGATACGACCAAGGTATTCGTTGTAATCCATCAGTGTAACGAGGAATTGCAGCGGTTGATCCACATCTTCAGTTGGAGAAGGAATGTGTGTAACGATCGTTTCATAGATAGCTTCCATGTTCTGATCTTGTTTATCAGGGTCAAGACTGGAAGTACCTTGCAATGCGGAAGCATAAACCACGTGGAAATCAAGCTGCTCATCCGTAGCACCAAGCTCAATGAACAAGTCAAGAACTTCGTCCACAACTTCAGCTGGACGAGCGTTCGGACGGTCAATCTTGTTAACAACAACAACTGGCTTCAGGTTGCTTTCAAGGGCTTTAC
Organism: Paenibacillus anseongensis; assembly: GCF_009757995.1. Lineage (NCBI taxonomy): Bacteria > Bacillati > Bacillota > Bacilli > Caryophanales > Paenibacillaceae > Paenibacillus > Paenibacillus anseongensis. The sequence continues at coordinate 1,092,061 of NZ_WSEM01000016.1, forward strand.
GAAGAACGAACTTAGTTTGCGGCATTGTACCTTCGAAGGCATCAACAACGAGCAAAACGCCGTCAACCATCTTCATGATACGTTCTACTTCACCGCCAAAGTCGGCGTGTCCAGGTGTATCTACGATATTAATAAGGAAATCTTTATAATTAATCGCTGTATTTTTTGCAAGAATGGTAATACCGCGTTCTCTTTCGAGATCGTTTGAGTCCATCGCTCTTTCTTGGACAGCTTCATTGTCACGGAATGTACCGGATTGTTGAAGTAATTTATCAACGAGTGTTGTTTTGCCGTGGTCAACGTGAGCGATAATTGCAATATTGCGGATCTTTTCTCTTGCTTGCATGAATGTCAAACCCTCTCTACCCTATAATTTTCGTCTCTGTTCATAAAACAAGCGTCGGACAAAAGCGCCGACGCTTGACATTTATGTTTATTATACGCAGTTTCTCGACATTATGCAAGATAATTGACGAGCAATATAAAACTTTTACATAAAACACATACGGTTTACCACACATTTTTCCTCCGGAAAATCATAAGAAGCCCAGCTGCAACAAGGATCAAAGCGATTACATATATCCCTAATTTAACAAGCAGCGTAATTCCGAAAAGTACGGCAGAAACGATACCAAGCACTAGTGCGCCTATCCACACCCCACGGTCACTTCCGCGATCGAACAGATGCAACTCATATAATCCGATGGCTACACCGAGTATGAATCCAGGCCAGAGATAGCTCATTGAACCCCAACCAAATATATTGCAGAAAAAGAACATCAAGCCATACGTCGTCAAAATACCTCCAGGGACGAGTACGCCTGCCGGCCAAGTGCGGTTAAAGAACAAAATGTGAAAAAGCAATCCAGGTGCAAGTAAAACAAGAGGCCAGAAGAAGGAAAAAATAAAGTGAATAACGCCTAATTTCCCAAGAAGCAATAATACGGCCAGGCCAATTAACAGGATACCGATGGAGTAGCTATTTCTAGCCATTACAATTCCCTCCTATTTCACTTGTCAATTCGATGTCACTTTCTTTCGACACCATTCAACAAGTAGTTTATCGTACCTTGCTCAAAATTGCTAGCCTGCAACCTATTTGCGGGCACGCCGTTTTTTTGCGTTCATTTACCTTCCTTGGGGCATACTGAAAGGCGTGGTGCCTGATTTCCCTCTATCTAGCAGGTTGGCATACGTTCAACACGGGAGGCCACATGAAATCTTTATCTGAAAAGGAACAGAAAAAACGAAAACCGCTCTGGACCAAAGCTTTTCTCGTCACTTCATTGTCCAATTTACTGCTTTTTTTCAGTTTTCAAATGCTGATCCCAACCATCCCTACACATATATCGCAGTTAGGGGGGAATGACTTTCAAGTCGGACTCGTTATTGGAATTTTTACAATTTCATCGCTTCTAACTCGTCCATTTGCCGGCAGAGCGCTTGACCTCCTTGGTAGAAAGCACGTGTTGCTAGTTGGCTTAACGATCTGTGCGCTTACGATAGCCGGCTATTCGTATATGGCTGTCATTGCACTCATCCTTGCCGCGCGGTTCGTTCACGGGATTGGTTGGGGCATATCTACGACGTCCTTAGGAACGGTAATCGCTGATATCATTCCGCCTGAACGTCGCGGGGAAGGTATGGGATATTACGGATTATCCAATACCTTTGCCATGGCGCTTGCTCCGCTTACCGGATTATGGATCATGCAAACGTACAGTTTCCATCGCGTTCTTTTGATTTCTACCCTGCTGGCTGTGCTCTCCTTATTTAGTTCACTTTTTATTTCCTACGCCAAACCTGTGCCTATCGAAAAGTCGGTTCAAAAGCCTAAGCTTATTGATCGCTTATGGGAACGTACGGCTTTGGTCCCCTCGGTTTTACTGCTGTGTACGGCCATTTGTTATGGAGGGATCGTGACTTTCATTACTTTGTTCGGCCTCGAAGCCGGCATTTCAAATGTAGGCTGGTTTTTTCTGTGCAATGCTTCTATGGTGCTTATTGTACGGCCTATAACAGGCGTGCTTTTTGATCGAAAAGGTCCGGAATGGGTGCTGCTGCCTGGAGCACTTTTCACGATAACCGGACTGCTTCTGCTTTCATACGCGCGCACAGAATTCAGCTTGGCGATTGCGGCGCTATGCTATGGGATCGGCTTTGGTTCCATCCAGCCTGCCTTGCAGGCATGGACAATTGCTCGCGCAGCCCCTAATCGGCGTGGCGCGGCCAGCGGAACCTTCTTCTCCGCCAACGATTTAGGCATAGGACTTGGTGCCATGGTTCTTGGCGCCTTGGCCAACTTAAGCGGCAGCTATGCGCTCATGTACCGCTTCTCAAGCGTACTCATCATTGTGTTTCTGCTTATATACGGATGGAGCTTTTGGCACGTTTGGCGCAGCGTACAGCTTCCACAGCGATAAGGAATGTAACCTACTGAGCCGCTGCGCCGAGGTTCTCCCAACAACAATAAAACCGCTTCGCTGGATAAGACCAGCTTGGCGGTTTTCCTTTTCTCTATTCATTTCTTGTTTTTAATTGCAGCAATCTCAACCATTTCACGGATACCCCAATCACGATAACAAGCGCGGATGCTACAATCGGAATCCAGACATGTAGAAATTCGTAATCATGAAGGAACCAATCGATCATTTTCTCGTCTTTTACGAACATTTCACCAGCTGTATACCCCAGAATGCCTGCCCCCAAAAGAACAAGAACCGGATATTTGTGCAGCAAATTCATAACAAGCGTGCTTCCCCAAATAATGATTGGGATACTAAGTCCAATCCCCAGTATGATGACCGTATTGTTGCCGTTGCCTTTGGCTGCAATCGCCAGCACGTTGTCAAGACTCATCACGAAATCCGCGACGATAATCGTCCAGATCGCTTTGCCCAGCGTTGAAGCCTCTTTCACATTCGCATGACTGTCATCATCGGTCAATAATTTGATGGCAATCCAGAACAATAAGATCGAACCACCCGCTTGAATATAGGGAATATCGAGCAGGCTTACAGCGACTAACGTCAGCACAAGCCGCAACGCTATGGCTCCGAAAGCCCCCCACCACACGGCCAGCTTACGCTGTTCGACGGGAAGATTTTTGCTCGCCAACGCAATAACAACCGCATTATCGCCGCTGAGCACAATATTGATCAACATAATTTGTAAAAACAAAATGAGCGCATCAATCATGCTTTATCTTCCTCCCGGGATACATGGCGAGCTGGTGAAGAGTGGTGATGAAGTCACCTACCGTTCGGCGCCGTAGAAGCATTTAGAAGAAATGCTGATCGGGCACCTTCTTCATTTGACCATGTACGATTTCAATTGTTTCGGTTTGTTCCACGGCTTTCTGGATTAATTCCGGCAAAAAGTTCATGCCGTTCTCGATTCGCTCAACCATTTGCAGATTCGGATTGGTGCTCGGAGAAGGAGGAAGAAATAAGGAGCAGCAATCTTCATAAGGTAAAATGGATATCGGGAATGTACCGATGCTTTCGGCAATTCGAATAATTTCTTGCTTGTCCATCATCATCAGCGGCTGCAAAATCGGCAAGGTGACGACGCGTCCGATCACATTCAAGCTTGGCAGCGTTTGACTGGCCACCTGTCCTAAGCTTTCTCCAGTTACCAGCGCGCTTAGACCTTCACGATCGGCAATTTGCTCCGCAATGCGATACATAGCTCTTCGGATCAGCGTGACTAATAAGTTATCCTTATATTCACGATGTATGGACGTCTGCACTTCCGTAAATGGCACGAGGTGCAGCCTGATAGAATCTGTATACCCCGAAAGCTGGTGAGCCAGATCTATCACTTTATCCTTTGCCCGTTCACTTGTGTAAGGATAACTGTGAAAGTGTATCGCTTCGAGAGTCAGCCCTTTTCGCATCCCCAACCATCCTGCTACAGGACTGTCAATCCCTCCGGAAAGCATCAACAGCGCATTGCCGCTCGTGCCTGCCGGGAATCCTCCCGCTCCCTCAATCACTTCTGCATACAAAAGCACTTGATCTTCACGAATTTCCACACGAAGCTCGATTTCTGGTTGACGAACGTCCACTTGCAAACCAGGGATTGCTTCAAGAATGTAGCCGCCGATGAGATAATTCATTTCCTGGGAGTCTAACGGAAAAGCTTTATTGACCCTCCGAACATTCACCTTAAAGGTACTTGGAGGTTTAGGCAAATTTTGCATCATGCGCAGCGCCACTTCTTTAATGGCCTCTGGCTCCATAGGAGCATGGTAGGCCGGGCTGAACGATGCCAGTCCAAATACGCGCTGCAAGGCCTCCGAAGCTTCTTCATACGCTGCTCCCCCTAGCTCCACATATACGCGCCCGTACTCCGGAATATACCTCAAATCTGGAAATGCCCCTAAAACTTTACGAATTTGCTTGATGACACTGTTCTCAAAACGCTTACGATTCCTGCCTTTCAGTGTTAATTCACCAAAACGCAAGATTAAACAATCCGGTTTCATTTTTGCTGCCCCTTTCTGGCTGTTGATTTGCTTAACATGGGAGAAAGTTCGTTCACAACTTCCCTAAGTGCTAGCAAAAATTGGTCAATATCCTCTATTTGATGCTCATCGGAAAAACTCACTCTTAGCCCGCTGACCGCTTGCTCATGCGTACAACCTAACGCCAGCATAACTTCACTGGGATCAGTGGCATCTGAAGCACAAGCTGATTTCGTTGAAATATAGATTTGTCTTTGCTCTAACGCATGAACGACAACTTCCGCTTTCATTCCGGTAAAAGCAAAATGAACGATGTGCGGAGCCATCTCCTCATGACGCTCGGAGCCCATTAAGGTCAGCTCCGGAATCGTTAGAATACCGTCTGCAAGATGACGTCTTAGACGGTATTTATGCTCCAGCTTCGCTGGCAAGTTTTGCATGGATAGGCGCAGCGCCTTGGCCATCCCAACGATGAGCGGAACGTTCTCCGTTCCTGAGCGAAGCCCGTCTTCTTGGCCCCCGCCAACGAGCTGCGGCTTCAGTTGTACGCCCTCTCTGCGGTACAAAAAGCCCACCCCTTTGGGTCCGCGAAACTTGTGCGCAGAAACGCTGCATAAATCAATGCCCCATTCCTTCATCGATAAGGGAAGTTTTGCGATGCCTTGCACGGCGTCTACATGAAACGTCACTTTCGGGTACTTGGTAAGTAATTGCCCGATTGCCTGAATCGGCTGAATTGTGCCGACTTCGTTATTGACATACATGACGCTGACCAATATGGTATCTTCACAGAGAGCTTCGCGAAGCGTCTCTACTTCCAGACAACCGTTTTGATTAACGGGCAAACAGGTGACGCGAAATCCCTCTCGCTCTAAACTAAGGAAAACTTCCTTCACAGAAGGATGCTCAATTTGTGTAGTGATTAGATGCTTGCCTCGATTCTGATATTGATAGGCAGCACCTCGGATTGCTAGATTGTTACTCTCCGTTCCTCCGGATGTGCAGATAATACTAGCCGGCATCACGCCTAAAGCTCCCGCTATCACTTCTTTAGCGCTCTGCAGCAGTTTCTCTGCTTGGACTCCTAATCCATGAATGGATGATGGGTTTCCATAGTGCATTTTCATAACTTCTGCGATCGTATCGACGACTTCGTTATATGGCGGTGTGGTTGCCGCGTTATCCAAATATAGCATGTTCTTGCTGATTCCCCTTTTTCGATGCCCTACAAATGTGCAATTAAAATAATGCCTTCCATCATTAAAACTTAAAACCGCTCATAACTCAAGCATGCCGATGAACACAAAAAGCCGATCTCCGCATGATTCATGCGAAAATCAGCTTCTTGAAATTGCCGCCTACAGTGAAAATTTCATCTTATGCCCTAATACCTGAGAAACATAAGCTTGCGTTTCCTTCGGTAATTGGTGCAATTTATTTGATAGGTCCTGGTCATTCTTGATGCCTAAGCGATCCACACGGCCTGGACCCGCATTGTACGCAGCAAGAGCAACCCCTTCATTCCCATTGTACTTCTGGATCAAATTGCTCAAGAAATGCGTGCCCGCATCCACGTTCTGCTTAGGATCAAACGGATTCGTCACGCCATAGCCGCGTCCGGTGCCATCCATAAGCTGCATTAGACCTTTAGCGCCAGCCGGGGAAACCGCCTGATGATTGAAATCGGATTCCTGCTGAATGACCGCTTTCACGAGTGATTCATCGACGCCATATTTCGCGCTGGCCTCTTTAATTAAATCATCAAACTGTGAAGTAGACGTCGTGCGACTCCAACTTTGGAGAGGGCTATAGGCTTTATTCAAAGCGCCCAAGGAACTAGGTATGTTATTCGCCGTCATCGGATTGAGATTAGATTGACCGTCAAGACCAGAACCGGAAGCTTGTCCCATTAACGTATTCAGCAGCGTGCTGAAATCACTGGAATCATCCGTGTTGGATGTATCGGTATCCCCGGATAACAAATTAATTCTTCCCATCACCTGAAGCTGCAGCAGCTCTTTCAGAACTCTTGGATCAATGCTGTTCGTGCCGTTCATCGGTCAGACCTCGTTTCGTATAACATTCGTTGTTTTTATTGTACACGTTTTGTGCCCTCCCGACTATCCTAAAATTTCCGTTTCCTCCCTAGGCCCCGAAAAATAGAAAAAGGACAGTCATTCGACTGTCCCTAGATCTTTTCAAGAGATGTTCTGTTGTAGAAACTCATCTTGTTCCGTCATTTTTCTAACAATTAATCTCGAAATTCGCAAATGATCCGTTTCTTCCACAATGAACAAGAATTCATCGTTATAGGTCACTTGTTGATTCTTGCTAGGCGGAATCTCTGTCTGTGAGTAGATCCAGCCGCCAATTGTATCATAATCGTCGGACTCGATATCCAGCCCGAAGTAATCATTCACTTCATCAATCAAAAGCAGACCGTCAATGGAAAACGTGTTCTCGTCTTTGATTTCGATCGTTGGACGTTCCTCGTCAAACTCATCCTGGATTTCACCAACGATTTCTTCCATGATGTCTTCCAGTGTGACAAGCCCTGAAGTTCCGCCGTATTCATCAATAAGCAAGGCCATCTGGCTTTTTCTTTTTTGCATCATTTTCAGCAAGTCACTGATATGAATGGAATCCGGTACCGTCGTAATCGGACGGATAATCTTCTTGATGCCTTTCAGGTTAGCATCCGGCTTGAGCAAATCCTTGATGTGAACGAAGCCGATAATGTTGTCTTTGTCCGGATCACATACCGGATAACGTGTACGCATTTCCTTAATCGCTATCGCTAGATTCTCCGAATAGGACAGTCCTGCATATAAACATTCCATCTCAGTTCTTGGAATCATGATTTCTCTAGCTGTTGTCTCGGCGAATCCGAATATATTATCAACAAGCGTAAGCTCTGTATTATCTATAAGTCCATTTTTGTGGCTTTCTTTCATGAGGACGCGAATTTCATCCTCCGTATGCGCTGATTCATGTTCCGTTGTCGGTTCAATGCCGGCGCGGCGAAGCATCCAATTGGAGATCCCGTTTAGCAACCAAATAAATGGATACATGATTTTGTAAAATAAGACCATCGGTCCCGAGGAAAGCAACGTGATCTGTTCAGCTTTACGAATGGCATAGGTTTTGGGGAATTGCTCGCCCAGTGTAATATGCAAAGTAGTCATCAATGAAAAGGCAATAATAAAGGTAATCGTGTGGAACACCGAATCTGGTAAATTCAGCGGAGCGAATAGTGGTTCCAAAATTTTTGCAAAGGTCGGCTCCCCGACATAACCAAGTCCCAACGAAGTAAGTGTAATCCCGAGCTGACAAGCACCTAAGTACGCATCGAGATTGTTCATAATTCCTTGCGCAAATTTCGCATTACGGCGACCTTCATCTACAAGAGAATCAATTCGACTACCTCTTACTTTCACCATCGCGAATTCAGCTGCGACAAAAAAACCATTCAGTAACACCAGTCCAAACATTAATAAGAAGCTAATTAACGTTTCGGGCAAAGGATCTTCCAATACCTTACCTATCCCCTGTCAAGCGCGGTTAAAGGCACCAAGGAGAGTAGGTACACCTCCCTTAATTTTAATTTAAAGTTGAATTATCACTTTTCATTATATAATAATACTGTAATCATTCAAAGGTGCGAATATGACTCTTGAAGCCAAATAGTACGAGCAAACGGGAGTATAGGGTTTAAAATGATGCCATAATGAGTCTTTACCCGCTAATTATCCCCCTAAAACACGAATATACCCGATTTTCCTTCTGAAAAAGAAAAACAAGCCGATGTCTCGGCTTGCTTTTCCACCATGTTTATCCAACACTAAGAGTAAAAAGGAAACAGTAAAAAATAGGCAGCAACAGCTATAAAACCAAGCACCACTGACCAGGTTCCTATTCCCTTGTTGCCCATTAGGAATGCGATAACCCCTAAAATAATGCCCGATACGCCAAGCAGTACAGGCCACACAAAGAGGGAAGCCAATGCGACGAATAAAGCGACGTATCCTACCGCTTTATTTCGCGTAACAGCTTCAACTAAATCATCGATCTCCTCATCGGAAACTTCCGATTTCTCAACCTCTGCATGTTTCGCTTGATAGGGCTCGGCATAATGAATTCTCCGCGAGGGCGCTGTTATCTCGGCTGCATATTCTTCCTTGCTGTTCAAACCACTTTCAGTCCGAAGCTGCTCCTTCTGGAACCGCTCCTTGGTGGTTTTATCCAAATTGCCTCCATGCTGGCGCATGATTACTGCTTCTTCTTTGCTTGAAAGGTGTGGCAGCAAGTGTTCGCGGCTTTGCTCGCTGCATCTTGATGATCGGTATCGAATGATTCCCCTGCAAATTCTTCATTGTAATTGGCGTTGGCATGCTGATCTACTTCAATCATGATAGTTCCTGCGTTGCAGTTGTTTCCTTGCGTCCAATATTCGCAGTTGGCAACTGAACATTTGACATCTGGCATAGTCATCACCCCACTAACAATTTGCCCGCTATCAGGGCGAGCTATGCTCAGGCCAGACTGTCAGATAGCACCAAGAACATCGCGTGAGACCAAAGGAGCGGCAGTGCAGGTTCCCCCCATTTGCCCAACCACTCTGAATAAGCGGAAGGCTCTCTAAGCTCATCGGGAACTTGTTCGGGAAGACGCCCAAGGTGATCGGCCTTGCTTATGATCCATTCCAGACAGCGCTGCGCCTCTTCACGGTTCCCGAGCTCTTTCTGATACCATCCATACCAAGCCGTGAGCAGAAGCCATTCACCGCCGCCATAGTAACGGTCTTCTACGTAGCGCTGAATACCCTCGTGTTTCAGTTCACTTTCAATCATTTGCACCGTTTTCCGCATAATAGGATCGTCTGCTTCGCATACGCCAAATGGAACAGCAAGCCATAGCAGACTTGCATCTACACCCGTTAAGGCCGGCTTCCATATTTCATCCAGACAGTGAACAGACTTCACAAATCTGTCCTCGTAGACGCAATTGCTGAGGATGAAGTTCTTAATCATAGACGCCTTTTCCAACAGCTGAGGACGCTGCTCTAATTCTCCCAGTGCCTTCAAACCGCCATACACACAGGCAAGAGTTGCAGGATGCACATAATCTGGGAACTCTTCCCAACAATCGAAGTTCGGATAATGCCAGAACGTCATCAAATAATCAACCGTAATCTCAATACTTTCCCTGAGTTCATTCAGCATTTCTTTATTCCCGGTTGTTTTCACATGCTCCGTAAGTCCCCACAGCCAAGCCCCGTAACCATCCAATTGAAAGTGGCCCCATTCCGAAACATCGTCTCGGCCATCCAGATGATAACGTGTCCCCAAAAACTCGGAACGGTCGATCCACTCTTTGTTATTATGTTTATGTACAAGCGCATCGACACGAGAACGTTTGTTCTTAAGCACTCCGGCAACCCATCGATGGAAAAGCGCTGAGCTGTCTGTCTCCCCCGTACGATCCATTGCATGAGCTATAAATGTACCGTCTCGCAGCCAACTGTATGCATAAGGCGGGAAAAGTGGAGATGCGATGTACCCTCCGCGAGGATGCTGATTGCCTTTAATAATCGAGATCGAATGGTTGATTAACTGTTCGCGTTGCATGCACCATGTCCCCTTTTAAAAGAAAAGAGATGCGCTGCTAGCCGCATCCCTTATATCTTTTGTAATTTTGCATCACAATTATACTTTTTCACCTTGCATACGGCGCTGCGTGATATAATCTGTCTCATAATAAGCCAGATCCTCGCGAAGCTCTTCGAATACTTTGGACAATTCAATAGTTAAATCTCTCACATCACGGGAAGGCTTTTTGCGGAAACGAATAGCATCTTGTCCGGTATAAGCGTAACGCCCATCCTCGGAATAGCACTCATTTTTAGGATAGAAAAATGTATTCACGCAAGTATGATATACCTCATACAATACTTTTTCCGAAAAATCAACATTAAAAGTTGGTCGTCTCAAACTTACGCCCAATTTCTCATAGGCCACTTCACAGAAAACTAATAGATGACGTGTATCTTGGAGATAACCACGATAAAATTCATCCATAGCGGGATCATTCTCTACATTGAGTTGTGAAAGCGAATGTTGATTCAGAAACAGCTCCATTTTAGCGGTTGTTTCTTTTAACTTCGTACGTGTTGAATCACAAATATTTTTGACATTAAAAACAGCCATTTATGAAGACCTCCTCTAATTGCGCTATTCCTATCCTACCATAAATTAACCTGAAAAGGTATATGTAAAACTCCCGATTCCATGCATAAAAGAATCCCTCGAACCTCACTCTAATTAAAGACACTGCATTTGCTGACAGAAGCGGAGAAACGAGTTAAGAAGGAGGACTATCGATGTGGCGTTATCTATCTTCTATTAGTCTAGTTCTTGGATTAGGTTTCGTTCTATTTCCCCACCACTCGAATAACGAGAATACACCCGGTCCTGAGGTTTACAGCGCGAAGTATGAGACGGAACAGAAGCTTTCCTTACTGCAGCAAGATGTAAAGTTAACTGATGATTTATGCCGCTCCCAGTGCTCCATTGATTACTCCAAGATGATCTCCCAAATTGAATCAGGTGAGTCCGCAGCCAAAGTGCTTGGGGATATGAAGACACACCATGAAAAAATGGATGTTCTGATTTGGTCAAAAAACAAACAAGCTTTGGATCAAGGAATAAAAGTTGGAGAAATTCCTGCCTCCTATAAGGATCAGGCAAGCAAGTATTTAGCGGAGGCCAAAGCAGCTACAGAATCAGGCAAGCATTATCAGTCGCCGAAATTCGGGGCCGCGCAGCAGGTGTTTTTTGTCCAGGGGACGCCATCTACAGATGGTAACTCTTCCCTCATAGGCGTTATTCATCAAGACATTCTTCACCATGTAACTGACCATCAAATGAAAAATTTACGTCTAGAGCCTTATCCAAACGAAAATCGTTGGAAAGTCGAGTCGGTAGATACCGATACTTTAAAAGACAAAGTGGTAGATCATCCAGAGGATAATCAAGGCACAAGCCACTATCATCAAAACGAAGTTGTCGTTAAGTTCAAGAAAGACCCTACCGAGGCTCAATTGTCTCAAATAAAGTCAGAAATCAAAGCCAATTCGATGCAGAAGCTGGGCTACACCTATGTTTTCCGTACGGAAGGCATGGAAGCTAAAGCGTTAATGGCCTATTTTAAAAAATGGGATGTTGCTTATGTGGAACCTCATTTCTTGTATTTGACCAATGATTATTATGATGATCAAGAAGCTGCCGATGAAAAAGATTCAAGCGACTATACCGATAGCACTGACAGCACAACTAGTCCTGATGAAACAACGAGCATTGCCCCTAACTTCAAGCCTAATGACAATTTGTACAGCCGGTATCAATGGAATTTGCCGCTGATTGAAACCGAACAAGGTTGGCAGTTGAACCGGGGCACCAAAGATGTCGTTGTGGCTGTTGTAGATACAGGTGTGGACTTGCAGCATCCGGATTTAAAAGACAAGCTTCTGCCTGGCTATAATGTGATCAGCGGGGATGATCAACCGCAGGATGATGTTGGACACGGAACTCACGTGACAGGAGTCATCGCAGCACTCGTTAACAATAACTTAGGCGTAGCTGGAATCAGCTGGTATAACAAAGTACTGCCGGTTAAAGTCTTGGATCAAACCGGGGCAGGCAGCACCTATTCCGTGGCTCAAGGCATTATCTGGGCTGCTGATCATGGCGCCAAAGTAATGAATTTAAGCCTAGGCAACTACGCGGATTCTGGATTTCTGCATGATGCTATTAAATATGCGTACGACAAGGACGTAGCCTTGATCGCGGCGAGCGGAAATGATAATACGGAACGGCCAGGCTACCCGGCGGCTTATCCGGAAGTGTTCGCTGTCGCAGCCAGCGATTCAGAGAACAACAAAGCTCCTTTTTCCAATTACGGTGATTATATCGATGTAACGGCGCCAGGCGTAAGTATTGCCAGCACGTATCCAAATAATCAATATGCCGCGTTGTCAGGCACTTCCATGGCGAGCCCCCATGTGACGGCATTAGCAGCATTAATTCGTTCTACAAATCCTAATTTGAAAAACACGGAAGTTTACCAAATCATGAGAGATACCGCGCAAGATATTGGCACCCCGGGTCATGATAAATACTTCGGGTATGGCCTGATCGACGTTGTCAAAGCCGTGCAAAAAGCGGAAGAGCAACCGAATGTTGGCTTCGACTGGCCTTCCCGCTGGTTTCGGCAGATGAACCTTGTTTCCAAGAAATATGCGGGAGTTGCCCTGCACAAATAATAAAAAGGCTGCCCTTTGGTTTCGATGAATTCGATACCCAGGGTGGCCTTTTTTGCTTGCATATAATGAAATACCCGCAAAGCCGAAGCCTTGCGGGTAACCGACAGTATGGAAAGTTTGCCGTAAGCCGGGTTCTGTACTTCCGGTGGTCATAACGGGCGTCTGTCCCCTGCCACCATTGAAGCGACAATCATCTATCTAGGCCATACATTGCTGCACAGCTCAAGCGACCAACCCGAACGCGTCTCAGGCGAAGACTGCTGTCTCGAAGACAGCTAGCGTTCCTCTAGGTCTTGCTCCAAGTGGGGTTTACCAGGATCTATGTCACCATAGAACCTCGTGGTCTCTTACACCACGGTTCCACCCTTGCCTGATCTCATCCGAAGATGAGCCATCGGCGGTCCATTTCTGTGGCCCTATCCTTCAACTCGCGCTGACTGGACGTTATCCAGCACCCTGCCTTATGGAGCCCGGACTTTCCTCTCGCTGTGGCTTACCCACAGCCAGCGATTGTCTGTCAAACTTTCCGACGCATTTGCTAGTATACTAGGAATGTCTCCGAAATACAACTGTTGTTCGTTTCCTCGTCTGCCATAGGCAATCCTACAGGAGTATCCTACAGGAACTGGAACGGTTCTGTGTTCACCTCGGATGCCAGCACTTGCGTATCCGTTTTGGTTAACTGCGCGGCGAGATAGTCCGCAACGCCGCGCTTCATGATCTTCTCGACGTTATGCCCAACGTCGATCAAAGTAAGCCCTGCCGCGAGCGCATCGTGCGCGGTATGGTAGTCAATGTCGCCGGTGACCAGCACATCGGCGCCGGCAAACATGGCGTGCCTCATATAGCGGCCGCCGGAACCACCCAACACGGCCACCTTGCGGATGGGCCGTGATAGATCGCCTACGACGCGCACCATAGGCACGTCGAACACCGTTTTCGCGAGCTCCGTCAGCTCGCGAAGCGTCATCGGCGTGGGCAGCTTGCCCACGCGCCCGAGACCGAACACTCTACCCTTGAGGTCCATCGGGTAGAGGTCATAGGCCACCTCCTCATAGGGGTGGGCCTTCAGCATTGCTTGTACCGCCTTGCGCTGGACGCTGGCGGTTACGATCGTCTCAACGCGTACTTCCTGTACGCGCTCAAGCTTTCCTGCTTCCCCGATATACGGGTGAGTCCCTTCCTGCGGAAGGAACGTCCCCGTTCCGGGGATGTTGAAGCTGCAGTGGCTGTACTGCCCGATCCACCCCGCTCCCGCGGTGAAGAGGGCATCCAGCACAGCCTGGTGGTGCGTCTCCGGAACGAAGACGACCAGCTTTTGCAGCTTCTCTGTATGCACATCCTCGAGATGCGTGAGCTCTTTGAGGCCGAGTTTATCCGCCATCATGTCATTGACGCCGCCTTCGGCTACATCCAAATTCGTATGTGCGATATAGACGGCAATATCGTTTTTGATTAATTTTTCATAGAGTCTGCCTGCCGGCGTATCCGTCTGAAGATGAGCAAGCGGTCTGAAAATAATCGCATGATGAGCAATAATAAGATTGGCGCCTAGTCGAATCGCTTCGTCCACCACTTCATCATTAACATCCAGGGCAACCAGCACCTTCTGGATCTCCTTCTGCAAGGAGCCCAGCTGCAAGCCAATTTTATCATCAGGCATCGCATAATGCTTAGGCGCCAGCTGTTCAAACAGCTGAATTACGGTTTGACCTTTTGCAAACAAGCGAGTACCTCCTTTATTTCCTTGATCTCTTGCGCGATTTGCTCTGCTTTCACGGCTGATGCTTCCGCTGTTGAAAGTTTCAACTGGCCTTCAATCATGGCCAATTTTTTCAATTCGCTATCCCACTTGCTGAACCATACCGCAGGAGCTTCTTCTACTAAATAAGGTCCCATTTGGAGCAGCCGCTCCTTGCTCACAACGATTCCTCCAGATAATGTACGTTCGGCATAAAGAGTTTCCTGCGAGCTCTTGTCCTGAGCACTTCCTGCTGTTGCCGTCAAAATCTCATAAATTTTCCCGTCTTCTTCAAGGATGGCTTCCGCATCCAGGTTCCAGCCCTCTGCAAGCAGCCACTTGCGGACCTGATCTTCCCCGACATTCGGTTGTAAAATCAGATGCGTAACACCCCCGAGCTTTTGCTTGCCTGCTTCTAAAATACTCGCCATTAAACTGCCGCCCATACCGGCAATCGTGATGACATTCACTTCACCTGGTTCAATGACCGCCAGACCGTCACCGGATCTAACACTTATTTTTTTAGACAAACCGCTCTCAAGCACTTGTCGTGTCGCCGCCTCGAAAGGACCCGGATTGACTTCACCTGCTACAGCAAACACAATGACGCCTTGTTGCGCCAAATAGGTCGGCAGCAAAGCATGGTCAGAACCAATATCCGCCACCTTAGAACCTGTTGGCACACGATCTGCGATCATTTGCAATCTCTTCGATAATTTTACCATCTCTTAAACGACCCACTCTACCCATTTTTTACGCAGCAAGAAAAACGCCGCGCCCGCCGAAACCAACTTCCCTGTAAACGATAATTGAATGACGCGGGAACTCATATCAACATCTGTAAGAAACGTCATCGCTTCAGGGATAAACCAAACCAACACGCCGATAACTAAAAGCACGCTCGCTGCTTGCTTATTGGTATGATGCGCAAGCCAAGCAATCCATATAAGTACAATACTAACCGGAATCCAACTAATTTCAAGAGAGAACCAACCTGGATTGCTCAGCTTTTGCAAAAGCAACCAACCATAAGTTCCAACCAGCCCTAACCAACCGCAAAATTGGAAAATCCCCATTTTTCCTATTACGCCGTTGATTAACCACACTACACTGCAAAACGCTAAATAACCAATATACGTATAAGGAGAATTCACTTGATACATATCCATTAAATATAAGCCCAGCAAAAGCAAAGCTATTGAAGAAACACCGCAAAGCAGATAAGAAATCACGGGGGATTTAGGAAATTGACGATACGCAAACGCATAGCAAACGATGACAAAAAGTGCGGAAATTCCAATTTGCATTGGCATTCCAAAAGAGTTAAAATTAAGAGCAGATAAGGCCAGAGCGGCTATAACCGCCATTATGCCTAACCATATTTTCCAAGAACTGTTTGCAATTGAAGATGCAGAAACCCCCATGATGGATGCAGGTTTCGGAGTTGTTTCATCCATGTACAAATTCAACAGAAAATCACAGTAGTGTTCAGGAAGCAGTTTGCTTCGCCGCCAGTGATCGATTTCTTTAACTATTACTTTTCTTTTCTCTGTATCCATATCATCGCTCACCTTCCTACTACTTTATCGGTGATTTCATGCTTAGGTTTTAGTAGTACTTTTGTAATAAAAAAAGACCCCGCCGAAAACTGGCAGGGCCCTCTCACAGCGATTTATTCCAAGAAATCCTTCAAGCGTTTGCTACGGCTAGGATGTCTCAATTTACGCAAAGCTTTTGCTTCAATTTGACGAATCCGTTCACGTGTAACACCGAATACTTTACCTACTTCTTCTAATGTGCGTGTACGACCATCATCCAGACCGAAACGTAAGCGAAGCACATTCTCTTCTCTCTCAGTCAACGTATCCAATACGTCCTCTAGTTGTTCTTTTAGAAGTTCATAAGCAGCAGCATCTGCCGGCGCCAGCGCTTCTTGGTCTTCAATGAAATCTCCCAAATGCGAGTCATCTTCTTCACCAATTGGAGTTTCCAATGATACAGGCTCTTGAGCAATTTTCATGATTTCACGTACTTTATCCGTACTTAGGTCCATCTCTTTTGCAATTTCCTCAGGAGTAGGTTCGCGCCCTAGCTCTTGCAGCAATTGACGGGAAACACGAATCAATTTGTTGATGGTTTCGACCATATGTACAGGAATACGAATCGTTCTCGCTTGGTCTGCAATTGCTCGGGTGATGGCTTGACGAATCCACCAAGTTGCATACGTAGAGAACTTGTAACCTTTCGTGTGGTCGAACTTTTCAACCGCTTTAATAAGCCCCATATTCCCTTCTTGGATCAAGTCCAAGAACAACATGCCGCGGCCTACATATCTTTTGGCGATACTTACAACGAGTCTTAGGTTCGCTTCTGCCAGGCGTCGCTTCGCCTCTTCGTCCCCGTTCTCAATCCGTTTGGCTAAACCCACTTCATCTTCCGCAGAAAGAAGCGGTACACGACCAATTTCTTTCAAATACATCCGAACTGGATCATTAATCTTAATCCCTGGCGGCAAAGCCAGATCATCATCGAAGTTAAATTCATCGCGATCGTTTTCTTCAGGATTCATGGAATCGTCATCCGATTCATTCCCAACATCGATACCTTGCTCCGATAGCTGCTCAAAAAACTCATCGATTTGCTCAGGATCCTGATCGAAGGGAGCTAATTTTTCCATAATATCCTTGTAAGTTAGTGAGGACCGCTTTTTCCCTTGCTCGATAAGCTGGTCTTTCACCTGGTCCAAGGTCAACTCTGTCTCTAGTTCTGTACGCTGATCATTCGCCATAGTACGGACTCCCTCCTCCCTAGTCAATTCAGTAGTTCTACGTTGACTTCAATCGTTTTTCTAGGGCGATAATTTCAATTGCAATTTGTGCTGCTCGAAGATGGTCGCCCTCGCGCTCAGCGCGAACACGTTCTTCTTTCTTACGTTCAATTTCTTCTTGCATTGGAACTTTACGAATTTGGCGAATATAGTCGTCAATCACTTGTTCGTTCATTCCATGACCCGCTCCCATCATAACGATGGAACTGGCCAAGCTCTCCAGCTGTTCGTCTTGCAGCATGGCAATGTATCGGCTTGCATCCGGCTCAGCATTCTGAGCGTAGTAAGCATATAAATAAGCAGCTAAGACTGCGTGAGCTTCAACGTTGAATTGATCTCCCAACTGTTCTTCCACATGCGCGCAAACATCACGATCATGCATCATAACAGCCAAAATCAATCGTTCAGCATTGTGATAAGCTGGCAAAAGCGAAGGCGTTTTCTTGCGTGTTCGTTCCGCTGTTCTCCCATTATTCATAACATTATTCCACAGAATTGGTTTATTATCCCCATCCGGTCGGTTTTTTTCCGATTGCAGCAAGATTTCGTGAAGGTCTAACTTCATCGCCTCATACGAAGAATCCGGGAATTCAGAAGCCAACTGTTTCAAATAATGTTCTCTTTCCATCGGAGAATGTAGTTCACTAATTAACTTCACAGCGGATTGCAGATAACGAAGTCGGTCACCGTCCTCATGCAACTTAAAATTTTTGCGGATGTACAAAAGCTTATATTTCATCGACGGTACGGCAGGTTCAATAATCTCCCGTACGAATCGGTCAAAACCATATTGTTTTACATAATCATCGGGGTCCTTGCCATCCGGCAGCATCGCTACGGTAACTCGGCTTCCCGTCTCTTCCAAGAGCGGAATACTTTTGAAAGCAGCTGATTGTCCTGCGTTATCCCCGTCGTAACATACGACGATTTGATCGGCGTTACGGTTCAGCAGCGCCGCGTGTTCTTTCGTCAGTGCAGTTCCCATCGTGGCGACACCGTTGCTAATGCCTGCTTCCCAAGCTTTAATAACATCTACATATCCTTCAAAAAGGACCGCTTGCTGCAGTTTTCGCATATTGGGTCTAGCCAAGTGAAGATTATACATGGTCCTGCTTTTATTAAAAAGAGCAGACTCAGGACTATTTAGATACTTGGGCTGAGCATCGCCCATTGACCTTCCGCCAAACGCAATGACCTTACCGGCAGCATCGCAAATGGGGAACATAATGCGCTCCCTGAATTTATCCACGTAGCCAGTTCCTTCGTGTTTGGCCGAAATTAATCCGCCCTTCTCCATCAGGGAGAGATCGAACTCACGCTTCACTAGTTGCTGGACTAACGTATCCCACATTGCAGGGGCATAACCGATTTGAAACGTATCGATCAGCTTATCCGAAATACCTCTTGAAGCCAAGTACCCTTTTGCCACTTTGCCTTGCTCTGTGTTGCCTAAAATATAATGATAAAGTTTAGCAGCAAAGTCATAAGCTTTCAGCAGAACTGCTTTCTCTTGCTGCTGTTCGGTCTGCTCCTCGGACGCTTCCTCCCATGTAATAGGGATATCTGCTTCTTCCGCCAGCTTCGTAACGGCTTCTGAGAAACTAAGGCCTTCTATTTCCATAACGAAACGAATTAAGTTCCCACCGACATTGCACCCGAAACAACGGTAAATTTGTTTTTCCGGCGTGACTGTGAAGGAAGGGCTCTTTTCTGAATGGAAAGGACATAGCCCTTTCATATAATGCCCTTGTTTGCTCAAATGTACGTGCCTGCCAATCACATCAACGATGTCATGGCGCTTCAGTACAGCCTCAATGACCTCTTCAGGTATGCGTCCGTACCTCATGTTATTTCCACCCACAATTCAGGTCGCTTTTCCGACTAAGTACTATTCGCTACTCTTTTTCGATTTCCTGCAATTTTTTTAAAAGTTTTGTCAAACCATGTAGAAAATATTTGCGATCCTCATCCGTAAAGGGTTTTGGCCCCTTTGAATGCTTGCCCGCTCTTCGCATTTTTGCTGAAGTATGACGACGATCCAATAAGAAATCAATCGAGCTGTCCGTATATTCCTGACCCCGATTCGTCAAACAATACGAGCCTTTTGCTAAACCAAGCGCTGCGAGACCGAAATCCTGCGTCACCAAAATATCACCAGACTTAATTTGATTGGCGATATACAAATCAACGGATTGATCGGAGCGATCCACTTGTACGACCCTAACACCAGGGTTCGTCTTCATCCGATGATCAAACGAAGCAACTAGAACAACTTGTACACCGAACTGCCTGCCTGCTTCTTCTATTTCGGACTTCACGGGACAAGCATCGGCATCAACGATTATACTTCTCGCACCCATACGGTTCAGTCCACGCCCTTTTTTGACGAAATCTCACCGTACTATTATATACGATGAACTTCTAAAAAATCCTGCAAGTAGAAACATAAAACCTTACTGGACATGTTCAATATGATCCATAACCAGACTTGCCGTTTCTTCTACGGCGCGATTCGAGACATCGAAAATGACACAACCGATTTTGCTCATAATTTTGTCAGCAAAAGCCAGTTCTATCTTAATACGTTCTACATTCGCGTAGGTTGCATTTTCTGCAAGTCCAAGTGTGCGAAGCCGCTCTTGGCGAATAACATTCAGCTTATCCGGATCAATCCGAAGGCCGATAATTTTATCCTTTGAAACCGTATAGATAGCAGCAGGAGGCTGCATTTCAGGCACTAAGGGTACATTAGCTACTTTAAATCTTTTGTGTGCTAAATACATGGATAAAGGCGTTTTGGACGTGCGGGACACACCGAGAAGGATGATATCTGCTTTTTGAATACCGCTAAAATCTCGGCCATCATCATATTTAACCGCAAATTCAACCGCTTCAACCTTCTTAAAATAATCTTCATCGAGCGGGTGAATCATGCCTGGCTGTCTACGCGGCTCTTGGCGCAAGGCCTGCCCCAAGGTGTTCACCACGGGTCCAAGAAGATCGATATGCGGGATACCGTGCTCTTTGGCTTTGGCAATCAAATCGTCACGAAGTTCCGGTATGACCAAGGTAAAAACAACGATACCGCCATGAATGCGAATCGCATTAATCACTTTATCGATGCCTTCGATATCATGGATAAACGGCGCCCTAACAATCTCCACAGGAACGGGATGAAATTGCATGGCAGCTGCGCGTACAACAGACTCCCCTGTTTCCCCGACAGAGTCAGAAACGACATAAACCCGAGTAGGTAATGGATGATCCATTTTCCTATAGCCCCTTTCAACCATATCAGCAGGGACCAGGCCCTACATTAGCATTTGTATGTAAAGTAGATTCGAACAGAACGTAAGCATAAAAAAACTCACCGATATGCGGACAGCACAAAGGCGAGGTGTTTTCCACCACATCATATCAAAGCGAACAACACATGTCAAATAAGACCATGTTTATATATTGTATTTTTCCATTTGTTCGATAAAATCTCTTGATTTCCATTTCACACCGATATGTATATCCATATAAGTCCTCATGCATGTCTTAAGCTGTGCTTTCGTTTCATCCTTGACCTGGACGGCACCAAGTCTGCGCATATCCATGCGCGGGAATAATTTAAGCAGCTTGAGCGCGCCTTCTCCAACACGAATTGCGACCGTATCTTTATAGCGACATCTACTACATAGTGTGCCGCCCATGGAAGGGCTGAAGTGCGTGATGTCTGAGGTTTCACCGCAAGATACACAAGCGTCAGTGACAGGTAAATAACCGGCCAACTCAAACATTTTCATTTCATAGAGGTGAACAACGATTTGCATATCCTTGCCCTCTTCGATCGCCATTAAGCCCGCTTTCAGCTGCTCAAACAGATACGTACTGCCTTCTTCATCGCCAAGCATGCGGTCTGTCATTTCAGCCAAATAAGAGGCATGTGCAGACATGTGCAAATCCTCTCGCAAAGCGTGATGCGCTTCAATGATTTCCGCAGAATTCAAAGATCCCATTTGGCCGCGCGTTTTAAAAAAAACAAAATCGCCGTACGTAAAAAGCTGCGTAACGGCGGCATGTCTACTTTTCACTTTCTTCGCACCCCGAGCCATGACTCCAACCTTACCCAGCTCGGGGGTGAACAGACTAATGATCTTGTTCCCCTCTCCATAGTCCATACTACGGAGTACGATCCCCTGTACACTACGCAGCAAATGATTTCCCCCATGTGTGCCGCTCTGAGTTTACGAATCGTTCGCTTACAAATTCAGACCTTCGAGCGGCTCTTCATTACTTTGATCCTCTTCCTGTACATCCGTGTCCATGCCGGGTTGCCCGGTAACTTGTTTGTACAAAAGATAGGCATCTACATCACCGGTCTTTGAAAAATACGTCCACGAAAAATCTTTCATGTTCAGCATCCTCCCCATCGAACGTGATGTTCATAGGATGTGCAGAGAATGCTTCTCTATGCGGACAAATAACTGGAACTCATAGGTAATCGATAATTAGTCGTGGCGGAAACCGAGATCCTTCAGCACCCTGTCTTGGTTTCTCCAGTCTTTCTTGACTTTTACCCACAGCTCTAGGAAAGTTTTGGAGCCAAGCAGCGTTTCGATATCTCTACGGGCCTGCCGTCCGATTTCTTTGAGCAAGCTGCCTTGTTTACCGATAACGATACCTTTCTGGGAGTCGCGTTCGACAAAGATAACCGCGGAAATATGCACAACACCATTGGATTCAACACGCATGTCCTCGATTTGGACAGCAATGGAATGCGGGATTTCTTCACGGGTCAAATGCAGTATTTTCTCGCGAACAAGCTCTGCGCACACGAACTGCTCCGGATGGTCAGTGATCTGATCAGCTGGGTAGTATTGTGGTCCTTCCGGTAAATACTTAATAATTTGCTCTAAAAGCGTCGTTACATTATTGCCTTTGAGCGCCGAAACCGGCACAATTTCTGCAAAGTTATATAGATCTTTGTACTGGGTGATGATGGCAAGCAATGCTTCCGGTTGCACAAGATCAATTTTGTTTAAGACCAAAATAACCGGCGTTTCCACATGCTTCAACTGTTCAATAATATATCTGTCTCCGCCGCCAATGCCGTCAACGACATCAACAAGGAAAAGAACAGCATCTACTTCGCCAAGGGTGCCATGAGCCACTTTACTCATATAATCACCCAATTTGGAAGTCGGCTTATGAATACCCGGAGTATCCAAAAAGACAATCTGCCCATTTCCTGACGTATATACACCATGGATCTTATTTCTTGTTGTTTGAGGCTTGTCTGACATGATGGCGATTTTTTGTCCGATGATTTGATTCATCAACGTTGATTTACCAACGTTCGGACGTCCGATGATTGCGACAAAGCCTGATTTAAATTCTTTTTTAGCCACTTCTAATTATCCTCCATTTGAATGCAAATCTTTCGTTGTAAAAGCACCTGGCAATAAAGCGGAAACCGTTGTTTCTGCAAAATCGCCTTTGAGATTACCTAGATAAACGGGCATTTCCGGCCCGCATAACTCAACTAGTACCTGTCGGCATACGCCACAAGGCGAAATCGGATCTTCGGTGTCACCCATGACAGCAATGGCCCGAAAGGAGCCTGCTTTGTGCCCGTCTGCAATTGCGCGGAAAAGCGCAGTTCGCTCAGCGCAGTTCGTAGGACCGTATGCGGCATTCTCTACATTACAGCCGTAATGAACATGACCATCCGCATCCAGAAGAGCCGCGCCTACGTTAAAATGAGAATATGGCGTATAAGCTCTCTTCATCGCTTCTTTCGCGTGTTGAATGAGTTCTTGGTGATTCATGGCCATCATCCTTCTTTCTGTATTAGTAACGTTATAACATGTTTAGACAAGATAAAGCTAGAATTGTGACAACCGTACCAATAAGCGCACCTAGAAAAAGAGCAGGAAATGGACGTGTCTTTTTGTCGTAGAGCATAATAAATATAAGTGCAGCGAGCGTATACGCCAGCAGCGCAACAATCGTCTGTGAGACGAATATGACAATAACCGTGGAGATCGAGAAAGCTATTGCCGTCAATAAACTTGGCCGGACTAATTTCCCTTTGTCCGAGAACCGCGTTTCGATGACAATGACGGTCAGAATGACCAAAGCGATGAGTACCCAAATTGTCCCTGCGGATATCTGGGTATCATGCGTCCTGGATGCACGCAGAAGCTGATCAATCGGTTCATAGAACACAATCATCCCAACGATGACAGCAAAACCGGCAGACACCAAGACGGACGCCGCGGCGACGTCCTTTGCGATCTTGGCTAATGGGTGGCGATCCGGCATCGCCAGATCCAC
Source organism: Paenibacillus anseongensis (assembly GCF_009757995.1). Lineage (NCBI taxonomy): Bacteria > Bacillati > Bacillota > Bacilli > Caryophanales > Paenibacillaceae > Paenibacillus > Paenibacillus anseongensis. The sequence goes on from NZ_WSEM01000016.1 coordinate 1,115,741, forward strand.
CGTCTTTTCCACAGCCGTATTAATCAATTCTGTTACTATCATTAAGGTTACGGCTAGTAAGATAAACAGAATATCCGTTTTGGGCAATCGTGCAAACAAAGCAGCCAACAAAACAAGAAAAGCAACGCAAAAATGGAACTTCATATTGCGCTGCGTATCTAAGGCATATTTGATTCCTTCATAGGCATATCGGAAGCTTCTGCGCCATTTACGGAAGCCGTCTGACATTAGCGGGTTAAACCTGCTTTCTGCAAAATGTCCTCCTGCTTGCCAAACATAATCTTTTCTTCCTCTTCACTTTGGTGATCGTAGCCGATCAAATGCAAGAAACCGTGTACGAACAAGAAGCCGAGTTCGCGTTCTACTGAATGTCCATAGTCTTCCGCTTGAGCAATTGCGCGCGGAACCGAAATAATAATATCCCCTAACGGTTCAATGAATGCTTCGGACACTGTTTCATCATCTTCGGATCCTTCTCCGCTATCCTGCTCATTATCTTCATAGTTAATCTGAATCTCATCTTCGCCAAACTCGCTCATGGCAAAAGACAGCACATCGGTAGGCTTATCCAGATCGCGATACTGTTTATTCAGCTCTTGGATCGCTTCATCATCTACGAATGTAAGGGCAACTTCTCCGGCTGTAACGCCTTCAAGCTCACCAGCTAAACGCAGCAATTCCTCAATTTTCTCTATAAAAGCCGGTGTGATCTCTTTCACTTCCTGCTCGCTGCTCCACTCTAGCGTTAAATCCATACTTGCCATATGCGACACCCTCCTGTCAATTCGTTATGTCCCTGTCTTCTTAGGCGACAGTTCGTTTGGATACTCGATTCTCGCGTGGAAAATGCCCAGCAAAGTCTCGTTCAACGTTTTGGCGATTTTATCAAGTTCCTTGAGCGTGATGTCACATTCATTGAATTGACCATCATCTAATCTGGATTTGATAATTTTGTGCACCATGGAATCGATTTGCTCCAATGTTGGGTTGCGCAATGAACGAACGGCTGCCTCAACACTGTCAGCAATTCCCACAATCGCGGCTTCCTTGGACTGCGCTTTAGGCCCCGTATAACGGAAATCCTCTTCGCGGATCTCCTTCTCGCTGCCTTCTTCTTCGGCTTGTTTTACTGCTTTGTGATAGAAAAAATGCAGCAGCGTTGTGCCGTGATGCTGTTCCGCAATATCTCGTATCGCTTTGGGCATTTTGTAATCCTTCAGCATCTCAACGCCATCACGAGGATGAGCGATAATAATGGATTTGCTTAAATTCGGATCAATGCGGTCATGCGGGTTCTCAATATTGGTCTGATTTTCGATAAAATAACTCGGTCTCTTCGTCTTGCCGATATCGTGATAATAAGAGCCGACTCTGCAGAGAAGTCCGTCTGCACCGATGGATTCAGCAGCCGCCTCGGATAAATTGCCGACCATGACACTGTGATGGTACGTTCCTGGTGTCTCCGTAAGCAACTTCCGCAGCAAGGGATGATTCGGGTTCGAAAGCTCCACCAGTTTAAGCGGTGAAAGAATGCCGAAGGCAACCTCGAAGAAAGGAAGCAAACCAATAACGAAAACAACCGTTAATAATCCACCGGCAGCAGCAAAGGAAAGAGACATGATCGCTTCGCGCTGCTGGAAGTGATCTTCCATAAGCAGCATGGACGTGATCGTAAGCATGGCGAAAAAGGCAATCATCAGGCCCGCTTTCAAGATCGTAGCGCGCTGGCTGGCTCGTTGAATCGTAAATACCGCACTGAAACAAATAACCAAGGACACCAACCCATAGCGGAAGTCAAAAAGAAGCGTATGCTCCGTATTAAAAATAATACTTGCCATTATAGAGAATAAGACCGATGAAATAAAAGCCAGCGGAGAATCCAATAAAATGGCAATCAGAATACTTCCTAATGCAGTCGGTGCCAGGTAACCGATAAACGGATAGTCCAAGTTTTGGACAAGTGAGATGATTTTCATACACGTGATATTGATTGAAAAAATCAAAATCAGCATCAAAAGCTGAGAGTTATTGTATTTAATAGCAAGCTGGCTCTGCCGGACGAACATAGAAACAACAAAAGACAATAAAGCGGAGAGCATCGCTAAACCAATTTGAGGCAAGTGATTCGCTTTGCTTTTGAGCAACTCCAGTTTGTCCAATCTTGCATAAATCTCTTCGGTGATAACATCTCCGACTTTCACGAGCACATCATTCTTGTTGATGTACACCGGTTTCACATTCTCTCTAGCTTGTCCTTTGGCATCATCGGTACCCTTCTGATCAAAGAACTTATTCGGCGTGATGACAGCCCGGGCAATCTCTGTAACCATTTCACGCATCGTATTTTTCGCCAGGTTCGACGTATTTACCATCTCGGCAACTTTAGCCCTGGCCGTCTGAGCATCAAGAATTTGATCGTTCATCAATTTCGTAACGATATCCTTGGTTACAGGGAGCATCGCCGTCAAGTCATCCTTCGTTAATCGGGGAAGCTTGAAATAAGACTCCTCAGGAAGCGGATACTGCTGCTCAGCTAAACTCTGTTGAATCTGCTCAATCAGCGTTTCATTGTACTGAGCGCTTGTGCTGAGCAATTTGATCGACTGATTCTCCAGATCACTGATCAACTGAGGAATGACACGACGGAAAATGCTTACTTTGTCATCGAATTTTACTTCATCATCGGCATTAATTTGTAATAATTTATCATAAATGGCATCAATCATCGCATCATTTTTGAGATTTACGATGCGATAAACAGGCTGAACCCGCTTCGCCGCATCTTCTTTCGCTTGTTCCGTCGCAATCGCGTTCTCAATTTGCCTTGGCGCATAAATCGTTGTTTCACTGGTTGTTCCCAGCTCAATGTCATAGACCTGAGGAACGAGCTTTGCATAAAGAGATATATAGAAAACTAAAGCCAGCAAGAGAAACAACAGTATCCGAATGCCCGTACTGTATTTCCATCCGTTCAGCTGGTAATGAAATTTACCTTTCATTTGCACTTCATTTTTCATCACGGAAGGTCATTCCTCTCTACCTGACAAACCAGCACAGTTACTTTTCCTTCTCAGCATTGTAGGCCACAATGATCTTCTGAACAAGTGAATGTCTCACAACGTCCTGCTCATCAAAGTAAATAAAGCCAAGCTCCTCAATCCCATCAAGAATTCGAGCAGCTTCTACAAGTCCTGATGACTTGCCGCGCGGCAAATCGATTTGCGTTACGTCACCGGTAATGACCATTTTGGATCCGAAACCGAGCCGTGTCAAAAACATTTTCATTTGTTCAGGTGTCGTATTTTGGGCTTCATCTAGAATAATAAATGAATCGTCCAGGGTTCTCCCGCGCATATACGCTAGAGGAGCAATCTCGATCAGACCGCGCTCTAAAGATTTCGCTACCTGATCAGGTCCCAAGACGTCATTAAGAGCATCATACAATGGGCGCAAATAGGGGTCAACTTTTTCCTGTAGATCGCCGGGCAAAAAGCCCAGACTTTCCCCTGCTTCAACCGCCGGCCGCGTTAAAATAATTCTTTTGACAGCGCCTTCTTTCAGACGCGTGACGGCGAGTACGACAGCCAAATAGGTTTTGCCTGTACCGGCAGGTCCAATTCCAAATACGATATCCTTCTTCTTGATCGTCTCTACGTATTTCCGCTGTCCAATCGTTTTGACGCGAATCGGTTTACCGCGGTGCGTTGTCGTAATTTCACCTTTGAACAAATCCAGCAATTGATCCGCTTTCATCTGCTTGGCGAGCTCAACGGCATACAGCACATCCCGCTCTGTCAACGTGTAGTTATTGCGGATGAGCTGCAGAAGAACCTCAAAAAGCTGCTGAAGCGAATTCACTTCCGCAGCCGGACCTTGAATCGTTATTTCGGCTTCACGCGTAAAAATTTGCGCGTTAATCTCTCTCTCAATCACATGCAGAAACTTGTCCTGGGGACCAAATAATGCCAGCCCTTCGTTCGGGTTTTTCAATGTTAGTTTTACGGATTGTGCGTTTTCTACCAACAGGTCTCATTCTCCTCGTATGACAATTGGTTGCTCTTCGGCGATATTCTCTTCGACTTCAAAATGCACGTCTATATAAATTTTACCATTCTCTGATTTTTCATGCAAAATTTTTTCACCTACGAGTCTAGCATCTGGACCAGTAGCGCCGAGTAACTTCGCTCTAGCCTGCTCCAGGCCTGTCTTTTTAGCGATCGCGGGATCAATAGGCTCTTCTACAACTTCAACCTCCATGACCTTTTCATGCAGCCAACCGATAGGCAAAGTAAAAGAGCGCCAAGCCAAAGTTTTACGTTCCGGAATCGTTTCAAAATGCTCATATCCCAGTTTTCCATAACCGCTAACTTGTAAAGCTCTCGTACCGAAAACAAGATAATTGCGATTAGTCGCTTCTCCCGTATATGCTTTATAGGTTTTCGTAAGCGGGGATTCAATTCGGGAGGTATACCAAACGACACCTCTTACTTTACCGCTAGCCACGACCACTTGACTGTTCTGCTCATCTCCGATTGTGCCCGAAATAAGCACGTCCCCTTTTTTCACATACGTATTGGGCTTTACCATCGGTTTGCCTTTCTCAGATAAAATCTCTGTCACAAGCGCGTTTTTAGCGGCAACGAGATTCCGCGGATTCTTAAGACCCGGTTTATCCGGTATCGTCGCTTCGACGACTTTAATGGTGATATGAGTACCACGTATTTCCACGCCAACCCATGCCGTTCCAGGCAGCATCCCCTGTATCTCTCGCGACAAATCCTCCGCCTTTTTCAGCCGGAATTTCCACTGATACATATGGATGCCTTGTTTGGAGGCCGCTTGCAAAATATCCGCTTCCGAGATCCGATCATTGCCCTCCACGGTAATTTGCCAGACGAGGGAAGTCAATACGTATAACCCGATTATAAATGCGGCAATCCCGCCAAGAAAGACCTTCCTGCGCCCCAATCTCTCCATAAAAAAAGGAAGCCCGTACCGCTCTAGGACATGCACCCGGCAGCCTGTCCGTTTGAGCAGCGGCTTAAGCTTGAAGAAATCTTTAATCAGAATATTAAGTTCGAGCTTGCCATCCTCGGCAGCTTGAATATCCCAAATGGAGAACGCCTTCTCCATCATGGGATTAATCAACTTTTCACATCCAGTTCCCCGAATTTGAATGCGCACATACCCGCGCAAACGGGCAATGAACATCGATTGTTTCATAACCCAGCTCCCCTTCCCAGTCTTTCATCTATGGCATATATCTGACATCATCGATCAAGCCTTCAATAAAAACTTCCTCCGAGAGAATCGCTCGAATGACCAAGTTTTTACCGAACACTTCTAGCGTCCCTTTCGTTAACTCAAGCTTTAAGTTTTCACTGGAAAAATGGAGTACGCCCCGGTGATTCTCCACATAAAGCTGCACGTTGCCGATCATCGTGATTCGCGGCAAGTCCTGCACCACATCCTGGGGAAGATCCAGAATTTTGGCCGTGAACTGGTTCCATTTGCGGCTCAAGCGACGCATAGCTGGGCACTACCCCCTCTGACTGGATGATCATAACGACAGAAAAGTCGCATAGCTTTCTACCAAATTATGCGGTTTGCCCGGGATTTATGTGAAAAAACTGGAAAACAAAAAGCACCTTTCCCGATTGCTCGAGAGAGGTGCCTGCTGCTTTGGCTGCTATCTGCGATAAGGCTTTTTCGACCGTGGAGGGCCCAGAATTTCAGCCCACACTACACCCTGCAGAAGCTGATCTTGATTAGGTGACTCTGGAAATGGAGCTGGTGCTGTAAGATCACCAGCATAAACGGACGAGCCGCCTATTTCCGCCTGCTTAGGGGAACTGAAAGGAGAAACTTTCGCCTTTGGATTAGACGTTGCATTTTGAGACGCGCTAGGACGACGGAGTTCGTCTCGTAAGGCTCCCGATGGCTCGGATGGAACATTGACCCTCCGGTCCAACTCCCTGGCCTCAGGACGCCGCTGAGCTTGGCCAGGGGACTCCCCAAAAGTCGGCATGCCCATTCTCTGCCCCTTTTGACTCGCTCGGCGCCCTTTGTTCTGGAGTTGATACAAAAAAGTAATCGCAATAATAACCAAATACCAATGTTTAAATAAAAATACAATGAGCTGTTCCATGCAATCACCTCATGCCTAGGAGTCTTTCTCACTCTTACCGTCGTTAATTTTACCGAGCGTTGAGCGCATTTGGGTGTCTGCGTCAATATTTTTAAGATTCATATAGTCCATAACACCGAGTTTGCCGCTGCGCAGTGCTTCTGACATCGCAAGAGGCACCTGCGATTCCGATTCAACTACTTTCGCGCGCATCTCTACGACTTTTGCTTTCATCTCCTGTTCAGCCGCAACCGCCATAGCCCGTCTTTCCTCGGCTTTCGCTTGGGCGATACGCTTGTCAGCTTCGGCTTGTTCCGTTTGCAGATGTGCACCGATGTTTTTCCCGACATCAACGTCTGCAATATCGATAGACAGAATTTCAAAAGCCGTACCGGCATCCAATCCTTTGCCAAGAACGGTGCGGGAAATGAGATCCGGATTCTCAAGAACATCTTTATGTGAATCGCTGGAACCAACCGTGGTAACAATCCCCTCGCCGACGCGGGCAATGATGGTTTCTTCCCCGGCGCCGCCGACTAAACGCTCGATATTAGCCCGTACCGTTACTCTGGCAATAACCTTGACTTCAATCCCGTTCTTGGCAACGGCTGAAACGTTTGGAGTTTCAATGACACGCGGATTGACACTCATCTGTACAGCTTGCAGCACATCGCGGCCCGCCAAATCGATTGCTGCCGCACGTTCAAACTCCAAATGGATTTTGGCTCTGTGGGCGGCAATCAGGGCGTTCACAACTCTGTCGACATTACCGCCGGCAAGGAAGTGGCTCTCCAACTGATTAATGCTTAAATCAAGACCGGCTTTAGTCGCTTTAATCATCGGATTCACGATTCTGCTTGGTGTAACACGGCGCAGTCTCATGGCAATTAAAGTAATAATACTAATCCGGACTCCTGATGCTAGGGCTGAAATCCACAACATGACCGGAACAACACTGAGCAGTATCGAAAGCGCAATAATGATGATAGCCGCAAGTAGTACCAAATATAATCCTGGTTCAATATTCATTCATTTTACCTCCTAAAGATGATTTGCATGATTAGTTTCAATCTCTCGCACAACAACACGAGCCCCTTCAACGTCTACAACGATAATTTCCTTGGCATTGGCAATAAAGCTTCCGTTCGTCACGACATCTACACGTTCTCCTTGAATGATCGCTGTGCCAGCCGGCCGCAATGGCGTTACCGATTGCCCTGTAAGCCCTATTAAATGCGTTCTGTCCGGGCTGGACGTAAAGCCCTTGTCCGTTGTCAGCTGCTCCTTCAAAATAAAACGATTCCACACTCCGCGGTGTTTAAAAGTTTTAATGGCAAAGGCAATGACAACGATGGCTACCAATAACGCGATTCCCAGCATGACCGCGGCATCCATAGGGTTCGAAGAAGCGAGCAGCACCCCGCCAAAAAGGCATATGGCACCCAGCACACTCAGAATCCCGAAACTGGGAACGACCAGTTCCAAGATAAGAAGCACTAAGCCAATCCCAAACACGGCCAAGTCGCCGAACCCGGCAAACCCCGCCAAATAAAACCCGAGAAAATAAAGTGCAAAACCAGCTACACCCGCTAACGCAAGTAAACCGCTGCTGAAGAAAAGAAGTTCTAAAGCGATTCCAATAATTCCGACCATCAATAACACGGTCGCGGTAATGGGATGGGTCAGAAAGGCCGATAAGTTTTCTGCAAACATCATCTTCCACTCCTTTCCTGATTGTTCCTTATCATTAATATGTACGTCTTACCCAACAAACTGTTTCATTTTGCCGGAAAATAAAAAGACCGAGAGGATATTGTATCCGCTCGGTCTTGTCATTCAAACATAATTAAGTATTATCCCAATAATTGTTGGACCAACTGATTTATAAGCTTACCATCAGCGCGTCCTTTAACCTGTGGCATCAATGCCGTCATCACTTTGCCCATATCCGCTTTGGAAGAAGCACCAATTTGCTGGATGGTCTGCTGTACAATGGCTTTCACTTCTTCCTCAGAAAGCTGTTGCGGCATGTACTCAGCTAGAATGACAAGTTCTGCCTGCAGGTTCTCGGCCAAATCATCTCTGCCGGCCTTCGTAAATTCTTGGAGGGAATCCTTACGCTGCTTGATTTCACGAGTTAGTACGTCAAGCACTTCATTGTCATCTAAGGATCTTTTCAGATCAATCTCAGAATTCTTAATTGTTGATCTAACCATTCGAATTACAGAGAGTTTGAACTTGTCCTGACTCTTCATCGCTTGCTTCATATCTTCGTTCAATCGATCGCTTAAGCTCATATTGCCTCCTAGAACTTTCTCTTGCGAGCAGCCTCAGATTTAAGCTTACGCTTAACGCTAGGCTTGTCATAATGTTTACGTTTCTTAACTTCTGCTAGAATGCCATCCTTAGCGATGGAACGCTTAAAGCGACGAAGTGCAGCATCTATAGTTTCGTTCTTACGAACTCGAGTTTCTGACAACAGATTTCCCTCCCTCCGAACAGACCATCTAGGATCAAACGGTTCATCAAATCTCATTATAGGTGATAGTAATTAGGGTGTCAATCGAATAGTTAGGTTTCCCTAAAGTTAACCCTAATTATGTACGCCTAAAGGAGCTAAACGCGCCCCGCCCATCAAGTGATAATGGATATGGTGAACAATTTGTCCCGCATTTGCACCCACATTTGTGATGACACGATAACCTGACTCTTCAACGTCTAGTTCTCTAGCAACTTGCGCCGCAGCCGCTTGCATTTGCCCAATAGTAGACCAATCTTCCGCTTGCGCGTCCGCCAGTGAGGCGATGTGTTTCTTAGGAATAATTAGCACATGGATCGGGGCGGCAGGTTGAATGTCATGAAATGCTAGAATTTCCTCATTCTCAAACACCTTTTTCGAGGGCAGTTCCCCCGCAACAATTTTGCAAAAAATACAATCACTCATAAATGGGCTAGTCCCTCCACTTTCATAAAAATCTATACATTTAATTTTATCGGAAACGCGTGAAAAAATCCAACCCATTCCGTCCTATTACAAGGAACAATAGCAAAAAAAAGAAACCCCGCAGCTGAAAGGCGAGATTTCTCAATAAAAATTGGATTTCTATTAATAATAAGGAAGTAATGATAAAGCTAGTAAACCGGCTAATGGCAGTACTTGCCTTGCAAATCTCCGGCGTCCAAATCCATATCCGTAACCAGGGTACGGGTAGCCATAATACGGAAACGGATAACCGCCGTAGGGCAGAAACGCTCTCATTTGTTCATGATCCATACCGCCGATTGGCACAGCTAAGTATAAATTGTCGTCATCCACATTTTCGACAATGCCGTCATAAACAGCACCGTTCGTCATTGTTACACTGACATAACGGTACATATGTTTTTTGCAAATCTCATGAATTTCAGGATGTTTCATGGGCTCATGCCTCCTTTTTTCTACAGCATATTCAGCTATAGGCAAAAGGCTACTTTGCACACATGAATGATTTGCAAAAACAGTTTAACGATTGATCTGGCTTTTCAAGGACTGATGGATCTTCTTCCACTTCGCTTTCTCGGCAGCTTGAAGCCCTTTATCTTCTTTGCGCGCCAAATAAGCAAGTTCCTTCTGCAATTTTACATAGTTAGAAAATCGTTCTTGCGGAAGTGTGCCATCCTCCAATGCGCCTTTTACAGCACATTTCGGTTCATTCTCATGTTTGCAATCCTGGAAATAACACTGCTCTGCCAGCTCTTCGATGTCTTGAAAGGACGTGCTCAAACCCTCAGATGCATCCCAAAGCTGCAGTTCGCGCATGCCGGGCGTGTCGATGAGGATACCTCCTCCAGGCAGCACAATCAATTCGCGATGAGTCGTCGTATGCTTCCCTTTGTCATCGCCTTCACGGATATCTCCCGTTTCCAAAATTACTTTGCCGTAAATACGGTTCACTAAGGTAGATTTGCCCACACCTGAAGATCCGAGCAGCGCGACTGTTTGACCCGATGTTACATAAGCAGCCAATTCTTCAAGTCCTCTGTTTTCGGCAGAGCTGATGATATGAATAGGTACGCCTACCGCAACTGCCGCTACCTCGGCCGCAAGTGCATCCGGATCTTCGCATAAGTCCGCTTTACTAAGGACAATAACGGGATTTGCCCCGCTTTCCCAAGCGAGCACTAAATAGCGTTCTATACGCCGAACATTAAAATCCAGATTTAACGCAGTAACCAGAAATACAGTATCCACGTTAGTAGCGACAATTTGCTCTTCCGTGACTTGACCGGCAACTTTCCGGGAAAACTTACTCTTGCGCGGCAGAACAGCATGGATGGTTGCTCGTTGTTCCTCTTCACGCACAGAGACAACAACCCAATCGCCTACAGCCGGGTAGTCTTCTCGGCGAACGGCAAGATGACGCATCTTCCCTGAAACCTCTGCGAGTGCTTCACCGGATTCCGTTTGAACGCGGTACATATGTTTATGTTCCAAGGATACACGTCCAGCTTGGTATCCTTCTTCCTGATAAGGTTCGAATGCTTTTTCAAATAATAAATTCCAGCCTAATTCTTCTTTGGTCAAGTGTAAAATTCATCCTCTCATGTCGTTCTAACAAGAAGTATAGACTACGGATATCACCATCACACGGTAAACAATCATTTAGATTATTTTTTCCTGATAAACAATTTATACATCGGTCAATTCGCTTGTAGACTATCGGTCTAATTTTGCATATAATAGGAATAAATCGATAGTTGGAATGGAGTGAGCGGATGAGCCAATTCATGAGGGCAACCACCCGCAAAAAGCGTGATGTCATGATGGACGTCGCCTTATCGATGTTTATGGAAAAAGGCTACGAGAACGTGTCTGTTGACGACATTATTGCAGCAACCGGAACGTCCAAAGGTACTTTTTACCATTACTTTAAAAGCAAAGACGCCATCATCGCTGACCTTTACAGCAAACAAATCCAACTGATTCAGGAATGGGTGAAAATGACTCCTTCCAAGGTGCAGTCGCTTGAAGGGCATATCAACCGCTTATTTTTAGACTTAGCGTCTAATATTCGCGTTTCACCACTTCTAATCCGCAGTTTACAAGCCTTATCCTTACAAAATGAAACCGTAAAAACGGAGGAACAGCGCCAGCTGAATGTACTCTCTGAGAGCTTGCTGCATTGGCTGCCTGAACCGAAAAAAGTAGAATTGCTCGTGTGTATGTATAACGGCACGATTCGCACTTGGTGCAACCAGGAGCATTCTGATTTAGTCGATATGATGAAAAACAACTTAGCTTGGATGTGGGTAGGCATTCGTGTAAGCGAGCCTAACGCACCACTGCAGCTAGAACCAGTCCCCGAGGAGGAACACAAAATGAAAGTAGCTATTATTGGTGGAGGCTTAGCCGGATTAACCGCGGCCGCTTATTTATCGGAGAATCCGCATATTGAAGGTATCCTTTTTGAGCGCAGTCCGCAGCTTGGCGGCCGTGCATTCACTTATGAAAAAGCAGGGTTCACACTAAACTATGGTGCACACGCCATTTACGGAATAGATCGTCATACCATTACGAACATGGAGCGGGAACTGGGATTGTCTTTCTCCTCCAAGCAAGTCGATAAACGGAAGGTCGTTTATGCGAAGCACAATCAACTGACTACCGCTCCGCTAGATGCCATCAACCTTCTCAAAACGGATTTGCTTAGCACAGCGCAGAAAGTTCGATTCGTCGGTGAAATTGCTGCCATTATTGCAAACATTCATAATTTGAAAAATTATGCTACTTTGGCTGATTACCTGGCTGAGTCCAATGCCGACGAAGATGTGAAAGAACTGTGGGAACATCTCGTTTGTTCCAACTTCTTCATCACTCCTGAAGATGCGCGCAATGTATCCGGCGCGGTGATCAGCGAGTACTATCATAACCTGTTCCTTTCTTCCAAACCGGTTAACTATATCCTTGGAAGCTGGGCCGTCATCACCAACCAACTTAAGCAAAAACTCACAACATCAGGCAGATGGGAAATCGCCATTCAAGAAGGCGTGGAAAGCTTGCGTTATGCAGACCGCAAATTCGTTCTTCAAACGAAAAACCGGGAAGAAGCCTTTGATAAAGTGATTTTTGCCATGCCGGTACAGCAAGTCGTCAAATTGCTGAAAGGCACGGCTTGGGAGCCTTTCTTGGCTCCATATGAGTCCAACACGGCGACTGAAGTTATGGTATACGACGTAGGACTTAGCAAGGTAGTTGCAAGACCGTTCAGCTATATTAGCGACATGGACAATAAGCTCTTTATCAGTGATGTTTCCGCAACGGATCACACGTTAGTGCCGGAAGGCGGACAGCTGCTGCAAGGTATCGCCTACTTGAGCGATCAATTCGAAAGCGACGAACAACGCAAATCCTATCTCGACAATAAAAATACGCAGATGGAAGCTTTGTTCGATAAGCATTATCCGGGCTGGCGCGATTTCACCGCGGTGAAAAGGGTGTCCAAGAAAGCGATGGTATCGAGCGTCAAAAACATTTCGACGAACCATCTCCTCCCTATTCGCGTGGAAAATGTGCCTTTCTACTTCTGCGGAGACGGTTGTACGGGCAAAGGAGAACTCGCAGAACGCGCATTCTCAAGCGCACGCACGGCTGCCCTAGCGGTTGTTCAAGAAGTAGAGCAAGCTCTTCAAAGCGTATAATACTATGAAAAAGGCTCCAGCACTGACGTTAAGTCAAGGCTGGAGCCTTTTTGCATACCTACCGCTATTTTGTTGATATGGTGACGGTCCGGCTGCCGCCATCCCAAGCCACTTTGCCGCCAAATGTTTCTCCCACGAATCTGGCTGGAGCCAGTGTGTAGCCGTTTACGAGCCGCGCTGGCTCTTCAAGCTGAACGGCTTTACCGTTCACATAGACCGTTTTCTGATCAAGGGTTAAGCGTACAGTTATGTTTCCTTTTTTGGCGTTCACCGTTCTTGTCGCTGCTTCGTACTCCACTTTTGCTCCCATGGCTTCAAAGATGGCGCGAAGCGGTGTGAGTGTAGATCCATTAACGATGGCCGGAGCCTGCTCGAAGATCTGATCTTTTCCATCAATCTCGACAGAAACCTGAGACGATATGCCAAAAGTACGCAGGGAGACTTGCTTGCCTGCTTTGTTCAGCACACGGATTTGAAGAACAGAGCCTTCGGGAACTTCTCCAGCACGCAATTCCAATCCATAGGGCAGTTCAGTTTGAGCAGCAATGACCCGTCCGTTGAGGATGTACTCGACTTTCCCAATGTAAACCTCGGGTATTTTAATAAAAGGGACGAATTTGGTTTTTTTCGTAAATGACTGATGGTCTGCATCGACCGGGACATACCCAACCCCGTCTGTCGGCTGAGCCGAATCGCTCACTTTCGAGAGCAAATAGGGATTTGCGATCAGTTTGGAATAGTAATTTTGGATTTCTGATGAACTGGACAAGGAGTAATCGTTTTTGGCATTATTCATTCCTTGATTCACATTAAAGTAAGTAATGGCTTTTAGCCTCGGATATTTGTAGGGCATAATTTCATAAAGCCGCTGTAAATTCAGCTTCGCCCATTCCGTAAAATCTTCTCCAGCCGCATACTGGTAGTGCGGAACTCCCGTTTCACTTAGCATTAACGGCTTGCGGTCAGAGTACGTATTGTAAAGCCTTGTCAGTCTTTCCACATTGCTCGTAGCTAACATGGAAGGCAGCGACGGATCTCCGTTTTCATAAGGCTCAATATATAAACTGACGCCAACCCAGTCGACATAGCCGTCACCCGGATAATACGGATCGATATCATTCGCAGGAACGTCCCCAGGACTCCATACCATTGCTACATTCGGCGCCTCAGCCGCAAATACATCATGCAGCATGCGGAATTTCGCGATATATTGAGCGGGGTTCCCGTGCCATTTAACCCAAGCGCCATTCATTTCGCCCGCAAAACGCAAAAAGATCGGGATACCCGCGGCTTTCGCATCCTGCGCCCATTTCCGCAAATAAGCGCCATTTGCTACCGAGTCCAAACCGTCATCAGGCTCCCAAGCAATCTGCAGCGCGCCGCCTGCATCCTTGGCTCTTTTCGCGTACATAGCCGGAAAGCTTTGCCCCCAATGCGCATAGGCCAAATAGATTGCGTGCTTTTTACCATAAACAGATTCCGTCTTCGAAAAGGTGTTGCCCACTTTGGGATCTTGTTCCGAATACATCCCTAGATATGTACCGAAGGCGGGTTCAAACTTGGCCAATTTGCCGTTTGGAGGGACTGTTAGCTCCCGAATAGCGGACTGATTGCACTCCTGCCTATACAGCTCAACAGTTGTGCGAATTTGATCCGCACGCTGCAGCTTAACGGCACCCCAATCCCGGCCCGCTTTGACCCAGTACTCATTTTCCAGCTCGTAATACTGGATGGCTTGTTCATAATCTCGGGTGGTATCGAAATACGCAGCTAATTTCCCGTAAAATAGCGCTGCATTCTCCCATTCACCGGAGCTCCCATAGTGATCCGCAAGAAACTGCCAGTGCGAGACAGCCTCCGACTCATTGCCGCCGGCAACCAGCGCTTCTGCTTTCTGCCAGTGATCCCATACGATATCTGCATGTGCAGGCGCAGGCGAGCTAGCCAAACTGGCAGCCAATACACCAACAACGAGCGACATGATGCTGATTCTTTTATATATTTTTTTCAAGAAGAAATGACTCCCTTCAGCGTTCAGGTATGTGTAATGCCTATACTTCATACGTACACATGAGCGGAAAGTAGCACTAACGGGCAAAAAAAGAACCGGAAAGGACTTGCATCCTTTCCAGCTCTGTCTTACTTCGAAATAACGCGCACGGCGCGAATACGTTTGCGTTGTCCTACAGAGAGAGGCTTCACGAGAGGACGACTTCCCCGCGCCGCATGCCCTCTAATTACGCCTGCTTTGAATGTGCCTCTGGCCGCAGGAACAGCGGTCCGCACCCCATAGCGGGACATGACGACATCGATCGGATTACTGATCGAAAGCATGCCATTATCACTCCCAGCGAAATTAAGCCCCGCAGCAAAGTTATCACTCGAACGCAGCCATACCGATCCGGAATCGCCCGGCAGGGAAACTGGCCCTTTAGTACCGCGAATGACCAATTGATTACGGAACGTCAGTTCGCCAAGTGATCCTCCATAAGTCACCCGCACGTCAGCATGATTAGCTTCAATCGTTCCTCTGACAAATCCACTTGTACGGCCTGACTTCATTAACTGCAACCCAACAGGGTAAGTTTTCACATGACCTGGCACCGTAATCAGCCGACCCGATGCACTGATTAAATATCTTGGATTCAGCAAGCTGTTCGAAGTTGGCTTTGCAAGCGCAGAATCCTGGAAGTTGACTCCATTAGGGATTAATTTAGTGAACTCAAAGAGCCTTCCTAGCGTATCTTCTGGCGCTTGACCGCCATCCGCGGGACCAGGTTGTACGGTTATGACCGACGCTGATGTGTTATTTTTGACCAGTACATGGTTATTACTCAAAATATACAGCTGATTGTTTTTCGTTACGATAAGACCGCCTGTTCCTGTGGATTCCGGATCTACTTTCCCCAAGCTTACCCCACCGGGAACAGGACGATGTTTACCTTGATAGCCGCCTATTTTCGCCGCTTTCGGTTTTGGAGCCGCAGCATGCCGCTTGAATTCCCCAGCAGAAACAAAACGAATAGGTACTGACGAACCCGCTTTGGCAAGCGCACCTTTGAGGCTGTTCATACTAGAGGGAACGATTTTCTTCTGGGTGTACACGACGACACCTGAACCTAGCGCAGGTTTGCTTGGGTCCACATAACCTACACCAACCGCAACAACTTCCGCACGTTTCAACAAAACAGGTGAAATTCTATTCTTATGTTTCAAAGCCTCATGAAAAGTAGCCATTCACCATTCTCCTCTTCGTAAAAGATGTAGCAGTTTATGCCAACTTGTACGAATCGGCTTGATGATTTTACCTAACACATAGGAAAGGAGACTAAAAAAGGCAAAAGGCATATTGTGAAAAAGACAAAAGACATATAGTAAAGGCTCGTGCGCTATTGCTCCTCGAGCACAATACGGCTTCCACGTCCGGACGGCTCTGCCGGTTGCACGATTAATTTGCGGGCTAGACGAGCTCGCAGCTCTGGCACGTGAGAAATAACGCCAACCGCCAAGCTGTCCATATGAAGCTTTTCCAAAGCGCCAATAACCATATCGAGCAATTCCTGATCCAGAGTGCCGAAGCCTTCGTCAAGAAAGAAAAATTCCAGCGGATATTCGCCTTTGAGCTGAATTTGCGCGGAGAGCGCGAGCGCCAGAGCTAACGAAGTCAGGAAGGTTTCGCCGCCAGACAATGTGCTAACCGGGCGCTTGACGCCTCCATTGGCATCATCCCGGATGACAAACCCGCCGCCGGAATCGACTTCAATCGCATACCGTCGCCGCGTCAATTCACCCAGCCGCTCAGAAGCAGCGCGGCTGACCTGCATCAGCTGCTCTTCGGCCAAGTACTCAACGAAGGCGTTCGCTTTCAGCACGGCTTGCAGCTTGCCCAGCCGCTCCAGCTGCTTCGCCTGCTCCGCGCGCTGCGCTTCGAGCTCGCACCACCGCGCGTGCCGCGCCGCCAGCTCGCTGGCGCCCTGGGCCGCCTTGGCCCGCGCCTCCAGCGCAGCCTCCGCGGCGGCCTTCGCGGCGCTCAGCAGCGCCTGCGTCTGCGCCCACGCGTCCGCGCTCAGCGCGCGGCCCTGCAGCTTCGCTGCCAGCTGCGCCAGCTGGGCGCGCAGCGCCTGCTCTCGCTCGCGGTGCTCCGCCGCGAGCTGAGCCCACTGGCGGCGCTGCTCAGGCGCCAGCGCCGCAGCTTCTGCGGCTTCGCGCGACGCGAAGCCGTTCTCCGCGAGCGCGCCGTGCAGCGCGCGCTCCGTCTGTGCCAGCTGCCGCGCGGCAGCGGCAGCGGCTTCGGCGGCGGCGCTATAGCGCTGCGCCGCCAGGGACTGCTCGCGCTGCGCAGCAGCGTGCGCGAGCTTGGTTTGCTGCGCGGCGAGGCGCAGCTGCTCCAGCGCGGAGGTCGCCTCCGCGATGAGCTGCGGCACAGCCGCGCCCGGCGCGCGCTGCGCGAACTGCGCGAGCTGCCGCGACTTGTCGGCGGCGAGCTGCGCAAGGCCCTGCAGGCGCTCGTGCAGCTGCAGAGCGGTCCGATCCTGCTCCGCAGCGGCACGCTGAAGCTCATCGATCTTCACAGCCAGCTCATCCAGGAAGGGCACGCTTTTCTCAATGCGTGCGCGAAGCTCCTCAGCCAGCCTTTCTTTGGCCAGCAATTGTTCCAGCTGCTGATCAATCTCTTCCCAAGAAAGCTCAGCATATCTAACCTGCCACTGCTTCAATTGTTCGTACATTGTTGTTTGGACAGCTGTCAGTCTAGCTTCCACCTCAGTTAATAGACTCGCAGCTGCTTGCTGCTGCGCGGCTGCTTGCACAGTTTGTTGTTCTAGTGCACTATACTCTTTGGATAAAGCTTGAAACGAGTGCTCGAATTCATCGGCACGGGAGATGATCGCCCCCCATTCTTTTTCCATTTCCATCCATTGATGTTCCAAGCCAGAGAGTCCAGATTCTTCATGTGACTCAGCCACACGGAGAGATACAGCTCCTTCCAGACCTGCTGCCGCTTCCTTCCAGACTTGCCCAAATTCGTGGTCAGCCAGTGGCGATCGTGATGGTTGCGACGCCAATTCAACAGCTTGCTGCATAACAGCTGTCATTCGATTTAAACGCTGCTCATGGGTATATAATCGCTCCTTGACCCGTTGAAGCAGGGCTTCCCCTTGTTGAAGCTGCAGCTCGATGTCTTCTCCATTTGCCAGTTCTGCCGATGGGATGTGCTTGGAAGGATGCTCGGTTGCTCCGCACACTGGACATTGTTCTCCATCCGTTAGCTCACCGGCCAAAATAGCCGCAAGCGCATGACGTTCTTGCTTTTTCCAACGCTGCTTCATCTGAGCCAGCTCATCTTGCAAGGCAGGAATCAAGGCATGGGATAAAACATTCCGCTGCTGCCCCTCCGAGCTGACTTCACTTGAACGTTGGAGCCATCCGTGCAGCTTGTCCATCATGGCTTTCTGTTTATCGGCTAGCTGCAATTGATTTTGCTCGATCGCAGCATGCGAACGCCCTCTCTCTTCGAACGACTTTTGAGCGTCATCCTTCTGCAGCTGGAGCTGTTCAATCGCCTTTTTCTCCTGAAGCGCTTTATGTAACAGCTGCGTAGTCGCCGTATTGGTCTCCACCTGCTTGAGTTGTTCCTTCAGTTCCGATTGTTTTAAAATCGCTTTTTGCTTCGTCTCATTACTCTTCTTTAGATCTATTTGCAGCGCTGCTAAAGCTGTTTTCACTTCATTTTCTTGCTGCTGGGCAAGATTCACTTGTTGGCCAACTTGATCCAGCTCCTGTTGAATAACCAGGGCCTGCTGCAATTGGTCTAACCTCAGTAACAGAGGACCTTCCTTCAGCGAAAGCTCTTGCTGAGCTTGTTCATATCGCTCCGTTGCTTGCTGGTACGCTGCCTCTGATGCTTGTTGGCCCACTTTTGCAGCCTCCAGCTTCGACTGGCCGCCTGTGACGTCTTTGACAGCTAATTCATGCTGTTCCAGATAAGGTTTAACTTTTTCAGCTTTCTCTGCATGCCCCAAAAGAAGCTCTTTTTCGCGTATTTGCGGCTCTTGCTCCTGCAGTTTTTGCGCTTCCGATTCAAGCACGGTTTGTTCCTGCTGCCAATGATAAATCTGCTTGTGCTCCTCATAACACTTTTCCTGTTCATTCAAGTGCAGGCGGCTTTTCACCGCTTCGCTTTCAGCTTCTTGAAGCCGTTCACCCGCTGCTTGCAGCGCTTGCTCCGAAGCGTCGCCTAAGCCTATCTGTTCGGCCGCAAGCTGTTTCACCAGGCTATCCGTTTCTTTCACTTTGGAGCTTACTTTGGCGCTTAATTGATCCCCATATTGTTCGAGATGAAAAAGCCTTTGCAGCATTTGCCTGCGATCTTTGCCTGTCAACGTCAGAAACTCAGCGAATTTCCCTTGCGGCAGCACGACGGCTCTCGTAAAATCCTGCATTGACAACCCAAGAATATGCAGCACTTTCTGATTGACTTCACCCGCTTTATCTGCAAGTACAATCGTCTCCTTGTCTTGCAAATGCAATAATCGGGCGATCGTTCCGTTAATGGACATTTCCGTTCCGCGCTTGAATTGCCGCTCTACGCGATAACGTTCTGTGCCCGCTGCATTCGTGAGCTCAAAAGTGAAAGAAACGAACAGCGTCTGCTCTGCATGGTTCATAATCGCTTGCGTGCCGCCGCTGGCCCGCTCGACTTTACCGTACAAAGATAGCGTGATGGCATCGAGAATGGATGATTTCCCGCTCCCCGTCGGTCCAAAAATACCGAACACACCCGCTCCTAGCAGTTGGTTAAAATCAATCGTTTGCAGTTCTCGATAGCTTTGGAGCCCGGACATTTGCAGCTCAATTGGACGCATATTCAGGTCCTCCTAGTTGTTCCTTTTCCTCCAGCAGCTCCAAGAACAGCCGAATCAGCTCAGGCTCTGGCTGAGCGCCTCCGGTTTGCCGGGAGTAGAAGCGCGTGAAATGCTCCTCCATGGACAGGTCCGCCTTCGGTGCTGCTGCCCTGACAGCCTCCATCTCCGGATAAATGGGACGAATATGAATGAAACCATCATACGCTTTGCGCAGCGATTGAATTTGTTCAATCGACATCGCTTCCGTCATGTTGATCTCCAAGTCGATCCATGCGGAAGCATCCCGCTTCTCATCCAGCCATTGGTGAACCTGCCCGATCCCCTCTTTTGCTTTCCAACTGACGAGCGGGCGTCCAGAGGTCAGAAAAATTTCCTTCGGTTCAGCCGCCTGTCCAGGTTGCAAATCAAGCACCGTTACGGACTTGGCCTGTCCGGCTTCCGAGAAGCTATAGGCAATTGGCGATCCGCAATAGCGGATAGGCGAAGCTGCTTTTACATTCTGCGGTCTGTGCAAATGCCCTAGCGCTACATACTGCGCCCCTGCTGTCAGAGCTGTTGTATCTACGGTATATGCTCCGCCCACTTGAATCGGCCGTTCCGATTCGGTTTCGAGGCCTCCGAGCACATAGAGGTGACTCATGATCAAATTAACCGTCCCCGCTTCAAACGCAGCGGCCTGTTTACGAATAAGCGCGCCTACCCGTTCGGAATACTTGCTCCGCAGTGCCTCCTCCTCTGCTACATCCGAGAGAAGTTCCTTCAGGCGAGATTCCGATGGATACGGCAGCGCAATAAGACGAGCAAGCTCCCCGGTTCGAGCGATTCCTATCGATTGAATCTCAGGCACAGGCAAACCGATCAATGTTATGTTTTGTTTTCCCGCAAGCGGTGCTGCAGCAGCGACGCGATCCGGATGGTCATGATTGCCTGCGATGATGGCTACATGACGTTTGCCGCCATCGGCGAGACGGGCCATACTATCATAAAAAAGCTGTTCCGCAGCTGCCGGAGGATTGACACTGTCATACACGTCGCCGGCGATTAAGACCAAGTCAATCTCTTGGTCTTGTACGATACCTACCAGCTCGTCTACAAATGCGGACTGCTCCTCCAGACGGCTTCGCCCTTCCAACGTTCGGCCAAAATGCCAGTCACCCGTGTGTAAAATTCGCATACCTCATCCTCCACCTTACATTTCGAGCAGCTTTGCTCCATCAAAGAAATACAGAAACTTGCCGTTTACCGGACGTTTCCAAATATGTTCCACAGCACACGTGTAGAGGGAAATTTGCTGCTCATACCGCAGCTTTAGCTCCGCATCGCTGCTGCCTTTCACTGCATCCGTTTTATAATCAACCAGAACCAGGCCCAGTTCATCCTCGAATAAACAATCGATGACGCCTTGAATCAGCACCGTTTCACCGCTCGTGGAACGGTTCGTTCCCGTGTAAACCTCGTCTGCCTGCAGCCCATAGCTGAAAGGCACCTCGCGTTGTACATTCCTGGCCTGAAGCATCCGTTGTCCAACTCCGGTCTCGAAGAATCGCAAAACTATCGGAATATCCACCACTTCACTTTGCTCAGCCGTCAACGTTTGCTTCGTTAGCATTTCTTGCAGTGTCCCCCGAATGCTTGCTTCCGTTGGTGCTTCCTGCAGGGAGAGATTTTGCATGACGGCGTGAACGACAGTTCCTTTTTCCGCTGCTGACAGCTTCTTCTCTTCCATAAATTTAGGCCTGCGCCAAATCATCGACCTTCCGTTACCGGAAGTCGGCGACGCAGCTCCTGGAGCTATGACTTCAGTTGCAACCGGCATTTCCATCTCATCCGAGATTCGATTCAGCTCCGACAACCGCTTCATTTCGGAAACCGTCGTCTTCGCAAAAAGTTTAGGGGCTTCCGGGAACGAATACGACCATGACAGCCGGTCATCCAGCCACTCCTGCCATTCCCCCGATGTCGTTACGGTTTCGATCCGGCGAATGCTGTCCATCCGGTCTCCGTCAGGGGCCAAGTTATGTTCTTCCGACACTTCATCCGTTAGCAGGCTTTCAGGCTTAATAACCGTCAGCTTCCATGCCGAAGGATCATCCAATAATCGTACCCCTGATGAAGCCTCACTAATGCCCAAACGCTCCCTCCAGAGACCGGCGTGAGGATGCCGCAGCAGCGCTGGACCTACCCAATCCAGATAACTTTTGGCTTTCGCCAGTTCAAAATCGGGCAAATACCATTCCGTTCTCGACAGATGCCTGCCCCATCCGCGCAAGAGCTTATCCAATGATTTGACAGTCCCCAGCAAATAAAGCTTCTCTCTGGCTCTTGTCAATGCTACGTAGAGCACTCGCATTTCTTCCGCAAGCAGCTCCAGTTTCATCCTTCTTTTAATCGCAAGGGAGGGCAGAGTTGGATAGCTCACACGCAATGTCGTGTCTACAAAACGCGGGCCGAACCCGAGCTCTTTATGCAGAAGAAAAGAATCATTCAGATCCCGCTGGTTAAACATTTTGGCCATCCCCGCCACGAAAACAACAGGGAATTCCAGCCCTTTACTTTTATGAATCGACATGATCCTGACAACGTCTTCCTGTTCTCCGAGCGCACGCGCTGTGCCCAGATCCCCACCGCTTTCTTTCATTCTTTCAATAAACCGAAGGAATCGGAACAACCCGCGCAAGGATGTGCTTTCATATTGTCTGGCACGATCGTACAACGCTCTTAAGTTAGCCTGCCTTTGCACGCCACCTGGCAAACCGCCTGCGAAATCGTAGTAGCCTGTTTGTCTATAAATATGCCATATTAAATCCGCCAAAGAGCCTTGTCTCGCCTCAGTCCGCCACGTTTCCAGCAGCTCCAGGAAGTAGTTCAGCTTTTGCAGCAGAACCTCATTTTCCTCGGTCTTCTCGCTCCCAGCGGCCTGTAGCACAGAGTCATAGAAAGGCACCGATTTATCTGCAATGCGAATCTGTGCCAAATCTTCGGCCGTTAACTGCACAACCGGTGACCGCAGTACAGCCGCAAGCGGTACATCCTGATACGGATTATCGATGACTTTCAAAAGGGATAACATGACTTCCACTTCTGTTGCGGAAAAATATCCAGTACTTAGCTCTGCGTAGGCAGGTATACCCATCTTTTTGAGTTCTTCAATGAGGATAGGCGACCACATCTGCGTGGCACGCAGCAGGATGACGATATCCCGGTACGTGACAGGGCGGTCACCGCCGGTTCTTTTATCAAATACTTGAAAAGCTTCCTTGCCGCCGGTACCCATCAGCCCCTGAATTTGGCGGGCAATGGTTCGCGCTTCCAATTGCGCGGTTTCCAGCTCCTGCGCTTCCAAAGCAGGATCAACAGCAGCACCTTCGGGTGAAGCTTCAGCATTCATCTCTTCATTTTCTTCCGAATCCGCTGAATAAGATTCACCCGGGTCTGGCGCATCTGTTCCTCGATCAATGATCAGCATTTCGACGGAACAATCCGAGACAGATGGCGGATAACCCGCTCCATATACGAGCTCAGCACGCTCATCATAAGCGACTTCGCCTACGGTTTCGTTCATCATTTGTTTAAAAATAAAATTGACCGCGTCCACGACTTCGATACGGCTGCGGAAGTTACGCGCCAAATCAATTCTGCCGCCTGCGGACGTTACTTCTAATGGCTCATCTTTATTAGAGCGGTAAGCTTTATATTTTTCAAGAAAGAGACCTGGCTCCGCAAGCCGGAATCGGTAAATACTTTGCTTCACATCGCCAACCATGAATCGATTTCCAGGATTAGCGTTCGAAATTAATTCCACAATCGCTTCCTGCACACGATTCGTATCCTGATATTCATCGAGCAGTACTTCAGCGAATTGCTTCCGATAAGCCTGCGCTGCCTCAGATGGAACCAATTCACCGGGAATGGAACCAGGCGCACTTAAAATTTGTAAGCAATAATGCTCCAAATCAGCAAAATCGATCAAACCTTTCGCTTGTTTACCTGCCTGATAACGATGACCGAAATCCGCAACCAAATCTACTAACGTATGCAAAAGCGGCGCCATCTCGGCAATTTCCTGATGGAATTGCTCCGGGGTTCGGCCGAACAGCTCCTCTTGCATTTTGTTTATTTGCTCTTTGACTTTATTGCGAAGCTCTTTCACTTCTTCCTGCATCGCTTTATCGTAGTCGTCACCTTTGCATGCTTTGAGCTTGCCAAACTCGACGGTTTGAAAACCCCGATACAGAACGGACCACGGATATGTTGTCGTTTCCAGCAGATTATTTACGAGCAGCAAATCCTCTCGCAAGTTGTCCAAATAAGGAGCTGGCCCGCCTGGAGAATCGGCGATCTCTATTGCCTGCCGCAATAAGTCGGCGGCTCCTTCCAATTCCAAAACAAGGTCGCGAATTAGACTTTGCTCCCAGATCCCGTAGTCCGCCGGCGCCGACGCAGCGGCAACATACGGCAGCGCCTCCTGTATAACGGCGGCTGCCTCATCCGGTACCTCCTGCGGCGCAGGCTCCGGCGCTCCAAACATCGAAGCCGTCGCTCTGAGCCAATGCTCCGGCCACGGATGACTGCGCGACACATCATACAGCTTCTGAATAAGCTGCATGATCGCGTCGTCGTTCCGCTCACCGCTAAACGAATCGACCAGCCGCCAGAAGGCGCTGTTCTCTCCGCTTGCGGCGTAATATTCCTCAAGCATCTCGCCAAGCAGATCTTGGCGCATCAGTTCCGCTTCCGTCTCATTCGCAATCCGGAACCCGGGATCAAGACGAATGAGGCTGAAGTAACGCTGCACAACTTCCAAGCAGAAGGAGTGGAGCGTTGTAATCGAAGCGCGCCCCATCAGCGCGATCTGCTTGCGCAAATGCTGCGAGTGCGGCTGCTTCATCAGCTCTTTCTCCAGCGCTTCGCGTATGCGATGTTTCATCTCCGAGGCCGCCGCTTTGGTGAAGGTTGCGACCAGCAGTCTGTCTACATCAATGGGCTCCCACTCATCGGAAATTCGCCGGATAATTCGCTCCACGAGTACGGCGGTTTTGCCTGATCCGGCCGCAGCGGCAACGAGCATATTTTGACCTTTGAGCGTAATTGCGTCCCACTGATCGTCCGTCCACGTACTGCCGGGAGGCTTGGGCTGTTGTTGTTTATTCACTTCGTTGCACTCCTTTCCGTCTTCATCACGGGCTAACATTTTGCTCCAATTCGGACCAGAGCTGGTCTTTCCCCCGCTGTCTCAAAATGTGAATTTCATTGCCTTCAAACAACGGATCAAACTGACAAATTGATTTATAAGAGCAGTGCAAGCAGGCTGTTTTTTTGCCTAGACGGTAGGGAGCAATGTCGACATGACCATCAGTAATGCTCGTTCCGATTCCTTTTACCTGCTTGCGCACATATTTCCTAAGCGTGTCCCACTGTTCATCCGTAGCGACGGAGGAGCTTGAATAGAAGCTTCCGTCCTTTTTCAAAGCAACTGGAATTAACTGCGAGTGCCCTGCGCTTTTTAATAGCTCACGATCCATCAGTCCAGCAACTTCAGCGTCTGCCGTGATCAAACCTTTCATTTTAAAACGTTTCCGAAGCTCTTTCTCGACGGCCGCAGGATCCAGCGCATTTTTTTGCTGCAGCATTGGGTTATGCACATGGAAATAAAGCACGCCCGCCGGCTTCGCCGCAATGCCCAACCAACGCTCTGCGTGTGTAATAATGACATCCAAGTAGGTGAGCATTTGTAAGGACAGTCCATAATACACTTCGGATAACTGCAGTGAAGTTGAGCTTGATTTGTAATCAATGACTCGCAGCAATACGCCCTGCTCGCCATCCGCCCGATCCACCCGGTCGATACGTCCAATGATTTCCATCGTGCAGCCATTCTCTAAATCAAAGGTTAAAGGCGGCAGTTCTTTGCCCGGTCCGAAGTCGATTTCCAGACCTAGCGGTTCAAACTGGCCCTGTTTCGCATGTTCACCTAGAACAACAGCCGCTCTGCCCACAACTTGCTTTAATTTTCTCGCGATATAGGCATATCTGCTGGAACTGAGCAAAATTTCCCCTTGCAGTCTCGGGGCAAGCTCATCCACAACCTGTGCGGAACGCTCCATGCACTCCTCTGCGGACAGCGATCCCCAATCCAGTTGATCCTGCTGCAATCTTTGGACAAATTGGTTTAATGCCGCATGAAACAATTGCCCGATATCCGGGGCATCCAGCCGGTAGACGCGTCTTTCTTGCAGTCTCAAACCATGGGATACAAAGTGAGAAAAGGGACATGCCACATATTTCTCCATGCGTGACACACTCGCCCGCAGATTTTGACCGTATAACAGCTTACTCGTTTTGGAAGATATTTTGTTCTCTTTGTTCGTGTAGCGCAGCGCCTGAACGACGGATTGCAGCTTCATCTGCCACTCGGGTTTATCTGCATACCAGTTGTAGGTCTCCCACCACAAATCCGCCATACGGCCGCCCAGCATCCAGTGCTTCATGCGAACAGCCAGATAGGAGATCGCCTGATTTGGATGCGCCATATAAGCTGCCTGCTCATTATCCGGAGATTCAGCAGCCGGTTCAGCGAGCAATAGCGGTGTCTCTGTCCCGGGAAATAGTTGGCGCATTTGTTTGATCAACTCGGAAGGCAGCAGAGATTTCCCCTCTTCATCTGCCAGCGGATAACTCATCCACAGTCTTTTGCCCGGCACGGTTAATGACGTATAGACAATAAATTGCTCATCCAACAGCTTGCGCCGGCTTCCATCCGCCATCGGAAGTCCGGATTCCATCAGAACGCTCCGTTCCGCTTCCGTAAGAACCCCTTTTTCCGGCATTTGGGCAGGGATTACGCCATCGTTCACACCTAATATGTAAGCATAACGAATACCGCTTGAGCGGGTCCGATCCATGCTGCCAATTAATAATTGATCCATCGAAGGCGGCACTAACCCTAGTTTCATGCTTTCCATGCCCGTCTCTACGAGGCTGTTAAAAATCTCAAGAGACAGCTCATCGTCCCCCATCGTCTCCACGAGCTGATCCAGCATCTCCATGACACTGTTCCACATTTGGCCATGCTCTCGAGCTTTCTCCGGCTTGCCTTCCTGAATCGCTTGCTGACTCCAGGCTTCCAATTTTTCGGGAGCCTGAACGGCAATGAGAAGTTCATATAGAGCCTCAACTTGCGCTTTCACTGACCCGGCTTGCTGCAAACGTTTGGCAAAAGCAAGAAGCGGCCTAACCACCCACTCTTTGCTTCTATTCAAAGCGGCTAATTCAGCCGTTTGCTCTTGTACACCTTCATCCGCTTCTTCCAGATTGGCCCGGAACTTGTAGCTCCATGGCTTACCATCCGTCCACCTGTAGCCTTGAATACCGAAAGCGAGCACATAGTTTTCCAGCTTATCCAACTCTGTTCGCTGATCAGCCGCCTCGCTCGGCAGAAGCAAATCCGTTTTGACGCAGCGGAATACGGCGTCGTAATGCCAATTGTGTTGGACAACCTCCAGAGCCGAACGAATAAATTCAACCAACGGGTGATGTAGAACGGTCCTCTTTTGATCAAAAAAGTGCGGAATTTCGTAGTCGGTCAGTACCGCTTTTAATAAATCCTGATAACCTTCCATATTGCGAACCATGACGGCAATTTCACGCCAACGTACGCCATGCTCACGAACCAACTGCAGCATATCCCTGACTGCGCCCTCTACTTCAGCACGGCGGTGAACAGCCTCTGCAATCACGAGCTGATCGCTGGTTTTCTCATGCGCAGCCGGTTTATAACGCTGAGCTCCACCGCCAATCCGACGGTCGAAGTTGCGTTCCAAATATCCGAGTAACGGACTATCGTCATAACGTGGCGAGCGATCCGGCGCGAGGAGATGAACCTCGGCTGACGGCAATCCGAGCTGCCAAATAAGCTCCTGCAGCCGAACCATCGTCGTTGCCGTAGGGTGAAATAAATCCAACTCATCCGGCGCATCCCCGGCTTGCAACTCCCGATCGAGGCACAGTGTAATCGTCACCTGCTTGCAGGTTGAAAATAACGCGCCAAGCACGGCAAACTCCTGCGGCGTAAAACCGTGAAAACCATCGATCCAAATCGAAGCGGACCGCAAATAAGCGGAATTCGGAATCTGCTCCGCCAGCAGGGTTAAATAATCCTCGCCGTCCAAATATTGACGAGATAGCTCGGATTCAAATTGGCGGTAAATCAGCTGAATGTCATGCATTTTATCTCGCAGCAAACCGCTCTCCCCAAGTACGGAAGCCCGTTTCTGCTCATGCTCTTCGAGCTGCTTAGCCGTTACACAATACCTTTTCATCTCCGTAAAAAGCTGGTTTAAACGATCTACAAAACCCATTTGCTCAGCCGAGTGGCCAAATAGGCGGAGTTTTTCTTTCTGTTTATGTAAAATGCTTGTAAGCAGCAATTTCTTACCCATATCATCAATCGGCAGTCTCGCTGTACCGCCCTCTTCTTGCATGACACGCCATGCCAATCGGTGAAAACTTAGCACTTGGGCGCGAATCATTCCCCGAATGCCGGGATCGGACACAATGGCATGTTCAGCCTGAAAGGTCGCCTGCTCCGGCACTAATAGCACGAGCGGGTCACCCTCCGGCTCTACCGCCAACTGCTGTTTCATTTCTATTAAACAACATTCACTTTTTCCGCTGCCGGCTCTGCCGATCACGAAACGAATAGACATACAGGGCCTCCTTCAAGCTGATTTCAAAAGATATCAATCTTATCTATTCTATCATACTTTTGGTAGAAAAGAGGCGTGGCAGATGATGGGCTTAAGCTTGCATAACAAAAAAGCCTATCCACCTTGGCTTGAAAATTCATGACAAGGGAGAAAGGCTTTTATTTATAAGTCTTTTGTTGGTTAGGCATGATTCCGCAGTGACGGCGGTAATTCGCCGATATAAACGGATTGCGGCCGAAAAATACGATTACAACTCGTTTGCTCCATTAAATGAGCCGTCCACCCTACCATTCTGCTCAGCGTGAAGCTAGGTGTGAAGAGAGATGTCGGAAGCGCAATAGCCCGCATCACGGCTGCAGCATAAAATTCTACGTTCACGTACAATTTCCGGCCAGGTTTATATTCATTTAGCAGCTCGACAGCTACCTTTTCTACGTGGATGGCCAAATCGAACCATGGATCCTCAGCAGCTAACTCAGTCATGAGCTGGCGAAGCGCTTCCGCTCTGGGATCGTTTGTTTTGTAAATGCGGTGACCAAAGCCCATGAGTTTTCGACCGGCCTTCAGCTCATCACGCAGCCATGCCTCCGCCTTCTCTTTGTCTCCAATCGCATCGAGCATATGAAGCACTTCCGATGGCGCTCCTCCGTGCAAGGGTCCTTTCATTGCACCTATGGAAGCACAGAGCGCAGAAGCTAGATCGGATTGTGTCGACAACACAACACGTCCGGCAAAGGTGGAAGCGTTCATCCCATGCTCCATGGCTAAAATCAAATAAGCTGTTAATACCTTCACATGGACCTGCTGTGGTACGGAACCAGTCAGCATGTACAAATAGTTGGCCACATGATCTAACTGCGGGTCAGGCTCGATGGGCAATAACCCTTGCGACCTCCGATAGTGATAAGCAATGATCGTTGGGAGCATGAGAGTATTCATAAGAATCTGCTCAAAATGCAGCGGCCATTCAGCCTCCCGATGGCTGATTGTACCTAGTACAGAGGTAGCTGTGCGGAGCACGCTCATCATTTCACTTTCCTTGGGCAGCAGATCCAGTACCGCCTTCAGTTCAGCAGGGATACTGCGTTGTTCCGCCCAAATCTTCTTGGAAGCATTGAGTGCGTCCGTGGAAGGAAGCTCACCATGCCACAATAAATAGGCGACTTCCTCAAAACTGTTGTGCAGTGCGAGCTCCTTCGCTTCGTATCCGCGATACACCAGAACGCCATTCTGACCATCAACCAAGGACAATTCTGTTTCTGCCGCTATTATGCCGTCCAAACCGGTTACGGATGCCATCTCGTCATTTTCCTTTCGCTGTGAAGTATGAAATCGCTTTTCTTCATCATATTCGGAAATGACATGTTCATCCAATTCGCATTTTCTTTCGTTATGATAAATAAAATGTTTCGCTTAAAATTTAGTGATTATATTCGTTTATGTTGAATATAGTGCTGACTTTTGATTCGGTGGATGAAATCCAGCGAACACAGTGATTTAATAGCTCAATTATTGATCTTACTGGATAAAATCCAATGAGATCGGTTAATCGTGGTATTATAGCTCCAGATATTTCCATTACGTTGGATTTTCTCCAAGCAAATGAGCAATTTAGAGCTACTTTTAGCGTTTTCATTGGATTTCATCCATTGAAATCCCTAATTCCTAAGGAGAATCCTATTATGGGGTCACTAAAGGGAACTAGAGTCCGCTATTTTCAGAAAAAAAGCCTGATGACTATGTAAGCGGAACTACAGGCCTCTATTCCACGAATTTCGACCGAAATGCCTGTCACAGGGGTCAGATAAGACCCTGTAGTTCCACTCGTCGAGGAAGTCTGTACGATATCCCGGAAATAGAGAACGCCAGCTCCTTTATGATCTGCCCTAGCGGAATTCTCCGCTAGTCTTTCTATATCTGGTGAGGTGGAAGGTCGCAGCATGTTGAGTAGAACAGTTCGGTCGTGGAAGGTAGATAAAGTAGCTTGATTTATTGTGCAAGAGCCTCTACAAGGTTAGAGGGATTCGCGAGGAATGTGCATTTACAATGAAATAACGGACCCTAGTTCCCTGAAAACCCGTCCAGTAAAAAAGCGAGGCCTCATTGGCCCCGCTCCACTCAACTTATTTGCTTCGCACCTCAAAAATCGCGAATTTCAAGTAATGCCCCTCATCCACGCCGAGAATGCGCGGATGGTCCATGCCCGCTCCGCGGAATTCAACTAAACGCAGGATTTTGCCTGCATCTGTCGCCGCCGCATGAATCGTCTCCAGGAAAAGCTCCGGATGCATGTGGTACGAACAGCTCGCCGTCACAAGATATCCGCCTTCATTCACAAGCTTCATGCCGTGCAGGTTAATATCTTTGTAGCCGCGGCATGCGCCTTCAACTGCGCTTTTCGTTTTGGCAAAAGCAGGCGGATCCAGAATGACAACATCCCAGGTCCTGCCACCTTCAGCAACCGGCTTGGATGTATCAATCTTTTTCCCTTGTGCGCCGCTGCCGGCATTGGCTCGCACTTTCCGTTCATCCAAGCCTTTAACTTGGGTCCGCAAGTATTCAAAAGCATCTGCGACTACGAACTCGACGCGGTCTTGGAAACCGTTCAACCCGACATTCGTTCTCGCGCTCTCAATGGCATGCTCGGAAATGTCCAGGCAGGTCACTTTTTTCGCGCCGAATTTACATGCATTGAGTGTAAAGCTGCCGGTATGGGAGAAGCACTCCAGTACGGAGGCGCCGTCCCAGTAAGGGAATGTCACGACTTTGCCGTTCGCATTGACAGGCAATGTTTGCATGGTTCCCTCATGTTCGACTTCACGAAGCTCGATACCGCTGCGATGGCCCCAACCAGTCATCAACGGAGCAATAGCTGCGCGATTTTCTCTTTGGTCGAAGAAATAGCCGGTTTTTTGGCCTTCTTCGATGTCTACCCGAATGCGCAGACCATTTTCAAGAATATCCACATGTTTGGGACACTCACCATATAACAGACCTTTGGTTTGTTCCAATCCTTCCAACTCACGTATCGAAACGTCGCTGCGCTCATAGATGCCTGCAGGCTTTACAACCTGAACGAGTGCAGCAACAATTTGCTCACGGCAGCGATCCATCCCCAGCGTAAGAATCTGCACAACAAGCGTATCTTCGAACTTATCTACAATAAGCCCCGGTAAAAAGTCCGCTTCACCATAGACCAACCGGTAAGATTTCGCCTCTTTTACGAAGCGGTTGCGATGCTGCAAGCAACGTGTGAATCGTTCTACAAAAAAGTCTGTCGTCATAGCTTCAAGCGGCTTGTAAGATACAATTCGGACCGTAATTTGCGAAGCTTCATTGTAATAACCCGTCGCTAAATACTGGCCCAGATGTGTTTGCACCGGAACAAGCTGTCCCGGCACAACTTCTCCGTCTACACGCTCAATTTCACTTTTGTACACCCATGGGTGACCTTGCTCTAAACGAGGTTTACGTTTCTTATGTAAAAATACTGCTGCCATATATCCTTTAGCCGTCCTTTGTGTGATGCCGTTCCGTCTCTTTGGCGCTTGTCATGCTTGTCTGTACGGTCACATATATTGAGTGATAATGAAAAGTTCATTTGCGAGGGAGAATGCTATGATGATAAATACCATTATCCTACCCGTCGTTGCAGGGTTAGTTTTATTTCTCTTCGGCATGAAGCTCATGGAAACAGCGCTTCAACGGTGGGCGGGCCCCCGCCTCCAGCTGTGGCTGGAGCGGTTTACCCGAACGCCGGTGCGCGGCCTCGTCACCGGCACCGTGCTCACGGCGGCGCTGCAAAGCAGCACCGCCATTACGGTCATCGCCATCGGCCTTGTCGGCGCCGGCGTCTTGACCTTCCCGAGAACGCTCGGCGTCATTCTCGGCACCAACATCGGCACTTGCCTCACCACCGAGCTGATTGGACTCAGCCTCGGGGGGATCGGTGTGCCGATCCTGCTTGTGAGCGCCGCCATCTGGATGGCGAGCTGGCTGGCCGGCCCCTTGCCGCCATCAGCGGCGCAAGGGCAAGAACCAGCCGCCGCTGCCGGCGGGCGCGAATGGCTGCGCAGCGTCCGCTATGGATCGCTGGCGGTGGCGGGCTTTTCTCTCGTGCTGCTCGGCATCGAGATCATGCAAACCATCGGGCCTGCGCTGCAGTCCCGCGGGCTCTTCGCTTGGTTTGTCACCGAAGCCAAACAAAGCTTGCTGTGGGGTATTATCGCCGGCGCCGCCGTTACGGCTCTGGTGCACAGCAGCGCAGCGGTTATTGCGATGGCCATGGGCCTCGCCGCGATCCAAGGCATCCCCGTCGAGCTGGGCATTGCCATCACAATTGGCGCCAATGTCGGCACCTGTGTGACGGCACTGATCGCCGGGATGAGCTCCTCACGCGCCGGGCGATACGTCGCCTGGTCACACATCCTGCTCAACGTCGGTGGAGCGATCCTCTTTTACCCCTTCATCCATCAGCTTGTCAGTCTTTCGGCTCTTCTCGCGGATGACGCATCGTCGCAAATCGCTCGTTCACAAACGATTTTCAATGTCGTCTGTTCGCTGATCGCCTTACCTTTTTGCTATCTTAATATGTGGAAGCGCCTTGAGTTCCGTTCACAATAGCAACGCCTGAACTAGTACCTAAACGAGTTGCTCCAGCTTCAATCATCGCAACGGCTGCTTGCAAATCTCTTACGCCGCCCGATGCTTTGACGCCAATCGTATCCGATACGTTTGCGCGCATAAGACGTACATCTTCTACTGTCGCACCGCCAGGACCAAATCCTGTGGATGTTTTGACAAAATGAGCGCCGGCTTCTTCCGAAAGCTTGCAAGCCATTACCTTTTGCTCATCGTTCAAAAAGCCGGTTTCCATAATCACTTTAACAATCGCTTTTCCTTTGACTGCCTCCACGACTTGCTGAATATCCGAACGAACGGCATCATATTGACCTTCTAGAAGCAGACCGATTGGAAGCACGGTATCGATTTCAGCTGCACCATGTTCAACTGCCTTCGCAGCTTCAAATGCTTTCACTTCGCTCAAGCTTGCTCCAAGCGGGAAACCTACAACCGCGGCAACTTTCACGCCGCTACCTTCCAGCGCCTTGCTAGCTACGCTAACAAACTGAGAGTTCACGCACACGCTGAAAAATTGATGCTCAGCGGCCTCTTCACACAGTTTGTGAATAGATGCCGTACTCGCATCGGGCTTCAAAAGGGTATGATCGATATATTTGGCAATTTCTTTCGCATTTAAAGTCATTAGATGCACCTCATCATCATTTTTTGCCAGCTCTCCACCTAATAGAGAAAACCTCTATCGCGGCCAACTCAGGAAGCGACCGCGCTTAGAGGTAAATGTTAACGTCTAGACATTTGACTTACAAATTTACTACAGCTGCTGTTTCTAGCACTCGTACCAATTGGCCTTTGCTTTCATTCACGCCCGCTTCCGTCACTTTCACACGGCAAACTTGGCCGATCATGTCTTCTGAACCTTGGAAAACAAGCTGAACATAGTTATCCGAGTAGCCCATGTACAAACCGCTGTCAGGTGCGCCTTTGTAAGCACGTTCCGGAATTACTTCCAGTACTTGACCTACAAACTGCTGCGCATAAGCAAGCTGCATTTTCTCAGAAAGATCGATCAGCTCGTGAACGCGCGTATTTTTGATTTCCTCATCCACTTGATCTTCCATCCGCGCCGCTGGTGTGCCAGTCCGCTTGGAATAAGGGAAGACGTGCATCTCGGAGAATTTCATGCGCTCCATGAATTCTACGCCGTTACGGAACATTTCTTCGGTTTCACCCGGGAAGCCCACGATCACGTCCGTCGTAATGGCAACGTCCGGCATAATCTCATGCAGGCGCTCAATTTTGCTGGCGAATTCAGCTGTCGTATATTTCCTGCGCATGCGCGCTAGTACACGATCATCTCCAGCTTGCAAAGGAATATGCAGATGACGGCACATTTTGTCCGAGGATTTCAGAACCTCAATGACTTCGTCTGTAATTTGGCTTGCTTCGATTGAAGAAATCCGAATACGTTTCAGGCCTTCGACTTTGTCCAAATCCCAAAGCAATTTAGCCAAGCTGTAATCCTCAATATCTTCGCCATATCCGCCGGTATGAATACCCGTCAGGACAATTTCCTGATAGCCTGCAGCCACTAATTGCTCCGCTTGCGCAATAACGCTTTGTGGCTCACGGCTGCGCATTAGCCCGCGCGACCATGGAATGATACAAAATGTACAGAAATTGTTGCAGCCCTCTTGAATTTTCAGAAAAGCTCTTGTCCGATCAGCAAAATCAGGCACATCCAGTTCTTCAAACTGACGTGTTTTCATGATGTTGCGAACCGCATTAATCGGTTGGCGATCCGTTTCAAATTGCTTCACAATCGGAATAATTTTATCACGGTCCTGTGTCCCGATAACCATATCAACACCCGGGATCGCCATGATCTCAGCCGGAGAAGTTTGCGCATAACAGCCTGTTACGGCAACTATCGCCTCCGGATTGCGACGAATCGCACGGCGGATCATTTGGCGGCTCTTTTTA
Organism: Paenibacillus anseongensis; assembly: GCF_009757995.1. Lineage (NCBI taxonomy): Bacteria > Bacillati > Bacillota > Bacilli > Caryophanales > Paenibacillaceae > Paenibacillus > Paenibacillus anseongensis. The sequence continues at coordinate 1,150,678 of NZ_WSEM01000016.1, forward strand.
TCCCCCGTGTTCGTTACCGTACAAGTATTGATTACGTAAACGTCTGCCGTTTGTTCGAAATCAACCTGTTCGTATCCCTCATTTTTGAAAAGCTGCCATATGGCCTCTGTATCATAGAAATTAACTTTACAACCTAATGTATGAAACGCTACCGTTGCCATAACGCTTATCCTCCCATCTCTCCGGTTTCATAGAAAAGACACGTAAGACCTACCATCGCAGCAGTCTCCGTGCGTAAAATACGAGCCCCTAGGGATACGGATCGGAAGCCTGCCTCTTCGGCCTGCTTAATTTCTTGCTCCGTAAATCCGCCTTCCGGCCCCACTGCAATAACGACTTTGCTTCCTTGTCCCAATTTACCCGCGGCGAGCGCTTCCTGGATGGCTGGCTTCAATTGCTGGCCATCTTCTTTTTCATAACAGATCCACGCAGCATCCGCTTCTTTGGCCTGCTGAAGCAGCTGCTTCCACGAATAAACGGCTTCTACTTGCGGCACACGATTGCGATGTGCTTGCTCGGCGGCTTCTTTGGCAATCTTCTGCCAACGTTCCGTCCGTTTCGCTTCCTTCTTGGCGTCGTATTGCACAATCGTACGCTCCGATAAAAAAGGAAGAAACCGGGCTGCCCCGATCTCGGTCCCTTTTTGAATAATCGTTTCCATCTTATCGCCTTTGGGCAGGCTCTGAGCAATCCAGACCTGAACCGCCGACTCAGCGTTCATCGGCAGTTCCTCCACGATTTCCGCGGTGACTTGCCCCTTATCTAACTGAGAAATCCGTACGAGCACTTCGCGATCCAAGCCATTGCTGCAAATCACCTTGTCGCCGATGTCTGCTCGCATCACGCGCATCAGATGATGTGCGTCGTCTCCCTCAATGGTGACAGTCTGATTGTCAAGGTGAAACTGCTCGGGCGGGAGAAAATAACGCTGCATAGTCCAAGCCTCTCTATCTTCGTTCATTTCCATGTCAATTGGATTCCTAGGTCAATCTTCCACTCACCATCATACCCTTTTTGAACCAGAAAAGCTACAAAGGGATGAAACTGGCAGCTACAAACCAAGAATGAACGCGATTGGCCTGGAAAATAGCGCTATGATATTATTCCCTAATCCTAAATAAGGATCTAATGTCACCTGGCGCAGCGGTCGAACGAATACAACAAGCAGGAAAATGACCGATGCCCACTGCTCAAACTTCTGTAAAGACTCCGTGTATCTCAAATCGACTAGATCTTGAATAATACGGTACCCGTCGAGCGGCGGAATTGGAATAAGGTTGAACAAGAAAAGGGTTAAGTTTATTTCTAACATTTTTCCTAAAAAGATTAGAATTGCACTGGCGCTTCCTGTTGACATGCCTTCGAGCCAACCGTATTTCTTGAAGAGCACATAGACAAATAAACTGATAAATGCAAGAATCAAGTTGCTTATCGGCCCTGCTGCGGTAACGATGATCCCCATTAAACGTGGGCTTTTGAAATTCCCGCGATTGACAGGGACCGGTTTTGCCCAACCGAACCCGGCAATGAGCAGCATAATGGTCCCGAAAAGATCCAAATGCACCATCGGATTCAAGGAAACCCTGCCGAATTGATAAGCCGTAGAATCTCCTAATTTATAAGCGCTATACGCATGTGCGAATTCATGAATCGTAAATGAAAGCACGAGGACCAGAATAACGAAAGGCAGCGTACTCCAGTCATAAAACAATAATCCTCCCATGGATGAACACCTACAGCTTTCTAGCTACGATTACAACCCAATTCGAATCATAGTTTTTCTCTACAATTGTAAATTTGGCAGCAACCAGCGCTTTTTCGACGAGCTCTTCCTTAGCGGTAATAATACCGGACGTTATGTAATAGCCACCTTGCTGCAGAACTTCATAAACATCATCAACGAAAGTAACAATAACCTCTGCCAAAATGTTAGCGACAACCAGCTGCACAGGAATCGTAACGCCAAGCTTGCTAGCGCCTTCTGTTTCGCTTTCTTTCAGAACACCAAGCAAATCACTCAATTTTACCGTAATGTTAGATTCGAGCCCATTCTGTTTCGTATTATCCTCAGCACTAGTCACAGCAACAGGATCTAAATCCACGGCTAAAACATGCTTAGCCCCGAGTTTGGCGGCTGCAACGGACAAAATGCCGGAACCCGTTCCAACATCAATGACATCATCCCCTGGCTGAAGCACCTTCTCCAGCGTTTTCAAGCATAGTGACGTTGTCGCATGTGTGCCTGTTCCGAACGCCATGCCAGGATCAAGTTCCAGAATCAGTTCACCAGGTGAAGCTGTATACTCTTCCCATGTCGGTTTAATCGTTAGACGGTCCGTGATGCGAATCGGTTTGAAATATTGCTTCCATGCGTGCGCCCAATCCTCGTCATCCACTTCTCTAAGTTCATAAGTTGGATTGCCCGTATCAATGTCGTATTCGCTTAGTTGTTCGACCGAAGCCTTTAAATTCGCCATAACCGGCTCCATATCCGTCCCATGGTAGAAATAGCCTTTGATCACAGCTCTTCCTTCGGGAATGTCGTTAAAAGGCGTTTCATACAGCTGGCCAAATGACGTGTCCCGCTCTTTGTTTAGTGTCCCTGATTCTTCAATTGAGACGCCCCCAGCGCCTAATTCATGAACAAAGTTCGTAATCATTTCTATTGCTTCTTCTGTCGTATATACGGTTAATTCTTGCCAAAGCATCAGTCGTGCTCCTCCTATCGGTTATCACCTTCGCGAAAATAAGCCCATCAGGGCTATTTTTACAAGGATCATTGTACTACACTTCGCTTCTTGGGTAAAATAACCTGAATGTAAGCGCTATATTTTTTTATTTTCTTAATAATCTCCTAATACATTCGTGGTACATTTAATAACAGGTGAACAACAGTTATCAATGGCTATTACCTCACTTATACTATCCTAGAATGGAGTCTTCGCATGGTAAGAACTTTCCTCATTTTTCTTATTATTGTTGGGTTGGAACTCACAGCACCTTTTGCTAGTGCCACCCTGCTGGCTGATAACTACAGCCAAGTGACCGCTCACCGCGGCAGCTCCAAGAAAGCGCCTGAGAATACCTTGAGCGCGTTCCGCCAAGCCATTGCGGATAAAGCTGGATTCGCCGAACTAGACGTGCAAGAAACGTCGGACGGAGTTGTTATGCTCATGCATGATGACAGTGCTCAACGCACGACGGGCATCAACAAAAACATGTGGGAAGTCACCTCATCTGAGCTTAAATCTGCCAGTGCCGGTAATTGGTTCAGCCCAAAGTTTAAAAGCGACCGCGTCCCTACACTCGATGAAGTGATCGAGCTGACCAAAGACCGGATCAAGCTAAATATAGAGCTGAAAAATAATGGGCACGGTGTACAACTTGCTCAGAAGACGGTTCAAATCATTGGCGCTCATGAGTTTGAAAAGCAATGCACGGTCACGTCCTTTGATGTCGGTTTACTTCACACCGTAAAAAAAATGAACCCTCGTATTAAAACGGGGCTTATTATAAGTCAGAAATCAGAAACTTCCTCCCTTTGGGAAAGTCAAGATTACGACGTCGTCTCTGCGGCATACCCGCTAGTCAACGATGAATTCATGAAAGAAGCCGCATCGCACAACAAAGAAGTTTACGCTTGGACGGTCAACGACAAACCGTTGATGAAGCGTATGCTTGCGCTCGGTGTCACAAGTATTATTACAGATGCTCCCGATCAACTCATTCATTTAATGAACGTTCATAATTAACTTATCTTTTGCAAAAATATAAAAGCATCGATTACTCGCGCATTACACGGGTAACGATGCTTTTGTTCGTTTATATGGAACCGCCGGCACTCTCAATAACACGGCATGCTTGATCGTACACAGAGTCGTCAATGACTGCAGCCAGGATGATATCCAAGCCTACTGACTTCATGTCCCCGTCTACGCTCATCATACTATCCGCCATCGCAGATTCAAAACCGCGTCCAATTTCATTATTGAACCGGTCCACCTGAACTTCAGCAGCTCTTAGCGCTTTTAGCTTGGCTGCCGCACCTTCGGCTTGCTCAGGAGAATGGAAATAAGCAAGAATTGCTTTTTCCGCCATGTTAATTGTCTTCCTGTCTATGATCCGCAGCTTTCGCCCGTTCGGCCGCCTCGAAATCGTCCCGATCGGCAACCTCAGCCGAAAATTCTACATCCTCGTTTTTGGCAACTGGCAACTGACTATGCTTTTCTTGGTTTTGTTTCGCACTCATCGTTGAACCTCCTGAAAGCTATCATAGTAAAATCCAGTTTTTAGTTTGCCAAAACGAGTTTTTATTATACGAAACAGCCTATTCCTTTATTTTCTCGAAAGAGGCATCATAGAGCCGAAACATCGTCTTGTAACCCGATTCATCCAGTTTCACGCCTACATCGAGCTTGCCTGTGATGAGCAGCGGACCCGAAGTGTATCGAAGTTTGACATCATCCGGCACAAATACGATCATAATTTTATTCCAATAGGTTTCATCCCCATTATCAAAAGGACATTCTGCTCCCGGTTTTGGAATCAGCAGGAACCAATGCTTTTCAAAGGAGAGCACTTCACCCATGAAGCCTTTGATTTGCACCGTTTTACCACTCATATCCCAGAAGCGATCCGAGGGGGTATCCTGCTTCTCATTGTCAAAAAACTGATCCCAGTTTATTTCGTTGGAAGCTGGCGATGGCTTTACCGTTTTACTGGGTTCAGCGACTGCAGGCTTCGGTTGCGGGCTGGAGGACGGCGCAGCATCCGTTTTGACATTTGTTGCGTCAACTTGTGGAGGTGTGCTTTGCACAGCTTTAGGAGACTCCGCTACTTTCGGAGATGGAAGCGGTGTAGGCTGTGTTTCTGTAACGGTTGTTGTCGCTACAGGTTCAGGAGTAGGCTTTGGCGATTCGGACGGAACGGCTTTGTCCGGCGTAACAGATGGGACTGGCTGTGCACTTACAGTTGGAAGCGGAGAAGGCACAGAGCTTTCGATCGTGGTCTGATCCATACTGCCGAACGTTTGACCTGCGGTGTCCATTTTCTTTTGACCGCATCCTGAAACGAGTAGGACGACAGCCAAAACGGACGTGAACAGCATTTTTCTCATTTTCATCACCTCAGACTTCATGACTTGAATAATTGCAATGGATCTACACGATAGGCCTGCAATGCCGGGCCTGTTGAAGCAAGAACACCAATTCCTAATGTTCCGGCAATTAACAGCCATTCTCCTTGCATGAACTGAAAGGATTGCAGCTGCAAACCTGTATATTCAAATACAGCTTCGCGGCTTAAATAACCGCCGAGATGGCCTGCCAGCATGCCCAGAACAAGGCCGAGCACCGTCAGCAATAATCCTTCTCCGATCAGCGAGGACCATATGAATCCTTTGGATTTTCCAATTAAACGCAGTAAAGCGACGTCTTTCTTTCGTTCATTCACAGCTGCGACAAGCGAAAGAAGGATGGTGCCTGCGGCAAGCAAAATGCAGATGATCGTGACAACCATTAGCGCCCCGGTTCCTTTATCGATGACGTTCACAACATCAGCAACCGCTTTACTTGTATAAATCGCTTGAACATTGTTTATTTGACCGTATTTCGTTTTGATCGATTGTGCACCGAGCAGCGTCTTCGGCTTGATCAGAATGGAGGTGACTTCCCGATGTTCAGCATCCTGCCCCTCATGCACAGCCCAAGCGTAATCCAAAGTCGTAAAAACAGCTCGATCATCGGAAGTAAATAATGGCGGTAAGATACCAACTACGGTATATGTAAAATTATGATGATGCTCCTCTTCAGCGGAATCACCTTCGTGATCTTCGCCTTCCGCTTCTTCAAGCCCTTTAATCAAGCCATGCGCGCCTTGGAATTTATCTCCGATATGAAGCCCTAGCGAGCTCGCAATGTGCGATCCAACTATGGTCTCGCCAAGCTTTCCGTACATTTTCCCTTCCGCCATCTGCTTCTCTGTTCCATAGCGGGAAGCGAAATAGCCGGGTTCAATCCCAACGATAGGAAATCCGTTATAGTTATCTCCCGTCGTCATCGCATAGGCGCTATCAACGGACTCATCCTTTTGAAGCTGGCTGAGCAGTGAAAACGGTACATTCCCTGTAGGAGCGCCTACATGATAATAAGTGTTCAAAGCAAGCTGCGTCGCGCTGCCTTTGGCACCGATCGTTACCTCGAAGGGACCGTAGCCCTTCTCAGCTCCCTGCTCAAGCCCTTCGCTGCAAAGCAGTAAAAACACAACCAAAGCGGCCGTAATCGTTACAGATAAAATGGTTAGCAGTGAGAGTGTTTTACGGTGAAGCATATTTCTCCAGACTAAAGCCACTAATCTCATACGGCATTTCTCCTCGATAGCTCATTAATTTCGCCGATATGAACACGTGTCGGATACATTTCCGCCAGATGCAAATCGTGAGTAACGGTAACAAGCGTGAGCTTCTCCGTCTCACAAATGTTCAGCAATAGCGACATGACATCGCCAGCTGTTTCCCAATCTAAACTGCCTGTAGGCTCATCGGCCAGCACAAGCTGCGGCTTAGTTAGAATAGCTCGAATAATGGCGGCTCTCTGCTGCTGCCCTCTCGACAGCTCATTCGGCATATGATGCTGACGATCCTTCAAGCCGACTCTCTCAAACCAGTCATCAAGCTGGTCTTTGGTCATCTTCTTCGACCAGGTATCCGGAACAATGAGCTCAACGTTCTGTCGGGCAGTCAGTGATGAAATTAAATGAAAATCTTGAAAAATATAACCGACATGCTCCGCACGGAAACGATCTCTCTTACTTTGCGAAAATGTATGAAGCGGTAAGCCGTTCACACGTATTTCCCCTTCGTCTGGAACCATAACACCGCTGAGCAAGTGCAGGAGCGTGCTTTTACCGCTTCCGCTCGGGCCGAGCAAAGCAATGCGTTCCCCTTGCGCAATGCTCCACGAAGGAACACTTAGGATTTGCAGCTTTTGCCCATGCATCGTGAATGACTTTGAAATATTGTTCAACTCAATCATAGCTGTCCTCCAAATTCATAGGTCCAAGATAGGAAAAGAGGACAAGGGAAGCGTGATCCCCTGTCCTTTCTTTGCCATTACTTTTAGTTTTTCACGATGCGCTCGTTGAAGGAATCCCATGTCATCGTTTTGCCAGTCAGCTTATTGAATGCTTCCAGCGGCAGGTACAGCTTGCCATTGTCGACATTGCCAACAAGTGTGCTTTCACTGCCATTTTCCGTGATAGCTCCCGTTTCAACTTGTACGGATAACTTTTGGTTGTCTTTGGAAAGTGTAACGGATTTCGTTGCTTCGTCCCAAACCACTTGAATGTCTAATGCTTCAGCAAGCGATTTCGCTGTAAACAATGTTTTGTTATCGCGAGTTACTTTGAACAATGGGTACAAGTACTTATCTTGCAGTTCTTTTGTTGCTGCAGCCAGGTCAGCGCCAATTACTTTTGCACCGCTTTTGGCAATATCCGTATTATCGATGTCGCCTTTAACCAAAGAAGCGATCGGTCCGTATGCCCATACACCAACGTCTACAGCAGTATGTCCATGTCCCGTCCAGCCAATAGCTAAACGTTTGGATACAACAGCGTTGTAACCTCCAGCACGTCCATAAGAAGAGCCGTCACCTTTCAAAATCAAGGCAATTTCCTCGTCAGACAAATCTGTGAAACCAATGTTGTCAGCAACGATTTTACGAACGTCATCAGCTGTTTGAGCAGCTTTCAAAATCGCATCCAAATACTCGTAGGAGTGCTTCTCTTTATTAAACAAATCTACGTTCAATTCATACACATTGTTAATCCCCAAGGACAAACCGCCTGTTTCATGGTCAGCCGAGACAACAACGGAAGTATTTCCGTCTTTTTTCGCGAAATCAACCAATGTTTTGAATGTTGCATCCAGCTCCAGCATTTCTTGAACGTTAGCTGGCAGATCGTTCGCGTGGCCCGCGTGATCGATACGCCCTTGTTCAACCAATAGTACGAAACCATCTTTATTTTGGGATAAAATATCAAGTGCTTTTTGCGTCATTTGCGGCAAGCTTGGTGTGCTCGCATCGCGATCCAGTACGTATGGAATTTCGTTCATTGCGAAAAGTCCAAGCGCATGGTCAGCTGTAGCAGGAATTGCATCTAAACCTGCTTTATCAAACGCTGTTTTGAAGCCTTTTGCTTCATAGTCAGGAATGATATTTTTGTCAGTACGTTTTCCTTTATCGTCTTTAGTTACAAAGTTCGTTTTACCGCCGCCGAAAATAACATTTACTCCGCTAGCTAAGTATTGAGAAGCAATTGCGTTCTGGTTACCGCGTTGACGAACGTGGGATGCCCATACCGCAGGTGTTGCTCCAGTAATATTGTCTGTAGATACAAGTCCAGTAGACTTGCCTTGTTTCATAGCTGCTTCGATAATGGAACCATAAGGCTTAGCAACATCGCCGTTGGAAACGCTGATCGCATTGTTGTAAGTTTTGTTACCTGTCGAGAAGGCAGTTGCAGCTGCAGCGGAGTCAGTTACAGCACCGGATTCCGACGTGTATGGACCTGCTTGCGAGTATGTAGTTGCTTTACCAACATAGTATCCGCCATCAAGCTCTAAGCGGTCTTTATTTAAAAACTTTTTGGAGTAGTATCTTGCTGCCGTCACTTCAGCCGGACCCATGCCGTCACCGATCAGTACGATCAGGTTTTTGGATTGCGGTTGCTCCGCTGGAACGGAAGTCGGAGTTGTTTCAGCAGCTGATGCTACGCCTGCTACGTTTAGAGCCAGTAAGGAAATTGCTAGACCGGAACCCATGATTTGTTTCAAGCTTTTTTTCAAGGTGTATTCCCTCCAAATATAAAGTATCTCACGTGATCTAGCATAACTTTCATAGATTAAGAGGAAGTTATCGTTACGTATTCGCTATGTAAAAGATTCCATATACTGTTAGCTGAATGTAAACAAGTTGTGAACTTGCACCCTGTAGCCCAACAAAAAACACTCCACTTGGCCTCTTCAACAGATCAAAATCTGTGAAAACGTCAAGGGAGTGCTCATAGTTCTTATTGAAAAATATGAATTTAGTCGCCCAAGAAAGCTCTTTTCATACGTTCGAAAATCGATTGGTTCTGCTCATGCGTATGCTCACCGGTTTGTTTGCCGAATTGGCGCAGCAAATCCTTCTGATCTTCGCTCAAGTTCGTAGGCGTTACCACGATCACTTTCACGTGTTGGTCACCTTGACCAAAGCCGCGCAAGTGCGGAACCCCTTTTCCTTTTAAGCGGAAATACGTGTCGGTTTGCGTGCCCGCCGGAATTTTGAGCTTGACTTTCTCTGTCAGCGTCGGGATCTCGATCTCATCACCAAGTGCCGCTTGCATAAAAGTAAGTGGTACTTCGCAATAGACATCATTGCCTTCACGCTCAAAGAATTCATGGGATTTCACCCGAATGACAACGTAAAGATCACCGGATGGGCCTCCACGAGTACCACCTTCTCCTTCGCCTGATACGCGAAGTTGTGCGCCGTCGTCCACACCGGCTGGAATCTTGATGTGAATGGTGCGTTGTTTTTTCACTTTACCCGCGCCATGGCAGGTTCCGCATTTTTCTTTGATGATTTTACCGGAGCCATTACATTGCGTACATACGCGGCGATTCACAATGCGTCCGAATGCCGTATTTTGTACAACTTCTTGCTGACCGCTGCCGTGACAGCCGCCGCAAGTTTCCGGCTTCGTTCCCGGCTTTGCGCCAGAGCCATTACACGTATCGCAATTTTCAGTTCGCGGAATATGAATATCGGTTTCTTTGCCGAAAATCGCTTCCTTAAACTCAATGGTCATTGTGTATTGCAAATCGTTTCCGCGCTGCGGCGCATTCGGGTTACGACGGTTACCGCCGCCACCGCCAAAGAACATATCAAAAATATCGCCAAAGCCGCCACTGAAGTCTTGGCCGCCCATCCCTTGGTTCGGATCAACGTGACCAAACTGGTCATATTGGGCTTTCTTCTGATTATCGCTAAGCACATCATAAGCGTCTTTTGCTTCTTTGAATTTATCTTCCGCATCCGCAGCTTTATTCACGTCAGGGTGATACTGACGCGCCATTTTACGGTAAGCCTTTTTGATGTCTTCTTGCGAAGCATCCTTGCCGACCCCAAGCACCTCGTAATAATCACGTTTACTCATTGTTCCACTCCCATGTTCAAGACTACAAACGGAAAGTCAAAGCCACGGGGAACCCCCTTGGCTTTGACTCATTCGTTTCTACACATCCAGCATTACTATAGGATATGTTTATTTTTTTTGTTCGTCAACCACTTCGTAGTCCGCGTCAACAACATTTTCTCTACCTTTAGGAGCTTCGCCTGCTCCTCCGCCTGCTGCACCGTCATCTGGACCTTGCCCAGTGGAAGCTTGCTCATACAGCTTCACAGAAAGCTGTTGGATCACTTCTGTAAGCTCTGCAGTTGCAGCTTTGATTGCTTCAAGATCGTTGCCAGCTAGAGCAGCTGTTACTTTCTCTTTGGCAGCATTTGCTTTATCGATCTCGCCTTGGTCTACTTTGTCGCCAAGATCTTTGATCGTTTTGTCAACGGAGTAAACAAGTTGATCGGCTTCGTTGCGAGCTTCTACAAGTTCTTTACGAGCGCGGTCTTCTTCAGCATGAGCTTCCGCGTCTTTCACCATTTGTTCAACTTCCGCATCGCTTAAGCCGCTGGAAGAAGTGATCGTGATTTTTTGGCTTTTGCCTGTTCCTTTATCCAAAGCGGACACGTTCACGATACCATTCGCATCGATATCAAAGCTAACTTCGATTTGCGGAACGCCGCGAGGAGCCGGAGGAATATCACCAAGCATGAAACGGCCCAGTGTTTTGTTGCCGCTAGCCATGGAGCGCTCACCTTGAAGCACGTGAATCTCTACGCTAGTTTGGTTATCTGCATAAGTGGAGTACACTTGTGATTTCGTTGTTGGGATCGTCGTGTTGCGATCGATCATTTTCGTGAACACGCCGCCTGCTGTTTCGATACCAAGGGAAAGTGGTGTTACGTCAAGAAGAACAACGTCTTTTACTTCACCAGTCAAAACACCAGCTTGAACTGCTGCGCCTAGAGCAACAACTTCATCCGGGTTAACGCCTTTGTGAGGCTCTTTACCTGTCAATTTTTTGATCGCTTCTACAACCGCAGGAATACGAGTGGATCCGCCGACAAGAACAACTTTGTCGATTTGGCTAGTGGAAAGCCCGGAATCTTGCAAAGCTTGACGAGTTGGTCCAAGCGTTCTTTCTACCAAGTGAGCGGAAAGTTCTTCGAACTTCGCACGAGTAAGGTTTAACTCCAAGTGCTGTGGCACGCCGTCAGCTACTGTGATGAACGGCAGGGAAACCGTTGTTGTCAGTACGCCGGAAAGCTCTTTTTTCGCTTTTTCAGCAGCATCTTTCAAACGTTGAACCGCTGCTTTATCTTTGCTAAGGTCAATGCCTTGCTCTTTTTTGAATTCAGCTACGAGGTAGTCAATGATGACTTGGTCAAAATCATCGCCACCCAGTTTGTTGTCACCGCTTGTTGCTTTAACTTCGAAGAAGCCATCGCCCAATTCAAGGATGGACACGTCAAACGTACCGCCCCCAAGGTCATAAACCAGAATCGTTTGGTCTTCTGTTTTCTCCAAGCCGTATGCAAGTGCTGCAGCTGTAGGCTCGTTGACGATACGAAGTACTTCAAGACCAGCAATTTTACCAGCATCTTTCGTTGCTTGGCGTTGGCTGTCGTTGAAATAAGCTGGAACTGTGATAACCGCTTGTGTTACCGATTGGCCCAAGTAAGCTTCTGCGTCAGCTTTCAGCTTTTGAAGAATAATCGCTGAAATTTCTTGTGGCGTATAGTCTTTGCCATCGATGTGCTCTTTGTGGTTCGTACCGATGTGACGCTTGATGGAGCTGATTGTTTTGTCAGGATTTGTGATCGCTTGACGTTTTGCTGTTTCACCAACTACACGCTCGCCATCTTTCTTGAAACCAACAACGGACGGCGTCGTGCGGTTACCTTCCGGATTAGGAATGACGACGGCTTCTCCGCCTTCCATAACAGCTACGCAAGAGTTTGTAGTACCTAAGTCAATACCAATTACTTTACTCATGTTAAAGCTTCCTCCTTTTGCTCCTAGGGAACATTTGAATAGATTCGATATTTTTATTTTTAAAATGATAAGATCTAGACGCTAACTTTCACCATAGCTGGTCGGATGACTTTATCTTTAAGGATGTAGCCTTTTTGAAGCTCCTCAACGACAATGCCTTCCTCGTGCTCGTCAGATTCAACCTGCATGACAGCCTGGTGGAATTCCGGGTTGAACGGTTGACCAACGGCTTCGATCGGCTTCAGGCCTTCAGCCGTCAGCAGTTGATCCATGCCGCGATAAGTCATATCCAAACCTTTCGCCAATGCGTCGAAATCCTTCGTCTCTTTGCTTGACGCTAACGCGCGATCGAAGTTATCTACAATCGGCAAAAGCTGCTCAATCAATTTAAGTGAAGCATATTTAGCAAAGTCTTCCTTCTCCGCTCTAGCGCGGCGGCGGAAGTTGTCGAAGTCCGCTTGAACGCGCAATAAACGCTGGTAGTTTTCTTCGGCTTGCACACGCGCCTTCTCTAATTCACTTGCCTCCGCAGAAGCATCAGCTTGAGTGTCTTGAGCTGCCGCATCTTCCTGGTTTTCTGCGGTTTGCTCGTTGTCGGCTGCGTATGTAGTGTTCACGTCTTGCTCTTCTGTTTTGTTATCAGTACTCAATTGTCCTTCACCTCCTCAACATAATACAACAAAATTTCGTTATCGTCAGTTTGCCCAGCTTTACTCTTCTTCAAAAGGCTGCTTCATCTTAATCACGGTATGAATACGCAATACAGCGGCAGCAACCTCTCCTGCAGCTTGCAATGCATGAATTTTCACATCTGCGGGGTCTACAATGCCGGCTTCGACGAAATCCGTCACCTGACCGGTGTCGCAATCGATTCCGAGGCTATCGGTTTCCAGCGCGATCTGTGCCGCTTTCAGCTCTTCAACCTTTTCAAGCGGATTGTAACCCGCATTGACAACGATCTGAGCCAGCGGCTTGCGCAGTGCTCCTGCGACAGCGGCCACACCGAAGCCCTCCATGCCCTTCATCGTCTCGCGGACGCGCTCGAGATCATGTGCGACCGCCATCTCTGCGGCGCCGCCTCCGGGCAAGTACCCGCCGCGCACGGCGGCTTGCACGGCTGAGGCGGCATCCTTGGCGATGCGCGAGCGCTCATGCGCCGCTTCGCGCGTCGCTGCGCCGACGATCACGGTCACGTGCTGCTCGCCGTGACCACCCGCTACGCGCACGCGCCCCAGGCGCTCGTCGTACGCGGCATAGCCCGCGCGGCCTAGCGCCGCGTCAAGCTCCGGCGCGCTCTTGCGCAGCGCCGTGCGACGCACCGGCCGAGCGCCGGTGTGCTCGCTCAGGTGCTGCAAGTCCCTGCGGGACAAGCGCTGCAGCACGATGATGCCATGGTCGGAGCAGAACTGCTCCGCCTCGGGGTCAACCCCGCGGTCGGACGCGATGAGTCCGACCCCAAGCTCCAGCAGCGACGCAAGGTTGCTGCGGAAAAGCTCTCTCAGCTGCATGTACCGCTGGAAGCCTGCCTCGGTGACCAGCGATTCCTCGCTGACCGCCTCAGGCTCCAAGGCATCATGCAGCACAAGAATGCGAGCATCTCGCCGCTCTTGGTCGAGATGCAGGTTCATCGGCTTCTGGTTTAGCAGAATGCCGGTCCAGACCTCGCTGCTCGCCTCTTCATGGGCGATCACGCTGTCTGCGAAGCGATAGCCGTCTTCGCGCAGCTTCGCCTCGCCGACCGCTTCGGCGGCTTGAACGATGAGCCTCGCGATATCCGTCTGCTCTCGCCCCGCCGTGATCGCGATGCGTTTCAGCGCATTATCGCTTAGACCCGTGATCGCGCGGCTTCGGCGCTCCAGGCTTTCTACCGCCAGCTCGATGCCTTGCAGCATCCCGCTGACGACCTTGGCAACCGGTACGCCGCGCGTTACTTGCGCGACACCTTCTTGCACCAGCGCGCCGGCAAGAACCGTCGCTGTCGTCGTGCCGTCGCCAATTTGCCTCTGCTGGCTTCGCGCGACTTGAATCATCAATCTGGCTGCGGGATGGGAAACGTCCATTTTTTCTAAAATGGTGACTCCATCATTGGTGATAATCACATCACCCTGTCCGCCAACCAGCATGGTGTCCAGCCCCTTAGGGCCCAGTGTGCCCTCAACCGCGGAACAAATAGCTCTAACGGCTGCTGCATTATTAACTAATGTAGAGTAGCGTTCTTCGCCCTCGCTGTGTCCTGTCTTGATACCGCTCATTTGCCGTACCAACGTCCCAGCACGTCTTCCATTTGCTTCGATAAATGATTCATTAAACTAATGACCCTGCCGTATTCCATTCGCGTTGGCCCCAAGATGCCTATGGTACCCAGAGGCTGGCCGCCAATCGAATAGGAGGCCGTAATCAAACTGCAATTATTTATGGCTTCAATACTATTTTCAGCACCGATTTTGATCTCCATGCCTTCATTTGTCGGAGTAAACAATTTGATAAGTGTAGGTGCTTCTTCCAATAGATCAAAAATGCTTTTCACCTTGTCAACATCCTTAAATTCAGGCTGTGTCAGCATGTTGGTCATACCGCTAAGAAACACGCGATCCTTCTCATCACTTTGCAGCACACTTTCCACAACCGAAAGCAGCTCCTGGTAACCATTCACATATTTGCCCAGCTCGCTCGCGACTTCATTATAAAGTCGGGATTTAAACTGGATCAGCGGCACATTCTGCAATTTGGCATTCAGAATATTGACAACCTTCTCGATGTCGGACATTCGAATACCATCAGGAATCGTAATCGTTTTGTTCTCCACATGCCCTGTATTCATGACAATGATGGCAACAGCAGTCGTCTCGGTAAGAGGGATGATCTGCAAATGCTTCAACGTCGTACTGAATACCTCAGGCCCAAGCACAATCGATGTATAATTCGTCAAGGAGGACAGTACACCGGCAACATGCTGGATAACACCTTCCATCTCTTGAATGCGCTGAGCAAAAGTGCCCTTCATTGAATTCAAATCATTCTCATGCAAAGTCCCATGCTGGAGCAGATGATCGACATAGTAACGATAACCTTTGTGCGAGGGAATACGGCCTGCGGACGTATGGGGCTGCTCCAAGTAACCCATCTCTTCGAGATCGGACATTTCGTTACGAATCGTAGCCGGACTGAAACCGACATTGCCTCGTTTCGAAATACTTCTTGAACCAATTGGCTCTGCTGAACGAACATAATCATCTATGATAGCACTTAAAATCATGCGTTGCCGATCCGTCAACATCAAGTACCCCTCCTCTTCACAATCGCTCTATGATCACTTTCGTTAGCACTCGTATTTAGTGAGTGCTAAATCCTAATACAAAAATAACAGACCCTAAGGTCTGTTGTCAAGTCAATCCAATCGTTTGAGTACGGCGATTTCATCGCAGCAATACTGTTTTTTGCAATGCATACAATCTTTCCAAACCTTCTCCGGAAAAATCTCTTTTGGTACAAGGGTAAAACCATTTTTTTGAAAAAAAGCAACTTCATACGTTAGCGCCATTACTTTCACAATGCCTTGGCTTCTTGCTTCTTCAACCAGGAAATCAACCAGCTTGCCGCCAATTCCTTGCCCTTTGAAGCCTGGCGTCATCCCTAGCGAGCGAATCTCGACAAGATCGGGTCCAAGCCTTGTAAGGGAGCCGCAGCCTATTAATGTACCATCATGCTCAGCAACGACAAAAGAGTCAATTTGCTCCTCCAGCATTTCCTTGGTACGCGGCAGCATAATGCCCTGCTTCGCATAGCCTTGTATAATTTCATAAAGCTTATCGATATCGATAATCGATGCTTTCCTAACGGACACTGTAGTTGATGAATTCACTGTCATCCCACCAATCGCAACAAAAATGCACAAAACCCACGCTAGCGTCTTCACAGCCTAACCGCTGCAACGCTTGTGGATTCATGTATAAATATACAACATACCGTATATTTGCACAAGGGATTTTTTGCCCGACTCCGGGTCAAATTCAAGAAGGGCTTAAGTTAAGAAAGAAGCAAACACTTCATTGCCCAGCAGAATGCCATGTTTGGATAACCGATACCCGTCTGGCGTTCGCTCCAACAGCTTTTTCTGTTCCCAGCCTTTAATGGTTTCTCCGAAATGTGCTTCAATCGTGTCTCCAAACTGCTCTTGGAAATCGACATTCCGAACGCCTTCCAACAGACGCAAGCCGACCATCATGAAATCTTCCATGGCTTCCTGCCGCGTAACTTCAAATTGTTCCATGATCGGCAATCCTGTTTTTGTCGCATCAATGTAAGGCTGAATCCCTTTTACATTCACATGACGCTGCCTATTCATATAGCCATGCGCGCCTGCGCCAAGTCCATAGTAAGATCGGTTACGCCAATACATCGTATTGTGCTTGCTTTCCCGCCCTGGCTTCGCAAAGTTGCTAATTTCATATTGCTTGTAACCTGCAGCTTCCAAACGCTTCATAATGAGCTCATACATATCGACCTCTTCATCTTCACTTGGCAGCGGCAGCTGATTTTTGTTGAACAACGTGTGGAACAACGTATTTTCTTCCACTTTTAAACTGTAGATGGAGTAATGCTGCAGATCGAGCGATAAAGCTTCATCCAAGGTCGCCTGCATGATCTCGACGGTTTGTTTCGGCAAACCAAACATTAAGTCGATGGACAAATTGTCAAAGCCAAGCTTTTTGGCATTCTCAATGCTTCTATGCACATCATCTGTATTATGAATACGGCCAATTGCCGAAAGCAGATCATTGTTAAATGACTGTACGCCAAAGCTTATGCGATTGACGCCGCCTTCTTTCATTACCGCAAGCTTATCTTCATCCGTGGTTCCCGGATTGGCTTCCATGGAAAATTCGACTTCCGCCGCGTCAGCCGGAAAATACGTGCGGACCATCCGTAAAAACCGCTCCATTTGATCAGGAAGCAAAACAGTCGGTGTTCCTCCGCCTACGAAAATTGTCTCTACTTTAGCCGGCGGGTTATTTTTTACGGTAAGCTCCATTTCACGTTCCAGCGCATCTAAATACTCCATAACAGGCTGGCCTTTGAGCACATAGGAGTTAAAATCGCAATAATGGCATTTATTTGTGCAAAACGGGATATGAATGTACACAGCAGTTGGAGCTGCATAAGTAACTAACATAAGGGTATTTCCTTTCTATCCTGGACAGCCAAATTCGTCGTCCTTGCGGATGAGCGCGTTTGTCTAGGTTATCAACTGATAAGAAGCCAAGGGACAGAGTACTCTGCCACCCCAGCTTCTTATTCACTGCAAACTATTCGTCTATTTTGAGTACAGCCATGAACGCCTCTTGCGGCACTTCCACGCTGCCGACCTGCTTCATGCGCTTTTTACCTTCTTTTTGCTTGTCGAGCAATTTCCGTTTACGCGAAATGTCACCGCCATAACACTTGGCAAGGACGTTCTTCCGCATAGCTTTAACGGTTTCGCGGGCTACGATCTTTTGTCCGATTGCCGCTTGAATCGGCACCTCGAACATTTGGCGAGGAATCAAATCCTTCAATTTATCGCAAATGATTTTACCGCGGTGATATGCGGTATCCCTATGAACAATGAAGGAAAGCGCATCGACCTGCTCGGAATTGAGCAAAATGTCCATTTTCACGAGATTCGATTTCTTGTATCCGGACAATTCATAATCAAAGGACGCATAACCTTTTGTTCTGGATTTCAGCATATCGAAGAAGTCATAAACGATTTCAGACAAAGGGATGTCGTAAGTCAATGTGACACGATTGCTATCCAAATACTCCATGTTCAAATATTCGCCGCGCTTGCCTTGGCATAGCTCCATGATCGTTCCTACATAATCATTTGGCACAATGACGGAAGCTTTGACATACGGCTCTTCAACGAAATCGATACGTTGTGGATCCGGATAATTCGATGGGTTATCAATGTCCATCACATCGCCATTCGTTAACGTGATGCGGTAGATAACGCTTGGCGCCGTCGTAATTAACGGAATGTTGAACTCACGTTCAATACGTTCCTGAATGATTTCCATGTGCAGCAGCCCCAAGAAACCACAGCGGAAGCCAAATCCGAGCGCTGTCGACGTTTCAGGTTCGAAACGAAGTGATGCGTCATTGAGCTCCAATTTCTGCAGGGCTTCACGCAAATCATTATAATCCGTTGTTTCGATTGGATACAATCCACAGAAAACCATCGGGTTAATCCGTCGATAGCCTGGCAGCGGCTCTGGCGCTTGACGATCCGCTTCGGTTACCGTGTCCCCGACGCGTGTGTCTCCGACATTTTTGATACCAGCAACGATGAAACCAACATCTCCGACTTCGAGCGATGGAACCGAGGACATTCTTGGCTTGAATGCGCCAACCTCGATGACTTCGAACGTTTTGTTGGTCGCCATCATCTTAATTTTGGAACCTGCCTTGATCGAGCCGTCTACAACACGCACATAAACAATAACACCTTTGTATGCATCATAGTGAGAATCGAAAATCAACGCTTTGAGCGGATTGTCAGGATTGCCCTGTGGTGCCGGCACTTTCTGGCAAACTTGCTCGATGATTTCCTTAATGCCGATCCCTGCTTTCGCAGAAGCGAGCACCGCATCGCTGGCATCAAGCCCGATCACGTCTTCGACTTCCTGCTTCACTTTATCCGGATCAGCGCTTGGCAAATCGATTTTATTAATGACAGGTAAAATTTCCAAGTTATTTTCAAGCGCCAGATACACGTTAGCCAGCGTTTGAGCTTCAATTCCCTGTGCAGCGTCCACGACCAGCAAAGCGCCTTCGCAAGCCGCAAGGCTTCGGGATACTTCATAAGTAAAGTCGACGTGTCCTGGTGTATCAATCAGATTAAGGATATAATCAATGCCGTCATCCGCCCGGTAATTCAGTCTTACCGCTTGCAGCTTGATTGTAATCCCGCGTTCCCGCTCCAGATCCATTTGGTCAAGTACTTGCTCCTGCATCTCACGGGTCGACAGCGCACCTGTATATTCCAAAATGCGGTCAGCAAGTGTTGATTTGCCGTGATCGATATGAGCGATGATTGAAAAGTTTCGAATTCTTGATTGTCTTTCGCGAATGTCAGTCATGCTAACGTAATAACCCCCACAACATGCAAATAATTTTCATTATAGCAGTTGTGGGAAGTTGCAGCAATGTACACCCTCATCCTTTGCCCAATATAGCGTCAAAGATCGACACAAACAGCTTAATTCCATGATGCGATGCGATTTGCAGCAGGTCTCCGAGTTTATTTCCCACATGATTCAGAGAGTTGTCGTGGTCGGCTACGGGATCCGCTTGCTTATCGGCTTCAGGTTTCGCGGTTGAACCTGCATTTGTTTTAGTACCTGCGTCACCTTTGGGGGCTGGAGATGTAGTTGCCTTACCGGCACTCGCAGCTGCAACTGTCCCCTTCGCAGTTGGCTTCACCGGTTCTTGTGCGGCGGCTTTCGCAGAAGGTTGAGGACCTTGAATTCGTTCCATCCCGCTGGACGCTAAGCTGACACCGAATAAAATGCAGAACAGCAGCAGCAATCCGAACAAGCTCACCTTGATATAAAAGTGCCTCAGCTTCATGAGAAAGCCTCCTTTAAATTTCATGATGTTGCTCTAAGCTTCTTCATTCCTCAAATTGCTTAGGATTGCTTAGGACTTGCAGCCGGAGCGTCAACTTTCTTCGCATTCAAAATCACTTCTGAAATGGCATCGGCCAGCCAATCCGTTGTTCGATAGCACTCCTCCAATGAATTGTAGGGACCGCCTACCTCAATCAATATGTTGTTTGGCGAAAAGTTCTGATTATATAAGCCATTGCCTTCACTAGCTTCCTTCGCATGGATCCCTTTGGAGATCCCAGGATGTTTGGCCTCCAACACTTGATGAATCTTATTGGCGAACTCCTCATTTTTTTTCCAATTTGGATTCTTTCCTCCGATGATGAAATACACCTGTGCGTAATCTTTGCCGTCAATCGTAACGGTTGTTTTATTGCGAGCCGCGGAATCCCGATGCAGATCGAAATAATACTGTAAATCCGGATGCTGGGCGGCTGCTTCCTGCAATGTTTTTAAGGAATATTTATAAGAGTATGGATATTCGAAATTTTTAACCGTACTTGGATAAATGGTTTGTGAATGGACAGCTCCAATTCCGTCTTTTTCCAGATTCTGCGCCAGCCGTTGGCCAACGGAAATGATGTTGACTTTATCGCTGTAAGCTTTGTCCGGATCTGTAACTCCCTTGAGCTCAGGCAGGAAAGATTCATTGCTATGGGTTTGGTAGATGAAAGCTACATTGTCACCTGCTGATTTGGGCGGCTGGCCTGTTTGGCTCACAACTGGCATTGTAGTACCCGTTGGCGTGGGTTCGGGCGTCGGGCTCGGAGGATTCTTGGCCTCAGCTTCCAGATCCGTAGAGACGGGATTGTAATCCACAGGATCGCTCGGGTTCGCTTCGCTTCCTTTGACCAGGACGGTTGACTTGTTGGCATCCATACCTGGAACTTCGCTGGCTACCAAACTTTTCGGGTCACTTGGATTAATATCCGTCAGGAACTGGAAAGCAAAATGAAAGACATTGTGCTGAGAGAACGTAAACTTCTTCTGGTCTTTATTTAGATGAGGCACTTCCATGCCAAGCATATCGATAAAAAACTGATTCGTGACAGACGCGGCTAAACTTTTCATCGACGAAACCGGTGAGGTCGTTATGACTTTATTCTGCAGATAACCTCCTACGCCAACTAAAACAAAAATGGCTAATGTTGCTGCGCTTAGAATAAAGAACGTTTTTCCGACGGAACTGGCGCTCTGAAAGGTTTTTCGAACGTGGCTGAGATTGAGAGTGGCTGAAGTCCATTTCATAGTCTGATTCCTCCTAAACTATCTTAATTCAATCTATGAAACGAGCCCCGTCGATAGAACCCGAAACGATAGAATTTTTTGATAGAAGGAGATAACAGCATCACTTGCACTCTTGGCGGAGGGGGGGGGGACCTCATACGAGGGCTCTGTTAATCTACGGTACTCCTTTGAGGAACTACAGGCTGCTATTCTAGCAAGTTCAGCCTGTTGCCCCGTTCGAGCGGAACTACAGGCTCTTATTTGACCGCCAAACCCGTTTTCTTGAAGAAAACGAAATAGCAGCCCACAGTTCCCCTCCGCGCAAAAAAGAGCCTATTTCGATGAAATAGCGCTCTGTAGCTCCCCTCCCAGGCCAGGGTGAAACCGCTAAAGCCATAGCAGCAATTTTCATGGGGTGGAGTACTTAAGTAATAAAAAAGAACCCCGTTAGGGGTTCTTGAACGTTCCATATTGAGTTAAGCTAAGGACTCGAAATCGAATGATCCTTTGGCTACGATTGTTACCCCGCTTGGTTTGTTAAGAACCGTGGGGCCATTATATAGTTTGGTCTTATCGGTAGCTTTGTGGGCATGTTTGGCGGTTAGTCGGTTACGAACTTTCTTCATGTGCTTCAGCATAGAGAATCCTTCCTTTCACAATGGATTTGAGTGAAGACACGAGCTTCGCGTTTCTTTCCGATAACTCCATCATAACTTGATGGTGATTGCGCTGCGGAATATCCGCTCTTGTTTTGAAATGTATGGAAGAAACGATGGTTGGATGCAGCTTTACGCAATATATATATTCAAACTCGCCGTCTTCTTTATCCTTGGCTCGCCCGAGGTAGATGTTCGTATCTTTGCCGCGGTAGCATTCCGCCAGGTAACTGGTAGGATCATTCACATGAAAACTGTGATTGTTGCTGACCTGTCCTGCACGGCCAAACTGCTGTAAAGTAACTCCGTCATCAAGAAGCTCAAACAACGTTGCAGCCGTCACTTCTTGAAGCTCGATTATACCACAATTGGTATCAAATGTCTTATGGAATTTGTCTAGAACACGGTCATAATCCACGTTTGAGACACTCAGCGAGTCCAGCGCATCAAAGAGGAAACTGCGAATGGCATCATTCTTTTTCAAATCGGATGGTTTCATCCGTTTCTTATGCGCAGCAATGCTGCTTTTCATTGGATAAAGATGAGGGCCTGCCAACTCCCCGATTTCTGGATTCATTTGCGTGTCATCGACTCGCAGCGGGTTATAGCCTTCGAGGTATTCAGGCAGTTCGCCGTCGCTCGACATCACAATAAATGTTCTGCTGTGCCCTAGCTCACCAATGCATAGACCAATGAGTACCAAGAGATTGGCATAAGTCACCTTATGCTGCATGTCCTCGCGACTCAGAATCAGCAGAGCAAAATCTGTTTCTTCAATATGCTTTTTGAGCATCTTTAATTTATGCTGGGATGCCGTCAGGACACCTTGGTTAATGACGGTGACATCAGCCGTCGAAGCTAGCTGCGATTGATAGAATTCCGCCCAAAGTAGACTTGCAGGCGAACAACCAATAAACATTTTAGGTTTCATTTGATTCTCAATCCTAACTCTTTCAACATTCGTTTCACAGTGTAAGTGGCCGGTCCCAGACCCGCCATCAAGCCGGATGGATGATTTGCTTTATAAGTAAGCGGTGTCAATCCCAAAAGGTCAGTGGCAATATGAAGGTCTTCTTTTTCCGGGATGAGAAAATAAGTTCTTTCTAAGCCGATCTGCCCGATGAACAATCCAAGCTCCAGAATCACATTATCGCGAACGGTACTGACAACCGAATCTCTCAAAAGTGTTAAATCATTTGGTTGAAAGACAAAAATAGCGAAATCACTTGCTTGAGCCTGCTTGATTAGCGGTGCTAACGTTGTATGTGAAGGCGGGAATAGCAACTGGCTCCAAACCGTGACATCACAGGAAAAATGGAGATTTGACTGCAAAGCCTCTGCTACGTCAATACTTTCAGCAGACGACCCAATGAATAGCTTTGCCAGCTGTGTGCTGCTCACAGTAACCACTTCCTTATTTTATGGTGATTGTCTGTTACTTCGACACCTGCCATCTTTTTCCTTCCAGATCGTCCTAACAATGGGCAAAAGAAAGAACTGTTCCACGAAAATCGCAGACACAGTTCCGATATGTTCAGTGCGTATAAGCCGCGACATTCTCAACGCCAACGGCATCGTGCAGGGCAGCATTCAAACCGCTGGCAATAATATTGGCGATGTCCTCGATAAACTGATCAATTTCCTTCGGAGTAACTAATAAATCGTGGCCGACAGGGTTTAGCACTTCTTTGACGAGCTGAAGACGCTCCTCCTCATGAATATTGTCCAGCAGCCCAAGTATTTGTCCCGTATTGGCCGTCTGTTCGCTAAAATGCTTTTGCATGAGGTCGAAGGCGTTATTGACAATGGTCGAAGCATAAACAACCGTCGGCACGCCAATGGCCACTACAGGTATGCCAAGATTCTCCATTGTTAACCCTTTGCGCTTATTGCCGATACCGGAGCCCGGATGAATGCCTGTATCCGCAATTTGAATGGTCGTGTTTACTCGATCGAGCGATCTGGAAGCCAACGCATCGATGGCAATGATGAAATCAGGTTTGGATTTTTCAACAATCCCGAGCACGATATCACTGCTTTCAATCCCCGTTGTCCCAAGCACTCCGGGAGCTACCGCACTGACGGGGCGATAACCTGGACTCACATCCTCCGGCATCAGTTCAAAGTAGTGGCGTGTCACCATGATATTATCAACGACGAGTGGGCCGAGCGCATCCGGCGTCACGTTGGAGTTGCCGAGCCCGATAATCAGCGCTTTGGCATTCTGGGGAATCCCTATGTCCCGCAAAAATTGCTCGAATTCTTGGGCCAGCTTCGTAGCTACACGGTCCTGCAATTGGCTGTCTTTTTCGCGTAGTGCAGGAACTTCTATCGTTATATAATGACCAAGGAGTTTGCCAAGGGCTTTGGAGCCTTCTTCATTTTTTACGTTAATTTTGGTAACGCGTATGCCATTTTCACGAGTCGACTCCTGTTCAATACCAGGTATCGGCTGCCCTTGATTCGCTGCATGAGCCATATCCCTTGCATCCAGCGCAAGATCCGTATGGGTGGTAAAAGAGCTTAAGTCCATGGAAGTTCCCCTTTCTGAGGTGCTTTGCATCTCTTAGTGTGTGACGAATATGAGGCCGTTATGCAAATGGAATAGCCACTGAAAACCTATTGACAGGTCTTGCATTTTCAATAGTTGCATGGTAGAATACTTAAAGTTGTCAGCAAACATACAAATGTAACGTTGAACCGTGTTTTGTAAGTAGGAGGTGAATTTCATGCCAAACATTAAATCCGCTATTAAACGAGTAAAAGTTAGCGAAAAGCGCCGTCTTCGTAACGCTTCCCAAAAGTCCGCTCTGCGTACTGCTGTGAAAGCTTTCGAAACAGCTGTAAGCCCAGAAGCTCTAATTAACGCTTCCAAGAAGTTAGATAAAGCAGCTTCTAAAGGTTTAATCCATAAAAATGCCGCTAACCGCAAGAAGTCCCGTCTGGCTAAAAAGCTGAACGCTCTTACGGCCCAAGCGTAATACAGGACATAAAGCAAAAGTCCAGTTCTCTTCCGAGAATTGGGCTTTTTTCCGTTTAACAAAAAACCTCCTTAGGCAGCCAGCCTAAGAAGGAACATTTCTAACCCTAGCACTTTATCAATTTTCCCGGTCTTCATCTGGAAATCAAGATCAGCCAGCTGGGACATGATAGCGCTCAGTTTTTCAATATTGTATTTCCGTGCTTGACCTTCAGCCACCTTCACCGCGAAGGGGTGCAGACCGATCTGAGAAGCCATTTGCTGCTGAGAGTAGCCTTGCTTGCTGAGCTCTTTGACCTGCAGCATAATGCGAAACTGCCTTGCGATAAGCGCAGCTATTTTGATCGGCTCTTCCCGTTGCTTCAGCAGCTCTTCTAAAATAACAAAGGCACGATCCAGCCTCACGTTCACAATGTCTTCAATGAGTATAAAAACGTTCTGCTCCGTGCTTCGAGCGACAAGCTGATCAATTACATCTGTGGTTGCCTCGCTCCCAGCCCCCACATATAAGGAGATCTTTTCGATTTCTGCGGATAACGATTGCAAATTGCCGCCTGTATAGAGAATCAGTTTGTCCGTAGCTTCCCCGGTAAACGAGAACCCCCGCTGACGAGCCCTGGCAGCCACCCATTGCTGCAGCTCCTCTGGGCTTAGGGATAGGAAGGGAACAGCCGCCTCAATGTCTTTGAGCGCTTTGACGATTTTTTTGCGCTCGTCCAATTTATCAGCGTCTACAGTAAACACCACGACAGTGTGCTCGGCAGGCGATTTTAAATAGTCGGTTAAACGGTCTAAGTGATGCTCAATTTTCGTGCTTTCCTTGGCCCCAGTAAAAAACAGCGCGTTTTTGGCGATGACAAGCTTCTTAGGCACCATAAATGGAAGCGTCTCCGCATCTTCAAGTACGGATGAAAGCGAGATTTCGCTCAAATCGAATTTACTCACAGCAAATTCCTTATGTTCCGGCTCAATAAGTGAATCTGTTAACACCTGAATAAACTCTCTCATTTTATATTTCTCAGGACCGTAGCACAAATACACGGGTGCTTGCCGCCCTGCTTGTATATCTTTCAATGCTCTCTTTGCGTCCATAGCTGGCGTTCACTCCTCGCCTTCATTTTACCAACAACAAAGGGATTACGTCAAAGTCCTTGGACCTTGAAGTAATCCCTTTGTCTGTCTATTTAAACACCGGTTAAAGGCTCTAGAAACCTTAGACCGTGTGGGCGAACCCCCTAGCATACTTTCGCTTCCCTTTTGTATAACATACGCAAGAGCCCCTCTAATGGTGCGTTCATTTTAAGCTTTTTACGGAGATACTTCCGTTTTGAGCTTCACATCGACGCGAATGGTATGCAGGGTGCCCCCGCTTTGCACTTGATAAAATAATTTGTCATCCTTGGACCACTCGACCAATGTGATCTGATCCTCCGGCTTCCATACTTGCTTGGACTCAAAAATAATCTCCAAAGTTTCACTATTACGGATCACGACGTGATGATCTTCAACTGCCGCCGTTAACGCCCCTGTCGCTGACTTCATAAAATTATCCGTGACCGGTACAGTCATCGCAAACATGCCTGCCCCCGTATCTCTCTCAATCCCTTTTTTTGCAGATGGGCTAGGAGAAGGAGTTGGTGAAGGCTGTATGGTTACTGCTTTTTGATCATTGTCAGCTTTATTGGAAGCTACAGGTGGTGCCGGATTCGGATTCACTTGATTCTGATCCGCAGATTTCTGCTCATTTCCGCCAGTTGTATCTGGATCTTTCATACGTGCAGGCTCCGAAGTTGAAGGGACCGTAGGCGTTGAATCTTTGGAGTCCACCGATGTTGACGGACTTATCGCACCCGGCTTTTCCAGTGGTGCATTCGTTGTAGCCTGCGGTTCCACCACATTGGACCCCGTAGACCCTGTAGACTGGGACTCCGTCCCCGCTGCCGGTGTAGAACCAGAAACAGCATCACTTGGCGCAGGTGACTCGGCAGCGCCAGAATTACCGGAAACTTTCATCTGATCCTGAGCTTCTCGATTCAACTTCAGCTCTGGGGAAGCCGCTTCCTTCTGGCCAACCTCTTGCTTGGATGCTGCCATCGGCAGTAAACCATCGGCATTATCCATCACAGGATGGTTCATGTTAAAAGCAAAGAATCCAATAATGAGACCCGCGGCAACGACGCCACTTGCAAATTTCCAAGAGAACTGCGATCCTAATCGGCGTGTCCAAGGGAGTTTCTTGCGCTGTCCTTGCTCGATATGGCTAACTTCTGCGTTGAAGACAGCTGCCTTGTCGGTAATGGACTCCGCGGCTCCTTTATCAATCTCAGCTAGCTGCGGCAGAATGGCATCGACCAAGCTGTATGGAGGGACAACCTTCGGTAATTGGGCGAGTTCACCCGACAATCTTTGTAAACGTTCAAACACTTGTACACAGTCTAGACAATAGGCTAAATGAGCATGGAGCTCATCTTCCTCTTGCGAGTTCAGATCTCCATCCAGCTGCCTTTGCATAAGTTCCATCACCTCTTGACAATTCATCCCCGAACACCTCCTTTCTGATAATCTTGGAGCAACAATTGTAACTGCTGTCTAGCTCGAAATAAGTAAGACTTCACCGTATTTAGCGGTAAATTCAACGATTCGGCAATTTCATGATACGAAAAGTCCTGCAAATAACGAAGAACAACAACAGACCGATGGTGCTCGGGAAGCTTATCGATTGCTTCTCGAATATCTTTGGCTAAATAGCCAGACATAATTTCATATTCAACATTTTGCTCTGCAGTAAACGTCATATCATGCTCATCAATAGAAACCGTAGGTTTCGCCTTGCGAAATTTATCGATGCAGATGTTCGTTACAATCCGCTGCACCCACGTCTTAAACAACGCTTTTTCTTCGTATGAGTTAATTTTGGTATAAATCCGAAGGAGCGCCTCCTGTGAAGCATCAAGGGCATCTTGTTCATTATTCAAAATATAATAAGCGGTTCGATAGACGTGAGACTCAATTTCTCGCAATAGGGTAATGAGTGCATCACGATCACCGGCCTGAGCTCTTTTAACCAGTTCGGGTGCTACCACTGGGATCCCTCCCTCTTGCAATCTTACAGACGCAGCAACGTCTCATAATGTTGCAATATTTTTAGAATAAAAAATATAAAGGCTGTTTGCAACTTCCAGAATAACAAACTTTCGTGAATAAATACACATCTTAGACGTGAGAGAAGCGTGTTAGTTTAATCCATTTGGATGAAATTGTTCATTCCCCTTTCTGATTTCGGTCAAATTACTCTTCATTCTAAACCTTTTCCATCGTTCGGAAAGTACTATGTTTGCGTAGTACCTTACAAAAAAACCGTTTATTTCTTACTAAAGTGGTAAATATTACTGAGAAGCTACTTATAAGCGGAGGGCTTGCCGTGTTCAAACAATTATTCGGAAGAAGACGCATGTCTCACAGCAGCATTACAAAATCTCAAGCAAAACCTTCATCATCAGACCAGACCAAAGTCATGCTGCCGACTCTGTTAGATAACTTGAATACCATTAGAACGCTGCTTCATCAGCCCAGCGACCTCATTATCAGACAGTTTACGGTTGGCCAGGAAGAGTACCCTTGCGCAATCGTCTGCATTGATGGCCTTGTAGATACAACGCTCGTTAACGAGCAGCTCATTAATCCGATGCTTCATTCCGCCTTACAACCTGTAGGCTCAGCCCTGGAGCTTTTAAACATCTTAACGCAGCAGGTTTTAACTAGCTTCGAAATCGAAACCGGTGAACTTCTAGACGAGGCACTCTTAGAGATCCTTTCCGGAAACACATTGATTTTACTGGATAATCTATCTCAATACATTATTGTTACGAGCAGCGGCTGGAAATCCCGGGCTGTCGAAGAACCCCAGACGGAATCCATCATTCGCGGACCGCGGATCGGTTTCACCGAAGATTTACGAACAAATACCGCTTTGCTTAGAAGGCGCATAAAGGAAACCAATCTTGTTTTTGACACTTATCAAATCGGCCGAAGAGCCAGAAGAAAAGTAATTGTCACGTATATCGCCGATATCGTCCATCCGGATCTAGTAAAGGAAGTTGTGCGGCGCATCAATAGTATTGATATGGATGATATCGAGGGTTCCGGTTATTTGGAGCAATGGATCACAGATAGCTTTCTGAGCCCCTTCCCTGTCATTTTGAATACAGAACGGCCTGATAAAGTTTCCGGCGCTCTCCTCCAAGGACGGGTCGCTATTTTAGTTGACGGTGATCCATTTGCGCTCATTTTGCCGATTACGTTTTCCTCGAGCCTACAATCACCTGAGGATTATTATCAAAACTGGCTGATCTCCACGCTGACTCGGATTCTGCGGCTGATTTCAGCCTTTATTGCCACTTTCCTGCCTGCGCTCTATATTGCATTACTTGAGTTTCATCACGGGATGATTCCGTCCAAACTTGCCTTTTCTATCGCTGGGGCACGGGAAGGTGTACCGTTTCCAGCCGTTATTGAAGCCTTCGTCATGGAATTCACATTGGAGCTGCTTCGAGAGGCAGGGCTGCGTCTTCCCAAACCCATTGGACAAACGATTGGGATCGTAGGAGGTTTAGTTATTGGAGAATCCGCGGTAGCTGCCGGGATGGTAAGTCCTGTTATGGTTATCGTCGTTGCCGTCACGGCCATTGCCTCCTTCTCCCTGCCCTCCTACTCATTTGCCATTTCCTTACGTGTCATGCGGTTCGGCATTATGCTGTTCGCAGCATTCCTTGGACTCTACGGAATCATTCTGGCTTATATCATGATCAACATCCATATCGTTAATCTGAAAAGCTTTGGAATCCCGTACTCTACACCTTTTGCGCCTATGTTCATTCGCGACTGGAAGGATCTCGTTCTGCGTGCCCCTCTCCACTTCATGAAGAAGCGTCCGCAAATGCTTCAAACCAACAATGATGACAGAATGAAAACCAAGGAGAAATAAAAAATGAAGTCTTTTGAATACGGGGATAAAGAGATCAGTTCATTGGATATTTCCATTACCGTGACTTCGATGATTATCGGGGTTGGCATTTTGATGCTCCCGCGTGAGTTAGCAAAATCAGTCAATGGCTCGGATGGTTGGATATCTATGCTCGTAGCAGGCATACTTGCCATCGGAGTCGCTTGGATACTCGCCAAAATAGCGATACATTTCAGCAGCCAAGGCTACTATGTCTATGCTTCTGCTGCGATCACAAAACCCCTTGCTTTCGCTGCCGTTTTATTGCTATCGCTTTATTTTCTTTCCTTTTGCGCTTATGAAGTTAGGGCTATCGCCAATATTGCCAAACAATACTTATTTGAAACAACGCCTGTAGAGGTCATTGCCTTTGCTTTCTTAATGGTAAACGTGTATGCCGTTAGCGGCAGCCGCGTAGGTCTCATTCGTTTAAATATCTTATTTATCCCGATCGTACTCTTAGTCGCGGTGCTCGTTCTTCTTTTTAGCCTTGGTATGGTCGATCTGAAAGAACTAAAACCTTTTTTCACCACGAATTGGAAATCGTTAGCCGCTGCAACGAAAACGACCGCTTTTTCACTTTTGGGTTTTGAAGTCGTCCTGTTCTATATTACAATGATGAACCGACCGAAAGATGCCCCAAAAGCTGTAGCCATCGGTGTACTTATCCCTCTCGTGTTATATACGGCCATCTATCTTGTTTGTGTAGGTGTTTTTTCACAGCTCGCACTGCCGGAAATCACTTATCCTGCTGTTGAGCTTGCTAAGGAAATGCAGATCCCTGGCGAATTCTTTGAACGGTTTGAATCCATATTTTTTACGATTTGGATCATGGCTGTCTTTACGACAACTGTAATGGCCTATGATTGTACGATTTATGGACTTCGGTCTTTGTTTCCCAAACCCAAGCACAAAACATGGGTATTTATTCTCAGTCCGATCATCTATTTGTTGTGTATGTATCCGAAAAATCTTTCTGATTTTAGTAAAATGAGCACCTTCATCAGTTACGAAGGACTCGTGGTGAGCATTCTGTTTCCAATACTCATTCATACGGTTGCCAAGCTTCGAGGAGTGAAGAGTGATGCTTCCTAGAAAAGTTCTCTGCACGCTGTATCTCGGCTGCACGTTGTTGCTGCTGACAGGATGCTGGGACCGTGTGGAAATTAATCAACGCGGCTTCGTTGTTGGAGTCGCCATTGACAAACCGGAGGGAGATAACGGAAAAAATCAATACAAAGGTACCTACCAAATGATAGTGCCTGGCGGCCTAAAACAAAGCAGCGGGAGTACTACCGGACAAGGCAACAGCATGAATCCTCATGCCGGACAGGCTTATTTCAATATCTCGACAACAGAAAACTCGATGCCGGCAGTAGCTGCCAGAATAGCAGGAAGAACAAGCCGATCTCCTTATTTTGAACACTTAAGAATCATCATCATTTCCAGCGATGTCGCGAAAAATAAAGAGAATCTTCCCAATGTGCTTGATTTTTTCTTGCGGAATAGCGAAATGCGGCGCGGTGTTCAAATTTTAGTCGCGGATGGGAAAGCCTCGGATATCCTCGGCATTTACCCAAACAATGAATCAACGCCAATTGATTATATCTCCTCCATCGCCAAAAACAATCAAAAAACGAATTTCATGCTGCCTGAATCGAGAATTGGCGATGTGCACGAATTTTTAATTAAAAATGAAAGCTTTGTTCTCCAAACAATCAAAAAAGAAGACGGTGGTGTAACTCTAAATGGGAGCGCCTTATTTGATGGAACAACCAAACAGTTGCTCGGCTTCCTTACAGGAGAAGAAACGCAAGGATTAAACTTTATTACGAAGCGAGTGAAAGGCGGAATCATTGAATCCAACATCGATGAACAAGTCGTAGCTTTTAAAGTTGAGCGCGCAAACAGGAAGTTTTACGTTCAACAAACAAGTCCGGGACATATGAAATTTACGATTAAAATCATAGCCGAAGGCACTTTGGACAAATCCATCACCAACATCGATCCTTCTGAAGGGAAAACCGTAGAAGCGCTTGAGCAAAGCTTGGAAGATAAACTCACCTCCACAGCCAATAAGACGATCAAAAAATTGCAGCATTCCTACAAAAAAGACGCGTTGGGCCTCGGTCCCTACCTATTCCAGGATCATTATAAAATGTGGAAGCCAATTGCGGAAAATTGGGATAACGGAGAAAATTTGTTTTCCCAAGCAGAAGTCGACGTGCAGACCAAAGTGATTATCCGCCGTATTGGCAATATTTTCGAATCAACGAAGGAGCAATGAGCCATGTGGTCAACCTTTTTAGGCTTAATGCCTTCCGGCTTGGTCTTGATCTGTACCATCCTTTCGTTTGTTGTACCACTCGGTACTTATGTGATTAATCAACTCCTTCACAAAAACGGAGACCCGCCATGGAAGCAGCAAAACGAAACGGTTCAGCAGCAATCGAAGCCGCCGGAGGCAAAGTCTTGAAACATTAGGGTAAGACGATTTTCGTACGCGAAAATAGCCCATCTTTGCGCACTTCCAACTGAACCTCTCCCATCTGATCTGTTCGAAATACGTGTGAACTGATATTTCTTAACCGCTCCATGACATCGGGCGCAGGATGGCCATATAGATTTCCAGCTCCTACTGAAATCACAACCGTTCGAGGCTGCCAATAATCCAGCCACTCCTGCGAAGTAGAGTATTTGCTGCCGTGGTGCGCTATTTTCAGAACATCGAGTCGGCCCGGCTCCTCTTTGTTTTCTTTCAGACGACCCAGAAGTGCCAGCTCCGAATCTTTTCCCATGTCTCCTGTAAAAAGCCACTTCGTTCCCATCATTTCAAGCAGAAGCACAACAGAATATTCGTTTTGTTCCTTCACAACCTCTGCATGATCCACTGTTTCTGAAAAAGGATACAGAACCCGCAGTCGGGTCACAGGATCGATCTGAATCCATCCACCCTGCTCCCCGGCAAACATCGGGATTTTGCGATCTAGAGCAGTTTGGAATAGTTTCTCTATGCCTTTATTCGGATTGTAGGTACCATTGAACATAAATTGCTTAACAGGAATTTGTTCCATAACAGCCTGCAACCCTCCGCTGTGATCGGCATCTTCGTGAGACAGTACCAGCATATCCAATTGATGAACACCACGTTTTTTAAGCAAAGGAACCAGCAGTTTTCTCCCTACTTCATAAGGATCTTTTCGCGCTTTCCAACCTTCGCCAGCCTTTCTGAACGAAATTGTGCCTCCGCCATCTATCAGAAGATTGCGCCCATACGGTGTTCGAATGAAGATGGCATCCCCTTGACCCACATCTATAAATTGAACAAGTCCGGTCCTCTCCAGTCTGTCAGGGGAATAGCCCATCCACAATAGGACAAGGAACCCTCCTACGGCAAGCCATAATCCTATCATCGCGTGCTTCGCTCCTCCTCTGTCTTGTAAACTCTCTAACCTAATCGGGGGCTCATCCATTTTGCCGAGCATCCAGCGTCTCCATAACCCATAAATCCCAATCAACAGCAGATAATAAAAAGCAATCCACGGCAAGCTTGGGGTGGGCCAAATCTGTTTGAATAGGTATAGCTGCTGCAGGTTGTCTGTCACCCAAAAAATCGCATCATTCAACCACGAAATGAGCCACCCTATTCCTTGGCCAGCCGGCAAATACAATAGTCCCGCAACGACCGCCACAATACCAGCAGGAAAGACAACTAAACTGATAACAGGCACCAGAACGGCATTCGCCAGCCAGGAAAGCAAGGAAAATTGATTGAAATAATAGATCGAAACAGGAAAGGAAACGAATTGCGAAACAAGGGTTATTGACGCCGTGTTTCTTAAGATGGAGGAAGTTAACCACCCTTCCAGCAAATCATTTACACGCTGTACCCCAATAATGAGTCCAAGAGTAACCAGAAAAGAAAGCTGAAAGCTGACATCCAGCAAGAAATACGGATTCCACACTAGCATGACCCAAGCCACGATCGCCATGCTGTGAAGCACATCCTTCGTTACTCCTTTTCTTGCCGCGTACAGCGCCACCATAGCCATTAACCCCGCTCTTACAATGGAAGGAGATGCCCCAGTCAGCAGTATGTAGAAGGGCTGTAAGCCACCAAAAAGTTTGAAAAAATAATGCGCTAAAACCCGCGCCAAATCAAGGTCGTCGCCGTAAATATTGAAACACTATTTGCAGGTAAATTGAAAACTCTTATACAAATTCGCAAAAAAATCGAAAATTCTTTTTTATCGCCATAAAAATAGTAAAAAGTTTGAAATCTAAACCATAAAACTTGAAAAAACCTTTTTCATTATCATAATAGTGAAAAAGGTTTTTTCAAGTTTTAAATGTTTATTTTTATCAAATTTTGGAAATGCTGCTAGCGAGCAGCATTTTAACAGTACAAAACAACAAAAGGAGTTGCTAAAGTGAAAAATGAATCAATCCTTCTGATTAGTTTGCTAATGACAAGACAAAAAAGAATTACGAGTACGTGTAAAGAGCTTGAACTTGTAATTCGAAATCTGGAACTATTTGTTATAAGTCACGAGCCAGTCGGTGACCATCATTCAATTGTTCCATTTGCTTCAAGGTACCTTAAGAAGTATAAAGCTGAAAGGTTGAAAAAGCTGTTTACATAGTCCTTCCTTCACTCAATGAGTTCAGTCCAATAATAACAAAGGGGTTAATTTTGTGGAAATATTACATAAAAAAAGGGCAAATAGCCCTTATCGGATTATCGGTAGTAAAATTGAAAAACGCTGTTCAATGTGTAAATCTTACAAGCCGCTTAACAAAAAAAACTTTTATTCGAGTAGTACAGGCAGCGGCGGCGTTTATGGATTTAATTCGAGATGCAAAGTTTGTACAACAAAAGTGACTGCAGAGAAAATAAAGAAAAACAAATTTTACGCACTGGCAGTTTCTGCAAGAAGTAGATATAACAAATGTGGTGGAGCTTTTGAGTGCCTACCAGTTGTTGAACTGTCAGCTTACTTGGAAGAACTGTACTTCGCTCAAGAAGAAAAATGCTTTTATACTGACGTAGAAATGGATTGGAAAATGACAGGTCCCAAATCTTTTTTTCATATGTCAGTTGAAAGGCTCGATCCAGAAAAAGGCTATACAAAAGGAAATATCGTGTTGTGCTTGTGGTTTATTAATCTAGTAAAGTCAAATCGTAATTTGGGAGAATTCATTGATTCATTCAAATGGGTAATTTCAAAAAAACGAGCGATTTCAAATTGTATAAAACGTGCACAAGAAAATGAGTCACTTGTTCGGCTTGGTTTGAATTTTGCACAAACAATGAATTCATCGGCTGAGCCGAACCATTTCAATCATGTTTAAACAACCTAGGAGGGAAAGTTTTAAATGGAACTACAAAGACTGGAACGTATAGTTCGGAACTTAGAACATCACATAACAATGTTAGAACAGATTGGAGAGGAATATCCAGATGAATTAGTCATCAATCGAAGTATTTTAAGAAAGATGAAATCGCGTAGGCTGAAAAAACTGTTACTTGTTGAGGATAATTAGTAAGAAGACAAAAATAAGTACAAGCCAATTCATCAACATATTGTTATCGATGTTGAATGCGGAAGCAAAGAAAAAATGATGCAGACGACTTGGTACAACAAGTCGTCTTGTTGCCGAATCTTGCTCTTTTTAAGGCACGATTGAATTGTAAATCAATGTTGTATCCGCGTGCACTAGATTCTCATTGGACTCATTAGTCGTCTAGCATTATTATGCAGCGTCAAGCAGTTCTATTTAGTAAGAGACAATACCAGACAATCTGAATGAACAACAGGGTTAAGCAATATATTATTTTTTGTCAAAATATTATGCCAATGAGAAAACACAGCATCGTTATAACTGATCGAATGTACAATTACTTTTTGTGTATTTTTTTGTGTATTACTTGAATTCAATTGCTGTCTTTGCATAAAGAATTCCCAAAATGCAGTTGCTACCAAGAAAGCATCCCAAATGTGTTCATCAGGCGGCTTCTGATCGTGGATACTTTTATTGAATTTATTCATCCATTGCTTAGACTCAAGTTTATATTTTGGACCATTAATGAAACCTTCAAAAAGAAAGATTTCGAATTTATTTGAAGAAAACCAATCATCTAAATTTGTAGTAGGTTCAATCTTATGCTCTAATAAGAAATTCCGAAGGATGCTAAATAAATTCACACCAATCCCAATAGCTGAAATAGTAGCTGCTGAAGCTGCTGGATTCCACCAGTGGGCATTTTGCGATCCTTCATCGTTAAATCGTATTTGCCGCTGAGTCGGAAACCACATCGGCGCTTCCATGCCAATTGCTACTCTTTTATTATCCCTCAAGTCTTGGGCAATTAAATCTGCAAGATCAGTTGTATCATCAATTTCATGAATTAAGGTCCTTTTTTTCCCTATATATTTATACTCTCTATGCCTCCTGCCTGCGATAAATGGCTTATTAGAACAAACAACATCACTAACTTGATCACGCAAAAAAGTTGAATGGCGCCTGCAAACACAATTACTATTCTTACTAACCGGGTCGAAGCAATTCGAACTATAGCATTTAAGTTCCGGCATGTAGTTATCTATATCCCCAGGGTGACACTCTAGCCGTATCCAACCGTAATCGGCGCCCGCATCGATTCCGTACACAACTAAATTAAAATTGTTAGTTTCATCCATATATGTCACTCCATAATTTGAATTTAACGCAGTGTTACTAACTCATGTAAAATAATAACAAAACACCACTTTACTTGCATAGAGAAAAGGCACACCATCTAAGTGTACCTATATCTCTATGAAGGTTAATTATAGTTAAATCTCATTTATTAGATAGGTGTACCTAGAAAAACGCAATGAAATAAAGGGACCCGTAGCAGCGGTCCGCATTTAATTTATCATGTTTGCTTTGCATCAAAATTAATCAGCAAGATATTTGTTTACAATCTCAATCGATTTATTCTTAAGATTATCTAGTAATTCTTTTTCATTTTCACAGGTAGTAAGCCATAAACGACCATACTTCTTAACAAATGCTTGAAATAATTTGTTATCATCATCAGTTTCGTCAATCTCAAGAATTTCCGACATCATTTTTTTGTTTCTAATGATGCTAAAAAATTTATTATATAATTCGGTTAAACGTTCGGAAGCCAGTTTTGATACTAGATTTTCTGTATAAATCTTACTTGGCATAACTGTACTAACCCTACCGAATTGTTGTTTCCTACCATTGTTGCTAGCAGTAGATTTAGGCATATCTGATTCGATTTCAATTTTTATAATTTGTGAGGACTCTAACCGATCCCCTTGAATAGTCGTTGAAATAAATTCAATGTTATTTTTCAATAACACACCTTCAAGTTGTTTTAATTGAAAACCTAATACTTCATACATCTTGTCTTTACCATCACTTTTATTTCGAGTTTTCACTTTATTTGAAGGCGGCAATTTAAAACTTTCGAATCCAGATACGTTACTTAAATTTTCAACATGAAAACTCGCAATAAATTTATATACCTTTTTATCTGCAAATTGGTGTAATTCACTTAAAATAACAGCATCAAATTTTTCGGCAAGCGTTGGATCAAAAATATCAGTATTATAAAGTATATATTCCATTAACTTCAATCCTCCGTGTATCAGTTTTATACTCTAATACTCCATTTGGGCTAAGACTAAAGAAAGGCAAGAGCTGCGTTTCGGTTAAAAGCAGTGGCATCCACATTACAAAATAAGGTTAACATCATGACCTTTGATCAATCCGCATACCACATTTCTGGTATGTAATACGCGTTTCGAACTCACTATGATCTCAAAAGTAGATCAACCAGATAAATTTCGACTATTTACTTCAATGTTACATTTACTCAGATACTCATGCCAATAATTATCTTCATCTCCAAATACATCATGTAACCAATAATACATCATCAGAATTTCAAGAAATTGCTTTTTTCCTCTTAAAAATGGTTTCTCGGAAATCCTCGTGAAAAGAGAATTAAGATTGAACAAATTGTTCTTTTGTTTATAATCGTATTCATACTTTCGCCAACTATTATTGGTTTTAATTTTATGTTTAGGGGACCAATAATCCTCATTTGTATAAAATCGATGAGCCCAGTCCGATGTAAACGCTAATATATTTACTTGGTGCTTAAGCCAAGTCTTTTCAATCCACTCACTTATTTCGTCAGAAATATAAATTTGATTAATTCTCCCACTAGGCTGACTGACTAGCTCATGATAGTCTTTTATAAACAAGAACAAAAATTCAGTCTGATTTTTTAAGTAGGGATGTTTCTTTACAAGCTTTGAATAGCATTCATATGAAGATCTCCTAAATTCGCTATCTGAATCATAAATAAGAAAAAGCTCATCTGTTTTTAGCAAATTGACAATAGAACGATTAAGTTGTTTATCGTATTGATCGTAAATACTCATCAACCATTCCTGAATATTAATATCATATCGATCTATTGCCTTTCTATATTTTTCAAGACGCTCTTCATTAAGTGCAGTTTTTTCGTCCATTTTACTAAAGTCCAAATATTGATTGAAATATTCGAATACATAATCGACACAATTTTTCATGTTTTGATTACGTTCATCCGGATTGAATTCATTTAACCGGTCCTCTTTTTTTCTCCGCGAAATATATTCTTCAATTGTAAGCATAACAGTCCAGCCCCCTCTGCTCCCCCAATTCATAAGATCATAATATCCTAAAGTCAAAACAAGTATCAAACTCCTTCAAGGACAAAATGCACTTTTAACCAATGAAGACTTAATCGACGCCTTTATTATTAAACGCTAATTAACAGGCTCGCCCCGCTCCTAAGTATCATTCATGTCTTGAAGTGAAATCAACAAAGCTTCA
Organism: Paenibacillus anseongensis; assembly: GCF_009757995.1. NCBI lineage: Bacteria > Bacillati > Bacillota > Bacilli > Caryophanales > Paenibacillaceae > Paenibacillus > Paenibacillus anseongensis. Next base: position 1,189,249 of record NZ_WSEM01000016.1, read on the forward strand.
AGGGAGTTCATTTCAATAACATGTAATAAAGATATCAACGGGACCGGGATAATCAAACGTAATGCAGAATTACAAGTTTTTCAAACAAATTGGCAGTTTTGAACTCGAGTTCAAAACTGCCAATTTATTTATCATAATTCATTTTAAGTAATTAGGTTTTTCAGTTTTATGGCTGCGACCTGGGCTTTTAATAATGTCGGGTACGTATACATATCATAAGTCGTTGAAAAACACCCTGCATAAACATCTGCTTTGTTATCGTCGGTTATTAAGATCATAAATTCTTCTGCATTATAAGCATGAACTACATACCACTGCTTCTTTTTCATCGCAATCACCTAGTTGTTTGATTTGCTCGAGCATACTGTAATGCTACTTCCTCATGGCAATTAGGTCAAACGACAATCTAGGGTGAAAAAATAAGGAATTTGGTTATAAAAAAATAATTCGTTTGAAATTCTAGGGGAATATCGCTCTCAAAAAATCAAAAAAATTCGGTAGCCTTGAAAAGGGCTACCGAATTTTATATTTGTCCTTTTCCCATGGATAGTACCATTTTGCAGTCAGCTTCAGAACGATTCGCTCAAATGAATACTCCGGAGCATATTGAGCCATCATTCCGGTGAGTGAGAGCCACGTCTCCGACATTTTTGAGCCAACCCTCTGGAAAAGAGAGCCAACTGTTATCTTGAGCGGCTCTCCAGAATTATATTGAACTATCGTCTCCGTTAGTAAAATAATTATATTTTTTCACCATATAAATTATATAGATGATATGACTATTAATTTATTTAGTTATTTCCTGTACAGACACCCATTTACAAATTGTAAAAAATCGTCCAACGAGGAAAACGTTCTGTTCTTTCGTTCATATATTTTAGTCTTACTCACCTACCATACCATCGTTATCAGCATCATCCATATAAGGGTATAACCAATGATCCCTCGTTATGGGCATCTTGAAGCCCGCCGCTTTTGCTTCTTTAATCGTCACTTTTCCATTTCCATTTGTATCAACTTTTGCAAGGTCCCCATTTATGTTTGTACTATTAGGTTTAGAAGTATTATCGCCTGTCAAACCAAGCGATGCGTTAACCTCGTCAGGGTTCACGTTATCAAATTTATCGACAATCACGTTACCTTTTATCGTATAAGTGTACTGATAACTTGAAGGAATTTGCGTTTTGTTGTTCGGATAGGTAATAATCGCTTCGAAATTAGTTGCTCCGCCTGCTTTGCGTATCGTATCTTCCATATACGCTTGATTACCATGCCGGTTGAGAGTGCTATCTTGCGGGGTAATATTATATGCATTCGATACCCCTCCGAGAGAATCAGCAATGACATGCCCCTCATCTAGATTAGCACTTTCGACACCTGGAACCTTCGCCTCATCAGAACAATATCTACCAGAAGATGAGACAGACTCTTTACTGGCATCTTGTAGACTGATTTTGTCAGCAATGACTCGCACTAACTGCCCATATTCGTTTGTAAATGCCCAATATTTACGATCCCCATAACCAACATCCACAACGACATTAGGTTCACGATTCCCCGATAGATCACAAGCATTCACATCAATACGTTTGAATCCTGCGAATAGATTGTTACTTGGTTGGGCACTTTCAATCAACTTTGCGGTTTTCACTACTTTTTGGCAATCGCCTAAATAATCATATTGTGATTTGTCTTTGCTGTCGTATGTGCAGGAAATCATGACTACTTTCCCAGCATCTATGTTATAGGCAAATGAATAACTAATAGTAGAAGTCACCCCACCACCATCTGTGTGAGGTCTGGTATATTTAATTGTCCAACCTGGTAAACCCGCAATAGTTGTTTTCTCTGATATTTGTACATCTGATTTGTCGATTTTCCCTAGTTTCAAGGTACTCTCAACAATAGAAGGTATACTTTTATTAAACTCTTCTTGTGTCACTGAAATATCTTTGCTCTGAAATAATATAGACGCATAATAATCTTTTTCTTCAGGATAATAGTGCATCAAATTTTCCGTTGAATCTTTGTCTAGCACATCGTAATAAGATGGAAAGGAGAAATCAACTCCACTCAAAGTAATCGTTTTGTTGGACTTAGTATCGAATCCACTTACATTTCTAACAATAGAGACTCCGCTTGCTTCGATGACCCCTGTAGCAGGTGCATTATTTTCTGCTTTTGTGCTTACGCTTGAACCTGAGGGGGTTTTTGCTTCATCTTCATGTCCATTTGAATCTACATCACACCCTACTAATGTAATAATCATACACGCAATTAAAATACTAATTATTTTTTTCACTTCGTTCCTCCTTGACTTAATACTTTCCTTTACTCTAATCGTCATACTAAACTGCTGCCCGATAGTTCAGCGGTACATGGTGGCTCCCATTACCGGAGAAATGACTCAATTTTTCCGGTGGGGTGGCTCACTAATCTCCGGAATGATGGCTCTTTTAGACCCAAATATTCACTCAAAAGATAAAAATGCGCGTCAACATGAAGAAACATTTCCTTAATCGTTATGCATAAGCCCTTTAAAACCTCCACCTGGCTCTCTAAGGTCACATTTTCCTCGTTGCGCTCAATCCGCGAGAGGCTAATGAAACCGCACCTCTGAAGGGCAGCTGTTTCCTTGTGTAATGAATGATTGGCATTAAAGACATGTGGTTGACGACCGTCATGCGACACCATACCGCACGCTGGGAGCTTCGCGCGGTAGCGGAACTACAGCAATTAGCGCAGGTAAACTTGTTTTTATAAAACTATTCTAAATTTTTTTCCAATCCATTACCTCTAATAAAAGTAATTGACGAACTTAAATTTGAAATAGTCAAGCTCACCGAGAAGAATAAATTAGACGAAGCTCAAGCTCAAGCTTTTATTATCAAGGTCTTGTCTAAAATAATAGAAAAAACGCAGGTTTATCTGCGCTTTTATAGTTAGATGCTTCCTACTATTTCATTTTTGATTTTATGAATGCAACTAAGTCTTGTACTGATTTTTCCCCTAGGCTTTTACTTACATATTTTGTAACCATCAAATTCAAATCGCTCGAAGTTACATCAGAAGAAACCGACTTTTCTTTTAAAATTTCAGAAAAAATATTAAAAACGGTACTTACTGTTACTCTTGGAGGAAGGATTTTACTTAAATATTCAAAATCTTTCCCGTTTAAATTTATAAATATTTCTTCCGCATTCTGCTTTACATTCACAAACGGCTTATCCACTATTAATTCATGATTAACGTCGATTTTCTTTATTACTTTAACATAAAAAGTTTGACCTTCGACTGATGAAAACTTATATGTATTTACATCAATTTTATTTGTTGATGATTTATTATTGATTTTTTCAATCAGTTTTAACGAAGAAAACGGTCCAAATGAAAATTCCTCTTTTTCATTTTTTAAGTTAGCAATTTTTTCTTTGAACTTTTTATTATCTGACCAATGCCATAATCTCTCATTTACGTCTTCGTAAATTGTTTTTCCCATATTATTTACTAATGTTCTCGCATAACTATAATCTTGAACTAGAAACCATTCGGGTTGGATCCATTCCGTTCCATGTATTGCTCCAAGTAAAGCACCAGCCATTGAAGCGTTAGTATCTGTGTCTGCATTGTCCATTGATGCCAAATCCATAATGGCTGCACTTGGGTCAGCCGCGTACTTAGAAGCCATATAAATGGCTACTAACGTTGCAACTGTACCTGCTCCACGAGTTTTCTTGTCAAAGCAATTTAATTTTGTTAAGGTATCCATTTTCGAATCAAGAAGCCCTCTTTTGATAGCTTTTTGAGACAATTCTAATCCCACAACTATTTCATTAGCAGTTTCTTCCCAAGTTTTCATATATTGACCGTTAGTGATGTTAAAAGCTGTATCTTGCCATTCCTTTATATTATTCACTTTAGGAAATTGGGACCATCTCATTTTATTTTCAATTAAATATGCAATTAACTCCCCATAATCCAATGAGCTCTCTTTCTCCACTAAATAGTGTAATGCCCAGGCATAAACAATTGCACTTAATAATGCCCTAGGATGTCCATGGGTAGCAATTCCATTTAAAAACACTTGATTTGTTAATTCTTCTATTCTACCTCTACAGAAAAACACGTGTGGCATGATACGCATCGTAACGCCATTTCCACCCGCTTCAAAATATCTTTTAACATCATCTAGATTTTGTTTATCAACTTTCCACGGTGGATTCCCACTACTCCAAGTGTCAGCAGCCCTTTTTGTTGCTCCGCCGCCACCTCTTTCATAAACCAGCCAAGCGGGCAACTCGACTTTGACGAAATGTGAAAACCAATTTTTATATCCCAAACTTCTTGCTGTAGCAAATATTAATTGAGTATCATCGCTATAAGAGCCAGCAGAAATTTCTTCTTGATGAGGCTGATAACGTCCTCCACTTTTTCTATTCCAAGAAATAAAGTTTTTCTGTATAAAATCTTTTTTGTTTGTATTCATTCCACGATCTTCATACACCCATCCAAGGGCATCTCCGATCATTGCCCCTAGCATGGAACCCATATATTTATCAATGGTTTGAACTTTATTTTGTGAATGCATTATTCCTTCATTCCTCTCTATAGAGTATTTCTGAAGGTACTTGCCCTCTTCGAACCATTGCACTCCAAGAAACCTCAAAAAGATCTGGTGCAATAATAAAGGTTAGATCATCCGGCACACCTTTAATAAACTTTAATCTTGCTTTTTCTTTCCTAGCTTGCTCTTCATTTGGTACAACCAAACCTAATATATCGCTTCGAGATACATTTTTATAAATTAAAACTTCAGCTTGGTCATCTGTCGCACAACAAGAGAGCATACTTTGGGTTCTATACATTGGTCTTTGTCCTTGAACCGTTTGATTAAACATTCCTGAAAACCCGTCATATCCATCTTTGATATACACTCCTCTTCCGGCTGCAGCATTTCTATGACAAAAAAGAGTGGTTTCATTCGTAACAAGAAGTGGGTTAATCAAAATTATAACCCATTCAGTGAATAATGGGTCATTGTTTTTTATATTTCTTAAATACCATGTGTTAGGATACTGAACTGTACAGCAAACATAATCTTCTTTTCCATCCAATCTTAAAGGGTCATTCTTACTCAACAATTCCTTCTGATCATCTAGTTCAGTATTTGCAACGATGCCTGATTCTTTGGACAAAATATGAGGCAACTTATTTGATTTGGTAAAATGACAAAGTCTTGTTATACCCTTTTGCTCTAAAAGTTGTTTATTAGTAGTCATGGCTGTCCTCATCATCTTCGTGATATAATTCGCTTTCTCTAGGGAGCAATTCAGTTAATGCACCTGAGTATGAAATGTATAGCTCGGATTTTGCTCTGGTTACTCCAACATAAAGTAACTTTATTTCTTCACTAAGCGCTTCTTCATAACTTTCTAAAGCTAGAATTCTTTCTTCGGCAGGCAGCCTTAAAGAATTACAATATGGTAGAATGACGGTATCAAATTCTAATCCTTTAGCGGAATGATACGTTCCCACAGATACTCTTGGATCGGAGAGCCACCTACTCATTTCGCCGTATAATTCCTGAATCGGATATATTTGTCTTACTTTGTTGATAATTTGATTAACCGTTTCACGATCTCGCACTAATATCGCAATCGTTCTGGTTCTATTATTACGAATTACATTTTCTATAAAAAAGTCTATTTCGTCCTTTTCAGAGGTGAATTCCAATAACGCAGGTTTAGGACCAGAAGCTCGAGAAAATTTAGGTTCAATTAAATCTGTATCTTCATGAAAATACTTCATTTTTGAGATCGCTAATCCAAGTGAAGCAATCTCCCTAGTATTTCTATAATTTTGTTCAAATTTCCATATTTTAGGATTAACCAAACCTGCGGACCTCCAAGAAATACGGCTACCGTAAATTTGTTGAGCAACATCACCAAAATATGTTAAGCTTCCATCTTTAGGTACAGCTAATGCCAACGAAAGGAGCATCATAGGCGAAAAATCTTGACCTTCGTCTAGAATAATATGCTTATACATTCTTTTGGAACTATCTACTTTTAATTCGTCACATACATGAAGTGCTAAATCTTCAAAATCATATTTATGTCCTTCTTCTTCCCGCAACTCTAAGTATTCGAGATACACATAAAAGAAATATTTTCGATTAGTTCTAGCTATCCACGTCCCGCTTCTGCCAATACGTTCTACTGATTCATATTGCTCTAAAGTTCGAATCCCCATCTTTTCAAGCCAGCTTATCTCTTCGATAAAGACCTCAGAATTTCTATCAAGCGTACTAACATTTGGATTTTCAAGTCTCACATGTGTCAATGCTTTTTTTATTAAATCGTTTTTAGTATCTGATGGGGCGATAACTCCCCAACCCATTTTATTCCTTGAATTTAAATATCCACGTGCAAATTTATGGTAGTTCAAGACATCCACATTAGAATATCTATTATCCGAGATCGACTTCAAGTAAGTAACCAGTGCTTTATTAAAAGTAACGAGCATTACTCGCTCACCTGGTTTGCAATGTGTAGACGCTAAATAAGCTGATCGTAAGATTGCCAACGTTGTTTTACCGCTTCCTGCTGTACCCAATACTACAAAGTGACCCTTTTCTGGTAAATACAAAACCTCTGATTGTAAACCTTCTGGTACAGGTAATGACATCTAAAGTCCTCCTAGTTGTAAATTCGCGTGGTTAATTCGAATCATTCAACAAAAATTATTCGATAAATAATAAGAAAATATGACTATTTTTCACCTACAATAAAACATAACATAATCAAATAGTCGAAATTTGTCGTTACTTGGCAAGCCAGCAAAATTCTTTTCATGAATAATAAAAAAGCATAAAAAATTCAAATAAAAAACACACCGTCTGGTAAACAACGGTGTGTTTTTTATTGATTTTTGTGCCATCTAATAGTGGTTTATTCTTTTTGAAACATATTTAGGAAATAAATCCTTAAAGAATGTAAATTAATAGTGTTGATATTCAAAAAAAGAAACATCCAGCCAAGATTGTCACTGCTGTAAAAATTTTTTTTTTATTTTTCAAATTTAATTACTTTTAAATCCTGAGGCTCTTTTTTCTCCTTTCTCATAATTCGTAGCATATATGTAGCTTGAGTTGGACTCCGGTTTTGATTGTATCTAAAACAAACCATTTTATATTTGAACTCTTCAATTAAATCCGATAACTGTAATGCAGCAAATTCTCCCTTTTCGCCCCAACCAACAATGATTTCGCTTCCCAGCTTAAGTGCTCTTCGGACATATTTCTTATTTATTTCATCAAAAGCTGAATTATACAATTTTAATTTAGTTGATTTTGGCTCAATAAAAGAAATAACATTGACTAAAATTAACGTTCCAAACCCATTTGCTTTAGCAAAATCAACCATAAAATTTGAGGTTGCATCAGACTTTATATGATTGGCTTTACTAGGATTTAGAAGCAAAGCGGTTAATATCGGTTTTGTTTTATCCCAAGAAATTCTGAGATAATATCGTTTTGGAGATGACATAATTTCTTTTGGGAAACATATTCTACTCACCAAAATTCCTCCTCTAGTGTATTTTATAGAATTAGATCTTCATGTACCTAGGATCCATCCATATTGCGTTTTATAGGATAATATGCTATTTTTAACTTATCGGAAGCACCGATTAACCCTGAAAAGGGTTAATCGGTGCTTTTTTATTTTGTAGAGTGAGGATGATATTTGATGAGGACAAAAAAACAACGTATTGTAATTGAAACGGATAGCAGATTATTTCTATGTCTTATTAATAAAGTTAAGCTTGAAATAAACGTTGCAGGAACTAACGAATATGTAGGTTGTATTAGCTCCTTCGATGAAAACGTTATTTCTGCAGATCATATTAATTTTTTGCGTATGAACTGCAAGATATACCTATCAAAATAGCAAAAAATATAGATTATGAGACGCTACCTCTCCCCTCTATATGTACTTTGTTTGAGTAGAGGCTCGAGTGTTCGCCCACTCTGGAATACCAAGAACATGGAAGATTCGAAGTATGGATTTCGTAACATCCATTACATCAACACACATCCGTAGTCTTCGGCAAATTTGCGAATCGAATAACGGCGTTATCACTTGCATCAGGGCTTGCTGGATCAAGCGGTCGTTAATACGGTTGAATAACGCCATCCGCCTCCGATTTGATTTGGGATTTCCACCAGTTTGACTGCTATCGGTCTGTAAGTACCTGATTTGAGTTCCTTCTTCCCAATTTCACATCGTCCCCATACGTGCACTTATAGCTCAGCTACCGGCATGTTGTCTGTTGCTGGGGGCTCCTTCATTTTGTTTAACGCGTTTGAACGCGGTTCTGAGGTTATCCCCTTAAGCATCCTCTTCTCTTGCCGCGAGGATTCATATGAAGTTGGCTGCACTCGTTTCTCACTGTTCAGACGCATCGGTTTCTCCTCTTATTTAAGTCAGCCCTTCCAGTTTTCAGCGTCCCGTAATATGGCGTCTGCTGAGTCCTAGGGGTTCGACGTATCCTCTGGGCTACGATTACGAAGTTACTCCACATTTCTTCTGCAGCTCTCCCCAGATAGGAACGTCATCTTTCTGCCTGCAAACTTTGGATTGCGGCATGCCTTGGTCACTCAACCGACTAACACTGCCACCAGATTCTACCTCTCGATGAACCCCCTTGCACTGCACTTGGCTAACAGTAGGCGTTCGGGACTTTCACCCTAATGATGACACCAATTCTTGGCGCACAAACATAAAAGCCAAGCAATTACGCTTGGCTTTTTGAAAAGGACCCTCACCGATTTACGTTAAAGGAAATTTTGATAATGAGAAGTCTTCGATAAGGAAGGGATTAACTGTTTTCCCCATACTTACATGTGTGTAAAGTTCGTATGCTCTAGCAAAATCGGCTAGTTCAATACATTCCGCTTCACGATCAATTGCATATTTGGCTGCTTTTCGTATCAGCTTCATAATGGAATCAATGGATCCCCTCGTGGCATAGTACATTCGATCACACAATAATTCATCTGCGAGCATTGCAGGACTAACAAATACTTCTGCAAGTTGTAGATCAATTTCATGCAACAATCTGCGAAATGTTTCTACCTCACTCTTGCTATTGTAACCGAAAGGCTTTAAATTGAGTCGAATTGGAAAGCGCCGACTTAATTGAGGATTGCAATCTAGTACCACACCTGAATCCTCCAAGCCAAACAAGACAAAGGGTACTTTTGTCTGATTGATCAAAGATTTAAACCAATCGGATATTTTATAAATCACTTTCTCCTTGTCGCGATCAACAAAATGCTGGAATTCATCAAGTAAAATGAGCTCCACTCTGTTACTATTAATCAAATTCACGAGCCTGTTATATTTTTGTGATGACGTCCCCCTATTGGGATACTGATCACCTAACTCTGTGAGTAGCCTTTCAGTCAAATTGACATGAGATGCTGGACTTGGAACGCTGACATAAAGAATTACACGAGTTGTCAATTTCATCCCATTTACAGTTTGACTTTCCACTTTATTAAACTTGGCGATATATGTCTCATAGATGGTAGTTTTTCCAGCACCAGAATCACCATAGATAAGGACAGACAATGGATCTGATGAATAGGTGGATTCATGATGAGCCTCTTCGATAAAGTTCATGGCTTTTTGGAATTGAGGATGAATAATCCGAATTCCCTCAATAAACCTAAACTTGTCCTCACGAGTTAATGTTAGCATTGTTTACCGACCCCCATTCTGTTTGTTCTTCATTGTAATTGAAATGCTTCCGAACTATATTCGCCATCTTCACATTTTCCTTCTGAGCATCATTTGCCTTAGATGAAGCAATCTCTGCAGAAGAAGGCTGAATGTGGGCAGCCGCTCTAGCTCCACTCGTTTTTTTGTTCTCACTTTTAAGTTCAGCCATCAATCTTGCCTTTGAGCTGTTTAACTCCTTCCAGGTTACTTCTTTCTGACGTTTGTTAATATCACGCACAAGAAGTTTATGGGTAAACTCTTGCAATCCTTGGCTATAGTCTTGGTCAGAACAAGGTACCGTGATATACGTTCTATTCAACTCATCATAGACATGAATTTGAGATAGATCTGAGGGATCATACTTAAAATCCACGGTGCCGATGCGCCTCTTCATTAACTCAAGCTTTAATTCTTGTAAAGCTTGGGAGTTATAAAAAAGGTATTGATATTGAATACCAGGACGTTGAATAGTGGATCCTGTTTTCAATTTCCCTAAAACGATATCCCATTTTTCAGAATCGTCGAGAAATGCTGGACGCCCATGTTTCTCAATATGTTCCCTCCATAGCTTTGCAGGCGAACCTTTAACACCCTTGTTGTATTGTTGAGAATACTCATCAATTACCCAGCGGTGAATAAGATAAATGAGTTTTTTGTAACCCACAATCGCATTCTTTTTTGGATCATAATCTTTCTTATCTACTACGTTTGAAAATGTAGTACCCGGCATCTGGTGGATAAGTTGCTGGTTAAGCGTTCGGAAAGTGCGCTCCACTTGACCTTTAAACCAAGGTTTGCGCGGTGGACAGAATTTCACATTAATTCCAAGCTGTTTGCATGCATCTAGCAATGAACGGCTCCTAAACTCCTTGCCATTATCTAACACTAACAATCTTGGAACCCCGTATGCTACCCATTCATTTTTAATGTCTGGGTATAAATCCTTAACATAATACTTGGAAGTCATCATATGCCTCATAGTTTTCATCACTGACACATAAGAAGGTGAGTGAAATGCTACGTACAAGCCAATTAGATTCCCCGTCGCTTTATCAATTGCAATAGTAATCCATGGTCTTCCCAGAGGTAATCTGCTGTCATCATCAACTACAAATAAATCAAGTTTGGTATGATCCATTTCAACTTCTTCCAAAGGGATTGTGGGTTTTACCCTTGTATTAACAGAACTTAACTTATCAAATGCGTATTTCTTCCCTTCTCTTTTCTCTAACATTTCTAACGGGTTTCTTGCCGCAATACGCCTAAGAACTGTATTGTAGGAAGGCATCTTAATTTTCGTTTCCTCCGTTCGAAATTTGTTGATATTTTCAATTGAATCTCCAAGCATCGCATAAGCATCTTTCCCGGAAGGCTTTTCTCTTTTTGCGTAAAAACTATCCAAAACGCCATCGATCTTCTCCTCTACCTCGTTCGACATACGATTTCCCGTGCCACAGTCAGCAGTATTGGGAACCAGAGCTGTGATGTCTCCGCCGCTATTTACAAAAGCATTGAACCACCGCCTTAGTGACATTGCGGATACTTTATGCCCAAAGAGTTCAAGTTCTTTTTCCCTGGCATCAAAATAACGAGACATTTTTTGCCCTGCAAAAGGTAGCAGCGGTTTTATTGCATCGTATCGCGCAGCAGCAATCTTTCTTTCAGATTCGGGTAGCATCGAGTAATCTACGATTTTGTTTTCACGTACCCCTGACGACTCCAACAAGCTTGTTGCCGGACCAATTGGCTCGAACTTTAAAGTGCCATTCTCATGAAACAGCATCAAGTCCTTCAGGTCAAACAATACTTCACTATTACCTGTTAGGTTCTTGATAATAAATTTACCTGGAAGATGCTCTCTCGAAATCTCAAATACGCTTTCGTTCATTTTAAAACGGACCCCTTTTTCAATAATCACAGTTTGCATTTATATACCCCTTTTCTTTTGTCATTAGTTTTTTTAGAGCCAATGTAATTCATAAGCTCAGCGCGGCTGAGTTTTACATCTGCAAATCTTCTGACCTCAGTGGTGCAACAACACCTGATATTGCCGGAAATAACTGCCTTCAGGACACTAGCAAAATTAGAGTGATAGTGCATTTCCTTTAGAAGTTTAAAATCAAAAGGCACCCAATTTGACTGGTCTGAGTCTGAAATTTCCTTAACGCATAACTCCTCGAGCTCCTTTAGCAATCGATTAATAGCACTGGGATGAAATAGACGTCTTCCAAACACATCTTTCCCTGGACCATGCTCGATGAGCAGTAACTTCAAATCACTTAGTTTTCTAATGATTGAACCTGGAACACCAAGCCACTTAGCTACTTCTATGCTTGTGATAAACTCTTCTCTAACTTTGGCGTACTTCTCAACACTTTCGATTTCTACTAGCGTCAACTTACGCCGCCCCACCTTTCGAGACATAAACTCGAGTACGCCACTTTCCCCAAGCTTTTTCAAGATGTTGTCGTCACATTTCAATATTTTCCTTGCAGCTAACAAGGAACAGAAGCGGAATTCTTCTGGTTGTAAAATGTATCTCATTCGAGCGAACTCCAAATTTACAGTATTGTGAAAATCAATATAAATTTTCTTGTGTGCTGCAAAAGTTCCTAAGCAAATGATTTTATCGAAAAGTTCCCTCTTTCTCCGCATTTGTCTATTGCTCGATCGATTAATTTCCACTTCATTAATAACCGCGGCAAAATTCTTATTTGGAGACATTAACAAGTGATGTGCTACAGTAGAAAGATAAATAATCATTAGGAGGTTGCGCTTATCTCCCCTAATTAAGCTGTAGTTTGCTTCTCCTAAAGTGACAGTGAAGTCTGCGAATTTCATGTTGGCAAACGGCAAGCCATCCAAGAGCTTAGAAAGCAAATCAAGCCCATTAAAGTATTCCTTCCCTGTAAGGGTAATGCCCTCTTCCGTCACCACTTCGTTAATTTCATCCGCTATGAAGCCTTGGATAATTCGTTGCGCAGATAAAATGTCTTCGTTTGGCTTTTCACCTTCGCAAATGTCGGCGTAATTAACCCCACATATGCATCCACCTCCTATTAGATCATTCATTCTGATAACTCGATTGCAACCATTACAATTCTCAATTAAGAAACAATCGTGTCTCAAGCATACCCCCACCATACTCACATCCCACACAAGTCGATGGTAATTAGCCTCCATTACGCAATGTGGGCAAAACTTAACCTTTGACTGATAATAGTGTTGCCGCCTTTGTAGAAGCGTGGATGACCCACCAAATAACAACCCATCAAACTGATTTAGGGTAAGGTTGTCCACATTCTCATAATTTTGCGCTTTCAAGATATTCACAATCTCACTATTCCAACGGTTTTTCTCTTGGTAATAGTTAAGGTTCGACCTGTAGTCGAAATGACTCCCTTTTCGATTGATGAATGTCTGTAAAGTCTGATGAAAGTTTGCCTTTGCAAGTCGTTGCGCAAGACTCATAAAGCTCTCACCAGGTTGCACTTCTGGAATCAGCTGTAGTTGACTCAAATTGTGTTCCCTCCTACTATATTCAGCTCATGGACAAATCCAATGAATCTCAAAAAAATTTTTTTTGACTGCATCAGCTTTCGTAAACAGCATACATCTGGATATTGAAAAATAACTTTTCAATATCTCTGCCAATATTTATGGAAATGCAAAAAAGGAGCGTAGTAACTACGCTCCTTTCAAAGTTTAATTTAGTTTTAATTAATCATGATCCTTGTTTTTTTTATTCTGATATTGCATATAATCCAGCAAATCTAAAATTCGCTTCATGCTTGTTTCGTACCCGGGCTTGTAAGAAGTAAATACTTTGGTAATGTTGTCAAGTAAATTGATGTATTCTTCGACAAACCATACCTTAGGGAAATCTACTGTATTTAAGAGTTTTCTCATAAGCTGTTCAATTTCTCCAAGAATAATTTTTGTGCTCTCGATGCCAATTTTACCTGATATGCGTTCTATGGATGATACTACACCCGCCAGATGGTTATTTTCATCTTCTTTTGAAATTCGGGAAATGGCGCCAATGATTTTATTTAATGCTTCATCTAAGGGGGCAGAATCCTCAATACTTTTTTGGTCACTGTACGCTTGCTCATCCCACTTGATGCCGTGTAGCAATTCCTCCTTCTTAATCCCTAACCGCGCTTCTATCATTGCCACTGATTCTATTTTTAATGAGGTATTCCCGTTTATTATATTTGATATCGCCGCGTCTGAAATTCCCAATATACTCGCGGCACTAGCCTGATTCAAACCTTTACTCTTTATTGACGATCGTAAGTTTTTACCAATTTTCTTCTTTATTTCTTCATAACTACCAAAAGATAATATCTGAGGTTGCTCGTTGTTATCAGGTTGAAATGATTCATGAATATGATTCGCCTCCATTTCATGACGCATATCATTATTACCTGAGAATAGATCAATTTTCAAAATGATATTCTCAAAAGAGCCTATAACCTCATTAAAATCATTCTCATATGCTGCTGGATACATAACATATATATGTACACTTTCTTTTTCCATCAGCTCAACCAAATCGTTAACTGAAAATAGTAGATTTCCCCCAGCTCTTACCAACAGTCATCACTCTCCATACTTATTATTAGTAGTATGATAGTTTTTCATTTGAATTAAACTTGTATTTAAGGAAATAAATAGATTGGAGGTGAAAAAATGAATTTTTTAAATTTTTTAAAATCCAATCAGCATTTTATTCGTCTGGAAATACCTATTAACAACAGAAAAATTTATTATTATTGGTTTGCTCAGAGAACATTAATTGATGAATTTATTGGGTATATTTCTATAAGTTTCGAAGAGGGCATAGTGAGCAAGTACACATTTTTTAAAAACGATTCTTTCTTAGAACCAGATTGGTTTGCTTTACTTTATAAGGTTACCTTAGAAGAAGTAAATAAAAAGCATCGTTTAAAAAATCTGTTCAAATAAAAAAGACCGTTTGCACGGTCTCAGCTAGAAACTAGTAAGGCTCTAGTTTCATTAACATCTACAATATATTTCTTTGTAATTCCAGGCAGCGCTTCATGAAGAACTCCACTCCAAATTAATTTTCTCAGATGCAGGATAGTAACGTTAAACAATGCGGCTGCCTGTTTTAAATCAATATATCTTTTTTGAAAATCTTCAATTGTCTTTTTATCATACATTTTGATTTTTCTATTGCCTAACTTGGATTTTTCAAAACTAGCCTTAATAACCCCCCTCTTTTCAAGCGCATCTATTGTAAAAAAATCCATTCGCAATAATTTTAACAATTCGCTTTTCGTATATCCCTTCCTTTCATACTTAATTTTATAAAAATCATTCATACATCTCTTCAATTCACACGATTGGAAAATTACATCGGTGAAATTACCTCCCTTTTTTATTCTAAACGGCTCCAGTTTGCTTTCTCTTATAAAGCTCAACAATCTCACCATGCTAAGTCCACTTTGGGAATATTTTTTTAAAGCACCGTAAAAAGTAATGCCATTGTCAAAAGATTTATATTCGCCAGTATATTTTTCAAGGAAATTTACCACTTCATTTTTACTTAAAAACCAGCGACCTTTTGGGTATTTCCGAAGAATCAAAAAGCCAGAATCAATGATTCTATTCATTTGTTCTTTTCCTATTATCCCCAAAATTGAGCATGCCTCTTCTCGTGTAATACAATCTTGATCGACCAAGTCATTGGTTATTACAACATTGTCTTTTGCGGCACAGGCTTGCTTTTGCTTGCGTTGTTTTTTTAGAACTGGAATTATCTTTTTTGTCTGCTTAACGCGCGCTTTTGTTGGTTTGTCCAACAATTCATAAATCTTTCCAAGGAGAACTGAGCAGTCCGAATTGGACGATATTTTTTTTGCCATTTGCAGCTTTGCATGCTTATACCGATTTGGTAATTGATCAAAATTCTTTTTAACCTTTTTTATATTTATTGGAAAATCAATAAATATCCAGTAAACATTTCCGTATTTATAACATGACATTTCATTATTTAATGTTACGTTCTTTTTATAAAACGGTTCAATGACAATAGGTTTTCCAACAAAACTAAGATTGCCTTGAAGGAAGTAGCTGCAGCTTCTTGCGAGCTTTAAAAATCCAACGATATCCAGTCCTTTTAAAGCACCCTTTTTAATAATCTCATTATTCAAAAGCTGATTTTGTAAAATTTTTTGGGATTCTACAAGAAAAGGATCACTAATTTTCTCCTTGTTTGCTGCCGAAAAATAAAAACCACATCCTTCACAAGCTCCTGTCATCAAGCCTCTCAAAGTAATTTTACTTTGACATCCCTGGCAAGCATCCAAAAGTAATAGCTCATGATCCAGACAAATTGTAACTGGTTCAAGCATCCAATCATGCTTGTGATATGCATGCTGTGAAAGACACTCTGGGCAATATTTATGCTGGTTACGAATTACATACTTCTTGTAAAAACCGTCACCAAACTGACATCTAAAATATTGGCTACTCATTTGACGAATACTATTCTTCTCAACTCCAGTAATTCCCATAATAATCTCTAGCACGGAATCGGTAAAAACATTCTTTTCTAATTGTCTAACTCTCATCTTCCATTCGGATAATAGGCTTTCCATGCTTACATAAAAATTGGCTTCTGCTAATCTGTAGATATAACTTGCCAAACTCTCACCAGATTTTACTTCGGGTATAACATTCATTTTTGTCACCTCAAGCCTAATATAAGCAAGTGACCGTTTTTTATGAATAGAAAAACAAAAAAAAGCGCGGATATAGCGCTGCGCCTTTTTTGTTATGTCGATATAATCATAATAAATGAGGCTGCCAATCTAGTGGCAGCCTTATTATAGTTCTTACATTTGTTTAACCCCTCAGGGAATTCACAACATTTACGATCAGTGATACAGACAAAGTTCAAGTGTGGCTTTCGGCAATAGTTAGTCGTATGCAAAGAAATTGGTCATCGCTCATTCACCGCCTTCTGCATGTTCAGGCAGGTTTAGCAACTATTATTACAAAAACGAAGAAAAACGCGGAACTTGCCATCTGACTGGTCTGTTTTCAATAATATTATTCATATGGCAAGCGTAACGGCAAATTCCGTTATTTAATGGGAATTGTTGCCAAAAACACCACTATTCCTATATCTTTTATTTATAAATACTTTCATTGACACTCTGCACAGAAGGATTATTCTCTCCAGTTTTATTTATTTGCGTACTAATTTTATTTTCTTGTGGTTTGTTATTAAAAAATGAGCTGGAAAGAAAATACGATGTGACAGCCGCTGCTAACATTAATAAAACTAAGATTGTTATCAAATTGCGATATCTTCTAATGTATTTCTCAACATTTTGAACAGCAGGATTAATATATATATTTTTAATTTCCAAAAGATCTTTTTCCGCTACTACTACAAATTCTTTTGTATATTCTCCATAAACGCGTTCAATTTCTTCGATTCTTTCTTTTACATAATTCTTATTGTAAAAATAAGATACCGCAAAAACAATCGCATGAAGTGAAAAGGCAACTATCAAGAACAAACGATCCCCTTTAGATAAACCCAAAGCTCCAGAAAAGACCGCAGTAACTACACCGATTAATGATGTATTTATATAGGTTAGTAATTTGTCCGATTCGCCTTTTAAATCCGTTGCATATTTATGGGTTTCTTTTACTACATCTTTCCGATCTGTGAAAAACTTTTTGATACTATCCTGTATGTATGCCGTAAAATGACTGGAAATTGTTTTTTCAATTTTAGGCATCAGTTCGTCTAATTTCTCGGTTGAATCGCTTGTACTTAAATAAATAGTTAAAATGTTTCTGGCAATTTCAATTTTATCATTATAGTGCTTTTCCTCATACGCAAATTGAAATATTTTTTTATAGATTATTTCGGCATGTTTTACACAATGGTCCGTAGAAAAATCAATTTCAGTATTTTTATGTCCACGAATAATAACCTTATTATCATTAGAAATTTTGTTGGATAAATAAATCAAACTTGCCTTAAATAAATTTTTATCAAACCACTGCTTAAAATCCTCTGATATTTTTGGAAACTCATAAAAATTAGGCACAAAAAAAGGTCTAGTGGCACGAGAAGTATCATCCCTAATTTTTATTAATCTCTCTTGCTCAGAGATGCTGTTATCATCGAGGTCGGCAGCATAATATATCATGCCATTTTCAATCGGATAAAGTTTTACGTATGAATTTGAATATTCCTTATCAACAGGAAGATGAAAGTGAATAGTTTTTTGAAAATTTATATTTTTGATAAAATTTTTATTTAACACATCGAAATTTTTAAAAAAAGACTCTCTCTTAAAAAAAATAAATGTGTTCTCATCAAGTTGAAAATGCTGTTTTTTATTAATGGCAAGCGTTAATTGCGCTTTTCCATCTGCGTCTAGGAAATCAGATACACGGTTAAAATTCTCAAAACCTAAGTTTTTCCCCTCACAATTAACCTCAAAGCTAATTTGTGAATTTTGAAATACACTTACATATCGATGCGATAATAATTTTATCGCATCGATATTAACCTCATATTGCACTGTAAAATCCTCCGAATTTTCAATTGCTTTTATTTCGGAGGTTTCAATTTCTTTCATAATTGTTAAAAAAGTATTTAACAATTCATTCATGACACTGCTCCCTAATGCTTAAATTTTTCCTTTAATTCCACACCTACGATTCGAATAACTGTTGTTTTTGTACCATCATCTTCGTCTTCATAATCCACTTTGACTTTGTTGTTGTTGTATCTAATTGGGAACTGGATTTTAATATCATTACCTTCATCAGCATAAACCGCAACCGTAGGATTCTTTTCCGCAGTAAAAATAAAATGAAGGTTTTCACGTTTTTCCAAGAGCTTGTCTTTATATCGGTCAATCTTTTGTTTTAGATCTTCTTCTCCTGAAACATAAGTTTCAAATAAACTCTCTAAATCTCGCTCAAGGTCAACCACTTTGCCTGAAAATAATAGCCGATCTACTCTAGAGACAAAATCCAATTTCTCAGCAGTTGTGGAAATAAATCCTTCCTCCACGGCAAAATCAATAATTGTTGAATCCACCAATTCAGTCATCACTTTATCATCAACACACGTTTTTGCTTCCAAGAAATTCAAAAGAAAGTATTTTGATATTTCACCGGTATTTTGCTGTTTGTCCAGAACGCGAAGATGAACTTCCTCATTCCAAAGATTATTATCTACTTTGATAAAAGCACATTTATGTAGCCTCTCATTTACACTTGGTAAAATATCTCTTTGTACAGTAAAAGAGAAGGTAGTTCGGTCAAGGCGGATAGCCTTATTGGGATCCATTTTAAGAATAGCTAAATAACGATGATCCGTTCGTGCATCGATATATAAAATAAATATTAATGCTCCATTAGACGCTGCACCGCTCATATTGTTAAATAATGATTGCGTCATATTAATTGTGTTATCTACGAATAATTGATCGTTCGTTACATCATTTGAAATTTCAATGGTATCTACAAGGACTGAAGCGTTCTCATATGTAAAAGTACACATTCTTATTTGTTTTGTTTTCAATGCGTTTTCGATATGCTTACTGAAGAAGCTTGTTACTTCGCTATCTACTAAATTAATCACTTGACGAAAAAATAGTGGAGCCGCGTTGCCTAAATTTAAATCGTGTGCAATCATTTTTTCAATTGTAATGTTTGACAAATTAAAATCTCTCCCCTTAGAATAAGCAGTTGTTAACAATTTACCACAAATTTCCTCTTGGGGATATAACCTAACAAAAAAAGGTGGAAAGCTCCCCCACCTTTTGATACTTTATTTATTTGAAACATTAAGATTTTTAAACCTACCTGTGAAATCACAAACGCCGTCCCAGTTCCCTTCTGTGGATGCGCCTTGTAGTTTTGGATTTATCATGGCGTACAACAATTGAGTTGCAGCATCTTGATCGTCTTTGGGTGTTTTATATTGGTCAGCAATTCCTTCTACTAATTCATCGTCAACAAGAACCTCGCAAATTACCGTCACTTGCGCTCGTACGACTCTTGGATTTTTCATCATATATCAACTCCTATTTAGATTTGAAAGTATTCATCACATAAATAAACAAAAGCAAGACATTTACATAGTTCCATTATCGACAATAGTGTAGATGTATAATCCATTTACGGAGTGGGGAACTGCAACATGCAACCTTCACAATATACTATGTCACTTTCTCGAATGTATGAGACTTGTTTATTATGAAACAATACCCCTACACAAAAGAATTGAAACAAGAAAAGTATGCTGGAAAAATCCAGCATACTTTTCTTTAATAAAGCTTTTTATTCGTGCGTGCACCCTTGATTACAATTAATAATTATTTTATGAAACATCATTTATTTTTGCGTTATTTTGCAAATATCGCACTACTTGTACGATCTCGTCAACTTCAGCTTCTTCAAACATTCCATAAACACCTTCTTGATGAAGATGGATAAATGGTTCATCCATTAATTTACCGGGATCCAGATTTCCATTCTTAGTTAGATATTCGATAATCAAATTAATGAAATGTATTTGATTAGGGTTCAAATTCGTTTTACTAAGCAAATTTGCAAATGCTTCTTGCGCTGCATCTTGTTCTAGCCCTATAAGCTCTCTTACAAAGGATCCAAAAGAAGCCGCACCTTTTCCACCAAAGAGCTTCTCAAATTGCTCCTGGGTGCCTATCTGTTCGTTAAACAACATGCTTGCGAAAGAACTCACGTCGTATCCAGTAATAGGTTTGTTTTTACGAAGTTTTTGAATCGCAATATGATCTTGATGCTTAAAAATGTAGTCGCATACATGCTTACGATAAGCAGAGAAATCACTGGACTTAGGAAGATCTACTTCTTCATCACTTTGTAATTCATCGGTAAAATTCGTGTAAAGAATCGTTCGCTGCTCGGTATCTAGTAAAGCTAATAGTTCACGAACAACCAGTCTGACATGTTCTAGCTCAGAAACATTGGTTTCGTTATAAAACTCAGTTGTCGTTATTTTCTTTAAGAGTGGCAAATGATCTTTGATTTCCTTGATATTTTGTTTATCTTTCGTTAGTAGCTGTGTTCCAATTGATATTAGTTTATTAATATACGAATTCCTTTTTCCTATCGATGTAACACCCAGCACTGACCTTTGAAGACGTAACATTAGCAAATCAAACCGCTTTTTCTCTTCCGTCACATCTTCGTATACGATCGGAGCAAGGGTTGAAATAACTTCTGCTTTAATTCCCTCTGAGAGTGATATCCAATTTTCAGATTGCCGATATTTAATTACAGTTGATAAATGAGGACGTATCGTAAAGTGATGTTCATCCATTTGCTCTAATTGATTTGTCACATATGAAATGGTTGCATTCATCAGGTCTGGATACTGCTGAGTTTTATGTAATTCATAGATGAGTTCGCTACGTTGCTCAAAAAGTTGTTCACTAAGAGAGATGACCTTTGAACCTTCGTCTTCTCCTTCTTGAAACGCATCAAAATATTCCACATTCCCACACATATCAAACAACAGCGCGTGCGTTTTATGTTGATTAGGTCCAAACAAATTCTCACAGAGCCGTGTGCCGCGACCAATCATCTGCCAAAACTTCGAAAACGAAAATACTGGGCGAAAAAGCACCAAGTTTACTACTTCCGGAACATCAATGCCGGTGTCCAACATATCGACTGAAACTGCTATTTGTGGAAGTTCACTACCTTGCTTAAATTCCTCTATCAACTTATCTGCATAATCTACCTTATTATGGATAGTTGTCATAAACTTGCCCCGAAGATTTGGGTACATCTCATCGAACATTTCGACGATAAATTCAGCATGCTTCTGATTCCGGGCAAAAATAATGGTTTTCCCAAGCTTATCTCCACCTGCAACTTTAATTCCTTTTTGCATCAGCAGATCAAGAGCTTGTTTAACCGTATTTTTATTAAAAAGCCAAGAATTTAAAGCATCCTTTTCAACCTTTTTCCCCTTTAAAAGTCTTATTCGGTTGTTGTAATCTTCCCGTTCACTCTCGCTTAATTCCTCAGGATCGATACCATCATGCATAAATTTAAATTTCACTTTAACTGGTTTAACGGGAACAAGATGCTTTTCTTCAATAGCCTGTTCATACTCGTAAGCATGGGTTGGCAAATTACGCTGAAGTTTAAAAAAATCATATGTATCCCGGTCAACCTCTGATTTTGGTGTTGCGGTTAAGCCAAGGAGCAGAGCGTCAAAGTATTGAAATACCGTTCCGAACTTGTTGTAAATCGAGCGATGGGCTTCATCTACAATAATGAGGTCAAAGTGAGCGATCCCGAAGGGGACTTCATTTCCTTTTTTAGGGTGTAAAAAACCAGCCATCGTCTGATAAGTGGAAAAATATAAGCGAGCAGAAATATCGCGTTTATCTTCAAGCAAATTACATACAGTTTCATTAGGAAGGTGCTTTTTAAACTCTCCGTAGGCTTGTTTAACAAGTTCGCGGCGGTCAGCTAGAAATAAAACATTTTTGACCCATCCTGCGCGTTTTAAGAAGTCTATCAGCGCGATTGCAGTACGCGTTTTACCAGTGCCTGTTGCCATGACCATAAGAGCATGACGCCTTGCACCTTCATATGCTTCGCCAACGCGGCGTATTCCATCAATTTGATACACCCGTCCCGCAATTCGTTGATCAGGCTTGATACTTATTAGCGGCTTTTTATTATTTCGTCGCTGGATGACCCATTCCAGTTCGTCTTTACGATAAAAAGTAGCAACTTCCCGGGGCGGGTAATACGTATCATCCCAAAGGTAGGTATGATAACCATTTGAATAAAATATTAGTGGACGAACGCCATACATTTTTTCTAGATTGCTTGCATAAATCTCAGCTTGTTTTTTTCCTTTTTTAGCATCATGAACGGTGCTCTTTACTTCGATTACAGCCAAAGGTGTACGCTTATCACTCCAAAGCACATAATCGCAATACCCGACAGATGACCGATTAGGCATACCCGAAACTTCAAATTCCTCCACGTTCTCACCACGTGGATCCCATTTTGCTTCGCGAAGCATGACATCGATTAGAAGCTGACGAGTTTTCGCTTCACTGCGCGGTGAAAGAATTATGCGTGGTTTCGGCTCACGTGTTTCTTGGGGCTGAATTGAAGTTTCTGCAAGTTGTCGACGCAAAGTTAAAATCTCTGCTTGAGCTTCCGCTAATAGAGCATCTTTTGCTGATATTTTCTCTTCTAGTTTCGTTAATTCTGGCAATGATTCTCGTGAAACTTGACCGCTTTCAGCGACAGGAATCATCAATTCGTTAAATGCCAGATCCTTTATTTTGGGTGTACCGTAATATCGCTGTAGCCAATTTAGGAACATGAATAAATGCTCAAAAATGAGCAGTGATTTATCGCTATCCATGGGTTCATCAGTATGTACAGCTAGGTTGCCAAGTTTGATGATTAGCTTTAACGGACCTAGCATACCTGGCGATAGGTTTTCCTGAAACGTTTGTTCATGAATCAAATCGCCAAGCATCGGCTTATCCTTTGCTGGATACTGCAGATAGTCGTCGTTGCTATAGAGCCACCTTACAGCGCGTTCTAACGTGACACGACTATAAAAAAGGGATGTGCGTGGTTTTGTGAATACGTTGTTTTCCGCCTCTGATGCCGATTCATGAAGTGATTGCCATTGAGGAAATTTTTTTAGAAAATCGACATTTAATGACAACACCATTCACCTTCTTTATTTTAGTTCGAGCTGACCTGAAAAGGCACGCTGTAAAAGTGATTGAAAGTTTTCTTCTAGCCTTTCAAGTTGATTTTTCATTTTATTTTTTTGATTTTCAATATTTATTGCGATATCACGAAATTCATTTTGAATATTCAATGGAGG
Organism: Paenibacillus anseongensis; assembly: GCF_009757995.1. Classification (NCBI taxonomy): domain Bacteria; kingdom Bacillati; phylum Bacillota; class Bacilli; order Caryophanales; family Paenibacillaceae; genus Paenibacillus; species Paenibacillus anseongensis. Next base: position 1,212,964 of record NZ_WSEM01000016.1, read on the forward strand.
CACAGGGATATCAAATTTTGAAAGTTGACCCATACTTATTCTACTTCGAGTTTGTCCATGAATAAGACCTTTTACTATATTTTGGAATTGCGAATTGTTTAAAAGATGGCACAGATATTGGGATTGTACATGTTCTTCATTAGGCTTACAACGAATACAATCCGCCTTATTTACAGCAAATTTAATATTATTTGGTAAAATACATGCTCTAAGATTTGGGCTACCAATTGTTCCGATCAATATTTCGCCTGGATAACAGGTATGTTTCTTAATACTCTTGTAATGCTCCTCTGAAACATATGCCTCATCCTTATCAATAAATTCACCAACACCGATGTTTTGTAATCGAATAACTCTTACACCATCTGGTCTGTAATGTTCTGATTTTAAATTAGAACCAAATGGTCCATCGCTAAAATGTATGGAAACTTCTCTTAATGATTTTTGCTCCCATTTTCTTGGATTAGTAGCTGGATCTCCAAACATATCAAAAAAGATAGACTCTACAAGTACATCCAGTTTGGCAATCGCCTGTTTCCGCTTTAGGATCAGTGATTCAGCTTCCGCCAAGACAGCAGCGATTTTCTGCTGTTCCGCAAAAGATGGTAAATTGATAGTTTCACCATTTAAATAAGTGTCAAGTTTAAGGTTAATTATTCCAGTTGTCTTGTTTTGGTATGAAATAGTTTTTCCTCGAGTGTGAAATTGATAGAAGCAATAGAACAAATATTTTGAACATACATCATTTTTCGGTCTTAAGATCGCAGTAAAGTTATTACATAAAAAGTTATCTGCATGAAGGTCAAAATAAACAACCCGTCCAACAGGCTGTGTAGGACTCCCTCCCGACTTTTCAATTATTATATCTCCATATTTAAGCCTCTTTTTTTCAACCTTTTGTGAATCAATATCACGTATAACAACTTCCTTATCCAAATTCAATTTGCCGTCATTTGAAAAATTCGTTGTTCTTATCACCTTAATATGACTTGTTTCCTTCGGCTCATTTCCCCACTCCCCTGAAATAACATCAGAGAGCAAATCTTTCAAAATATATTTCTTCACCCTAACATTTCCTCCAGTTTTTGCAGTCCTGATGTAATTTCTATTTCGAGATCAACGATCTCTTGCAGAATTTGTTTAGGAGAAGCGTGCACAACTTCTTCGTGTTCTTGTTCTTTATAGCGATTGATGCTAAGGTCGTACTTATTTGTGCGAATTTCATTAGCACTAACAAAGAAAGATTGTTCGGTTCGGGCACGATTATTTTCGGCATTTGAATTGCTAAAACGAGCAATAATATCAGGAATGTTATTATCTTCGTGTTTGTCCGGATCAAGCTCACGACGATTATCATCAAGTGAGTAACCGTCCGCTTTCATATCGTAAAACCAAACCTGATCGGTTCCGCCGATGTTTGTTTTAGTAAAAATCATGATGGCAGTCGAAACCCCTGCATAAGGCTTAAATACACCAGAAGGCATGGAAATGATTGCTTCAAGCTTATGGTTATCAATTATTTCCTTGCGGATATCAACGTGTGCTTTGGATGATCCAAATAGCACACCATCCGGTACGATTACAGCGCAGCGCCCACCGTTTTTAAGTAAGCGAAGCATAAGTGCCAAAAACAGAAGTTCCGTCTTTTTCGTTTTAACCTTTTGAAGCAAATTATCTGCCACTTCGCTGTAGTCTAAAGATCCTTTAAATGGTGGATTAGCTAACACTAGTGTGTATTTCTCAGTTTCAGCGTTGCCTTTTGAAAGTGAATCTTGATACAAAATTTGCGGATCCTCAATTCCATGCAACATTAAATTCATTGCAGCAATACGCAACATCGTTAGATCGGTATCGAAGCCATGAAACATAGTGCTTTTAAAATGCGCTTGTAGTTCTTCATTTCCTGATTTGACAAAGAGCTCATCGCGGTGATGTTCTCGAACATATTCTGCCGCTTCGACCAAAAAGCCAGCGGTTCCGGTAGCAGGGTCGACCATTGTGTCTTGTGGTGACGGCTTCATTAATTCAACCATCATGCGGATGATGTGCCGCGGCGTACGAAATTGCCCGTTCGTACCAGATGTTGCAATTTTAGAAAGTAAATACTCGTACAAGTCGCCCATTGTATCTTTATTTTTTTCGGAAATTTCGGTAATGAGTTGATCGATTCCCGTAACCACGCGCTGTAACAATTGCGGAGTAGGAATAATAAATACAGCATTTTCTAGATGCTTTGTAAATTGTGAACTTTCATCTCCCAAAGCTTTCATATGAGGAAAAGCTTCATCCTTAATCGTTTCAAACATAATTCCGGCTTCATAGTTTTTAAACTGCGACCAACGAAAATTTACTTGCTCAGAAGAAAAAATGGGGTTCTCCAATGGTTTTCCGGTCAATCTTGCTCTTTTTTCTTGCCTAATTTGTTGATCATCGAGTTGTTTAATAAAAAGCAGGTAAGTAAATTGTTCAATAACAGACAGTGGGTTTGAAATCCCACCTGTCCAAAACATTTCCCATATTGCATTTACTCTGTTGCGCGCGTCCCCTGTTAACATATTATCGATGGCTCCCCCGAAGATGTTTTTTCTAAATTCATTTTTTTATGCTATGTTTCTATAATAAAAGCCAAAAAATTGAAGTTATGATTGCTAATTATACCACAATGGAACAATACGGTCTTTCATTAACTTCTAGTAGTAAACTATATCATCCTTATGAGAACGAATGAATCGACTAATACTCTCGAATCTTAGTAAGAAACGTTATATTCTTGCTGATTGCTTAACTCCTTTCTTAAAGTAAATTGGCTGTCTTTACTGCTGATCAGAAGGAATTATTTACCTAATGTCGAAAAATCAACCATGATAGATTACCTTTTGTATGGGATGGAGATGTAAAATTGATGGCAAAGAGTAAAAAAACTGTATACAAGGACATTCTTGATAAGAATGGAGACCTTTCAGATCAGAAAAATTATTTTATTAATCGCGTCGGTGAGTTTGGGACTATTGCCAAATTGTCCCGATATGGCATAGATGCTTTCTTAACGCATGGAAATAAAAAATCATATGACATTGTAGCTACTGCTAATAAAAAAAGCGTTAAAATACAGGTTAAAGCAACTAAAGAAGATTCAGTACCTACTAGGTTTTTTCAGACTTACTTTGACGTCAGCATTCCATCTCCTGAATTTTGGGTTCTGGTACATTCCTATGCAATTAAAGACGAAATTTATCAGGATAAATATTATGTATTAAGGCATTCACAGTTAATGGAATATCACGTAATTCAACTTGCTCGTCCTGAATTAGGTATTAATAATGCTGATGACTTACGGGCAAGAGAGCAATTTTTAAGAAAAAATAAAATGAAATCCGGTGTTGACAAAGTATTTTTCAAAGATATTTCAGAATACGAAGATAAATTCAAAGAAATTTTTGATTTTCTCCATTCTGAAATTATTTAAAAAAGTCTACTGCTTTTTAGTAATAGCAGTAGATTTTTTATCTTTGCTTGAACCTATAGATCTACCATGTTCTTTAGAAATCTTTATGGCGTGTTTAAGCAAACTATCAGTATTAGTGGTCGTCTCCAAATCAGAAGTAAAGATTAGCGTGTCTAACATGGGATCTGTGGTCGAGTGCTAACGAGACTACTTCACTACTTCTGATCCTCACGTGTCTCCTGTTAGCGTGAGGCACCTCCCTTTGCTTACTAGAAGTTAAAAGTTGGCTCCAACAGAAAATCGTGAAACTTTTCCTTCGTCATAAGGACATATTTTAAAATGGCGGTACCCTGTTGACGTATTGGGCAGGATTATTGAATTAATATGTAGAAATGAATTGAAATGTATATTATTGGAATTTGAATTGACATATACAGCGAAGGAGACGAAGCATGGCACACGAGTATTTTAGTGACAGAGAACTTGGAAAGAAGGAATTGAAATCCGAAGAAATAACAGTTTCCGTATATAACGGGATAGTTGGGGTTTATAAAAGATTCCAGAAGAACTTTTCAAATGATTTTCCCGATACTTGCCCCGATAACGAAATGGTGTGCGGTACGGACGTTCAACTTCTCAATTCCGCTATTAAAGCTCAAATTCCCAAAATGGAAACGCCCGTCAACGTGAAATGGGATGAAGATGAGGATGTTGATAAGTACGCCCTGCTTGATTTTGTTGAATTCTGCTATTCTAAAATTTCTGATATCAACGAAAGTGACTATCATAGTTACTTCAAGCATTATCACATTTTCTTTCCAGACACGGAAAACGAAAAAGAAAAATTCCGCGCCGAAGTAAATCAAATCTTTGCTCGGAACGGAATCGTATTCTATCTAGATAGTGACAGCATGGTCAAACGTCACTTACCTACCCAACTAGATGCAGTTCTTCAAAACCTAAACGTAAAATCGAAAGACGACCGTTTGAACGAATTGGTGAACTTGGCAATTGAAAATATTCGCAAACCAAAAGAAATCGACCGTCAAATCGCACTTGAAAAGATTTGGGACGCATTTGAAAGAATCAAGACGTTCTATGACCCGAACAACAAAAAGGCTTCGGCACAAACATTAGTTTTGAATATATCCGCAGGAACAGCAGATTTTGACGACCTGCTGGATATCGAATTCAAAAACCTTACCGATATCGGAAATAAGTATCAAATCCGACACTTCGAAACAAACAAAATTCAAATCGGTTCTATGAAACAAGTCGATTATTTGTTCTATCGCATGATAGCGTTGATTGACCTATGCATGGATAAGGTGAATAACGAAAAATGAGGATTCTCCATTAATTTATTTACCGTTGTTACAAGGATAACAATAGTTCAGAATTAACCGCCTAATATATTAGGCGGTATTTCTTTTAGTGAGAAATCAACAAAAGGATAACAGAACCCATAAAGTAGCTAGCACGCGATTATTTGCTGCAATTCTACAAACCAAACTTCCGCTTCCGTTTTCCATTTTAAAAATAAATCACGATCCTTTGATTTCCCTTTGCAGTGAGGCTCAATTTCCTGAATAAAATTCTGGACCTTTTTTTTATATTGAATTATTCGATCATAAACTGGGTTTCGTTTTCCATCGAAAATAAATACATAAAAATAAGCATTTATGTCATTGAATTTTTCTTCTAGCTTCTCAAACTTCATCCTCAACTTCTTGCGCTTTTTTATACGATATTTTATTAATACTTCCGCCCCACCACCGAATAACCTGTACTGCTTATTAAATTCCATATACGTACCTCCCTAAAGAATATGTCCTTATTTTGCTCGCAGAACATTCACCCTATTCGGTCACATATATGAAAGAAACTCGTTTCTTTTATTTTTGCGTTTGGGTGATTACATGTTCTATGAGAATATTAGAAGGTAATTTTCTATACTTATGCAAAGACGCAGTAATATCAACGTTTTGGTTCTTTCATTTTCACAAAATATATGGCGTTTTTTTCAGTCTTTAGTGAAAACACACTTTGGAAAATCTTTTTTCATGCCTCTGAGAATACCTTAACCCTATAATGGGTGAAATCCGGCTTTTAACAACCTCAGAGCAAATTAGTTCCTTTCTAACCAACAGGAACATTAGTTCGATTATTAGTTATTATTCAATCTTTCTGCAAATCACCCTCGAAGAACCCTTTAAAATCAAGGTTTTTCAATTGTATTTCTAACAATCTTTTTGAGGTGTTTAACAAACTATTTGGTGACCTACAAGGGCAGCAGCCAAAAGCATATGCGTAAATAGGTTTCTTTGGTCAGCTTTAAGCGATGCATGCCCCAGAAGCAGACGCCTAGAAATACAGCAACATTCAAGCCTGAGATGGCTAAAATATGGGTCAGCCCCAGCTCCGAAAATTGCTGGAAGCGTTCGGGATCCAGATCGTCCGTCAATCCGATCAGCATGCTCTTCATAAACCCCGCCTGCGGCGCGGGGAATATCAGGTCCATGCGGCGGCTGAGGTTATCCCGCAGCATGTCGTTCCAGCGCAGCAGCTGCGTGACGCTGACGCTCGCAGCCGCAGGCTGCACTTGCGCCTGATCCACCCCTTTGGCTACAACCTGCCAATGGGTGTGGTGAAGGCGCAAATATCGGCGGTAGTCGAAGCCGCCGAAGTTGCGTGCTGGGGACGGGCTGCGCAGCGTCCCCGTGAGCGTCAGGGCGTCGCCTCGGCGCCACGCCGACGCCACCTCCTGCTGCGCCTGCGCCAGCAAGCGCAGCGAGACCTGCACGCTTTCCCCGCCCAGCGGGAAAGCGCGGTCCTGGAAGCGGACGGACTCCGCTTCCACGGTAAAGCTGGCCCTGTCGCCGTCAACGGTGACAGGGGAGCTGAATCGGCCGCGCAGCGTGACTTCGCGGCCGTCCGGGTTTTCCTGCTGCGTGAGGGGCAGCAGGGCCGTGACGTTGCGCTGGTCGGTCCATTGGAAGTAGCCGTAGGCTACTCCGACCAACAAGAGCGCGCACAGCGGCTGTCCGGCGGGCAGCCGCAGCAGGCGGATGACGACGATCGCGGCAAGCATTAGCGCGCTCGTCGTCAAAGACAGCCATGGCAAATGGCTGTAGAGTGCAAGCACATAGCCAGTTATCCACAGACAACATCCTATAACAATTGGTCGTTTCATTTAAGCTTATTCCTCCCTTCCGGCAAAACAAAAAACCTCATTCCAGATGAGCCTTAATCTTAGGCTGCTGCTGAAATGAGGTTCTTCCCCAATGTTGATTGAATGATCTAATTTACGACGTCAGATACGGTGCCAGGCGGAGGCTCATACCCTTCCATAGAGCGGAAGGTGATGCCTCTGGCCGACATTAGCTGGCTGACTTTCTCGTTATCCTTCGGATAACCGCGATGGAAAACAATCTCTGTCACACCGCTATTTGCAAGCATATTTGCGCAAGTCCAGCAAGGTTGATCGGTGACATAGACCGTAGAGCCCTCCCGATCCTCGCGATCTGTAAATAGCAGCAGGTTTTGCTCGGCGTGAATGGTGCGGATACAGCGCTGCTTGCGCACTACTTCCTCAACATCCTCCACCACTTTCAGTTCAATTTCTTCAACAAGCATGCACCCGGCTTCCGTGCAATCAGGTACTCCCATCGGAGCCCCGTTATAAGCTGTTCCGAGCAGCTTTTTCCCTTGAACGAGCACAGCTCCAACATGCCGTCGATTACATCTGGAACGTGTGGAAGCCATATAGGCGATATCAAGAAAGTAAGTGTCCCAGTCTTTGCGGTTACTCATCGTAGCTCCCCTCCCATGTCCTTTATATTCCTTTTTTCATTTCTAGTATTCTCTCATACTTCATCTCAAAATGAAAGAAAGGACTATATTGAAGTTACGTAAACAAATGGCTTCAGCTTCTCGAGCATTTTATCCCCAATCCCCTTCACTTCGGTTAACTCTTCAACCCTGCTGAATCTACCTTTTTTCAAACGGTAATCCAGTATGGCTCTTGCTTTGCTGTCGCCGATCCCTGGCAAATCATTTAATTGCTTAAGCGTTGCGGTATTCAAATCCAATAAACCTTTTGAACGCGATGGGCTTGGGCTCCCTTTTAACTTAGGTAAAGGAGATTCTGAAGTGATGCTTGTTACAGGGGCGGCTGGAGAAGCTTCAGGTGTAGAGGGTTCTGAGATTTCATGGGTTTCTGAGGTTTCTGAGGTTTCTGAGGTTTCTGAGGTTCCAGGTGTTCCTAGAGATTCCTGAGCTGCTTCCTCTCCGTTCACTATGAGGGCTTCAATTTGCGCATTCACCGGTTCAAACTCCGTCTGTATCATCGATGACCGTCCTCCAGTCACAAAAGGCCATACGACAAAAACGACAAAACAAACAATTCCACCAACATACACAAATTTTCGATAGCGAAATATAGCCACGAATTCCCTCCTGACCGTTAAAATAAAAATCCAAAGTAAAAAAACAGGCTAATCTTTCATAACGGCAGAGAAGCATGCATATACATGAAAAAGCATCCGAATGGCATCCAAAACTGACCCCGTTCTATAAATATTAACGAAAGTGACTGATTTTTTTCGGGAGGGATTACTAGATGAAAGCAGGGTTCATCGGTACTGGGAGTATGGGAAGTATTCTGATTGAAGCGTTCATTCATTCTGGGGCTTTCAATCCGGAGCAAATTATTGCAGGAAATCGAACGATTCGTAAAGTTGAGCTTCTTGCGGAGACATATCCTGGGCTTCTGGTAGCCCAATCGAATAGAGAAGTCGTGCTGGAGAGCGATATTATTTTCCTCTGTGTGAAGCCTTCTGAATTTAAAAAGGTTATTGATGAAATTAAAGAGGACGTGCTTCCCTCCCAGTTCATCGTATCCATTACAAGTCCTGTGCTGATTAAGCATTTGGAAAGTCTTTTGCCGGCAAAAATAAGTAAAATCATTCCAAGTATTACGAACTATGTATTAAGCGGTGCTACACTCTGCATTCATGGTAATCGGATGCAGCCTGAGGATAAAGAATGGCTTGAGAATTTATTTGCTCATATCTCATCACCGATACGGGTATCTGAAAATTACACACGCATCTCATCAGACCTATCCAGCTGCGGCCCTGCTTTTCTTGCCAACTTCATTCAATCCTTTATTGATGCAGCTGTTGAAGTCACAGGCATCTCCCCTGAAGAAGCAACGCTTCTGGCCAGTGAGATGACACTTGGAACAGGTAAACTGCTGACGACGGGCGGCTTTAACCCTATGACCTTGCAAAAACGCGTTTCCGTGCCTGGCGGTATTACGGCCGAAGGTTTGCGTATTTTGGATGAAGAACTTTCCGGCGTATTCTCGCGCGTGATCCACGCTACCCACGACAAATATCAAGAAGACCTTGAGAAGACTGAGCAGCAATTAACCATAAAGCAACAGTCTTCTCAATAGTCTTTTTTCTTGATTAGCCTACAACGATGTTCACTAATTTCCCTTTAACGACAATCAATTTGCGAACGGCCTTTCCGGCGGTCGCTTCTTTGACTTTATCAAGATCAAAAGCGATTTTCTCCATCGCAGCTTCGTCCGTATCTTTTGAAATCAGCACGCGGTCCACAATTTTGCCGTTGACTTGTACTACGATCTCAATTTCATTGTCGACGGTCCAAGCTTCGTCATAAGTCGGCCATGGTGCATACGTGATTGACTCGGTACCACCAAGCTTCTCCCACAGTTCTTCCGCCAAATGCGGTGCAAGCGGAGACAACATCTGAACGAAGTTTTTCATTGCTTCGAGCGGCAAGCGCTCCGTTTTGTAAGCTTCATTGACGAAAATCATCATTTGGCTGATCGCCGTATTAAACCGCAGCGCTTCGAAATCCTCCGTGATTTTCTTGATGGAACGATGCCATGTTCGTTTGAACGTATCGCTTCCAAGCGTCTCATCCGCGCTGATTTTGGATTGAACTTGACCGTTCTCATCCACAAACAGCCTCCACACACGGTTCAAATAACGGTAAATGCCGTCTACACCCGTTGTGTTCCATGGTTTTGTCGCTTCAAGCGGTCCCATGAACATCTCGTAAATACGCAGTGTATCCGCGCCTTGATCGCTCACGATATCATCCGGATTTACAACGTTGCCGCGTGATTTACTCATTTTCTCCATGTTTTCGCCAAGAATCATCCCTTGGTTGACCAACTTATGGAACGGCTCCTTCGTATGAACAAATCCAAGATCATAAAGCACTTTATGCCAGAAACGGGCATACAGCAAGTGAAGTACCGCATGCTCAGCTCCGCCAATATATAAATCAACTGGAAGCCATTGCTGTTGAAGCTCATGCGAGCAGAATTCTTTATCGTTACGCGGATCGATGAAACGCAGGTAGTACCAGCAGCTGCCAGCCCATTGCGGCATCGTATTCGTTTCGCGGCGTGCTTTCATCCCCGTTTCCGGATCGATCGTATTCACCCATTCCGATACGTTCGCCAGCGGTGATTCCCCTGTTCCCGAAGGTTTAATTTCGTCAACTTGAGGAAGCAGAAGCGGAAGTTGATCAACCGGTACAGGCTTCATCGTGCCATCTTCCAAATGAAGAATCGGAATCGGCTCTCCCCAGTATCTTTGACGGCTGAACAGCCAGTCTCTCAAGCGGTAAGTGACCTTGCCTTGACCTTTGCCGTTCTCTTCAAGCCAAGCGATCATGTGGCTGATGCCTTGCTCAATGTTCATGCCATCAATAGGTCCGGAATTCACATGAGCGCCGTCTCCAGCGTAAGCTTCTTTCTCCACATTGCCGCCTTGCACGACTTCGATAATCGGCAGATCGAACTGTTTCGCAAACTCCCAGTCACGTTGGTCGTGTCCAGGCACTGCCATGATGGCGCCAGTACCGTAACCGCCAAGCACATAGTCCGCGATCCAGATCGGCACTTTCCCGCCGTTTACAGGATTAATCGCATAAGCACCTGTGAATACGCCTGTTTTGTCCTTAGCCAGGTCAGTACGCTCCAGATCGCTTTTGCGGGAAGCTTTTTCTTGATATTCTTTCACAGCAGCCGATTGTCCGTCTGTCGTAATTTGCTGCACAAGCTCGTGTTCAGGTGCAAGTACACAATAAGTCGCTCCGAACAAAGTATCTGGACGCGTTGTAAAGACAGTCAGGCTCTTCTCTTCATGCCCTTCGATTGCAAATTGAACTTCAGCCCCAGTCGATTTACCGATCCAGTTGCGCTGCATATCTTTAATGCTCTCCGACCAGTCAAGCTCCTCCAGATCCTCCAGCAAACGTTCAGCGTATTCCGTAATTCTCAGAATCCACTGACGCATCGGTTTACGGATGACCGGGTGGCCTCCACGTTCACTCAGTCCGTCGATGACTTCTTCATTCGCAAGAACCGTCCCCAATGCCGGACACCAGTTAACAGGCACTTCGTCTACATAAGCAAGGCCTTTGTTGTACAGTTGGATGAAAATCCATTGCGTCCATTTGTAATACTCCGGATCCGTCGTGGAAATCTCGCGATCCCAATCGTAGGAAAATCCGAGCGATTTAATTTGACGGCGGAACGTATCGATATTTTTCTGCGTAAAATCACGTGGATCATTCCCTGTATCCAAAGCGTATTGCTCAGCCGGAAGTCCGAACGCGTCCCAGCCCATTGGATGAAGAACGTTGAAACCTCTCATCCGTTTGAAACGGGAGACGATGTCCGTTGCCGTATAACCTTCCGGATGTCCTACATGCAGACCTGCTCCTGAAGGATATGGAAACATATCCAGCGCATAAAATTTCGGCTTATCCGAATTTTCCAGCACTTTAAATGTTTTCTTAGAATCCCAGTAAGCTTGCCATTTGGGCTCAATCGCTTGCGGATTGTAACCCTGTAATTCCTTGGTTTCTTTCGTTTCCTGTGTCATGTGAAATTTCCTCCCTGTGTACGGCTATAAGCGCCAAAAAACCCCTCATCGCTAGCGGATATCGCTAGGGACGAGAGGTTAGATTCCCGTGGTACCACCCTAGTTAACACCAGGCATGCTTTGCCTGTGTTCACTCTGCCCCTTAACGCGGGTGAAACGATCCGGCTAACGCCAACATGCGTGGCGATTCACCTTCTAGCTCCAAGGCGAGTTCACTAGACGGACATCTACCGGCTTCCACCCTTTAACCGGCTCTCTGCGAGATGCTGTGCAAGTTACTAATCCTCTTCCAAGCTTTGTGATCATCTGATTAGCTTTGATTATATGTAAAATAATGCCGCACTGTCAAGCGCCGGGGCTCCTTATGCTTTATTTCTTTGCAATAAAGAAAGCCCGCTCTGTCAGCTTCGTAGGTTGTTCCCATGTAAAGTCGGCAGCCTTGTACACTTCACGAAAGCCTGCTTCCCTCAGCATCTGCTCCAGCCAATCCAGTGCATAAGCGCGCTGTTCATGCGTTTCATCGATGCGCTGGAACAGTTCCTTGCCGCCTTCCTCTTTGACAAAGATGGTCAATTCGTGCTGAATTTGAACTCTGTCCTCATCCAACTCGCTTGTCCAAATGTAAGCTACATCCTCTTCGTTCAAGAAGAAGGGCTGAGATTCTGCATAAGCAAACAGCTGCTGGGGCGTATGCACATCGAACAGGAATAAACCGCCTGGCTTAAGCCCTTCATACGTTTTGCGAAAGGCATCTACAATGTCCTCTTCCTCTAGCAAATAGTTCAAACTATCACAGAAAGATAGAGCGACATCAACCGATTCCCCCAGCTCCCACTCCCGCAAATCCTGCTGAAACAAACGAACCGAACCGCTGCGCGCAAGCTGTGGGTGTTCTCCTGCTTTTTGTTCCGCTACAGCCAGCATATCTTCCGACAAGTCAATGCCTGTCATTTGATATCCTTCCAATGCCAGCGGAATTGTCAAATTGCCGGTACCACAGCCGAGATCAACGATCGAAACCGGCTTCACGCCAAACCGGTCAAAGCTTTCTTTGACGAAACGAAGCCAATCTTCATAAGGCATGCTGTTCATCAGACGGTCATACGTGTAGGCAAATTTCTCATAGCTCATGTTAACTAGGATTCTCCTCTTTTTTCAGATAGGTCCAGTCGTCCTCCTGATAGATGAGCCCGTCTTTCATCAGCTTGCCTAACGCACGCTTAAAAGCCGCTTTGCTCAGGCCAAACCGATCCTTAATGATGTCCGCAGACGTTTTATCTGAAAATGGCATCGCATTTCCAGGACGCGTCTCCAGCACACTAAGAATTTTCTCCGCGTCTTCATCGCGGCCTTTTTCCTTCGGCTGTCTCATCGACAGGTTCACGCGTCCATCTTCTTCGCGAACGAAGGCGACTCGTACGTCCACCAGCTCACCCACGCGAAGCAATCGTGTTCTCTCCGTAGGAGCGATGAGTCCGATCACACCGTAACCGAGAACACCGGCCTCGCAAATAACGAAAGTGCCCATCTGCAGCGGCCTGTACACACGCGCTTTCACCCAGCGGTTGCTCCAGCTTGAAGGAGCACGCACACAAAGTGGAGCCAGATCGTCTTCCAGCGCCAGCTTCGCAATTAAGCGGCCTTGACGGTCATGCGCTAATGTTGCGAACACCTTGTCCCCTACTTGAGGTCGCAATTCCTCCAATTCCGGCACATGACGATAAGGAAGGAGCAAGTTGCGCCCTAATCCCATCTCCAGAAAGTAGCCAAATCTCGGATGAATATCGACAACCTCGAGCAGCCCGACTTCGCCCATTCGGATTAGCGGACGTTTCATAGTAGCCATGAGCCTGTCCTGCGTATCATGGAATAAAAAAGCTTCCACGTGTTCACCGGCCTTGATTTTGCCTACAATCTCCGCATACGGTAAAAGTACATCCTGGTAGCCGTCACTCAGGAAATAACCGTTTGGCGGAACTTCCCTCGCTACCTCAAGGGTAACGAGGGATCCTGCTTCCAGTCTCATACGCGCTCCACAACTTTGGCATCGGACCAAAGTCTTTCGATGTTATAGTACTCGCGATCATCGCGGTGGAAAACGTGCAGAACAACATCTCCTAAATCAAGCAGAACCCATCTAGCTGTATCAATACCTTCGTAGCCTCTGATCGTGACGCCATGCTCATGTGCTTTCTTTCTGGCTTCGCTCGCGATCGCTTGCACTTGTGTTTCTGAATTTCCGTGGCAAATGACGAAATAATCCGCAATCAAGGAAATCCCTTGCAAATTAAGCGTGACAACGTCCGCCGCTTTTTTATCCTCTGCAGCCTCTACGACAAATGCTAAAATCTCTTCTGGGCTTTTACTCATTCAATCAACCTCCATTAGTTAGTTGTTTATTTGTTGAATCAAATCATTCCGTGTCAAAATGGTAAGCGGATAAATTCGTTTTCCTTTTTCAATCAAAAACCGAATCGTAGAATCAAACCCGACAACAAGCGCCTTCTCCAAACTGGTTTTGGCTTCCTCACGGATGAGCTCTACACCGGGGAATTCCCGGCCTGGCTCCATATAATCCGCTAAACATACGATTTTGTCTAACAGCGTCATCCCTTCACGCCCTGAGGTATGGTACCGGATCGCATCCAATATCTCTTCGTCCTGAATCCCAAATTGCGACTGGGCAATGAACGCCCCGGCATGAGAATGCCAAAGTTCTTTGTCAAAATCCAATAAATCTTGCGGCAATGCATTCTCGCGAATAATCTTAGCTTGCTCCTGCACAGGCCAATACTTGCAATAGTCATGTAAAATAGCTGCAAGATCAGCTTTGACAGGATCTCCACCGAATCGCTTCGCAAGCATGACGCTCGTTTCCATGACACCAAGTGTATGAAGCCAGCGTTTCTCAGGCATTTGTTCTTTTACGGCTGCGATTAGCTTCTCACGCTTCATACAATCGGTTCACCTCCATGTAACCGTTCACGACTTCCGGAACAAGGTATCGGACCGATCGTTCCTGTCTTCGTTCCTCGCGAATGGCCGTGGATGAAATTTCAACAAGCGGCATGGGGACAATGGTTACTCGCTCACGGATGTTAGCCGACATATGCGCCATATCCAGTTCGTAGCCAGGTCTGGCTAAACCGATAAAACGAATATGCCGCACGATGTCATCGATGCGATGCCACTGCGGCAAATACTGAACCATATCTGCACCTATGATATAAGCAAATTCTGTAGTGGGATATTGTTTGCGCAGCAGTTGAATCGTATCGATACTATAAGATACGCCGCCTTTGCTGATTTCGATATCAATCGGACGAAAAAAAGGATTCCCTTCCGCAGCAAGGCAAACCATCTCCCAGCGCTGCTGCGTTGTGGCCTTCGGCGCGTTGGACTTATGCGGCGGCACATTGGCCGGCATCAGCCATACTTCGTCTAATCCTGCTTCAACCCTCGCCCGCTCCGCAGCGATCAAATGACCGGTATGGATCGGGTCAAAGGTTCCACCCATAATTCCGACAAGCATGCTTACACCTCTTTAGCTCGGCAGTTCAATCTTTTTCTTGTCATGCGATTCTTTGTACAGCACGACGATTTTACCGATCACTTGTACGAGCTCGGCACCGGATTTCTCGGACAATTCTGCGCCTACTTCATTCCGATCTTCTCCGCTGTTATTCAGCACTGTAATTTTAATCAATTCACGTACTTCCAGCGCTTCTTGGATATGACGGATTAAGTGTTCATTCACGCCGCCTTTACCTACTTGAAAAATCGGATCTACATGGTGCGCTAGCGAGCGCAAATAACGTTTCTGTTTGCCTGTTAACATGGATGTCCCTCTATTCATTCTTATTCAGCTAACGACTGTTCTACCACCTGTCTCATCGCCGCAACGGGCGCAGGCTTACCAGTCCAGTATTCAAAAGCAAAAGCACCTTGATATATAAACATGCCCAGTCCGCCATGAATGCGGGCTCCCTTGGCTTCCGCCTCTCGAAGGAACCTTGTAATGCGCGGGTTATAGATCAAATCGCTCACGAGATGATGTTCTTTCAGAAGTTCAACCGGCATCGGCAACTCTTCCGTGTTAGGGTGCATCCCCGCTGAGGTCGTATTCAGTACGAACTGGACCTCATCCACGACATTTGCAATCTCGTCAAGTCCAAGACCAACGGTCTTCGTAAAAGCGCTGATCGTCTCTGCCAGCTCCAAAGCACGCTCTTTGGTTCGGTTTGCAATATAGATGCAGCCTGCACCCTCTTTGGCGAGCGCATAGGCAACCCCTCTCGCAGCTCCGCCGGCTCCAAGGACAAGAACACTTTTCCCCTTCAAATCGATGCCCGTTTCTTCTTTGAGAGAACGAACATACCCAATACCGTCCGTATTGTAACCGATAAGCTTGCCGTTTTCATTCACGATTGTATTCACCGCGCCAACGATCCGAGCTCCCTCGTCAATTTCGTCCAGGTACTGCATAACTTCAACTTTATGAGGAATAGTGACATTAATGCCTCGATACCCCAGCGCCCGAATCCCCCGAACCGCATCTCCTAGCGCGTCAGGACGTACATGAAAAGCAGCATAAACCGCGTTAATATCCGCTTCTTGAAAAGCGCGATTCAACATGATTGGCGATCGGGAATGCCGAATCGGATCTCCGAATACCCCATATAGAATCGTATGACTGTCAATCGCCCGGCTCTTCTCCATGGTTTCCTCTGGTCCCCCTATATCAATGACTCTCGTGTGATAACCTTGATCCCCTTCGGTGCATGAACGGCAAGCTGTGAACCAGCCAGGCTGTTCACTTTAATCCAGCCTAAACCGGAGATGAGCACATCCATTTGTTTCCCCTTTGGAATGTTCAGCCCATGCTTCACAAGTGGAGGCAGCTCGTCCAAGTCCGCTTCATTCGGAGGCGCCAGCATGACGCCTTTGTGATCGGCGTACAGATCATCGGCCCGCTCCAACTTCGTGCGATGGATTTGAATCGCGTTGGACGTGTAGCAGGTGAACGACTGGTGTTCGCCTTTTATAAAATCAAAGCGAGCTAACGCGCCAAAAAACAACGTTTGTTGTTCATTTAACTGAAAAACAACCGGTTTGAGCGGCTTATCCGGCATGATACGTGCCAAGTCACGTTTCTTCACAACCTCGGTTAGACGGTGCAAGTGCACAATCCCCGGTGTATCTACGATAAACCGGCCATCGTCGAGCGGGATTTTGACCAAATCCAGCGTCGTGCCCGGGTATTGGGATGTCGTGAGCTCCGCTTCCAAATCGCTGTAATCGCTGATTAAACGGTTAATAAGCGTCGATTTGCCGACATTGGTGGCACCAACAACGTACACATCCCTGTCGCCGCGATGCTCCTGCACAGCCGTAATCACGCGATCAAAGCCGATGTTTTTCTTCGCACTACACAACACGATGTCAACAACCTTAAGGTTGGCCTCTTTGGCTCTGCGCTGCACCCAGTTGATGATCTTGTTGGCATTAGTCACTTTCGGCAGCAAGTCAATCTTGTTGACGACAAGCAGTACCGGATTCGTGCCTACAAACCTTCCCAGACTGCTGAGCATACTGCCTTCAAAATCAAAAATGTCAACAATCTTCACAACTAACGCCTTGGTTTGGCCGACATGTCCAAGCAATTTCAGGAAGTCGTCCTGCTGCAGTGTGATGCTGGAAGATTCGTTATAATGCTTGATTCGGTAGCAGCGCTGACAAATAACCGGCTCCTTTTGCAACGCTTCTGCCGGAATAAATCCGAGCTTGCTTTTGTCTTCTGTTTGCAGCAATACGCCGCATCCCGCACAATGATTAATCGTTTCTATACTCATGAAACCTCCTAATTCTTCATCCTGGCATTCGCCCATTTCTCAATCCGTCGGTTAATTCGTGTGAAAAAACCTTCGTCATTGATAGAAATCGGATTGACCAGAATCGTGTAAAGCCCCATTCGATTGCCGCCAAGCACATCCGTCAGCATTTGATCGCCTATGACTGCTGTTTGTCTCGCATTCGTACCAAGCAGCTTCATAGCTTTGTGAAATGAAACGTTCCATGGTTTCTTGGCTCTGTGAATGAATGGAATGCCTAACGGCTCCGCAAAGGCGGATACGCGTCCATGATTGTTGTTGGACACAATGACGACCTTGAAGCCCATCTTCTGCAACCGGTTCAACCACTCTATTAACTCTGGAGTCGCATGCGGATCGCGCGCGCCTACGAGTGTGTTATCGAGATCGGTAATGATACCGCGAACACCAAATCCCCATAGATGATTGGCATCAATATCATAGATTGTGTGCACGGACTGTCTGGGTACGAGCTTTTTCAGCAAACCATTTCCCTCCACTGCTTCCTCGACATATACGAGAAACTATACCATAGTGACCCGTTTGTTGCAAAAAGAAAAGAACATATTTTCCCACTAGCCGCGGGCTGGAAGCGGCAGCCAGTTCAGGACATTTTGGATTTTACGGTCCCAATAACCCCACTCATGTTCTCCAGGCTCTTCCTCATAGGTTAAGTTCAGACCCAATTCCCTGCAATAATTACGGAAACGGATGTTGTCTTCATATAGGAAATCTTCCGTGCCGCAGCACTGATATAAATCAGGCTTCGGTCCTTTGCTGGCCTTCACTTGCTCTGCCAAATAGAATAAATCATTTTCGCTGCCTTTGATCCTTGTCACATCGCCATAAATCAGCTTGAATTCATCCGGAAAGTTTAATGCTCGCTGCGAAATATCTACGGCGCCCGACAAGCTGGCAGCAGCTGCAAACCGGTCCGGATGTCTGAGGGCCAGCTTCATCGCGCCATATCCGCCCATCGACAAGCCCGCAGCATAATTCAACTCTCGCTCCTCTGCGAGCGGAAAAAAAGATCTGGCAATCGCCGGCAGTTCCTCGCTAATAAACGTCCAGTACTTTGGACCTGCCGCCATATCTGTATAAAAGCTGCGATTCACAGCCGGCATAACAACGGCAATCCCCAACTTGGCCGCATACCGCTCGATAGATGTTCTCCGCATCCAGATGGTGTGATCGTCAGATAAACCATGCAATAAGTACAGCGTAGGATGCTTGGTCGTGCCGTAGCTCGCTGAGGCGATCCCGATCTGGCTTTGAGCCGGCTGAGGTAAAATCACGTACATGGAAGCTGAGACACCGAGGGAATCGGAGTAAAAATGACAATCGATAAAAGCCATGTGAATATGCTCCTCTCATAGGGAAAACCACCCCCCAACAAGGGAAAGTGGCTTTCATCACCTATTTCATTTGTTCTTTTAATTTCATAATCGATTGACTCACGGTTTGATAATCGGTTTCGGTCGAAACATTTTGACTGTATTTTGCTCGTTCAAACAGCTCTAACACTGTTTCCAGATCTTTTTTCATCCATTTGCTCTGGCTTGACCACCTAGCCGTCGCTTCTCTCATCGTTTCATGCTCTAATCTGGTATAGCCCTTACGTCGGCTCATCCGCAGAAGCTTCTCGAATTCCACGATAATTTTCTGATTAAAATTAACGGCTTTCAATTGCTTTCTGTGCATACGCCATGTCCGCCAATAATTGCTTTTGAGCAAAAATACAGCGCCAGCAGCAATTACTAGAGCAGCACCAACACCGCTTAATGTCAACCATAGCCAAGTAAAGCTAGGCGCTTGACTCGTTTCTTCAGGCAGTGTCACCGGATCGCTCTCTGTCGTCGGATCAACAGGCGGAGGTGTCTCCGCTGGGAACACATTCGGAAGCGCAAACCCGGAAGTAGGCTCGAAAGGGATCCAGCCGAATCCTTCAAAATACACTTCAACCCAGGAATGAGCATCCGAGTTCCGGACTGTATACGTGCCGGCAGCGTCAGCATCGATGTCTTCACCGAATTGACTCAAAATACCAAATTCTCGCATCTGATCCGATTGCGGAGAAGTTCCTGATGAGTACCCTTTCACCCAGCGGGTCGGAAGTCCGATGGAACGGGTAAGCACAGCCATTGATGTGGAATAATAATCGCAGTATCCCTGTTTAATTTCGAACAAGAATCGATCTACAAAATCTTTGCTTTTCCCTTTGCTTTCATCCGGTGTGTTCGTATAAGGGTAATGCTCCGATAAATAAGCCTCAATCAGCTTGGCCTTATCATAAGGATTGGTGGCTGATTTGGTGATGTCGATCGCAAGTTGTTTGACACGTTCGGGAAGATCCGCCGGTATTTGCAAATACTCCGCCCATTCCGGCTTATTCTCATAGTCACTCTTCACCTCGCGCAGCTGCGCTACATCCAAAATAGGCTCCTGAGTAATAATGGCATATTCTTTGGGATAATTCGTTCTGCCCGTGTACCGCAGCTCAGATTGTCGAGGCGACCATAGAATACGCTGGAACGGATTCTCACCTTGATTCACTTCCACCAGACGCTGAACGGCATATCCGCCGAAGAGTACCGGAAACACATCTTCTCTCTGCATAACAACGGTTTGTGTGACTTCCTGTGTTTTCAACAGTGAGAGATCAAATCTCGGATCAAGAGGCAGTGTATTCAAATTGACCCGATTCATCGGAAGCTTTTTCTCATTCGGACTAAGCTCCCATCCTTTTCCATTATACTGAGCTCTCGTTTCACCACGGAAGTAGGTGCGTTTGCTCGTTTCAACTGTCATGACGGGTGTATAGTCAAATTGAAACCCGCCACCCAGATGACTGTCATCTCTGCTGTAGCCCGATGAAGTATCGGTGGTAGACGCCGTTACGCTTACCCCTTTCCCTAATAGAGGTACGGATTCTCCCCGACTCACCTTATAAGCGGTGTATGGATCGGTTAAGACCGGTTCTACGGTAGGTGCCAGAAACCCAACAAGCGTAATAACAGCTACGATCAGCCCCACTGGAAGCAGAAGCGAAGAGGGATAATCGGTAATCGTCTCCCAAATAACAGGTGCCCGTTTCTTCAGCTTGGCGAAGTGGCGAACCATCAGCAGCGAAAATCCGCAGAAGATGACCATAGCTACTTGCGGCCACAGGAAAATCGTGCTGAAGGAATCTCGTATGGCAAAAAACAATATACTGACAGCAATGAGAACGAAAATACGCAGCCTTGATTTTACTGACCACATCGCAAATAAATAGGTGAGCCAAGCAGCTAAGCTAAACCAAATATACGGCTCTAACTGACCTGCATTTAAAGCGACCCAACGGAGTGCAGTCTTCCATGTCGTCACCTTTACAGCAACGAAGTGGTAACCCATCCCGATGACGTGAAGCGCAATGACCAATCCAAATTGAATGAGAACTCGCCATATGCGGCGAAGATGCGGAATCAGATACGTAACCGCTGCTAGACTTAGTGTTCCTGTGACAAAAACGACTGTTTCAGGGAGCCACAAGCCGTCTTCCTTCATAATCCAAATCACAAATTGATACAGATAAATACCAGTAAGAATCGCACTAAGGCGCTGTTCCCAATCCGTAAAAACAATTCGCTTCCAGAGTGAGCTAAGCATAACGTTTCGCCCCTCCCAACAGGTTAGGCAAGTCCGTTAATTGACTGACCTCATACCCCATATACCCTTGTGAGCGAATCGCCTTAACCCAATCGTCTTTTGCGCTTTCCTGAACCGCACCCTGCAGTTTGAACGCATGCGAAGGTTCAGCATGAATCCACATGTGACAAGGATTCATTTGCAAATGCTCGAGTTGCGTCAGCACTTGCATCATGACCGAACCCTTTTGCGGGGAAATAAGCACAAAGAAGCAGCCGGCAGGCAGTTCCCGCGAATGTTCTTTCAAAATTTGCTGCAAAGAGCGAAAGCCGTCCGCTTCGACCCCGACCAAATGTTTTAAAATATGCTTGTGGTGATTCTGGCTTTGTTTCGGTTCAAAATAGGTGGATTCTTTCCCGATGGACAACAAACCAAGCGCTAAGTCGCGGCCGGACCCATAGCGGAACAAGGATGCCGCCACAGAGACAGCTAGTTCAAATTCAGCCGCGTCACCATAGGCGCGAGCCGAGCGATCCAATAAAATGATCGTTTTGGGCAGCGACTCCCGTTCGAACTCCTTGGACTTCCAAGTCCCCGTCTTCGCTGTGGCATTCCAGTGAATGCGGGACAAGCGATCCCCATAAATATATTCACGAACACCGTTAATTTGCGTCGTTTCCCGGTGTGCTCTTGTCGTCGTGGAATGATGCTGCATGCCTTTGAGCATTTGATGGAACTGCGCCCATTCCCGGATGGCCACGGTTTGCGGATACACCGTAACGGATTGCTGCAGTTCCAGGCGTCCTTTGTGCTGGAAGAAACCAAAGATATCCTCGGTCAAACATTCCGTATCGCCAAACCGGTAATACCCCCTGCGCAGTGGAGGCGTGCTGTACAGCAATTCACCCCTGCGCTTCCAGTCCGGAATCAGCGAACCTTCAAAGATGGTTTCTTCTCCACTCTGGCGAATGAATTGATCTTTGATAATCATATAAGGAATCGGCCAAAAACCAGGAATTTGCACGCCAATGCCGATTTGCAGTGATTGACCCGCTTCAAGCTGTGCATCCTGCCCTTGAATGGAGAGCTTGCGCGTCCCTTGAGCGCGTCTGATACCGCTCCAGTTGCCTGCGAGCAAGTAGATGGCCAAAAGAGTGATGATAATAAACAGCATGGAGGCCAGCTTTCCTCCTTGAAATAGCATGAAGAATAAGCTAGCCGTAAAGCAGGAGATCAGTAGCCATAAAGGAGCCGGAAACCGGGGACGTTCCCCGAATCGTTTGAATACCGGTCGAGTCATAGGCTCACTTCTCCAATCGAACCGGCACGCGAACCTGCTCGAAAATCGAACCGAGCACGGAGTTAACGGTAGCTCCATCCATGCGTGCTTCGGAATGAAGGATCATTCGGTGACCGAGCACAAAAGGCGCAAGGTATTTGATGTCATCTGGAATGACATAGTCTCTGCCTTTTAAGAACGCATATGCCTTGGACGCTAACACAAGCGAAAGCGTGGCACGTGGACTTGCGCCCAGAAATACAGCGTGATGGTCGCGCGTTTTCCTGGTGATATTAACTAAGTAATCCGATACCGCGTCATCCATATGTACCCTGCGCGCTTGCTCTTGTGCTGCCAGTACTTCCGACGTATCCATCACCGCATGCAAGGCTTCCATCGGATGCGCTTTGATTTGCGAAGCAATCATCTGTTTCTCGGCAGCTTCGCTCGGGTAACCCAAGCTAAGCTTAATCATAAAGCGGTCAAGCTGCGCTTCCGGCAGAATATACGTGCCTTCGAAATCAATGGGATTCTGAGTGGCCAGCATGAGAAAAGGAGAAGGCAGCTCATGGATATCGCCGTCTACCGTAATATGCTGCTCTTCCATGGCTTCCAGCAGCGCCGACTGTGTTTTGGTCGTTGCGCGATTGATTTCGTCGACAAGTAAAATATTCGCCATGATCGGTCCTGAGCGAAACAGAAATTTTTCTTCTTTGGGATGATATATAGAAACACCGGTAATGTCCGAAGGCAATAAATCGGGATTGCACTGAATGCGACGGAATTGGCCGTCGATGGAACGGGCGAGGGCTTTGATCAGCACGGTCTTGCCAGTACCAGGCACATCTTCGAGCAACACATGTCCGCCGGCCAGCATCGCAGTTAGCAGTAATTCAATCTCAGCGCTCTTGCCGAGTATGCAGGATTCTAAATTCGTTTTCAGTCTTGTTAAAACTTCTACATGATGATGGGTGGCAGTTTCCATGACTTAATCCTCCTTAGAGTTTTCGTAAGAAAACTTACTTCGTAAGCGTATGCTGCACGGCATTAAAACCTCATCTTGTCACGACCGCCAGGCGCAAAAAAACGCCAAAATGACCGTAATTCTTAAAATAGAAGAGAAAAAGTGCGTAAATCCAGTTTACAGCAAAGTTTTTCGTCCGTATACTTGTAATTCCTCTAAATTTATTTGTTAAAATTACCCATGTGCATTTGGCGGTGTTGCAAAAGAAAAAAGTGCAGCAATTTGAAGGTGTAAGGCGACTACACCCTTCAATTTGCTGCACTTGTGGCAGATCGTTTCTATCCCTTTGGCTTAACAAATACGGCGGCAATAAACGAGAAAATAATCGCTGCCGAGATACCCGCGCTGGTCACTTTGAAAATCCCGGTTATGATCCCGATATAACCGTCCTTGTGCAGCTCTTCCAGCGCCCCATGCACGAGGGCGTTACCAAAGCTGGTAATTGGTACGGTTGCTCCTGCACCCGCAAATTCAATAAATGGGTCATATAAATTGCAACCATCCGCAATAGCTCCAAGGACAACAAGCGTACTCATGGTATGCGCCGGCGTCAGCTTCCCAACATCCATTAGAAGCTGCCCGAAGACACAGATAGCACCGCCAATGACAAAAGCCCAAAAAAAGTTCATGCGTACAACCCTCCAGACTCAATAGAAACTGCATGCGCGATACACGGGATACTTTCCCCT
Source organism: Paenibacillus anseongensis (assembly GCF_009757995.1). Taxonomy (NCBI): domain Bacteria; kingdom Bacillati; phylum Bacillota; class Bacilli; order Caryophanales; family Paenibacillaceae; genus Paenibacillus; species Paenibacillus anseongensis. Next base: position 1,236,832 of record NZ_WSEM01000016.1, read on the forward strand.
TGCTGGAAGGAGAGCGGTGACAGCAAAGCGCCTGTAGCAACAACAAGGATGCGCTTCAGCTCTCCTTTTTTCATGCGTTTGAGGAGATGCCCATAGGTGACGGTTGCGGAGCAGCCGCAGCCGCTGCCTCCGGCTTGCACATTTTGCGTATCCCGCTGATAGATCATTAAGCCGCAGTCATCATACGTCGTTTGTTCAATCGGAACCTTGTGCTTTTCGAACAGTTCACGTGCAATCTCGGAACCGACCGCAGCCAGATCTCCGGTTACAATGAGATCATAATAACCCGGCTCGCGTCCCAAATCGCGGAAGTGAGCCTGGATTGTATCCACCGCAGCCGGAGCCATCGCTGCCCCCATATTGAAAGGGTCTGTGATCCCCATATCCACAACCCTGCCGATCGTTGCCGAGGTGATGACGGGGCCATCCCCCGTCTTCCCGAGCACGGCCACTCCAGCGCCGGTCACGGTGTATTGCGCGGTCGGCGGCTTCTGCGATCCGTATTCCGTCGGATAACGGAACTGCTTCTCCACCGTGCAGTTGTGGCTGCAGGTACCTGCCATTATATAATTGGCGGCGCCTGAATCCATTAACTGCGCGGCAAGCGCCAGCCCTTCCATCGAGGTCGAGCAAGCGCCGAAGATGCCAAGATACGGCATGCCCAGCGTGCGTGCCGCGAACGTATTGGAGATGATCTGATTCATCAGATCGCCTCCAATATAGAACTGAATTTGGCCGCCCGTAAGCCCGGCATTATCAAGGGCATGCTGCGCGGCTTCCTCAAGCAGCGCTTTTTCCGCTTTTTCCCACGTCTTCTGACCGACCGTCAGATCGCCATGCACGATGTCGAAGTCTTCCGCCAGTGGACCCTCGCCTTCATCAGGTCCAACTACAGTCCCTGTCGACAGAATGACCGGACGATTCTCGAAAACCCAGCTTTGATGCCCTTTCAGCATAGAATCAGCCCCCACCCATTATAATTAGATGCAAGAGTCCCACAATGAAAGCAGCCACGGTGCCAAACACGATGACAGAGCCCGCTAATTTGAACATATTCCCGCCTACACCAAGGACTAAACCTTCAGCCCGGTGCTCAATCGCAGCAGAGCAAAGCGAGTTCGCGAATCCTGTAACAGGAACTGCGCTGCCGGCGCCAGCCCACTGAGCAATTTTATCGTAGATGCCAAAGCTTGTTAAAATGACCGAAATGATAATCATAACAGCCACGGTCGGGTTGCCGGCTGTTTTCTCAGTAAACCCAAACCAATTGATAAACATTTGCATAAAGCACTCACCAATTAAGCAAATCGTGCCGCCAACTAAAAAAGCTCTAAGGCAATTTTTCAAAACAGGTCTCTTGGGTTCAATCCGTTTCGCTAATTCCTGATACTCCTGTTGGGTCATTGTTAGATTTTTCTTCTTATTGTTGGCCATACTTTCCCTCCTGCTTGATTAGGATCTTAACAGGGTATGAAGATCCTGAATGACCTTCGTCATCACCACGGAGCTGTCTTGATACATTTTTTTCGCATCAGGATGCTTCGTTGTTAAGGAATACAGCTCAAGATCCGCTTCGCATTTCTTCAGAGTTGCAAGAAGCGCAGGTCTTTCGCTCGGCTGAGGCACTTGCAGCTTGTCATCATAGAGATCAGCGGTGAATTCGCCGTTGGTGTCTACATGGCCAAGAAACACATTTTCCTTCGTTACTCCTAGCTTATCCAGTTCCGTTTGCAGCCATCCCATTCCTTTCCCCGCTGCAGCCAGCGGCTCCTTTTGGATCACACCATCCATAATGACCGTTTGGGTCGGCTTTTCCGTTCCCAGCTTCATCCCCAAATGCTTGGGCGTCAGAGGCTGTGACTCGCTTTTGAGCAAAACACTCAGATCACCGCTGGATTCGAGCATCGCAAACTCCACATCCGCCACTCGGAAAACACTTTTCGTACGCAGCTGCTCAAGAAGCTCGTCCCCTGTGTACCGCTCCTTTTTCAAATTATCCTCAAGCACCTTCCCATCTTTGATGAGCACTGTGCCTTTCCCTTCAAACCACGTACGCAGCGTCTTGCTCTTGAGTGTTAGCAGCTCCAAGATAAACGGCACAAGACACCAGACCAATATGGCAATAACCCCATGCATAAAGTTGCTTTCTACATCCGTTGAAATGACACCAGCCAAATCACCTAGCGTGATACCTATCACATATTCGAAGAACGTCAGTTGAGATATTTGTTTCTTACCAAGGATTCGTGTCAGTACAAACAGAATAACTAGCGCGCTAAATGCTCTAATAACGATATGTAGCCAATCTGCCACGGGCCCGTTCCCCTCTCTTTCTTAGTGCTCCAAACAAAGTCATTATGTGCAAAATAAGCGAGTGCTATCATTGAATTGATTTGTATTTAATTGTCAATTATGAGAACGAAGAGAAAGGGTATATTAATGAGCGCAAACAAGTGAAATCGTTATGCTCTCTTTGGTTGCAATCCAAATTCAAATGAAGAGGTGTCTACCATGACTGTAGCTGCTCAAGTAAAAACAACACTAGCCTCCCTGAAAAGCGCGCAAGCCAGCCTAGAGACCTTTGCGTTGTCTACGCAGAATCAGGAAGCTAAACAACTGTATGAAACTGCCGCGATGGCTGCCCAAGACATTGTGAATCAAGTTTCCTCCAGGGTGCAGCAATTGGAAAACGAAGAGCCGCAATACAAAGGCTTCTAGTCTGAACACAAAAACAGCCGATACTTACGAGAAACGCTCTCGTGTACCGGCTGTTTTTGCTTTTTAATACATCATGAGGAGAATGAGGGTAAGTAATACAAAAAGCACTAAAATAAGCAATTTGAGATGATCTTCTTTTGGCATGTGAGCCGCCCCTTGTTTCAGATCGTTCCTGTTAAATCTTGCTCTTGCTATTGTGTCGGTTGGCCGGAAGCTTTTCTCAATTCATTCGCTAGTCGGTGAAACTCATCTCTTGCCTGCGCGTCCTCTGTTGCCATGTATGCCGCAGATAAAAAGGCAATGATTTTATTGGCGTCTTCAACACTTATCACAGCTTATTCCCTCCTAGAAGCACACTTTATTTACCGGTCCAATAATCGAAGGTCAGCACATTGTTTTTGAAAAAGGAATAAGGCAAATAACAATAGCCTTGATCTCCCCAACTTTTTCCCCATGAGTTGCGGACGATCATTACGCCTTGGCCTTTCTTCTTCCCGTCTCTGTACCCAACAGCCAGCATAGCGTGCCCGCCTAGCAGCATTTCTTTTTTTCGATCTGGATAAGGGACACGTCCTGTTCGGATAACCGGCAGACTTTCAAAAGAGCTATACAGCCAAATGCCGAAGACAACAGGCTGACCGTCTGCCAAAGCCGCTTTGATTCCCGCCAGATCGTGAATGCGATGATAACTGCCGATGCGATAATTTCCTGCCGTTTGTTCAGCCTCTCTATCCGGCTTTTCTTTATATTTGGCAATTTGATACGGCCATTCGCTTTCCGGGCAAACACCGATTTTCTGAAGCACTTTCATCCCGTCGCGGACCGTTGCGCCAGAGTCCCTACTTACCGTGCCTTCTAATTGCCGCTCATGCCAATAATGAAAAAGCCGGGATAATCGAAGCGCTGAATCGCTTTCTTGACGCAGCCAATATTCACGTAATCCGCTTACAATGGCATTCGACGTGCAAGATCCTAAATTCCCTTGATTGACAATTGGAGAAAGCTTGCTCCGCAGGTCTACTTTGCCGGGCAGCTGAGATTCACGGACATAATTGACACTTCGGTAAAAATAGTCGCGAAAGTCACGTTGGTCCCTCTTTACCGTTAACTTTCTTCTCATCTGTTTTCCTCCCCATTGCCCGTTTGTGGAATTGTACTCCAGTGTATTCACCCATAGGCAGGAGCGTGCAAAAAAGCGCCTCCCCCTCAGGCATGCGCGCGGCAAAAACTCGATTATTTTTTCAACACTTTCTGATAGATGGCTCGAAATAGCTGTCACGGCGGTCAGATAAGACCCTGTAGTTCCGCTCATCGTGGAGATTGCTCGATATCCTCGTAATAGAGGACTCCAGTTCCCTTATGATCTTGCCTTGCGGAATTCTCCGCTAGTCTTGCTGTGTCTGGTGAGGTGGAAGGTTGCAGAATGTTGAGTAGAACAGTTGGATCGTGGAAGGTAGGTAAAGTAGCTTGATTTGCTCAGGCTTTTATTGTGCAAGCGCCTCCTCTGCATAGGTCAGGGGAACTGCAGGGTGCTATTTCTCGGAAAACGCATGTTTTCTGAGTCTAAAGGGAACTGTGGGCCTCTATTCCACGAATTTCGACTGAAATGCCTGTCACAGGGGTCAGATAAGACCCTGTAGTTCCGCTCATCGTGGAGATTGCTCGATTTTCTCTAAATAGAGGACTCGAGTTCCCTTATGATCTTGCCTTGCGGAATTCTCCGCAAGTCTTGCTTTGTCTGGTGAGGTGGAAGGTTGCAGTATGGTGAGTTGAACGGTTGGATCGTGGAAGGTAGGTAAAGTAGCTTGATTTGCTCAGGGTTTTATTATGCATGCGCCTCTGCATAAGTTAGCACGTACAACAAAGCGTTATTTCCCAGAAAATAACGTATCCCGCCCAAACGAAAAACCAGGCAAACCACGTCTGTTTCAGACGGGTCCACCTGGTTCTATTAGAATCTCCCTCAACGCTTACCGCAGATAGCGCGAAAGCGGCTGTATCTGTTGCTTTCGAATACACGCAACGACTAACTCGGCGATAGCGATACCGCCTTTTTCTTGAAAATGCGTATTATCCTCTGCTCCTTTTGGGAAGTTAGGAAACTCCCCGGGCCAGGCCCACATGAACAAGGATTTGGTTTCCTCAGGACCGAGCGTTTCGAACAATTGCTTGCTAGCTTCCGCCAAATCAATGAGCAGTACATCCGCCTCTTCGGCCAGCTGCTTCATAGCCGTGATATACTCGCCGTGGGTGTCGACGATTTTGCCAGCTTCATCAAAAAATCTCCGCTGCACTGGCGTCACTAGAATCGGAACAGCTCCTCGTATCCGAGCCTCCTCAATATAAATCAGCAGATGCTCTTTATACGTGCTAAAAGGGGAGGTTGCCCGCTCCTCGTCCAACTTTTGATCGTTATGCCCAAATTGAATGAATAAATAATCATTCGCATTCATCCTATCAAGAATCGGCGTAAACCGCCCTTCATTCAGGAAGCTTTTGGAGCTGCGGCCGGACATCGCATGATTCGATACAGCGGCATCCGCCTTGATGAACAGCGGCAACATTTGCCCCCAGCCTGTGTATGGATATCCATCCTCCGGCTGATCGGTTACCGTGGAGTCGCCAACCAAATATAAGGTAGCCGCTTGAGGCGCCGATACGATCTCGAGTGCATTAATGCGCGGTGCAGCGCCTGAGAACGCGAGCCTCAATTGTCCATCTGCCACATGGACGCTAAAGCTGCTAGACACGAACTCCCCCGCTGCCGTGCGGCATTCCGATAAAAGCAGCCTTCCCTCTCCTACCTTCAAGCTCGTAACCGTTGCGGTAATCAGATCCCCCATTAACGTGTGAATCGTATAATTGCCATTCGGCAAATCGACAAGAAACACAGCGCCCACGGGAATACAAAAATCTTGGCGGAGCGCTTCCGGTCGCCCGCGATCCCTTTCATATACCTCTGAGCCAACCCTAAACCCATAGCCGCCGTTACTCTCGTGATAAAAAGAATCATGGCTAACTTTCGTGAAACCCTCTTTTGTACCACTTTGTTCAGGACCAAAGTCGAATTTCAAATGTATGTTCATCATTTACCAGTCCCTGCGGTTTAGTAACGAGGATAAGAAAATCAGTCCCAATCCTTGACCCCAGCCTTGAATCCGTTTGTACGGGACTCCTTTGTAGCCGTCAATATCCCGCATCACCGCTGTGCCGGCAGACACGCCCGTAATCGTACCATCATCTGTTATACGTGAAAGAATACCCTTGATCGACTTGTTTGTATATTTATTGTATAACGGTCCTGCACCGATGAGCGCAGCCGCGATACCAGCGGAACCGGACGTTTCCAAATACGCATCCTTATCCGTCAGAACGGTATGCCATAATCCGCTTTCATCCTGCAACCGCACGAGTGCGCTTAATTGATCTCGCAGTGAACCTTCGATAATCATAAAAGAAGGATGTGTCACATGCACTAGCCTCAGTGCGCGTGCCATCGTAATGGCAGCCCATGAGTTGCCGCGTGCCCAATAAATGCCTGACATATGATTTTGCGCCAAATTGTCCCAACCATGGTAATACAAGTTCGTCGCAGCATCCTGCAGCACATTTTCATGACCGTGGTACTGCTTCAAGCCGTCCTCGAAATAATCCTCACGATTCAGCATCGAACCGATCCGCACCAGGAAATACCCTGCCATGAACATCGTGTCCACCCATGCCTGCTCTGGGAAATTGTACGTTTCCGAGTTCACAGTATGCTGGAAAATGCCGTCTCCAAAACGCTCCGCCTCATGCTTCAGGAAGTCCGCCATTTGCGTAGCGATTTCCATATACCGCTCTTCTCCAGTTTCCTTGTACAGGGTTAACAACGAGTGACCGATCGAGATGCCGTTGACCGACAGCTTGGGCAGCCCATCTTCCAGCTTCTCATCGACCCATTCTTTTAACAATTGAAGATACTCTTTATTTCCCGTTGCTTCATAGGCTTCAGTTACCCCATAAAAAGCTACGCCGCCCGGCCAATCCCAATTAAAGTCCATGCGGAACGTTCTATGCACGACGCGGTCAATGACTTCGCGAATTTCATCCGGATCAAATTGTAAAGCTGGCATCTCTTCGTTTCCTCCCTGTAGCTGGTTATTGATCAAATGAGCATTCATTCTCATTATCCTTTCAAACCGCTCGTCGAAATTCCGTCAACAATATATTTTTGGAAAATCATAAACACAACGAAAATCGGAACTAGCGACAGCGTCGACATCGCGAACATACCGCCCCAGTTATTTAGGGACTCACTATCCAAGAATAGCTTAAGCGCTAGGGATACTGGATACAGCTGGGCATTATTTAAGTAGAGCAACGGCGTGTAGAAATCGTCCCATCTCCAGTAGAAGGAGAAGATTGCCGATGTCACGAGAGCCGGGACGATAAGCGGAATAATAATTTTGTAGAAAATGCTGTATTTGCTGCAGCCGTCCATTTTCGCGGCTTCATCAAGCTCAGGCGGAATCGTGCGGATAAACTGCATAATCAGAAAGATAAAGAACGGAATTCCGAAAAACTGCGGCACAATAATCGGTTTAAAGCTCGATAACCAGCCAATTTTGGCGAACAAAATATACTGCGAGATAATCGTTACATCTTGAGGCAGCAGCAGCGTCAACATCACCATGGCGAACCAGAACTTGCTTCCTGCAAATTTGATGCGAGCGAAGCCATATCCGACAAGAGCGGAAGAAGCCACAGCGCCAATCGTTGAAAGAATCACGATAATGAAGCTGTTTTTCATGAAAGTCGCAAACGTGATGCCTGCAAATCCCTTCCAACCGGATACATAGTTGCTCCACTCCAGCCGGCTGGGAATCAGAGAGGTTGCCGTTGTGTAAATCTCATCATTTGGCTTAAAGGAACTGGCGACCAGCCAGAGAATCGGATAAATCGCAGTAAGCGCGATGAGGCAGACGAACAGATGATACAGCACTGTTTTCAAATTTTTTGCTCGAAAAACCATGTCAGATCCCTCCTAGCTCTCGTAATGAACCCAATATTTTGATGTTTTGAAAATAACCAAGGTGATGAGCCCGATTAAGATGAGCATGAACCAAGCCATTGCTGACGCATAACCCATTTCAAAGAAGACAAATGCGCGATGGAATAAATACAGTGAATATAACAGCGTATTGTTAAGCGGACCGCCTTCACCGTTCGAAATGATATAGGCCGGCGTGAAGGTTAAGAAGCCCGAAATCGTTTGCAAAATGAGATTAAACAAGATAATTGGACTTAACAAAGGCAGTGTGATGTGAAAAAATTTGCGAACAGGTCCTGCTCCGTCCACGCTTGCCGCCTCGTAGTAAGTGCCTGGGATATTCTTAAGTCCAGCTAGAAAGATAAGCATTGATGAACCGAACTGCCAGACCGACAAGAGCACCAACGTGCCAAGCGCCGTAGCCGGCAAGCCAATCCAAGAAGTGGTGGTGTGAATACCAATACTGCCGAGAAACGCATTAATTAACCCTTTGTCACCAAAAATTTGACGCCACATGATAGATACTGCTACGCTTCCGCCAATCAACGAAGGCAAGTAGTAGGTAGCTCGGTATAAGCCAATTCCTCTTGCAGCACGATTGAGCAGCATGGCTACCAATAAGGCAATGATCAGACGCATTGGAACGGATGTAAGCACGTAGATTAGCGTCACGCGAATTGAATCTATGATTTTGTCATCACTGGTAAACATTTTCTCGTAATTCGCAAATCCTACCCATCGCGGCGGAGACAATAAATCATACTCCGTGAATGAGAAATAGAGCGAAGAAAACATGGGAAACAGCGTGAAGATCAAAAAACCAAGAATGAAAGGTGAGACAAACACATAGCCGACTATGTGATCATTTTCACGTAGTTTCATAATTCCACTCCTTTATGCTTATCATTTTCTGTGTATTTGGAAGGGCAGCCGGATTAGAGCCACCCTTTTATACCTGTAACTTGTGTCCTACTATCCATACTTACTTCTTATTTTTCGCTAAAATGGCATTGGCTTCACTCATGAATTTGACAGCGGCCTCTTCCACCGTGAGCTTGCGAAACAAGATTTGCTCTTGCATATCGCGGAGCAGCTTGCTTACTTCTGCAGACCCGATCGGATCTGGAGGATCCATGGGACTGCTGTTCTTCTCCACCCAAGTCACATAGTCGTACACTTTCGTTTCTTCTTCCGAGAGCGTCGGCTTTAAACCTTCCTTAACCTTCGAGGAAATAGGGATCCCCCGATCGCCTTTGATCAATTTATTAGCCTCCACATCATTTAAAAACCATGAGATGAATTTAGCCGCTTCCGTTTTTTGTTTGGAGCTTTTTGCGATGGAGAACAGCATCGTCGGCTTTAAGTATAGACCTTGGTCCCCGTTCGGTCCCGGCAATCCGGTTAAGCTGAGCGGTTTCTTGGCGGCTTCCTGCAACGATGTGAATTGATTCGACCAAGCCATCGTCATGAAGCCATCCCCTAGCGCAATCGGATTCTCCTCAGGCGTCAGCTTGGACAATGACTCTTTGTCCCAGTCGCGCATATAGCCCGCCTCATACCACTCTAGATACATGGTGAAGTAGTCTATAAAATAGCGCGGATCGCTAAATCCAAGACTCGTACCATCCTGGCTAAAATAGTGCTGATCTTGCGTACGCAGATAGTATGGGAAAAACTGATCAAAGCGCATATGGTCGAGCACTTTCCCTTTTGCCTTCATCCGCTTGGCGATTTGCTCCAAATCGGACCAGGTCCAGCTCTTCGGGATGGCAGAGATGCCCGCCTCCTTCAGCATGGCGGCATCATAGGTGGTACCCATCGCATTAACACCTAGCGGGATGCCATACAGCTTGCCGTCTACTCGTCCGGAATCGATCGTCTCGGGCGATGCTGATCGCACATCAATCGTTCCGTTATTCGTCAGCTCGGACAAATCTTCTAATTGATCCTTCGTTGCATATTGGGTTAGATACGAGATATCCATCTGGATAATATCGGGCAATTGATTGGCCGCAGCTTGCGGTGCCAGCTTTTTCCAGAAATCATCAAAGCCGGCATATTCCGTATCAATTTTCACGTTAGGATTCAGCTCCTGGTACATGGCAATCAGCTTCAACGTGTAGTCATGTCTGGATTGACCGCCCCACCAGGCAATTCGCAGCTTAATTTCTTGCTTGGAACTGCTTCTATCAGACTCCATGTTCCTCGGATTTCCATCCGCAGATGGCTGTTTCGCGCTGCATCCGATGATGGCGAACATCAATGGAATGAGAAGCATGGCCGGTAAACGTCTGCGTTTCATTGTTAGCGTCCTCCTGTGTACCCTGCGCCACATCTCTTATTATGGGCTCGCAGGAGCAAAAATTGAATCTAATTTACCGCGTTAAATGTTCAAAAAACAGTGAATACGGGCCTACATCGTCAGCTTCTTATACTCGGATGGCGCGCAGCCGGCAATCTTTTTGAACACCTGTGAAAAATACTGCGGGTTATCGCCGAAGCCCAATTGTTCGGCTAACTCGAACATTTTGACATCATCATTCGATTTGATCATCTCCATAGCTTTTCGAATTCTTACCGTGACAACGTAGTTAGAGAAACGCTCGCCCGTCTCTTTTTTGAACAATTTGCCCAAATAATCCGGGTTCATATACAGCATTTTGTGCGCTACCCAGTTGAGTGACAGCTCGGCATTCGAGAGCTCCGCGTTCACAATATCGATCACCTTCTGAATGACCTGGGAATGCTTATTTCTGTTCTGTTCAAAAATGGCGTGAGTAATTTCAGAAGCGGTTTGCTTCAGCAGCTGGATGCTCGCCTGCAGTGTTTCCATCTGTGAAATATGGCCAATAAGCCCCATATACTGGTGCATTTGTGGTTCTGCACATAACCTTGTCATGGAAATAAAGCTTTGAATGACATACGATTTTGTCGTCTGAATGTCCAATCGGGAGTTCACAAGAAGGTCTTGAAACGCTTCAATACTAGCTTCAGCTTCTTCCCAGTTTCCTGCGCGGATCGGAAATAGAATGCGATCTTCATCAAAAACAAACTGGGCTTGACTCGGCTGCGCAGATCCCAAAATGTCGCGCATCGTGATAAGGCCGCCTTCACCCAGATAAAAACGGTGGCTCAAGCAATCTATCGCTTGCAGATACAATTTTCTGGCTTCCCCGATTTCCCCGGACTCGCTTAGAGCAGCGGTGGTATCGATTTTGTAATACAGCATGAAAATACGCCGGATTTCTTCAATTTGCTCCTGCAACCGTGTCATATCATCCTGATCCTCGATCATGACCAAAATTTGCTCCGCGATAGTAGAGCTCAGGAGCGGTTCATCGAGAATATCTTCGGCAATATTTTTCACAGCAAATAAATGCTCATATTCGAACTTGTCTTCCAGCCGGAATAACAACAATCGAACTTTCCTGCCGCTGACATGCAGTCCGAATAAATCTTGATAATATTCCCAGTCGCGGCTGCCATACGATTTATTCGTCACGAATTCCTTCAAGAATTGCTCTTTGACATGAGGAAGCACTTTCTGCAAATTGGCTTTCATCGACTGAATGAAACCTTCTTTGCTCTCCTCCTGTTTGTACTCGGCAGCAATTTCACTAAGCGCTTTCAAAATGCTGTTCTCGTTGCACGGCTTCAACAAGTAGTGTTTAACGCCATGCTGCATCGCAATTTGTGCATATTCGAATTCATCAAAACCCGAAAGCATGATGAAGCGCGTATGAGGATGTGTTTCCTTGACTTTGGCGACTAACTGCAAGCCGTCCATGCCAGGCATGCGAATATCACTGATCACAATATCCGGCTCGTGTTCACACACAAAGGCGTAAGCCTCAATCCCGTTGCGGGCGGTTCCTATCAGCTCGGTATCAACCGATTGCCAATCCACAATGGATGAAATCCCTTCCAGAATCATCCGTTCATCATCAACCAATAACACTTTATACATCGTCGTTACCCTCTTTTCGTCATCGGAATTCGAATGGTAATACGTGCGCCGCCATCCGTGCGATTCTCTACTTGAATACCGAACTCTTCGCCAAACGTCAGCTTAATCCGTTCGTCAATATTTTTCAGGCCGATGCCTGTGCCTTTGGATTGGCGCTCCCCTGTCAGGATTTTTTCCAAATAAGCCTCATCAATCCCTGGACCATTATCTTCTACGATTAGAAAGACAGCATCGCCTTCCTCCCGCCCCCAAATGTGAATGATACAAGGTTCCAGCATGACCTCGACCGCATACTTAATCGCATTTTCGAGCAAAGGCTGCAGCGTCAGCTTCGGAATGCAATGACCTCGCAAAGCTTCCGGAACGTCGAGCCGGAAATCCAACCGCTCCTCGAAACGCACCTTTTGAATCGTAATATAATGCTGCACAAGCTTCAGTTCGTCTTCAATCGGAATCATATCCTGCTTTAAACTAATCGATGAACGAAGCAGATAACCCAGCGATTCCACCATTTGCGAAACTTGCTGCTGCCCATTCATCTTGGAAATCCAGTTGATCGACTCCAACGTGTTATACAGAAAATGCGGGTTGATCTGCGCTTGTAAGGAGCGAAACTCCGTCTCTTTGATAATGAGCTGCTTCGTGTAGTTCTCTTTGATCAATTCCTGTATGCGCACAATCATCATGCGGTACGTCCGCTGAAGCAGCCCAACTTCATCCATCTGCTGCGAAATCGGTGCAATTGGCGGAAGCTCCGAATTTTCCAGATCGCCGATTTGCAGCCCCCGCATATTGCTTATTAAGCCTTCAATGGGACGTGTAACACTTCGCGCAACCGCCATCCCGAAACCCACGAGCAGAAAAAAAGAAATAAGGAATGCCGCGATCATCCAATTTTTCATCAATGTCAGATTATAAAAAATCGTTTGAAACGGCAGCGTATTGTAATAGGTCCAGCCCAAATAATCGGAATGAATGTGAGACACGAAATATTTCTCGCCATCTTGTTCGATAATACGAAATCCTCTCACGGAAGCTCCGACTGGACTGTTTTCACTAATCAATGACTTCATGCTCACAGACCTCGGATATACTAAAGTCCCCTTGGAGACAATAATGAGCTCGCCGTCGCGGGTTACAGCTTCCCTCGCATATTGATTCACCATCTTGTCCAAATTGACATGCAGCACCAGGCTGCCAAGCTTCTTCAACTCCAAATTGTCCGAAGATCGGATTTGCCTTGTTGCAATAAGGCTGTAATCCTGCTCATCCGGATTTACCCAACCCAAGCTGCCCGCTCCGCGATCCGAAGTTTCTTGGATCAGAGCTTTCCGCTCGGGAGAAAGCGTTGTCAAATTTCCGCTGGAGTAGCTATTTCCCATCACATCAGTAATATCCGCGGCTGAAATATACGTCTCCGAGTTGATATACTGGACCAGCCGGTCTACGAGCTTGGCGCGGGACTGAATGCGGATATAATCCGATTCATTCGAATTCATCACAATCAAATGCTGCTGAATTTGCTCATCCGACATGATGCTGAACGTCAGCCGTTCCACTTTGTTCAACTCATTTTCAATTAGCGTGGAGGAAAGATTCAGAACTTGCGACGATTTCTCGTAAATTTGCTGATCATACATCGAAAAGGCGATCTGTAAGCCTACCAGTGAAATGCTGGAGCTGACAGCCATTGTAATGGTAATAAGCAGAAACAGCTTCGCTTTAATCCGCATATTACGAATTTCATCGAACCAGAGGCGGAAGCCCGTTTTCATGTAAAGTTCACCACTTTTCTTTCTGTGTAAGGTCTTGTAGCACTGATTCTTCGCGGTGGAGGGCGCCATTCCCTCTAACTGCATAAAAAAAGGATGTTGGAAATAACTCCCAACACCCCATTTATCGGCCTACGACCTGCTTCGCTTCAGAACTCGCACCCCGTAAGATTGAAGTACTATGCTTGAATTGACGGTACCTGACTCCGCTGTTCCATCCGAAATAAGCATGTCGGAATAGGATTGTTCATCGAGCAAAACCGTCTGATCTTGGTCGCTGAAATTCATCAGGAAAATGAAATCATGCACCCCATCTGTGCGGATTTGTGCTGTCACCTGGTGAGGCAGTTCCGTTTGTAAAGCTGGCTTGATATTGGCCTCTTTTATAATCTGCTTATAGAAGCTGTTCTGGAACGATTGCTCCGTACGAGCTGCCATGTAGTAAGCTTTTCCTTGTCCAAAACGATTAACGGTCAGGGCTGGCATGCCCGCATAGAAATCTTCACCATAGACAGCAAGGGCCTGAGCCCCTTCCAAGTGGATCAGCTCGCATAGCTCACGAACCTTAAAAGCCCCTGTTAGTTCAAGCGGGTTCCCCTCGTTGCAGATGATTTGATTTTCATCCTGATCGTAAAGCCCGTCGATCTCTTCCGACCAAATGCCAAGCGTTTGACGAAGCGGCCCTGGGAATCCGCCAAGGAAGCACAAATCGTTTTCATCGACGACGCCCGACCAGTACGTGGCTACAAAAGTGCCTCCACCAGCAACGAATTGTTCAATCCTTTCTCCAACTCCAGGACGAACCATATAAAGCATTGGAGCGACAACGAGCTTGTATTTGCTAAAATCACCTGTCATATCAATGACATCAACCGGGACGCCCTGATCCCAAAAAGCTTGATAATGACTTAGAACCGTCTGCTCATAGTTGATTCCCATATTGCGTGGACCTTGCGAATCTTTCACGGCCCAACGGTTCTCCCAGTCGAAAATGACGGCAGTTTCCGCCGGCACGGTCGTACCCAAAATTTCCGTCAACTGCTCAAGATGACCGCCTAACTCTGTAACATCACGGAATACGCGTGTGTGCTCATGACCGACATGATCGACTACTGCGCCATGAAGCTTCTCGCTGGAGCCACGGCTTTTGCGCCACTGAAAATATTGCACAGAATCCGAGCCGTGAGCGACAGCCTGCAAAGAGGACAGCAGATGCATACCCGGCCGCTTAAGCTTGGAAACAGGCTGCCAATTCGTTGTGCTCGGTGTGCTCTCCATCAGCAGAAACGGTTGTCCACCACGCAGGGAGCGGAACATGTCATGATTGAGCGAGAACCAAGCGGCCAAGCTGCTTTGATCCTTGGCATGATGCCACGTTGGATAAGCATCCCATGAAATCACGTCCAACACATCCGTGAACTTCCAGTAGTTCAATCCTTCGTAAGCGTCCATGAGATTAGCCGTCACAGGAAGTTCTCCGTTGATGGCTTTCAGTGGTGCGATCTCGTGACGGCAGAAGTCAACAGTCTGGTCTGTCACGAAGCGCTTCCAATCGAGATTCATGGCATGCACAAGTTTCTCGCCGTGTGGTGCTGGGGATTCGATTTGCGACCAGCTTGTATACGTGTGGCTCCAGAAGCTTGTCCACCATGCCTGGTTTAACGCGTCAAGTGTTCCGTATTTGTTTTGCAGCCATCCGCGGAATGCCTCTTGGCAATAATTGCAATGACAATCATCGCTATATTCATTGGAGATATGCCAACCTACAACGGCTGGATGCTGAGAATAGCGTTCAGCCAATCTTCGATTCATCTCTGTTACTTTCTCACGATAAACAGGGGAGCTGTAACAATGGTTATGCCGTGCACCAAAAAGATTGCGCACACGATTAGCGCCAACGCGCAGTACTTCCGGATATTGCTCCGCCATCCATGCCGGTCTTGCCCCGCTTGGGGTAGCCAACCAGGCATAGATGCCATTTTCGGCAAAGGTATTCAGCACGCGGTCCAACCATTCGAAGGTAAACACCCCTTCTTCTGGTTCAAGAGCGGTCCAACCAAAAATGCCGACAGCCATTACATTGCATTTGGCAAGCTTCATTAAACGAATATCTTCTTCAAGCACCTGCGGATCATGCTGCCATTGATCGGGATTATAATCGGCGCCATGCATGAAAACAGGAAGCTTAGGACTAACAGGCGGAAATTTGTATGGCAAGCTGTTCACCTCTTGGATATTTTTGGCGTTGATCGAATTGTCAATTTCATACCATAAGTATCCATGACATCGCTTGCTAGTGCAACCTCATTTTTCATAAAAAAAACCGAAGCATGGTTGAGCCATGCCCCGGTTTATGTTGTTTATGCTTGCATGCTTTTACTTTGGATTACCTTGAGTAAGCAATCGCAGGTTGCAAGATGCATCCCTTCGTGAACGACTCCGAAATTGAGCAACTCTCCTACTTTATAAAATGTGAGCGGTCCAAATGGCAATGGATTTTCGAATGCAGCATCGAGGCTCTCTGGGGATAACTCGCTTATTTGGTTTAGCTGGGCGGATAACTGTACGATGAGTTCTTCTTTTGATGGTGGAAGGTGGGTCCAGCTTGCCGGCGATGTCCCGGAATTGAAGAATGTGGCATAGCTTTCGGGAATGATCGAATCCTTCGCAAACCCGATCTTCATATAAGCGTCCATCCAATAAATCATGTGTCCAACGTTCCAGCGAATCGTGTTATTGTAGGAATCTGCTTGAATATCAAATAGTTCCTCCGGAATGCCCTGTACCTTGTGAAGTACCACTTGACGTACTGTTTTTGCCGTGCTGATAATGTTTTCTGACATTTGATTTCCTCCTTTTGGGTGAGAAGCATATGGTATGCTTTTAGTATAGATTTCACGGGAGGTACCATCAATGCAGTGCAAATTACCGAAACGTTAAGTATAAGTTAATGATCATGCATTGACAGAGAAATAAGATGACGCAACAATAAGGATTAGAAATGCCTTCCATCTTCAGCAATGCTTTTGAAAGCGAGTGTGAGCTATGGAGTTAAAGCAGCTGCATTATTTTATGGCGATTTGTGAAGAGCTTCATTTCACGAGAGCCGCCGATAAAATGGGAGTGAGCGCTCCCAATATCAGCCAACAGATCAGAAGATTGGAGGAAGAATTAGGCGTTCTCCTTTTCGATCGCGTAGGCAAAACAATCGTCCTCACAGAAGCAGGAGCCATTCTGCAAGAACATGGTGCTGCGGTGTTCGGGCATCTGAAGCAAGCGAACGATGCCATTGCCGATCTGAAGCAAATGCAAGGCGGATCGTTATCTATCGGTATTTTGCCCGGTGATGCGGATCTCCTGTTTAACGCCTTGCTGCTGAGTTTCCACCAGACCTATCCCACCATTACACTCTCACTGATGGAAACCACGAGAGTCACGGAACAAATACTGGACCGAAGCATCGATGTTGGCGTCACAATCGGACCTATCAGCGATGAAAGGCTCACCGCCATTCCTTTATTCCATGAAGAATTTTCACTGGCTGTAAGTAGGAATGATCCCTTTGCTGATGAGGATTTCATGCCATTAAGCAGGCTGAATGACTTAAAAATGGTCATGTTTCCTCCCGACCATCAATGCCGTAAGCTGATTGACCGCTTCTGCATGGAGAAAGGGTTTACTCTGCAGCCGCATATGGTGACTACAACATTATCCTCCCTCCTCCAAATGGTGCAGAGTGGAATTGGCGCCAGTGTGCTGCCACGCCTGCTGCTTGATACCCTTCCAAACAAAGAGATAAAAGTGGTTAGCCTGAGGCAGCCTACACCTTCCCAGGACATTTGTCTTATCTACCGCAGTGACAGGTATGTCGGATATGCGATGCGTACTTTTATTAAAACGCTCAGAGCCTACGTCGAAGCTGTCATCCAACAAGCGAAATCTTCGTAAGGGGAAGGCGCCCACCAGCTTGAACAATAACGCGGCCTCAGTCCGTTAGCACCTCAAAACCAGCTGAATTTGGCAAAATAGCGGCTGCTGAGTCCATAAAAAAAGGCTATCCCTCCGTCATTTTCATGACTTCTGGGACAGCCTTTTCGTAATTTATGTATTATGCCAAATAAAAAACTTCGCGCATCGGTTGAATCGGTACGGCTTCACGGAAGTCGAAGGAGCCTACGACCATTTTGCTCGTAATTGCGTTCCATCGATTGCAAGCCTCACTCTCAGCCAAGTAAGCAAAAGCGGCTTCCAAGTCGTCGCATAAAAAGCAATAGAAGAATTGATTGCCATTTTGGAAGATGGAGTAATCCCTGATTCCTGCTTTGCTGTGTTCTTCCATAATTTCTGGCCAAGGCGCCAAATGCATTCGGACGTATTCCTCCAGATCTTCCTCCCGAATCGTCCATGTCCATGCGAACTTCCCGCTAGTGGTCATGCGTTACACCCTCTCCCCATTTATTGGATAACCGATTACTTTTACTTTACCGCGCTATGTCTGTCCCGTCAATGCTCATCCCCCTCAAAATAAAAATAAACAAAAAAAAGAAGTCACGAGGACTTCCGTTTTTTCGCTTTTACATTTGTTTGATACTACGAGATGCATATACAAACCAAACAAAAGAAGCAAAACAAAGCAGAGCAATAAACCCATATCCGCCAAATACATCATAACGCGCTGCGAAATAGCCAAAACCAAAACCCGCGAACGTGCTCAACACATTCTCGCCCAACGATTGAAAGGAATCGATGGTTGCCCTCATGTTCGATTCTATGCGGTGATGCAAATATCCGGAGGCAAGCGGCTGCATAACGCCAGAGAACAGGCAGATGATGAGCATGGCTGCCAACCCGATGAAATCATGGCAAAAAGAAACACAGAGGAATCCGACCGCGTTCATCGCTGTAATACAGACAATCAGCCTCTTGTAGGTGAATCGCCGCAAAAGCGCATAGGACAGCAGATTGCCAGGCAGCTGCAAAAGCATGATAACCGAAGACAGTACTCCGAAAAAGTAGACAGGCGTCTCTAAACGGCTCGCATACAACTGCCAAAATTCTCCCACATAGCTCATTGAAGCACCCGTGACCATACCGGAAAGCATGACCAACGAGACATTGGGATTTTTTCTAAAAAAACGCAACGATGCCGTGACATACGTTTTAAAAGGAATAGCTTCCTCTGCATCCGTGACATCCGCACATTTCTGCGGCTCAATCAGCAGGAATGCTAGCATTAGGGCAATACCCGAACTGAGAAGCGATAGCCAGTAGTTCAGCTCTAGACCGAATTTACCAGCGAGCAAGCTCCCGCAAAGTGCTGCAAGAATAGCCGAGAGCAAATCACAGGCGTTCAATCGTCCTAACAGCTTTTCGAAATGGGAACCTTTCCCCTGCTGCATTAATGTATCATACAACAAAGCGTTCTCCGATCCGCTGCTTGCCGAACGAGCGATGCCCCCCAAGAAGACGACGAGCGCAAAATGCCAGAACTCTGTCGCCACGATCAGAATCAGAAACTCGCAGCAGCCCAGCAGTGCGCTTAGAACGAGCATTTTTTTCCTGCCCCATTTGTCCGCTATAACACCTGTTGGGACTTCTAGCAGCACGATGGTCAGTGCAAAAATAATTTCCGTATACACGACCATCTGAATGGTCATGCCCCGCTCCTCCCAGTACAATCTCTCAATGACATAAGCAGGGATGAGACTGGAAAAAAAGCGAAGCGCAAACAGCACGCGTATGTTGCTTATGTTGTTCATATGGAGCTCCTCTCCGAAATCTGATTGGGTAGATGAACTCAACCGGATCGGGGGTGCTCGTGAACAACGAAACGTTACGTCTTAGCAGGGAGGCCTTGCGAACTTGTTGAACCTCATCACTTGAGGATCTCCTCCATTCGTCAAAATCTCATTTCGTGAAATAATTTATTGGGATAATAATACCTTGTAAATTTTAATGACACTAAAATGCATGCCTTCATGATATAAATTAAAGCTGAGGAACTGCTCTAAGGATTCGAGTTTCATCCCTGCCGAAGTTGTATAAGGCGTCACGTTGTCTTGCAGCCGGTCACCCAGTTCACTGCTAATTCTCTCAATCTGATTTTTAAGGAGAAATTTCAACTCTGAGAGAGTAGGAACGACAATGTCCGCTGGCGTAGTTAAAGGAGATGTCTTGTATTCAAATTGCTCCTTGAACCCCTGTGGTAGTTGAACAGGAAGATCCATGTATTGAAAAGCGTACCTTTCCATGACGACATAAATATGTCCCAACTGCCAACGGATTGAATTGCGGAATCCATTCGGAATCTGGTCCGCCGTCTCTTCCGAAATCCCTTCAACTGCTTGAAGAACTTGATTTCTAACGAATGCCAACTGCCTGAATAAGAAATGTTCCAAAATCCTCACTCCTTTAACGACTCTTTTGGCCTATTGTAGCACACATCCCCATTAGGGAGTATATGGAAAAAAACAGCTTTATTCTACACTTGCCTGCTCAACCAACGTGCGCTGTTTAGCACAAGACGTCGGTAGGCTTCTGGCTGAAAAGAAGGGGCATGATGCCCTGGCTGCAGATACACAACCTTCCCAAGACCGTAAACGTGCTCCCATGCCGCGGGGTACCGTTTCCCTTCAAATTCAAACTCCATAAATACCGTTTTTTTCGTAAAAGGATCAAATTCGAACAAGTACGGCTCTTCGTCCAAATTGAAGTTCTCGACACCTTCCAGTAAAGGATGCTCGGCTGCTGATCTATAATAAACTAGAGGCTGATAGGGAGGATGTCCCGTAAACTTGGCGCCGATCATCTGCAGCAGCTCATAGCTCCGCTGAAGTGAAATACCATTATGGATAACTAGCAGGCTGCCTCCTCCTGCGACATAGCGCAGCAGTCCCGCGGTTTGCTGCTGCGATAGGTCACGCTTCCAACAATCCGTATAGGAAATACACAGAGGAAACTGGTTGTGATCCAGCTCCGACAAGACTTGATAGTCTTCCGTAGCGGTTAGCGCAAACTCGTCGCCAAGAATGGCCGCAAGCTGCTGCCTGGTAGGCTCCAGTGGATGCCAAGGAGCATCCGTGTTATCGCCGATCAGCATAACTTTGATCTCGCTCATTCGTCCTTCTCCTCCCATTTACCAAGGCAGCTCTTTTCCGCTGTCGGCTTCGATATAAAGCGGCAATGCGTTAAGCTTGTCCTTGTGCTCTTCAATCCGATTCAAAATATTCGCGGCGGCTTCTTCCGATGTATAGGTGCCAGCCGGATTCCATTCGCCACTCATATATGATTTGACCCAGCCTGGGTGGATTAGGAGGACGCGCCCGCCTTCTTTGCGGATTTTATTATGAATGACCGTGGACCCCATGTTCAGAGCCGACTTGGCCATACAGTAACCGAACCATGCATCCCGATGGCTGTTCGCAATGCTGCCCGCTTCGGAGGATATGTTAACAATCAGCTTGCCGCCATTCATGATCGGCTCAAGTAAGCTATTGGCCATGCGAATAGCGCCAAGCGCTGACACATTATACACTCGCTGAATCTCTTCGAAATCAAGGTCATCTTCGATTGTCTTCACCGTATCGCCGAGGATGGCGGCATTGTTGATCAAAAACTCCAATTGATTGGACCTGCTTTTAATATAACGAGCGGCTTCCTTGACACTTTCGTCAGATCCCACATCCAATTTGAAAACGTGCAGTTGATCAGGAAATTGAGCTCCAAGTTTGGTCAACTCCTCGTTATTGCCCAGAATGCCGCCAGCAAAAACGGTGTATCCCTGATGAAGTAAAGCTTCAGTAATTGCAAGTCCAATCCCTCTGTCCGTTCCGGTTACACAAACTGCTTTGTTCAACAACATCTCCCAGCTCCCACCATTCCTAGTTATTAGACAAGCTTCAGCTCTTCCACAGATCCGTCTTGATAACCAACGATGACTCTTGCAGCCATCTTAATAAACAACCCATTATCGACGACACCCGGAATACGATTAATGGCATCATGACATTCACTTGGTCTTTTAATCTGCTTAAAATCACAATCCAGAATATAGTTGCCATTATCCGTCGTAAAAGGCTGCTGATCGATCATTCTCATCTTTGGTTCGCATCCAAGCGCGCTAAGCTTGTTACGCGTGAGCTCATAAGCAAACTTCACTACCTCAACTGGCAAATGGAATTTCCCCAACTGGTCAACAACCTTGCTTTCATCAACAACGACAATAAGCTGTTTGCTGGATGAAGCTATGATTTTCTCACGGAGCAGCGCACCGCCGCCGCCTTTGACCAGATTCCACGCACCGTCTACTTCGTCAGCGCCATCAATCGTTATATCTATTTCATCTACTTCAGAAAAAGGAATCAAGGGAATTCCAAGCTCTTTAGCCAAGTTCTCGGATTGTACGGAAGTTGCCACTGCCTTAATTTGCAGCCCGCTCAGAACTCGCTTTCCAATTTGTTGAATAGCCCAATAAGCTGTAGAGCCTGTGCCTAAGCCTACTGTCATACCATCCTGAATATACTCTACTGCTTTTTCGGCGGCAGTTCGCTTGGGATTACTGCTCTCAAGATTCATCTGCAAATGTCAGTCCCTTCTCGGCAAGTGCACGGCGAAGAGGATCCAGCGATTTCGGTCCCATGCCATGCAGCTTCATAATCTCTTTCTCGGTTGTATTGCTAAGTTGTTCAAGCTTGTGATATCCGGCACCTGTGAGTGCACGAAGGGCAGGATTTGAAAGCTTAGGCAAGTCAGATTGCTCGTCTTCTTGATTCGTCCGCGTGTCATTCGTTGACATTCCTCACTCACCTTTCCAATCTTTTTTTCCCAACCAAATCTCGAATTAAAATCGCTACTCGCTCAATTCCCCACTCAAGCTCATGCAGCTTGGCATAGGCGTACGAAATTCGCAAATAGTTGCCTGTATGTCGATTATAAATCGAACCCGGATTTAACAAAACACCCTCTTTGAAAGCTCGCTCGAACAGGATTTGCATCGGAACATCGACTGTAAGCTGTACCCAAATGTAGAAGCCTCCCTTCGGAACTGACCAAGTGGCGATCCCAGTGAAAAAAACTTGGAGCAGCTCCACTGTCCTATCCCTTCTCAACTTTAGCTGTACTCTGATCTTGAGAAGATGCTCCTGATACAACCCTCTTCCCAGCCACTCCGCTGCAGCCCATTGAGAGACAGAGCTCGAACCGTAGTCATTCTGCATTTTAATATCCGCTAATCGTTCGATAACAGGTTCCGGAGCAATCACCCAACCAATGCGAAGCCCTGGACTTAAAGTCTTGGACAACGTCCCCAAATACAGAACCAATGCGTGCGGGTCCCTCGCTTTCAGAGGTAAAGGAGGCGGTTCATCAAACCATAGCTCCCTGTACGCGTCATCCTCAATAATCGGGAGACCTTCGTCCGCGCAAGCATTCATTAGCATCTGGCGCCTTACCTCGGGCATCAAAATGCCGGTTGGATTTTGAAAAGTAGGAATTGTGTAGAGCAGCGAAGCATTGTATCCCTTTTTGTGACGCGCAATCTGGTTCGTAAGCAGGCCATCCTCATCCATGGGCAACCCTACAAGCTTAATATGGTTCGACTGAAAAACATGGACAGAATACAAGTAGGACGGCTTTTCTAAAAGAATCGAAGAACCTCGCGGCAGCAGCCCGATTGAAATGAGCTGTAACGCTTGAAGAGCCCCAGAGACGATTAGGATGTTCGATGGCGAAGTATGGACGCCAATGCCTTGCAGGTAAGCTGCCAGCTGTTTGCGCAAATAAAGATTCCCCTTCGGCTCTTCATATCCTAAGAGGAACGAATTCGTCGAGCTTTCGGCGAAAATCTCCTTCATCCGCTCCGATGGCAGCAAATCCGGCGAAAGCTCCCCGGTTCCAAGCCGAATGATACCTTCTTGAAATTCCGCCCGATTAATGTGCTGAATCGTCGGCTGGTTGGGATAGTGTGCTCCAGCTTGTACATACGAGCTCCAGTCTGGAGGAGGAGAAGCCGTTAACAGGTTCCAAGAGTTATTAATAACTCTTGTTCCGCCTTTGGTGTTGCCCTCCAATAGCCCATCAGCGATTAGATCGCTGATCGCCGTGACCACCGTGCTGCGGTTCACGCCAAAATCCTCAGCCAAAGCTCGCTGTGATGGAATTTTGGTCCCCACCGCCCATTCACCCAGCGATATTTTATGGATAATAAAATCTTTAATCTGTTGATATAACGGAGTTTCAGATGATAAATCAGGTCGCCAATCCATCGTTTCCTCCTTCCTTACAGCTCCACTATATCATTTGGTTGGGCTCGATGCCATCCATTTGGACGGAGACAAATATCAAAATTCCTCTATACTAAGTAAGAATTCGACAGCTAGATTGGAGTGATGATTTTGTTTCAAACGATATTACATGCGGTTGTTTTGGGCTTTGGACTTATTTTACCGGTTGGGGTGCAAAATGTATTCGTGTTTAATCAAGGCGCCAGCCAGCGCACTTTCCTTGGGGCATTGCCCGTTATTCTCACAGCTTCCCTCTGTGATACCATCCTTATTCTCGCAGCGGTATTCGGAGTTTCCCTTATCGTGCTAACTTTTTCGTGGCTGCAAGCGGCATTGTATGGAATCGGCTGCGTCTTCCTGCTCTATATGGGCTGGGTGCTTTGGCGTAGTAAGCCGAGTACTGCTTCATCCACCCAGCAAGCGGAGGAGGTGCGCCGGCCGAAAAAACAAATTCTGTTCGCGGCTTCCGTCTCCTTACTGAATCCTCACGCTATTTTAGATACGATTGGCGTTATTGGCACCAATTCATTGAACTATGCCGGCGGAGAAAAATGGGTGTTCATGATCAGCATCGTGTGCGTGTCATGGCTGTGGTTTTTTGGATTAGCCTTTGCAGGGCGGCTCATTGGTAAACACGATACAAGCGGGCGTTTTATTACGAGATTAAATAAAGTGTCGGCTTGCATGATATGGGGCGTGGCCGTGTATATGGGGTTGCAGTTTGTGTGAGCTGCGGGGTACCGATTCAAAGCGGATGGATGATTGGCGGTATGAGAGCACTTTAGCATCCGGATGCTGTTGGGATCTCATGCTGGCGAAGCAGTTCGTTGGATGAAATCCAATGAAAACTGCAATTTCGCCACACAATGCGCCGGTTGATTGGATGAAATCCAATCGAGCTTGTGAAATTCACCTCAAATAGCGCTGAAATTAGACCTCGCATTGGAATTTGTCCAATGAAAAGTGGGATTTTCGCTGTTAGAGGCTGCTTTCATTGGAATTTGTCCAATGAGGTTATGGGGGTGAGAGTAGTGAGGGGGTTGAAGTGTAGCAGTGTTGGAGTAAGGTGAGTAGGAGTAATGTGTAGCGAAGGAGTAGTGTGTAGAGAAGGAGTAGTGTATAGAGAAAGAGTAGTGTAGAGAAAGAGTAGTGTGTAGAGAAAGAGTAATGTGTAGAGAAAGAGTAATGTGCAGAGAAAGAGTAATGTGTAGAGAAAGAGTAGTGTGTAGAGTAGGAGTAATATTGAGTAGGAGTGTAGAAGTGCAGTTGAGTAGAAGTCAAGGAGAGTAGCTGAGTAAATGTAGGCGAATGAGTAATGAGCCGTACGTCCGCTTTATCTAGCGTTGCACATCACCTCCACCCTGATGAACACATTAAGCCATCCCCCGTTGTATTTTTTACAACATACAGACGCTTTTTACGCTGCAATCTCATCTTCATTGCACAAAATACAATCATTTGAACCCGAAATGATAAAAAGTGCCCATTTCATGCGAAATGGTTGTATAAACTACAACATAGACGAGTAAAAAGCCAGTTAGACTCCCATTTGGTTGTACAAACTGCAATGTAGTGCAGTACGGCACTAAGGAGCACTGCCTTTACTCCACTGCATGGCCACCTCTCCACCTCACTTCTCTTTTCACTACTCTACTCTTTCCCCTCCTCATTCTGCGCCACAACTAGTTTACTCACTCTACTCCTCAACTCTCTTCTCACTATTCTACTCATTCCCCTCCTCACTCTACACCACTGCTACTTTACTCACTCTACCCTCAACTCTCCTCTCACTACTCTACTCTTTCCCCTCCTCACTCTTCGCCACAACTACTTTACTCACTCTACTCCTCAACCCTCCTCTTGCTATTCTACAAATTCCACTCTTCACTCTACACCACTGTTACTTTACTCACTCTACCCTCAACCCTCCTTTTGCTACTCTACACATTCCTCTCTTCACTCTACACCACTGCTACTTTACTCACTCTACTCCTCAACCCTCCTTTTGCTACCCTACACATTCCTCTCTTCACTCTGCGCCACTACAACTCTACTCACTCTACTCCCCAACCCGCTTCTCGCTACTCTACTCATTCCCTTCCTCACTCTGCGCCGCAACTACTTTACTCACTCTTCTCCTCAGCACTCTCTTGCTACTCTACACATTCCCCTCTTCACTCTACACCACTGCTACTCTACTCACCCTGCTCCCCATCCCGCTTCTCACTTGCACTTCACACTCATCCCATCACTTCTCTACACACTCCTCCTATCACTCCACTTGACAACTCCTCACTTCTTGTCCTCCCCCAATCTCCTAAAAAAACTACAAAAAAACCTAAAAGCAATGGCGTACCAGCCCAAACGCTGGGACGCTATACTTAAGTCAACCCAAATGAAAGCACTTACAAAATAAAAGAAGGGAGGTCGCTTAACGATGCGGTTACTTCGCAAAATAGCACTAGGCATCGATACTTTCATCGAATCAGCCGCACTGATCGGCTTGCTCAGCATGATTATTATCGTTACTGTCCAGGTGATGACGCGCAAGCTGTTCGATTTCGTTTTCTTCTGGTCCGAAGAAGTGACCATGCTGCTGCTCATTTGGTTCTCTTTCATGGGCATTGCGATCGGCTTTCGAGAAAAGCTTCATCTCGGCATTGATTCCTTCACGCACAAGCTTCCAGCATCCATCAACAAAGCACTGGATAAAGTGATCGAATTGGTCATCCTCGCCTTCGGAATCTATCTGGTGTTCTATGGCTGGGATTTCACTGTCATGATGAATGAATCCGAACTGCCCGCCACCGGCCTGCCAAACAGCACTCTCTATGTTATCATGCCGATCACTGGCGTTATGACCTGTGCTTATGCGCTGCTGCAACTGTTCGGGATCGAAACGAAGCGGCATGTCAATCTTCAAGAAGGAGGCAATCACTAATGGATCCGACCATTGCCATACTCATTCTTTGCGTCGTCTTCGTCCTCCTGATCATCCTGCGCTTTCCGATCTCGCTAGCTTTAGCCGGTTCATCGCTGCTCACTTTGCTTTATTTGAAAGTGCCGCTGGCAACCGTTGGCCAGACGATGATTCAAGGGATGAATTCTTATTCGCTTCTGACCATCCCGTTCTTCATCCTGGCCGGCCAAATCATGAGCGAAGGCCAGATGGCCTTACGCCTCATCAATCTCGCCCAAGTTCTCGTAGGCGGTATTCGCGGGGGCTTAGCCATGGTCAACTGCGTTGCCTGCATGTTCTTCGGGAACATTTCCGGCTCCGCCATTGCGGATGTTTCCTCGATCGGCTCCGTCATGATTCCCATGATGAAGAAAAAAGGCTATGACACCGACTATGCCGTAGGCGTCACCGTCTCCGCCGCCATTCAAGGCGTCGTCGTTCCGCCAAGCCATAATCTCGTGCTGTATTCTCTGGCAGCTGGAGGCGGGATCTCGATTGCTTCGCTTTTTCTCGCGGGCATCGTTCCTGGCTTGATCCTCTGCGTATCGCTTATGATCACAAGCTATTTCATCTCCATTAAACGCGGCTATACCAAAAGCGAGGCCGTTCCCCTGCGGGACATTCCCAAAATTGTGCGCGACGGCCTTCTCTCTCTTTTAACAGCGGTCATCATTCTTGGTGGTATCTTCACCGGTTGGTTCACGGCTACAGAAAGCGGCGCGTTAGCGTGTTTGTACGCTTTTATCCTCACCTTTCTCGTATACCGGGATATTCCGATCAGCCGCATGTGGGTCATTCTGAAACGCACGTTCCGAACCGTCGCGATGGTGCTTTTCCTCATTGCCGCCTCCGCTACCTTCAGTTATGTGCTCGCTTTCCTCAAAGTTCCCGGCATGCTGACGGATTGGATGCTTGGCATCACCGACAGCCCCATCATTATTCTACTGATCATCAACGTTTTGCTGCTCTTGCTTGGCGCACCTATGGATATGGCTCCGCTCATCCTGATCATGACGCCGATTCTGCTGCCTGTCGTCACCGCGCTTGGGATGGACCCTGTTCACTTCGGCATCATTATGATGTTAAACTTAGGCATCGGATTGTTGACGCCTCCTGTTGGAACCGTTTTATTCGTCGGCTCCGCCATCGGCAATATCTCCATTTCGGAAGGCACCAAAGCCATGATGCCCTTCTTCTATGTCATGTGCGTCGTGCTCATGATCCTGACTTATATCCCTGGCCTTGTGATGTGGCTGCCAAATCTTATGAAATGACCAACTAATTTTATGAAAAAGGGGATCACCAATATGAAAATGAAAAAATCATATATAACCGCACTTAGCACGATGCTCGGTGCAAGTTTGCTGCTAGTCGCTTGCGGCGGGGGAAGCACTCCGACAACCGGCAGTTCGACAACGGCTCCGGGAGCAGCCAGCCCTGCAGCAGCCAAAAAAGCGGAAGGTCCGAAACTGACTTTTCGTCTGGCTGAAACACATCCCGCCGACTATCCGACAACGCTTGGCGATAAAAAATTCGCCGAACTCGTGAATCAAGCCTCCGATGGCCGCATCAAAATCGACGTCTTCCCAGCTTCCCAGCTCGGTGAAGAGAAAGCTGTTATCGAACAGGTGCAATTGGGTGCGATTGAGTTCACTCGCGTCAGCACTGGAGCGCTTGGCGGCTTCAACAAACAATATGAAGTGTTCAGTCTGCCTTATATTTTCGACAATGACAATCACCAATGGAAGTTTCTAGAGAGTGAACAAGGCACAAAGCTGCTGGACAGTTTGGAATCCTCGCGTATGAAAGGGCTAGCCTACTACAGCTCCGGAGCGCGTCATTTCTACTCCAAAAAGCCGATCAAAAGCATTGCCGATCTGAAAGGACTTAAAATCCGCGTGATTCAAAACAAAGTGAACATCGATCTCATGAATGCGCTAGGTGCGAATGCAACGCCTATGCCATACGGAGATGTGTTCAACGCCCTGCAAACAGGCGTCATTGATGCCGCAGAGAACAACTATCCGAGTTACTTCTCATCCAACCATTTTCAGCAGGCGAAAAATCTCATTCTTGACCAGCATCAGCGTGTGCCGGAAGTGCTTTTAATCTCCAAAGTAGCTTGGGATAAACTGAGCAATGACGACAAAGCGTTGATCAAAAAAGCAGCCCTCGAATCCGTCAAAACCCAGAAAGCCGAATGGGATAAATTCGAAAAAGACTCCGAGGCCAAAGTTAAAGCGGCTGGGGTCACGATCACCGATGTCTCTGATCTCAAGCCATGGCAGGACGCGGTGAAGCCAGTTATCGAGAAGTACCGCGCAGAGTATAAAGAAACGTTGGAAGCTATTGAAAAGGCGAGAAAATGATAACAAACCAAAAGGAACCTGAGCTCAGCTCAGGTTCCTTTTGGTTCTTGCAGCTTCCCTCCACTTTTCCGATATTCCAGAGGAGAGCTTCCCGTCAGCTTTTTAAACGTATTGCTAAAATAAGCAATATCGCCATAACCCAACCTCTCGGCGATCTCAGATACGCGCAAAGCTGTTTTGATAAGCAGCCGCTTCGCCTCTTCCATTCTCATGAGGATGACATAGTCAACAAACTTGCCGCCCGTTTGCTGCTTAAACAGCTGGCTCAAGTAGCTGGGATTCAGATGAACCAGAGCTGCCGCATCGGTTAATGTAATTTCCTTCGCTAAGTTAGCTGCTACAAACTGCTGCACTTGCTCAATGACTGACATTTCGGCCGTTTCGAGTGAACTTTCCGTCCCTCCCGACGCCTCCTTCAACATGGCTTTGCCTTGTATCCATCGCCCCAAACAATCCGCCATCGCTTCCATTTCTACCGGCTTCAGCAAGTAATCTTTGACCCCGTAGCGAATCGCTTTCTGTGCAAATTGAAAGTCGTCATAACCGCTCACAAGCACCAGATTTGCTGTCATCGCCGCCATCTGCTCAGCCAAACCGATGCCGTCCATAATCGGCATTTTCACATCCGAAATCACCAGATCCGCCGCATGCTTCTGCACCGCATCCAAAGCTTCTAGGCCGTTAGCGCATTCCTGCACAATCGTAACGGGAAGTTTCGTTTGCTCCACAGCCTTGCGCAGCACAACCCGAACCCATTTTTCATCGTCGACGAGAATGATTTTGTACATGTCCCTACGCTCCTTCCCGCAGCCCAAGTCCCAGCGGCAATTTCAAGCTAACGGTCGTTCCTGCGCCTGCACGGCTTTCCAGCTCTAACCCGTAAGCTTCACCGAATAAATAGGCGATGCGCCGATGCACATTCACGATTCCTATCTGTGAAACGGCTGCAACCATATCCTTTTGCAGCAAATCGAGCTGTAAAGCACGCAGCCTTTCTGCCGGAATCCCCGTCCCGGTATCTTGGATCTCGATGACGAATTGCTGCTCATCCAGCTTTTTAGCGGAAATAGTAATATGAACCTGACGGTCGCTCGTCTCGATGCCGTGGATCACGCAATTTTCCACTAAGGGCTGCAGCGCAAACTTCGCAATCAACTGATTTTCCACCCAATGCGGGATTTGAAACTCGTAACTAAGCTTCTCTTCAAAACGGTACTGCTGTATCCGCAAATACATCTCACAAATATGAATTTCCTGCTGCACAGAGCTCGTAGCACCCGCATGATTCAAATTGTAGCGCAGCAGCCTCGCCAAGGAGGCGACTAACACCGAAATGTCGGTCATATCTTTTTCCAGCGCCATCCCCCGCACCGTTTCCAAAGCATTCATAAGAAAGTGAGGATTCACTTGGGATTGGAGCACCTTAAGCTCGGTTTCCTTCTGGCGAAGCTGAAGATCCTTCTCCCGCAGCTGGGAGTAATAAATCTCATCGAGTAAGATTTGCAGCTTTTCCACCATTTTATTAAAATCATTCGTCAGTTGTCCGATCTCATCCTTCGATTCGATGTCCACCCGAGCTTGAAAATCTCCTTCTTTTACCCGTTTCATAAAATATTGCAGAGCCCGGACCGGCCGAACGATGCTTGTCGCAAAGCCGATCCCGATTAGATAAGCGATAACAAGTGTCGCAGCTACAGTCCACCAAATGGTTTGCCGAATATATTGTGTTCCGTGCGTCAATTCATGCTCAGGGATGGTCGTTACCAGCCGCCAATTCAAATAGGACGATCGGCTAAACGTATAAAAGGGCTTATCGCCGGTTAACGACTGATAGGAGCCGCTCTCCTGCTGCAAAATATAGTCCAACTGATCCCACGCCGCCAAGTGGCCAATATCCGCGTACTCCGGGGAATAAATATACCTTCCTTTTGGGTCTAGAATTGATAAATACCCTGTCCTGCCAATCGTTACACGTTCGGCAATTTCTTGAATACGTTTGAAATTCACTTCCATGATAAGAGTGGCCACAGGTTCTAAGGTATTGGGACTGACCAATCGCTTCACGATTGAGAGGACTGGCACATCTTCCAGCTCATACCGCTCCGAAGGCGGACGGATAATGAGCATAATGTCGCTGTTGGACGGCACGCTGGCAAACCATGGCTCCTCGATAAGCTGCAGCGCCGGTGTCACATTTTTATCCATACTCGTGTCGAGCACCGTTTGATTTTCCATAATCAGCATGATCCGGGAAATGTCCGAGCGGGAGTAGGCCGTATCTTTCAGAAGCTGCATCATCGGCTCGCGAATGCCCGAATCCCGCACTTCCTGCTCACTCGTCATACGAAGAAACTGCTGCATCGAGGGATGATTTTGCATCCGGATGGAGTCGATTTCGAAATCCCGAATGTAATATTCGATATGCAGCTTCACTTGCTCAATGATTTGTTCGTTGCTTAAACTCGCTTCCTCGCGCAGCACTTCCGACGACTTCTGATACGAGATGAGCCCAACGATAACAAGCGGAATAACGACCAACATAGCGGAATAGACAAGCAGTTTGACGGTCAACGGCCGATCGCGCAAAAATAGACTCCTATAAAACCACGTCCAAGCCCGGCGGCTTTTTCTACCCATAATTGCCTCCTCCCGCACATCAATGTAAACGCATTCATGTTGTTAAGAAAGAAAACCAGTTGCAAGAGCAACTGGTTAACGTTTCACAAGATCTTCACGAATCGGTGTAAATACATCCAGCAAAGCAGATGCTTCCAAAGCTGTTACGCCATGCTGCGCTCCGCTAGGTATGTAAACCGTTTGCCCTTGTTCGATGACCGTCACAACACCATCTATCGTAAACTCAATTTTGCCTTTTAGGCAATAGGACATTTGTTCATGCACGTGGCTGTGCTGATATCCTACGGCTCCTGGCTCAAAGTGAACCTCCATCATCATTAACCCGACTTCAGCTTTCAAAATGCAGCGTTTCACGCCCGGTTCAGCCGGTTCCCACACGCCAATATTCGACATCTAACTTTCCCCTCTCCCATTTGAACGATCCTAGAAAAATAAAAAAGGGCCGCAAGCGGCCCTTCACTTACAAAACTAATTATAACCGAAAAGAACCAAAATGAACATACTTGAAAATAAACGAACATTACGTTTCCTATTAGGATGAAACAGCCGCACGGTCTTTCCCTTTGTCTGCTTCGCCCGCATTTTTGTTAGCGGCTTGCCGGTCCTGCTTCATTTCTTCCACTGTTTTCACCTTCAAGCGCGCTGCGCCTTCATAGTCTCGAGTAGGAATGAGATTGCCAGCAGCAAGGCGGTTTTTGGCTTCTTCAATGGCAGATCCGTACTGCGGCAGCCATTTCTCTTGGGCAACCAACATCTCATCCACCATTTGCCAAATTTCTTTCGGATTGCAGACAGCTCCAACGAGAGGATCCATCATAAACGCTTGACGAAGCAGTTTATCGTCCCCATGCACAGCCGCTTCTACAGCCAGACGCTGCACAGAAATGCTGACATTACATACGGCAGCAGGGCCTAATGGCAGATCGCCTACATGCGGCATCGAAATGCCGTTGCCATCCACATAACCCGGTGCTTCAATAATCGCATCGTTTGGCAGATTCGAGATGACGCCGTTATTCACCAGGTTGAAATGTCCACGATATACACGGCCGGTTTCAAGTCCCTCGATGATATAGGAGCCGTGCTCTTCACTGCGCTTCTCCGCTTTGTACTCCATTGCCTTATCCTTCATCCAGTTCGGGAAATCCGTCTCAAACCAGTTCCGCCCTTCCGTACATACGCGCAGGTAACCGCCGGTTTCCCCGTTAATCCAGCTTCCCAGATCAATCCAATCCTGGATTTCGCTCGCGCGTTTCCGGTACCAAGGCACATACTCGCTAAGATGCCCGTTGGATTCTGTGCTGTAGTAGCCGAAGCGACGAAGCATGTCGATGCGCACTTTCTCCGTACGAGCATATTCCGGATGGTTCTCGAACGCTTCAAGCAGGCCTTGCGTCAGATCCTTACCTTGGTGACGAGCTTGTATATACCAAGTTTGATGATTAATTCCTGCACAGATAATATCGACTTCTGATTTGTTCAAACCGTACACGTTAGCAATTTGACTATGCCCGTGCTGCACGCCGTGACATAACCCGATCGTCCGTACACCGCCGTACGTATTGCAAGCCCATGTCAGCATCGCCATCGGATTCGCATAATTTAGCAACAGCACATCCGGCGAAGCTACGTCGCGAATGTCTCCGCAAATACGCAGCATTTCCGAAATCCCGCGCTGGCCGTACATAATGCCTCCGGCGCACAACGTATCCCCGACGCACTGGTCAACACCATATTTGAGCGGGATATCGACATCCGTTGCAAAAGCTTCCAGCCCCCCGACGCGAATCGTACATAACACGTATTTTGCGTCTTTCAAAGCTTCCCTGCGATCCGTGCTTGCTTGAATTTTAATGTTCAGACCATTCTCCGCAATATCCCTTTGGCACAGCTCAGTTACCATATCCAAATTATGTTGGTTAATGTCTGTAAAAGCGACCTGAATATCTTTAAACTCAGGAACTGATAATAGATCCCTTAGTAGTCCGCGTGTAAAACCAATACTTCCTGCTCCAATAAAAGCCACTTTAAATGACATGTTTATCGCCCTCTCTATCGTGTTCTCTACCTTTCACATTGTATCAAGCACGAAAGAGAAACCGTTATCAAATTTCTAACTTCCTCGTCTCACTTTTGTCAAAAATCCTAACTTCTTTCGGATAGTTTCGTTTCTCCGCATACATGGATTTACGAAAATCGGTAGGCGTCAGACCCGTATAATCTTTGAAAAGCATATGAAAATACTGCCGGCTTCCAACGCCGATGTACTCACAAATATCGGAAATCGGCACATCCGTTTCGAGGAGCAGCATCTTGGCCTTTTCCATCCGAATGCCCGTTAAATAAGCCATTAATGTCTGTCCAGTCAAAGCTTTGAAAATCCGCTGCAAATACCCTGGATGCAAATTAACAGCCCCGGCAATATCCTTCACTTGAATATCCCGGTCATAGTTCTGATGCAAATACTCCATCGAAATCTTCACATATCTTTCACTCTGCGCCTCACCGCTATTGACCGTTTCACGCCAAAGCCGTGCAATACGAATCAGCAGTTGTGTGATCAAAAGTTGAACCATCAAGTCGCTTTTATTCGCTGCTTTATCCAGTTCCAGCACCAAGCTTTTCATAATATGGTAGACTTCATCCCCATCCCGCAGCACCAAATAGGGAGCTTCTGATGCCAATAAGGCGATCAGAAGATCATCTTCGCCAGCCAATTGCTGAATCGAGGGGTATACCCCTTTATTGGGAATAAATCGAAATTCTACATTGAGCATTCTGCATGGATTAGCTGCATCGACGAGCAACCGATGGGGGACGTTGGCATTTATGATCATAAATTCGCCTTTTTTGAGCGCGACCTTCTCGGTATGTGCCGGCTCAGTTTGAACCTCAATTTCGCAATAGCCTTGAATTGTATACATAATTTCAGTGGCATCATGACGATGAAAGGGCATTTCAAAGCCTTGCCATTGTTTAAAATAGTACGCCATCACATGCGGGTGACCGTTCGATTCCATTAAGAGAGCCGGAAATAACGATTCGTTATCAGGCATAAACGTCATCTTTCCCTTCCACAAAACGTTGTCATTCCTATCGTCATTGTAACCCCCTATTCATAAAAAGAAAATCGTCTGGCAGTCAATTGCATACACCCTGGAGCAGAGCATACCTAGCCCAAATAAAAATGGACAATCCTGCTAATTTTATGATTGAATAAAAATACGATATTACGTATAATTATTCATTATTTCTTATTTTTATTATAAAGGATGTGTCTATGTGAAACAGGAAAAATCATGCACAGATGAATTATTGGCTGAGGCGAATGCCTCGATTCTATTCATTGCCAACCGACCTCAGGTCGTTATGGAACGCGGCGAGGGGATGTATCTCTGGGATACGAACGGGAAAAAGTATTTGGATTTTATCGGGGGGTGGGCGGTTACCAGCTTGGGCCATTCGCCTAAAGTCATCAGCGATGCGCTGCTGGAGCAGTCTGGAAAGCTTGTTAATGCGAGTCCTGGCTTTTTTAATAAGCCGATGGTTGAATTTGCCCGCCTGCTGACGGGACTATCGGGATTGGAGCGCGTATTTTTTGGCAGCACAGGTGCGGAAGCCAATGAAAGTGCGATTAAACTTGCTCGTAAATACGGGGCTGTCCGTAAAAATGGCGCTTACGAAATTATTACAGCGAAGCGAAGCTTCCACGGGCGTTCGTTGGCGACTACGGCGGCAACAGGAAAAGCCGGCTGGGAGCATATGTTTGCTCCGCAACTGCCCGGCTTTGTGAAGGTGCCTTATAATGATATTGAAGCCATGAAACTAGCGATTACTCCGCTTACTTGCGCTATATTCGTTGAGCTAATCCAAGGTGAAGGCGGTGTGTTTGAAGCTGATCCCGCCTACATTCAAGCACTCCGCGCCCTATGCGATGAGCAGGGGATTTTGCTCATGTTCGATGAAGTGCAAACCGGAATTGGCCGGACTGGAACCATGTTCGCCTACGAACATTACGGCGTAATGCCTGATGTGCTCACACTCGCCAAAGGGATTGGCGGCGGATTTCCGTTATCAGCGATGCTTACGAGAGAAGCGTATAATCTTTTTGAAGCAGGCGACCAAGGCGGCACCTATACCGGGCAACCGCTTGCCATGGCCGTTGGCCTTGCTGTCGTTGGGGAAGTACTTGAGCGCAAGCTTCCTCAGCAAGCCGCAGAGCAAGGAGCTTATTTGCTGCAAAAGCTGCATGGTCTTAAGGAGCAGTACGGCGTGACCGATATCCGCGGAAAAGGATTATTGCTAGCTTTTGATCTTCCTGAA
Source organism: Paenibacillus anseongensis (assembly GCF_009757995.1). Taxonomy (NCBI): domain Bacteria; kingdom Bacillati; phylum Bacillota; class Bacilli; order Caryophanales; family Paenibacillaceae; genus Paenibacillus; species Paenibacillus anseongensis. The sequence continues at coordinate 1,272,889 of NZ_WSEM01000016.1, forward strand.
CCGCGTGGCGCCGAACTGGCAGCCGCTTGCCTGCAAGCCGGCTTGCTGATTAACTCGTCGGGTCCGAGTACCATCCGGTTGATACCCGCTTTGATTGTATCGAAAGCGGAAATCGACGAGATGATGACTCTTTTATGCAACGTGATGGATCGAGTTTTCAAGAATGTAGCGTTACGAGGTTGACTTATCTTTGGAACAAAACCGGAAAATAGTCGTTCGCAAAAATCTGACCCTGCTGCGGGCGGGGCCCCAACAGCCGGATATTGTCATGCCGCTGAACGCCTGCTCGATAGCTTGTGCCACCCGGCATCAAGTGCGCTACGATAGACAAACGAGGCTCCGCTGTTGTATTCGCACCGGACCCGTGGAATGTTAGTCCGTGATGAAAGCTAGCCTGCCCTGCCTTCAAAATGCAGGGCTCTTCCACCCAATCGCGCCCGGCGGCGTATTTGTCCCGGAGCTCTTCCATGTTGGGATTAAAAAACGTGTCGCTATCCGGAATCAGCCCCCATTTATGCGAACCTACGATCGTCTTCATCCCGCCATTGGTCAGGTCCGTGTCCTGAAGTGCAATCCAGACAGTCACCATGTTGGGATTGCTGGAACACTGCCAGTAGCCATAGTCTTGATGCCAACCCACATTGCCTACCGCCGTCACTTTGTCACCGACACCCGGCTTATAGATGACCTGATCATGCCACAGTCGAACTTCATCTGTTTGCAGCAAGTCTGCCGCCAGCTCCCCGATCAACGGATCCGTGACGGTGCGGCGAACCTCATCATTAATCCACCAACCGTTGTCCAGCTTGCGCAGGGCGTCAGGGTTGGAAGTTGGCCGATAATGGTTCATCGGCAGCCCGTCCCCATCATAATCACCGCTCCAAATGCGTTCGTGCGCCTCACGAAGTCGTTCAATCTGGCCATCATCCAGCAATTTCGGTGAAATCCAATAGCCGTCCCGATCGAAAATTTCCTTATCCTGCGTAGTAATTTTGTAAGTTCTTTCTGCCTGCATAGTCATAGTTACATGCCTCCTTCTTCGTCTTGCTTTCATCATACGGGTTCTGCCGGTTATTGACGTTCATAGACCTGCTGAGTAGTATGAGAAACATAGAAGATAAATAAGAACATGTTCAAAAAAGGAGGCTTTCCTGTGGTTGCCAAACAAAGTCCCCGCTGGACCTATGATGCCGAGTTACAAGAATTAATTCCTGATGTTCCGGAGTTGGTCCTTTTCGGCTTCGATGAAATCAAATCGGCACTCCCCCTCTCCTATCATCAACATGACGGCTATGAATTTGTTCTGGTAGAACGCGGGAAAGCAAGCTGGGAGCTGGACGGGCAAGTCTATGAAACCAAAGCAGGCGATGTCTTTCACACTTGCCCTGGCGAGCTGCATCGCGGTGGCTTCAACGTCATAGAACCGAGCCGGTTTTGGTGGTTCATCGTCACGCCACCCCATACGGAAGATTGGCTCCGACTCCCTTTGGGAGAAAGCGAAAACATCGCTAGCGCTTTGCAGATGCTTCCTCGAGTTCGCCATATCGGCCTGCAAGCCATTCAAGGCTTCGGGCAGCTGGGCGACGCAATAAACAGCAGCAGCCCGATGCGCTCCACCGCCGTTCGCCAGGCGGTTATGGGGCTGCTGCTTGCCATTGTGCAGGCGAATGAGCGTATGTTTTCGCTTGCGGACGATCTAGCCAGCCAATTCGACCAGCTGCTCCGCCGCATCGAGGATGAGCCTGAATGGCGGCCGGATGTGGAAGAATTGGCGGGCATTGTCCGCGTCAGTCCCTCCCACTTCTTTCGAACTTTTCAGTCGTATACGGGACTGCCTCCCATGAGTTATATCGAACGGATGCGCATCAAAAAAGCTTGCAGCTTGCTCGCGGAGAGCAGCGCTACCATTACCGAGATCGCAAATTCGCTTGGCTACGCCTCTTCCCAGCATTTTGCCACTGTGTTTAAGCGCATTATTGGGATGACGCCTGTGCAGTGGCGGATGTCTAGCAGGGGGTGAGGGGTATTGCTTACAGAGCTAAGGTGGCTGAGTCAGCCTTAGAGGAACTGCAAGTCGCTATTTCACAGAAAAGCGGCGATAGTGCTGTTGCTGGGGAACTACAGGGCTCTATTTCACAGTTTTAGGCGGGATTTGCGCCAAATACCTTGAAATAGTGGACCGTAGTTCCCCTTCCTTTTAAAAGAGGCGCATTTCGCAGAAATAGCACCCTGCAGTTCCCTTCTGCGGCTGGGCTCAGCCGCAAGGGGTGTTTGAGAGGGGCAATCGCCCCCCACAGTGAACCAAAAAAAGAACGAAGCAGCAACCCGCTTCGTTCTTTTTTTAATCCCGCTCGTTCGTCGAGAAGGCGCTTTTGATGTTGTCCATAATTTCCTCGACCGCCTCACTGACCAAATCGGTTGGCGTCGTACTTTCTTCCTCTGGCTTCGTCGGGATCGTATCGTTGCAGACGTGGTCGAAATAATGACTTTTATCCATTGACATAACCTCCTGTAGGGTTGTTTTTTCCTTAATCTTGCTCCTTTATGCACTTCGATGGTACGAATTGTAACCTCGTTCGAAAACACTTGCTTAATCCGGCTTATTGGAGTAAATTAAACCTATATGAACCCATATCAACACAAATAAACCATTCCAAGGAGCGATTATTACATGGATATCCGTTACGCATCACACCCGAACGAAGTTAAACAATTTGACACAGAGCGTTTACAATCCGAGTTTCAAATCAACGCTTTATTTGTTCCAAACGAGATTAAACTAGTTTACTCTCACGTTGACCGTTTTATCATTGGCGGCGTTCTTCCGATTACAGGTTCCCTGCAGCTGCAAGCCGATAAAAAAGAAATGGCGGCTGATTATTTCTTGGAGCGTCGCGAAATCGGTATCATTAACGTTGGCGGACGCGGGACGATTACGGTTGACGGTACCGTTTACAACATGGATTCCAAAGATTGCATCTACATCGGACTAGGTTCGAAAGACATCACTTTTGCCAGCGAAAATGCGGCTGATCCTGCTAAATACTACTTCAACTCAACGCCTGCTCACAAAACATACCCAACGGTAAAAGCGGCAATTAGCGAAGCGACTCCAGCACATTTGGGCAGCATCAATACATCCAATGAGCGTACAATCTACAAATATATCCACTTGGATGGCATTCAAAGCTGTCAACTAGTTATGGGTATGACCCTTCTTAAACCGGGTAACATGTGGAACACAATGCCTTCACACACACATAACCGCCGTTCTGAAGTTTACTTCTACTTCGACATGCCGGAAGATGCGGTTGTTTTCCATATGATGGGCGAGCCGCAACAAACACGTCACGTTGTTATGCGCAATGAGCAAGCGATCATTTCCCCAAGCTGGTCGATTCACAGCGGCGTAGGCACTAATAACTATACATTCATCTGGGGCATGGCTGGCGAAAATCAAATGTTCGACGATATGGACGCCGTGGCTATGAAAGATTTAAAATAATCGGTAATCTCTCTTTTGGAAAGTGATGATCATCGATGAACCCTTTACGCAGATACGAAACCATAATGGAAATACTCCTGGCGCAGAAAGAAGTCACGGTTAACGAACTTAGTGAACGACTGGACGTAACAGGTAAAACAATTCGTGAAGACTTGGCCAAGCTGGAGGAAAAAGGGCTGCTCGTCCGCATTCATGGCGGCGCTATGCTCGCTCAAAGCGATCAGCTTGGCATTCTTTCGGCGAAGGAGCCGATCGTCAAACATGCCGATCAAAAATCGGAAATCGCGACGATTGCCCTTCGCTACATTCAGCCTCGAGACATCATTGCCCTCGACGGCGGCAGCACAACTCTTGAGATTGCTAGGCGGCTGGACAATCAGCCGCTTACTGTCGTGACCAATGATTTATACATTATTTCCGAGCTCCTTCATAAGGAAGAAATCCGGCTTGTTGTTCCTGGCGGGTACCGAACACGGAATATGCTTGCCGGGCCTGAAGCTGTTGCCTATGTGAGCTCGCTGAACATTCAGAAATCGTTCATTTCTGCGACCGGCGTTCATTTACAGCACGGCTTTACGATTTATACGAGCGATCATGCCGACTACAAACGTGCATTGATTGCATCCAGCGCAGCTGTCTATGGCGTCGCCGATCACTACAAATTCGGCCAATGCGCCCTGCGCACTTTTGCCTCTTTGTCAGAGGTTGCCATGATTATCACCGACAGTAACCTGCCCGCAGAAACGGCCAAACAATACCGTGATGCCGGCATTCAAATCGTCACTCACTAGTGAAAAGGAGTATGTTTCATGACACTTTTTAACTTAGCAGGAAAAACAGCTTTCGTAACCGGAGCTTCCGGCGGTCTGGGTCAAGCAATGGCCATCGGGCTTGCTGAAGCAGGCGCTAACGTCATTGCCGTCTCTTCTTCCGAAAGCGTACAAACCGTTGAAGCTATTCGCGCATTAGGCGGTAAAGCTGAGCTGATCGCAGCGGATTTAAGCAACGAAGACATCCTGGAGGATGTCGTGAACCGAGCTGTCGGCATTTATGGCGGCATCGATATTCTTGTGAACAACGCGGGAATCATTCGTCGTACACCGGCTGTTGACCATTCCCGTGAAGACTGGCACGATGTCATAGACCTGAACTTGAACTCCGCTTTCTTCTTATGCCAGCTAATCGGCCGACACATGATTGAGCGCGGCAGCGGCAAAATCGTCAACATCGCTTCTATGCTGACTTATCAAGGCGGCATTAACGTGCCTGGCTACACAGCTAGTAAACACGCGATTGCTGGTGTTACGAAAGCATTAGCGAACGAATGGGCTGGCAAAGGCATTCAAGTTAATGCCATCGCACCTGGTTACATGACAACGAACAACACTGCGCCGATCCTGAAGGATGAAAAACGCACACAGTCGATTACAGAGCGTATTCCTGCTGGCCGTTGGGGTTCCCCTGAAGATCTCAAAGGACCTGTTGTCTTCTTGTCCTCCAATGCTTCGGATTATATGAACGGACACGTATTATGCGTGGACGGCGGATGGATGGCGAGATAGATGGGCATCGGGACGCTAGCTCACACGGTCGGTCATCTTCCACTGAATCAATTAACAGAGAAACTGCGCGGACGAGGCGTTGACTTCGTGCAGTTGGCTCTAAGCAAAGCCATCAGCGATATCGACACAAGTTTGGGCAAGCTCAGCCCTGGACTCGCCAATCATATTGGCGAACAGTTCCAGCGCGCTGGTATCCGTATCGGCGTACTCGGCTGCTACATCAATCCGATTCATCCAGATCCGCAGCAGCGTCGCCATGAAATCAACAGATTCAAGGAGCATCTGCGTTATGCCAGAGATCTCGGAACGTCCATCGTCGCAACGGAAACGGCGGATTTGACGACTTATCTCACGCAGGATCCCGAGCGTTATGAAGCCATTGGTTGGGAACTTCTTAAGCAAACCGTTGAGGAACTAGCGGAGGAAGCGGAGCGTTGGGGCGTTCACATTGGTCTTGAGCCTGTTTTCACGCATACATTATCCAGTACGGAGAAAATGGTGCGTATTCTGGAAGAAGTCCCGTCGAGCAATTTAGGGGTCGTCTTTGATCCTGTTAATTTGATTCCTCCAACTGCCATTCAGTCACAAGAGGCATTCCTGGATGAGGCATTTGCAGCTTTCGGAGATCGCATTGTTCTGGCACATCTGAAGGATGTTATCGTACAAGACGGCATTCTGAAGTCTGTCCGTTCAGGGGAAGGTATTTTCCAAACCAAATCATTTCTGGAAAAGCTTCATCGTGTAAAACCGGGCGTTGATATTTCATTAGAGCAGCTTACTGATGAAACGATGAACGATGCCTTCCATTATGTTAGAAGCCTTATGCCTTAAAACAAACTAAAAAAACCTATTCTGATCTTCAGTAGATCGAATAGGTTTTTTATTTATGTTTTAGGTTGCTCCCGTACGACGCGAACAGGCCGTTCGACCCAATTCTCACGTTTCATTGGCCGTACTTGATTAATCGGGTTATTGTAATCAATCTCCGGATTTTTGCCTTCAGCCCTTGCAGCCTCAGCAAGCTTCTCTTTATAACCCGTTCCAGGTGCCGGTCCGCCGCCCCCATTGCGCTTACCTTTATTCCAAACTCTGTTCTTGCTCATCTCACCACTCCATTTTTTGTTTAAGTGTAAGGGCAAGAACAGAAAAACGCAAATATTTATTCGCGGAACCCGCCAAGCGTGATTCAACAAGATTAGCCCTGCATGTCGAATACTTCAGCTAATAACCGGTAGGAGTGGATTCTTGCGGCCACATCATGAATCGGTGACACCACCATTAATTCATCAGCTTGATAAGCTTCGTTAAGCTTGATCATTTGCGCTTTAACTTGCTCCGGTGTACCCACGATCCGTTTATGCTGGCGGTCTTGGATCAAAGCCAGATCCCCCGGGGTATAAGGATAATTCGTTGCTGTCTCAGCCGAAGGAAAAGATGGCAGCAATGCGCCGCGGCCTAGTGACAGGAAAAACAAATCCGAACTCGAAGCCAGACGTTTGGCCTCATCTTCCGTATCCGCGCAAATCACCATAATCGCTGCAAGCGAGTGTGCTTTCTCATTCAAAATCGACGGCTTAAAATTCTCACGATAAATCCGCAAAGCCTGCTCGCAATCCGCATTGCCAAAAAATTGCGCAAAACCAAAAGCAGCCCCTTGATCAGCAGCGATTCGGGCACTGTCATAGGAAGAACCCAACAACCAAATTTCCGGCGCAGTCTCAATAATTGGAGAGGCATGCAAAGCCGCAAAACGGTGGCTCGGCGGCAGAGAATCATATAAATATCCCGTTAGATCAGCAACCTGCTGCGGGTATTGATCTACGCTAGTATATTTCCCCTCTTGCAGAGCGCGCGTAGAAATCGGCATTCCACCTGGTGCACGGCCAAGACCAACGTCAATCCGCCCCGGATGAAGGGCCTCCAGCAACCGGAAGTTCTCCGCCACCTTATAAGCACTGTAATGAGGCAGCATGATGCCGCCGGATCCTAACCGGATGCGATTCGTTTTGGCAGCCAAATGTGCAATAAGCACCTCTGGACTCGAGTGCGCAAGCGCTTGTGACGCATGGTGCTCCGAAACCCAATACCGCGAATACCCTAATTTATCCGCTTCTTGCGCCAACTCCGTCGTTTCGGCCAGCGCACTTGCCGCGGTGCGGCCTTCCCCTATTTGTGATTGGTCCAAAATACCCAATTTAAACATCGTCGATCACCTCACTTCTAACTGTAACACAAGAAAGCACAGAATAGCAAAAAACAGTCAAGCATCAAGCTTTGACTGGCTCCAAAACGATATGGAATAGCTGTTTCATCGCGTTCTCATTGGACAAAATCCAAGATGAACACCCTTTTCAGGCGAAATATCGCCTTCTCGTTGGACGAATTCCAATGGCCTCGGGAAAAACCGCGCTATTTGGCTTAAATATCGGACTACCATTGGATTTACTCCAACGAAAATGACTCAAGCACCTCAAATCTTCACTTCTCGTTGGATTTCATCCAATGACAGCCGGTATCTCTTTCAACTGCACAGCCTGCGTTTAGCGAAAACTGAAGACTAACGGCTGCCATCCACTTATCCCTTCAATGACCCCGCCATCACGCCAGCTACAAAATAGCGCTGCAGAAATAAAAACAGCACAACCATAGGCGCCGCGGTGATCACTACACCTGTTAATAACATCGGATAATCCGTCACGTATTCCCCTCGAAACTGCAGCATGGCAAGCGGAAGCGTCAGCTTCGACTTACTATTGATGAGCAGCATCGGAATGAGCAGGTCATTCCATACCATGACGAACAAAAAGGTTGCCGTAGCGGCCAGTGAAGGCGCCGACAAAGGCACGGCAATGCGCGAGTACAACGTCCACTCGCCTGCTCCATCAATGCTGCCGGCCTCCAGAATCTCTTTGCTCAATACCTGCATGAAACCTTTCAGCATAAAGACTGTCAAAGGCATCAGCATAGCGACAGAGACCAGAATTAAGCCATATAAACTGTCCGACCAGCCAAGTTTGTGCGTGAGCGAATAGATAGGCAGCATGTTCACCTGAGACGGGACGATGAGTCCTGCAAGGAACAAAGCAAACAATATCGTTGCGAGTCTGCCACCCAACCGAAAAATCGCATAGGCGATCAAGCTGCCCAGCAGCAGCTCAATCAATACCGTGCCTAACGTCACTTCTACACTGTTCCAAAAATACTTGATGATCGTCTGGCCTTTGAACATGGACGTGAAGTTAGACACTGTGAACGGCTTCGGCCAACCCAGCGGTGAAGCAAAAAAATGCTGCGTCGACTTAAACGACGAAATAAATACAAAATATAAAGGCGCTGCAATAATGACTGCATACAGCAGCAGCACAACGCGACCAAACCATTTCATTCCCATATTGGTCAACCTCTTTTGGATTAATACGAAACACGATCTGCACGCAGCGCTTTGAACTGCAGGATCGTCAAAATAGACAACAAAATAAGGAACAAAACAGAACCTGCTGAAGCCATGCCAAACGAGTAGTTAGCAAAAGCCGTGTGATAAATGTAAGTGGTCAAAATTTCGGTCGCATAGTTGGGGCCGCCGTCCGTCATGGTAAAGATTAGATCGAAAGCTTTAAACGACTGAATCGTCGTATAAGCAACAACAATCGTCGCTGACGGAGCCAACAACGGCCAGGTTACTTTGCGGAACACTTGCCACCTGGTGCCCCCATCTATTTTCGCCGCCTCATACAATTCTTCTGGAATCGCGTGCAGGCCGGCAATAAATACAATCATCATTTGTCCGGCATGCGCCCAGACTTGAACGCCGGCTATGGCGTAAAGTGCGATTTTGACGCCGCCAATCCAATTTTGCCCCCATGCCCCAAGCCCCGTTTGGTGGAGCAATGTGTTGATTAATCCGAGGGAAGGATCGTACATAAACGACCAAATCAACCCCACCGCCACCGACGAGAGGATGGTCGGGAAAAAGTAAAGCGCGCGCAGGAGCACGTGAATTCTACTATTTTTTACGAGCAGCATGGCTAGTGCCAAAGACACCAATGTTTGCGCGAGCACAACCGTCAGCATGAATTTCGTATTGTTCCAGAGCGCTTTCTGGAAGACGATGTTATGCAGCGTTTTGGCGTAATTGTTCAACCCGACAAGCTGATAGGACGGCGATACGCCGTCCCAATCTGTAAACGAGTAAAACAATCCGGTTAATGTCGGTGCTACGAATAAGAACAAGTACAGGAGCGTTCCCGGCAGAAGGAACAGCCATAACACACGGCGATTATAGGTCATCTTATTTGACTAGATGCTGATCAATAATAGCCTGCGCTTCTTTCGCAGCATCCTGAGGCGATTTACCGCTGAGCACAGCCTGAATAGAATTCGTTACCGCCTTCTGATTGTCAGCATTCGTGATGCTGAAGCGCGGCTGGAAGAGTGTTTTCTTTCCTGCCCACTCTGTCGCTACCTGAAGCTCAGGCGATGTGTACTGAACGTCTTTGACCGTTACATTTTGCCCCGTCTCATTCGCATACGTACCCGCAATCTCCTTACGGCTTAAAAACTCAATGAATTTCTTAGCTTCAGCCGGATGCTTGGATTTGCTATTCACGGCTAGCATAAACGTACTTGTGTGGACACCTTCATATTTCGCCTGATCAGCAGCGACTGTAATAGGCGCGAGCAGTTTTTGCTCCAAGTTCGGATTTTGCTTTTTGTTTTGCGCTAATTGATAGGATCCGCTGGCCAGAATGGCTGCTTTTTCTTGGATAAAAAGAGCCCCTGCTGCCGCGTCCTTTGTGCCCAGCGCATCAGGTTGGAGATAACCTTTATCGTTAAGCTCCTTGAATTGCGTTAAGGTTTTGACCCAGAACTCGTCAGTTAATTTCGCTTGACCCGCTTCGACTTTAGTGAAAATGTCGGCGCTTGGTTCATTGTTCATCACCATCGTATTCATAAATTGCCCCGGACCAATATCCGCGCCTGCAAAAGCGATTGGAATAATGCCGTTCTTTTTCAGCGTTTCGCATAAAGCCAGAAAGCCTTCCCAATCCTTCGGCGGAGTCAGATTAAACTTTTGAAACAGTTTGACATTATAAATCGGATCGTTGTAAACCAGCTGGTAAGGGACTGCCACTTGTTTACCGTCTTTTTTGCCTACTTGAATAAGGGTATCGTTAAAATTGCTCAGAAATTTTTCCGAAGACAAATCCGTGAAAATGCCTGCTTTAGATAACGCTTCGAACTGCGCGCCAGGGAACGTTGTGAACACGTCACCTACAGAACCGTCTGCCAACTTGGCTTGTGCGGTGGATTGGTACTGCTCCGAGGGCATTGTTTGCATCTCGACCTTAATGTTCGGATTCTCGGCTTGGAATTTGGCAATAATGCCATTCAAGGAGTTCACGTCTTCTCCACGCCAATGCAGGAAGCTAATGGTTACAGGTTTGCCTGAAGCAGCAGCGGTCGCGCTAGCTCCGGTAGATGCGCCTGGTGTTGATGCGGTGTCTGTATTCGATCCGCAAGCTGCCGTAAGGATGGACAGCAATGTGATCGTTGCAACGAGGAACCCGCTCTTTCTTTTATGTTTGTTCATGGAAAGACCTCCTGATTAAATGTTTCGTAACGCTGTTACTTGCTTTATGCGTTAGATGGCACTCCGGCCTCTTGCAGCTTCAGTTGCCATTTCTCCCGGAATAACGGAAGTGCAGCTTGACCAAATGTTTCTGCCTCCTCCAGATGAGGGTACCCAGAAAGGATGAATGATGAGACGCCTAATTCGGCGTATTCAACCAATCGATCCGCGACCTGATCGGCTGTGCCGACAAGGAGGATTGCGCCACCGGAGCGGACAAGGGATAAACCCGTCCACAAATTGGGTCCTACGACGAATTGCTGGTCCTTCGAAAGCTCCCTCAAATCGTTCTGACGCTGCTGATTGGTCGCATCTGTTTTGGCAAACGACGCTTGCGCTTTCGCAATCGCTTCTGGCGACACCTTGGAGATGCTCTCCCAAGCTGCTGCCCAAGCCTCTTCTTCCGTTTCACGAACGAGCACTTGCGCTCTCAGTCCGTAACGAAGAGGACGGTCCACTCCTGTTTCTGCCGTATACTCGGCCCGAACCGTTTCGATCTCACTGATCTGTTCACGAATCCAATCATGAGGTTCGCCCCACATCAGATACGTGTCGGCCACTTCAACCGCCAATCGCTTGGCAGCAGGCGAGCTTCCTCCTAGGTAAAAAGGCGGATGCGGTTTTTGAACCGTTAACGGAGAAGAAACGGGACGATTGAATTGATAATACTTCCCTTGGTAAAGCTGGCTTTCTTTCACCTTGTCATTCTTCGATGCATCCGCAAACTCGGATGCCGCGAGGACATCGGTTTGCGTCCAAGCTTGCTGCATAACCTCTACATACTCTCTAGCACGCTCGTATCTTTCATCATGGGCATGTGCTAATGGATCCCCTAATTCTTCCAAATCCTGCACGGACGAGCCGGTTACAACATTGATCATGGCCCGCCCTCCGGAAAGTACATCCAATGCCGCTCCCATCCGCGCTGCCAGTACAGGGGCGACCAGTCCGGGACGTACGGCAACTAACGGCCGCAAAGTCGTCGTGTGGCTCATTACCGCAGAGCCCACAACCCAAGCGTCCAAGCAAGCTCCCCCGGTTGGAATCAGGACAAATTCAAATCCGGATCGTTCTGCTGTTTGGGCGACATCGATTAAATAATCCAATGTAGCTTCCCGCTCCGGGGCTACCCCAACATACTTACCATCACCGGATGTCGGCAAAAACCAACCAAACTCAATCTCTTTATGAAGTGTCATCTCAGGCTCTCCTGTCGACTTGATGTTATTATTTTTGTTATTTCCAGTTGTCTGGTCAAAATCCTACAAAAAAGGTAGGAATACAATGTATTTGTATCATAACAACGAACCACGGCCGTGGTCAATGTCATTTCGCGTTATTTTCAACTTGTCAATTTGTGGTTTTTGGTCTTATGATGGAGTTGTCATTCTGCTTGCTTCATGAAAGTTCATTGGGCTGGGCATGTGAAAAAGAGGTGTAGTCAATGAGGAAAAACATGCGTGAGGATCATCATGAGTATTTGGAGATTTACTATTTTACCCCTTCCGAATTTGAAAAAGCAGGCAATGTGTGGCCCATCCGCATCGGCCATAATATTGCGAAATCCAATTATCACATCGGTCCCAGGACGACGCCCTATTATTATTTGATTTTCGTGCTGGACGGCCAAGGGACATTTCATCAAAACAATCGGACTTTCCCACTAGGCAAAGGAGATATGTTTTGTTTATTTCCACAGGTGACGCATGAGTATGTGACCGTCGCGACCAATCCGCTGCGTAAAATTTTCGTGGCTTTCGACGGGAAGCAGTCGCTTCATTTGTTGGAACGAATCGGGCTGAGTCCTCACTCGCCTCATCTCTCGGGCGCTGCAACCGAGCAAGCTCTCAGCCTGATGTGGGACTTCATAAGCGCAGTCAGCGAAGGAGAACGCCAAGCAACGGATCTGACGAGACTGAATCATCTGTATCGTGTTTTTGATTCATTGTCAGGTATGCACCGACCCGCGGCCAATCACGAAAATCGCTCCGTTACCTGGCTGCAAATGGGCCTCTCCTATATGCAAATCCATTACGCCGAAGGAATTACGGTACAGCGAGTATCGGATCATGTTGGCGTAGAAAGAACACATTTTACCAAACAATTCGGCAAAACGTACGGGGTTACCCCGATGGAGTACCTCCAAACCTTGAAAATGAATGAAGCCAAGCTGCTTTTGGAGCAAACAACGTATACACTTTCCGAAATTGCAAATTCCGTTGGCTATCCTGATTTATTTAGCTTTTCAAAAGCGTTTAAGAAGCAAATCGGGATGCCCCCAACCCTCTATAGGCAGCAAAATAGAAGCAATTCATGATATTTACACGAAATAAGCCAAGAATTGACAATATCTATCAATTTACACCTCTACCAAAAATCTGCGATTGATGATAGTTTAAGATATACATCAAAGCGAGGGAGAGATCAGAATGAGAACCATTTATGAGAATTACCGAGGCTTTAAGATTAGTAAAGAAGAAAGCACCTATAATGCTATCTCTTCAGACCATGTTATTTTTAGCCGCTGGCAGCTGAGTCAGGTCCTGGACACGGTCGATCAATATGTGGATATTACTGATCCCACTACATCAACGAATAGCGAGTTTGGTTTACCGCAAAACTAAACTTAAACATAGCCTCACACAAAAAGAACCTAGTGGTATTTTTATACCATTAGGTTCTTTTTGTGTGATAAATTTCAGAACAGATCTAGCGTTAATTTCCGCTTAGTTTTCACTCAAAGGGAACTGACGTCCGCTATTCTCGGGGAATTCAACCTATCTCCTCCCGAGCGGAACTACAGGGCTTTAGTTCGCTTCCTTGACACATTTTCCGTGTAAAAATAGCCAAATAGCGGACACTAGTTCCCGTCATAGTAGAAAGGCCTACTTTTTCCAGGAAATAGAGGCCTGTAGTTCCCTGACGCGGGAGGGTTGGACGACTGCATTTGTACCGAGCCAGGACTACTCCTCACGCAGTAGTTCCCAAGCCTCAGGCCGGAGGCTGCTTCCATTCATTCTCGTCAAGGACAGCCGGAATCTCAATCAAGGCACGTACGCCTTGATCCTCTCTGTGGCTGTAGCGCAAGCCGTAACTGCTCCCAAAATGCAGCTGAATCCGCTTCTGAACATTAATAATGCCGAACCCGCGATTATTTTCTTTGCCTTTTAAAATCGCATTCAGCATCTCGATATCCACCTGCCGGTAACCGTTATCTTCCACGCTGATCATGACGAGACCACTCCGGACGCGCACCGTAATCCACAACTCCCCGTCTTGACTCATATGCTTAATGCCGTGCAGGATAGCATTCTCAATAATTGGCTGCAGGATGACCTTCGGTACGAGGTACTTTTTGGCCTCCTCCTCAATGTCCCAATGCACCTGAAAAGCATACTCATAGCGGAACAATTGCAAGCGGACGTAAGCCTCCGCATGATTCATTTCCTCCATGACCGGAATCAGCAGCTTTCCTTTACTTAAGCCAATTCGCATAATAAGCGATAAGTCTTTAATCATTTCAGCGGATTCCGTCGCTCCTTCCATGAAAGTATGCCAATAAACAGACTCCAGCGTGTTGTACAGGAGATGCGGATTAATTTGCGTATGAAGAATCGATAATTCGATTTCCTTATGCTTTAACTCCAGCTCATATTGATCATAAATCGTCTGATTCAAACGGTCGGTCATCCGGATAAAATGGTTGCTGAGCAGCACGATCTCATTTTTACTCTCCGAATGCATGGAGATGGCCAGCGGCCTGCCTGGATGATAGGAATTGGTAATACGCGCCAGCCTCGAAATCGGCTTCAAGATCGATTGAATAAAGTAGATGCTGGCCAAAAATAAGATCAAAAAGTAAATAAACATGATCCAGTCCACTAGACGCTGCACACTAATATGATCAATAATAATCGATTGAACCGGCACCCTCATCAGCAGTTTCGTATTCGTTGCTTCACTTGTATGAAGTACATGCATGTACTCCACACCGGCTTCCTTCAGCTTACAAACACCCTCCACTTTATCCGCAGCCGCAGACACTGTAGAGCCGATCTGGAATTTCTCCGTGTTGGAGGCGAGCACCGTATTTTCTTGATCCAGCAGCATCACTTGCCCATCCGCATATTTATCAAAGGGCGAAAAATCCTGCTGCAACGGCGTCTCAATGCCCGACACAAGCAAGTAACCGATGACCGTTTCTCCGTTATAAATGCTGTTGAGCTGCCGCAAATAAGCAACGGTTTTCACGTTATTCGGATTATAGCCAAACTTATCTATGACGCGAAGAACCCCTTTCCCTTTGGCTTGACTTACCGATTTGTACCAAGAGAGCGCATTCAAATCCGTCGCATAAAAAATCCCGTTGTTTAAAATATCCGAATTCGGCACGAACGAATACTGCTTATCAGTGTCCGAAAAGAACATGGAGTAACGAATCGCGTTCGTTGAATAGTTACTCAAATATTTATCAAGCGTTTTGAAGATTTCAAATCGCTCATATTCCGATGAGGAAGGGATGCTAGCAAGCTGTTGAATCTCCTGAGAGATCATGATTTTTTCCGTCTTTTCCTCGAAATCGCTGCTTTCCCGATCCAACGTTAAGTGGCTGCCCCGCACTAATTGCAGCAAAGCGTTGCCCACCTGCTCTTCTGTAATGGACTCCAGCTTTTTGGCGACAACCAGATCCAAAACCAAAATCGGGATGACAACGAATAAGATGAGCAGGACGATCAGCTTTTTCATCAGATTCATATTACGCAGCATTTTTCGCAAACTGATTTCCCCTTCCTTTCCAGCCGTTTCATCAGGTCATACTCCCGATATCCCTTGCTTTCACCTAGTTTCGCGATCTCGGCGACATTCTCCTTTAAGCAAAAGAAAACGCCACCAGAAATAGTTTCTGATGGACGTTATTTGCTTATCCTTTTACACCGGAAACTGAAATGCCACGAATAATAAATTTTTGAAAAACGAGGAAAAACACCACAGGCGGCAGCATCGCCATCGTCAGCACTGCGAAACGGACGCTCCACGGGATCACCGATGTCGAGTAAACGACATACAGATAAATCCCGGTAGCCAGGGGATACATCCCTCTCTCCGACATCACGAGACTAGGCCAGTAGAAATCGTTCCACGTCGCCGAAAAGATTAACATCAACAGTGTACCGATAATCGGTGTTGAAAGCGGAACAGCAATTCGGATGAAGGAGCTGAATTCGGTTGCGCCATCTATCCTCGCCGCTTCCAGAATCTCTTTGTGAATGCCGTCAAAAAAGTTTTTGAGCAGCAGCATGAAATACGCATTCGCCGCAGCCGGCAGCCAGAACGCCCAGTAGGTATTCAGCATCCCGAGGCTTTTCAAATTGAGCAAATTAGGCACAACGTACGTGGCCGGCGGGATGAGGAGCGTAGAAAAGAAAAACAGCGTCACCCATCGTTTGAAAGGAACTTTCAAATGAGACAGCGCATATGCCGCTAATCCGATCAACAGCAGGGAAACGATCACATTGCCGACATAGATGAACACGGTATTTTTGAGAAATGTCAACAAGGGAAGATCGAATCCGGTAAAAGCATCCTTATAGTTGGTCCATACCCAGCTCTCTGGGAAGAAGGTCGGAGGGAAAGCGAAAAATTCCTCCCGCGTTTTTAATGAGCCAAAAAACGTATTGAAAAACGGGTACAACATCGTTACACCCATCAAAAGCATCAACAGCACCATGATCGTGTAGCCCGTGCGTACCGTGCCTTTTTTCATATCAAATCTGGAAATAATACCGCGTTCTTCTTGCTTCATGCCTTCTCACCTCTACGCTGCAGCAAATTGTATAACACAGACAACAGGATTAAGACAAAAAACATTAAGCTGCCCATCGCGCTTGCTTTGCCAAAATCAAGATCCCGGAATGCCGTATGATTGAGCCACAGCAGGTACGTTAACGTTGCATTATTCGGCCCGCCATCGGTCATGGATAGCTGCGCTTGGAAGCCCTGTGACGTTGTAATCACCTGCAGAAGCAGCAGGAGCAGCATCAAGGTTCGGATACTCGGCAATGTGATGTAGCGGATTCGCTGCCACACGCTCGCCCCGTCAATCTCCGCCGCTTCGTAGATATCTCGTGGAATTCCTACGATAGCGGCGATATAGATGAGTGTAGCCGCCCCGAAGCTTTGCCACGTTTCGAGCAGAACGATGGAACCCATAGCGAGCTTAGGGCTGAAGAATTGCAGCTGAGGAAACCCCAACGTTTGCAAAAAAGAGTTGATCGGACCTACTGCATCATAAAACCACTGCCACATGCCGTATAGAACGATAGCGGGAATCGCACTGGGCAAGTATCCGATAATGCGCGCTCCTCCCTGAAACCACTTTAATTCCGTGACTGCGATCGCAACAAGCGGTGGGACCCAGAAGCCGATCACGATACCCAGCCCCATATAATACAAGGTATTTTTGACAGATATCAGCAGAAGCTCATCCTGAAAAATACGTAGATAATTTTCAAGGCCAACAAAATGATTGCCGTCCACAAAATCAATATTGTAAAAGCTGTAGAAAATCCCTTTTATAATCGGCACCCACAAGAAAATAATAAACAGCACGATCTCCGGGATAATGAATAACGTTCCCCACAAATACCAATTGATCTTTTTCTTAACGGTGCTTGCCGCTGCGACTGGCTGTACACTTAATTCTGCATCCATCTCCAACACTCCTTATGAAATCGGACCTAAACCGCAAAGGCAGCTTAGATCCGATTGTTCCGGTCGCTATTCGACTTTCACTTTATCAAAGACTTCGGTTTGCACTTTATTCGACGCATCTGTCAGAGCCTTTTTCAAATCTACATCTTTGGTTGTGAACACTTTTTGGATCACATTGGCCATCTCTGTGTAATACTTTTGCGCTTCATATTGAGCTTCCGGCTTGCCGTCCCAAAGACTGAGCAGCTGCGGGTCGTATTTGAAGACGTTGTCATATTTCGCTAATAAGTCCGTGTATTTTTTACCGAAATCGGAGGAATCTTTCCAGTAGTTGATCGGTTGCGGAATGTAGACGCGGTTTTTCGTTTTGCGGTCCTCGATCTCTTTTTTCGTGGAGTTCAAGAAATCGTCCGTGAAGTACTCATCCGTAATCCATTTAAAAGCCACAGTCTGCTGATCTTTGTCGCTCTTCGGATTGATTACACGGTAGTTGCCACCGAGAACGCCCGTATGTTTGCCGCCTTTGGTAAGCGCTGGCATCGGATATACCACCATATCCTCTTTGGAGATACCGCCTTCATTAATCGCAGCATCTGCGGCATTTCCGCTTCCGCACATAACCATCGCGCCGCGTCCTTGAGAGAATGCGCTTAATGCATCCCCGTAACCGAGTGCCCAGTTTTGTGGAATCAAGTTTTCATCTTTCAGTTTTTTATAAAATTCAAGCGCTTTCAAACCTGCATCGGAATTGAAGATTCCTACGACTTTACCGCCGTCGAGCTTCTGCACATCTCCGCCCGCTGCATAGAGGAAATTCGTCCAGTTCCAGCCCGCTTCAGGACCTTTCCCCATTGGAATAAAACCAGCGATACCTTTGACCGGGTCGTTGATTTTTCTCGCAGCTGCAAGAAGGTCATCCCACGTCCAATCCATTGGCGGAAGTTCGACGCCTTTCTCTTTGAACAACTTTTTGTTCAAGGTAATCGTCATGACGTAGCCGTCGATCGGCACCCCATACGTTTTGCCATTCACCACAAACGGTTTGGAGAGAAGATCATTCATGTCTTTCGAATGCTCCCAGGCGTTCATGGAATCGGTAATGTCCGCTACCCATTTCTTATCAACAAGCACCTTGCCTTCCGTTGCATACGTTGTGTATTCGGTCGGAGCGCTGTTAGAAGCCATTTTGATCCCAATTTCAAGCGGATTGTACTGCCAGTCGTCTTTTTTAAATTCAACGTTCGGATTTTTCGCTTTAAAGCGGGCGATCCGCTGATCCAGTTGATCGTTTTTCTCTTTTTGGTCCGGCTTGAAGCCTTGGGCAGTGATGGTCACCTTTTTGGCTGCAGGCGTTGCCGTAGAAGCGTTGGTTGCTCCCGTTGCGGCAGGACTCGCGCTTGGCGCGCTCGTTGTAGTGGATGATGTGCCACATCCTGCCAAAAGAACCGTCAGGGCAATCGCTGTAATTGCGGATGTCTTCTTACCTCTCATATTTGGTTCCCCTTTCAAAATCATGTTAGTTACGTTTGCTGCTACAATTCCGATTATAAGGGGTACCCCGGCAGCCTTGCGATGTGCCTTGTTACGCTAATCATGTCGCATATTACGGTCCTGCCACTTTGATCTCCGAAATATTCATCCCGAAATGCTTTTTAAATATTTTGCTAAAATGCTCCGGCGATTCGTACCCGATTTCCTCCGAAATTTCATATCGGCGTTTATCTGTCATGAGAATCAGCTGTTTTCCTTTTTCCATACGCAGTTGGGTCACATAATCCCAAATCCCCTGGCCCATCACTCTTTTAAACAAATAACTCAAGTAATTGGGGCTCAAATGCACACTGTCTGCGATGTCCTGCAGCTTCAGCCCTTTATCGCAAAAATGATGTTCAATATACGTTTTCGTCTCAAAAACAATGCGATTATTCGCCTCGTCCACTTGCGTGTTCGTTAAGTTCTGCTCATTCGTCGTTTTCCCGATATCCTCTATGTAAAACATATAATGGTCTTTCTGGGTCTCACCCCACGTCAAGCTCTCCATCGCTTCTTTGTAGATGACGGGCCATTTGATGATGCCTTCCTGAATACGGCTGATGCCGATTTGGCATTTGACATTCACATATTTTTGCAAATTCGCATGAATCATTTGAGCGACCATCAGCATTTGATTAATACTGAGTGTTCCTTGTTTCTCTTCCTCAGGAATTTGCATCAACAAGGAAAACGTGGAATTGTGCGTATTAAAAACAAGATGGCTCCACTGGCTTGCGGTCTCTTCAATAATATTCAAAGCGGCGTACTTCAGAAGACTACGGTCTTTCAGCGTCGCAATCTCCTCATCTCTAATGCCGCCCCGGTTTAAAAATAGCTTGATCACCAGCATGCTGTAATGGGTGCCGGACGCACGACTCCCAAGTTTCTCCCTAATATCGGGCACTTCGGATTCATGGACGGTTCCCGTGACAATCTCGCTCAAATAATAGTTCATCTCCAGCGTCGTAATGTCCGCCAGCGTTCGATTGCCTTCCCAATTGGAAAAATGCTGCTGCCGTTCTTCCTTTTCCTTGAGCAGCTTCGCTGTTACTGCAATCAGGTGCGGCGGCGTAATCGGCTTCACCAAATATTCCTTGGCTCCGAAACGAATCGCCTTCTGCGCATATTCAAACTCGCCATGAGCGGATAAAATGACAATCGGAATCGATGGATCCTCCATGAATATATTTTCAATTAATTCAATGCCGTTCATCTTTTCCATCTGAATATCAGTAAACACGAGATCGATTTTCTCCAAATGAATGAAATCGAGCGCCTCAAACCCGTTATATGCAATAAAAACCTCGCCAATATCCAGCTTGGACTGCTTCAAAATGGTTGCAACACCTTTACAAATCATAGGCTCATCATCGACAACTAAAATATTTACCATAGTTCACCTCGGTATTCTTTTCATGCATCCTCTTCATTTTATTGTACAACAATTGGCTTTCCTATGGTTTTTATTACGTTTATTGTGTCGGATGTAACTATGTGCAACTTGTCATAAATCCTCGGAAGTCTGAGTACTCGAAACCAAAGTGCGGGAACCTGAGTACGGAAACCTAGTACGGGAAAATAATTGCCATAAACCCCTACGTTTGAGCACAGGGAGGGAATTGGATATGGGGTTCCAACCGTTTCTTGAAATCGTGTTTCTTTTGAATTTATATTTATGGTTCGAACACGATTTCAAATACGGGCGCTACGCTTTTCCACCCCATATCCATTCCCTTTTTGTTCTACTTGGAGTTGACTGCTGCTGCTAAGTCTTCATACTTATACACTACTTTAATTTCCATTAGATGAGCTCCAATGAATTGAGCATGCAGTCGTCGCGCTAGTATAACCATTACATTGCTTCACTTCACATCACATCGAATCACCAATGCAGCACTAGCACTAGCACAAGCAATCTACAATTAAACACTATTTATCGCTCATCACCATTTCTCATTACTCCACGATTCTTCACTAGCAAAAGCAATCTACAATTAATCACTATTTATTGCTCATCACCCTTTCTCATTACTCCACGACACATCATTCGAACGCTGATTTCACCAGCACTAACACTCAACTCCTCCGAAAGTCGCTCATAGCTCGCTCTTAAACTAGCATAAACAATCGAGGGGCTCGATTGCCCCTCTTAATATCTCTGCCGGCTCTGGCCAGCCGCAGATGGGAACTACAGGGTGCTATTTCTGCGAAATGCGCCTTTTTCATAAAGAAAGGGAACTGTGGGGCGCTATTTCAAGGTATTCGGCGGAAAATCCGCCCAAGACCTTAAAATAGTGCCCTGTAGTTCCCCTGCAACAGCTCTATCGCCGCTTTTCTGCGAAATAGCGGCTTGTAGTTCCTCTAAGGTGGCTTCGAAGCCACCTTAGCTCTTTTCTTGAGGTTGCACGCCTCAAGATGCATCATCTGAGCGTTGATTTCATCAGCGCTCACACTTAACCCCTCCGAAAGTCGCAGAAAACGCGCTCTTAAACTAGCCTAAACAAATGAGAGAGGCGATTGCCCCTCTCAAATTATCCCATCGGCTAAGCCCTGCCGCAGACGCCCAGCCCCCCAAACACCAATAAACCCGCCCCCATCAAATACCGATGAGAACGGGTTTTCTGCTGCTAGCCCCGAAATCGACGACCAGCATATTCTAAGGGTGTGTACTAAGTGCACTAACGAGGCGGCACCTCAATTCCTCTTACTTGTACAAAGGACCAAAGGAGCTGCAAGCCCTGAAATCCGCACCTTCCGGGTCGGACGTTCCGAAATTACTCCAAACACGCGGACGGAAAATTTGCTCTTTGGCCACGTTATGCATGGAAACCGGAATTCTCAAAATCGCCGCTAACGTGATCAAATCTGCGCCGATGTGGCCGTAGCTGATAGAACCATGGTTCGAACCCCAGTTATCCATAACCGAGTACACATCCGTGAATGACCCTTCACCTGTCAAAATCGGAGCAAACCAAGTTGTCGGCCACGTTGAATCCGTACGATCGTCCAATGTCTTATGAACATCTTCAGGCAGATCCACGGAGTAACCTTCGGCCAATTGCAGGACAGGTCCCAAGCCCTTCACAAGGTTGATTCGGGACATCGTTACTGGCATTCCACCTTTGGTAAGGAAGTCTGACGAGTACCCGCCTCCGCGGAAATATTCGAGGGAAGCCGGGCGCCAAGATGTCGCTTTCAGACATTTGCCCACTTCTTCATCGGTAATTTCCCAGTAAGGTTTCATGGCAGGCTGACCGTCACGCGACTGCTCACCTGTACCGTCGAGTGCTGCTGGACCCGAGTTGATTAAGTGAAGTATGCCGTCTTTTGCTGCACCGCTTAATGTGTGCCCTGTCACCCGTTTAACGGAGTCAGGACTCCAGTATGTTCTTACATCTGCAAAAATTTGCGCCGTGTTCGACAAAAGATTACCGAAAAGCATCGCAACCCCGTTAAGGCTGTCGTTTTCGGTAGCAACCAAATAAGGCGCACGTTTGCCGTTCCAGTCAAAGGATGTGTTCAAAATCGCTTCCATGAAGTCGCCGTTCGGGAAATGATCCGTCCAGTGGCGTTGGCCTTGGAAGCCGGAAAGGATCGCGTTGTGACCAAGCGCTTCTTCTCCAAATTCAAGATCGGCCAGGCGCGGATTGCCTATCATTAAGTCCCTGACGATCATGGACATTTTCACAACGGTCTCCCAGTCTTGATCTTTTCTTTCACGTGTTGTTTGGATGGCAGCTGGATTATTATCAGGCCCTTCTGCGCAATTCTCCTTGACCCAGTTTAGCGCCAATTGGTACTCTTCCGGATCAAAAATTTCCTCCTCTATGCGGCGAACCAGCTCCGACATATCAACATATTCGTTGCGCATACCCAGGTAGTTCTGAAATAACTCCTCATTCACGATTGAACCCGCAATCCCCATGGAAACGGAGCCGATCGCCAAGTACGATTTGCCTTTCATGTAAGCGGCTGCAAGACCGGCTTTAGAAAAACGGAGCAATTTCTCCTGAACGTCTTGAGGAATGTCCGCTGAACCGGCATCCTGCACATCTTTTCCGTAAATACCGAAGGCAGGAATCCCTTTTTGTGCGTGACCAGATAAAACTGCCGCCAAATAAACAGCGCCGGGACGCTCTGTACCGTTAAAGCCCCAAATCGCTTTCGGTGTGGACGGATCCATATCCATTGTTTCTGTTCCGTAGCACCAACAAGGAGTAACCGTAATGGACACGCCTACGCCGGATTTCGAGAATTTGTTGGCTGCGGCTGCCGCTTCCGCTACCCCGCCAATGCAAGTGTCCGCAATGACACACTCAACAGGTTCGCCATTTGGATATTTCAAAGTTTCGCTCAATAGTGCCGCTACGGCTTTGGCCATGTTCATCGTTATTTCTTCCAGGGATTCGCGAATCCCTTTTCTTCTGCCGTCAATTGCTGGTCTGATCCCGATCTTCGGAAAATCCTGGTTCCATCTGTGATTGCTGCTTGCCATGTTTTTAACCTCCTCAGTAATGGGTTATTGAGATATATAAGGTTCTATCGCACGTCAACTTTTAGGGTTATCGATAATTCAGATTACGAACTAATGACACCTTTTTTCAAAATGACATTGGCGTATAAAGCTTTCTCGCTTGTTGCTACAATGGCATAAGCTTTCTTGGCTCTTTCATAAAAAGCAAACCGCTCAACATATTCAATCTCCGGTTTCATGTGCTTTTGAATGATTTCTTCGTATACGCCCCAGATCGGCGTTTCCACTTGATCACCGGGAACAACGGCCATTAAAGCTACCGGCTGTTCACTGTATGTATCCAGAGGGAATAACGATAAAACCGCTTCCAATAATTCCGGAACGCCATGGCCGTCGCAGCGAAGCAGACGATTCGCATGGCTTGCTGCCGGAAAGTTTCCATCCGCTAAAACAATTTCATCGCCATGGCCCATCTCCATCAATACCTTCAATAACTCAGGTGACAAAATGGGCGGTATTCCTTTTAGCATATTCAAACCCTCCTCCAAAAATGTGTGTTATCGATAACTCAAAATTATCAACTTTAAACCTTGCTGTCAATCTTTAATTTCTATACAATAGACAAATACATGAATGAAAAGGTGACGCTATTTGATTACAATTTATGATATCGCTGAAAAAGCCGGCGTTTCCGCAATGACCGTTTCCAGAGTTATCAATAACACGGGCCGCATCAGCGAAGCCACGCGCAAGCGTGTGAAGAAGGTTATGGAAGAACTTCACTATATTCCAAACTCGATGGCCCGCAGCCTCGTCCTTCAAAAGACGAAAATTCTGTCACTGCTCATAACAGATATTACGAACCCGTTTTATACAACACTCGCCCGCGGGGCTGAGGATGCCGCGCTTCGAGCCGGTTACCGGCTGTTGTTCGCAAATAGCGATGAGGACTACGCGAAGGAGAAAGGTTATGTCGATATGATGTTGTCTACCCGTGTGGACGGCGTCCTGTTCGCCCCTACCGGGGATCACTCGCTCGAGAATTTGCTGCAGCTGCAAAAACATAACATTCCTTTCGTCGTACTCGACCGTGAAATTCCGGGCATTGAAGCGGATCTCGTGCTTGGGGACAGCAAAGAAGGCGCAAGAAAGCTCGTAGAGCACTTGATTGAGCTCGGGCATCGCCGGATCGCCATGATTAACGGCTCCCCTGATGTATCTACCGCTCGTCTACGATATACAGGCTATCGCGAAGCTCATCTGCTCAGCGGACTCGCTGTCGAGGATTCGCTCGTGATTCACCGGAACTTCCGGGATTTTCAAGATGAATCTGCGCTTGATGCTCTGATCCATCACGAGAATCCGCCTACCGCCATTTTTGCAGCCAACAACATGCTGGCCATTGGCGCCGTTCAAGCCCTGAGAAAGCGCGGCCTTCAGGTTCCCAGCGATCTCTCGGTCGTTTGCTTCGATGGTTTCGGCCCCACCGATGCCTTAAATCCTTTTTTGACCGCAGCTTCACAGCCAGCCTATCAATTCGGCGCATTGGGCATGCAGCTGCTCATTGAGCGCATTGAAGGTGAAGCAACGCTGGAGCATCGGAAGATGATCCTGCCTTCGGAGCTGCTCATTCGTTCATCTTCGCAAGCTTTGGCGTGAGGCATCTGTAACGATGAGATACATCGTTACAGACGCGCTCCATCCGCGCGCGAATCCTGAGCGCGCGTTGTCGCCGACGAAGGTTCGCTGCCGCACTCCGCGACGATGCAAAATATCGCCGCATACTCTTACGCTTCACGCCCAGCAAAACCAACATGTTATCAAAGGAGATCATATGAACCCAACCGTTAAACAAGCCTTGCAAACGACCATCGACAACTGGAACGCCATGTCTGCCTCGCGTAACGATGAGCAGGAAGCGGTCGCGGACCAATTCCAGTCCTCTTTTTACCTATTCATCGATGTTTTCCGTGAATGGGTCCAAGCGTTAGAGCGGCGGCCGTTATCCATCGACGATCTGATGAATTTAGAGATGGTGCAGGACATCCTGGATATCCTCCCCGCGCGGCTCCACCTCAACTTTGAGACGGAAGCCGAGTTGATCATGGATAATGTCCTCCGAGTTGACGATGATAAATATGATTAAACCCGGCATCCGCTTGAGTACGGCGGCCAACGTTACTTACATTTAACGGAACTACAAGACGCTATTCTCTGGTAAAAAGGCGATTTGGCAGCGGAAACGGAACTACAGGGTTCTATTCCAACGAATTTGCCCCATTTTATCCAAAAACCTTAAAATAGTGCCCCACAGTTCCCTTACAATGTCGCAAATGGCCAATTACATCGATATAGCGCCCTGGAGTTCCGTTATCTACCTCATCTGCACGGCAAACAAAAAAAGCTGTCTCCGAAAGGTCCATCAGACCCACGAAGACAGCTTCATTCATGCCTAAACCGTTTTATCCACAAAAGCAACTTGGTTCTGCTCAGCAAATTTCTTCAATCTGCCCGCCATGGCCGCCACATCAAAACGATTCAACGTTCTATTGTACACCCAGCGCGGGGACTTGCCTTTCAAATGAATAACCACTTGTCCTGGTGCATACACGATCTCGTTAATGTTATCCGCACCCAGTACCAACTCTCTGGCAAATCCACGCTTCGACAAGCTCGTCTTACTCACCTTCAGATAAGGTCTGCGAATGAAATAAACGAACAAACCTACTACCATGTATGCGCAAGTTGTGTACCAATACATGGTGTCCCCACTCGTTTTAGTCAAAGTCAACAATAGAAAGACGGAAATCAGAACGAAAAACAAAGCTAACATAATACTTCTGCCCTTAAATACTTCAGCCCGATCAGGATCTGTCGAAATAGGGGCAATCCCTCTTTTGGACCTATCCTTATTGATTTTCTTAGCATTTTTACTGACCATTCGTTCCCACTTGCGAGACATTCATTTCACTCCTTGATTTTCTGCGTTCTGGACTCCCTGTCACTGTTGCTATCACTGTCACTACCTCTACCGCTACCACCGACATTGTTATTTCAACAATCGATGTAAGAGGCCTTCATACCATTTCCATGGCAAAAAACTCCTAGCCCAAAGCCCCATCTGCACACCGCGGCCAAGCGGATAACGAAGTTTCGCTCCCGGCTTGTCCACTAGCCGCGCGATTGCGTCTGCAACTTCCTGCGGATCGGGTGCGGTCATGGCCGCTTTCCGCGAATACGCCAGCACCCTGCCGAGCTGCTGCCAGTACGGCGATGTTTCCGTCGTATGAATAGCCTCGAAACCTTTTCGCCAAATCTCCGTGCGGTAGGCTCCCGGTTCAACCAGATGTACACGAATGCCAAACGGCAGCATTTCCAAACGAAGGGATTCGCTAAATCCCTCGATCGCGAACTTGGATGTGCTATATGGCGCATACCCGGGAAAGGCCGACAATCCGCTCACACTGCTCACATTGACGATACAGCCTGACTCGTTACCGCGCATGATCGGTAAAACGGCCTTGGTCGTTGCAATGACGCCAAACACATTTGTTTCCAGCTGGGATCGCCATGCTTCCATTGGTACATCTTCTACATAGCCGCCAACAGCGAAGCCGGCATTGTTAATCAGCACATCGATTCGTCCATACTTCTTCATGATAGCAGAAACAGCCTCTTCAATCGATGTCTGAATCGTTACATCTAAGCGCATGGTATCGATGGATGAGTTTACGCCTGCCTTTTTAGCTTGCAGCAACAAAGAATCGCCCCTGCTCAAGTCCCGCATCGTTGCGATCACATGATACCCTTTTTGAGCCAGCGCAATTGACGTTAATAAGCCGAAACCGCTGGATGCACCTGTCACCAGTGCGATTCCACGTGTACTCCCCATCGCCGCCCCGCCCCTCATCTAGCAATCACTACCCTACATAATCCCACACAAACCTCACAATGTCGATATGCAAAAGTGATGCAGCGAGAGCAATTATTCTCTTGCATGCCCATAACGCAGGCATTTTAACCCCTCTTCCCTTCAAACGAAAAGAAGCCCCACAACAGGGACTTCTCCTTCCTCACCATCATTTATTCACATTGGAGTTATACAAATTGCCTCCGCCCGTACGGGTGTCATTTTGTGCCGTCGTTCCCGTAGCAGCGCTTGTCGCATACACCACATAACCTGTTGAGCTGTCCAAATTCACCGTGTTATTGTTAAAAGCATTATTCGTACCTGTCGCATACTCCGTGCCATGGGTACGAACTTGGAACGCATCCACCACATTGGAGTTGCCGTTTCGGAACCCTTGATTATAGCGTACGATCGTATTTACACCTTTGATATCGATAAAACTGTCTGCACTGTTAGCTCCGCTTATACCGGTCCCGTTAAACGTACAGTACTCGATTATCGTCCCGCTCGCCCCTTCTTTAACGTCAATATGCTCAGCGGTAATCCCGCCGTCAAAATTCGTGTGTGAGATCACATTCCCTGTCACAACATGCTCATAATCCGAACTGGAATCCGAACCTACATAGGCTCCTTCACCGTAACCAGCTTGGTATTTGCCGGTATCATAGATCAAAGAATACTCCAGCGTGTTGTTCGAGCTGCCGTCACGGAAATGCACACCTTCGTCTCCCACATAATGAACTTCAACATTGTTAAGCAGATTGCGGTTTCCATTGTCAATGATGATTCCTTTTTGGGCATTGGTGATTTCAATATCCCGAATTTGCCAATAATCACCTGTCAGGTGAATGCCATAGGAACC
Organism: Paenibacillus anseongensis; assembly: GCF_009757995.1. Lineage (NCBI taxonomy): Bacteria > Bacillati > Bacillota > Bacilli > Caryophanales > Paenibacillaceae > Paenibacillus > Paenibacillus anseongensis. The sequence goes on from NZ_WSEM01000016.1 coordinate 1,301,075, forward strand.
ATCGTTCACATTCACACCTTTGAGGATCGCTGGATTCGCGGCATCGCAGCTTTTCAAGATAATCGGATTGGCAGATGTTCCGCTTTTACCTGAGTAGAATAACCCCTGACCACCTGGGTCGCCGCTTGTCGATCGGCTGCCGATGTAAGTGCCCGGAGCAATAGAGATGACACTGCCTGCTGACGCATTCAGCATGGCATCCTGGATGGCAGCCGTTGTGTTCAGCGCATTCGTGCAGCCTGTCGGCGGCGTCCCTGCATTCGTTGTCGCGTTGATCGTGCTGCTCTGCGCCGAGGCATTGCCTGCGGCGTCTTTCGCTTTGACATAATAGCTGTATGTCGTTGAAGCCGTCAAACCGGTATCACTAGTCGAGGTGCCGCTCACGTTTTTCAGGAATGTGCCGTTGCGGTACACATCATAGCCCGTAACCCCCACATTGTCCGTGGATGCGTTCCAGCTTAAATTGATTTGCGAGCTGGAAGCCGCTGATCCTGTCAAACCTGAAGGCGCAGTTGGCGCCTGCGTATCTCCGCCCCCGCCGGCACTGCCGCTAACGACAACAAGCTGAGGTTTATTCGCCGCGTTTTCACTGCTGTTGAGGGTTGTGTACTTACCAACACTTTCCTGGAGCGCAAAAGAAACAACGCCATCCCCTGCAGCTTGCGCAGTCACATAGGAGGTCACATCAATTTCGTTATAAGTATTTGTCGTATTGATTGAAACACTGCCAGCCGAACTGCCAATTGCAGGTTTGTTGTTCCAGGTCAGCGCCGTCTGCGTCCAACTGTCAGCTGTTTGATAAGCAGATAGAACCGTTGCTGCTGACGCGCTCCCGTACACGCGCAATTTGGCGCTTGTCACACCGGTTAGACCACTTAGATCAAACTTAAGATACGAGTAGCGAGATGCGCTTGCATCATTTTTGACATACAAGGAAGTCGCTGTCCCATAATTGGAATCTCCGTTACTTTGATGAACGTAAGCGTCATCAGACGGAGCGAGCGTCGACGTTGCGGCACTTGCGAACGATGGCAGCGCCATCAGCATCCAAGATGAGAGCAGAACCGCAGCCCATGTTTTCCCTGCATGTTTGCGAACGATTGTAACCATTACACCATTCCTCCTAAATGTTTAAATCTTCTCCTCGTTGCCCAGATGACCAGCGGTAGATTAGCAGCAGACAGGTTCACACGCTCCTCTTTTCCACACATTCTTACCAACTTGGCAACGCTTACATATGAAAGTATAAAAGATTGCCAGACTGGCATGTGTCCATTTATTGTCTAGAAGTTGCACTGTGTTGCGGTATTTTTAAAGCTGCAGACGGTATGTCTTCGGAGTGATCCCCAGCACTGTTTTAAACACCCGGCAGAAATAAGACCCATTCAAAAAGCCGACTTCCTGCGCGATGAAACCGGCCGTTTTATTCGTCGTTTCGAGCAGCAAACAAGCCTCTTTTAGCCTGCGTGCCACGATAAATTCTGTAATGGAACTGCCCGTAGACTGCCGAAAAGTATGAGACAAGTAATAGGTGGATAAGTGCAAATCCTCGGACATCCGATTTAAATCGAATTTCTCTTTATAGTGAAGTTCAATCCATTCGATCATCTGTATGGCGGTATGGGAATAACGTGGTCTGAGCTTGTCTTCAAGACCGCTATACAGCTTTTTCCTAACAGGCTCAATCCCCTGAAGAATGGCTAAAAGCGATAAAACGAACTCTTCCTCCTGTTTATGAAGGAGCGTACGCGCCAATTTCTCGTGGAGTCGCTCAAATAAAGCTGCCACATGCTGCTGCTCCCCAATAGCCTGACATTGTAATGGCTGCTTCCAGAGGATATTGAACCACTGGCGTATTCCGCTGAAAGCGAGCAGCGCTGCATCCAGCTTATAGGGATCAAACATGAGGATGGAGCGGACGAACGGCCCCTTGATTTGCAGCCGATGCAATTGAAATGGCTGAAACACCAACAGCGTGCCAGGCTCAACAGGGAAAACCTGCTTATTCACCTCGACATGGCCATGCCCCTCGTAGACATACAGAAATTCCATGCAAGGATGAGCATGGTAAATTTCCCATGTGGGCTTTCGGCTGATCTTGTAATGGTTCAGGTGAAACGGTTCTTTTCTCACATCGACATTCGTGCTTAGCTTCAATCGCGATCCCTCCAACAGATGGAATGAAATGGCAGCTTTTTGCGTGAGCACACTATACCACATCCAGCCTTCCTGCAATTGTGTAAAACCTAGGTTTGCCAGTGTTTTTTATAGGCAAAAAAACCTGCACTTGCTCCCTCGCAAATGAGGAGGATCGCAGGTACAGGTTTCTTTTATTCACGTCGTCAAGTTAAGCCTTTGCTTTATCAAGCATTTTATCATCCTTCTCGATGTGGTCAGCTGTTTCTTTGCCTTCGGAAACAAGCTCCCTCGCCGAGCTCTTAAACTCATGCAGCGTACGTCCAACAGCGCGTCCCAGCTCCGGAAGCTTGGAAGGCCCGAATAGTACCAGCACAACAACTAAGATTAACATAAGACCTGGAAACCCGATATTTTGCAGCATAGATCATCAACTCCGTTTCATTAGTCTTGGTTATGATGTTTCGGATATACCGCTACCGCTTCGATTTCGATCAACCAGTCAGAGCTGACGAGGCCTGCTACGCCAACTGTGGAACGCGCCGGTTTCACAGGATTGGCTTCCGTCCCGAAGAATTGGGCATAAGCATCAAACCAGCCTTGATAGTCAAACTTATTCTCTTTGGCGGCATCGGCTGTTACATAGACACGCAGATAAGCGACATCGGCAAGCGTTAAGCCTTTTTCCTTCAATTGTTTTTCAATTTCCTTCAGAATACCGATACCTTGCGTTTTGGTATCCCCGTAACGCTCATAAACGGTTTTGCCATCCTTATTAATAACCGGCGGCACCGTACCGCTTGTAAACAAATAGGAAGAACCGGCCGGGACGGATACGCCCGCAGAAATCGAAGAACTCGGATTGCCGTAGAACTCGACTTCATTAATAGGCTCTGCTGCGTATTTATTGGTCTTTTCAGCTCCTGCCGCATAAGCGCTCACACAAATGAGGCATGAACCTATTGTGGCAGCTGCTATGGTTTTCACTTTTTTAGTTAAGATCATCGTTCATCGCTCCTCTTTGTCTACTCTTTCATGACGCGCTCATGAATCTCGGTGACCACTTTTCTAGCAGACTCGATAGCTCCTGCTTGCCAAGCGGTAATATAGCTGATGTGCTCTCCCGCCAAATAAATGCGGCCGTCCGGCTTACATAACGTCGGATAGTAGTTTTTACGGTCATCCGCCGTATAGGACGCCCATCCGCCCAAATTATACTTGATCTTCTTCCAGTCAATGGAGAACGAAGCTTCGAACTCTTTATAATATTGCGGATGGATTTTGGCACCTTGGCTTAACGCATAATCTTCGCGCTGGGCCGGCGTCATTTTGCCGAGTTTATCCGCATTTCCGCCGAACGCGTAGTACCCGAGCAGAAGCCCTTTTTTCGCAAAATAGTCGGTAGGCGGGTAATAAATGCTGGAAATATCCATATTCGTCAATGTACTTCCACCGTAGATGAATTCATCTTCCTCCCAGAAACGGCGTTTGAATTGAAGACCGATTTTACCTGCAGATGCGTAAGCAATCTTGGAAATCGCCGTCCTCATTTCAGCGGAGAAATCAGCCTTAATATTAGTGAGAACAGGGAGCGGAATGGTGCAGATACAGTAGTCTCCTGAAATCTCTTTACCGGCACCCGTGTTCAAATCTTTATACAGAATAGTTACACCTTCGGATGATTGTTTAATTTCTTGCACTTCGGAATGGAAAACAATTTTATCGCTGACACGCTTCTCGAAGGCTTTAGCAATCATATCCATACCGCCAACCGGGTGGAACATCATCATTTGTTGGTCATAGGAATATTCACTGCTAAAAAATTGCCCAAAACCGGAATTAATGATGGCCTTTAAGCTAAAAGGGTCTTTCCGAACGCCGGAGTCGAATTTACCGCCCGGTTCCTCGGTGTAGCCGGCCCGCTCCGAACCTTTGTAGAACAGATCCGCATTAAGGTCTCCCTCGGATTTCAAGTATGCGACGAGCTTCGCTTTCTCTTCTGTTGTTAGAGGAAGATCCAGTGCCTTCTGATTCACTGCCTTCGCCAACATCTCGGCAACATACCCTCTTACATCCGCTTTGGCCTGGCGCTTCGGAATTTTCACACCCGATAATTCGCCAACATTTTCATTATAATAATAGCCACTTTCGTTCACATTGTTAAAAGGCTCGATCGCTACGCCGAATTTACGGGCATAATCCAAAGTCACATGAAACTGTGGAATCCGCATCGGCCCTGCGTTAAAATACATCCCATTATCAAAGCGGGCCACTTGCTTGGTACCGCCAATTTCCGTGACCGACGTTCCTCTGCGAACCGACCACGCTCTACCACCCGCACGAGCTCTAGCTTCTAGAATGGTGCATTGATACCCCGCATTACCTAATTCATAGGCAGCTGTTAAACCTGCAATCCCTCCGCCTAAAATGATGACTTTCTTACCATTGCGATTGGTAGATGTGAGATCCCAGCCTGAAGGAGGCGTATAGTCGGCTGCTTTCATTGTCTCTGGGGATAACAAACCTAATGTACCCATTACACTGAAAAGTGCGGCTGACCCTCCTACTTTTCCGACTGTGGTCAAAAATTGTCTACGTGTAATTTGATCTTCTTTGATCGGTGTCTTCTCCATGCTCCCATCTCCTCGTTCGTGTTTGGATAAACCGCACCTTAAACATACCAACGGAAAATGGTTAAGTCATTAGTTTATGTAAGATAACATTACATAAATTAAACTTATACTAGGATAAAAAGGGATTATTTGATCTGTTTTTACCAAAATGATAGAGTTTACTTATGTTTACGTCACCTATATGTTAGTTTAACTTACATAATTGGAGGTTGGATAACGATGATAACGAAGATGACGCAAAAGAAAGTGATACAAATCGGAGTGGTCAGTGAATTAACCGGATTATCAGAAAGGCAAATTCGCTACTACGAGGATCGGAAGCTTATTTTTCCGGAGAGAAGCAAAGGCGGCGTTCGCAAATATTCATTTGAGGATATTCAAATGATTATGGACATTCATACGAAAATGTCGGACGGCTTCCACACCCTTGAGCTCAAGCGCATGCTGGCAGGTTCGTAAGGCAAACTGAGAGTTGGAGGCGCCTTCTATGCAATTAAAAGAAATGATGTCATTGGTTGACCATTTATCTGAACTCCGAACCCGCATTATTCGAATTTTGGTCGTGCTGGTTCTTACAATGATCGGCGGCTTTTTCGCAGCACAGAAAATTCTCCTTTACTTTAAAGACACACCACCGGCCTCTACGATGAGTTGGCATGTGTTCTCTCCCATGGATGGCATTCGCATCTATATGATGATTGCTTTCGTCATTTCGCTTACGATCACGCTGCCTTTCATCCTTTTTCAATTATGGGGCTTCGTGAAAGCAGGTCTTACGAAGGAAGAACAAAGCGCAACGCTTCGCTATATTCCTTATACCTTTCTCTGCTTTATCATCGGCCTTTCCTTTGCTTACTTTGTCGTTTTCCCCATGTGTATGACATTTACTGTGCGCATCACGGAAAACCTTGGTTTAACCCAAACGTATGGCGTTGCTCAATATTTCGGCTTTATGCTGAACATTATTCTCCCTTTATCCATTGCGTTCGAATTGCCGATCGTCGTGATGTTCCTGACGCGAATCAAGCTGCTCAACCCGAAGCTGCTGCACAAATTTCGCCGGTACGCCTACCTCGTTCTCGTCATCACGGCCAGCCTCATTTCACCGCCTGATCTTATTTCACACCTGATGGTTGCCGTGCCCTTGTTTGCTTTATATGAAATCAGTGTCGTGCTTTCCCGCTTCGTGTTTAACGCGCAAATCCGCGAAAGCAGTAAACTAAGCGCAGAACTTCCTTCTTATTAAAATAGGCCTTCATTATCATTGCCTTCCCTTGATGTATGGGATATATTTACACCAAGATATCCTACAGGGGCAGGGTGAATTATGCGTATCGAACAACTGCTGTATATGATTGAAATCAACCAAACAGGTTCTATATCGCTTGCAGCTGAGAAGCTGCATGTTTCCCAACCGAATATTTCACAAGCCATCGTCTCTTTAGAGGAGGAACTTGGCGTGAAACTTTTTAATCGATCCCGTTTTGGTGCCGCACCTACCGTGGAAGGCAAGCTAATCATCAGTAAAGCAGAAGAAATCATTAGCAAAGTAGAGGAGCTTCGGGAGTCTGTCAGTCATCATGACAAAGAACTCTCTGGGCTCCTCTCCATTGCGTCCATACCCAGCCTGTGCTTAAGCGTTCTCCCAGGAGCGTTAGCGGTTTTCAAAGAAAAACACCCTGAGGTTGAGCTAGAGATGCTTGAGCTGGATTACCAGCAGATCAAACAAGAGGTTCTTTCCGGCAATGTTGACATGGGGTTAATCGCTTTGTCCAAACAGCACGAAGAGAACAATAAACAATTAACAGTGGAAAAGCTGATGGATAACCGGGTCATGGCGTGTGTAGGCAAAAATTCACCATTTGCTCATCGGACAAGCATTTCCATTGAGGAACTGGCGAATCAACCTATTCTGCTCAATTCTGAACACTTAATTGAAAAGCTCCGAAAATACGGGGAACCGAATATTTTATTCAAACTCGGCAACTCGGAAGCAGCAAAACGCGTGATCGCCGAGGGGATTGCGATTGGCTTTTATACCGAACTCGGCTTGAAATATGACCCCTATATTCTTACAGGCAACACGATTGCCCTGGAGATCACCGGAGAAGACATGGATGTCACCTTCTGCTCCATAAGATTAAGAAATCGGCATCAGTCCATCGCATCCAGAGAATTTGCCAAAGAATTAAAAGCGATTATTGCGTTAAATTAATTTCTAAGCGAACATCTTTTCGTCTGCCAACAATTTTCACATAAAGGATCGAAGCAATGAACAGCAGGACATTCCCAACAATTAATGGCGTTGACAACCGGCTTAGCAGCAAATAACCCTGGTACACTAGTAAAATAACAGCCACGGTGACAATGATATATAGCAAGGTTGGTTTCATGGTGAAGGGAGCTTTACGGTAAAGCTCTGGATGTTTGCGTGGCAGTTGGAGAGCCGAGAGGACAGGAAAAATGCTGGAAAAAAGCAGGATGCCGACACCAAGCTGAGAAATCGTCGTTAAGGATACGCCCGTCACGATCGGTATGACGCCGAGTAAATAATAGAACGTCAGCAGCCAGTGCGGCGTACCGAATCTGCGATTGACGGCGCCGAATGCGGCAGGAAGCCAACCGTCCCGACAGGCGACCAGCATTCCTCTCGTCACCCAAGAAAAGGTCACATTCAGGGTTGAAGCTAGTGCGAACATAGCTCCCCCAACGATAAAAAACAAAAACAACGGATGGGGCAATATCGTTCTGGCCACATCAGCAAGCGACTCTCCCGCAACCTCGCTAACCGGCAAAACACCAGTCGCCACAATGCCAATGCCAATGTACAACAGTGCCACGATACCACTGCTAATCAGTATGGCAAGCGGAATATCCCGATGAGGGCGTTTCATCTCCCCTCCCATTTCAACAACCGCATAAGCGCCGCCGGAAGCGAAGGAGGTCATCCCTACAGCCGTTAGCAACCCCGTCCAGCCACCTGGCATCATCTCCTTCGGATGAAACACCGAGTAATCAACTTCCGTCACTCCCCACACAATGAAAACGAGCAGCGAAAGCAGTTTGATCACAACCAGCAATTTGCCCAAAGATGACATGAATTTTACACCGAACAAATTAATCAGATAGAAAAATGTGAGAATGATGAAGGCAACCAGCATAATTGGCGCCTCTGGCAAAAGTCCTTGTAAATATTGAGCAAATGAGATGGCATACACCGCTATCGTCAAATGACCGAAAGTGAATAAAAGCAGATAAACAAACCCTGCATTCGGAGACAGCAATCGGCTTGTGTACGTGTACATACCTCCTGTTGTTGGCAGAACAGACCCTAGTACCGCAAGTGGAATCGTAATAATAAGCATAAAAATCGAGGAAAGCAAGAAAGCAAGCGGCACCCCCGTCCCGGTTAAGCCAATGGCGATCCCGGTAATGGACATAATGCCTGCACCAATGATTTGACCAATTGCAATGCCAATTGCGTCTTTTAACCCTAATACCTTTTTTAAATCCGCTGCTTCATTCGCCACAATGACAACCCCCTCACAACTGTATTCACAAAGTTAACAACCCAATTCTTCATGCAGCCGACATTCCCTGCTTATTTTCTGAATATTTATTTTTTTTGTAATCCGGCATAAATCTACCCTGCAGCTGCATAGTTAATATAGTTGCTTATTACTGAAAGCCGCATGAAACTTTTACAGAAAATCATTTTTACTTGGGAAGGGAAGTTGATTTCGTATTCTTACACTTGAGAAAATCGAACACATTGAGGTTGGCTGTACAAATCCGCAGGACGCCATCATTATTCGCCTGTTGGTCGAGGGCATTGAGGCCCACGAAATCGTTTATTTAAAAAAGAGCTCCTTAGACGCCAAGAAGCAGCTGCTTACTGTCACCGACGCCTTCGGTGCCAAAAGACAGGTACACGTATCCAAACGTTGTGTTGACTTGTTTCAAAAGGCTATCCTCCAAACGCAATATGTCGCTCACCTCGGCCATCCAACCAAACAAAAGATCACCGATCTACGCAGCAGTGACGACCTGATCAAAGTCAGCATGGACGATTTCATCGCAAACCGGTGTCTGATTACCCAGATGGATTGCGTACTTTTAAGAACGATTTATATGCGTCTTCGGCAGTTAGCGGAAAGGTTTGCGACGCCGGAGCTTACATATTTAACTACGACCAGGCTAGAGATTAAACAAGCGGCACATGCTTAACATGAAAAAGAGGCCCTAGGGCCTCTTTTTTTAAACCGTCTGTCGATAACTGCATTCAATCCTATGAAGTCGCAGGATCCGCATACTCCCACACCTGCAAAGCAGCCCCAATCATTCCGCTCCAGTTCCCACGATAAGCCCTCTCGATCCTGACCCCATCATGCATGGACGGCATGGTTCTAGCAGCCACCTCTTTCTTTATGGCATCCAGGAATCTATCGCCAGCTTCAGCAACGCCGCCGCCAATAATGATTAACTCCGGATTAAAGATATGAACAAGCGACGCCAACGCTGAGCCGAGGGCTGCAATCGTTTCCTCCATAACTTCCGATGCCACACGGTCGCCAGACTGCCAGCGCGAGAAAACCTCCCGCGAATCAATAACAACCGAAGCCTCACCTACTGCAACCAGTTTCTGCATCATTCTGCGAGCGATATTGGTGCCTGACGCATACTGCTCCAGGCAGCCTCTCCCCCCACATAAGCAAGGCGCTCCGTTCCAATCCACCGAGAGATGGCCTAATTCCCCGCCTGCGCCCCAGGAGCCATGCACAAGATGGCCATCAACAACAACGGCGCCGCCGACTCCTGTCCCCAGCGCCAAGCACAGGAAATGACGAACTCCTTTACCTGCGCCAAGGTATTTCTCCGTCAAGGCCAGGACATTCACGTCATTGTCCACTGTAACGGGCAGCTGAAAATGCGCCTGCAGCAATACCTTTAGCGGTGTTCCGGCATAACCCGGGAGCAGCTCAGAGGCGGACCGAACTTGCCCGGACGCCCAGTCGATTTGTCCTGCGCTGCCAACACCGATTCCTTTATATCGGCAACCTGGTTTGACGGCCTCAACCTCGGAGAGCAAGCTCTGAATCGTCTGCGTGACACGGTCTTTAGTATTTACTTGCCCTGCCAACGTCGGCAAACTAACTGTCGTCAAGACCTCGCCACTAGAGTTGACTACACCCGCATTCATTTTCGTGCCGCCGATGTCAACGCCGATGGCATAATCCGAATGAGGATCAAATAGGACTGATTCCATAACTTCTCCCCCTGCCCTATCCTCGGCTCATCGCCTTGATATAGCGAGCCGTAATCAGTTGCGGCCGGGTAATCGCGCTGCCGACAACGACGTTGGCCGCTCCGCATTCCAGCGCTTTCGCAGCCTCTTCCGGCGTCCAGATCCGCCCTTCAGCGACAACCGGAATCTTAACTGCCTCACTTAGCTGCTGCAGCAATTCAAAATCCGGCTCATCCGACTGCCGGCTGTAAAAGGTGTACCCCGAAAGCGTGGTGCCAATCAAGTCCACACCAAGCCGCTCTGCAGCAATCCCCTCTTCCAGTGTGGAAACATCCGCCATGACCGCTGCACCCATCTTGCGGGCTAGAGCAATCAATGGCTTTACGGCTTCCAGACGGCCCTCTCGATCCGTCACATCAAGCGCCACGACGTCCGCACCGGCCAAAACAATCGCTTGCACTTCATTTATCGTAGGCGTAATGAAAATATCCGAGCCGGCGATATCCCGTTTGATCAAGCCGATAACCGGCACAGACACTTCCTGCTTAATGGCCAAAATGTCGAGCACGCCATTCGTCCGAATGCCGACTGCGCCTGCTTCCACAGCAGCTCTCGCCATTTTGGCCATCGTATCTCCGCCCCGCAGCGGTTCATGAGGCAGCGCCTGGCAAGATACGATCAAGCCTTTTGCAGGGAACAGCTCACCTGATCTCTGTGTCACAGCCCTTCTCCTTTCACTTGCGCAGCAAAACCTAGAATTCGCTCATTTAACGCGTGAATACGAGGCAGATCCGTTTCAGCAACCGGCAGCAGCGGCATTCTCGGCTCACCTGTGTCATAGCCACGCAGCTTCAAAATCGCTTTGCAGGCGCCATACAAAGATGGGAATGACAATAAATCCACGATCAATGCATTCACAATAAACTGCCATTTCAATGCCTCCGCCATCTTCCCTTGCGCATAACAATTCTCAATGTGGAGGAAAAGCTCCGGCATAACGCCATATGTACCGCCAATGCCACCATCTGCGCCAATGCTTCTGCCGGCCAAATATTGTTCATCCGGCCCGTTGAGAACGAGGAAATCTTCGCCACCAGCCGCCTTGAACTGCTGCAGCTCGAATGTGCTCTCTGCGGAGATTTTGACGCCGATGACTTTTTCTTGGGCTGCCATTTTGGAGAGCAGGCCCACGGATAACTGAAAGCCCGTCGTTTGCGGGATATGATAGATGATAAAAGGCAGTTCCGTGCTATCGATGATCGCCTGCCAATGCGCCTCTACGCTCGGCGCTGACAGTCGGTAATAAATGGCCGGAACAGCGGAAACCGCGTGCGCTCCAATTTTCTCCGCATGAATGGCAAGCTCCACGCTATCACGCGTAGCAGGTGCACCGACATGCGCGATGACCGTCAGTTCATTGCCGACTTCGGCGACAACGGCTTCCAGCATCAGCTTGCGTTCAATCACAGATTGCAGCATACCTTCGCCGGAACTGCCGCCGACATACAAGCCTTTGACGCCTGAATCGGCGTAATACCTAGCTAAACGGCGAGCTGCTGCCAAATCAATTTCACCCGAAACGTCATAACAAGAATACATCGCAATTATAATCCCTCTAAATCTATCTAAATTGTAGGATTTCATGCTGCATTTACCTCCGGTTTTCTAGGAATTTCGACTTTCTATACTATCCCTTTATTTATCCTTTTACGGCACCCATTGTAATACCCTGTGTGAATGCTTTTTGGAACACCAGGAAAATGGCAATCATAGGAACGGAGGCAAGTGCAGCCCCGGCCATAAGTACACCGTAATTCGTCATAAACTCACTCTGCGTCGTCATCATAGACACACCTAACGGCAATGTCATCATCGTCGTCGAGCGGATCATAATGAGCTGGCTGAAATAATCGTTCCATGATGCTATGAATGTGAAGATGGCAAGCGCACCGAGTGCGGGTTTGAGCAAGGGTAAAATAATCGTGGAGAACAAGCGGATTTCCGAACAACCGTCCATTTTGGCCGCTTCCATCAATTCTCCTGGAATGGTCTGAGCGAACTGCTTCATCAGGAACACACCGAAAGGCCAGCCGATCGCCGGCAAAATAAGCCCATAATACGTATTAACCCAACCAAAATCCGCCAACATCGTAAAAAGCGGAACGAGAATAACTTGCTTCGGCAGCGCCATCGCCGCGATGAACATCGTAAAAATAATTCTCCGTCCAGGGAAAAGCTTCTTCGCAAGCACATAGCCGGCCGTCGAAGAAACGAGGCAAACCGCAATCATTTCCACGATAGAGATAATGAAACTGTTCAGCGTCCAACGCCAAATCGGGTTCTTAAACAATTCAAGCCAATTGCTGAGCGTCGGTTGAAGCGGAAACCATTCAGGAGGTATCGCTGTGGCGACCGTCTGAATTTTGAATGCACCGGTCATGATCCAATAGAAGGGAAAAATAAATACAATCGTAGAAAGAATTAAAAGCACGGTGGAGACCACTTTCGTCGGCGTCCATGTACGTTTTTTTCCGGTGTATCGCTGTTTTCTGACACTGCCGGTGTGTGCGTGCACATGTGTATTTGCTGTCATGATGACCTCCTAGTACTCAACATCGCTGCCAAAATATTTGAATTGAATCACGGATATGATGCCAATTACGATCGCCAATATAATGCCCATGGCGGAAGCAAGGCCGAAATGCCCGAGCATAAAAGCTTGCTCGTACACGCCATACATAACCGTCGATGTGCTGTAAACCGGACCGCCCGAGGTTAACAGCTGAATTAATGCGAAACACTGGAACGTGTTAATCGTCGTAATGACAATCACATACAGATTCGTCGGCATGAGCATCGGCCATACGATTTTGGTGAAAATTTGCCACGGGGTTGCACGATCAATCTCCGCTGCTTCGATATAGGAGGTAGGGATGTTGCCCAGTGAAGCGACATACAAAATGATGGGCTGTCCGACAGACGTTGTAATCAAAACAGCAATGATCGCGAGCAGCGCAGTTCTTGTATCGCCTAACCACGATATCGGATCGAAACCGAATAAACCGATGATATAATTCAAAATTCCATAGTTGGGATGATAAATCCACCCCCACACGACTGTAATACTGACAACCGAGGATACGGCAGGCAAGTAAAATACACCACGGAAAAACGACCTGGAAAACTCTTTCATTTTATAAATATTGACGGCTACAAAGATAGAAAATACGATGACGATCGGCACCGCAATAACAACCAACAAAATCGTATTTCGCATGGACTTCAGAAATGTTTCGTTATGCATCAAGGAAACGTAGTTATCTAAGCCAATAAAATCAAAAGTTCTCAAAGAATAATCAAAAAAGCTGATGTAAATACCTTTTAGCATCGGATATGCGACAAAAATCAGAAAAAATCCAAACGCTGGAAGTAAAAAGAGATAGCTCATCAGCCAGTCGCGCAGGACCATATTTCTCGATTTGCTAACCGTTGCTTCCATTCCCTTTTCCCCATTTCTCGTGTTTAGTGCAGGAGCAGCGCCGCTTGCTGCGCTGCTCCTCCTGCCTATTGCTGCTTATTTTTGAACTTGCGCTTTCGCTTTGGCAATGGCCTCATTGGCTTTGGCCGCAAAGGCGTCCAGCGCCTCTTTCCCCGTTGCCGTTCCTGTCAATGCGCGCTGCAGCTCAGGGAACCAGAACGTGCGGATTTCTGCATAACCGTCTGCAATTGTCGGAGGATCTGTGATAAATTGACGCGCCAAGTCCGCGTATTTATACTCAGGGTCGTCATACAAGCCGGTTACCGACGTACGTGCGGATAGACCACCGGTTTGAATGACGTTCTTTTTGCCCCAAACGGGATCATTGACAACGAAATCGATAAATTTCTTGGAAGCTGCAATTTTGTCAGCATTCCCGTTGTTGAAAATCGCGAGCCCCCCAAGGAACGGCTCAAGCTTAGGTTTCGAACCATCCAACGTCGGGAATGGAAGCAAAATATCCTCGAACGGCACTTTTTTATTCGCTACGTTTTGCGCTTTCAATACCGGCGAGTAGTTCAGGGTAAAGGCCAGCTTCCCTTGTAAAAACAAGTCATTGACGTCAGACGCCGCCAGTGAGGCTGCTCCCGCTACACTAATTTTGTCTTTGGTTGCTTTGACAACCCAATCCAGCGCCTTCCCGGCATTCTCGGTATTGATCGCAACTTTCGAGTTATCCTCGGATAGGAATCTTGAAACCCCCATGTTAGCCAAATAGGCGCGAGTGCCTTGATCACCTGCCGTGCTTTTCGCGAAGAAGCCTGTTGGAATCATATCCGGCGCTTTCTCTTTCACAGCCTGCAGCGCCTTTTCGTATTCCGCTACCGTCCACGTTCTGTCCGGTTTGTTCAGCGGAAGCAGATCGAGCGCGCCGATTTTCTCAAACACGGTTTTGTTCACAGCCATCATGAACGGTCCCGTATTTAGCGGATACATGACGATCTGATCGCCGACGGTCGATTGCTTCCAGAAAGCCGGTGCAATGTCATTTTTAACTTCCGGGGTCACCATGTCGTTTAAAGGCGCGAGCAGTTTCTTCTTGCCCCAATCGATAATACGTCCGGGAGCATCATAAATGACGTCAGGCGCCGTGTTGGACGCAATCGCAACATTCAGCTTTTGCGGGCCTCCATCGAACGTAATCATTTCCAGATTGACTTTTATTTCCGGATACTTTTGATTAAATGCAGCAATGATTTGTTTCTCGTATTTGCCAACTTCACCGTCCAACGTTTGGAAGTTGGGAAAGTTCCACCATGTAATTTCGACAGGCTTAGCTGCCGCTTGAGTCGCTGCAGGCTTTGACGCGTCCGGCGTTGAGGCCGGTTTACTTCCCTCGGAATTACTGGTGCACGCAACCAATTGGGATCCTACTAGCGCTACGCCTAAAACGGTCATCAGCCCTTTTTTCATTGCTCTCATCTAAGTACCCCCATTATCGTTATAGGAACGAATGATTTCGCTTTCATTCCTTGCTCTAAGCATAAAACATATCCATCCGTGGCAAAATCCCACTGGTTTTACATCTATGGTCGTATTCTGACCTATTTGCTTTTCGATCTTTTTCAAACACGTTTTGTAGCGATTTTAGTATATAATTTAGAAAAAGAACAGAGCAGGCCATAATCTTTCGGGGGATCTTATGTATAAACTACTCATTGTCGAGGATGAGCCACTCATTCGCACAGGCATCAAGCATTATTTTAACTGGCAGGATCTGGAGGTCTCCCATATTGTAGAAGCGGACAACGGGAAAACTGGCCTAACAATGGCCTTGCAAGAGAAACCTCAACTCATCATTACGGATATCCGCATGCCGGAAATGGATGGGCTTGAGATGATCGAGCAATTGCGCCCCCAGCTCCCGGATACGGTGTTTGTCATTTTGACAGGATTCAATGAATTTGCCTATGCACAGCAAGCCATACGGTTGGGCGGCGTTCATGCCTTTTTGCTTAAACCGCTCGAATACGAAGAAAGTCTGAACACGATCCAAAGCTGTCTACAAGAAATTGTAGCTAGGCAGAAGAAGCGGGAAACCCACTTCGAGCTCATCCATGAAAGCAAGCTGTCCAAGGGCAGCGAATGGGTTCAGCTTTTGCTGGAGGAACCTGATCTCGCTGTGGCCCAAGAGGGAAAGCTGCAGCAGCTCTTTGAATTCCAAAGCGACAAGTATGGGTATGCCCCTTTTGTTATCGCGTGGTTGCCAATGAAAACAGCTGCTCCTCTTGCCAAAAATAGTATCAAGCTGTTGGCGCCCACTTGGATCGATGATACGATTTCGTCGCTATATTCAACTGAAACGGCACGTCAAATTATTACCTATATGTATAGATCGAAGATATACGGGCTTGCAATTTTAAATAGCCCCTATGCGGAGGTCGATCATAGGCTTGCTTTTCAACAACTGGAGCGTTTGTTAAAAGAAGCGGGAGAAGCGAGCCAAACTTCTATTTTCATGGCCATCGGTGAACCAACAAACCAGCTGCCTGAATTAGGCCATTTGCTGCAGCAGACGGATAAAGCATTATGGCAGCGTTATTATGAAACCGGCCGGCACGTGTTTCTTGCAGCCGCTAGCGAGACGGCACATGCAAGCAAAACATCCGCCATTCATTTGGATGATCAAGATAAAAAACAGCTCTATGCCTGCTTGGAAAGCGCTAATGCAGAGGAAATCAAAAAACTGCTGCACCGATTTAAGAAGGACAATCTAGCACATATGCCGCAAATGGCGCCTGCACGTTGGCTTGCCTTTTTGCAGGAACTCATCGGCGTTTGCATCCCGTTTGCCAATAAAAACAGCATCCCGTTTGAAAGCGTCTACAGCGACAAGCTGTTAAGCCTTGCCTTCGTAGATGATTTCTCAACATTCGAGGCTCTCTTCGACTGGCTCGGGGATTGGATGGCGCAGCTCGGAACATTATCGCAGGATGGCTCGCTGTCGGACCAGCAGCAGGACGTGCTTATTTTTGAATACATCGCCTCTTTCATTAGGCAGAACATTGCGGAAGATGTGACGCTGCAAATGGTCGCAGACCGCTTTTTCTACAATCCTTCCTACTTAAGCCGCCTGTTCAAAAGAAAATTAGATAAAAATTACATGCGGTTTGTCACGGAAATCCGAATAACCTATGCCCAGGAGCTGTTAAAGAAGCCTGACTTATTAGTAACGGACATCTGTACGATGTGCGGGTACAAAAGCTACAAGCATTTCGTCAAAACCTTTGGCATCATCGCCCAAATGACACCCACCGAATACCGCAAAAAATGGGGTTGGTCCTAAATGTTGAAATGGCGGATGAAGCACGTCAACCAGCAAATTTTTGTGCTGATGATCCTGATTATTACGATCCCTTTATTAATTATTTCCGTTATCATCTACTTATTTTCCATACAAGCCGTCAAAAACGAATACCAAAGCAGCTCCAATCTAATTCTTACGAATTTGTCCTTTAACATTGATCAGTACTTGCAAAGTATCGAAAAAGGCACGCTGAACGCACAAATGGACGGGCAACTGCAAGCAGCGCTGGAACATTGGACCGTAGCCGGCGAGGACAGCGGGAACGATCAGATGATTGTATATGGCAACATTATCGAGCATTTTATCAGCTCTATCGAGATGACGATCAAAAACGTGGACAGCGTTCAAATTTACGCAGGTTCAAGAATGTTTTACTCGATGAATTTCAATCGTTCCGACTACGATGTGAAGGATTTTACGCATGAAGACTGGTATATCCAGACACAGCAAAAAGCAGGTGGAATCGTACTTTTCGGCACGCATCTTCCTTTTCATCGGGTCAACGCCAAAGAATCAGTTATTTCCATCGCCAGAGTCATTAACAAAGTAGGCAGCAAACAGCCTATCGGTGTGATGCTCATTGACATTCGTCTGGATTCTCTAAGGGAAATTTTGAAGCTATCGGAGGATCGGAAGCGGAATTTCATCATTATTGATGATAAAGGCGGCGTGATTTACAATTCCAACCGCAATCAGTCGATAAGCGATTTGTCGGCAACGCTCAAGGAGCAAGCCATACAATCCGTGCTGGGTAACGAAACGGGGAGTTTTTATGCCAATTTCTCAGGCGTTGACTCGTATATTAACTTTGTAACTTCTTCGTATTCCGGTTGGAAAGTCATTCAATATATCTATGAGAAAGAAATGACCAAGCAAGCCGATATTTTGATTAAAATAGTTCTGACCTTAGCCTTCCTCTCCCTGGGCACTGCGCTTCTCTTCATGTTCATCTTGTCCGCGCGTGTGACCAAACCGATCATTCTGCTTAGCAGGCAGGTTAAATTGGTCGGGTTAGGGAAATTCGACGTTGATTTAAGCAGCGACCGTCAGGATGAATTCGGTGTGCTGTACCAAGGCATCCGTAAAATGGTGGAAGATCTGCAAAGCTATATCGAGCGCTCGGCTACGGCGATGGTGCAGCAAAAAATAGCGCAATTCGGCGCGTTAAAAAGCCAAATTAATCCTCATTTTCTCGCTAATGTGCTCGAATCGATCCAGATGAAAGCCGTCATTAACGGACAGCGGGAAATTAGTGAGATGGTCGGCATGATCGGCCGTCTGTTCCGCATTCAGATTCAGACCGGCAAAGAAACCGTATCGCTGCGTGAAGAGCTTGAGCATATACGGTTATATGTGAAAATTCAGCAGCTCCGCTTCGGTGATAAAATCCAGTATTCCGAGAAACTTGCGGAAGAGAGCGCCGAACTGCCGGTCATTCACTTCTCCCTCCAGCCGCTCGTCGAAAATGCGATCGTGCACGGGCTGGAGCGGTTAAGCGGGCCAGGTTTGCTTGAAGTGTCTACGGTCAAATCCGGCAATGATATGCTCATCATGATCAAAGACAATGGTGTAGGCATGGACGAAGAAAAGCTGCAACAGCTGCAATTAAGGCTCGCGCAGCCTTCCAGTGCGTTAGACGAGGCCCATATCGGAATTAAAAATGTTCATGATCGTATCTGCTTCTACTTCGGCGAACAATACGGCCTGACCTTGTACAGCCAAACGGGGCAAGGCACAACGGTGATCATTCGCCTTCCGATGAAACAAGGATAAATGACTATGGGACTGTTTCGAAAGATCACATGATCTTTTGAGACAGTCCCTTTCGTGCATGGCGTGTATGTTACCGATCCAGCAAATCGTCAAAAATGCCCCGGAACTGATCCGCCACGGATTCAGCACCTTCCTCAAGCTCAACTACGCTGAAAAAGAAACGGTGATGGGATTCATCCGTATCCAGCATATCCGATAAAAGGCCGCTAAAACCGCGCGTTCTGCGGTCAAATTCCAGGAGGACTTCGACCCCGTTCTCATCCGGGTAGAAAACAAGCTCCAGCTCATCCACCAAGCTACGGTATTCCCCATTTTGATACGGTACAAATTCGAAATTTTGAATAAAAGGCAGATGATAATTACGCTGCGGATAATATTCGTTCTCTGCTTTATGCAAATGAAAACCGAGTTCCTCCAGCGCTTCAAAAATAACCGACGTGTGCGGGTGAGCCAACACTTCGATAGGATCACGATCGGAAGGATCAACGGCGTTATCCACATCCATACCTGTACGGATCCATATCGGGCTTACACCAATAGAAATAGGCGTCTCATGCGGCAGCACGAAATGAAAAGGAATTTCGACCGATTCTCCAGGTTCAAAAACAAAGCTTTCGCCTAACAGAATATTGGCAATCACAACCGTTTCTCTGTGCATCCGATTTGCATCGTTATTGGCCGGCTTGAGGTATTCCGTCATGATTTGAAAATAAATTCTGTCCACTTTCTGCTCTACACTGCCGCCTTTGGCAACGATGACTCCCTCCACAAGCTCCCCGGGAACGAAAGCCTCCGTATGGAACTGTGTGTCAATTTCAATGTTGCCAATCCCAACTTTAGCCATCATTTTCTTAAAAAAAGACATGATTATTCCTCCGCTTCATCCTCATCAAACAGCGCCCGAAAATACCGCTCCCGATGATTCAAGAAATCTCTCGTTAAATTGAAATGATCCGTATCTTCATACGAGATTGGCTCGATGGCGGTTTCAGTAAACTGCAAAATTTGCGCGCCTGGATACGCCATGATGATCGGGGAATGCGTAGCAATAATAAATTGCGCCTGACCTGATTTCTCCAATTCCCGAATCATGCTGAGGAAAGCCAACTGATTCTGCGGCGAAAGCGCCGACTCAGGCTCATCCAGCAGGTACAAGCCTTTGCGGCCGAACCGGTTCCGGAAAAAGGTCAAAAAGGCTTGACCATGCGATTGCTCATTCAGGGATTTGCCGCCGTATGGCGCGTAAGCTTGAAATCCAATATACGGATCTTTCGCCAGCTCATCAATATAACCGGCAAACGTATCAAAGGTCTCTGCACGGAAAAAGAGTCCGTGGCTGACTTTGGGCAGCCACGATAATCTCATGATATTCGCCAGCGATTCATCATCTTTTTCTTTCTTGATCGTTAAATCCCGGCCTCCGACCACACTAAAGCCGCAGGAGACACCGATCGCCTCCAGCAGCGTTGACTTCCCCGAACCATTATTTCCGATAAAAAAGGTGACATTCGAGCGGAATCTGAGTTCATCGATTTGGCGAATGGGCCTAATGTTAAACGGAAATGCCGCTTGATCCGCTTCGGACAACTCGGACCAATTCAAGGTAATTCGCTGTAAAAATGGCATTCGTGCCTCCTGATGCACATGACTTATTGATTATCTGAATAGTTTTTGAGTAAATCTTCAACAAGAATGCCATTGATTTTCATGCCCCTGAGTTCACAATCAGTAAGCTCGGCATCCGTCAAATCACAGTTGGCTATCTTGGTATTGGCTAGTTTGCATTTCGTAAATGAGGTGTCAACCAGATGAACATGTTCGATCTGAGCGTTGTTGAAGTTGGCATTCTGAATGCTCGTATTCGAAAGGTTGATGTTCGAAAACTTTGTTTTTTGCATATTGATGTCATCTAATACCATACCGCTCATATTCGCATTATGAATCTTTGTGTTGGCAAGATTCACATCGTCAAAAACAAGCTCCTCAGCTCTCACTTTTTCAAACTTTGAACCCGTGATATCCGCCATCTGTAGATTCAATTTCTCCGTTTTCAAATTCAAGCTCATCAACCTCGCCTTTTCAGCAGATTCATATACATGGACATCTAATAGAGTGCTCACATTTAACTTTACACGAAAATAGTTCTCAGGCAAACTGCAAGAAGCCAAATTTCTCCGGCGTATGAAATTGCATCGTCCCTACCGGTGACCAGGCCGAAAATTCATCCGGCTGACCACCTCCCCGGTCAATACGGAAAAAGTTGATTCGCCATATATCACCCACTGAGGGAGTGCCAACCGAAAAATTGCGCAGCGGCAATTCCCAAATGGACACATAACCGCTTTCTGAAACTCTCGTCACTGTTTTCCAATCAATCGCGTGCCACTCTCTAACTACCTGAATCGGTGGACGGTCAAGATCATACTGAATGATGGCGTCAAATTTCACATTCGCCGGAGAGACCTCGAACTCTTTGTACTCCGAAAATTTGCCCGTATCGCAAATAAATACCTCTACGACATCTTCTTCGTAGAGGGAATCATCATGATTTGTCATTGTGGCTATGACGTGATCGTCATCGCAGGTGAACCGGAAATAGATGGCTTCGCGCAGCCGGTTCCAGCATACTTTAACTGCTGTGGACAACCTCGGCTGGCCACCAGTAACGATGTCTCGAAGACGAATGGCAAGCAGCCGATCCCAGACGAGATCGTCCAATGGCGAACATGCAAAGTCTGCATGTTCACAAATATAAAGGGGCAGTTTCTCCTCCACAACGCTCACTCCCTTCATCACTTCCCTACGGCCGAATGGCCGTTCCATCCGGGATTCGAGCCAGTGTCCAAGCCGGCAGCTTGTCATGGCATGGATACAGAGCAGCTTTGCTCTCGTCCACATCGACCCCTAGCCCAGGTTTATCGTTGACGTAAACATAGCCGTTGCGCACCTCCGGAGATCCGGGAAATACTTCTCTCGCCTGCTCGGAATATTCGGTCCACTCCTGTATGCCGAAATTTGGACTGGCCAAATCCAGGTGAATATTCGCTGCTGCCCCTACGGGAGAAAGGTCTCCCGGACCGTGCCACGCCGTCCGCACGCCAAAAGCTTCGCAAAGCGTGGCCAGCTTTCTAGCCGGCGTCAAGCCGCCGATGGCACTGATGTGGCAGCGGATAAAATCAATGAGACGCCGTGAAATAAGAGGCATCCATTCCGCCGGATGGACGAACAGTTCCCCCATCGCAAGCGGTGTGGCACACTGGCTGCGCAGATTTTCGAACCAATCGAGCTGCTCAGGAGGCAGCGCATCTTCGAGGAAGAAAAGCCTGTACGGCTCGAGCTGCTTCGCCAACCGGACAGCCTCGATCGGCACAAGCCGCTCATGGATGTCATGAAGCAGCTCGATTTCGCCGCCCAGCTGCAGGCGCATATGCTCGAAGAGCTGAACCACGCTGCGCGAATAAGCCTGCGGGTCAAAATACACGCCGGGCTGAGCATTCTCCGGCGAATGCAGTTGATGGCCGCGCCCGCCGTAACCGCCCATCTGGCAGCGCAAGTAGCGGTAGCCCTGCTCGATGAAAGCGCGAACATGATGTTCGACTTCCTGCGGATCGCGTCCGTCTGCATGGCGGTAGACCGCCGCCGCTTCGCGGCATTTGCCGCCAAGCAGATCATACACGGGCATATTCGCCAGCTTGCCCTTAATGTCCCACAGCGCCATATCGACGCCGGCGATGGCATTATTCAGTACAGGTCCGTTGCGCCAGTAAGAGCTGACCATGGAGGTTTGCCATATGTCTTCGATACGGCGCGGATCTTTACCCACAAGAAACGGCTTCAAGTATTGCTCCACAGCATTAGCAACAGTCAGATGTCGCTGCGTGAACGTAGCACAGCCGATTCCATACAAGCCTGGTTCCGTCGTTTCTACTTTTACAACAACAAGATTAATACCATCCGGAGCGGTCAAGATTACGCGTACATCGCGAATTTGTAAGTGCGACACTCTCATTCATCTCCCTTAAGTTATTAAGCTAGTGAGGGGTGCCAGGCAGAATAAGTCCGCCGTCCACACGCAGCGTCGTGCCTGTCATGTAAGATGCTTCCGGAGACACCACCCAAGCGACGGCTCGACCGATATCTTTGGGTGTTCCGGAACGATGAAGCGGTACACCCGGATTGACGACATGGAGCGGTTCCATGCTGCCGTCTCTGGTGTCTATCGCTCCCGGCCCGATGCAATTGACGCGGATGCCGTGAGGCGCAAGATCAATAGCAGATGATGCCGTCGCCCTCGCCAACGCAGCTTTCACACCGCCGTAAACAGCATCTTGCGCATAAGCGCGTTCTGCACGAGTTGAGGTAATGTTCACGATATTTCCTTGAATGCCCTGCTTTATCATGTGTTGGCTGATGGCCTGCATAAGAAGAACCGGCGCTCGAAAATTCAGATGAAGAAGCCGGTTCATGTGCAAAATATCAATATGTACGATTGATTTAAAAAGCGTGATCCCTGCATTGTTCACCAGAACATCGATGCGACCCAAAACATGAATCGCTTGCTCTGCAAGCTTACCCGGCTCGTTCTCCTCCTCCAGGTTTCCTTCAAACACCTCACAGGATCGGCCAAATGTATGCCTGATCAGCTCCGAGGTCTCTTTCGCATTCACTTCGTCCTGCCAATGACTGATTACCAGATCGTACCCACGCTCTGCGAGCACGAAGGCAATGCCTCTGCCAATTCCACGGCTGCCGCCTGTGACAAGCGCTGTTTTGCGTATGATGTCTGCACCCGATTGCGATACCATTCGTCATCGCCTCCATGAACGGCACCTCACAAATTACTCGCTGCCGCCCTCATTTTTTGCCTATACTCATTAGGGGTAATGCCGTGAATCTTCTTAAACACTCTTCCGAAGTAGCTCGTGCTAGCAAATCCTGTTTCACTTGAAATTTCAGAAATAAGCCTTTCGCTACCTTCCAGCATTTCAGCAGCTTTCTCTATTCTAACTTCATTAATATAGTCCGTCACCGACTTGGAGGTATGTTTTTTAATCAACCTGCCGAGATAGACTGGGGACATATTTAAAATGTCTGCAATATGATCCAAACACAGATCTTCCTTCCGATACTCAGCGTCAATAATGCCATATATTTTTCGGATTAGCTCCTCATACTTGGCACTTTTCTTCTCCCCGAGCTTCTCTTCAATTTGCTGGAACATCTCCATAAAACGGTCACTAATATCGCTCAATCTTTCCAGTTCCGTCAAGTGAGCAAACATCTCATTAAAGGGGATGCCAAAGCTATAACCCGAAGCCTTCTCCAGTGTATCTACCACCATATTGATGGAGAAAAACAGACGCAGCACCGTTAAATTCAAATCTTTATACGAATACCCTTCCGTCGAATCCAAAATAAACTGGCAGAGCAGTTTAACTTCCTCCATTTTGCCAAGCATAAGAGCATCGGTCAGAAGTTCTTCCTTTTGAATCGGGTACCGGTAGGAACGTTTCATCGCTTCCGATGTCTGATCCGCATCAAGATGAGCTTCCCATCCGGCAAATACGCGGAATCTTGATATTTCCAATGCCTCCGAATAACAACCAGGACACTGAGTCACATCCTCACCCACTCGGCTTACGGCCGAAGTTACGGAGAATTTGAGATATTTTTTGATCTCATGCCGAATTTGAGCAATGTCATGTTCCAGTTCTTCGATCTGAGGTTTATGAAAGAGGAGAATCACATGATCATCACCGGAATCCACGGCTTCGCAAGGGGCATGTCTGGACATGATTTCCAAGGCAATATTCATCATGCCGAATCGCAGCAACCCTCTGTCGTTCCACTCAAATTGGCGGCAAATATCTTTATAACGGTCCATTTTCAAAAGCAGTACTCGCACTTCCTCCTGAAAATTCAGCTTGATCTCATGGCTCTCAAAGCGCTTCTGCAGGACACTCGGAGGAAACGATCCGCCTTCAATCACCCATTGCTTCAAAAATTCTTGTTTCGCCTTATAGGAATTTTCTCTGATTGCTTGATCCTGAACCCCCAGCTTTTTCAACATTTCAGCGAACGGACGATTCAATCTGCGGGATGTCAAATACGCAAGCGAGAGCCCAAGCCCAATCAGTATGAAGCAAATCAGCAGCGTTCTGCTTCTCATTTTGTCGACTTCCTTGAGAGCAACCTCATAAGGGGTGTATCGGACAAATTTCCAATTAAGCGCATCGGAAGAAGCATAGGTCACTAAGGATTTAACGCCATCCACATCTCCGGTAAAATGGCCCGATTTCTCCCCCGCATGCAAAATATCCTGCACGAATGCCTGATGCGACAAGTCGCTGAGCATTTGCTCCTTATAGATGCTGCTTACCAGCACACCATCCGAATCAAGGATGATGATGCCGCCGCTTTGGCTTTTATCCATGGTGGCTATCGCCTTTTTCATCCATGTGTCTGAAATATTCAGAATGATGGCGCTGCCCCTCCCTGAACCGGAAGTTTCGTAATAAATAAAAGAGTACACATTATAGTCCATGTTACCGACGGTTGACGCATTTTTAATCGTTCGTGTAATCGGTTTCAAATTCATGTCACTCTTATAATCTTTCATGATTTCAACGATGCCTTGATCGCCGAAATAGGCACTCTTTTGCAGTCCGATGGTCGAAGTGTAATATAAATCAAGCTTGCCGTTATAGAGATACACGGAATGCAGAAAAGGCATAGACCCGATTAAATTAATCCGGTCTGTAATCGTTTTCGTTTCCACAGGGTCCGTCTCCGACTGATAAAACACTTTGGGCATATCCCGATCGAGCAAAATCTGTGCAATGGCCATTTTTGCATTTTCCAGCATGGCATCGGCTGATGAACTTATTTGGGATAAGGATTCCTCGGAATACGAAAAAATCTTCTTTTGTTCAATATGGACGAAATTGACGTACAACATATAGGTCACGGCAAGCACGATCACAGCAGTTAGCGTCGAAGAATAAAGGAACAAGCTGGAGAAATAACGGCTTTCCGACTTGCGATTAGGCAGTTTCATTCGTTCTCCCTCTTGTTCCCTGATTTTTACTTCTTGTTAGCGGTTTTCCACTGTGCATATTGCTTATTCATTTCTTCGAGGACCTTCTCGATTCCTGCCGCTTTGAGCTTCTCTTTAAACTTCGGAATCGTCGAGTCTGGGTCAACAGAGCCCGTTTCCAGAATCGGACGGAACTCACTTTCAACATTCTTAATGGCGGCAACTTCTGTTTTTAACGCAGAACTGTCGAAGTTGAAACCAAGATCCGGCATAATTTCGGATTCACTGTTGAACTTTTTGAACTGCTCCCAAATATCATCCGGTTCGCCGGGCATTAAATACGTAAGGAATTGATTCCCGTATGCCCAGGTCTCGTTCGGATTGTAGCCGGACTTTTTCCCATTTTCCGTTCCCGGCGCATATTCAATCCTATTGTCGGCTGTCTTGACAATGTGCTTGCCTTCGATCCCACGGCCCACGAGATTGATCAACTGCTTGTCGGTGTACATCATATTGTAGAACATCAACACGCGATCCGGATCTTTGGAGTTTGTCGGAATGCCCATCATGGAACCTACCAAATCATTCGTCGTTGTAATCGGCTTGCCGAAGTTATGGTAAATAAACGACGCTCCATAAGCGTTGGATACCTGTACATCGACATACGGCTTCAATTGTCCGAAAATAAAAGCAGACTTGGCGCGATCGCCGTTCGTCGCCTTCATGACGGCCGCATCCTTCGGAATATAGCCGGCTTGGTAAAATTTATTCAACGTTTTAAGCGTTTTCAAATACTCCGGTTCGTCCAGCTCTAAAGTGTAGCCGCTCGCGTCTTTTTTCAGCACTATCGATTGTACTGGCGAAACGTTCCATAGATTTCGATTAACGAAATTCGGTATGCGGCTTGCACCTGCTGCCAGGAGGGGGATGGCGCCAGCCTCATTTTCTTTAATCGTTTTGAGCGCAGGCTCCAGCTCTTCCAGCGAGTTGATTGTGCTAATATCAATCTTATATTTCTCCATCATGGTCTTGTTAGCAAGAAAACCGAGCCAGGAGCCCTTCTCTTTATTAGCCGCCATCGTGTAGGTGCGCCCTTTAATTGCACTTGCTTGCAGGAATCCGTCAGAGAGCAGCTTTTTGGCGTCAGGAGCCAACGTATCTAATTTATCCGTGATATCGACTAGCCCGCCTTTACCGACAAGCGTATTGTAATTCATATTCCCATTAGACGTGAACATGAGATCAACCTTCTCGCCTGTGGCAAGCAGCGCAGTCATTTTGGCATCATAATCGGCAAATGGGATAATATGCATTTTAACCGTCGCATTGATCTTGGGTTGCGTGATTTTGTTGATTTCCGCTTCCACCAGCTCGCCGTCCGGCTGCGGTCCAGGTCCAATGATATACCAATCAATCTGATACGGTGCAAGCGCTTTCGCAGGTGCGGTCGTACTCGTGCTCGAAGTGCTCGGAGCGTTCGCATTACTCTTTTCGCCTGTCGGCTTACTGCCATTCGTACATCCCGCTGCTAACATGGACAACAGCACAATCGCGGTTACCGAGAACTGCCTCACTTTTATCCCCTTTAACATGCTCAAAAACCTCCCTGAGTCATTTATATGCTATCCAGTTCCCTGGGATTAGCCTTAGATTAGCCTTTTACTGCCCCAATGGTCAAACCCTGAACGAAATATTTTTGGAAAAAGGGGTATGCCAGCACAATTGGACCGATGCCAATGACGGCAAGTGCCATTCGCAGCGTTAAGGAAGGCGGCGCGATCCCTACCGTAGCGCCATAATTTTGTGCGTTGGCTGAGGACAGGAAGTCCGACATGCTCTGCGCTTTGTACATGAGATACTGCATATTCATGATTTTGTCGTCGTGAATGAGCATAAGCGGGAGCCACCAATCGTTCCAATAGACGATAGCGCTGAACAAACCTACTGTGGCAAGCCCCGGCAGTGAGAGCCTCAAGATGATGGAAAAGAAAATGCGGTACTCGCCGGCCCCATCGATTTTGGCTGATTCCACAATGGCGTCAGGAATCGTTGTTGCAAAATACGTTCGCAAAATCATCACGTACCAACCATTAAATAAATAGGGCACGATTAACGCCCAGATATTATTTTTCAAATGAAGAATTTGCGTCGTAACCAAATACCAGGAGACCATGCCACCATGGAATAATAAAGTAAATACCACCAAAAAAGCGAACAACTTCCGATAGGCAAAATCTTTCCGCGAAAGCGGGTAGGCAAACATTGCGGTGATGAGCAAGCTTAGTATCGTCCCAACCACCGTAACGAAAAGCGTGACTCCATACGCATGAAGGATCACATTCCCTTGCTGCCACAAATACCGGTAAGCTTCAAGCGAGATATAATCCGGTATAAAACGATACCCGTTTGCAGCTACACTCTTTTCATCTGTGATGGAAACAACGGCCACAAGGAAAAGCGGTATGATGCAGGTTAGACTCATCAGTATAAATACGAGATGAAAAGCAACGTTGACGGACTTCGGAATGGCGTTGATGTTGCTTGCTGACGACTTCATTCGTTTCTTCCCCTTTCTAGAAAATTGCTTTTTCCTTGTCGATTCTGCGGACAACCCAATTGGACAATACGACAAGCACGAATCCGACGAACGCTTGGAAGGTGCTGGCTGCCGCGGACATTCCGATGTCCCCGCTGTTCATCAAGGCACGATACACATAGGTGTCAATCACATTCGTGACCTCAAAAAGTGCCCCGGAATTAAGAGGAACTTGGTAAAAAAGACCAAAGTCCGCAAAAAACATGCGACCAATCCCCAGCAGTACCATAAGCGTGATCACCGTTGAAATGGATGGAATCGTAATATGGCGGATTTGCTGCCATTTGGAAGCTCCGTCGAGAGATGCCGCTTCATAGTAATCCGGATCGATACCCGTGATGGCGGCGAGGTAAACGATCGCGTTATAACCTGCGTACTTCCACAGGTTCGCGAAGACAAGAATGTAAGGCCAGTACGCCTGCTGACTGTACCATTCCACAGGTTTTGTACCTAGCAGCTCAACAATAATGCTGTTCATGATGCCTTTATCTGCGCTGAGAAATCCAAAAAATAAGTAGCTGACAGCAATCCACGATAAAAAATAAGGAAGTAAAATGAACGTCTGATACATTTTTGCCGCCCGGCGATTCCTCAGTTCATTAAGAGCAATTGCGAGAAATACACTCACCGCCGTCCCAAGCGCAATAAACACCAGATTATACAAAATGGTATTGCGGGTGATAATGAACGCATCCGGTGTTTGGATAAAAAACTCGAAGTTTTTCAACCCGACCCACGGGCTGTTCTCGAAATTTTTTAGAAAGCTGCCACCCGAATAGCTGAAATCTTTGAACGCAATCAAGATGCCCCCGATCGGCAAGTAATGGAAAGCGACCAATAAAATGAGTCCGGGCAATGTCATAACAAGCAATGCGGGGTTGCTGCTTCGTTTCTTCATTTTCATTCCTCCTGACTACTCAAAGCGTAGCATCCGCAGCTCCCGGGGGTAAATCGTAAATAACGTAACAAGATCGCACTTTTCCTACGATTGCCCATGTAAAAAATCATACATTTTAGAAAAAATCATACTTTGACGCATAACAAAAAGGTGAACCCCCTCATCATCACGATGCAGAGTTCACCTGATTCTAGTTTACACCCATTTGACTCCGCCGCTTTCGCAGCTTCATCAATTCTGGCAAAGCAATACCAACCATTGTAATAATAACACCGATCCATTGTATGCTATGGACGGTTTCATGAAGCACGACAAAGGACATGATGACGGCGGTCGGTAATTCAGCCGCGCTCATAATTGTCGCGATGCCGCCGCCGATCCGCGGAACGCCAATCGCGAAAAACAACGGCGGTATGACGACGCCGAAGAATGCAAGCAGCAGCGCCCAAGGCAGAAGTTCTTCATGTAAAGAGCCGTTAAACAGAAAATGCGGCGGATACACCAGCATAACCAGGATTAACGATCCTGACTGCATGATCGCACTGCGAGTAATTGGCGCAACCTCGTTTGAAACTTTGCCGCTAAACATAATGAATAAGGCATAAGTTAGCGCAGAGAGAAGCCCCAGACTGATGCCAATCCATGACGGCGCTTCTTGCCCGCCACCCAAATATCCGCTTGCCATAATAATTCCGACAAACAGGATGATGAGCGCAAATATTTTATCTTTCCCAGGCCGTTTCCGCTCTGTTATCGCCTCAAGTAAAATACCGATCCAGGTAAATTGAAACAAAAGAATAATGGCAAAGGAAGCCGAGATATACTGCAAAGCTGCGTAATAAAAAATGCCCGTTAAGCCTGAGGTTGTTCCGACGGCCATAAGCGACAAGGCTTGGCGCGGCGCCACTTTATACTTCTTAGTTTCGGCGCTGCCGCCTCGATTGGATTTAGCAGTAACAAGAACCAGGGTCCAAATCATCAGCACGCCGAACAAATTTTGGCTGCCAACGACTTCCCCCACATGGAAGCCCGACTCATACGCTTTTTTGACAAATGTGGATAACAATCCGAAGCTGCATGCGCCAGCCAGCACGAATAAATAATATTTCATCATAGTGATTTCGTCAGAATATCTCTGACCGTATCACGCGTCATGATTTTGTAACTTCCCACTTGCTCCTTCATGAAGGACTTATGAATTAATTCCTCAAGTCTGGCATCACTAATGTCATAGTCCGCTAAACAGTTCGGAGCGCCCAGGGAATTCCAGAATTGACGCAGCGCTTCAATGCCTTCATACGCAATCTCGTGATCGGTTTTGCCTGTGGGATCAACACCAAACACAGCCAGCGCCAGCTTGGTCATCCGTGAAGGATCATCTTCAGCACAATGTCTCATCCAGTTCGGATAAATGATGGCGAGACCTCCGCCGTGCGGAATATCATACACTGCGGACAAGCCGTGCTCGATCTGGTGAGATGCCCAATCTCCGCCATCGGTTCCGCTTGATAATAACCCGTTAAAAGCAGTAGTTCCCGCATACATGATCGTTGCGCGATGCTCATAACTGTGCAGGTTCTCAAGCAATTTAGGCGCAGCTTCGATGATCGTCAAGAGAACCGATTCCATGAAACGATCCATCATTGGCGTATTTTCGGTAAGATGGAAATACTGTTCAAGCACATGAGACATCATATCCACAATGCCGTATACCGTTTGGTCCAAAGGCACTGAATACGTAAACTCCGGGTCCAGAATGGAGAAAGCCGGATAGGCCAATGGGCTGCTCCAGCCGCGCTTCTCGTTTTTGTCCCAGTGAGTAATGACTGAAATGTTGTTCATCTCGGAACCCGTAGCCGCCAGCGTTAGCACCGTTCCGAACGGCAGTGCTTTAGCAGGGACAGCCTTGCGTGTAATAATATCCCAAACATCTCCCTCATAATAAACGCCAACTGAAATCGCCTTGGCACAGTCAATCACACTGCCCCCGCCTACCGCTAGAATCAGCTCAATACCGTGCTCCCGACATTGCTCGATCCCTTTCTTCACTGTCGTAAGCCGTGGGTTCGGCTCAACGCCTGACATTTCATACACGTCCGCTTGCATATGGTCAAGCTGCTGTTTAACAGCCTCGTAAACGCCATTTTTCTTAATGCTTCCGCCGCCAAATATGAGCAGAACCTTCTTGCCATGAGTGCCTAATTCGTGTGCCAGCTGCTCAATTTGCCCTTTGCCGAACCATAATTTCGTTGGATTAAATTGTAAAAAAGATTGCATGATTGTAGCTCCCTTGGATGACTGATATCTGATAACTAACTAAAGCAGTATACCACAAGTCCGATTTAATTTCGAAAAAGGTTTGGCGCCCTGTTCCTTTCTCATGCACCTACATAAGATAGACCGAGGTGAATATCCATGCCTAATTACCGCATTATTATAGACTTGTCCGATTTCCAATTATATTTGCTTGATGTTAATCGCGTTGTGCGCGGTTTCCCCGTAGGGATCGGCAAAATGGTCACCCGAACACCCGTAGGCGAATATACGATTATCAATAAGCAGCCAGATCCCGGCGGACCCTTTGGCGTTTTCTGGATGGGGCTGAGCAGGCCGCATTACGGTATTCATGGCACCAACGACCCCTCCTCCATTGGCAAACGTACCTCTCACGGATGTATCCGAATGTACAACGAAGACGTGCTTGAGCTGGCCGCGCTCGTGCCCATTCATACCCGTGTGACGATACGACCCTAAGAGGCTGTCCCGGCAGTCATCAGAATGACCAAGGGACAGCCTCTTAATTTTTGGAACATTAGCCACATTAAATTCGGTGTACCGGTAAAGAGAACGAGATACTGCAGCCTTTGCCTAGACGGCTCTCCGCCCAGATCTGTCCGCCATGATATTGGACAATTTCTTTGGCAATCGCAAGGCCAAGCCCGCTTCCGCCAGATGTGCTGCGTGATTTGGAAACCTTATAGAACCGTTCAAAAATGTGCGGCAGATCCTCTTCGCTGATCCCCACGCCTGTGTCGGTCACCCGAATCACAAGCTGGCGCGGATCACCTTTGATGTCCACATGCACATGAATGAAGCCGCCTTTGGCGGAAAACTTAATGGCATTGTAAATAATATTGGCATACACCTGCTCGATCCGATCCGTATCAACGGTTAACAGCATCTCTTCATCTTCCGACTTCGCCATATCGAGCGTGTAGGTGATACCTGCATTAGCGCAGTCCAGCTCATATTTGGCAAAAAGCTGGCGCACCATGGTCTGACAGGAAGTAGGCGCTAGCTGGAAATGGAACTGCTTGGTTTCCAAGCGGCTCAGCTGGTAAAGATCAGTAATCAATCGTTGGATACCGACAATGCGCATATGCACAACCGAAAGGTACTTTCTTTGTTCTTCGGGCTCCTGAATCACCCCGTCCAGAATCGCCTCGACGTAGCCTTGAATGGACGTCAGCGGCGTACCCAAATCGTGAGAAATATTCGAAAGCAAATCGCGTCGCGAAGTCTCCATCAGGATCAATTCATTCGTACGCTCTTTTACTTTGGACTCCAAGTCGTTATACAGTCTGGCATTTTCAATGGAAATCGCCGCCTGTGCGGACAGCAGCTTGATAATATCAAGGCGGTCCGACGTAAACGCATTGCGAATCAAATTATTTTCCAGATAAAAGACGCCGACGAGATTGCCCTGATGCAGAATCGGTTCACAGAAAATCGATTTGCCCTCAGCGGCGCGAATGTAAGGATCATGCGTGAAGATTCCTTTATTCGCAGCATCATCGAGCACGACGCCTTCCTTGGTCCGGGCAACGAAATGAATCACAGCGGCCGGAAGATCTTCCCGTGTTTCCAGAGCAACCGAGCTCACCGTGCAGGAATCTTTGCCTTCCGTCGCTAGCATTTCCGCCTCGACATACAGGCTTTCTTTTTCCTTCAGAACAAGGATGCTTCGCTCTGCGCCTGATGAATAAGTAACGATTTCCATCAACCGTTTAATGAGCTGCTCCAAATTGACTTCACTGGATAAGGACCTTGATGTATTCATAATCGTCATAAAATCCAACGCCTGCAGCGAATAGTCGCTGATATTCGTCGTACTCCAGTCCTGCTGCTCCTTCAGCGAGGTCAGATAATTCGGATAACGCAGCTTCAACTCATCGGCTTTCGCTTTAGCTCCCCAGCTTAAATAGCCATAATAAGCATCAATG
This sequence comes from Paenibacillus anseongensis, assembly GCF_009757995.1. Lineage (NCBI taxonomy): Bacteria > Bacillati > Bacillota > Bacilli > Caryophanales > Paenibacillaceae > Paenibacillus > Paenibacillus anseongensis. The sequence continues at coordinate 1,334,460 of NZ_WSEM01000016.1, forward strand.
AAGTAGGTCTTAGCGATTTTCTCGCGGCCGGCATCTTTGTAGAGCCTCCCCGCCAACTCGCAGGCGATCGCTTCATGCTGGATGAAGCCCTGCTCCCTTGCTTGCCGGATGGACAGCTCATAGTCCTGCTCGGCTTTCTGGAAATTCCCCGTGACACGGCTCCACTCGGCACGCATCAAGGAGCTGAGATGCAGGAAGTTTTCCGGACAGTGGGCCGCCCACTTGTCCATTTTGCGCAGCATTTTACTTATTTGCTTGGCGTAAAGCTTTTGCTCAAAGATGGTTGCATCTTTATACACAGCGGCAATGGATAAAACATAATAGAAATAGTTCTCGGGAATGTGGAACAATCCGAAAGAGACAGACTGCATCGGTTCTGCTTCTTTGCCGGTCTTTAGAGCAGCGTCGTATTGACCGAACAAAAAATACAGCATCATTTTTTTAACCTTATACTCATGTAAAATGACTTGATTCGGGTGGATAATCAGCTTTTGGACAAACCGCTCCTCTGCTGCTTCGTCCGTACCGACGATCAGGGGATTCCCGGCTTTTCCTTCCAGATTCTGAATCACCATGCGCAGCATTTCTAACATAAGCAAAGTGTCATGATGGTTGGTTTGCTCCAGGATACGATAGTGCTTATTCAGATCTTCTTGCACTTCCGGAAGCGCCACGCCTTGAAAATCCTTAGCCAACACCTGGTAGGTCAGTGCGTAACCTGCGAAAACCAGATCTCCGTCTTCAATTCCGCTTTTGAACGATTCATTCAAATGCTCCAAGCTAACTTGCAGCGGTTTGACCCACGGTGTAACAAACAACCCGAAGGAAAAGTGGCTTTTACTGCGGTATTCATGGGATTGGAAACGGGCATTTAATCTTTCGCCAAGCTGACCGTACTGGTAGCCTAACTGATAATCACCGAAACCTGAGCCAAGGATTAATCCATAGGAACCGTATACGTAGGCCATTACCGGTGTATTGCCGTATTTTAGTGCGTGTTTGGTCATGATGAACATGAAAAGTACGAATAAGTTCGTATTAACAAAATAAGCCGAAACCGCAATACTCATCATCAAACTCATCAATTTGTAACGGTATTCATCCTCCATGATAGGCAGATCATACAGCTGCAGCGTATTTTTGCGCCCAATCTTTGCTTTGAGGTTGAGATAAGCCAGAAAAATATTCGCACTCGTCGGTTCGCTCGGAATCCGAATCCCTTGTTCCGCCAAGGCTTTTAAGCCAACCTCGACACTTTTACGCTGCTTTCCGACGTTCGTGTACAAAATAACCTGTAAGTTATACACTTCCAGCTTCAACTCATTCGTTCGGGCATCCAGGAGCAGCTGCTCGTAGGAAGTTTCCGCTTCATCCGCTTGTCCGTTCAAATACAGGACTTCGGACTTTTCCAGTCGAATCGAGAAGCTGAGATCCTCCAGCTCCTTATTTTCTACCAGATTCAATAGCGTCAGAGCTTTGTTGTAATATTGCAGCGCAGAGCGATAGGCATTCGAAGATTTGGCTTTACGGCCAGCTCGCAAGTTAAACTCAAGCAGATTGACAAGCTCCTGGCGTTCTTTCAACAACTCGGAACCTAAGTTCATATGGTTGATGATATCGAATAACCGCTGCTCAATTTGTGCTTCAGGCAAAAACTCCAGCAGCTTGCGCGCAATATGCAAATGCGTTTCAGCCAGATCGGCTTGTTCGATCGAACCGTATACAGCTTCCTGAATGGAATCATGCACGAACATAAAGCGAATGTCTTGAGCGGCGGAATTGCCTTGCGAATCCGTATAAAATTTATAATCCGTACCCACAGGGATGATCAAGCCCGTCTGAATAGAAACCTCCAGTTCCTGTAAAACTTCCTCAAACGACGTCATCGCAATGATGCCAAGCGCCTCTAGATCAAAGGTTGCACCTAAACAGGCTGCCTGACGCAATAAATATTGCGTTCTGGACGGCATGCGAAGCAATTTTTCCTCCAAAAGGAACATGAGATTGTCTGTAATTCGCAACTTTTGAATTTCATTCATATCCCAAATCCACCGATTGGCTTCGTAACTGTAGGTAAGCAGATTTTGCTCGTATAAGGCCGTTAGGAATTGTTTGACGAAGAAGGGATTGCCTCCCGTTTTCTGCAGGATCAACTGTGCCAATTCAGCTACTTGATGGTTTTCCGTCTTTAATGACTCCGCAACCAGCTGCTTGACATCACCGATTTCCAGAGCTTTCAGCACAATGCGTTCCGCAACAAGCCGTTCCGGCAGCTTATCGAGCAGTTGAACATGTGTGGAGGATAACCAATTGGTATCATGTTCACTTCGGTAGGCCCCAATAAATAGGAAATGCCTCATCTGTGAATCGTTTAAAAGCAGATCGATAAACTGCAAGGAGGCCGCATCCGCCCATTGCAAGTCATCAAGGAACAAGACGATAGGCCTGTCTTTCGAGCAAAAGATAAGCAAAAATTGCTGTAATAAGAAATGCAACCGGTTTTGCGTTTCTTGCGGCGGGAGCTGCTTTGCATTAGGTTGTTCGCCGATCAGCAGATCCAGCTCAGGAATGAGATCGGTTAATACTTTACCGCTCGTTCCCAGCACTTTGAGCAGCTGTCCTCGGTACTCTTCGATTTGTTGGTCCTTCTCCGTCAAAAGCTGACGGACCAGCTGCCGAAGCGCTCTCGATAGCGCGTGGTAGGAGACATGTTGTTTGCCGGGTTCAAAACGCCCGGCCAAGAACCAGCTATTGTCCTTCATCACCGTCTTCATCGTCTCCGCGATGAGGAACGATTTGCCGTAACCGGACTCCCCCGTCACCCACACGGCTTCTACAGAACCATGAATAGCGCGCGAATAGACATGCAGCAGCTTTTCAATTTCCTGGGAACGCCCGTATAACCCTTGCGGGATTTGAAACATATCGGTCATATCGTAGAGACCAATGGTGAAGTCTTGGATTTCGTCCGGCGCATTGACCATCATCAGACAATGCTCAAGGTCCTGAATGATCCCGTAAGCACTTTGATAACGGTCTTCGGCGTTTTTCGCCAAGAGTTTCATGACAATCTCGGCAAGCGGCTTCGGAATGTCCATCCTGATGTTGTCAGGAGAAATCGGCGTCACGGCAAAGTGACAATGAATAAGCTCCACTGGATCTTCTGTTTGAAAAGGAAGGCGGCCCGTGAGCATTTCGTAAAAAGTAACCCCTAGCGAATAATAGTCCGAGCGATAATCGATAATCCGATTCATGCGGCCTGTTTGTTCGGGGGACATATAACTCAGTGTTCCTTCAAGCTGATGTGGCTCTAACATTTCCTGACGCTCTCTGGTAAAGGAGGAGATGCTGAAATCCGCCAGTTTCATAATCTTTTTATCAGGATTAGTAATGATGTTGCTTGGCTTAATATCTTTGTGTATCACATATCGCTGATGAATATTCCCGACGATTTTGACCAACTGAATCGCAGCCGTTAAGAAAGCCTGAAGTGACTGGCGAAACAATGGAAAGTAAGCGGATAAGGTGTCGCCGTCAAAGTCCTCCAAAACAAGCGCGATGCTGTTCTGATATTTAGGCAGCCCCAGCGGTTTCACAATGCCGGTGATGTCGAGCATTTTGCCAATTTCGTATTCTCGCTTCAGTCGTGCTACATCCGCAGAAACCGGAAAATCCGACCGAAGGGTTTTGATAATGACTTTTTCCATAGTCGGCTTATGGATGGCTCGGAACAGCACGGTCCGGTCGCCCTGATAAATCTGTCTGATCAATTCATATTCCGGCAAAATTAACATAAAATCCTCCTAGTAAAACTTGCTGCCAGGTACTTTCACAGACAAACGCCCCTTAACAATCAAGGAGCGTGTTGGCCTGGAATGATATGTGATCTGCTATGTATTACCAACCTAAAATCTTGCCGTCCCAAGGAAGTCCCTTCTCAAAACGGTGCTTATCATGGATATGATACGGCTTCAATATGTCGAGGTGCCCCAGCTCAAAGGTGTACATTTCCCATATCTTACATGGCTTTTCCTTCGAACCGTCTCGTTCAAGAATTGCATTCACCGCACGGCGCGCCGCTTCATTGGCGCCTTCCATCGTGGCAAGGTTCGTATTCGTACGAACGTAGTCTGCCGCCAGGAATAAATTCGGAATAGCCGTATAAGCTTCTGGACGGTAATCCCAAGTTCCTACGCGGTTAATCAGCAGCGGCTCCATATTTGTGCAGGCGTGATCAGGGTTATCAAATTGGATATCGGTATCCAGGAACCAGGAATGCAGAACTTCGTCCTCCAAAATGACGGCGCCGTCCACATTCAAGCTTTTCTTCATCTGTTCCCAGACTTCCTCTTTGATTTCTTCAGCGGTACAATGTGTAGCTGGCTTACCATATAAAATTCCTGGTGTATCCCAATCGGAAATATCAACGGACAGTATGCCTTTAACCGTACCATCGCCATACTCGCTCAGATGAACATCTGGCCAGAATTGTTTCTGCGAAACGGATGTGAGCGACCAAGGTGCATCCAAGTAAATGACATGGCCGTGCGTAATTGTAACATCCTCTTTCAAATAATACTGGATCCCGTTCATCCACGCCACAGAATCAACCAACTTTTGAACGCCGGCAAGTTTTGGATCTGCTTCTAGCATAGCGCCAGTGATGAATTTCCCCATCACCTCTACCGGGAATGCAGCGATGTAGTAATCCGCTTCAACGTCAAACGTTTGTCCGTTCTCCGTCACCTTCGCGCTGCGAATGACTCCTTCAACACACTCTATGCTCTCTACTTTTGCAGCCAAGTGATAGTCAACGCCTTTTTCTGTTAAAAAGGATAACCACGGGTTCACCCATTTGTCATTCGTGGGACCGTTCAGAAGTCGGACAAAACTCGTTCCTGGCGTTGTAATGTCCAGTGTCATCTGAGTAGCTACTGGACCTACGGTTTGCGTGTTGGCAATCTTGGACTGGCAGGCCACAAGAGTTTTGGTGAAACCTGCAAATATTTTCTGGAAAGCAGGGGATTGCTGCTCGGCCTCGATGAATGTCCACCAATCGATCAGGTTATATTCCTCGCGGATACGCTCCTCGCAGGAGGTCATAACTTGCCATAACTTACGTCCATACTGCTCCATGTCGTCCATCGTCAAACCCAGATTATTATCGAAAAGATCTCGGATAACAACAAGGAAGTTATCAAGGCTGAACTCAATCTTTGCGAGCAATGGGAGCAAAGGTGCCGTGAAAGTCGCAATATCGAGTCTCGTCACTTCCATTAAATTATCATACACGGTTCCATTTTCATAGGGAATATGTTGTAAAGTATCAATCACATGTCTGTAAAAACGTGGAAACAATCGGAAGCCATGTTCGCCTGGGAGATCTCTTCTCCCGTCAGTTCCGCTTCCTACATAAGGCATGCTTCTTGCTTTCCCGCCGGGTATAGTCTTAAATTCATAGACCGATACCTCATAACCTCTTGTGATTAATTCATGCGCTGCGCTCATTCCAGCGACGCCGCCACCCAAAATTGCGACTTTTTTCACCATAATTCCCCCTCGATTTGGATCATATTGTAAAATTATCTGTAAACTATCATACCATCTAGGCAATTCGAATCATAGACTTTTAGTTCAATAGAAACAGAAAAAAACTGAAAAACGTTACCGTTTTTCAGCAAAATTGGGTCTTGTTATTATTTTCGCATGTATTGTAGCCTAGATAAGCTATGAAATATAAAATTCTCGTTTAATTTGCTAAAGCCTTGTTCCAAAACCAGGCAAAAAGGTGTACAGTAAAGTCTATGAAGGAATTAGCTTCACCTCTGGATCTTAACTCGACTTTACTCCTATTTTCACCCCGCCTATTCCGAACGATCATCATAATCTTTAACTAAAAAATTCGCTTTTCTATTGTTATTGCAACAAACAAGATACCAAAATTCCTATATCTCACCGAATCATATATAATATAGGCAATGCTCATATGATGCCATCAAGAGAGGATGGATATTCCATGCATAACAAGATGGGTACACGATACATACCGGGAACCCGGATCATCAGTTTACCTCAGGGCACTCTTCATGATGGAGAAGATGTATTTCTGACTCGTAAAGTTCTTCTTTATAACATAAAGCTTGTTCCCGGACAGATTGGCGCAGATTATATGCGAACTCTTCATCACAAGGCAGCTTTCATCCATGACGGTTTTCAGCATATTCTGGACACTTCCGTAGAAGAAGATTCTGTAACCATTATTTTACAAGCTAAGCCAGGAGCATTATTTTCTCGCGTCATCCATAAACAACCGTGGACATTCCATCAAATCATCACGATGATCGCAGATCTGGGAGTCTCCTTGCTTGATGCTTTGGAGGAACGGATTACCGGATTCTCCGTAGCCGCCGAAAACCTGTGGCTAGATGATCATCATAAGCTTACTGTTATCAATTATTGGGACGAGGGGGATGAGCAGGCACAAGGGGCGATTGGGCTCTGCCGCTTGATGCTTCAGCTCTTTAGCGGCACGCAGCCGAGTACAACCCCGTTTGAAGTGATCCATACGCAGTTAGAGCGTACACCTATCCCTTCGGCTACTCCCGAGCAGAAAGCTGCGCTCATCAAGCTAGTGAAGCTCATCTGTCAAGGCCAAGCTTCCCTATCCTCCTTCGTATTTGGTTTGCGCAGCTTACATCCTTCCAGCTTCAAGGAAGAAGCTTTCGCTGCGCCCATTCATCGCCCCTCCCGATCCCAGAAGGCGCAGGTGGTCGCCCACGAGGAAGAGGATGTCGAGGAAGAAGAAGAAACCGAGCAAAGTTACACAAAGAACCGGCTACGTAAAGTTGGTATCGGAGCATCTGCCGTGTTCGTTGTGGCTATTGCCAGTTGGATCCTTTGGCCTTCTTCAGAGAAGAAGCAGCCTGTTGTTAATACGCCTGTGCAGACCGCTACGCCAACTCCACAGGCAAGTACCCCAACCCCCACGCCTGTACCAACGAAAACTGTTGGGGATGCCAATAAGCAGCCAGTGGAGGTAGAGATCCCCAATCTGCTTGGGAAAGCTCTTGCTGATGCTGAACAAGAAGCCCTAGCTTTAAGACTGCGTTATAATTTTGTCATTGAAGCAAGCACTTCCCCCGATGGCACGGTCTTTAAGCAAGACCCTCAGCCTGGGACCAAAGGATTCCAGGGCGATAGTGTAACGTTCTGGGTGAGCAAGCAAAGCCAGTAAAAGGTAGGAAGAAATAAAAACAGCCTCTCATCCAGAGAGGCTGTTTCTCATTCAACTATACCTTGATTTGATCGATTGATTTACGCATTTCATCTGTAAGCCCGCTTAACGCATCTGCCGAATCAGCGATTTCTTGCGCTATTTTAAGCTGCTCATGGGTCAGCTTATGGATGTTCGTTGTGCCGTCCGATGATGATTTCGCAATATGCGCAATATCGACAACGGAAGCTGCAACTTCCTCAGAACCAGCAGACATTTCTTCCGTTACCGAAGATATCTCCTGGATCTGGTGGGAAACAAAGCGGAATTGTTCCACAATGTGACGAAAAAAGTCTTCGGCTTTTCTGGAAAGATCAGCGCCCGTTTGAATTTCGCTCCGACCTGCTTCCATCGCCTCTCCCATACGCTCAGTCTCGCGATGAATATTTTGCAATAAGGACGCGATCAGCTTCGCCGACTCCGCAGCATGATCCGCCAGCTTACGCACTTCTCCGGCTACGACCGCGAAGCCCGCTCCATGTTCGCCAGCTCTTGCGGCTTCGATCGACGCGTTCAAGGCCAACAATTTCGTTTGCTCCGAGATATCGGAAATGGCGGATAAGGCAATACCGATCTCCTTCGAGTGGCCGCGAAGGGAGGCCGCACGATCCAGTGCTTCTTGCGTAGCTGTCGTAATCGTCACGAATTGCCCGTTCATGTTCTGAACGATCGATTGCCCCGATTGCGCGCTTTGCAGCGCGTTGTTGGATGCATCGGCAACGGTCAAGGAAGCTTCGGATATGCGGTGAATAGCCGTCGCCATTTCTTCCATGGAGCGAGCACTCTCGTTGGTGCTGAACTGCACGGTATTAGCGCCGTCAGCCACCACTTGGAGGGATGTATTCACATTCGTATTCATCTCCAGCAAACGGTGAGCTTGCACATTGAAATGCTGCGTCGTCACTACAAACTGCTCCGACGTATGCGAGACCTGCGATACAATCGTTCGCAGCATATCATTGATGTCGTTGGACATCTTCATCATCGCGCGGTATACGGTTCCGATTTCATCAATAGAACGAACCGGATTAGCAGCTAATTGCTTCCTTGCGCTTAAGAAGTCTCCTTTTGCTATGCTCTCCGCACCTGCCCCAATCCACTGCAAAGGACGAAGGGCGCGGGTTACTACGAGCGTAACAAGTCCAAGTCCAAGTATGGTGAGAACAAGCATCAATCCATAAATCGGCAGATTGCTTTTGATGACACTGGCGGAAATTTGCTCCGTCACGCCCGCCTCCGTATCAATGCCAAGAACAGCAATCACTTTGCCCTCGGCATTCTTCACAGGGGTATAGGTTGAAATGTATTTCCCGTATTTCGGATTATCGATAATCGCCGAGCTTGCCGAAACGCCTTTCAACAATGTTTCAACTTCCGTGGCCGCGATGTCCGTCTCCTCATTGATGGGAGATGCGACGTCCGACCCTTTAGGCTGTCCATCGATCATAATGAGAGGTTTGTGCTGGTCATCGAAACGAACTAAATAGACATATAGCGCACCGATTTGCGTACGGTATGTATCCAGCTGCTGTCTTATTTGCCAATAGAGATCATTTTCCTTGGGGTCTTTCAAAAATTGTTCGATTTGGCCAATATCCATTCCTTTGGTATAGCTATCTGAAAGCCGAATACCGTAACTGGATATGGCTTCCTTCCCCGCATGTTTGGCATTGCGGAATTCCATGGTGATATAGCCAGCGGACAGTGCCAAAACAACAATCATAACAGCGGCTACAATACGAACTACCAAGTGTTTTCTGAACCATCGAACACTATGTAACATATGATATTCCCCTTATCCTCAACATCTATTTCGATTGTTTTCGACAACTGTTTTCGACAATGATATGGAAAATCCTTCTTCTACGAACACGAATTTAGTTCAAAGGTCCTTATAAAATAAAAATGATCAGACAGAATTGCTCTGTCCAACCATTTTGAAATTTATATTAAGATTGTAAATCCGTATATTCACTGTTATCAGACAAGCGTCCCAGGAAGGTAACGACGATCATTTTATACCGCGAATGGCCCGTCCGAAGCTCATTTTCTTCCATCAGCTCAAATTCAGCCACCATCTCTACATCATCATCAATGATAAACATCGTCGGTTCGTTGCGATTACTGGGCTTAATTCGCTCATCTTCAAGCTTCTTCCGTACAAATAAGTTAACCTCTTCGAGATTCGCTTTTTCATGTGTAACGCGCTCGCCAAATCGGGAATGAGCATGACCGGTTACGACGAGGTCGGCGATTTGTTTACCGCCCAGCTCAGCAGCCAAAGGTTCGTAAGTACTCCACCGATTCATCTTCTTATCGCTCATTCCCAGTATTCCACCGGTGATTCGCTTCGATCATATCCATCATCTTTTTCATGGAAATTTGGATTTGTTCTTTTGAGGGCAGGGAAAGCGTGCTGTAGGTTTGTTTAACAACATCCGTTAACACCGTATCAAACATAAATTCAAACTGTTCGTTATTCATTATGAAATCCCTCCTTATTTACATGATTTTGGAAAATTGCCTACTTATATCATATATCGAAGCGCTCTAAATATCAGCGCAATAATTATTTTCGTAAATACACCTCCGATTCTCAAATAAACGCACATTTTTTTGCGCAAAAAAAAAGATAGCAGCTAGATTTTAAAAATCTAATTGCAATCTTTTTGAGAGATTTGGTAAAATTAAGTAACGGTGTTCATGAACTAGAACCAAAATTCTTCTTTCGGTTCGTTCTTTCTAGAAATGGTAAACGTTTTCATAATTGCCTGTTTTTCGCTACCCGAAACACCTGTCAGACCTTGAAGTGCGGACAATCTTTCGTTCAAACCCAACTTTTTCAAAGAAGCAATGGTTGTTGATAAATCCGGTGACCATGTTGCACTGATCATACACATACCCCCTAATTCACCCAAATTAAGTAACAACTGCTATTATAGCAGTGAATGAGAGGAAGATATAGTGATTGAATCACAAATTATATAAAATTCTTCTATCTTTTTGTTTAGTAGGCTTGCAGATCTGGTTTTTATTCGTCACCTTTCAATACACATTCTTCGGAATTCAATTACAGCGAAATGAACTTATGGAATGGCATATCAAATCGTTTCAAGATGACAACATCCGATTGGAGCTGGGACTCCAAGTTGGCGACAAAATTGTTGCTGTAAACGGAAAAGCCCCTAACGAAAACAATATTGTCCAAAAATGGGCCACCATCGAGCAAGCGGATACGATTACCATCGCCAGGAATGACCGGCAAATAACGATTTCATTAGAACAGGTCGTTCAACCTGCTTTCGACTTTATCTCTTTGTTCGGAGAAATTATTTGTCTTTGTGTTTCCTTTATGATCTTGTGGAAAATTCCCCACTCCAAATCAGCTCGTTTGCTATCGCTTGTTTTTCTCATTGTAGGCATCATTTTCATGTGCATTCCCCCTTCCGCTCGCGGAGATAGTTTGGCGAAAGTGTTGATCAGCAATCTTGTAATGATCATGCCATTTGTCTTCGTTCATTTTCTTACTTTATTTTTCAAAGAAAAAAGCGGTGTCTCACTGCCAACCGCCTATTTGAAATATGTCTATAGCTTCATGTTTCTCACTTTTATTGGAAGATGCATCTATTTCACGCCGCTGGACACATATAAGTTTTATATATTAGACTATCGCTGTGTCCTACTTTTATTTTTGTGCGGATTCTTACTGAATATCGGATTATTATTTTATGTGTTTTTCAAATACCGGCGGGAGAATTCTTCCATACAGGCCATTATCAAGCTTGTCTGGTTCGCCCTCTTTATTTCGACTGCGCCGTTAGCTTTTCTATCCTTCCTGCCCATTTTGTTCACAGGAGCGCCGCTTGTTAAGTCGCTTTATACGGGATACTTTGTCGTGTTTTTTCCATTATCGTTTACGTATATCATCGTCACCAAGCAATTGTTTGATATTCATATCTTGCTTCGCCGCATTCTGTACACGTCGCTTATTTCGATGGTACCAACCACATTAATCGTGCTCATGATCGCTCTGATCTTTAGTAATGAAGTCACTGTGAAAAACATGTCGTTAAGCTTTTTATTTATTTTAACAACCATTTCCTTCTTGCTTTATGTTCTTGAATATTTTGTCACAAAGCTGGATGCCATCATGTTTCCCAAAAAGTTTTACTTGCAGCTTGCCCTTAAGAAAATTGCAAGAAACTTGCGGACCATTACGAGTTTTCGCGAATTAAAAGATATTATTCTGGTAGATATCGTAAGTACCCTCAACGTCTACGGTGGGGCCATCGTTTTTCAATACCCGCATTCCATGGAAACCATTGGCGAAGGCGTTTTGGATTTAAACGAAATCGAACAGTACTTGCGTGAAAATCGATTGGATGACTCGAAATATTCTATTTTTGTTATTAATCAAAACGAAGAGTACTCCTGCTACTTAGTGACAGCAAGGAAAAAAACCAACACACTGCTAAGTCTGGAGGAACGCCAGTGGTTAAGCCTGATCATTTCTTATTTGGCAGTAAGCTTGGAAAATATCTATCTGATCCGTAAATTAACGGTTAAATTGCATGATCTGGCTTCGCAAATTCCGAATGAGGAGGCCGGGCAGGACGTTGTTTGGCTTCGCAAATCGCTTTTTGAACTACAGGAACAAGAACGATATAGGCTTGCTACGGATCTGCATGACACGACGATGCAGGACATTTTATTAGTACGTAGAAGATTAATTTCTTTTATCAATAATAACGAGGATCAACAGCAAGTGGTTCAAGCGATCAAACACCTGGATCTGGTTAATGAAAGCTTGCGTCAAAGCTGCTTTGAATTAAATCCTCATTTGCTTCAAAATATTGGATTAATTCAAACTATACAAGCAACATTGGATCTGGATATTGGCTTAAACGAATATGAAACGCAATTCCACGTGGATGGCGCGTTGATCATTGAAAAGCTCGATATTGATATTAAAAAGCATATTTTCCGTATCTTTCAAGAACTTATGCACAATGCCAAGAAACACTCAAACGCCTCCAAAGTCATCATTAAATTGGCTGTCGCTGATGATAACTTGTGTTTATTTTATCGGGATGATGGGGTTGGCATTGACCCGCACGCCCTCGCTAAGGACAAAAGACTCCGAACTATTGCCAACACCAGCTTTGGACTAGAGCAGATGAAAAGCCGTGTCTTACATTTGAGTGGACATCTAGAGCTTCTCTCAGATCGGGGAAGCGGCGTTGAACTCACCATTCGGATTCCCATACCTACTCAGGAAGGAAGTACTGCATGAACAAGCAATCAAAAATTTTAATCGTAGATGATCACCCATTAATGGCTGAGGCAACTTCCAGTACGCTCAAACAAATTGACGGCGTGCAAATTGTCGGGATTGCAGGCAATGCCAAACAATGTCTAGAACTTGTGGACTTGCATGTGCCCGATATTGTATTTCTGGACTTTAATTTGCCGGATCAGTACGGAGATGAAGTTGCCAAAATTATTAAAGGTAAATATCCAACGACACATCTCGTTATCTTCTCAGGTATTGAATTATCACATCTCTATAACCACTTGATTGGGCTGGAGGTTAGCGCGGTCATCTCTAAGGAGTCCAGCGGGACGCTCATCAAGAGCTTGGTCACTCTGTTGATGGAGAACTTTACAGTTGTACCTGTTCCTGTTTTCCACAAGATGAGAGTATCGAGCGGGAATTTGCACCAGACGGATTTATTGGACGATGATGAAGTGAATATGATGACGATGATTGTTCAAGGCTTAACCAATGAACAGATGGCGGATGAAGTACATATGAGCAAACGTACGGTCGATAATTATGTTCGCAAAATTTACGAGAAATTAGGCGTCAAATCCCGTGCGCAAGCGGTGGATAAATTCAATCAGTTCAAGCACATTTTTGATGTTAACCGCAGGTAAGGAAAGGGATGCTTCAGCCGGGTGACGGGAACTGGATGAACGAGCGGATGGCACCACAGATAAGTCAGATGCAGTAGCAAAAAGAGGTCAACCAGCTTACGCTGATTGACCTCTTTTCGATTTTGTACATCTTACTGGTTCAATTTGACTATAGCACGTATAGCAGCATCAATTTCCCGCTCAACAGCACCAGAAACCACATCTGTATGTGGATCATATACTTCTCTCAGATCCGCATCTGCGTAACCATCCAATGCGACTATCGCGCCTGCTCGCACTCCGCGGAGTGCTGCAATAACGTATAACGCAGAGATTTCCATCTCAACAGCCAAGGCGCCCGCCTGCTTGTATTTCCGATGAGGGAATTCCTCTACGCCTTGGAAGAAGGCATCCAACGTGACAGTAATTCCCTTTTTCACAAGACCGTCTGTCTCGCTTGCAGCTTCAAACAGTGCCCGTACAACGTCTGAATCGGCTACTGCCGGGAAGCCTACCGGTACTAACTGACGGGTCAAACCATCTTCCCGAACCGCCGCCGTGCTCACGACCAAGCTCCCCGGAGGAACTTCTGCCGAGTAAGAGCCTGCGGTTCCAACACGAATCAACGTCTTTACGCCGCCTTTGATCAACTCTTCAAAGCAAACCGCAGCTCCTGGCGACCCAACGCCATGGCTGACAACGGTGATCGCTACGCCAGACACTTCACCAACGAAAGTTCGGTATTCTCTGCTGAAGGCCAGCTCACGAACATTGTCCAGCTTGCGCGCGATGGCTTCTGCTCGGAAAGGATCCCCGCAAACAATCGCGTATGGACTCAAATCCTCTGTGTTTACCTGTAAAATGGATAATTTCAATTTAATCGAACTCCTTTCTAACCCACTCGTCTTCCGGAATCGGAATCGCTTCCCCAGAGAATCGCTGCTCTTGAAACGGGTCTGCGACATTATGGAACCCATTGCGCTCCCAGAATCCTTCACGGTCTTCTTTCATGAATTCGATACCCTGAATCCATTTGGCGCTTTTCCAGAAATATAAATGCGGTACGAGCAAACGAAGCGGCCAACCATGCTTAGGCGTAAGCGGTTTGCCGTCATAGCTCATGGCCAGCAAAATGTGATCTCCCATAAGGTCTGTGAGCGGAACATTCGTTTCATACTCATTATCAGCATGCAGCATAACATATTTGCCCTCTGGCTTAACGTTGATAAGCTTGAGGAAATCTCGGAAGAGCACGCCTTCCCAAACCGTATCCAGCTTAGACCATCGCGTCACGCAATGAATGTCACAGACGATTTGTGTCCGAGGTAGCGCAAGCAATTCTTCATAGCTAAACGACTTCTCCTCCGCAACCTCACCGAACACACGCAGCGACCATGTGGACATATCGTATTTCGGCACTTCACCTTCGTGAAGAATTGGAAATCTCTCCGTGACAGCCTGTCCAGGTGGAACTCTGTCTGCAATCTCCTGCGGAACATCAACAGCGGGAATATTCATTCGCTTGATGCGCTCTGCTTTGCTATCTTTGTGCATCTGTCATCCTCCGTTTCTTCCTTATCGGGAACTGCCATTCGCTTTCTGTGCATCAGCCAAATAATTGCTTCTCCGGAAGAAAAGCATTGCCAGCAATGTCACGACGTAAGGCAGCATTTGTGTAAAATGAGTAGGCAGGGAGAAGCCCTGCAATCGAATACTGAAAGCATCCATTAATCCAAAAAGCAAACTGGATGCCATGACACCAATCGGATTCGCTTGGCCTAACATCGTTGCGACCAGAGCAATAAATCCTCTTCCGGCCGTCATGCCTTCCGTAAACATTGTCACTTGCCCCAGTGAAAGCTGGGCGCCAGCGAGTCCACAGAGCACTCCGCAGATAAGAACCGCCAAGTACTGCATCCGATTTACCTTGATTCCGATGCTTTTGCTGGCAACCGGATTTTCGCCAACCGCAACCAATCGGAATCCGAGAACAGACTTGAACAGAAAATACTGAAGGACAAATACAAGGATAAAGGCCAAGTATACAAGCGGTGAATGCCCGGAAATAATGTCGCCGATGACGGGAATATCTTTAATGAACGGAATATCCCATTTCGGCAATCCGATCATATTTTTATCATAGAAAGCGCCTTTGACATGAAAAATCGCTCGCAAGCTAAACGCAGTCAAACCCAGCGCCAGGAAGTTAAACGAGATACCGACAACGATGACATTCGCTTGCAAATGAATACTGATATAAGCAAATATCAAGGAAAAGAGCATCGTAACCGCAACGGCAATAAGAACAGCAGCCAGTACATTTCCTGTGTAAAAATTGCCCACAATCGCTGAGAATGCGCCGACTAACACGAACCCTTCCAAACCTACGTTAAACAAGCCGACTCTGGAACAAATCGCCCCGCCGAGTGCCGCAAGCAGAATCGGAGCCACCATCCGAATCATTGAACTGAATAAGGATACATCAAGAAGATGCTGCATCGCCCTTGCCTCCTTTCCGTCGTTTCCAAAGGGTGTAACTGAACTTCGCTGTAACGAACAAGATGAGCAAAGACTGAATAACACTTGAAATCTCTAAAGGAATGCTCGTGTTCCGTTCAACCCCCATACCTCCGGTTTGCAAAGCTGCAAGTAGAACGGCCGCAATTGCAGTACCTAGCGGATGAGCGCCTGAAAGCAGTGTCGCCATAATGCCGGACCAGGCATAACCAGGGTTCGTTATCATGCCATCTGTGTATCGATACTGCATGCCAAGAACTTCGATTGCACCGGCTAACCCGGCAAACCCGCCACTGGCAAACATACTGGCCAACATGACTTTCCCTCTGTTTACGCCTCCGTATCCAGCAAAAAGCGGATTATATCCTAACATCCGAATTTCATAACCAGCAACCGTATATTTAATAAACAGATACAGGAGTACCGCGAGTGCAATCGCAATAATAAATCCACCGTGAATGCTCATCCCTTGAAATAGTTTGGGCAGCCAGACCCCTTTCTCAATCATCATCGTTTGAGCGAGAGCGGCGGATCCTGTTTTATCCTTAAAAGGATAGGCAACCATATAGCCTGCAAATAAAGCAGCTATGTAATTCATCAGCAGTGTTGTAATGATCAAGTTCATTCTGAACTTGGCGTCCAGCCAACCTGCAAAAGCCGACCAAATGCCGCCGGCAATAATTCCGCCGAGTATAGCCGCTAACAATTTAAATAAAGCTGGCCCAGGCAAATAAATAGCGATCATTGCGCTAGATAATGCGCCCAGAATCATTTGACCTTCCGATCCCATGTTGAAAAAACCGGCACGGAAAGCGATCGATACGCCTAAACCTACGAGAATTAGCGGTGTGGCTCGGGTCAGCGTATTCGTTATGAAAAAGAAATTGCCGAAAGCACCCTTCCACATCTGTGCATAAGTATCAATAACGGATCCGCCAATCAATGAGATGGCAATCGCACCGCCGATTAAGCCGATGATGACGGCAAGCAGCGGTTGGACCCAAGCGCTTATAGGGAAACGACTTTTAAGCATGAGAAACTCCTCCCGCCATCCACAAGCTAATCTGCTCCTCCGTTGCGTTCTCGGCAGAAATCTCACCAGCGATTCGTCCTTCATACATAACGATGATACGATCTGAAAGCTTGAGAATTTCTGTTAGCTCCGAGGAAACTAATAATATCGCGCCTTGCTCGTCACGTTTGCGAAGCAATTCTTCGTGAATAAGCTCCATCGCGCCAATATCGACGCCACGAGTAGGCTCTGCTGCAATCAGAAAGGGTTGCTTCTGCGCAATTTCTCTGGCTACAATCAGCTTCTGCAGATTACCGCCAGACAGATACTTCACCTTCGCATCCTGTGAGCCTGCTTTAATCTGAAATTGCTTAATGAAGCCGTCCACCATTTGCCGCAATTCTTTCCCCTGTAAAAACCCTTTACGGCTGGTGGTTCTGTGATGACCCATCGTCCCATTTTCTAAGACGGTGCCCTCTTTCGCCGCTCCCCACTGATAACGATCCTCCGGAACATGGGAAAGACCAATGTCTCTGATTTCCCGCACTGAACGTCCTTTCAGATTGTCGCCAAGCAATCGAATCTCCCCATGGTCAATAAATTGCAGACCGGAAATAGCTTGAATGAGCTCGGATTGACCGTTCCCTGAAATACCTGCGATACCCACGATTTCTCCAGCTTTGACATGAAAGCTGACTTTATCCAAGACAGGTTTGCCTTTGCCCCCCATGATCGAGACGTCCTTGACCTGTAGAACGGTTTCACCAAGTCTCACATCACTTTTGTTCGTAGGAAGCAGATCTCTGCCCACCATTAGCTTGGATAGTTCCTCGACATTGGTTGCCCCTGCATCCAGCTCTCCTGTTACTTTCCCATCACGTAGAACGGTAACCCGGTCAGCAATTTCCATCACTTCATGAAGCTTGTGCGTGATGATAATAAAGCTTTTCCCTTGGTTGGCCAAGTTTCTCATAATAACGAGGAGTTCCTTCGCTTCAAGCGGCGTCAATACCCCCGTAGGCTCATCCAAAATAATAATGTCCGCACCCTGATACAGCACTTTCAAAATTTCCACACGCTGCTGCATGCCAAGCGGAATATCCGCTACTTTCTTGTTCGGGTCAATCGGCAGGCGATATTGCGCGCACAATGCCTCAACTTGCTTGACGGCCTTTTTACGGTCAAATTTGAGCCCTGACTTAGGTTCATTCCCGATCACAATATTTTCAGCCACTGTAAAAGAGGGAAACAGCATGAAATGTTGGTGCACCATGCCAACTCGATGACGGATCGCATCCGTAGGATTCGTGAAGGCCACTTCTTTGCCATTCAAGAGAATGTCGCCTGCCGTTGGCTGCTCCATGCCGTACAAAATACGCATTAGCGTTGTTTTTCCAGCTCCATTTTCCCCGACTAATGCATGAATCTCACCTTGACGCAGCGAAAAATCAACATTTGAATTCGCTGTTAAATTGCCATATGTTTTCGTAATTTGACGCATTTGAAGCAGCATAACGGTTTTTCGCTCCTCTGTCTAGACATGAGGAAACTGTTTACGTCTCCGTAAACAGTTCCCAAGGTCGATATGAAATGATTGTGCTAATTATTTAACTGGATTTTCAACTTTCACTTTGCCGGAAACGATATCATCGCGGATCGCTTTAACTTTCGTAACTACGTCTTGTCCAATAAAAGGACTAAGCGTAGATTTGCTGTCTTTGGTTACGAAAGTAAGACCAACGCCGTCTTCTTTCAAACCGTAATCGACGGAACCAAATTTAAACGAGCCGTTTACAAAGTCTTTCACCGTTTGGTAAGCTACGGCATCTGTTCCTTTTAGTTGAGAAAGGACGATATGCTGTGGATCCGTTACTGTACGGTCAATATCTTGTCCGGATGTGAAGAAGCCTTTTTCTTTTGCAGCCTCGAATACGCCCAGATCACCAACAGCAGAAGCGGCAGCGATGAAATCAGCACCTTGTGAGAATTGCGTTAATGCTAATTCTTTCGCTTTGGCTGGATCCGTGAAGCTGCCTACGTAGTTAACGATGAATTTAGCATTAGGATTCGTTGCTTTCAAACCTTCTTGGAAGCCAACGGTGTACTTCTTGATCAGCGGGATATCAAGTGCCGCAACCATACCTACGACATTTTTCTTAGTAGCAAGACCAGCTGCCGCACCCAGCAAGTAGGAAGCTTCATGCTCACGGAAAACTACACTGCGAACGTTCGGAAGATCGACAACCGTATCAATAATGGCAAAGGATTTCTTCGGATTCTCAGCAGCTACTTTCTTAAGAGCATCTTCGGACTCGAAAGAGCTGGTGATGATGAGATCATAGTTATCGGCAACAGCAGCGCGTAAATTTTGTTCAATGGCGCTTGCATCAGTGGATTCTACTGTTTTAACCGTAATGCCAAACTCTTGTCCAGCTTTCTTAACCCCTTCATCCTCTTGTGCGAAAAATGGGTTCAAACCAATTTTCTCCGGCGTAATCAGAATGACTTTCTTATCTGACTTAGCTGTAGCAGCTTTTGTTGCTTCCGCAGCCGGTGCTGCTGTGTCTGTTTTTGCAGTTGCGCAGCCAGTTAGCAATATTGTAACAGCAAACATAGAAATTAAAGCTTTTTTCATGTGTATCTCTCCCCTTGGTGATTATATTTATGTACAACATTCTTTTGTATATCCTACTAAATAACTCGGATTTAGTCAAAGTATTTTTTAGCTCGACAAATGTTAACGAATTATGTTCGAAATATACGAAACTCGTCGATAATTATACTATATTGTCGAATGACATGCTATATAAAAAAGCCAGCCTCCTCAGATGGAGACTAGCTCTGTTCAAATTTTGTATGTAACTAGACTTCGTGATGCTGATGATCAGCCACAATATTCGCAGCTTCCATTAATTCACGCATAACATCGGATTGCAGCTGCGGGTTAATGTATATGCCTTTAACAAACAATGCGCCCTTTTCACTTGACGTATATCTAGGCGGGATTTTGTTTAAAGCAAGCGCTAGCATATCATCTTTACACTTATTACAATCACATTTCAATTCGTAATTTTTCTGAAACTCATCAAACATATTGACGACGATCGTTTCCATCGCATTAAAGACTGGCATCGGAGTTAGCTCCTTCACTATTTCAACTATATGTCTATTATAACGTATAAACCTATATTCAAAAAGTGCTCATAGACTAGTTAACCCATCATTATTGACTCATGGTAGGTAACTTCTCCTAGTTCCAAGCACCCTAATCGCCTATTTCTCATCCCAATTTCAAAGAAATGACCACAACATTCACTAGAATGTGATACGCTGTTTGTTGCATATGCTTGGTGTGAGCGGATTCCGACTGAAAATACGTTTCTGCTTCGAATGCTATACAGTTATAAATAAATTAGACTTAGGGGTTAACTTATGCTGCAAAAAACACACAGTATTGCCGGATTCATCTCGGCAGAACTCGTACTCGCTTATCAAGATGTAAGCTTTTTCTCATGGGACACAGCCGGAGCTCTTCTTCTGGGCTGCTTGGCAGGAACGCTGGCCGATGTCGACAAGCCAGGCTCGACGATGGCCAAGGTTCTATTCCCGTTATCTGCCCTGCTTCGCATTCTGAAGGTCAAGCATCGGACGCTAACCCATTCGATTGTCTTTATCCTCCTGCTAATGATGATCTCATTGCCGATGTCGCCCTTGTACTTCTGGGTTTTCATAGTCGCTTATGCATCGCATCCACTTATTGATTTGCTCAACGAACGAGGCATTCAGCTCTTCTGGCCGCTCCCGATGAAAATTCGTTTATTGCCGAAATTCATCGCAATTGATACCGGATCTACAAGCGAAACCGTATTCCGTTGGCTGCTTTTGGCCGTCACCTTACTGATCCCTTTTATGCTTTATGTATATCCCATGCTGCAAAAATAAATAAAAGCCCCTTCTTCTCTGTCTTAAACAGAAAAGGAAGGGGCTTTACATTTATTGCATTGGAATGGATATTTTAAAGCAAATCCAGCCATCCTCCACACATACTTCGATTGTCCCTTTGTAGTGCTCAATCCGCTCCTTCACGACCGACAGGCCTAATCCTTGATGCTCACCGTCACCTTTGGTGCTGTAGCCGATCGAAAACATTTGATTGTAGTCCTCTACTTGGAAATCCGGCAGCACGGGGTTGGAAACAGAGATCGTCACTTGATTCGACTCCGACCATCCGTTCACAATGACCTCCCGTTCACCTGCCGGGAATTTATTCACCTCGTCAAAAGCATTATCAATCAGATTTCCGATAATTTTCACGAGATCAACGGATTTTACCCCTAAAGCTAAGCCATCAAGGCCTGTAAATTCATAAGTAAAATCAATTTTCGTCCGCATAGCAAGCGCAAACTTCGCTTGAATTAAAGCGGCGATCGCCGGATGTCCGATACGAATAATATCATTCACTTCATTGATTTCTTCCAGCAACTCTTTCATGTACTTCATCTGGTCTTCTTTTTTGCCATTTGCAAGCAGCGCATACATGGTCTGCACATGATTTAAGAAGTCATGCCGCTGGCTGCGAATCGTAGCAAACATCAAATCCACATTTTGAATGTACATTTCTTGTGTGGATTGAACCGCGGTTTCACGGCTTTTGGTAATAAATCGGAAGACAAAATATATAAAGATGCAGCTGCAAACCGTAAACAGAACAACGACAAGCATAAGCTGAACGAGCTGTTTGTTTAAAGTCTCTTGAATCGATTGATAATCCGACGTGATGGAAATGACATAGGGAACTTCTCGCTGGATTTCGGTCAGTTTGTTCTTGACCGGGACGTACATGAACGTTTTGAGAATCGGTTTCCCATTCCAACTTTCTACAACGCTAACCGGTTTATTATTTTCGATGGACTCTTTGTAATACTTCAAATCTTTGTCATTCGTAATGTTGTACGAACCGAACAGCAGCGGCCGATCATACACCGAAATGAAAGATGAGCCGTCATTGCCTTTGTACTCAATTGGCTTAGAACCGAACGTAACCCCATGCAGGCCAGAAATCTCCAAAATATCCTGATTAGCCGCAAGCGTTTTCTTTACAACGGTGTCTGCACCGACGATTTCTTTAAACCGCTGAATTTTATCGGCGTTCACAAACACACAAATAATATAATTGGTCGAACCGTCGTAATAGTACCCAAATTTACTGACATTGCTGGAGCCTGAAGCTGGAACCTCGTAAATGCCGGACCAGAAATTCGGCAGTTTCTGACCTTCAGGAATCGAGACCTGGTGATTCGTCATCAACTGATCAAAGGCCGTGAACCAATAGCCGAAAGGAATTGTGCTTTTGATTTGAAGTTCTTTGGGTTCCGATGACTTGGCGACCATGATATCGTTTCCAACACCACTGCGCTTCATCAGCGAGAAGCCGTCGACCCCTGCTTGTTTGGCGAGTTGAACCAATTGTTCATTGGATACTTTATCGGCATCCGGATCAAGCTTGCTCGCGGCGAAAAGTGCAACAGCTCGCAGCTTTTCTCCAACTAAATCTTCCACGAAGAAGGATCCTTCCTCTGACAGTTCAATGGATGTGCGGATTTGGTTGGCCGTCGACTCCATCCTCATCGATAAGGCTTCCGTTAACAGTGATTTCGTATACCAGTAATAAGAGGTATTATTCGTCACCAGCAACAGAATAACGATAATTAAGGTGATGTAGATGACTTTGGAGTTTATTCTCATGAAGATGTTCACACTTTCTATATTTTGTAAAATGAATATTACAAATTCGACACTATGTAAAACTTATGTAAAACTTTTTTCGACACTATCCGAAATTAGTTGTCCCTTTCAGTAGTATAGTAGGATAGGAAAGCCTTGTCTATCAATTAATATTACGGTTTATAAACCGTTGGTAAGATAGGGAAAATTACCAAAAAACAGGATGGGAACTACAGGGCGCTATTTCTTAGAAATACGCCCTTTTGCGCGCGCAGGGGAACCAGGGGACGCTATTTCTTCGCTTTTGGCTATAAACCAGCAAAACGCAAAGAAATAGTACCCTGTAGTTCCACGCGGTGCCGCCAAAACACCGCTTTTCTCTGAAATAGCGGACTGTGGTTCCTCTCATGCCTCCAAAAAGAGAATGCAACCCGCAGGAACTGGGTTGCATGTTTAGGTTACTTAGCCGCTATCTCAACACTTTTCTTCCAAATGATTCTTTCGCCTATGCGCAAGACAACATCGAGTTGATGTGTCCCAACTGCTAACGGACGTGATGCTTTCAAGCTAAACAATGCAACACCTGAACTTTGATCCGGCTGATTCACAATTCCTTTGTTCACGGAATTATGCTCGATTCCTCCGCGGTCTTCTCCCTCTTCGATGCTCAGTTGAAGCGGCATTTGCCCGGCATCGTAATCTTCCCTGCTGGTCCAGTCATTCACGAATGCCTGTAGTTCCAGCCGTCCGCTCTTTACACTTGTCGGAATGTTTTCGGCCATTACGGTATAGTTTTTTTCAAACAAACTGTACTCGTTTCCGGCAACTACTTGCGTTAACCCAAAGAGTTCCAGCACATCTGTTAAATTTAAATACCAGCCTCCCTCTATAAGCTGAGCAGGCTTATCCAGAGGCACGTTCCCACCTGCCTCTTCTTGCCAATGCACAGCAGCACTGGCTTGATTTGCTTGCAAATCAAAGGAGTAATCGCCCTTGGTAAGCGTAATCTCATTCTTACCCGAAGCGGTGCTTACTTCATAGTGATACAGATCGGCCAGCTCGTTCACGTTTAAATAAGATTCGCCTTTGTCCGTGTAGCCTATCCTTACACCCGTGTTAAGCTGTAAATCTCCTGTGCCAGTCGGTCGAATATTCACACCATTCGTCTCCGTCTTGGCAACATGAGCTATCGTTTGAGAATCCTCATCCCACAGTGTATCCTGCGTACCGTTCCAGAATGGAATCCACCCCGTTCGGTTATCAACGTGTATTTTCAGCCACATAGATCCGCCATTCGGCGGATTCCAAGCTTCTGTCACTTCCACTGTCTGATTACGCAGCAGCAATGTCGTGTCGGTAAACGGCACTTCCGGATATTGCGACAGTTCTCTTGCATCCCTAACCAACATCTTCCAGTGAACAGGTACGGCAGACTCCGGTTCTCCGACCAGCTTGTTAATCCATCCTGTTCCCTTCGAGGAACGTACATGATACCAGGTGCTGTTATGCCAAATTTCGTATGGACCTCTCCCCGTCCATAAGGGTTCTGCGATTTTCTCAAAAACAGTGACCATCTCGTCTTTAAGCACCGCATCTTCTTTGGCCACCCCCGCGAAAACAGTAGGGAATAACGGTGTCTCTCGCACAATTTTCAGTGTTTCATCTGCCGGAAGAATGGTCACTCCTTTGTCCCGCGTCCAGACTGTCCCTTGATTGGTTTGAACTTCGAAAGCGCGATCATATATCGTTGTAAATTCATGGAGAATCGTGAAATCTCCAGCTGTCGTCGAAGACCAGTCCATCTGCTGCTGACCTATGCCCATTGCCGCGCCAAGGTCGCTTTTTACGGGAAGATTATTATAATGTGCTTTGCGATGAACGTCGTGAACAGTGCCAATTTGATTAATTGGAATAAACGCCCATAGATCGCCTAACCAATTTGTATGCACCTTAATCCAAGATTTGCGGTTGGGATCGTTGGTATAGAACCACATCTTTTCAGCATCTGTCACTTCCACCTCTTGGGGGGATAAAGCGGCAACAGAATCATTTTTCGTGCTTGGACTGCGATAAAGCGGTGTTTCATCTAAAAGCGTGATCCGCTTAGGCGGTGCAATCTCGATTTCCCAAGGTTTTGGCCTGATCCAACGGGGTCCGAACATGGTTTCGATTTTCCAAGTCGCCTCGCCGATCGACCAGGCGCTTTCGGTTTTCAGTACATGCACGGTCTGCGGAGCAAATGTTCCTTCAGGATCCGTGTTGTACGTATCCGCCGCAGCGTAATAAGGTGTGTCAGCCAGCAGCTCTATCTCGGCCGGGAATCGAAGCCCCTCTGGAGCAAAAGAACCTCCATAAATTGTATCCGCAGCTGCTTGGGACACATAGCCAGCCAAACCCATTGCTGCTGCAACAACCGTGAATGTGAACAGCTTTATTTTCATCATCGTAAACTCACCGCTTCCGCACTCGATTTAAAGGAAAATACTTCCATAACTTAGACGTTCTCCTGGTTAATAAGTTGCTTTTTTACGATTACTTTACTTGACCTCGCTACTTTAGTACTATAACAAGTATCGAATACATGAGGAGCTGTAAAAATGTCCAATGATGAAATCATCCTAACTCCCGAAGGATTACGCAGTTTAGAACTCGAGCTTGAGGAACTGAAAACCGTTAAACGCAAAGAATTGGCAAGCCGGATTAAGACAGCCATTAGCTACGGTGACTTGAAAGAGAACAGCGAATACCATTCAGCCAAAGAAGAGCAGGGCTTCATGGAAACGAGAGTTTTAACCATCGAAAGAATGTTAAAAAAGGCGCGCGTTGTAACGAATCTGGATACATCTACCGTTCAAGTAGGATCGACTGTAGTCCTTAATGATGTAGAATTCGCCGAGAAAATTGAATACAAGATCGTAGGTACCTCTGAAGCAAATGTCAATGAAAATAAAATCTCCTACGAAAGCCCGCTTGGCGTCTCGCTCATGGGCAAAAAAGTTGGCGATACAATCAGCGTCAATGCCCCAATGGGTGTTATCTCCTACGAACTGCTTGAGATTCGCGTATAGTCTAGTTAACACGAAAGGGCTGTCTCCCTGTAGATATATCTACTGGACGACAGCCCTTTTTTGCTATTCTCCTATTCAACTCTTATACCCCAACGACTTCAAAAAGCTCCAGTGCTTTCCGCATCTTCTCCAAGTACTCAGGATTACCATCCGAGCACATCCATTTCAGATCGGAATGTCCTTTGCCAAGAAGCTGGTCTCGATCACTTAGCAGCTGAGTCAGCCGGTTCACTGTCCCTGCGCTTCCATCAACAATTTGGATATGATCCGGTAGAATCTTTTTCAATACGCTTCGGAAAAAGGGAAAATGCGTACATCCAAGGACTAACGTACCATACATACTCAGGTCGAACGAAGCTAACTGGGTATGAAAATAATCAATAATTAGCTGGCTATCCACGTTTAATTGCTCACAGAATTGAACTAATTCCGGCATTGGCAGCGAATCCACCATGTGCATGTCATCGATACGGGAAACAAGCTCCCGGTATTTGGACTCTTTGAGCGTTAATGGCGTAGCGAGCACAAGCACTCTTTTTCCCGAAGAACGGTTCATAGCAAGCGCCGGCTTCACCGCAGGTTCCATGCCGATAATCGGCATTTCGTAGATGTTGCGAAGTTCTGAGATCGCAATGCTCGTTGCCGTGTTACAAGCAATAACGAGTGCATTAACCTCTTCCTTGCTGATGGTTTCCACCGCTTGTTTCACAAAAGAAAGGACTTCATCTTTCGATTTTGTTCCGTATGGCACATGCAGCGTATCTGCAAAATAAAGAAAGTCTTCATGAGGCAATTGCTTCATGGCTTCGTGTAAGACGGAAATTCCGCCTATTCCTGAATCAAAAAAAGCTATTCTCATTTGTTTTCACCCTGATCTTGTTCTTTCGATGTTAGAGCAATCCTGCTGTTATAAGTCCATTGCGAACGCCATCTTCATCCACATGCGTCGTCACATGATCGGCATAAGGAAGCAAATCCTTGTGGGAGTTCCCCATGGCAATGCCCATCCCAACAAAGGAAAGCATTTCCATATCATTCAAGCCATCGCCAAATGCAACCGCTTCTTCCGGTTTAATATCTACAAGCTCAAGCAGTGCTGCAATCCCCTGGGCTTTGGAACCTCCAGCCGGTAAAACATCAATCGCATGCTGATGCCAGCGAATCAGCTTAAATTCCGTTTGAAGCTCTTCATACAAATGTTCATCCGTATCTTCACAGTGCAGGAAAATCTGATAAATATCGTTCGTTTTCCAGAAATCCGGGTCATACCCTGGCAAATCCACCTTCAACGACGAAACGGATCCTGTTACGAATGGATGATCTTCCGTGTCCGTAAAAAACTGATGCTCCCCCTCGAATACGAGAGAATGTTTATACTTCGCGGCAAGTTTGACCAAAGCTTCAATGCTGCTTTTGGCAATGATGCGTCTGTACAGGGGCTCCCCACGATACACGGCATATCCGCCGTTCAAACAAACATAGGAATCGATCCCGAGCTGCTCAGCCAAGGGCTTAATGAAGTATGGGGCTCGTCCGGTAGCAATCACCGGTTCAATGCCTTGCTGCTTTAATTGGTGAATAGCGGTTACTGTGGAAGCTGGAACCTGTTTTTCCTCATTGACAAGCGTACCGTCGATATCAAAAAACACAATTTTATACACAGTTGGGTCTCCTTTGCACTTGGCGGCAGCTGTCGCTGCCACCTTCTCTCTTTCTCTCATTAAACACCAAAAAGAGATAAAAAACAAAGAAAAAGAGAATCCCCCAGGCTTCTCTCCCCAATTTCTATACAATTTCATCAATCACACCGTAGGATAAAGCCTCCTCAGGACTCAGATACCAATTTCGTTGATGCTCCTGAACACGAAGGATCTCATCTTGGGTTAGCTTTGTTTTAGATAAAAGGTATTCATCATAAATATTTTGCAGCCTCTGCGTTTCATCCACCCTATTCTTCAAATACTCCAGATGACCGTCAATATGCGTAGAAACGGCATGATACATAAAGGTGCTGAGCCTGCCGGCATACCTTTTGTGGCCACTCACAGCGATCAGCAAGCTCATGCTGGCAGCTAGTCCATACACGTAGGTGTGTACAGGTGTCTTGCTATTTTCGATCACATTAATGAGGCCTAGACCGTCGTAGACGCTACCCCCGTTGCTATTAATAATGACATCGATGGGAACGCGTTTAAAATCTTTTTCCTTCTTATCTTTGTCATCATCAAATTGGTTTATTTTCATAATTTGCTCGACAATCATTTTCACAGAGCTTTTATTAATGCCATCGAATAGATATAAGGTTCTTTCATTCATCGAAATGCCTCCTGTCCTATGGCCTATGATACAGTTAGTCTATTCCTGACAGTTGGACTTTGTAACACTTTTGTTTGTTTTTGCTTATTTTTGGGCGAAAAAGAGAAGAACCTGGCACGGGGCCAGATTCATTTAGGTTTTTATAAGCAGGCTACCTATCTATGTGCTCATCGAATTGAACCGTAAAAATCGAACCCCTGCCTAACTCGGACTCCACCAACACCTTACCGTGATGAGCTTCTACAATCTCTTTAACAATAGACAGCCCGAGTCCCGTTCCCCCGATTTTCCTGCGATCCGAATTGTCTACCCTGTAAAATCTCGCAAACAATTTATCCAACGCATCGGCCGGAATGCCGAGTCCATAGTCTTGAATTTTGATGAGCACACGGCCATTCTCACGTTCCACATACACATCTATTTTCGATCGATCAGGAGAGTACTTGATGCTATTGGAGATCAAATTATGAAAAACCTGTTTGAGACGTTCTTCGTCCCCGTGAATAAAAGGGAAATCATCAAGGACATGCAGGTCAATCTCATGATTGTCTTTCCCCTGCCATTGCTCCACGATTTCACCTACCAAATGAGCTGCGTTGAGCGGTTGAAAATGAAAGACCTGCCGTCCTGAATCCAATCGCTGCAAGTCCAAAAAATCGTTGATTAGATTGGACAGCCGCATAGATTCCTTATGAATCGTCTCTACGTACTTGACTCGCTTGTCCTCCGTGACGTTCCGAGTCGCCAAAATCTCACTAAATCCCATAATGGAAGATAGCGGAGTTCGGATTTCATGGGAAATGATGGAGACAAATTCATTTTTCATTTCATCGATCCGCTCCTCTTCGGTCCGGTCCCTGAATCCGAACAAATGCCCCCTTAGCGTGTCAGCCCCCTCGTTCATAATGGGATTGACATAACATTCATAATGCTTCATTTCACCGGAAAGCGATACTCTTGAGATCCTTTTCAAAAAAGGCGGTATACTTTGGTTGAAATAGGCCTCAACGAGGGATTTAAAAGCAGTGTCTGACGTTCGCATGCCTTCGCAATACGTGGACAAACAGTCTCCTTTGTGAATCGAATTTTCAAAAAACAGCTCCACACGGCGGTTTGCAAAAATAACCCTGCCAACGGTATCACACATGATGATAGCTTCATGACTGGACTCCAGCATTTGCTCGATAATCGTGTTCTGTTCGGAGATCGTCCTTTCCGCTTGCTGGCTTTCCCCAAGGAGCACTTTATAGCTAAACTCGCTATCTTTGACTTTTCTATAAAGGTCCGCCATGTTCAGGTACATTTTCGTAAATTCATAGATCATGCCGGCCAGCACAACATTCGAGCATACAAAGGAATTCCACTTCGCCACATACCAACCCAGACTGAACCGTCCGCCTCCGCAAAGAACAATGATCACATCCAGCATCATCGCAAGGATTGCAACGCACAGCCAAGTTGAGGTTACCGTTCTAGCTTTAGTCCGAATGTAAAAGACAAGCAATGTGATGAACGTAAGCACGACGATTGGTATCCCGACAAGCTTAACAAATGTGGGAGACAGCTGTCCTTGTGACAAAACGGTTGGCAGCCGCTCGACGAAATGCGTTGTAAACAACGTGCATACGGCCATCAAAACGATTGTACCGATAAATGTACACCAGCCGGCTATCTTTGCCTTGCGAGCACTGTACCGTACATTTCGAGGTTTGGCGTCAAGCCGCAAATAAATCAGGATTGCTAGTGGAAAGCCGATGTGCCAAAGCGCATACATCCACACGGACGTTTGTGGTCCCGAGTTGAACAACCCATCGTCAGCAAAAACACGGGGGAACGCGAGGATGTAAACTAAGCTCATGCCCGCCGAGAACAAATAACCCGCAAAAAGAGCAAGCACGGCGGGTTGGCGGGAAATTTTAAACTGACTATAGATCACGTAAGCCGTAATGAGTTCAAAGCAAACGACCGTAGAAAAAATAGCCGGCTGGAAAGCCGGCATTTCTCCTAGCTGAATGCGGCCAAAAGGTACTGAGAACAAAGAGATAAGGGTTACTAGGACCCCAATGATATATGCAAACCGCCGCTGCGCACGATTGGACGGCATCGTTAATAAATTGTATACCGCCACAGGCAGCGCTTGATGTTGACTCATGATAAACCCCCGATAATGCCAAGCTTTGTGCTTTACACGGTACGAAAGCCTCACTTCTTATTGTGGCAAGAAATGAGGCTTCTTATGTTACAGATTACGTATTTTCTTCCATGTGTGCCTGATAGCGCTCCAGCGAGATTAAACGATCCTCAATGAGCTCAATGCCCTCTGATTGAAGCAGAAAGCTTTGCAGCTCCGCTCCTTCATCATCTGGAATCGCAATTTCACCTTTCGCATTCACGACTCTATGCCAAGGCAGCTTATACTTCTTGCCCATGGCATGCAAGATTCGCACGACCTGCCGGGCTCCTCGCGGACTTCCTGCAAGGCGCGAAATCTGCCCGTAAGTCATCACTTTCCCTTCAGGAATAGAACGGATAATTTCGATCACACGCTCCGTGTACGGTGTCATGTTAGCCTACAATGGTGGCAAATTTGATGCATACCGGTTTGGACAGCGTCAGCACGCTTCCAGTTGGCAACAGCTTCCCAGTTGCTGCATCTCTTGCGAACGATACGATGTTATCGGAGTCTTTGTTTGCGACTAAAAGATGCGCCCCGTCCGGTGAAAGGGCAAAATTGCGCGGATGCTTCCCTAGCGTAGGTGCATATTCAACAGGAGTCAATTTGCCTGTATCCGCATCAATGGCATACACAACTATGCTGTCATGCCCGCGATTCGAGCCGTAAAGATATTTGCCGTCCGGAGAAACGTGAATATCCGCGCAAGCATTTTCACCTTCGAACGCCTCTGGCAGCGTAGAAATCGTTTGAATTTCAGTAAGTTCGCCCTGCTCCTCTTTGTAGCTGAAAGCTGTCACAGTTGAGCCTAACTCATTGATGACATAACCATATGTATAGGATGGGTGAAAGGCAAAATGCCGCGGGCCTGACCCTGGAGCGACAGACACTTCACTATGAGGATGCAGCTTTTTCGCAGCAATATCCAGCTTGTACAGCTTTATTTTATCCAATCCTAAATCACAAACGCCTACATAAGTATTCGTACGATCCAAGAAAACGGAATGAGCACGCGGTCTATCCTGCACCTCCAAAAGACTGGAGCCTTCATGCTGCTGAATATCTGCATTCTCGCCAATTCGTCCGTCCGCCAGAACAGGCGACAAGCCCACCATGCCCCCGTGATAGCTCGAAACCATAACGACTTGATTCGAATGATCAAGCTGGATATGACAAGTTGTTGCTGGAAGCGTAATCTCATTATTCAAAAAGGTTAATTTCCCCGAGACCGTGTCAATGTCATAGGAGCTTGCCGCTCCGCAGCGTTGACCGTTTGCACCCGTTCCTTCCGATATCGCGTAAAGCCTCCAATTTTCTTTATCAACAGAGAGAAACGTTGGATTTTGCAAGCCATCCACTTCATGAAGGACTTCCAGACTTCCATTCCCTTCTCCAAATTGGCAGGTATACACGCCTGGATTGCTTGAATCCGCATAGGAACCAATAAATGCTAACGTTTTTTGGGACTTAGACATAATAACCATCTCCTATCTATGAATTTCCTATGTGCATTATCTCAAATCCCGTCCTCGGGAGCAATATGTCGGGGATTAGGATACGTTGGTTGGGTGGTGGGGCTGGTTCATAGGAAAACGCTTGGACCTTTTCCTCGACTGCATATACATAATCATGGTGAGGAATTACGGGCCGTTATTCCATCGAACAGCGGGGAATGTGTGACCGGAGGGGAACTTTAGGGCCTTATTCCTTCACATTTGGCTGGTTTCTGTCAAAATGCGAGGAAATAACGGACTGTAGTTCCCACTCATCGCGGAAAGGGCGTATTTCGATGAAATAGTGCCCTGTAGTTCCTTTAAAAAGACTGGCGAAATGGCCGGGTTTTCATTATACTAAAACTTATAGTACTAGCTGGTCGTGAAGCACACGCCGCTTTCATCTGGTTCGCAGGAGTTCTCTCCTGTACGAACAGGTGGAGGCGGCGTTTTGTGTTTTATCACAGCCAAAATCTAATGGAGAAAGCAGGAATTCATAATGAGATTTGAACAAGCATTTGAAGATTTCATGGCCTTACAAATTGCAGCGGAGACCAATAAACGCAGGCGAGAGCGCTTGGAGCAGGGACTGGGACACGCGGAAATGGAATTTTTGCGTGCGGTATGGTTTCCGATCATTGGACACTTTGACCATTTGTATCCGGAATGGGAAGTGCGTGACCTGGCGAACGGATACCGGTATTTGGACTTTGCGTACATGCCAGGAGATGCCAGAGGAGTGATCGAAGTCCAAGGCTACAGCACGCATGCGCGAGATATTGAACTTTGGCGGTTCAAGGATCTCTGCCAGCGGCATTGCCATCTTGCCTTAGACGGCTGGTTGGTCATGCCTATCGCTTACCCGTCGATTGTGGATTCGCCAAAGTTGTGTCAGCAGCTAATACTTTCTTTAGTGGGGATATTCATCTCTTCTGCCCATACTTCGGTACCCCTCACATGGGCAGAAAGCGAAGCAATTCGATTCGCAAGACGAATGATGCGCCCCCTCTCCCCCTCCGACCTTGCCTCTCATCTTCAAGTAAGCAGCAAATATGCCAGAAAAATTTTGCATGACTTGTGTGATAAGCAGCTTTTAGTTGTCTCGAGCGGGCAATCTCGCGCTCGCACGTATCGGTTGAATGATTAGTGGGAGGAAGCTGCCAACATAGCGGAACTACAGTCCACTATTTCGCTGAATAGTGGGGAGTTGGCGACCGGACAGCGGAGGGGAACTACAGGGCTTTATTTCTTCACATTTGGCTGGTTTTTAGCCAAATATGAAGAAATAAGAGCCCCCAGTTCCCCTCCGCGCGTAAAAGGGCGCTTTTCGATGAAATAGCGCCCCGGGGTTCCCTTCGCTGAATGAGAATGCGCAACGCGCTTCGAATTCAGTGTTACTGATGGGCTTGGTGGAGACGTGTGCAACCTCACCACCAGCACCAAGTTGGCCGTGCTGCCAACATAGCGGATTTACAGTCCACTATTTCGCTGAATAGTGGGGGGTTGCGAACGGAGGGGATTCCCCTCCCACAGTTGAGCTTGTTCAAGAGCGCGGTATCAGCGAATATTCGTGGGTGAGAATGCACAATGCCGCTTTGAATTCGGCTTTATTAGGGGCTAGCGGTTGGTGCGACATCACCAATTGAGCTAAGTTGGCTGCGCGGCCAACTTAGCGGATCTACAGTCCACTATTCTACGGAATAGTGGGATTATGTGGTCGGAGGGGAACTACAGGGCTTTATTTCTTCACATTTGGCTGGTTTTTAGCCAAATATGAAGAAATAAGAGCCCCCAGTTCCCCTCCGCGCGTAAAAGGGCGCTTTTCGATGAAATAGTGCCCCGGGGTTCCCTTCGCTGAATGAGAATGCGCAACGCGCTGTGAATTCAGTGTTACTGATGGGCTTGGTGGAGACGTGTGCAACCTCACCACCAGCACCAAGTTGGCCGTGCTGCCAACATAGCGGATTTACAGTCCACTATTTCGCTGAATAGTGAGGGGATTGGCGACGGGAGGGGATCCCAGCCCCCATAGTTAAGCTTGTTCAAGAGCGCGGTAAGCGAATATTCGTGGGTGAGAATGCATAGCGCCGCTTTGAATTCGGCTTTATTAGGGGGCTAGTGGTTGGTGCGACATCACCAATTGAGCTAAGTTGGCTGCGGAGCCAACGAGCGGAACTACAGTCCACTATTTCGGCGAATAGTGGGAGTTGGCGAACCGGAGGGGAACTTCCCCTCCCCTCGTAAAAGGGCACCCTGGAGTCGCTGGGCGGGAAAACACCGCCCAAAAAACAAAAAAAGACGGACACATCGTCCGTCTTTCCCATTATTAAACCTTGCGAGATGTCAGCTTCGCTTGCGTGAAGAGCAGCAGGTAATCATAGCCGCCTGCTTTGGAGTCCGTTCCCGACATGTTAAAGCCGCCGAAAGGATGAACGCCGACCAGCGCACCCGTGCACTTGCGGTTGATGTACAAGTTGCCGCAATGTACAGTGTCAAGCGCTTCGGAGATACGCTCTTCGTTTGTCGAGAAGTATGAACCCGTCAAACCAAACTCCGTATCGTTGTACATCGCGATAGCTTCTTTCCAATCCTTCGCTTTAGCGATGGCGAGTACCGGCCCGAAGATTTCTTCCTGCATAATGCGTGCTTTACCGCTCACATCGCCGAATACGGTAGGCTGAATGTAATAGCCGTTGCCTTCCGCTTTGCCGCCGCCAGCAAGAAGTGTGCCTTCGCTTTTGCCAACTTCGATGTAGTCAAGAATCCGCTCGTAGGAAGTTTTATCGATCACCGGACCTGCCGCATAATTAAGCTCCGGCAAACCGCTTTGCAGCTGGTTCGTTAAGGCAACTACTTTTTCAACCACTTCGTCATATACGGACTCTACAATGATGGCCCGGGAACCCGCGGAGCACTTTTGCCCTTGGAAGCCGAAAGCCGAAGCCACGATTGCCGCTGCAGCCGCGTTAAGATCAGCTGTTTCGTCCACGACGATCCCGTCTTTTCCACCCATTTCAGCTACGACACGCTTGATCCAAATTTGCCCTGGAACGGTGTCAGCAGCAAGCTTGTTGATGCGCAATCCTACTTCTTTGGAGCCTGTGAAGGAGATAAACCGCGTTTTCGGATGCGTCGTTAAGTAGTCCCCAACCTCAGCACCGCTGCCTGGAATAAAGTTGATAACGCCTGCTGGCAGACCCACTTCTTCCATGAGGGCTACAAATTTATGCGCAATGACCGGCGTCGTGGAAGCTGGTTTAAGCAAAACGGTGTTACCGGAAACAACGGCCGCCATCGTCATCCCAACACAAATTGCAAGCGGAAAATTCCATGGAGGAATAATAACGCCAACGCCTAGCGGGATATACGTAAGCTTGTTGTTTTCGCCAGGAATTTTGACCAGTGGCTGCGTCTCGTTGATTTCACTCAGGCGAATCATTTCACGCGCATAGAACTCGATGAAATCGATCGCTTCTGCCGTATCGACATCGGCTTCCACGTAGTTTTTGCCGGATTCCAGCAGCATCAGCGCTGAGAATTCATGCTTGCGAGCACGCATCAGTGCCGCAGCTTTGAACAAGTACTCGGCACGCTCTCTAGCCGGGACTTTTTTCCAAGACTCAAAAGTGTCAAGCGCAACGTTCATTGCTTTCTCAGCAAGTGCTTGGTCCGCTTTGCTGACGTACCCGATAATTTCATCCACATTACCTGGGTTAATGGACGTAATTTTCGCTTCTGTCGTTACTTTCTCTGTCCCAATGTAAAGCGGATACTCGCTGCCCAATTCCTCTTTCACTTTCGAAATAGCTGCCTGCATGGCCTTTTTATTTTCCTCTAAGTTAAAATCCGTAAACGGCTCGTTCGCGTAAGGGCTCACCTTTGTAAATGTTGTCATGTTATTTCTCCTCTCCGAATGGGAAGTTTATTTGAACATATTTTTAAGAACAAACCAGACATTAGCTGGACGTTCTGCTAGCCTTCTCATGAAATAACCGAACCAATCCACACCATAAGGAACATAGATGCGTACCCGGTATCCTTCTTTCACTAATTGCTTCTGCAAGTCTTCACAAATCCCATACAGCATCTGGAACTCAAACTGATCGCCCGAGATCCCGTTTGCCTTAACAAAATGCTTCGTAAAATTGATAATCGCTTCATCATGACTGGCGATCGCCGTATAATGGCCGTTTAACAAATGTTTTTGAATAATCTTTTTGTAGTTATCATCAACAGCGCTTTTTTCTGGAAAAGCTACCTGTGGGGATTCCTTATAAGCCCCTTTCACAAGACGCAAGTTGGCGCCAAGCTCATGCAAATCATCGATATCCTGCATCGTACGGAACAAATAAGCTTGAATCACGATTCCTACATTGTCGTAGTCTTTTCGAAGTTCGCGGTAGATGTCAAGCGATACTTGGCAGTGCGCATAGTCTTCCATATCAATCCGGACAAAATTGCCGTGCATCCGAGCGCGGTCAAGAATTCGTCTCATATTGCTTACACACAATTCTCTGCTTATGTCCAGACCAAGTGAGGTCATTTTGAGAGATAGATTGGAGGTGACGCCTGCTTGAGCGATGGCATCTAACGTTTGGATACACATATCCGCCGATTCCACGGCTTCCGCTTCACTGAAAACAAACTCCCCTAAATGATCCAATGTGGCAATTCTGCCATCCTGATTAAGTCCGCGCACAGCTTCGATTGATTGCTGAATGGTTTCCCCGGCAACGAAACGTGCGGCGCCAAAGCGTAAACCATATCGCTTCGCTAAGCGATTCGCGGTGCGGCTCTTCCCTAAAGATTGAAACATGTTTCTCATCATGAGTTCCATCTGTGTTATTCCTCCAAAGGAATTTGTACAATAGTGTTTAATTTATGTTTTAATTGTACACTATAAATTATATTTTGAACACTATTTGTTTATGTGTATATTTTTCATAATTTTGAACACATTATCAACTATACTCCTATCATACTCGCCGCCCTTCCAGAACGTGTTGAATCGCCATTAGCTTCATGGTAAATTTATAGCAAATCAACGCTCCATAAATGAGGTCGACTATGTTCAAAAATGAACACTTTCTGTTAAACACCGCGATTGTTACTGTTTCAATAGAAACAACGCTTGAGCAAGTTTCCTTCTATTTAAATAAAGGCACGGGTGTTATTGCGCATTCGGACAGCCATACCTGTTTATTTACACCGGAGGACGCCGCGCTTCTACCTGCATTATCAGCTGCGAACATCCAGGATCTGTTGGAAAAGAGTTCTTTTTTCCTTGCTGAATCTGTGCAATGGGACGACAACGGGAACCTGGCAAGCCTCATTCCACTGACGTTGTCATCGAACCGGCCTCTTCTGATCAAGGATAAAGAAGGAAACATACGGGGATACTCCTCCTTATCAGATCTTCTGCATGCTGCAACACTTGAACAGCAAAAATCAGCATCTTATTTCGCTGCCCTTGCTGACACCGTTACCGATGCAGTCACGGTTGTTGATAGAGACGGTTCTGTAATCTACTGGAATACAGTGGCCGAAGAGCTCTATCAGCTTCCGAGCGCAGACATTTTAGGGAAGCGGATTGGTGAGCATTTTGACGTGGAAACGCTGATGGTGCTCAAAATTTTGGACGAAGGCCGTATGATTCGAAATACGTATCACCGACCTCGCCCAGACACACATGTCCTTATCAACGCCTCGCCGATTCGGGACGCCCAAGGGCTGATCATTGGCGGTATTGCGACTGAACAGGATATTACACAGTTGGTGAGGTTAAATGAACAGTTGACGGCAGCGGACTCTTTCGGACTTCCTAATAAAGAACAAACGGAAGATTTATTTACGTTAATCAAAGGCAAAGGTCCTGCCATCGGCAAAGTCATTCAGTGGGCCAAAAAAGTGGCCGCAACAGAAACACCCGTCCTCCTCATCGGAGAATCGGGCGTTGGCAAAGAGCAGCTTGCTCATATTATTCATCAGTCTAGTGCGCGATCCGAGCATCCTTTTTTGACACTCAATTGCGGCATTGTGCCCGCGGGACTGCTAGAGGCCGAATTATTCGGCTACCAAGGTGGAGCTTTTACAGGAAGTGAAACAGGGGAAGCCGGGAAGCTGGAACAAGCCAAAGACGGTACTTTATTCATTAATGAAATCGAAAAGCTTCCATTGGATCTTCAAGCCAAGCTCTACCACTCTATCACGCAGCACACCATAATCCGTTCGGGCGGAAGCCAGCCTATCCGGATTCGGACGCGGATTATTATTGCAACTACGCAGGATTTGGCAGCTAAACTGGCTACCCAGGAATTCCGCTCTGATCTGTACTATGCGCTTAATGTAATTTCCATCCGGATTCCGCCTTTACGCGATCGAACGGAAGACATTCCCGCCATGGTCCATATGTATCTGAAGCAGTTTTCTTTGAATTATCAAAAGCCCGTTCCCGTGCTTTCGCCGGAAGTTATTTTGGCGCTCACGAACTATGCTTGGCCAGGAAATATCCAGGAATTAAAAAATGTCATTGAGCGCTGCGTCATTTTAAGTGATGAGGATATCATCCAGCTTGAGCACCTGCCTACAGCCCTGCAAGAAGGTCAGCCTAGTCTCGCCTCTTTTGAAGGAGATTCCGCTGCCGTGTTGTTGAAAACGAAAGTATCGGACGAGGAAGAAATCATGCTCATTGAGGAAGCGCTAGCCAAGACAGCAGGAAATAAAAGCGCAGCCGCCAAGCTGCTCGGCATTTCCCGAGGCACCCTTTATAACAAAATGAAAGAATTTCATATGGAGTAAAAATAAAAGTAAAAATCCCCTTCCATAGCCAGATGGAAAAGGGATTTTTTACTTACCAGCCCGTTCAAGGGTATACCTGACAAAAGCCAATGTTTGATCGATTGCGTTCAGCCCATCTCCATTGCGCCATGCCAGGGCTTGCCGAATCAGCAGCTCCCACTTGCTTCCATGTGATGTGTCTAGCACCCACTGGGCTGCGGCAGGTTTGGAAGCGACAAGCCCCTCTTCTATCGTGTACAAGCATCTGCACATCGTAAGAATTGCATACGCCTGATATTCACTCGAATTAAGACGTGACGCATCCTTGAATAACGGGCTCCACCATTCGGTTAAAATCGCCTGCGCTGCTTTTTTAAGTTCAGCCGGCGCTACAGGATCAATCAGAATATCTGGCGCTGGGCCATGCAGCGTAAGGCCATATTCACGAAGGATGGCTCGCTGAATGATCCAATCGCTCCCATGTCCGTCTACGCCAAAGCTGCCGTCACAGCGTAATGCAGGATGCCAACACCGCTCAGGATCATAGCGCTTAAGCAATTTCTGCGAAATGTAAGAGCCTTCCATGTTGCAAGCCCATTTGAACCCCTGGTCCCGCAGTTCGGCATGCATCTGTTCCAAAGCTGGAAGCTTTTCCGCAGACAGTTCGGTTCGAGTTGCCACTAGAAAATCAACGTCGCTCGTTTCACGATTGAAGTCCCCCAGCGCCAAGGAACCGTGGACATAGACACCAACAACGTCCTGGTCGAGTACACGCAGGATGCCAAGAACAAGTTGCGCTAACATTTCATTGATTTCTGGAAAAGGCGTAAGTTTCGGGTGAGGGATAAAACAGTTCCCCTTTCTTAACGAAGGGCTACCTCTATCTTTGGTACACCGCCGGGAAACTTTCTCCTGACATGATCTCGCCTGGCGCCACATGAATATGAGGTTCCATTGGATGGCCGCCTGTCGGAGCATAATACGTATGACCTGGCATATAGTGAACCGCAATCGCCCTGCGTTTCAATTCTGAACGGTTATTCGGACTGCCGTGCCATGTCAGAGAGTGGTGATAGCCGACTTGACCTTTTTTAATTTCAAAAGGGACCGCTTCCACCTTTGCCCCTTCAGGAAGCAAATCCGGTTGTTTGTGAACCGGCATGAACTCATCGTTCGAGCCTAAATATTTTTGATGGTTGCCCCATTTGTGACTGCCCGGCACCATCCACATACAGCCGTTTTCTATGACGGCATCATCCAACGCAACCCAGGCGCTGATGAGATCAGCGGGTTGAATCACAGGCCATAGCGGATGATCTTGATGCCAGTGTGTCGGTCCTCCCATGACGGGCGGTTTGTACTGAATTTGATCGTGCCAGATCCGAAGCGTATCCGTACGGCATAACTGCGCCACATCTTCGCATATTCTACGGTTGGACGCATGCTGTAAATACACGTCGCTTGCCATCCATATATTCACGATTTGGACAACCGTTTCCTTCTTCGTTATCGTCATCCCGTAATGGGAGTTATCGAGCATATTTCGGTTGAGGATTGGCTTTTTGACAGATTTCCCTTCCATCACGTTTTCCAGTTCTTCACGCAGTTGCTCCACTTCTTCATCGGATAAAACCACATCGCCTTTCAGAAATCCCAATTCATCGAATTGTTTGATCTGCTCTTGTGTTAGCATGATTGATTCCTCCTCGCTTGATATATCTTTATTGTAAGGTCAGCAAGCCTCCGAGTCGTTAGATATTTCCAACCTGAAATTGCACTTTTCACAGAAAATTCAACGATCAGAAATTAACCGCCCTATTTTGTAAGGGCATGATGTATGATGGTAAAGAAGCTTGTCAACCACTAAGGAGGTTTCATATGTCTGAACAGCTTATTATTGGAAACGCTTCACATCTTTATGCCGTACAAGAGGGCTGGGGCCAACTGCCGCCAGATATCCAGTATGGTTACA
Organism: Paenibacillus anseongensis; assembly: GCF_009757995.1. Lineage (NCBI taxonomy): Bacteria > Bacillati > Bacillota > Bacilli > Caryophanales > Paenibacillaceae > Paenibacillus > Paenibacillus anseongensis. Next base: position 1,374,701 of record NZ_WSEM01000016.1, read on the forward strand.
CCCATGGGATCGTCGTAGACGATGAAGATCGTGTGTATGTTCATCACACTGGCAAAGAATCCGTTGTTGTATTTGACAAAAATGGCACCTTTCTCACCTCCTGGGGAAGTGAATTTGAAGGCGGGGCCCATGGCTTTTACTTGCATCGCGACCCGGATGGACAGCAGTATCTTTATTTTGCAGACACCAAACGCTCCATGATTGTCAAAACGACGTTATCCGGTGAAGTACTCCTGCGGATTACGCCGCCAGATCGGCCTGATTTGTATGATGCCGAGCGCAAATATGTGCCAACCGATGTTTGTGTCGCTCCTAACGGTGACATTTATGTTTCCGATGGTTATGGCCAATCCTACGTCCATCATTACAATGCAGAGGGCACATACATCCGTTCGTGGGGCGGAAAAGGATCTGAGCCAGGCAAGCTTAATTCGCCTCATGGCATCTCCATCAATCTGCGCGGAGAACAACCGGAAATCTACATAGCTGACCGCAGTAACAACCGTATTCAAGTCTTCACTCTAGAGGGGGAGCATCTACGTTTCGTTGAGCATAATCTGGATCTTCCTTGCTCTTTTTATTTCTTCGGCGATGAGGTCTATCTGCCCGATCTACATAGTCGGGTGACCATTTTGGACGCAAACGATCGTTTGATCACGCACTTGGGCGAGGATCAACAAGCCTACAAACAGCAAGGTTGGCCGAATCTTCCCAAAAGCTATTACCGACCGGATCGATTCAGCTCCCCGCACGGCATCTGTGTAGATTCCGAGGGCAACGTCTACTTGGCTGAGTGGATATCCGATGGCCGGGTAACGAAGCTGGCCAGACAGCGGTAAACAAAAAGGACTATCTACAAGGTCATCATTGATGACTTTGTGGATAGTCCTTCTTTATTGACGCAAGCACACAATCTGGCTGCAACGCTCTATTCCTTTTGCAAAAGGATATAAAGGGCAGCTATTTTGCCGAAATCAGCTCGGGAACCGAAACTTCGCTTTTTTGTCGCAAAAGGGGATTAAGCTCTGTTAACATGACGAAATAGGTTCATCTTAGAGATGAACCTGGGCAATTCATTGGATGAAATCCAACGAGATGTCAAAATTGGACGTGCAAATGTACTTTTCGTTGGAGTAAATCCAACGAGAGGCTGGCATTCGAGTTAAATAAAGCGATTTCTTCGTTATGTCATTGGATTTCGTCCAATGACAAGTAAAATTTCCCTCGACGGAGGGCATCCTCATTGGATTTCGTCCAATGAAAACTCCATAAGACCCATGAAAGATAAGCAAGCTGGGCATATCCTCCCCGCTACCCCTTCCGCCCCTCCAGCAGCTGATCCCGCATCCAATCATTTTGCACGATGCCATCACCATCCTCGTACAAAATATGATAGAGTCGCTTCCGCAGCTCGGCCAGAACCGTCTTGTTAGCCGGATGATGAATCACGTTATGAAGCTCATGCGGGTCATGATACATATCGTAAAGTTCATCGACATCCGTACAATTCCAGATGTATTTCCACTCCCGGGTGCGAATCATTCGCTGCGTGTAGAGGCCGAATTGTGCGCCATTGAAAGAGGCAACAACTTCTTCGCGCCACCCCGCCGGTTCAGCGCCCAGAAGCAGCGGCAGTAAGGATTCCCCATGAAGCCGGTGATCCACTAACGGCTCCGCTTCGCTGATGGCCAGCAGTGTCGGCGGCAAATCCAGCAAGGTCTGGACGAATTGCTCGCAGCGGCTGCCTGGGGCAATAACTCCAGGCCATCTAACAATGAGTGGAACCTTTACGACGTCCTCGTACAGGACGTAATGTTTATCCAGCATGCGGTGCCCGCCGCACATGTCGCCATGGTCGGTTGTGAAAATGACAACCGTATTCTCACTTTGTCCGAGCGCGTCTAACCCCGCGAGCAGCTTCCCAACCGCATCATCTAACTGCGAAATGATCGCATAATAACGAGCTACGATCGGCGCCCAATCCGCCCAGTCGTAATGCTCGATCTCCCAATTCCTAAGTTGCTGGCTCTGGATATACGGTTTATTCGCGAACGTTTCACGGAAGCTTCCCCATTCAGGAATACTCTCCGGCGGATACATGGCGGCGAATTCGGCAACCGGGCGGCAGGGCAGATGAGGCTCCTGGAAATTAACCCGCAGCTGCCAAGGTGAACCCGCACTCTCCTCCGACAGCTGCTTCATCAAAGCCGTGGCCATTGCGGCTGTCTGGTGTGTGCGCGTATCCTCCAGCGGCAAAGGGTCGATTTCGCCAAAGAACCCTTCCGTATACGCCAGCTCCGGGTACTGCGCCTTTGTCCGCTCCCGGTACTTCTCATCACTGGAAACGAATAGATCATACCCATAATGTGTCGGATCATAGGTCGGATGGACATCCCATTTGCCAATATAGCCGTTCCTGTACCCCGCCCCTTGCAAAGAACGGGCCCACGAGTAGCTCGTGGGCTCGAGTGCGCCGATCTGCATCCCCAAAGAGAAGTTCCAAAGTCCGCCGAAGGCTTCAGCCCTCCTGCCACAGACGAAAGACTGCCTCGCGGGACCACAGATGGGAATATGATTATAGGCACGGTCGAACCACATGCCCTCAGACGCAAGCTTATCGAGATGAGGTGTCAAAACAGGCGCCTGATTACTATAGCCAAGGCAATCATAGCGCAGTTGATCGACCATAATGATAAGCATATTAGGCTTTTGAACCATCTCCGTCAAAATAATTACCTCCCCGCATGCCTGGCTGCGGAAGCTTCGTCGAACCTGTCTCGCCGAGGATCCTGTATCCATTCATCCCATGTCAAGCCATACTGCAGCAAAATCTCATGGATCCGATTGCGAAATGGAAGGCCTACTTCGATCTGTTTCAGCATGGGATCCGCCCGCCCATTCAACATTTTTTCCGTCCACTCGTCTAACTGATAAGCCAGCTCATCAGCAATGGCCGGAGAACTTTCGGCGATATTCACTGTTTCATCCGGATCAACACGCAAATCGAACAGTTCCCTTGGCGGACGGACAAAAGGTCCTGCATCCAGTGTGCGAATAAATTTATAATCCTTCGTCACAATCCCTCTGCTCGCTTGCCAAGCGCATTCGCTTAAATAGATGGCATCATGCGTCCCATCCGCTTCCCCGCGTATACTCGGCCACAAGCTGCGCCCATCAATATTCGTCGGTGTCATGATACCGGCTGCTTCCAAGATGGTCGGCAGCATATCAACCTGCTGAACTAAGCCCTTAACTCGGCGTCCTTCCGGAATTCGTCCAGGCCATCTCATGATCATCGGCACTTGCACCGAAGTTTCGTACAAACCGCAATGATCCCAGTAAATATCGTGCTCCGTCAAGCTTTCTCCATGATCGCCGAACAAAATCAACAAGGTGTCGTCATAGACCCCTTCCGCAATAAGCAGCTCATCAAGCTCACGCAGACGATCATCGAGATAACGCACTTCCGCATCATAAAGCGCATTGACGTACGCCGCATCCGTAATAGGGCCAAGCAAGTCATAATGATGATGCTTAAAAAACGGATAAGCCGCATGATTATATGCGGCATCCATACTGCGATTGGCCGGATCGTAAGGGTCTCGGCCCTGATCATAGAAAGCCGGCACATAACTTGACGGAGGCTGGTATGGCGTATGCGGATCCCAATAATGCAGGAACAGGAAGAAATCATCTTCTTTATGCTCGCGAATCCACTTGAAAGCAAGCTCATTCACCGACTTGCCGTCGATGCTGCGCGTCTTTTGAACCGAGTTGATGTAATACCGGTAACCTCTCGCGAACCATTCTTTTAACTGATACAAATTATCGACTGCAGCCGTTGTAAATCCTTGATTTTGCAAAAGAGAAGGCAGCCACGACTCTTTCTTGGGCAGCTGGGTGAGCGGTGAACCATGTGAAACGACACCTGTTCGCAGCCCTACTTTTCCCGTAAATATACCGGTATGGGCCACTTCCGTTGGTATATCTGCTGCATATGCTCTTTCGAACAGAACCCCTTGCTCCGCGATTTGATCCATGTAAGGCGAAGTCGGCTTCTGATAACCATAACAGCCCAGCCGGGAGGCGCGCATCGTGTCCATGGAGATGAAAACAATGTTCATACGGCCTCACTCCGTCCTGTTTTTGTCATCAGATAGTCCATGATTAAAGCGACATTGCTCTCTACTTCGTCCACATGCGTTTGAATCACGATGTCCGGCTGCTCCGGCATTTCATACGGATCTCCAATGCCTGTAAATTGCTTAATCTCATCGTTTCTGGCCTTGGCATACAGCCCTTTCACATCTCGTCGCTCACATTCTTCAAGGGGGCAATCCACAAAAATTTCAACATAACCAGGCAGCTCGGCACGGGCATGCGCTCTCATTTCTTCATAGGGCGTAATAGCGGATACGATAACCGTAACACCGTTACGCGATAACAGCTTGCATAGGAAAACGATACGCTCAACGTTCGTGATGCGGTCCTTCCTGCTAAAGCCAAGCCCCTGGGAAATCGTCTGCCTAAGCTCGTCTCCATCGAGCAGCTCTACTTTCCTGCCGCTGACGCGAAGTGGCTCAACCAAGGCACGAGCCGTCGTTGATTTTCCTGAGCCTGAGAGACCGGTGAACCACAGTACCTCTCCATCTTTACTCATAACCTTCCTCCTTCGGATCGGTCTTTAGGAAATCGGGATTACAGCACCATTTGCCAAATGGGAACGGATCGCCGCTTCAATGATTTCTTGAACAGCCAAGGCGTCCGCACCGGAAGCAGTGATTTGCTCAGGAGGAACTCCCTCCTTCACTTCCTGTATGAAGGCATCCAGCCGAAGACGAAACGTATCCTCGAAACCGCGCATGCCGCTCATGATGGAATTCCGGTAAACCCGCAGGTCTTCCTGACGATGCGGATAGTACGTAAGCGATTCATAAACATTATCCAACACAAATCTGCCTTGATCGCCTGCGACCTCACAAGCCTCAATGGGATGAATGCCGAACATATCGTAGCTGCCCAGCAGATGGCCTACCGCACCAGAGGCAAATTCCAAATTAATGGAAGCCGTTGACCACACCGTACGACCAGGAGCCTTCGTCAAAAAAGCTTGAACACGGCGAACCTCGCCTGCAAAATAACGCATCACATCGAGCGAATGCGGATGCAGTGCGCGCAAATGGATCCAGGGACTGGATTCATTCGGATTGCCGATTGTCAGCTTCATATTGACAAAAAGCGGGTGGCCGATATCGCCATTCATCATCCACTGCTTCGCCTTCTTGGCAGCCGGAGTGAAACGATGATTAAGATTACAAGCGAAACGAACGCCTTTTTCTTTCGCAAATTGAACCATTTCCCGGGCTTCTTCCAGCGAATTGGAAATGGGTTTTTCGACCAGTACATCCTTGCCAGCCGCAATGGCTTTCATAACAGGCTCTCGGTGATGAGATCCGTTATCGATTCCTCCGGTAGCCACGCTGATAATATCCAGCTGTTCCGCTTCAAGCATTGTATCCAGATCATAATAGGCTTTCACGCCAAACTGTGCAGCAACGGAATCCGCCAGCTCTTTGTTCAAATCGCAGATAGCGATGAGTTCGCTATCTGCGTGTTCCTTGTAACAACGGCAATGGATACGTCCAATGTGATTAACTCCTACAACGGCTATTCTCAGCATGTCGTGTCGGCTTCCACTTCTGCAGGTTCCCCTTCCGCTGCTGCCACTGGCTCGGCTTCCTTCTCTTTCGTTTGCAGCGATCGTGCCGTCCTCGGCGAACCGATGTGCATAGAGTCAAAGGCCTGCTGCGAGGTTTTGAACGGACCGCAGCCTAATCCATGCCAATTCAAGTTCGTATAGATCGGATTCTCTCGCCCTGTTTCTTGCTCCCGCTTCGCAATATGCGCATTTAACCGGCTCATCAGATGTGCCGCTACTTCCGGCTCTTCATCAATCAGGTTATGCAGCTCCTCAGGATCGCGAACCAAATTGTACAGCTCCACCGGAGGTTTGAAATGCAGATCCGGCTCAAGCGCTACAATCAGCTTCCATTCCGGTGTCCGCCAACCATGTTTGCGCATCCATGTACATTCCGTAATGTACATTTCGCTTTCCGGCACCCGCTCCTCGCCTTTCACAAGCGGAATCAAGCTGCGGCCATCGAATGGAATCTCACATGGTATACCCAAAAGTTCCACAATGGTCGGCATCACATCTTTAATTTGCGAGGAACTGGATACTCGCTTACCTGCCGGGAGCTTACCCGGGAAACGCAGAATAAGCGGGATACGCAAATTCGTTTCATACAGCCCATGATGGTCATAATAACAGTCATGCTCATTTAAAGTTTCACCGTGATCGGAGGTGATGACCACTAGCGTTTCATCTTCGATGCCAAGAGACTCGAGCGCCGTAAAAATGGACTGGATACCCGCATCCATATAGGCAATTGCGCCATCATACTGCGCGTCAATATATTTGCTGTCTGTACATCCCTCAGGGAACCAGGAGCTGAAGTAGTCAGCGAATGGTTTAAAATCATACAGCTCATCCAAAGAGTGATTGTCGGGATCGCACTCATTGCCGTCATAAAACATCCGCTCAAACGGCTTAGGCGGCAAATAAGGCGAATGCGGATCCATGTGGCGCAAAAAGAGGAAAAATGGCTTACCCTCTTCCTTAAGGCGCTTCATTTCCGGGATGGCGACACGGTTCAAGTTGTCCGCTTTCGGGCTTCTTCCCGTTTCGTCAGGTCCCCACCCTTCGAAATCGATATATTTCTGAAAGCCGCGTGCCGAGGGGTTGCCTGTGAAGCCGATACACGTTGTATTGTAACCGTTCTCTTCCAGCAGCTCAGAGAGCATCTTGACGTGGTCGCCAACAGGTCCGCCGTGCCGCAGCGCGACAACGTCCGTCCCGAAGCAATCCATACCCGAGAGCATGGAGGCATATCCTGGCGTCGTTGGAATACTCGGGGAGAAATGCTGTTCAAACAGCACGCCCCCTTGGCTATATTGGTCAATATGCGGTGTTGTCAGCCGGTGATAACCATAACCGCTCATATGATCTCGACGTAAGCTATCTATACCAAGCAGCAGTAAATTCGGCATTTTAGATGTCATGGGAATTACTCCTTCTCCGTTTATAATCGAGTTATCTGGCTCCAAAAGAGCGCAGTACCGCATTCAAATAGCCATAGCTTTCAGCCGCTACAATAGAAACCTGTGCGAGGGAATGCCCATTGGCGCCAATAACTTCTAGACACACAGGACCTTCATAACCATTATCCGCAAGTACTTTGCAGTAGCCGATCAAATCAATATCTCCACGCCCGCATGCCTGCTTGTCGATCGTGCCTGGCCCCGCTTGTCTGCCGCTGCAGTCGCGAATATGAATATGCTTCACGCGCGAAATCACAGCTGGCAAAGCCGCTTCCGGATTCTCGCCAGCCCGATAAATATGACTAGGATCCATATCGATACCAAAAGATGGATTCTCAATAGCCTCGATCGCTCTTAATGAAGTAGGCGTATTATAAATCGAACCGCCGACATGCGCTTTCACACAAAGCGTAACCCCGTATTCACTAGCGAGCTTTGACATTCTGGTCAGCTTTTCAATCGTGAATTGCAAATCCTCTTCAACGTCCGATTTCCCCCCTGGTCCCACATTGACAACCGGGATCCCAAGTTCTGCCGCCGCTTCAAAAGCAAGCGGAAGCCTCGTCTCATTCAGCTCAGCCACTTCCATCGACAGAAGCTTCAGCCCAACCTCCTCAGCGATTCTACGAATCTCCGGCGCCTGCTCCCGCCAGTTGTCAAGCTCGAGGTGCTCGCACATGCCTTTGATTGCCGAGAGCTCCACACCGTCATAGCCGCAAAGCTTAATATGCTGCGCCGCCGTAGCGAAATCGAAATCTTTGAACAACACTGAATTTATCCCTAATTGCATCATGGTTTACTGCCTCCCCAAGTTAAAGTTCAACAATGCTTGATGTTTCAAATGAACGAATAGCAGCTTCAATAATCGTCTGCGCCTTCAGCGCCTCTTGGCCCGAGCCATTGATTTGATCGTAAGGCACTTTCGCATCCAGCTGCTCAATCCAGTCGCTGATGCGGCTTTTAAACGTTTCGTTGAAATGGCGCATGCCGCCCAAATAGCTGTAGCTTTCCGTTGCAATGCTATGACGGGGATAGAAGGTTAAGTGCTCACAAGCGTCGTCCAGCACGAATCGGCCTTTGGAGCCGACAACCTCACAGCGCTCCAAACCGTAGCTGGCTCCAGCATCATAGCTGCCAACGAGGTTGCCGATAGCGCCATTTTCAAACTCAAGCATCACCTGCGTATTGGACCAAATTTTCCTGTTTTCGCCTTTCATCATGAAGGCCGCTACCCGTTTCACATCCCCGCAGAAGTAACGAATCACATCGAAGGAGTGCGGATGAAGCGCGCGCAAATGGAACCAAGGCGAAGTTTCGACCGGGTTGTTGATCCACATTTTCATATTAATCATATGTAATTGGCCAAGACGGCCTTCCTCTACCCATTCTTTGGCACGAAGCGCTGCAGGTGTAAAACGATGATTCAAGTTGACGGCATAAGGAATCTGCTTCTCTTTGGCAAGCGCCACCATCCGCTCCCCTTCGTCAATCCGATTGGAAATCGGCTTTTCCCCGAGAACAGGAATACCCGCCTCGAGCAGCTCCATCGTAGGCTGATAATGCTCGCCGCCATTTTCTTCCCCTTTGGTCGCCATCGAGCAAGCATCCAAATGAATGCCGCTAGCCAGCATTTCCTGCACGCTATAGAAAGCTCTGCAACCGAATTTGGCCGCAGCCGCATCTGCTTTCTCTTTATTGATGTCACATACAGCAACAAGCTCTGTTTTCGCATGTTCATGGTACACACCCGCATGGATTGAGCCGATATTGCCAACTCCTACAACCGCAACCTTTAACGTCATCGCCTATTCCTCCCGTTTCTTCTACTGAATTTCCTGCGCGTTCTCCAACACTTCCCCATGCAAATCACGATACTGCCCTGGCGAGCATCCGACCCTCCGTCTAAACAATTGTGTGAAAAAGGCCGGGTCTTCATAGCCAACACGCTGGGCGACATGAATCACTTTGTCATCGCCTTCTATTAAATACTGCTTCGCCCGTTCAATTCGAATGTCATGAATACGCTCCGTTACGGTTTGATTCGTTTCCTGCTTAAACACCCTGTTTAGCTGCCTGCTGCTCACATTAAACAACTCGCACAAATCGGGGATGGTCATTTTTTTATCAAAATGACGCTCCAGGAACCCGGTGATCCGGCGCACAAGTATCGTATGATTCGCGGATCTTGAGCTCTTTTTCTCCTTGCTTGCGGAATCCGCATAGCAGCGAGATAACAGGATGAGCAGCTGGAGCATTTGCAGTTTAATGAGCGTTAGATAGCCCGGCCGGTGATGCTCCCATTCTGAAATCATCGTTTCAAGCAATATAAGAACATGGTTTGATGCTTGCCCCATCAAATTCAACCTATGATGAAAGCGTTCTCTTGGATTTAAGAAAGGATGCACATAATAGTAATCCATGGACTGTGACACGCCCAATTCCTTCAGCAGAGACTCATGAATTAATTCTGGCGTGAAGAGACAATTAATGATCTCGATGCTTTCTCCCGGCTTCGTACGATATGTATGAACTTCCCCCGGGTTAATAATAAAAACATCGCCCGTTTGGATCTGGTAAGACTCTCCTTCAAATACATGATCCGCTTGACCGCTAACCACATAAACAAGTTCAATAAAATCATGTGAATGAACCAACGGCGTATTATCTTGATGATGGAAGCAGCGGTTAATGTAGAACGGAATTTGCTTGTCTTTCATGAATTGACTTTGTCGCAGGAGATTAACCATATGTACAATTCCTTTCTTTGCTTCTGTCTTCATCATAAGGCATCCAACTCACGCTTTCATTGCGGTTTCAGCCATCTTACAAGGGGATTGCGCCATTTCGATTTGTCTTAGACTTGAATGACATTAATAAACTTCCGCTGGAGCAGCTGAACGTGATCAAGAGGCGTTTGTTCATCCGTAATGAGATGATGAATCTGGTTCCAGACCCCGATCATCGTAAAAGCCTGCATATCAAATTTGCTATAATCCGCAAGGACAAACACTTGTTCGGCCATGCCGATCATTTTCCGTTTCACCCTGGCTTGCATTTCATTCGACTCGCTGATGCCCCGCTCCATATGTACGCCTTTGCAAGAAACGAACGCTTTATTTACATGATACTCTTCCAAGGCCTGCTCCGTCAGCGGTCCAACGAAAGAAAGTGAATTTGGCACAAGGATGCCTCCTGTGCTGATGACGCTGATATTCTTTTTCTCGCTTAGAACCAGAGCCACCTTCAAGGAGTTGGTGATGACGGTGAGTGGAATGTCGGGCAGCAGCTCTGCCAAATGCCATGTCGTGGAGCTCGCATCGAGGACAATGCGATCATGCGGTTCCACAAATTTGGCAGCTTGAGCCGAAATACGCTGCTTTTCCGTCACATGCACCGTTTCCCGCAGCTCATACGACGTTTCGGACGTTTGCGGCTGCAGACGAATCGCCCCGCCGTAGCTACGCAGCAGCCGGCCTTCGTTCTCCAAACGGTCCAAGTCCCGGCGGATCGTTTCTTCCGTAACCCGGCATATCTGGCTAAGTTCAGTGACGCGCATGCTTCCCCGCTCGTTAACCAGCCGTAGAATGTGCTGAACCCTCTCCGCGACTAGCATCATCAAACACCTCCCTGAGCTTCAGATTTCCGATTCGTTGTAGAGGACTATTAGCGGGCTTGGTCAAACGCGATCACCCGATCACGAATTTCACAGAAATTATGGATATTGACATATTCCAAAATAAAAGGAACACCTTCCGCTTGCTCATGATACAAATTGAGCAGCTTTCTCCAGTCAATATCCCCGTCTCCAACACAGCGCCCGTAGGTATCATTGACTTTGCGGTCTTTCCCGTGAAAGTAAGCCAGATGCGGCGCTAAATACTGGAACATTTCCTCTTCTGAGCTGTTCGCGATTAAATTCGCCGGATCCAGGAGCACTTGAATGTGCGGCGATCCGACCTGCGCCAGGAAATCCGCTGTGCGTTTAGCGCTGGGTACAACATCCAAGACGCAGGGTTCAAGGGCAAGCTTAATGCCGTAGTGTCCTGCACGTTCGCCAAGCCAGCTTATTTGTTGTTTGAGACGTTCAAAGTCCTTCTCGTACGAATCCGCTTGAATGCCTCGTTTTCCCGGAATGAACCCGCACTCCGTTGCAACAATCGGCACGCCGGTTCCGGCAGCAATTTGCATATGCCGTTCAAAATATTGCAAATTCGCTTCCATTTCCTGCTCATCGGTTTCCAACAAATTCGTAAATACGCCAATCGAGGCAACTTCAATGCCATGTTTGCGATAGGTCTCTACGATTTCTTGACTTCTTTTATCCGTTAGATCACTAAGATCACTTCGCCCGTTGTAACGCCAATAGTTAGAATCCGTTTGGGAGAAGCAAAGCTCTGTCCATCTGAACCCGCGCTCAGCCAGCAGCGCCGCCACTTCTTCATTTGATAATTGCGGAAAACTGCGCGAAACCACACCTACATCCATAAGAGATTACCCACCTTTATCTACAAATTATTGTAAGACTCTCTTGCGAGCCGCACGTCTGGCAAACCAGCCCAGTATGACAGTCAAAACGCCTTCAATAATTAAAAAAAGCAACATGTACGTTTCAAACGGTACACTCAGCAAGACATGCGACAGGAAATTACATACAAATAAAATCCCCAGCTGTATGGCCAGCAGCATCGCTGAAGCTTGCAGCACCTGCTTGGCTTCCGCCTTCTTTTTCAAATAATATTGGCAGTAGAATACATAAGCGAGCCAAACGACACCCATGAACAGAAATGAGAGATTATCAATGCCCTGCCACGAGGAACGTTTAACGCCAAAAAAGGTCAGCAAAACCAGCAGTAAGCTCCTTAATTCGAACCAATTTATAATGCCTAGCGCCGCAGTAATGACGGTAATCCCCACCGATTTATACCCCGCCGACGGGTCACGCTGTTTTAATTCAAGAAAAGGATCCATAGGAGTTAGCGTCCCTCCATTCCCGCTCCACTCTTTGCAGGATACGCAGCGTAGCTTTTCGCGCTTCTTCACTTTCTACCAATGTCGATTTTTTTACAAAGGCAATCAGTTTACCGATTTTATTTAAATAGGACTTCCGTGCCAATCGTTCAATACGGTCCACTTGTTTGGTATTGCCCTGCTTTTGATGTTGAATCATGCGCTCGTTAAACTTGACCGACCATGCTTCTGGGATTGTGCCCGTCGCTGTCAACGTCTCCAAGTCGCGCAGCTTGCCTCCGACCATTTTCTCCAATAGCACCCTCATATACCATAACGAGCCCACCATAATGAGACTGAGGCAGACGAAGAAAACAAGCAGCGTAAGCAGAATATACGTCATATCGACGTGGCCCCCCTAAGGTCAAGCTCTCCGGCAAAATGACAGGCTGCGTAATGCCCATCGCCAACCTGCTTCATTTCTGGAGCCTGCTTTTTGCAAATGTCTTGGGCGTAGGCACATCTCGGATGGAAATAGCAGCCGGAAGGCGGATTCGCCGGGTTGGCGACTTCCCCTTGCAAAATAATGCGGTTCGACTTCTTCCGAGGGTCAGGAACCGGCTTCGCAGAGAGCAGCGCTTCGGTGTAAGGGTGTTTGGGTGCTGCAAACAAATCCTTCGTTGCCGCTGTCTCTACCATTTTGCCAACATACATAACGCCGACTCGGTTAGATATATGCTGGATAACCCCGAGATCATGAGAGATAAACAGATAGGACAAGTTCAGTTTTTCCTGCAAATCCTGCAGCAGGTTAATAATTTGCGCCTGTACGGACACGTCTAGAGCCGACACGGCTTCATCGCAAACGATGAACTTGGGATTCGTCGCCAAAGCTCGCGCAATACCAATCCGTTGGCGTTGCCCCCCGCTGAATGCATGCGGATACCGCTCCAGATGGCGGCTGTTCAGGCCTACCATCTCCATGAGCTCAGCTACGCGCTCTTTGAGCTCGGCGCCGTGCGCCATGCCGTTGCAGACAAGCGGCTCGGCAATAATATTGAGCACCGTCATCCGAGGATTGAGCGAGGAGTACGGGTCTTGGAAGATGAGCTGCATGTCACGCCGAATCGATCGCAGTTCCTTGGCGTCGAGCTGCAGCACTTCCTGCATCTGGCCTTGGCGGTCGCGAAAGCGCACTGAGCCCGAGGTCGGTTCGATAGCGCGCAGAATACAACGTCCAAGTGTTGTTTTGCCGCAGCCGGATTCGCCGACAAGACCGAACGTTTCTCCGGGACGGATATGAAACTGGACATCGTCGACCGCCTTGACATACCCGACATTTTTTTGCAAGAATCCCTTTTTAATCGGGAAATATTTCCGCATATAGCTCACATCAAGAATGAGTTCGTCCGTTTGTACCGTCATGAGACCACCTCGGCTTCTTTAAGCTCCGTTTCAACCAATAAGCAGCGAACTTTATGATCTTTTTTCACCTCGACAAGCGGCACGTCCGCTACGTTGCACACGCCGTCAATGGCCATTTTGCAGCGCGTATAAAAGCCGCAGCCCTTCGGCAAATTCATCGGGAACGGCACGGTCCCCTCAATGGATTCCAGCCTCTTGTTCTCCCTGCCGATCGCAGGTATTGAATTCAACAGCGCCTTCGTATACGGATGTTTCGGATTATGAAATAAGGAATCAACATCAGTGTATTCGACGACTTTGCCCAGATACATGACCGCTACTTCGTCCGACATTTCGGCAATAACGCCAAGGTCATGCGTGATGAAAATGACGGAAGTATCATGATTCGCTTTCAGTTCATTAATCAGCTGCAGCACTTGCGCTTGGACCGTAACATCCAAGGCCGTGGTCGGCTCATCTGCGATGAGAATCGAGGGGTTGCAGGACAGTGCCATGGCAATCATGGCCCGTTGCCTCATCCCGCCCGACAGCTGATGCGGGTATTCGGCAAGCCGCTGCTCGGGATTGGACATGCCGACCTTGCGCAGGATGTCCACCGCCAAGCGGTAAGCTTCTTTTTTATCCTGTGTCACATGCAATAAGATTGCTTCCATAATTTGATTGCCTACGGTATGAATCGGAGAAAATGCCTTCATGGGCTCCTGGAAAATCATCGCGATTTCATCGCCCCGGATATCCCGAATTTCCTTCCCTCTCGGATCCAGCTTCACCAGATCCACCGATTCCTTGCTACCGGCACCGTTTCGCTGCAGCTTAATCTCGCCTTCCACTTGGCCCGGCTTGGGCACAATGCGCAAGAGTGCTTGCGAGGTGACGCTTTTGCCGCAGCCGCTTTCGCCGACGATGCCCAGCGTCATGCCCCGTTTGATTTGCAGATCAACGCCGTCCACCGCTTTCAATACGCCTTCATCCAGATGGAAGTGAACTTTCACGTCCTTCATTTCCAATATGACGTTATCCCTATTTGACATTCACTTCACCTCCTATTTGTATGGATCTGCCGCATCGCGCAATCCGTCCCCAAGGAAATTAAACATTAAGACCGTCAAGATAATGAATGCCGCCGGCCACAGCAGCCAAGGGTGATGGGCCAGTGTTTCCAGATTTTGCGCATCCTGCAGCAGCACTCCCCAGCTGACAACCGGCGCCTGAAGCCCGATCCCAAGGAAGCTTAATGCCGTCTCTCCCAGAATCGTGCCGGGAATCGAAAGCGTCACGTTTACGATGATGTAGCTTGCGAAAGATGGCAGCAAATGCTTGCGAATGATACGGAAATCACTTGCCCCCGCAAGTCTTGCTGCCATCGTGAAATCCTCTTCACGAAGAGACAATATTTTCCCCCGCACAACGCGAGCAAGCCCCGTCCAGCCAATGATGGAGAAGATGAGAATCAGCCCGAAGTACGTTTGCAGCGCCGTCCAATCTCTGGGCAACGCAGCTGTAAGCGCCATCCAAAGCGGAATCGTTGGAATACAGATGAGCAAATCAATGGTTCGTTGAATAATGGTGTCCGAAACACCGCCCAGATAACCTGATATTCCGCCTAGTACTAATCCTAAAATAAGGGTTACAACGATGCCCAGCAGTCCGAAGGAGAGCGAAATTCTGGCTCCGTAAATGATTCTGGACAACAGGTCATGCCCCAGCTTATCCGTCCCCATCAAAATGAGCGCATCCTTTGGATTTTTCAAACCAAACAAGTGGCGTTCCATGGGAATGAGCCCCCACAGCTTATACGGCTCGCCTTTAGTGAAAAAATAAATCTCATACTTCTTCGCCGGATCTTCAGAGAACGTGCGTTTAAACGTTTGTGGATCGACTTTCTCGCTCATCCCGTAAACAAAAGGTCGAAGCTGAAATCCGTTATTCGGATCGACAAAATGAATTTTTTGCGGTGCTGCGTTCTTATAATCGGAGTACCTCGCATCCTGCAGCGTGGGCGCCAGAAATTCACAGAAAACCGCCACCAGATAAAATAAAATCAATACAACCGCAGAAAATACAGCCATTTTATGCTTGATGAATTTCCACCACATCAGCTGCCACTGGGAAGCGACTTCGTATTGATTATCGGCACCGACTCGGTTTCGGCTATTCACCTTGGTCCTCCGAAATCGATTCGCAATCGTCGTTATCGCACTCATTCCGCAACACCCCCGAAGCGTATTCTCGGGTCAACGAACGCTAGCAAAATATCGGATAACAGCGTCCCGATAACCGTCATCACGCTTAGAATCAACAGGAAGCTTCCCGTTAAGTACACGTCCTGGAACATCAAAGCTTTGAGCAGCATCGGCCCCGTTGTCTGCAAATTGAGCACAATCGAAACGATAGCTTCCCCTGAAATAAGCGCCGGAAGTGTCCAACCGATGGTCGAAATCAGCGGATTAATGGCTAATCGAACCGGATATTTGAACAGCAGCTTACCCTCAGGAACGCCTTTGGCTCTAGCGGTAATGACGTACTGCTTCGACAACTCATCCAGCAGCATCCCACGTGTAATCCGAATCAGCGATGCAGTCCCCGACATACCGATAACCACAACAGGAATAATGAGCCTTGGCAGCATATTCAAGATTTTGTCCATCGTCCAAGGTGCATCTACATATTGTGCTGAAAACAAGCCTGTGATCGAAACGCCTGTTTGCGCGAAAATGACATACACGATAATCAAAGCAATGAGAAATCCGGGCATGGCCAGACCAATAAAGCCTATAAACGTAAACACATAGTCAAGTGCCGAATATTGATGAGTCGCTGAATAAATGCCGATTGGAATCGCGATCAGCCACACAAAAACTAAGCAAATGAGCGATATGATAACTGTCAACGCCAGTCTTGGACCAATAACTTCTGTCACAGGTTGATTCCATTGAAAGGAACGACCTAGGTCACCGTGAAGAATAATATTTTTGATCCAAATGATGTATTGAACGATTAATGATTTATCCAACCCGTAAAGCTGTTGAAGATTTATGACCGTACTTTCTGAAACCGCAGATCCGGATTGCTTTAATGTGGCAATATATTGTGTTAGGAAATCCCCAGGTGGAAGCTGAATGATCACAAAAACAATAATACTGATGGCAATCAACAGCGGGATTAGCTGTAAAAGCCGATAGGAGATATAATTCAGCATGTAATTCCTCCTTCCAAAAATGTACCCTGTCTCTGAACGAACCGTGGAGCCCGGATCAAACGACCTGCCGCCGTCCGGGCTCCAACTGGTTCCTGTTCAATTATTTGCTATAAAAGAACTGCTCGCCGCTGAAGTTCGCGCCAATCGCAAAGCTGGTGTCATTCGGAATGTTGTGCAGCTTCGCATTGACGATTAGAGGCTGCTTCACTTCCGAAATCGGAATGAAATAGTAGACCTTGTCTTTCATGACTTGTTTAATTTCAGCTACTTTTTTCTTCGCATCCTCTGGGTTCGCAGCTGCAGCGTCATTAATCATTTTGTATAGATTCTTGATGTCTGCAGGAGGTTCTTGACCGTTCTTACCGCCTGAAGTACGCCAGAGATCCCATTGCGCTCCCCAAAGCTGCGTGCCCCAATCACCCATGTACCAGAGCGGTGTATGCGTCCAGATCATGGTCGCTTGCAGCTCATTGTTCGTATTCCGCGTCGTCCAAAGCGTTTGGTCGATTGTTTTCATGGTGACGTTCAGACCAAGCTGCTTCCACATCTCCACGATTAATTGGGTTAGTGGTACGATATCCGGCGCTTGTGCTCCGACTTCGAACGGAATCGTGAACACCTTACCATCCGGTCCAAGACGTTTGCCGTCAGCCCCTTTGGTGAGGCCCATTTCATCCAGCAATTTGTTCGCAGCAGCCAGATCAAACGTCGGATCTTCAATGCTGCCCGGCTTCGCAAAGCCATAGTAGATCGTGTCAATGATCTCTTTGCGGTTCAGTGCCAAGCTGAGCGCCTTGCGGAAGCGCACATCCTGAACAACTTTTTGCCAGTTCGGGTCGTTGAACGTTTCGTTCAAGAAAATATCCGTTGGCGTCACGTGCATGTTGGCCAGCAATGCTTTGTAGCCGTTTTTCTCATTTTCACGATAAAGCGGCATTTTGATCAGAGCTGCTGATTCCCTGGAGAAGTCAACTTCACCAGCAATCGTTTTCAAACCAACCATCTCAATGTCCTGTACGAGCGTACTCTGAATGCTGTCGATATAAGGCAATTGATTGCCTGCAGTATCAACTTTGAAATAGTACGGGTTGCGCTCATACGTCGTTACAGATTCCGTCGATTTGGTCATCATCCATGGGTAAAGCACGGGGAAACCAACAGCTTTCTTATTCGCAAGTTCCCAGTTCGTAATATCTTTATCGTTAAAAAGATTGAACCATTCGCCAGGTTGGAAGCCTGCTTGTTTAATCAGCGGTTCCAGTTTATCCAGTGGCGTGTATTTTTTGTGGAACTGTTTGAGATAGTGCGCAGGACGGATGAGCTCTGTATATCCGCGCCAGCCCTGAATAGCGAAGCGGATCAAGATACCGCCGTACGGACGGTCGAACGTCAGCTTGAAGTTCAAATCGTCGATCACTTCCAGCTTCATCGGAGCGGCATCGGCTTCACCGCCGCCACGCAGCCATACAGGGAAGATTGGCGTCAGCTCCGTATTGTTCAAAATATCCTCAACCGTAAATCTGACGTCTTCCGTTGTAACCGGCTGACCGTCAGACCATTTCAGCCCTTTGCGCATGGAGAATGTGAATGTTTTTTGATCATCGCTGACTTTGTAATCTTTGAGCACGTTACCAGTGATTTGATCACCGAGAATACCCGGCGTGTTCAGCAGCGGTTCGTTGTTCATAACGAAAACGTCAGCATCCCAGTCCGGAGCGGATGTAACCGTTCTCAAAACACCGCCATACGTACCGATTTCGTATTTCATTTGGCTCTCCGGTAATTCATTCGTGAATTTATAATCGCTCGGCAAGCGATCTTTCACGGGTGGCAGTCCTTTTGACGCCAAAACCGGCGAATCCTTGAACGTTGTCAATTGCGCAGGTTGTGCGCCTCCACCGTCAGGTGCTTTTGTTGGATCCGGCGCTTTTGTTGCTTGTACAGCAGCTGTCGTTGGCGCTGGAGTCGTCGAAGCTGGACTGTCTTGACACCCCCCAAGTACAAGCGTCAACATGAGTGCTGAAACCAGGAGTAAAATAATCGACTTCCTCCTTGACTTCATTTGCAACCCTCCGATTTCCTAAAATGTTTTTGAGTTTGTGGACTCATCCTCATTGTTATGGAGATTGCCCCTAATAATCAACCTTATTTTCTGAAAATTCACTATCTTCACTAAACACACTACTCATCGTTAAGATTCGACAAGATTAGACCGATTCGGCTCTTTATGCATAAAATGTAACCGCTACCAACACCTTCTCGACATCATTTACGGCTATGAAAATGAAATAATGGGGCCTCATCAAGAAGCCGGCCTGAGACACACATGCTGGACTCAAAGGTTCAGTCAGGCAAACGCAAAGAAAGTCCCACAAAGTCACAACAGGACTTGGGATTTGACGACAGGCTGGCCGTGAAGCTACGAGGTTCAAGCCTGTGGCCGAATGCATGGACAGTGCGCGATGCCAACGGAGCTTTTGAACGGGTTCGTTGGTTCGTTGGATGAAATCCAATGAACCTAATGATTTGCCGGCTCGATTGCCAATTCTATTGGATGAAATCCAATGACATTGGATAATCGTGCAGCTATAGCGCTGGATATTGCGGTTCTATTGGATTTGGTCCAATGTAATGAGCAATTTAGAGGCGCTAAAGGGGTTTTCATTGGATTTCGTCCAATGAGGCTGCACAGCTTCTAACGTTTTAAACGCGCTAACTCTCGCCGGGGTGCTCGTACCTGCGTGCTTAGCCTCTAACCCCAAACACAAAAAGCCCGCCCCCAAAAGCGGAGCAGGCCTACCATCCATATTAAGCGTTTACAAATCTAATTGCTTGTAAATGCTTTTGCACACTTATCCCTCAAAGCCGCTCTTCAAGCATACTTTCACATCTGTTTCCTAAGCTGCTGAGGCGTCATCCCTATGGTCTGCTTAAACAGACGGAAAAACTGCGTTTTATCCTCATAACCGACGCTTCGTCCGATGGATTCGACAGAATCCTTCGTTTCCAGCAGCATTCGCTTCGCTTCGCGCAGCCTGACATCGTGAACGTATTCCGTGAAGGTGAACCCCAGGCAATCTTTGAACATTTTGCTCAAATAATAGGGGGAATAAAAGCTCTCGCGCGCCAAATCATTCAGCGTAATATGCCCCGCATAATGCTCCTCGATATAGGACAGCAGCTGAGGAAGCATGTGATAAGCCGTGCGCAATTCGGAGTTATGTAGATTTTCTTGCATCGATCTGAGCATACGCGTTAATAACAGTGTCGCATAGCCGTGAAGCATAGCTAAATAACCGCTCTTTTTGCCGCAATATTCCGCATACATCGTTTCGAGCAGCTGCTCGACCTCAATCATGTTTTTCCCTCTGAACGTGACGTGAGGCGAAGGATTCGCAAGTGAAGACTTGAACTCCTGAAACAACTTGAGCGGAAGAAAATCGGAAGCGCTTTCGGTAGCCTGCAATCGATTGCTTAGAAACTCAGGATCCAGCAAAATGTTCATATACTGCATGTTCTTTTGAATTTCAAACGCATGCCGATCCCCAACATTCATGAACAAAAAATCCCCGCGCTGCACGGCAAATGACTTGCCATTCACTTGATGGTAACCGGCTCCCTGACAGATATAAACCAGCTCGATGAAATTATGCGTATGCTCCGGCTCATTTGCCTGTTGATGAAGCTTGTAAAGCGCGATTTTCTCAGCCTGCTGGATATAGTCAACGGATTGGTACATTTTCATCTGAACAACACTCCATTCATAATGGTCATGTTAGCAGCTGTTTAGGTGCGTACCAGCCTCTTCAGCATATCACATCACATGGGACACCTGAAGATGAAGATGTGCTTAATTGCAATAGCCTAATGGCCTATTTTCAACGCACGGAATTGTCGAATGATCCGAAACCAAGGCCCCTTCGCGCTGAACTCGGACACTAAGAGGCCTTAATTACTGATCGAAATCTATCTAACTTTATTATACAAAAGCGTCTCACCCGGTTGAAAAATATGAAATTTTTGCCCCAGATGCTTCTGATACAGCCGGTCAACGAACGGCGCAATGCCTTCACTGTTATTAGGATACATATCAAAGTGAACCGGCACCACAATGTCAAAACGAAGATGCGCCGCCAGATCCGCAGCTTCCAAAGCATTCATATTGCCCACGACGCCAACTCTGTTGCGGAAAATATCCCGGCCATTAATCGGCAGGAAGCCTACATCAATGGTGTAACCCGACAGTGTTTTCACCAATTCATCCGTCAAAAGCGTATCTCCTGCATGGTAGAGACATAAGTTGTCCCATTCGAGCATGTAGCCCAAATAATGGTCCCAGCCCGCTTCATCCTGCACACGCTCTTCATGCCACGCCGGTATCGGCTGAATGTTCAGCCCTTCAGCGAACGGCCAAGCCTCTTGAACTCCAAGCGCCTGAAGTCGATTAGGCGCAATTCCCATTGCCTCCAATGCCGGCAAGCAAACCTTGGGAGCACCGAAGCGGCAATCCGGAGATGCCTCCGCAATAACCCGCAGCGTCGCCGGATCCATATGATCCATATGTTCGTGCGTACAAAGGACCAGATCCAGATCCGTCAATGTTTCGGGCTTCACCGGTGGTGCATATCTTCTCACCCAGAACCCATCGGGAGATCCTCCGAGTTGATCGACAGAATCCGTCAAATACGGGTCAATGGCGATGGCAATGTCGTTTTTCCGCAAAATAACGCCAACCTGTCCAATATACTGAATAGTTAGCTGATTAGATTCTACTGACATAAAACTACTCCTTTTGTTGGATATATGATGTTCCAAATGCATGCGTCTTTGTTCCTTTAACACCAGGTTTGACTGTAAAAATGCCGCCAGCGTGAGGCTGATCTCCTGCGTTATCGTCCTCCAGCCCTTTTCGCGCACTCGTTATGTATAAAGTGTCCAGCTCATCTCCGCCAAAAATACACGAGGTCACTTTCGCTGCTGGGACCGCGATGCTCTCCAGTTTCATGCCTGTGCGGGGATTCCAGCGCGACACCTGCCAGCCATCCCAGTGAGCAATCCAAAGCATCCCTTCTGCATCAATCGTCATACCGTCTGGAAATCCTTGCTCGTCAGCGAAATCGATTAATGTTCTTGGACGGCTAATTTCTCCTTTTTCCGCGTCAAAATCAAAAGCTAACACATGTTTTCTCATCGAATCAATATAATACATCTCTTTTTCGTCTTGACTCCAGGCGATCCCGTTCGATACACCGACGTCTTCGTGAACTTTGCGGCAGCTGCCATCTGGTTCAAGTACATAGAGGGAGCCTGTCGCCCCTTTTTCAATGATTTCCATCGTTCCCGCCCAGAACCGGCCATGGCTATCACATTTTCCATCGTTAAACCGATTGGAAGGCAAGTGATCTTCTGGATCAACGAGAGGTGTTAAAGTACGCTGCTTCATGTGATAGGATTGGAAACCGGATTGTGTCGCCAAAACGACCTCATCTTTCCCGGCGCAAACAACTGCACCTACAAATTCGCCAATAGGAAAGGACTCATTTTGACCGGTCTCCGGATCGAACCTGCAAAACTTCTCTCCTATGATATCAACCCAATAAAGCGCTTTCTCTTCCTCATTCCAGCTCGGGCCTTCACCTAGAGTGGCTTTAGCGTCCAGAACCAGCTGTACGTTCTTCGAATCCATTAGACATCAACTCCTCTTCCGTTATTGTAAACCGTCCTCGTACGAATTGGAAGAAGCAGGAATGCCTTTCCACAAAAAAAGAAAGGGCTTTCCCTCTGTCATCTTCATGACTTTCAGGAAAACCCGATGATCTTGTTTATGCCTTCAGAAATGAAATGGCATCCAGTAAAAATGCTGCAAAATTGCTGTCGATTTTTTTGCCTGATTGCGCTCGAACATGCTGTTCGAGAGCGTTCAATGCCGTCTTGACACCTTTGTCATCCAAGTGCTTTTGCAACGCCTCAACCATCATTAGCAAGCTGTTATAAATGCCTTGGTTCGTAATCCAGCCTTGTTGGTAAGCATAACGAACCGCTTCATCCAAATGCATGACGTCCATATGCACCTTAAGTACATAGCTCACGTCCGCTTCATTCCCGGCAGCATCCGTTGCCGTTACGTTAACTTGATGCTCACCAATACGAAGCGAAAAAGGTTTGTACGTATAAGGATCGCTAACGTTAGCGCCGTCAATGCTAACTGACTTGGCAACCACTCCGCTTACTTCATCGCTCGTGTTGAAGGTTAGACTGCCGCCATCCGTCCAATAAACATCCATCGTGACGGAAGGAGAAATGACCGGCGCCTTGGTATCGATTTTGACTTCAACCGTTTTGACTGACTCTTGGTTGCCGGCTTGATCGACACTGTAATAACGAATTTGATGGACGCCATCCTCCGTAACGGATACCGTGTTTCCTTCTGCGAAGGCACCATTATCTAGGCTGTACATCGTTGTTTGTATGCCGCTGCCAGCGTCGCTTGCCGTTAATGTCACCGTTTGCGCCGTGCGCTGCCACCCGGATTTCGCGTCATCTGTCGTTACCGGAGCTGCGCTGTCTTTCTTGAAGGTAATGACATGCGTTTTACCATATGAACCTGCAACCTGAATATCAAGCTTTAAAGCAGGTGATGTTTGCTGCACAGAAATTGTGCTGTCACTGCTAACGAGCTGCAACCCCGTTTTATTCAGTTCAAGTGAAATCATGCTCTGCGCTTGAGTTGGATCGGATACCGCGATGGAAAGCTCCGTCTCTGATTCCTTCACCATCACAGACGCCGGATTGCTGGAGGTAATGCCAGCCACGGAACCCGGGTTCCAGAAGTTTGCCGCTGTAATGCCCAACTGCTTTTCTTTCACGGCATGCACATCGGCTGTATTACTTAAAATCTCAACGTTCGGCGATTGGCTGTACGCCGCTGTTGCCGCAGCATCCTTGTGTGGCAGCATGACATAAGCATAGGAGGCATTCGTCGGATTTTGCCCGTGTTCGAAAGCCAAGCTTACATAATTACGCGTAATCGGCGTATTCGATTGGCCGCTGTTAATCTCTTGCCAACTCCCCGTTCTCGCTTCACGCAAGCCATAGACGGTTGCTGACCCTGGGAAATAATAACCGATATCCGAATTCGCCACATTAGCGGCTATGTGAGCCCAGTTCACTTGATTTAGCGTTCCTGACCAGCCCAATTGATTCGGTTGCGCTGAACCGTTAATCGTTAGCACATTGTCTCCCGCGTCATTCAGTTTCCGGTTATCGATGATCGTTTCAACCGGCGTGTTCGCCGCTGAGCTTTTCGAAATTCCTGCTCCTAAAGCGACGATTTCATCATCGAACATGAACCACGATTTTTTGCCTTGCAGCGTGCTGCCCGTCACTTTATCCATCGAAAAATCCATGCCTGCGGCACCATATAAGCCGTCGATGGTGGAGCCGCCCACCCAATTTTTAGCGTTCATGTACGAAGTCCACTCGCCTGGGGTCACGCCTTTCCCCGACTGATCCGTCGTTGTGCCTGGCAAACGGAAGGAATCCACAGTCGGCCAGAAGTCATTGCGGTACTGGTTAAGATCCTGATCATACAGGAACGTCATGCCGATTCCCGTGTACCAGCCTTTGAGATTTTCGTTATTTCCTTTTTCAAAAGCAGAAATCCGGTTCGAGAAAAGGCTTAATCCAAAGCCATATCCGTCACGCAAATGAACGACACGATCCATGCCGGCAAATACTTGATTCCGCTCTAATTCTCCTCTGCGCTGAATCGTGGAGTCGCTCATTAGCTCTTTAATCAGCGCCAACTCATAAATCGGCAGCCCATCCACATAATTAGCGTAGGTCGTATCGCTCAAAATCCATTCCTTCGCCATCCGCTTAATCGAAAGCGCAACGTCTGCAGGCGCTCCTTCCGCTAATCGAAGCAAAGTGGTAATTGTACTTCTAGCGCTGCCTGTAGCTTGTCTGGAAATACCCCGGCCATTCACCATATCCATGTAAAGTCCTTTGTAAATAACAGGTTCAAACGTGTCCATAACCCATTTGTAGACGTTGTTAACGTTAGGATCCGTTACAGGCCATGGAGAGCCATTAAGGACATATGTCATGTCAGCCGCTCGGCTTAACCAAACAGCGCCATAACCAGCTGTATACGCAATATTCGTATGCTGCACTAATGAACCATCTACGTATACGCCGTCTCCATGAATGGCATAAACAAATTCGGGACCAATCGGGTCGCGGCCTTGCGTAATTTTCGCACTGTTATTGCCGATGATGCCCCGCATCGTAACAACAAGCGCTTTGTCCAGCAGATTGGCGCCGGTTTCAACGACGTTATTCAACGTGCGCTTTTTCGGATCAGGGACAAATCGATCGATCGCTTTCATATGTTTCATAATTTGAGCAGGTGTCAAATGTTCATACATCAGCACGAGGATATCATTCATAATTTGCGGAGCGCCGATTTCCCAGTCCCACCAATTGCCGTACTCGGTTTTGGACTCGTTGTAACGGTTAGCGTTCAGCCAATCCAACGTGTTCAAAATGTCGATTTTAAGCGCCTCATTATGATATAAGCTCGATCCCTTGAGCGTATAGGCGAGCGCCATCGTCCTCAATCTGCTGTACGAAGTCGTGACTTGCGCCGAATCTGTCGTGCTGGCCAAATCATTCCAGACCAGCGTTCGATCTGCGGATTTATTAAGCGTATCCCAGATACCGGTCGAATCGGCATTCGTAACGCTATCGGCAATTTTGGCCAAGTTAGCTGAAATATCTGGATCAGCGGCATCATAATTTGTACCGCCTGTCAGCTTGTTGAACCATTTGGCCCGCATCTGCGCATAGGATTGAAAAAGCTCTGCAGATTCAACGTTTACGAGACATTCTGCCTTGATTGTGCCATCTGGTGTCGACACCGTTATCGTCGTGGAGCCTAGCCCTACACCGGTTACATTTCCGTTATTATCTACAACTGCCGCATTGGGGTTCGATGAACTCCAAATCACCGTTTTGTCCGCCGCATTCGCTGGAACAAACGTTGGTGCTAACGCCACTGACGCCCCCTGAGCCATAGAAAACGCACTTTGATTCAAGGTAATACCTGTAACTCCGTTATATTCCTCCAAACTCATATCATCAAACCATACCTTCCCTTTGCCTGTTTCCAGAAACGGCTCGATCACCAGCTTCGTCACATTTGCCGGAATTGTCATAAAAACTTGCTGCATCGTCCAATCCTTCGTACCGAGCAATTTCGCGGATGCAGGGCCGTCACCTACTTTGCTTGTATTATAGTACTGTGTTCTAAAATAAGCACCAGTCCCCGTGACATTATCGGTTTTCACCCATACTTTCAACCGATAGGATTTGCCTGGCGTAACCGTCAACACGCTTTGATTGACAGAAACTCTGCTTGTTGCATAAGCGTCAAACAAAATCGATTTGCTCCCTTCATGAAAAACAGTTGAATCTAGGGAGACATTCACCGTTTGATTGGGTGCTTTGCCGCTTCCAGTCGGAATCCATAAGCCCCACCCGACCGGTGCAAGACTTGTAATGCCGTTCCAGCTCGCATCCAGCGTCGTCGTTGTTTGTTCGAAGCCGCCGTTGCTGAGCAGGTTGACTGCGGCGGCCTCTGCTTTAGGATAAGCGCTTTCATAAAAGGGCACAAAAGATACTAGAAGACTCGACACCATACTGACAGATAGCAGTTTTGTCATTTTTCCCAAACGATCACCTCATCGACATTTTTTCATGCGAGAAAAGAAGTTCTGGAGAATGCTTAATACCAGCTTTTCTAGCATAAAAGACAGGTCTCTCCCTAAGCAATCTTCAATTCTTGCAATTGGTTATATAAAAAACGCCGATTCATGATAATAAAAAAAGCCGACTCAGCAAAAAAAGCCTATTTCGTCGCCTAACGACGCTTAACGGACTGAGATGACGCTATTTGCTGTTTTTGAGTTAAGATTCGCATCTAACGGACTCCAGAGTCGCTATTAGTCATGGAAACACCTCAGATTGCGAAAAATCCATAAAAAACGTCCACTCAGTCCGTTAGCACCTCAAATTCCGCTGAATTTGGCAAAATAACGGCTCCTGAGTCCGTAACAAGTTCGTCCCTCTTTTGCAACTGAGACATTTTTCTTTTTGGAATCTTTCGTGCATCGTGTTAGAATGTAGTTTTACAACAAACATAAGTTATTTCAACTAGG
Organism: Paenibacillus anseongensis; assembly: GCF_009757995.1. NCBI lineage: Bacteria > Bacillati > Bacillota > Bacilli > Caryophanales > Paenibacillaceae > Paenibacillus > Paenibacillus anseongensis. The sequence goes on from NZ_WSEM01000016.1 coordinate 1,401,653, forward strand.
AAGGTTACGGTCATAATGAGCTCTTCAAATCTTTTACGTTCATTTAATTTTTTGTACTTTGCCCTGCTTGCCATGTTCGTTTCTTTTCTCCCTGTTTATCTGGATGCCCAAGGGCTTCCAGCGACCAAAATCGGCCTGATCATCGGTACAGGAGGAATCATTACGATCTTCTCACAGCCGCTCTGGGGCATGATTAGTGACAGGACCAGAACCATTAAGAAAGTCATGTTGCTTCTATTAGTGTGTTCAAGTATTGTTGGATATTTTTTATATACCTCCAATAGTTTCATTGTACTGCTTCTGTTTACGATGTTTTTGTACTTTTTCCTTATGCCGCTTGATCCGTTAACGGAAAGCTTGAACTTTCAAACAGCGGAAGTGAATGGAGTTAGCTATGGTTCCATAAGGACTTTCGGTGCGATTGGCTATGCCGTCATGTCGTTGGCCGTTGGATACGCGATTCAATATTTGGGCTTGAACAGCTTGGGTTACCTTTTCGGAGGGATCGGCGTCATCAGCCTCATCATTTGTCTAGCACTTCCAGATGCACCAGTGACTGGCAAACCCATCACATTAAAAAGCTTGCGTAATTTCCTAGGAAATAAAGAGACAATTTGGTTTATGGTGTTAATCTTTATTGTTGCCGTTCCGCAACGAATTAATGATACTTTTTTAGGCGTATATATACGAAAATTAGGCGGCAGTCCTGAGCTGGTCGGACAAGCATGGTTTTTAGCCGCAGGCAGTGAAATTCTTGTTTTTGCGCTAAGTTTCTGGTGGCTGCGTAAAGGGAAGGAACTCCAAATCATCGCATTTTCTGCGTTCTTTTACTTCATTCGCTTTTTATTGTCCTCGTGGATAACAGAACCTCATGTACTTGTTTACTTACAGCTTCTGCAAACCTTCACGTTTCCAATCTTTTATTCCGCGGCGATTCAATATTTATACCGTATTGTACCTGAGGAGTGGAGAGCGACCGGTCAAACCGTTCTTGCTTTGCTGTTCTTCGGCGTATCCGGCATTGTTGCCTCTTATCTGGGCGGGTGGTTCTATGAAAGCTTTGGCGGTAAATCACTTTACTTGTGGATTTCCGGTATGTCCTTTATCGGACTGTTGTTCAGCCTAGTACTAAGCGCAATCTACGGAAAAGCCAAGATGGCAGCCTAAACATTTTCTGCTAAAATGATAGGAATAGAAAGAACGGGGGCAAGCAGCATGGACTACATTATTTTGGATATCGAATTTAACGGCCGCAAATTTGCGAGCGATTTACCCATGGAGGTCATCGAGATTGGGGCAGTGCGCCTTAATGACTCCCTTCAGCCGGTCGATGAGTTCTCCTCTCTGATCAAGCCGGTTTATTTTTCTAAATTGAACAGTTTTATTAAAAAGAAAACAGGCATTCCGCAAGAAGACATTGACGGCGCCGCCGGCTTTCGCAGTGTCATTGCGGATTTCATCAGCTGGCTGAATCGGAGTGAAGCTTTTCTGCTTGTTACATGGGGCGGGGAAGATTTGAAACGCATTGTATTCGATACAAGAATGCACAAATTGGATGATGCGTACTGGATGAATGCCAACTATTTTGACTTATTGAAAGGGTTTATCCGCTATAAAAATGTAACGAATGACGTCAGCGTCGAGGCCGCCCTGCTTGATTTGCAGATCGAGGCGGAAGGCTCCGCCCACAGAGCGCTGGATGATGCGCGGATGACATCGCTTGTGTTCAAAGCGATCTTTCAGGAGCTGGATTTTGAACGGACGCAGCAATACGTAGATGTCTACAGCAATGCAAAGGAACGCCGGCTTCTGAAGACAGCCATCCGTTCCATTACGGCCCAGAAAATCGTGCCTACTTGGGAACTCGTTGTGGAACAGTATTTTAAAGATAAAATGGCTCTTACCGATCCAAGGAAAATTACCGAGCTGCAAGCCCTGTTTGAGGCGGAAATGGTAAAAGGGCCGCAGGTTGTGAAAAAGGCACCTGTACAGTAAATGTACGGGGGCACTCACTCTCCATCAACCAAAAAAAGCCAATCCACTCGACATGTTTCACATGTCATGGATTGGCTTTTCATTATAGCTGATCAACGCCTAAGCGGTTTTTGAAAGTTAGGGACGGAAGTTGATCGCGCTCGCTGCGCTTGGATTCATTTTGTTGAATCGCCAGCAGTTTGCCCGTCAATTCAAGGAACCACATTTCGTCTCTCACCGCGAGGGAGACATCGATCAAGCTTCTCACTTGCTCTTCTATATCCAAGGAACTTGGCGGCAATTTTTTAACGTCTTGGTTGCTGACTTCCATGACTTTCCCAATCGTCGATTCACGGTCGGATGCAATCACGTAAATGCGAGTCAAACCTCCAAGCACATCCATGGATTCTACATACCCATGCAACATTTCATCTTGATTCGTAGTGGCTGTAACCCAATCACTGATTTGATAGTTCATCATCCAGCACCGCCTTTAGCGTTATTTTTATCACTCACTAGCTATACTGTAATTATAAATGTTACAGTATCTTTTGTCAATGTGGCTCATGCTGAATGAACATTATCTATTTTGTAGGTCATTGACAGTCACAAAGGTGTAGCCCTCTTTCGTCAAAGCATCCAGAATGCCTTCTATCGCAAGAAGCTCCGTCTTATCGTACATAGGATGAAGCAAAATGATAGAGCCTGGCTTCACATGCTGAACGACTTCATTTACCTTGTCGGAAGGCGTACGAAAATTCGTGTCCGGCTCCAAACTCCACATAATCGTTTGAATTTGCTGCTTATGTAAATAATAAGGTAAGCCAATCAACTTTTTACCGTTTGGCGGCCGAAAATCAATTTCACCTTCATAACCCGTCTCGCGGATTAATTGATTCGTTTTTTCAATTTCTTCCCGGATAAAAGACGGCTTTTTGAAAACCATTCGCTGATGTGAAAAGGTATGATTCCCAATCTGATGCCCCGCTTTCGTAATCAACTGCCCGGCTTCTCTATTTTTCTCAAGCTCGCTTCCTATTAGAAAAAAAGTAGCCTTTGCTTGATACTTACCCAATAGGGCTACAATTGAAGCTGTTTGTTCCGACGGTCCATCATCAAACGTTAACGCCACAATTTTTTCATTCGTCTGCACATGACTGGTTAACCCGCCGAAAACTTGGAAACTTCTAGCATTCATCCATTTCCTTGTACAAAACAATAGAACAAAGACAATAAATAGTCCTATTCCAATTATGACTATTCTTTTTCTCATTTATTCACCTTACCTTCCCAAATTTCAAAAAAACCATTTAAATAAGAAACAAAATTTACAATATTAGCTGCACTATTTATACTAATAAGGTTATTAGATACTCTATTCATTAGCAAGGAGCCTTCCTATGAGCACTTCTACTGTTTTAAATGATGAAGAGTGGTTGAAGCTGCTCGAATATGTGGCTGAAACCTATACGGACGTAACCCTTTCCAGAGGGTTTACCTATTTTAAACAAGGACAAGTTATCTCCCTTAGCATATCCGACGCTCGTTTAGTGCAGGCCAAAGTCGATGGATCTGAAGCCTATCGCGTTTCGCTTAACCTAAATAAGTTGAAAGAAGGCAGCTGCACATGCCCCGTTCATGGCGCTTGCAAGCACCAAGCTGCTGTCATGATGGAACTAGCGGACCGTCTCGGATACCCGGCGACCCAGATTATGAATGCAAAAATGCAGCTCAAACGCGCGGCTTCGCAAGCAACATCGGAATCCGCCATGATGAAATTGCCTACAATGTCTGTTAGTGATTGGCAGCAGTTTCTGGATCAATACACCCTCTCCATAAAACCGACCTACGATCAAGGCATTTACGCTCAGCAGTTGCGTAGCCATTTAAGCACCTTAATGAACGTTGCCATTCCTTTTTCTGACCAGGATCGGAGCTTTTTCGAGCTGCATCAAGCATTATTCCTTCTAAGGAAAGTAAAAGGGCAAAACACACAGGGCGTGACGAGCTTCTTTACGTCATCAGCAGCCTACAAGATTTACGATGAGATTATGGACTGGCTAAAAGAGAAGGGTAGCCGACTAGCTCTTTCTGAGTCCAGCGAGCGCCTTGAGACAACGTTCGCTTATATCAGAACGCAGATGGCCGCTCAGAAAGGGCACAGTTATCAAGATTTTGGAGTCTACTGCGCGCTTTGGGACGAATGGATGGCTTCAGGAATCACAGCGGCTTTATCCTACGCCCCGAAGGAAATTGAAGCTCTTAAGACATCGATAACAGATGACTCTGCCGCTACGCCATCGGTTTCAGCCGCGAAAGCCTACCTGCACCTGCTGATGTCACAACCGAAGATCGCTTGGGCAGCACTCGCAGAGGGGCCAACCTTCAAAGACACACCTCCCTACCTTTTCGTTACGTTCTTCGACCATCTGCAGGATAACGCAAACTGGAAGGAGCTTGTAGACTGGCTGACCGAAACGGCCATCTTCTTCAACAATCCGCGAACCCGTGAACTCGATACCTACGCGAATTATTGGCAAAAAGCCGTCGCTCATTTTCCTGAAGCCGAGGAGCTGATGTGGCAAGCATTTGAGAGTCTTCTGCCGCGTTCCTACTTTCTCATTGAAAATGTCCTCTACGAGCAAGGCAAATGGAAGGCTTGGCTCGAAATGCAGATCCTTCAAGGCCATGACCCGCTTTTTCACCGGGTCAGCGTGCTTCAGCCAATCGAAAAAGAAGCGCCACAGCTGCTTTTACCCTATTATCATCAAGCCGTGAACCATTACGTTGCTTTAAAAAACCGCCACGACTATAAAGCTGCTGTTAGACTTTTGAAAAGACTTGAAAAAGTGTACAAGAAAATGAAGCAATCCGGTCGTTGGGAAGCATTTTTTGTAGGTTTCGTTGAACGGCATAGCAGACTGCGGGCGCTGCAAGAGGAACTTAGGAAAGGAAAGCTGCTCGGATGAACGCAATATTGCACAATTTACAAGTGAGCATGACCTTAACAGAAAGCGGTGACGCTTTATTCTGGGGATTTCTGGACGACCGCGATGTGCCTGGCGAGAAGCTGCGAAATCTCATGTTCGCTTGGCACGAATCCTCCTATTACGGCACTGTGTTGGACCTGCAGCAGGCTGGTGACATCTCGGTCGTCGTGCTCCCTGCGGATATGGTGCTTCCCTACTTCACGGAACCAGATTTCATGGAAATCCTGCACTTTGAGGATGGAAATGAAGGTATGAAGGCCATGCGCGAGCTAGCGCCACTTCTTTACCAAGAAGCACAAGCTGGCCGTTATGTACCAAGCTTGCACGATTTCCGCAAAGGGACGCTGGGTTGGACTTGGGATGCCGAATCCGATGCGCTGAAATCGTTTAATTGGGCAGCAGCTCAAAGCCTCGATGCCCTTGGTCAAGGTCTGGCCGGGCTGCGCGCAGCGTTCTCCGCCGTTGTCACCGCGGAGCACTATGCAAGCGAAGCGGCAATTTCCGATCTTCGCCGCGACTACCCCGCGTTGTTCCAACGCTCAGCTTCGCCAGTCACCTTGACGGAGGAAGAATGGCTCGCTTCCTTAGGCTGGCGGCCTGACACGGCTCCGTTCAGACCTGCGCTGCAGCTGCTGGAACCTGATGAAGAGGACGACACGTGGAGACTACGTCTTGTCCTGCAGGACAAGCAGGATCGATCCGTGCTCGCCCCGATTCGTCTTGCTGCGGACGGAACCGCAGCAGGAACTTGGGACAGCAGCTGGAGTCCCTACGTGCTGGAACGGTCGCCCGGCTGGGCAGCCAGCCTGGCCGAAAGCCTGCCCAGCGGGAGCAGCGGCTTGGCGCTCTTATCCAGGCCGCTAAGCGATGAATCGGCCTGGACGTTTTTAACGACAGACAGCCGGCATCTGCTGGACGGCGGTTGGAATGTGATGCTTCCCGGCTGGTGGGAAGCTGCCTCCAAGCGAAAGCCGCGGCTGCGCGCGAAGGTATCCTCCGAAGCTGGCGGCAAAAGGCAGTCGCTCTTCGGGCTGAACGCCTTGGTCAACTTCGACTGGCGGATTGCCATTGGCGAAGCGGATCTAAGCGAAGCCGAATTCGCTGCGCTGCTTTCGCGCAATGAGCGCCTCATCCGCTTCCGCGGCCAGTGGGTCTACCTGGACCCGGCGCTGCTGGAGCAAATTCGCAGGCTGATGGCCAGCGTTGACCCGCAAGAAGGTCTATCCTTGCTGGATATTTTCCAGCTTCACCTGCTGAATGAAGCAGAGAAAGAGAACGCCCCTAAGGGAGGTTCATCGCCTGAGGATGACGCTGAGAACGAAGAACGCATCAAACTGGAAGTTGAGCTAAACGCACATTTGATGGGCCTTTTGCGTCAGCTTGCACAGCCGTCGGAACTGCAGGAGATTCCTATTCCAACTGGCTTGCGTGCTGAATTGAGAAGCTATCAACATGAAGGTTTTACGTGGTTAACGTATTTAAGAAAATTCGGCCTTGGCGCTTGCCTTGCCGATGATATGGGCCTTGGGAAAACCATTCAATTCATCACCTATTTGCTGCATCACCAAGCTGAATCCGAGCAGCCTGCTCTGCTGATTTGCCCCACCTCTGTACTCGGCAATTGGCAGAAGGAACTCGTCCGTTTTGCCCCGGATCTCAAGGTTCTGCTTTATTACGGCAAAGGCCGTCTAAGCGGCGAAGCGCTTGCCGAGGCTCTGAAGGACACTGATATTGTGCTGACCTCCTACACAACCGCTCTTATGGAGCAAGAAACGCTGCAGGAGACGGTTTGGAGCTCCCTATGTCTGGACGAAGCGCAAAATATTAAAAACGCCCAAAACAAGCAGTCCGCCGCCGTGCGTTCACTGCAAGCCAAACATCGTATCGCCCTGACCGGCACACCGATCGAAAATCGGTTATCCGAGCTGTGGTCGATCTATGACTTCCTGAATCCCGGCTATTTGGGAAATCAGCGCGGGTTTCAGCATCGTTTCTCGAATCCGATCGAGAAGCACCAAGATGAGGAGCGGACGATGCAGCTCCAGAAGCTCGTGAAACCTTTTATGCTGCGCCGGAAAAAGAAAGATCCCGCCATCCAGCTCGATTTGCCGGATAAGCAGGAGATGAAGGTCTACTTGAACTTGACTGCCGAGCAGGGCGCGCTATATGAGCAAGCGGTCAAAAACCTCATGGAGCGTATGCAAAAGCTGGAAGGTATGGAGCGCAAGGGCGCTATCCTCTCTGCGTTAACGCAGCTGAAGCAGCTTTGCGACCACCCCGTTCTGCTGACCAAGGAAGCTCCCATCTCCGAGGAGAGCCTGCTTAACGAAGACAGCCGGGAAGGCTTCGTCTTGCGTTCAGCCAAGCTGGAACGGCTCGTTGCGATGGTTGGCGAGCTGCGGGATGAAGGCGACTCCTGCCTGATCTTCACGCAGTATGTCAGCATGGGCAAGCTGCTGGCCGATATTTTGCAGGCACAACGGAACGAACCCGTGTTGTACTTGAACGGCAGCACGCCGAAGCAGGAACGCGACAAGATGATTGACAAGTTCCAAGGGGCGGATGGACCTGGTATCTTTATTCTGTCGCTCAAAGCAGGCGGCGTCGGTCTCAACTTGACAGCAGCCAACCACGTGTTCCACTTTGACCGATGGTGGAATCCAGCCGTAGAAAACCAAGCGACAGACCGTGCTTATCGGATGGGGCAGAAACGGAATGTACAAGTGCATAAGTTTATTTCTTTGGGCACGCTTGAGGAAAAAATCGACGAAATGCTCGAAAGTAAAATGAGTCTGAGCGAAAATGTAATTTCCACCTCCGAAGCCTGGATTACCGAGCTCTCGAATGAAGAGCTGCATGATTTATTTGCGCTGCGAAAAGATTGGTAAGGCTTACCTACGAGCACGTTTTGTGATAAGATATCGAACGAGAAGAAACAGAAAGGGAGTTACTACCGTGTCTCGTATCATTCAAGTTGATGAACGCCCCTCCATAGGCGAAAGCATTCCCCTTAGTTTGCAGCATTTATTTGCGATGTTTGGCTCCACCGTGCTTGTACCGATTCTCTTCCATGTCGATCCGGCTACGATATTGTTGATGAATGGGATCGGCACCCTGCTTTATATTTTTATCACAAAAGGCAAAATTCCCGCTTTCCTGGGGTCCAGCTTCGCTTTCCTTTCGCCTGTTTTCGTCGTCCTAGGTCAAAAAGGCTATAGTGCGGCACTCGGCGGTTTTCTCGTCGTGGGACTGATCTTTACGATTATCGCTTTATTGATTCGCTTCGTGGGAACACGCTGGATTGACGTTGTCTTCCCGCCTGCCGCGATGGGCGCAATCGTGTCCGTTATCGGGCTGGAGTTAGTGCCCACAGCAGCGTCAATGGCCGGCATTATCGCTCCTGCCGATGCCAAGGAAGCTTGGGTTCCCGATATGACCGTGATCACGGTTTCTATTTTCACTTTTTTAGTAGGCGTGGTTGGTTCCATCGTATTTCGAGGACTATTGAAGGTTATCCCTATTCTTGTAGCTATCATCTTGGGGTACGTACTTGCCGCATTGCTTGGTTTAGTACATATTCAAGAAACTTTAAATGCCGCTCAATGGCTTCAGCTTCCTACTTTCTACTCACCAACGTTTGATTTAGCCAGTATATTAATCATTGCCCCTGCGGCACTTGTTGTCATTGCAGAGCATATCGGCCACTTAATCGTAACCAGCAATATGGTGGGCAAAGATTTATCCAAAGACCCGGGTCTAAGCAAATCTTTACTCGGAAACGGGATCTCAACGATGTTGTCTTCCTTGGTTGGTTCCACGCCAAATACAACGTACGGTGAAAACATCGGCGTCATGGCGATCAGCCGTGTGTACTCGGTTTGGGTCATTGGCGGAGCTGCGATCCTGGCGATTGTGCTTTCTTTTGTGGGGAAAATCTCAGCCTTGATTCAAACGATTCCTACAGCTGTCATGGGAGGCGTTTCCTTGCTGCTGTTCGGTATTATCGCTGCTTCCGGTATTCGGATGCTCGTAGAGACGAAAGTGGATTATTCCAAACCGATGAATCTGATTCTGACAACGACGGTTCTTGTCATCGGCCTTAGCGGTGCAACGTTGAAGCTGGGGAATTTTGAATTGAAGGGTATGGCGTTGGCCACGATCGTTGCTATTGTGCTTAGCCTGTTTTTCAAACTGCTGGATAAGCTAAAATTAACGAACGAGTAATTAAGCTTCATGAGAGGATTTCATAAAATGCCCGAATATTCGTGAAAGGAATATAGGCTATGAAGAACGCAATGAACGATAGCGAACGCACGTTCTGGAAGAAATATCTCGCCAAGGCGAAGTTGGATCTATCCTACGCGGCCTATACCAAAGTCCAAAAATCCTGGACTGATGAGAATCCCGCCTGTCCGTTTAACCGACTTTATTTTATCCGCGAAGGTGAAGGCTATGTCAGGATCGGAGGTCAGACTTACTACCCGAAACCCGGGGAGCTGTATTTGCTGCCAGCCGGAAGCGACCAGGCTTATGGCACGATAAGCGACAATACGTTCGGCAAGTATTGGTGCCATTTTTCGGCCAAAATCGGAGATTTGGATTTGTTTCAAATTTTGCAAACCTCGCCTTGCTTGAAAGTTCAGAATCCGGAAGAGCTCGTGAAAGCTTTCGAGCAATTGATTGCTTACAGCCAGAGCGACAGCATCACCTCAGAGTTTCGAGCGTACTCAATTCTGATGACGTTTATTGCCGATTTTATTGAGCAAAATCAATCCGTCAAGCTGAACCTGACCTCCACGCCTACGTTTGAAAAAATGAACAAAGTTTTGCTGTACATGGAACAGCATATTGCCGAAAATGTGTCCGTGGATACACTTTCTCGCATTGCGCATTACCATCCTAATTATTTTATCAATGCTTTCAAGCAATTCACGGGCTACTCGCCTATCCAATACATGAATCATCTGCGTTCCGAAAAAGCCAAAGATTTGCTGATGACGACAGAATTGAACGTTTCGCAAATCGCTGACGCGTTAGGGATGGAATTATCGTATTTTTCCCGTATGTTCCGAGAGCAGACCGGGTTTAAGCCTACGGCTTTCCGTGATTTGAGACCAAAAACGATTGAAAATAACCCATAAATAAAAAACGAGGCCGTCTCCAAACCATGAAATATGGTTGAGAGACGGCCTCTTCGTATATCAACGTGCCTATGCAATTTCTTGCCGCTTACGGATAAAAGGCATTCGCCTTTGTCGTCGTGGAGCACCAGCGGTTGTTCAGCAGGAAGCGGATCAGCGAATTTTTGGCCCGATCTGTGCCGATGTAATGGAGCGTTTCCGCAGCATGTGCACGAACGTATCGGTTCTCGTCGTCCAGCGCAATTTCCAATTGCGGAACAGCCGATTCTGCCGAAGCGCCCAGACGGGACAAGGATAAGCTGGACATGAAGCGCACTTGCGCGTTCTGATCTTGAAGACCGCGGGTTAAGCTGGCAACGACATCCTCTACAGGCGAGTTCATAAAACCGAGCGCATCAACAACCGCGCTGCGGATTTTGTCCTCCGGGTGATCAAGCAGCTCTGTAAGAGCCGGAACCGCTTTGGCTGCTATCCCGCTCAATTCGCCCAGCGCAAACACAGCGTGTGTTACTGTATTTACATTCTCATGGTTCAGGGCAGCGATCAACCCGTCAACCGCTTCGCTTCCAGCAACAGCTAAACCATACGCAGAGATTCGCGATACATGAACATCATCGCTGCGGAGTCCATCCAGCAGAGCATTCACGCCAGCCTGCCCTCTACGTGCAAGATCATAAGAAGCATTGATGGCGATCGTTTCATCACCGCTCAATTTCCCCGCCAACTCCTGAACTTCCTGCGGTTCGGACGAAGCCGTTCCTGCCAAGGAGCAGAGTTCGCCGGATAACCAGTTCCAAGTCTCTTCCCACATCAAGTCGTGCGCAGCAAGCGGTGCAAGCAGGTTCGCAGGCTTCTTCCATTCGCGCTCTTGATTATTCCAGCTTGGCTGTTTAGGCAGCTCGGTACGCATGAACTCAAACTTCAACATATAACGCGGTTTTCCAAGAATGTTCGGAGTGGAACGGTGCCAGATATCATAATGGATCAACGCGAAAGTGCCTGCCTCGCCGCTTGCCAAAACTTCAGCCGGATGCTCATTCGCTTCGAATGCCCGCTTCTGGTGATTTTGCGTGCCTGGCATAATGCCTGTCGGCCCCAAATCTACCGGTGTATCCTGCGGGAAATACATAATCATTGCCCAGTTCGGGTGATGATTGCGCACGCGGTCATAACCCCAATAGCTGTCTTTATGCCAGCCGCCAGCAGTAGGTAGCGCATTGAAATGCCCATGTCTGTGCGCATGCATCATATAATTTGGACCTAACACACTCGTTAATGCGCCAGTAACAACGGGATGGTCAAATACTTTTTGCAGCTCTCGGATACGCGGCAGCAAGTTATTTCCAGGATTCCCCTCTTCCGCATACACCGTATTTAATTGCTCAAGCAGATTGTCATGAAACGCATGGGAAAAATCCGTTTTAAGAATTAGACACCCATTCGTAATAAATTCTCTCATTTGCTCATCTGTCAAAAGTAAAGGTTGTTTCTCCTGCATTGTTCCTGCCTCCTTGGCGTGTTTTGAATGCTGTAACCTTACCCTTATTATAGAAAAATCAAATGAGATACTTAATAGACATTCTTAATCAGAGCTAGCACAAAACTAAGATAGCCACTTAAAATGCACCCAAATCGATTTCATCCAGGGAAGCAACTCTCAAATCATGTGCGATAAATTCCAAGTTCCGTGTAACATCATTCGGCACGATTACGCATCGGATACCAGCTGCCTTGGCGGCCTTCAACCCATTAGGTGAATCTTCAAAGACGAGAGCCTCCCCGGCTGCTACGCCAAGCTTTTCCAGCGTCAATGTATACAACTCAGGATCAGGCTTCACCCGCTTGACATCATCAGCTGTATGAATCACATCAAAATAAGAGAAGATTCCTTGTTCCTTCAAGTATTTGTGAACCCAAGCACGTGTTGAACTAGACGCTAATCCGATTCGCAGACTTCTCGACTTGGCTGCTTCCAATAAATGAAGCACACCGGGAAGCAGCTTCGCTTCTCCTAAATAGACAGTATACTTCTCGTGAGACAGCTGTTTGATAAACTCATGATCCAAAGGCTTTTGGATAGAGGTCTCCAGATAAACATAAGGATTAAACTCATCAAAAGTAGTTCCTACATTTTTACACCAAAGTTCAAGTGAAAGCTCAACTCCGTGTTCCTGATAAATGTCTTTAAAAGCGTAGTACCAAGGAGTTTCTGTATCCATAATTAAACCGTCGAAGTCAAAAATAATGGCTTTAAGGCCAAAGGGGCTCTCTGGTTTAGCCTTCATCTGTAAACCCCCACTGCTCTGGCTTATTCAGCCAAGAAAGCTCCAGCTGTTTCTCAACATCCAATAAATTGTTCATATTTACCTCCTAAGTACCTTGATGAGTACTTATTCTCTCAGATAGACCCAAATCCTTTCTACTCTTGAAACCACACCAATCTTGCTCTAAAATGAAGGCACAATCTTATCACAATCAGCAATTTATTCTATAAATCTATCTGATCTTGCTCAAATAACCTTATTTCTCCGACAACTAGAAAGCGAGGCTGCGCATGACTTATCCCCAAGATTTAAGGGAGAAAACACCTCTCTGGGACAGCAACTATCCGATTCGGTTTTACCGAAATCGATCTCGGGCGGCCAAAAAGGACGACAATATTTTATATCTCCATTGGCATGAGCACTTCGAAATCATTGATATGCAGGCAGGCAAAGCACAATTTCATATCGATAGCCGCCCTTACGAGGCGAGCGCCGGCGACCTGCTGTTCGTCCCTGCCGGGGCGCTGCATGTCGGCTATAATGCCTCCGACGAAGATGTGGAGTTCGTAGCCGTTGTCTTCAACGCTTCTCTGCTCCGCATGCTGCATCCCGATCCTGTCTACGAGCGGTACATGCTGCCTTTCTTGGATGGACGCGCGCAACTGCCTGCTAAAATTGGCGCAAACGACGAACAAGGAGCCCCATTCCGGAGGCTCCTTCGTGAATCAACCTATGAGTTTGAGCACGCGGCCGCGGCCTACGAGCTTATCATTAAGCATAATTTTCATCTGCTTTTCGCGTTGCTCTCCAGACAATTTCTGCCGGACAAGTTCGTGGATAAACCCGCTCCTCTGCGGCATTCCGAGTCATTTAAGCCGTTAATTCAGCACATTGAGGCTCATCTTGCAGAGCCGCTCTCCGTTGATCAAGCTGCGAGGATGGTCAACCTCAATCCGTACCATTTTTGCAAAACGTTTAAGAAGCTGACCGGACGAACTTTTGTAGATTTTGTCAATTGGCTGCGCATTAACGAAGCGGATCGTTTGCTGCGTGAAACGGAATGGACCGTAACCGAGATTGCCGAAAGCATCGGCTGTGGGAACGCGAACTATTTTACAAAGCTTTATAAAAAATATAAGAGTTATCCGCCTTCAGAAGTTCGGAGGAGACTGTTGTCTACTTGATTTTTCAAGGCATATCATCCGTAAATTAAAGTACAGCGGGCATCACGTACGCGTAGACGGCAATGAAATGGCAACTGCTTCCCGCAACAACGAACACATGCCAGACCAGATGATGATAGCGCAATTTCCGCCATAGAAAAAATAATAATCCGATACTGTACAGAATAACGCCAGTGACGATCCAAGTAATAGCCATTAGAGGAAGCCTTTCCTGTAGTGGAGCAATCAACGAAGCCATGAAACCGGCCAGCAGCAAGTAGAGGAGCAGACCCCAAGGGATAAATCGCCGAATGATAAACTTAATATAGCGAACACCTCCCAAAGCAAGGACCCAGACCAGCAGCAGCATAGAGTAGCCTAACGTGCCCTGAAGAGTAATCATCAAAAATGGTGTGTAAGAACCCGCAATGGCGATGAAAATAGCCGCATGATCCAGCATTTCGAAACGCTCCCCCCACTTGCGCGAACGTGAGCAATGCAGGAGTGTTGAGGACAGGTACACCAAGCAAAAGGATAAGCCGTAAATCGTATTGCTAATTGTATAAGCAAAATCCTCGAACAAGGCGGCTCGCTGAAGGAGCAGCACAAGACCGAAGGCGCTTAGCGCCGCGCCGATTCCGTGGCTTAAAGCGTTTAGGCGTTCCTCTTTTAAACGAAAGCTTTCATCCATGCGAAGGGGTCACTCCTCTCTGATTGTTTCCTAGTTTTACCCTTAGTCGGGACTAGTATGTAATCAGATCGTCGTGACCCCTTTTTCCTTACCGGCTGCCTGCTGACAGCATCTACTCACCGCCTGGCTTGGGCTGCTTTTTTGTCAAATAAAAGGCAAGCTCCTTCCGATGCTTATACGCAATCAGCACAACATTCCCCAGCCACACCCACAATATGGCTCCCACATAGCCACCTATATACAAATACACACCTAAAAGCAGCATGCCTATTACCACTTGTAAGCCATCCGCCGAGGAGGAAATAGACTTTCCTCGTGTCGCCAGCTTCGTTATTGCTACGCTAACTGCCAATATGATCGCTAATGCAAGGGAAGCCTCAAACTTCGTCAGCGCGCTCCAAACACCGAAGGTAACGGCAATCGCTTTGCCGCCTTTCCCTTTGAGAAATGGCGAAAAAGCATGCCCTACGATCGGTGCCAGCGCAACAGGAATTAATGCGTAACCTTGAATACGCGTATTGTCCAAGTTAAATCCCAAGATCCAAACCAGCACCAGGTACCCTTTTAAAAAGTCGAGAATAATGCCCACAAGCCCGGTCCGATAACCCGCTGCTCTCCACAAGTTTAATGCCCCTGGATTGCCATCGCCAACATGTTTGAGATTATGTCTGGCCAGGAGTCCAAGCCAATAAGAAAACATCAGAGCGCCTGATAAAAAAGCGCAAGCCGTCCATACGATGGTCATAGCTCCCGCCTGCTTCCTACTTTGACATTTCTTCCTTTCCACGCTACATGGCCCAGAAACACCACTTGATAAACGGAATACAGCATAACAACAATCATAAAAATCGTTGAAAAAATATGTAAAATGGGCATAATGACACCAAACTTCCCCACATACCTGACAAAATAAAACAGCTGCATCATGTAGATCAAATAGCCCATAAATAAAGGGAGCCACCAGGACGTGTTCAAAAATAAAAAGAATGTTTCGGAGGCAACGAGACCGATTACCCACAGGGCAATAAGCGCGATAGTCCCACCTTTCAGTTTGGATGTTCCGAGAGCGGCCCCTTTACCAAAGCCTTGAATTCGACTTCTCATCCCCTGCGCATACATACGGAAGGATACGAGACCATAACCAATGAAATTCGTCACTTGGATACCTGCTTTGCGAAAGGCGGCTCCGAGGTTCAAGTCGTCCAACATTTCCCCTTTGACGCTCTCGTGACCTTTAATGGTTTCGTAATCTGCTCTAGTTGTTAAAATACAGGAACCATACAGCCCCTTATTCGGACTGTCTTTCTCAATGGGTGAGGTGAAAGCAAACACCCCTAAGAAGTTAAAAATGAGAGCCAGCCTTTCACCGAAACTTACCGTGTAGTGAAATGGCACGACCGAGATAACGCCTCCGGCTTGCTGCCTAGCCATGATTAATATTTCCAGTGCGCGTGGCACTAATCGAATGTCGGCGTCAAGAAAGGCGATCATATTCCCAGAGGACTGTAAGTAGCCGTTCCATACGGCCCAATTTTTGCCGGTCCACCCCTCTGGAAGGCTGGGATTGGAGATAACGGTAACGCCGTAACTCTCCGCGATCTCCCTCGTGTCATCCTCCGAAAAATCGTCTACGACGATAATTTCAAAGGGTTCCAGGGTTTGTATTTTGAGCGCATGGAGCAGATGAGGTAAATTGCACGCTTCGTTTCTAGCTGGAATAATGACGGACAGCTTCACTTGATCTGCACCTGGCACATAACCTGGCCGAAGCACATTTTTCCTGAACAGTATAAACCCGCAAAGACACCCGACTACGCAAATAACTGCAACCAACATCCTAGTAACCCCCTCAATCCGATTCCCCGCAGCCGTTTGCTAAGTAACTCCCTGCTCTACTCTGGCGTTCGAGCTTGTATTGAAGTATATGAACTTTGGCGTGAATTTAAGCCAGTGCGATAGGTACTGGAAACAAACATGGATGTATTCATTAGTCAAGTCGTCCAACCATCTCCGGGGCTTTATCCATAGATTGGTGTATAGGATAGGAGGTGGTTTCTTTGCCATGTCATAAAAGACATGTTAGAAAATCATGCAAAATTTGCCGAACGAAAAGATTCATCTGTAGAAAGAGGAAAGCATCTCCACTTCAAAAACGACTCGTCACGGATGAAATCTGCGGCAGTATTTCACAAGCAAGCAATGGCGAAAGCGTGCAATATTGGCGGACAGCCAATACGGGGCGCAATCTTCCCTTTGGAACGATTACGGTACGGAACCAGAGTCCGCATTGTACGTTAACGGTGAAAGCTGATACAAAAGGGGATGGGATTTCCAATCGCACCTTGTTTACACTAACGGAGCTTAATCAAACGAAATCCATTACATTGGGTGCTGTCGCAAGCCTAGAAATAAGCTCCTCAAGTTCAGCAGAGATTAAAAGCGTTGGCCAATACTCTATCACCGCACATTATTTTTATACGATAAAAAAACGTAAGCGTCCTAAGAAGAAAATAACCGTCGTTAAGCCTCGGCCGCAGATCATTTGTGACACCCCGCCTAAAGAAGAAATTTATCTAGTAAAAGAAGAAACGGAACAAATCACCTGTACATCATAGAGTTGCTAGGTATATGAACATATTTCTGAATATAGACAAGTTGCTATGTTAGTATCTATACCAACCATAAACCTGTTGCATTAATAGTAAGGTAATGACTTTCAAAACTCAGACCCGTAGGAGATGATTGTATGCCTTGTCTATGCAACAACAGGGAGTCTTTCAATGACGATATTTGCGGAACGTTTTTATTGACTGCCGGCATGTCATTAACCGTCTACGCGATTGATTCTTCAGCTCCAGCAATTCCCCCACTGCCAATTAGCGGTTCTGTTATTGTGAGAGCCATAAGTGGAGGGAACGTAGATGTGACCGTTCGCAACTCCATTGGAGCGTCAATTGATTCATTTACGGTGCCAGTGGGCAGTACATTTACAAGAACTTACGGCGACATTGGTTTTGTAGCTCTCCTGAATAACACGTCTTCAGCTGCAGGAGAATACGGTCTTTCTCTTCACTACTAGTTTCGCCATACACTTCATCTCTTCGGATAACTGCGACCAAAAAACAAGCTGCCGGAAGGCATGAAGGCAGCTTGTTTTTTTCATGCCAACTAAAAAAGCCACCTCATGCGAACTTTTGGACGATTGTGTTATAATAAGCCATATCAACTTATTTGGAGGCATTTTGACATGAAAATTTACGTCATCCTCTCTTTCGACGGCGAAGAAATGGAAAATGTTTATGTAGGCACAGACGAGGAGAAAGCGCTGTCGTTCACGCCCGCTGATTTCGATAATAGCGAAGCCCTGTTTGTGGAAATATGGGAAGACGGCGAGAAAACGGATGACTTCCGATTAGAACAATAAAAGAACCTTCTACCATAAATACATAGAAAGGCGGCACGAACATGGTACATGCATTCACCATTCAGCCCGAAACCTACACAACCTTCGAAGACGAAACCGAACAATTGGAGCAGTGTAAAGAATGGGGCTTGCTTTCTGAGAAAGCGGCCAAAACGAAAACCTTTTACTACAAAAACAATGGCATGAACTTGTCTTGCGACATCGTCGGCTTGGTAGATAAAATGACCGCTGTCATTGCATTCGACAATAAACAGCTGCACTGCATTCACCCCTCCTATCTGAAGGAGATGCAGGCAGCCAATTACAGCCAAAGATTGACGACTGCTGCAGACGAGACGACTGGAACTGACGCGGCAGAGTCTGAAGCCGAAGCTCCCGTTGCTGTAGAAGACAACGCCGCTCCTGTCGAGCAGGAAGCTGAACAAGCGAAAGCTCCGAAAGCAAAGCAGCCGAAAGAAAAAGCACCAAAAAAAGAAAAGGCGCCGAAGCTGGAGCTGCCTGAAGATAAAGTTAAAATGATCGCTACGGTGCAGGAATTTACAACCGTCCCTAACAACTTCTCCGATAATGATGATGAAGTTATTATTTATGAGGCTGTTTCCATCACGGATCCCGCCATGGAAATCGGCACAGCCTGGTCCAGTCACAGCAACACGCTCAAAAAGCTTGAGCTCGAAGTCGGAGATACCGTCACCTTCGAGTGCAAAATCGTAGCCAAGAAGCTTAGCAAGCATCCTGTAGCTTACAAAATCAACAATCCTGCCAAAATGCAAAAGGTAACGGCGGAATAAGAAAACCAAAAAAGCTTAATCCATCAGCTTCAGCAAGCTGGGATTAAGCTCTTTTAACGCTGCCGCGGCAGCAGAGGGACGTGCTTCAGATGACGTATATTCAGAATCTTAGCTTCAGCGAAAGCCCGCTTTACTTTGCGTACCGCCGTCAAACGATCGGCAACGAACAGTTTCATGGCACGTTTCATGCTCATCAAGGCGTAGAGATTTTGTTTGTACACGAAGGGCAAGGCACGCTGATTGTAGATCAACAAAGCTATGAGGTTACCGCCGGCATGCTTTGCGTTTTCCAGCCCTATCAGCTGCACCATATCCAAGTGAGTCCCGACACGCCTTTCATCCGCTCGATTGTGCACTTCGAGCCCTATCTCTATGAATCTTATTTTGAGAGATGGCCGAAGCTGCTTACATTTTTCAAGCAAATGCACACTAGCAAGCTGCCTGCGCCATGCATCTACCAAATTGGCGAGCCGGAGCCGCTGCTTTCCCTTTTTCCAAGTCTGGAAGAGAAAATACCGACGTTAGCGAAAAAAGATGAGCTGGAGGAATTCTCGTTATTCCTCGTTGCTTTTTTCCGAGCTTTGCGGCAAATATGGGAACGAAGCGATGTCCAGTTCGACTCCGGCCACACGCGCCATAAGCATCAGGCTGAGCGCATTCTCGGCTGGCTCGAAGGGCACTACACGGAACCGCTTCGACTTGAGCACATGGCTAGCGAGCTCCACCTGTCCCCTTACCATCTCTCTCATCTATTCAAGGAATGTACAGGCAGCAGCATTTCCGATTATGTGACCGCACGTAGAATGCAGCAAGCTGTCATGCTGTTAACTTCAACCGAGCAGTCGATTGCACAAATCGCCGAAAACATCGGGATTACAAACAGTTCCTACTTCTGTAAAATGTTTAAAAGCCGTATGGGCAGCACGCCCCATCAATTTCGCCTGCAATGGCAGAAGCAGCGCTGACAGCCATGGCAAGCAGCATTCTTATTTGTAGCTGCTTCCTGTCGAGATGCCAGTCGTTGCAAAATTCTCGATCGACTTATTTTTTTCATAGAAATGGGTTGCATTCGCCTGAACACCTTCACGGGTATAGAAAGCATCCTCAGGGCCGATCGGGAATTTTACCAATTGTCCAGTGCTCGCCGATTTATAAATAGCTGTAATTAATTCAAGTGTTTGTCTGCCGCTGCTCCCATCAATTAAGAGAGGCGCTCCTGTCTCAATGGCGGTAAGCACATTATCGATTTGGCCCGCATGGCCCTCATGCACAACGTCTGGCAGGGCATCATAGAAAGCCTGCAGCTGTGACTCCAATGCTGGATTCGGCTCAGGGAAACCGTTCGCTTTCGAGTTGGATGCTTTCACCTTCCAAGGTGTGGAGACGCGTGCTTTAGCGCCTTGGAAAATCAACTGCTGCTCCTCCCCGTGATGAACAACAGAAGAGGTCAATTGACCGAGCGATCCATTTGCGTAGCGCAGCATACCGATCGAAAGATCCTCCACTTCAGCATTATCATGTGCAACATTGCTCATGAATGCCTGCACTTCACTCGGGCTGCCCATCATCCACAGCAGCGCATCGATATGATGCACAGCGTGGTTCAGTGTCGGGCCGCCGCCTTCTTTTTCCCATGTGCCCCGCCACCAGAGATCATAATACGAATGACCGCGCCACCAGAACGAATCGACCTGCACGTGCAAAATATTCCCCATGAGTCCGCTTTCCAGGACAGACTTCATTTTCATCATCGGCGTTTTGAACCGATTTTGAGCCACAACGGACAACAGCTTGCCTGTGCGCTGCGACACTTCATTCATCGTATCGCACTCTTCGAGCGAAGATGCCATCGGCTTCTCCACCATGACATGCGTGTTAGCCTCCATAAATTCAACAGCCAATGAAGCATGCGTATACGGTGGTGTACAAATGGAAACGAGGTCAATCTCCCCCGTGAGCAATTCTTTATAATCCTTGACAGCCTTGGCATTCAGCCCATGTTGGTCAATACGTTCCTGCGCCTTGTCCACATAGATATCACTAATCGCCACAATTTGGCAGCGCTCCGGAAATTTCAAATAGGCTTCGATATGTGCATTCGATATAGCTCCTGCACCAATAATAGCTACTTTGAGCATGCTTATTTCCTCCTTCAGCTTATTGGTTCAAGCTTACCAATATTCGCCTGCAAAATGTGCACACATCTTGTGCAAAAATACGACTATTTTGCGGTTGGACAGCGGACAATTCTAACGTGATGATCTACTAAGCCAAAAAGGCCGCCCTGTAGGCGACCTTTCATGTGACTATTTCCTTTAAACGCTTCAATGCTTCAGCTTTCTTCTCGCTTCCAATTCCTTTTTCAGTGCATGCTCAACCGATTCAGCCATTAGATCGAATTTCTCAGCGACGGAATAACCGAGCACCACTCCGCAATGCGTACATTTCTGCAATTGAAGATCTGTCATTTTGAAACAATGTCTACACTTGATCACAGTCAGCCGAACCTCCTATCGTGAAGCATCGTCTCTATTCAGCATCCGAAGCGCAGCGGAATCCAATATTTCCTGTCGAGCTGTCCGGTGTGTTCTTGCTTCGCGCAGCTACCCGGTAACGGTTGCAATACGATTTGTGGCACAGATAGGAGCCTCCACGCATCACACGGGCTTGACCGGACGGAGGCCCTGCCGGGTTCACTCGTTTGGCTTTCACATGATAATCCGGGCTGAACCAGTCCGAGCACCATTCCCAAACGTTGCCCGAAACATTATACAATCCGTAGCCATTAGGCTCGAATGCTCGAACCGGCGCGGTGCCTGCATAACCGTCGCTTGCGTTATTCTTAATTGGGAATTTCCCCTGCCAAATGTTGCATCTATGCTGTCCGCCCGGCTTCAGTTCATCGCCCCAGGGATAGCGTTTTTGCACCAAACCGCCTCGAGCAGCATACTCCCATTCAGCTTCTGTAGGAAGTCGTTTGCCCGACCATTTGCAATAAGCTAGCGCATCTTGATAGGACACATGAATGACTGGATGATCCCATCTGTCTTCCACATTGGAGTCCGGCCCTTCTGGATGCTGCCAATCGGCTCCCTCGACAACCCACCACCACGGTGTTTGCTGCACAGCGGATTTCACCTTTTGAGCTGTGGCTTCGGAGACAAACAGATGAAAAACAAACGACCAACCAAACGACTCCGCTTCGGTGCGATACCCCGTTTGATCAACAAATTGCTTGAATTCCGCATTGCTTACCGTACATGGATCTATGTAAAAAGGCTTGATGGTCACCTCTCGTACCGGTCCTTCACCATCGGCTGGGAAGCCCTCTTGGTCGTCCGTCCCCATCAGGAACGTGCCCCCCTCCAGATAGATCATGCCGGACTTGTCCGAAACTTGACGATCGTTAGGTTCAACTGCTTGAGTCTGAGCCTGAACAGGTGTCGGAGCGTCGGAGTGAGCTTGTGTAGCTGAATCTCGACTTGCTGAACAACAGGACTTATTAGCTTCCATAAAAATCTCCCCCCCATTTTATAATGAATGCCAAAACAACGTTATAAGACAAGAATATCACCTTCCAAGTAAACAAGAAAGGACCATTCGACAATCGTCGACTGGTCCCTGCGTGTTTACTTGCTTACCGCTCCGGTAGATTTGCGCACAACGAGCTCCGGTTTAAGCACTTGCTCCGGCTTGGCGTCCGCCTTGTTCGCGAGTTGCGCGATCACAAGATCAACCGCCAGCTTCCCCATCGCCTCGATCGGCTGGGCGATCGTCGTCAAAGGCGGGTCTGTGACCGAAGCCAAAATCGTATCGTCGAAGCCGACGATCGACACGTCCTCCGGCACGCGCAGACCCAATGCTTTGGCCGCTTGCAGCGCGCCAATGGCGAGCAGATCGTTACAGCAGAAGAGCGCCGAAGGACGCCCCTCCTGCTGGAGCAGCTCCATCGTTTGGCGCTTGCCGTCGCGAAGCAGATCGTAGCCGCCGGACTTCACCGAGGCGTCCGGCAGTTCGAGCCCCGCGCCCGCCAGCGCTTCACGGAACCCGCGAATGCGCTCGCGGGAAGAACTGACCTTCAGATGCTCGGCTAACACAGCAATCCGGGTATGTCCAAGCTCAAGCAAATGCTGCGCAGCTAATTTGCCTCCTTCGAAGTCACCTACATGCACGGTTTGTACATAGGGACTTGCCATCTCCCTGGCTATGGAAACAATGGGAATCGACTTATCGACCAAAGGCGATAAAAGTTCCAAATTATCCATTCCGGTACCGATGATCATGCCGTCCACGCTTTTTTGCTGCAGCAGCGTTAAATACCGCTCAATTCGCTCGTCTTCGTTATGCGTTGAACAAATGACAATGCTATAGCCAAGCTTATGTCCTTGATCTTCAACCGCATGCGCGATTTCAGCAAAAAAAGGATTTGAAATATCGGGGACCAGCAGCCCGAGAGTGTATGTCTTTTTGCCAGTCAAAGCTGCGGCTATAACGCTCGGTCGATAATTTAACCGTTCCATCACGAGAAAAATTTCGTTGCGGCGCTCCTCGCTGATTTTACCTTTTCCGTTGATTACCTGCGAAACGGCCGCAATCGATACACCGGCTTCACGGGCTACATCATATATGGTTGCCTTCATTTGCTTCTCCCATCGTTGTTTCTTCCACATTAGTCTCTATTATGCTTAGAAGGCATCCAAGTTGCAACCCGGTCGTACAGCCGTTATTCGCGAGGTTTGGTCATGAGCCAAGCATGATCGGGATCATTATGGAACTTCCACGTCCGCGTAGGCCCCGCCATGACGTTCAAGTAATACACTTCGTACCCAGGCGGCGCACACACCGGATGATAACCTCTCGGCACCAGCACCGTTTGACCGTCACGAACAACGAGCGTCTCATCCAAAGATCGGTCATCCGTATACACGCGTTGAATGGCGAAGCCCTGCTCAGGCTGAACATGGAAGTAATAGGTCTCCTCCAGCAGTGACTCATCGGGCAGCGAATCCCGGTCATGCTTATGAGGTGGGTAGCTGGACCAATGTCCATCCGGGGTAAAAACCTCCACAACGAGTAAGCTGTCCGCTGACTCCTGTTCAGGGAGGATATTATGAATCCGACGCTCGATATTGCCATATCCGCGAGCCTCGATGCCAACCTGCGCCGGTTCAATCAAACGGGCCGGGTAGGTGCCAAAGCCGGGAGCGGCGCATACCGCCAACTCCACGTCTGTAAGAGCCTTAACTTCGTACGCATCTTCATTCGGCACATACACCGAATAAGGAGCGATTTTCTCAAAAACGCTCATCCGCTCCCCGATTCCTTGCCACGATTGGAGCTTGGTGGAAACGTCCGCTTTCCCGCTTAAAAGGACCAGGCAGATTTCATTGCTGCCTGTTTCACGACGCAGAACCTGGCCTTCGGCCAGCTTAACAACTTGAAACCCTACATACTCCCACCCTGCAGACTCGGGAGTGACCGTGAGGACGACCCCCTCTTTATCTGCCTCATGGGCTTTAACGATCAGATTGGAATCCGACATGTTATCCCTGCCTCCCTACTGCATTATTGAGCTACTGACTGCTGCGACAACAGCTCGCTGATTTCACTGATTTTTACCGGACGCTGCAACTCTCGAGAGAACTTCGCAGCCAAGGCGATGCGTTCTGCTTGCAGTCCGTCAAAGCCTTCAACCGGGAGGGGATGACCGTTCACTAGGCTATCAATGAACATCTGTGTCTCAAGGATATAGGCTGCATTGTAGCGTTCCAAGAAGAAATGCAGCGGTTTATCCCGCATAATGCCTTCGGCTGTGGCAATTTCCGCCGTATTCGGATGATCATTGGTCACAGCGACGCTGCCTTTGGAGCCGAATACTTCTACTCGCTGATCGTAACCGTATACAGCCTGGCGGCTGTTATCGATGACGCCAAGCGCACCGTTTGCGAAACGAAGCGTCACAATCGCCGTATCCACATCGCCATGCTCAGCGAAAACCGGATTGATCAGCACATTCCCTTGTGCATACACCTCTTCCACTTCGCTGCCGGTTACGAACCTGGCCATATCAAAGTCATGGATCATCATATCCATGAAAATGCCGCCGGAAACCTTAATGTAATCCGGATGCGGAGGATTCGGATCGCGCGATGTAATTTTCACGATGTGAGGATCTCCAATCGTTCCGCTCTGCACGTGCTCGCGCACACGTTTGAAGTTATGATCGAACCGGCGGTTAAATCCGATTTGCAGCTGAACGCCGGCTTGACGCACCACTTCCAGCGCTTCTTCCGTTTGCGTAATGTCCATGGAAACCGGCTTCTCGCAGAAAATATGTTTGCCTGCTTTCGCCGCCTGCTTAATCAAAGGTACGTGTGTATCCGTCGACGAGCAAATAAACACAGCGTCAATGTCGGGATTGGCGATCAGCACCTGGCTGTCCTGTACGACTTGGTCGATGCCTCTTTCCGCTGCCCAAGCTGTAAGTTCCTCTCCGGCAAATAAATCACTTACCGCAATAACTTCTACCTGAGGCAATTTCAACAAATTATCTGTATGAATTTTTCCAATTCGTCCCGCTCCGATGATGCCAACTCTGATCTTCTTCATTGTGCATGTCCTCCCGCTTTTCCATCGCTGCCAAACAAACGAATTTTCGCCTTCACAGAAGCCTTGATCGCTTCCCGCGCCGGGATCAAATAATTACGCGGATCGTAAGCTTCCGGATGCTCTTGTAAATAGCTGCGAATCGCTGCTGTACAGGCCGATTGGTTATCTGTATTGACATTGATTTTAGAAGTCCCCAAAGCAATCGCTTGCCGAATTTCGCTCTCTGGCAGGCCGCTGCCGCCGTGCAGAACAAGCGGCAGACCCGTGAGTCGCTGAATTTCGCCCATGCGGTCAAAGCCTAATTTAGGCTGCCCCCGGTAGGGCCCATGCACGGAACCTAGCGCAGGCGCCAAGCAGTCAATCCCGGTCTCGTATACCAGCTTGACGCAATCCTCCGGCACGGCATACATCCCCTCGGCTTCATCAACCACCAAGTCGTCCTCGCGTCCCGTGATTCTTCCAAGCTCTGCTTCAACGGTTGCCCCAAGGACATGAGCCATCTGAGTGACCCGCTGTGTCACTTCAATGTTCGCCTCCAATGTGTGGTGCGAGGCATCGATCATCACAGAGGTAAACCCGGCATGAATCGCCCGTACACACACCTCATAAGTTGTGCCATGATCCAGGTGAAGGGCAACCGGCACCGTAATTCCGTAATGCTCGATGAGCGCATTGACCATTCCTACAATGCAGGGAAGCCCGCCCATGTAAGGAATATAAGGCTCGCTGACACCGAGAATGACGGGTGCCTTCTCTTCCTGGGCCGCTTGCAGAATTGCCTGAGTAAATTCCAGGTTGTTCAAATTAAATTGTCCAACGGCATACTGCTCTTCAAGCGCCTTTTGCAGCATGTCTTTCATCGAAACCAGCGCCATACCTTCCACTCCTTCTCTGTCTCCATCACGTTTTCTTCCTACATTACCAGCGTGCGGTCACCATTTTCTTCCGTGTATAAAATTCAACGCCATCCGTGCCGTTCGCATGCAGATCCCCGTAGAAAGATTTCTTCCATCCCGAGAAAGGGAAGAACGCCATTGGCGCGGGTACGCCAAGGTTAACACCGAGCATGCCGGCATCAATCGTATCCCGGAATTGTCTTACAGCGCTTCCGCTATCCGTGAAGATACAAGCGCCATTCGCAAAATCCGAACGATTAGCCAAATCGATCGCTTCTTCTAGGGAATCTACCCGCACAATAGAAAGCACAGGGGCAAAAATTTCGTCTTTCCAAATTTTCATATCACACTGCACATTGTCAAAAATTGTTGGCCCAACGAAATAGCCTTCACCGCCCGCAGCCACATCTTTACGTCCATCGCGCAGCAGCAAAGCCCCCTCTTGCTCTCCGATCTGAATATATTGCAGCGTACGATCCTTATGCGGTCCACGAATGACAGGGCCAAGGAAGATGCCTTCTTCGTTGCCGTTGCCGATCGTAATTTTATCCGCAGCTTCCACTAGCTTCTCTACAAGCTTATCGCCTACGTCTCCCACCGCGACAACTACCGAACATGCCATACAACGCTCGCCTGCAGAACCAAAGGAAGCATTGATAATTTCTTTAACCGTCAGGTCCAGGTTCGCATCCGGCAGAACGATGGAATGGTTTTTGGCGCCAGCCAGCGCCTGTACCCGCTTCCCGTGTGCGGAAGCCGTTTTATACACATATTCTGCAACAGGCTGTGACCCTACGAATGAAACCGCCTTAATGTCTTTATGCTCCAAAATGCCGTTCACTACATCATGCGCGCCATGAACGATGTTCAGTACACCTTCCGGCAAGCCAGCTTCCATAAATAGCTCCGCCAAACGATTAGCCAGCAGCGGCGTCCGCTCGGACGGCTTCAAAACAAACGTATTGCCGCAAGCAATCGCCAGCGGGAACATCCAGCAAGGCACCATCATCGGGAAGTTGAAAGGCGTGATGCCGCCAACAACGCCAACCGGATAGCGATACATGCCGGACTCCAGCCCCGTTGCGATATCCGGAAGCTGCTTGCCCATCATCAGATTCGGCGCACCCGCTGCGAACTCGACGCACTCGATCCCGCGCAGCACTTCACCGTAAGCTTCCGTGTAGCTTTTGCCGTTTTCTTTGGTTACGAGGCGCGCCAGTTCTTCCCAATGATCAACCAGGAGCTGCTGGTACTTAAACAGCACGCGGGCTCTGCGCGGAACAGGTGTAGCGCTCCATGTTTTAAAAGCAGTGTTTGCCGCTTGAACCGCTTGATTCACATCCTCTTTTGTTGAAAACGGCACATAAGCAATGATTTCTTCGGTTGCCGGATTCATCACGGCTTCATTCTGCGTTGCAGTGGATTCTACCCATGCTCCGCCAATCAAGTTTTTCAATACTTGTGTCATTGTGGTTTCCCCTTTCAAAGTTGCCTGGTTTCTAAATATCGCCTATGAGGCAGTAATTTCATTGCGATTGCAGCGTTCGATATAATCTTCTACTTGGTTAACGGTCGGCATGGCATCCGAGCAGCTATGGCTGGAAATAACGATACATGCGGCCGCGCTTCCGAATTCCATGCTCTTTTCAAGCGTCCAGCCTTGCATAACGCCATACAGGAATCCTGCAGCATAGGAATCTCCCGCTCCGAAGGTTTTGACGACTTTGGCCGGGAAGCTTTTTGCCCGGTGCCCCTCATCATCCTGTGTATAAGCGATAGAGCCTTCTTTCCCATGCTTGATAATGACGATTTTCGCCGAATGGTTAAACCACTTGGAAGCCGTAACTTTATCGTCGGAGGACTCGTTATTTTCGAAACATTCCATCATATCGAACTCTTCACGCGTTCCGAGGATGATGTCGCATTTTTCAGCGGCAAGGTTGTAATAAACCGCCGTTTCTTCCGGTGATGTCCATGTATAAGGGCGATAATCCAGATCGAAGACGATGACGGCGCCGTGCTTTTTGGCATAATTCAATGCTTGGAATACGGCTTCTCGCGATGGGCTTTTGGCAAGCGCCGTCCCGGAAATAAGCAGCACCTTAGCCTGGGCGATCAGCTCTTCTTGCACCTCGTTAGGCGTCAGTTTCAGGTCGGCTGCGTTGTCACGGTACATCAGAATGCTGCAATCGGTAGGACTTTTAATCTCTGTAAAAGCAAGCCCCGTTACGGCTCCAGTTGTATCCGTTACAACACCGGCAGTGTCAATTTTGTTGCGCTGCAGATAATCGGTAATAAAACGGCCCATTTGATCGTTAGCCACTTTCCCGATGAAAGCCGTATTCAGACCTAAACGCGACATTCCAATCGTGATATTCGCAGGCGATCCGCCGACATATTTCGTAAACGTCATCGTTTCTTCCATGGGGCGATGAATTTCATTCGCATTCAAATCGATGCACAAGCGTCCAATAGCTACAAAATCAAGCGGCTTATTCGTCGGAAAAGATACATAAGTCATGGCTTCTCTACCTGCTTTCTTGGGATATGAGCGTTTGGATAAAATCAAGTGACTTCTTCGCGTATTCGTATGCTGGATGTTCAGCAGGATCTTGCTCGCCTTCGAGCATCGCCCAACCACTGTAGTTACGTTCTAACAGTTCCCGGAAAATCGGAGCAAAATCCAGGCATCCGTCACCCGGTACCGTGAACACGCCTTGCCGAATGCACGTCACGAAATCGGCGTTCGATGCGCGAGCTTGGTCGAGTATTTCTTGCCGAATGTCCTTTAAATGAATATATGCGATACGATCGTAATGCTTACGCAAAACCGCAAGCGGGTCGGCTCCGCCATAATACGCGTGGCCTGTATCAAACAATAAGTACACCAGATTCGGATCGGTCAGCTCCATTAAGCGATCGATTTCTTCCGGCTGTTCTACAGCCGTTCCGCCGTGATGATGATACGTCAGCTTCAGGCCATATTCCTGAGCGATGGCTCCGGCTGCGTTCAGACCTTCTGCCAGCGAACGCCAGGCTGCTTCATCGAAACGCAGCACTTCCTTCTCGTTAGGCGTACGCCGCGGATCAAAGTGCAGTGAACCTCCCACTTCACAAGTGGAGATGACGGTGCTTCCCATCTCATGAAGAAACTCCACATGTTTGCGGTATGCTTCAAGTTCCGCCTCGCGGTAAGCCGGGTCGGAAAAAAGCACCGATTTCCACTGCGATGTCAGCTGAATGCCGCGCTTCGCAAGCTCAGCCTTTAGAACGGTCGGATCTGTCGGATATTTCCGTCCCATCTCGGTTCCCGTCAACCCTAAAGCCTGAATGTCGTCAACAATTTGCTCAAATGTGGTGTCAGCACCGTGCTCTCTCACATCTTCGCCAACCCAGTTAATTGGATGTATGCCAAGTTTAAAAGGTTGTTTTCCCATGCAGCGTATCCCCTCTCGCTAAATTATCGTGACCGCCTGAATGCGGGCCTTCATGTTTTCGTGCGCTTGAACCACCTTGCTTGAAACGGAAACCTCTGGTACGCCTACATTCCACCAGGATTCATATCCATCGGTATTCGTACCTGGAACAACAGAAATTTCAATGAGTGTAGTTACACTCTCCTGTTTGGCCAGCTGCAGCGCTGTCTGAAGCTCCTCAGCTGTATTGGCCTTATAAGCCTTAGCCCCTAAGCTGCGAGCATGCGCGGCAAAATCAATTGGCATATAGACACCCGTCAAACCGCCTGTTGCTTCAGTACGGTAGCGGAATTCGTTACCGAAGCCGTCACTGCCTTGACTTCTTTGGAGGTTGTGAATGCATTGAAAGCCGTGGTTATCAAATAGCAACACGGTAATTTTGCGCCCTTCTTGCAGGCTGGTGACCATCTCGGAATGCATCATTAGGTAACTGCCGTCGCCTACCATGGCGTATACGTCGCGTTCAGGTTCCGCCAGAGCAGCCCCGAAGGCTCCGGCAATTTCGTACCCCATACAGGAGAAGCCATACTCCATGTGATAGGTTTTGGGCTCGACCGGCCGCCACAATCGATGCAAATCACCCGGCAGGCTGCCTGCCGCACAAACGATCACCGAGGATGGGTCAATCGCCGCGTTAATGACACCCAATGCACGCGTTTGTGCCAGTCCAGCCTCATGCTCAGCTGCGTATAAGCGGTCCACTTCAGAAGTCCATTGCTGTCTGAGCCCGTCAATTTCCCCGTTTTCGTATGCGGTTCTATAAGCGGTCTGTGTAAGCGCTTCCCGTAAGGCGATAAGACCATCTTTCGCATCTGCGGTAACTCCCACACCATTTAACTTCGCCGAATCAAATCCACTGACGTTAATGTTGACGAATTGCACGTCAGGATGGGTAAAAGCCGATTTCGACGATGTTGTAAAATCGGAATATCGCGTTCCGACGCCGATAATGACGTCCGCCTCTTGCGCTAGCCGGTTGGCTGCCAGCGACCCTGTGACGCCGATTGCGCCAACCTGCAGCGGATGGTTCCAAGGCAGCGCGCTTTTGCCGGCTTGCGTTTCGGCTACGGGAATGCCGAAAGCTTCGGCGAACGCAGCAAGCTCCTGCGAAGCGGAAGCGTACAGCACGCCGCCGCCGGCGATGATGAGCGGCTTACGCTTGCCTTTGAGCAGCTCCGCTGCGCGTTTGACCGCGCCCTCTGCGGCTGGCCGACGATCGATATAATGAACTTTCTTATCAAAGAAAGCTAAAGGATAATCATACGCCTCCGCCTGTACATCCTGTGGCAGAGCCAAAGTTACTGCTCCGGTCTCAGCGGGATCCGTTAAAACGCGGATAGCCTGAACGGCAGCTGTCATCAATTGTTCCGGTCTGACGATCCGGTCCCAATATTTGCTTACCGTTTTGAAAGCATCCGTAGCCGATATCGTGTAATCCTGAATAGATTCCAATTGCTGCAGCACGGGGTCCGGCTGTCTGGAGGCAAAATTGTCTCCCGGCAGCAGAAGCACCGGAATGCGGTTAACCGTTGCTGTTGCTGCGGCTGTGACCATATTTAATGCGCCCGGGCCAATCGAGCTCGTGCAGGCATAGATTTGCTGCCGATTCCGCTGTTTGGCGAAAGCGATTGCAGAATGCACCATGCCTTGCTCATTTTTACCTTGCCGATAAGTAAGACTGCCCGCACTTCGTTCCAACGCTTCGCCGATGCCCGTCACGTTGCCATGCCCAAAAATACCGAAAACACCTTCAACAAACTTCTGCTCTCTACCATCAACTGATATGTACTGACTGTCCAAGAATCGAAGCAAAGCCTGTGCCATCGTTAAACGGATTGTGCTCATGGGTATCTCGATCTCCTTTGCTATCCCGAGGGATTAAGCGCTTAATCTCTCCTGTTTTAAGCACTTAATCCCCATCGAGGTTAAGCGCTTAATTTGATATTACTACAGGATTTCAAATGCTTCAACATTTATTTTCCAGCGTCATTTTTACAGCTAATAAAAGTCTATTTATCTGCATGAGAAAATAAGTTTTTTACATATATATTCAAGCTAAGGGGAAGCGATGATGAAGTTCATTTCCGATAAAAGGTTCAGGAACATTCTACTTTTTTCATTCCTTGCAATCAGCTGCGGGTGGGTAGGTCGGCTTGTCGATTTAAAAACAGGCACGGATGCCAACGGCAGCCTGGGGCAGCTCATCTGGATTGTCACACCGCTTCTGGCGATGACTCTACTTCGTGTTTTTTGCGGAGACGGCTGGCATGACTTTGGTGTACGCCCGGATTTCAAAAAACATAGTTTCCTGTACATGGTCAGCGCCTTGTTCTCCCCCTGTTGTGCATGCATAATCCTTCTAATTGGCCATGGCACGTTGTTGGATACAACACCCTTGTCTCCCCTATTTTTCTCTGCAGTTGGAATGGCGATCTTGCCCAGCTTCATCAAAAACATATTTGAGGAATTTGCATGGAGAGGCTATTTAGCTCCAAAAGTGTATGCGCTTGGCTGGAACATGCTGCTCTCTCATATTTACGTTGGCCTCATTTGGGCCGTGTGGCATTTTCCCTACTTGTTCCTTTTTGTAGAACCGACAGAAAACATGATCACTTTGCTACCGCGTTTGGTGCTTGGCGTCGTCATCTTGTCCGTTGTATATGGCGAAATACGGCTGTTGACGAATAGTGTCTGGCCAGCCGTAGTCATGCATACCATAGGTAATGCTTTTATCGATACTTTAATTTCAAAAAAATTTATCGTAATTCATGAGGGTTATTCATTTCTGATGATGCCAAGTCCCGATGGAGTGTTTAGCATGGTGATTACGGGATTAATTGGTTTATGGTTATACAAAATCAGGGTCAAATCAATGCGTAGCTGACAAACGCCAGCTTGCTGCTATCCGGAGACCAAGAGTTGACATTAATCGTGCCTTGTCCTCCAAACAGTTGAACCAGTGTTCTAGCTTCGCCGCCACCGCTTGGCATCAAGCGTATTTCCACCTGCTTGTTCGGGGGATGATCGCCGGGTTCAACATCGCCTTTTTTGTAAGCGATATACGCAACAAGCTCACCGTCGGGGGACACATGCGGAAACCAGTTGTTACTTTCATCAAACGTCATCTGCGTCTGCTCGCTGCCATCTACATTCATGCGCCATACTTGCATCAGACCCGATCGCACGGAATTAAACCAGATATGCTTGCCATCCGGCGAATATTCAGGACCGTCATTCAGTCCAGGACTATCCGTCAGCTGTTTCTCCACACCACCGGCAGCAGGGATTGTATAAATGTCATATTGTCCGTTCCGTTCTGCACAGTAGGCTAGCTCACTGCCGTCTGGTGACCACCCGTGCAAATAACTCGGCGCCATGGGGGTAACGAGAACCGGATGCCCTTCCTCCAGCGGTACGATGTAAATGCGAGACTGGCCGTCTTCCTGCGTATGATGACTTACTGCAATCTGCGTTTGATCAGGCGATAGCACATGATCGTTATTGCAATGATCAATGTATCCCGAATCGATTAGCGTGCTTTCACTTTCCAAGATATCAAAAGAATAGAGGCGGCCAAGACTATTAAAAATAAGTCGGTTACCGTCACTCGTCCAATTCGGAGCCTCAATTAGGTAATCGTAATAAGCCAGCTGCGTGCGCTCACCCGTATAGATATCGACGACCTCAAGGATGCTCCTCACGTTGCGGCCTTTATTCGTCAGCGGTTCTTTTAATGTATTCATTTGCTTTCCTCCGTAGTCTATAGGATGCAATTTCATCTCTTAATACTTCGATGTAGGCATGTTTAAACCTGCCTGCTTTTCCGCAGCCCAAAAAGACATCCCCAGTCCACCGACTGAGGATGTCTTTAACAAAACCATCTACTTCACAAGCCCATGCGGATCAATCACGAATTTTCGCGAAACACCGCGATCAAATTCCTGGTACGCGCTAGGCGCTTCCTCTAAAGAGATTTTCGTCGCGTTCACCGCTTTCGCGATTTGCGCTCTGCCGCTGAGGATCGCCATCATCAAGTCACGATGGTATTTCATGACCGGCGTTTGGCCGGTGACAAACGTATGCGATTTGGCCCAGCCGAGCCCGAACCGGATCTTTAGCGTGCCGATCTTGGAGTCTTCATCCACAGCGCCAGGATCGCCTGTCACATACAGCCCTGGAATACCCAGACTGCCGCCCGCACGCGTAACCTCCATGATGGAGTTGAGCACAGTCGCCGGCGCCTCGCCATGCGCCTTGCCATGTCCGTGGGCTTCGAAGCCAACGCAGTCAATCGCGCAATCCACTTCCGGCGTGCCCAAAATTTGCTCGATCTGCTCAGCCAAATTCGCATGTTCACGCAAATTGACGGTCTCGCAGCCGAAGCTTTTCGCTTGAGCTAACCGCTCGGCGTTCAAATCGCCGACAATAACGACTGCTGCGCCCAGCAGTTGTGCGGAATGCGCTGCCGCCAAACCGACAGGACCCGCACCAGCAACGTATACGGTCGAGCCAGGACGGACACCGGCGCTAACTGCACCATGGTAGCCCGTTGGGAAAATATCGGATAACATCGTTAGATCCAGAATTTTTTCCATCGCTTGCGCTTTGTCTGGGAATTTCAGCAGTTGAAAATCTGCGTAGGGCACCATGACGTATTCGGACTGACCGCCTACCCAACCGCCCATATCCACATAGCCATAAGCAGAGCCTGGACGATCCGGATTCACATTCAGACATACATTCGTATGGCGCTCTTTGCAATTGCGGCAGCGTCCGCACGCAATATTGAACGGAACAGAGACCAGGTCCCCTTTTCGGATAAATTCCACATCCCGACCAACCTCAATAACTTCACCCGTGATTTCATGTCCCAAAATAAGCCCCGACGGCGCCGTCGTCCTGCCCCTGACCATATGCTGGTCGCTGCCGCAAATGTTCGTCGTGACAACTTTCAGAATGACACCATGCTCACATTTACGTCCAACGTTCAACGGATTCACGCCTGGACCATCACGTAAAATTAGATCCGGATAAGCCGTATCCCGGATTTCTACACTGCCTGGTTTGTTATAAACGACTGCTCTGTTTCCTGTCATCTTCGTATTCCTCCCAAAATTGAAATGTCACTTTCGTCGTTCGAACATCCGTGGAACATTCATCATTTTTTGCATAGGGGAAACGCTTTCACAAACGTATAAATAGGCAGACCAAACACCCATTCCATCTATTTCCATTATATGAGACAAGCCCAGTGAAGTATACAGCTTCGCGCAACAAAGTTGTATCCACACTTACACCTGCTCCTTCTGTAGGCATTTTGTCCATAAATCTACGGTTGAACTGCCCTTAACCACTCACCGACACCGAGAGAAAGCTCCATTTCCCATTCGAAACAACCTTTTGCCGGAATGACCTGCGCCGTTCCATTGCTTATCGCTTTCTCCAGTGAATCATAATAGCCGATGCTTGGCTCCAAGGCACACGTCACACGATCATTTATCATCCCTTCGTCGATCCAAATGCCGATATAGGGAACTTGGTCAGCCGATACAGACATAATGAAATAGTTACCGCTTACTTCCTCATACAAACCTGACCATCCAGCCGTTACTTTCCCTTCGTAATAAAACTTGCGCGCATCTCCAGTTGCTTCGGGTGTAAGCCGTGAGACTCCCTTCCAGGAATAGGAATTTCCGGATGTAAGTTTTTCACCTCCAAAAACACACAACATACGCTCCATAGAGTCTGGAAGAAGCAGGCGTGTCCGCTCTGTAATTGCAAACTGAGGATGCGGGACCCACAGGAAGGGGAGCGGTTTATTTCCTTCATTCACCACACGATACGCCAGCTTGACCTTGTCTCTGTCTGCCATTGATATTCGTCTTGAAAAACGGTAGGGCAACTGCGGACTCTCAATGATACAGTTAACCGTCCCCTCTTCAATCTGGCAGCTCCCTGGAAGAGACCAAAGCTCTCCATGATCCGGCAAAAGAATAGGTTCATCTACGCCCGCAGGACAGGCAATAATGGTTGGAAAACACTCGTCCCACCCGCTCATGTCCCAATCCGTAAAGGTGGAGCCAAACTCCGGCTGCTTGAGAGGACGCGTACCTGAATCAAGCAGCCACTCTTTTCCCGTTGGCTTATACATCATGGAGACCAGCTTCCCTCCAAGCTGCGGGATGAGTTCTACTTTGAGCTGCTCATTTTCTATGACAAAAGAGAGGTTCCCTTTATATGTTCCTGTCTGAACCTTCGCTGCATTCCTGTCCTTCACACGCATTCTCCTCCCGAAACCCGATGCTCCCTTACGCTCTCAGAGCCTAATGAAAACTTTCCCCGCTTCTACTTTCACGGGATATGTTTTCAGATCAATACATACCGGCGCCCTCTTCGCTTGCCCGGTAATAACATCGAATCTCCCGTTATGCTTCGGACATTCAATGATGTTACCCATGACAAGCCCCTCTGACAGGTGAAACCTCCCATGAGTACAAAAACCATCCGTCGCATAGTAGTCATTTCGATCCGTTCGGTATATCGCGAAGGAACGCTCGCTGTAATCAAACCGGATCACGTCTTCCTGTTCAATCTCGTCCGCTCTGCATGCTTCAATCCACTCCTCAGGCGCCATGTGTCATTCCTCCGGTCATTGCAGATTTTGTGTCCGTGCTTTTCCGTTCATTGGGGTCGGACGTAGTCCCCGGTCCATAATAATAAGGACGCGCCGTGCTGGGCAGCGGCTTCACAATCGTATACGATGGATCTTTGCCCTGTTTGATGAGCGCGATCATGACTTCTTTGAGCGCAGCGCCCAGACTGCTGCACGGCTTCGGACAATCTCCCTGCATTTCTTTATGAAGCGCAGGAAGGGCATGATAAGGAACCATGGGAAACATATGATGCTCAACGTGATAATTCATATTCCAGTAGAGAAATCTAAACACGGGATTCAGATATACCGTGCGGGTATTCAAACGATGATCCAAGACATCTTCATGCAGTCCCAAATGCTGCGATAATCCAAATAACAGCATTAGCAAGGTACCGTAGAACGTCGGCAGGCCGATAAACATTAGCGGAAGAAAACTCATTTTATAAATCGCAAGTCCGATAACAGTGGCTAAAATAAGCAGGTATATGCGTGCTTCCAGATATGCTTTGGGGCGCTCTGACAGGGGAATGTATTCATTTTCGGTACGATCCACTTTCCCTGCACAATGCAGAAAAAAGCGTTTTATTTCCTTTGGTCCGCCATACAGATGAAAAATTTCCATAACAAGAATGCGCCAAATCGGTGGTCTTTCCATAAAAATCTCGGGATCACGCCCCACAATATACGTATCGCTATGATGTCGCGTGTGGCTCCAGCGCCAAGGTGTTGCAGACCGCAGCACCATGAAGGACGCAATCTGATACACCACTTCATTCATCCAAGGTGTTTTAAAAGCCGTCCCATGCCCGCACTCATGCCAACGTGAGTCTCCCGGAGATGCGTACAAGGTGCCATAGATAAAAAATGCTGGAACAGCCCACCACGTTCCCCACGAATAATACGCAAGGATGCCAGTGCCTATGAGAAGCGCGAATAAAATAAGGGTATCCCGTATGGCCGGCCCGTCTTTACGCTTCATTAACTCCTTCATCCTCTGACGAGGAATAGGAGATGTGTACCATTCGGTGGTCACAAGGCCTCGATCTTGAGCTCGCTGGTTCTCCTTGCCTGTAAGGCTGTAATCTCTTCTTCCATTGGCTGAAGACATCTGAGCGCCTCCTTCTCCTTGATGATTATGCTTTCATTGTACAGACCCGCCCTAGGGAAGTATTTATCCCAAAGTAACAAAATGGTTACCAAAATCACACTATGGTAGATTCCCATAAATTTGTATAATGGAAATAGGCACTCGGACGGATCATGCGGAGGCGAACGATGACGACTAAGCTTTATTTTATGGAGCCAAGCGAAACGCTTGAACAGTTAAAGCAGTATTATTTCCCGCCGTATATTACGCTTGCGCATATGTTCCATGCCCCTAACGGCTGGAAATTGAAACCGCGCTCATTGAAGCAATATCAACTTCAGTATGTGGTTGAAGGAATCGCAGATTATCATATTAGCGGGCATGATTATGTGACGGAACGCGGAGATTTGATCTTTCACAGACCAAACGAGACCCATTATGTCACCACCCGCCCGAATGAGCCTTATGTCTGCATCTCGCTTGTTTTCCATTTCGGTGAATCGGGTTTCCCCGTCCAACAAATCCTGGATAACTCCAATGAAATCGGCCCTCATTACATGGGGAATTACCAAAATCACACTATCGAGCATAAGCTGACTGAACTTGTACATCATTACCGGATGCCGGAGGTAACGGACCACTTCCTCTGTCAAAGTCTGCTGACACAGGTTTTGCTTCAGATATCTAGACAAAAAAAAGAGCTCGCTGTCAGCCCTTCGAAAAAAGAAGATGCTAACAAAGCGAAGCTCATTCTGATACGCAACTATATCTCCAACCACTTGCAGGCCGGATTTACGCATCAAGATCTGGAGAAGCTGACAGGCTGGAGCCGGAACTACATCATTACGCAATTTCGCACGGCATTCGGCATGTCACCCGTGCAATATTTGGTCTGGGTCCGATTGGAGAAGGCCAAAGAACTGGCGCTCCAATCCGGGCAATCATTTGGCGAAATCGCAAATAGGGTCGGCTACACGAATATCCATGCATTCGGGAAAATTTTCAAGCGAAAAACAGGTATGAGTCTTAGTCAATTTTGCGCTACGCTTTTCAAAGACACACCGGATCAATAGCCGCTTATTGGTGTGTGACCGAATAGTCGTACACCCAGTTCTCTGCGTAGGCGTCCGGACTTTCGCCAGGCGCAGTTGAATCATTGGATTGCGTATAGTTCCCTATTTTGAAGAAACAGCCCGTTACATTTTTCGTTTGCGTGTATGGCACAGTTTGACCATTGTATTCATAGGAAATAACGCCATTGGCTACAATGATTTTAACCGTAAATAAAGTTCCCAGCGTGTAGTTGCTGTCGAGCAAATAACCATGCGTATTGTCCCCGTCTGTAATGTAAATTTTGGCCGTCGTGGAAACCCCGCCAGGATTATTCCCTTCGACACGGAAGACAGTCACATCATCATCGGCATCGTGAATTTGGCCAACGACCGTTTGCGGTTTCACCGTTGTCAGATGCGTCACTTTTTGCTTAATGTACATCGTATGGGTTTTCCCGTCATTACTGCCCCAAGACATTTGATTGCTGGAGTCTCCAGTCGTATAGTTATCCTTCATCTCGCGCAGCTCACTTCTAGGATTGCTGGACCCTGATGTTGACACAGCGCCATGGTTCGCGCGAAATTGAACGGCATAGCCATCCGCATCATGCACAACTTTAAACCAAGGGTCGATGGAATACGTATTTAACGCTGGTTGTAAAACTTCTAATGGGCTAGTAGAGCCGGATTGCTTCGGAATCGGCAAAGTGATTTTCCAATTTTTCAAGTATAGGACATCAGATGGAAGTGTTGGAGTTGTAGGTGGCGTTGGTGTTGGAGTCGTTGTTGGCGTTGCGGTAGGCGTTGCTGTAGGCGTTGCTGTAGGCGTTGCTGTAGGCGTTGGGGTCGAGCTAGTGCCGCTGTCAAGGGTAAAATCATCAAAGCGTACATCGGAAGAGCCCGTGCTTCTAGTGAAAATGACGGCGCTGGTATTCGTCGCTCCTGTCGTAAAGTTGACAGT
Source organism: Paenibacillus anseongensis (assembly GCF_009757995.1). Taxonomy (NCBI): domain Bacteria; kingdom Bacillati; phylum Bacillota; class Bacilli; order Caryophanales; family Paenibacillaceae; genus Paenibacillus; species Paenibacillus anseongensis. The sequence goes on from NZ_WSEM01000016.1 coordinate 1,440,827, forward strand.
AAATTGCGTCCAAGTTGAAGTATTGCCGCCAACCGTAACTTCACTGCCGCCAAAGGTATTAGCGCCAATCACGCCTTGGCCGAGAACCCAGGCTTTCAGCGTATAATCGGTGTTTGCTGTAAGACCGGATATGGTTTGCTTATAACCGCCACCGTTAGCTGTGGATTTCGCCGAACGAGTTCCCGAGTGATGATCGCTCGTTGAGATCGCAGCCGAGCCGACTTTCGTCCATCCGGTTGCATCGCTTTCAAAGCCAGGATTGGTGATCGCAATGGATGCGGCCGTTACCGACGTCACATTGCTGAATGAAAATGAGTGCGGTCGACAACAGCAAGGAAAGCATGACTAAGTAATGAATGGGTTTTAGGATCTTTTTTCGCATAATAATCCTCCTAGTGAATGATTAACTTTTGTGTTCTGTGTTCGAAGCAGTACGCAATGCGATTCATTCAGTTAAACAGGCGTGAGGCGTGCTGAAGGTGAACGGAATCTTTCGTGCAGTTGGCCTGTGCGACCCCCTTTCATGTTCGAATACTAACGTTTATTTCCGTGTAAGCGCTTAACAATGTTCATTATAGTTAAATTTTTCCTGTCCCAGTGGCGTTTTTTTTAGGTCCACTTGTGTTATTCCTAGAGTCAGCACAAAAAGGGCCGCCCCTCAGAAGATCATCTTCCTGGAGCAGCCCTCTATTTACTGTCTTAATTCCTAACTAGATTCGCTTGGGGGTTTCTCGTCACCGCATCGAGCTCTTTCAGTTCCTCCGAAGTCAACTTCTCAGCAACCGTTGCCAAAATATCCGTGATGTGATGCGGTTTGGACACACCCAGAATCGCAGATGTGACTCCCTGCGTACTCAGAACCCAGCTCAGCGCTAGCTGAGCAAGTGTCCAACCCTTACGCGCTGCGATTGGTTTCAACTGCTCCACAATGTGGAAATGCCGCTCTTGCTCCAGCAGCACTTGCAACCGTTTCTCATTGGCAGCGCCACGAGTTCCTGCTGGCGGTTGCTGGCCGTAGGCGTATTTCCCCGTCAAAAGGCCGCGTCCCAGCGGGCTGTACACGATAACGCCTACGCCTTCCGAGATGGCGAACGGCAGCAGCTCCTGCTCGATTCCTCGGGCAATCAGGCTGTATTCCGGCTGAACGCTTTCGAAGCGTTCAAGCCGCTGCAGCGCAGAGATGCCATGCGCTTTGGCGATTTGCCACGCCACATAGTTCGAGGCGCCGATGTAGCGAACTTTTCCTTGGCGAACAAGGTCGTCCAGGGCGCGCAGCGTTTCTTCCAGCGGTGTTTGCTCGTCGAATCTATGTACTTGGTACAAGTCGATATAATCGGTTTTCAATCGTTTAAGACTATTCTCAACAGCACGGTAAATATGGTATCGGCTTTGACCGGCATCATTCGGACCCAGTCCGACACGTCCGTGAACCTTGGTCGCAAGCACGATTTCATGGCGGCGAGCGCCAAGCAAGTTGCCGAGAATCGTTTCGGACTCGCCGGTTTCAAGCGGGTTATCCTTGTCCATCCCGGAGCCATACACATCAGCTGTATCAATCAGGGTAATTCCCGCATCAAGCGCCGTATCCAGCACTTCGGCAGATTCCTTCTCCCCGATCCATCTGCCGAAAGCCATCGTGCCCAGACTTACCTCTGAAACGCGCAAGCCTGTTCGGCCAAGACGTCTTTGTCCAATACTCATATCCACATCTCCCTGTCTGTTGGTATTAAAAAAAAAAAGGCAATCCATCAAAGGATCGCCTCCGTTTTCTACGGTCGGTCAAACTGCTTCACTTAAACCAAGTTAATCACTTGGATTAATCCCATATTATCACCACGATGTCTAATCGTCAACCTGCCGATTGTTATTTCAGCACGTAATATCGGATAATATATTCATCCAATTGTTGGCTAATCGCAACGACCTTTTCATGGGTAAAACAGCCGTGACGCTCGGCTTCCTCTATCATCTTCATGCGCAATGCTTCAATTTTCTGCAACAATAGTTCCATCTCAACATTTCACACCAATTCTGTTCAGTATCGTTAGTGTCTTTATTATAAATCATGATTCCGCAGAAGTTTGTAAAACTTTGTCGACATGCTTTGAAGAAATTGTGAAATTTTATTTCAGAATGAAAAAGACGTTGAAAGCCCACCTTTTATAGCACAAAAGGGAGTTCAATATCGATGACTGTCCCTACTCCCAGTTTGCTTTGAATCCGCATGCTCCCATGGTGCGCTTCAATAATCCGATAACAAACCATGAGTCCAAGCCCAGTTCCTTCTTCTTTTGTCGTAAAAAAGGGGTCACCCAGTCTAGGTATAAGCTCCTCAGCGATCCCAATCCCATTGTCTTTGAGCTTAATCAACATCTTCTTATTTCCTAGACGTTGAATAGCGATATGAATCATTCCGCCGCCTGGCATGGCTTCCACGGAATTTTTCAACAAATTGATAAAGACCTGTTTCAACTGGCCTTCATCGCTTTTAACCATATGAACACCGCCGTTCATCCTATTAAAATCAATCTCAACATTATGCAGAAGCGCCTGAGGCTGGAGCAGAGAGACCACGTTTTCAATAATCTCGCAAATATTTTTATCTTCAAATCGGCTTCTTTGCGGCTTCGAAATGAGCATGAATTCGTTTACAATGCTGTTGATTCGATTTAATTCTACCAACATGATATCTGTGTACTCGACGATTTTTTGAGTAGGAGCACACTTGATAAGCTTTAAGAACCCTACAAGCGAGGTTAAGGGATTTCGAATCTCATGCGCGATTCCTGCCGCCAATTGTCCGACTACGGAGAGTTTTTCCGATTGGAGCAGCATCTCCTCCGCTGTCTTGCGTTCGGTGATATCTCTTAACACAGTCTGAATGACCGGACGTTCCAAATATTTATGAAGTACGACAGACGATGCCTCGATGGCAATTCGTTCTCCGTGCAGACCTAACAGATTCAGTTCAATAAATGGTATATATTGATCGGCGAACTCAACGGATTTGACTCTCTCTTTAAAAATTTCATGAAAATCAGGGTGGATGAACTCAGTCACGCTTTTACCTATAACCTCACTTTGCATTACCGCCCCTAACAGCTTCAACCCGATATCATTGATATAACAAATAATGCCTTCCTGATGAACAACAATCGGCTCAGGAAGCAATTTAATCATGCGTCTGTACTCTTCATCCCGTTCTCGAACGATGCTTTCCATCACTTTTTTATGTGTAATATCTCTGCACAGTAATTGAACCGATGGTTTGCCCAAATATTCAACCGGAACGGCTCTGATTTCGACATTGATCAGTTGGTTGTCCAGCCTTACCAACTTCTTTTCAATAATATCCGTAGGCTTCTCGGCTTTCATTAAATCCTCTACCTGATCTTGAAGCTCGTCTCTTTCATCCGGATGAATAAATGCTATGGCTAACTTCCCTCGCACCTGATATTCACTTTCTGCACCTACGAGCTTTAATGCGGCAGGGTTTGCATATACGATAACAGATTCCGTGTATACAATAATCGGCTCCGGTGAGTGCTCGACCAAATTGCGATAGCGTTCTTCGCTTTCTTTCAACTTCACAGCTTCCATTTTACGACTAGAAATGTCTCTTGCTACTTCCACTAGCGCAAAAATACGGCCTTCGCTATCCTTCAGAGGGGATATGGTCATGCTGGCAAAAAAAGAATCGCCATTTTTGCGAAGTTTATGCGTCTCATAACATTCAGCCTGATCTTGATAAATCACACGGGAATGGATATTCCTTACTCGGTCAACTTCGTATGAGGGAACCGTCTTTAAACACTTTTCAAAAACCTCATCATTCGTCCAACCATACATCTCTTCATACGCTCTGTTCACCTGCAAAATATGATTTTGGAGATCAATAACCGCAATGCTGGCATTTGTATGGTGAAAGCAAAGGTCGAATAGTTGGTTAATTTGCTGCATCCAATTTGTCGGTATTGGTTTACTCTCTACCCTATTATCCATGTTGTTAGTCCTCACCCTATCAATAAACGCATGTGTTTTTAGTAACAATTCTATGTTCTTTGGCATTTTCCTTTCCATATAAGGGTAAAAAGTAATTTTCCAATTCATGGATAATGTCGAATGCACAAAAAGGAGCGGCTCAACAAGAGCCAACTCCTTATTTGTGGACAGAATCGTCTAAATATCGACCAAATATTCCCAGGTAAAATGGATCGCGCCTATCCGATTAGGCCGGTGTGACGGGGATATGCTCCATCCGATTCTCCAGCCAATCCTCCAAGTTCGCAACGCGATCGGGATATTTGTAACTTCTCGCCAGGAATCCCGCTCCATGCCCCGGCATCGGGTCTTGATCCGTAGGCTGATAGCGCAGGTCTACACTCCAACGCACCTCATCGGATAAATTAGGCGTTGACATGTGCAGACAACGGTCATTAAACAGGATTGCGCTTCCTGCGGAGACCGGTAGAACGACAGTCTCTGTTCTGCCCAACTGGCTTTCATGCAAAGCCGTGTAACCTGTTCCTGTATCCTCTTCCCGGTGCCACTTCAGTAAGCGCTTACGGTGCGTGCGCGGTTTAATGTGCAGACAACCGTTAATCTCATTTGCATCAACTAGCGGAATCCACACCGTAATCACGGGATTGGAATTGGCATCGGGCCAATAGGATTTATCTTGGTGCCAAGGTACTGCGCCTGCAGCAACCTTTGGTATTTTGGGTCGTGTGTTATAGACCGGATTGGAAAACAGTTCGCCGCCGATTAGCGATTCAACCGCATCCAAAATTTTGGGATTGCTCATTAATTGAAAATAACCTGGAATCCTGTCCCGCCAGCTGCGCCCATATTTCAGGAAATGCTCCGCCGTCAAATCTTTGAACAATTCCGCCAAGCGATATTTAAAAGGGCGATCTTCTAATTTGTCCTGAATGAGCCCAGCCTGCATAAGCTCCTCCGCAATGGCCGAGACCTTCGTCGTCATTGCTTCAATGGCCTGCGCGAGATCTTCTTCCTGAAGCAAATTGGGAATTACGAGATAGCCTTCCGTGTTATAAAAGTCGACTTGCTCTTTGCTCAAACTTCCGCCAATTTGGTTCACGTTCATTGTGTTCATTCCTCCTCAAAGTTGATCTACACTTATAAATTTAGCATCTTTGAGTTAAAACGTATTTATCCGGCTGTTCAAGGATTGATCAATTCTTCCGGTTATTTCTTTTCAACCAGAACATTATGACATACAATTAGATGATAACCTGCTAGCAAAGGGAGACTGTCCGATGCCAATTTTGACAGCAATGAATCCATCCGTAAGAACCGCTCACCACTACCGCTTTCCTTATGAGAAAAATGGCAGCGAATCTTTCCGGTTAGGATATTGTTATGCCTTCCACCTTGTGACCGGCGGCAAAGGAACCGTTACCCTCCCAACAGGTACCTTTGCCATAGCCAAAGGTGACCTGCTCTATTTTCCGCCCAAGCTCCAGCATTCTTTCCATTCTGATGCCGCACATGCGCTATCGACCTATAACCTTTATTGCGACATATGGGCTACGCGCCCGGACGCTGGGCAGAAGCATCTTGTTTGGAAAGAAGCCGACTTCGATCCTCACCTGTTGACGGCTATGGAGCCGAATTCCGACTTGGACAACTTGCCTAATCTGCTCCATTTCCAACATCAAAGCGCCATTACCGACCTGTTCGCCCTAGTTGTAGAGCAGCATCAGAATGCTGCGCCCTACTCAGACGCTATCGGCAAAAGCCTTCTCCAAGCCTTACTGCTAAAAATTGTTCAACTGCATACCTACCTGCCGTTCATTGATTTCCGTATCAAGCCCCTGCTCGATAATATTCACCAGAAAGCCTATATGGGGTCCAGTTATGAAGCCTGGCTGGAACAATGCAAGCTGAAGAAAACACAATTCCATCAACTGTTCAAACAGGCCACAGGCATGTCGCCCAAGGCCTACTGGACTTCCGTTATCATGAAGCAAGCCGCTGCCGCATTAAAAGAGAGCGCACGATCGGTTACGGACATCGCCGAGGATCTGGGGTATTCGTCTATCCACCATTTCAGCAAGCAATTCACGCTGTATTATGGCATCTCTCCTTCGGAGTACCGGAATCGGCAGCGGTCATAAACCGCCGTGGCTCTTATAACGCCTCCAACAAGCGCTTCCGTTCTGCCGAGCCCATCGCCAAATGAATCAGATGCGCCATCAATTTCTTCTGTTCCAAATTTAATCTAGCGAACACTCGGGGTTCCAGCTGACAGAGCTCCCGGATGACCGATTCGAGCTCATTTTTCTTCATGGTATCCTCAGGACCGTCCGTGAAATCCGGAAAAGCCTTCGCTTCCGCAAATTCTTGAATGACATGGTCAGACAGTATTTCTAAATAAGGCTTTCTTTTCTGCTTAATAAACGCATTGATTTCTTCCAGCAAAAATTGGAAAGCGTCGCTTTTCTTGCTCACGCCAAAAGCTGCTTCGAGCTGGCCGCTTTGATCATCACTTTCAAAATCAAAGTAGTCGAACAGTTTGCTTTGAATATAGACACTATGGTAAAAGGAGTCCCCTTTATTATTAAAGGTGGTCGGTTGTTTATACTTTTCTTCCATATGGGAGTCGATGAAATACAGCTTGGAATATTCGTGGTTGATACGGTCCTGCCAACGAATGAATTTAACTTGAAAGGCTGTTTGGCTGCCAGCATGAACGAGGTCGAAGCACTCTTTTTCCCCAATCAGACTTGAATAATCCAGCGATTGGCCATCCAGGCGAAGATCGAAATCTTTGTCCGCATGAAGCTCCAGAAACCAGCCAAATTCCTTGCAGAGATAAGCCGACAAATGCTCAAGGATGAAGTCCTGCACAATATTATGAAAAGTTACACTCGTTCCTGGCTCTCCATCCGTCAATTTGATGCTCGAAACCTTATAGTCATCCAAATGGTTCGCGCCAATTTGAATGGTATACGTATTTTTCAATAAACCGTCTGTATAGGTCGTTTTCCATGTCGCATCGGAAGCAAAGCGATGAAAGGTTAATCGGCCGATCCCATTTTTACCATGCATCGCCGATGTGGTTCTTGTCCGCTTCTCTGGATCTATCTGCTTCTCCGACTCAAAAAAAGGTGTGAATTTCCGTTCCAATTCACGCCGATCAATCCCGTAACCATTATCCGAGATCACGATATAGTCAACACCGCCGAGCACATTTAAATGAAGCTTAACGTCTACCACTGTAGCTTGCGCATCGAAGCCGTTCCAAATATATTCGGAAATCGCCTGCAAATAATCAAATTTACGAAGCGTTTTTTCGATCCCTTTTGAGGATATTTGTATTTTGCCCACAACGATCAGCCCCTTCTACGAGTGTACTCTGCCTTCCTTTCTATCATATTCCAAATCTCTCATTGCTGTATGTCGATTTCTGCAACCCTTTCACCATTGATTTTCGACAAAATGAGGGTTCTACGCCTGTAGTCAAGCCCTTGCTGTTTTAAAAAAGAATTAACATGCGGTTAACGTTCCACGAATAATCGAATGTTACCCTTAAGGCATCTAGGAACTACAGGAGGGATTCTTATGCGCCTCGCGTTGTTTACCGATACCTACGTTCCTCAAATGAATGGCGTTGCACTCACGTTAGGACGTCTTACGGATTATTTAAATCGTCGTGGTGTTGAGCACCTCGTGTTCACGCCGAAATGCACCGATGAAATGGCTTACTCCGAACTGATTCGCCCCGTACCTTCCGTTCCTTTTTTTCTCTACCCCGAATGCCGGATTGCCTTGCCCAACATTATTTCTCTGCGTTCTGAGCTTGACCGCTTCCGTCCCCATCTGCTCCATATGGCAACTCCGTTTAACATCGGTTTGTGCGGTCTCCACTATGCCCGCAAGCATCGGATTTCGCACGTAGCCTCCTATCACACCCACTTTGATCGCTATTTAACCTACTACCGAATGAAAAGAGCAGTTCCGTTGTATTGGACATACATGAAATGGTTTCACCAATCCTGTGACGCCACTTTCGTCCCTTCGACCGATACGATGCAGCACCTGCATGCACAAGGCTTTGACCGCATGCTTTTGTGGTCCAGAGGTGTTGATTGTGCGCTCTATACCCCCGATAAGCACACGAGCGCAGTTCGCGAGCGATACGGAATTACAGCCCCTTACCTCCTCCTCTATGTGGGGCGCATCGCCCCGGAGAAAGATATAGATACCTTATCGGCCGTCATGCGTACTTTGCCTGATTCGTTGAAAGAGCGTGTTCACTGGCTCATCGTAGGAGACGGACCGCAACTGGAGGAGCTGCGCGAGCAAGCTCCGAACAATGTGACATTTGCCGGTTACAAGCAAGGGGAAGAACTCGCAGAAATCTATGCCTCATCCGATCTCTTCTTCTTCCCTTCCAGTACCGAAACATTCGGCAATGTCGTCCAAGAGGCAATGGCTTCCGGTCTTCCCGTTATTGCCGCAAATAGCGGTGGCGTACGGGATATGATTGTTCCCGGACAGACCGGAACTTTATGTGAGCCCCGCCAGCCGGAATCTTTCATTCAAGCTATTGATGCTTTCATCAATGCCCCGGAACAATGGGCAGATTTCCGAAAAGCAGCAAGAGGTTTTGCCCTTGGACGCTCATGGGACGCTATCTTCGACAGATTGCTGGAGGACTACGAACAAATTATCGATGCTCGCCGAATTGGAAGTAAACTGGGATTCTATACAGCTTAAAGGAGGGGACATCCATGCGAATAACATTAGTCGGAACAGGATATGTGGGCTTGGTTGCCGCTGTGTGCTTTGCGAAACTGGGGCACGAAGTCATTGCCGTTGACCGTGAGCCCGTCATTCGCGGGCTGAAGGAAAATAAGCTGACCGTATGGGAACCTCAGCTGGAGCCAGAGCTGGCTGATGTCTATGCCAAAGGGTTATTAAGCTTTGAAACAGATCTCGCCCGAGCCTCATCGGACACGGACGCTTTGATGATTGCCGTAGGCACGCCTACGCGTTCAGACGGTCATACGGATCTGGGGCATGTGCATGAAGTGCTGTCTCTCTTGATGCAAGCCGGCACCTGTCCTCCCCTTGTGATCATAAAAAGCACTGTACCCGTAGGCACCTGCGATGAACTGGAAGCTACTTTGCTGGCGGCTGGTCTTCATACAGAAGTCGCCTTTAACCCTGAATTTTTAAGGCAAGGCAGCGCCTTCTCAGACTTCATGGAACCCGATCGCATCGTATTCGGTTGTAAAACGCCGCAAGCCGAATCCCTGCTTCGCCAATTATATGAGGGGATCGAGGCTCCTGTACATGTTTGCGACAGGCGCAGCGCTGAACTTATCAAATATGCGTCGAACGCCTTTCTTGCGATGAAAATCTCATTCGCGAACATGATGTCCGATGTGTGTGAAGGCTATGGCGCAGATATCCGCCATGTCATGAGCGGAGTTGGTGCCGATCATCGCATCGGGCCTGAATTCCTGTCGGCAGGCGTTGGTTATGGAGGCTCCTGCTTTTCCAAAGATTTGCAGTCCCTGCTGACGACCGGGAAGTTGATCGGCAGCTCGCTTCCGATTTTGGAAGCAGTCGCCAAAGTCAATGAGCAGCGCATTCCAAGGATGATCGCCAAACTTATCTCGCTTTGGGGCAATCCTTTAGGCAAGCGTCTCTGCGTATTAGGCATCTCATTCAAGCCAAATACCAATGATGTTCGCGACGCGCCATTTCTAACCTTATTAGCTCAGTGTGAGCGCCATGGCATCGAGGTTCAAGCCTTCGATCCTATCGTCAGACAAGTTGGAGCCAAAACCGTTCAGGTGATGGATTCCCCTTATGCTGCAGCAGCCCAGGCCGATGCTATCATGATCATGACGGAATGGCCGCAGTTTGCTGAACTCGATTGGCCTTACCTGCTTCACCTTATGCGTCGGCCTTATGTGCTTGACGGTCGGAATCTTTTGCCAAGTCAAATCATCTCACAAATCGTCGAAGTTGATGGGGCTATATATATGCCCGTAGGAAGGTCGATGGAGTGCAGTCCGGTCCCTTGGTCCGGAGTCTCCTCACCGGAATAAACGAAATAAACCCCAGTCCTCCGAAATAGGACTGGGGTTTTTCCGTTCCGCCATACAGACGGTTATCTGCTTTCAACTTCCACAAAAGTAACATGCTCAACAGATTTCAACGAAGCATAGATATCAGTTGCCTGCACTTTTTCGTACGTTAGCAGCTTTAATTCCATTTGATTAGAGCTGCCTTCTACATCCTTTACTTTCACGCGTTCAATCTGAATGTTTAGTTCTTTTAACCTTTTGAAAATCCGGTTGGGATCCTGACTTTCATGACAGATGATTCGTACTTCCAAATAACGTTGTTTGAGAGAGCGGGGGCCGATCCACTTAATCATAATCGGGAAGAAATTGACAGAAAAAATGATGAAAATGACGGCTACGAATGCCTGCATATAATATCCAGCACCGGTTGCAATCCCCAGCGCAGATGCTGACCACACCATAGAGGCTGTCGTTAAACCGGAAATTTCATCATTGTTTTTTCTTAAAATGACGCCTGCGCCTAAGAAACCGACGCCGCTGATAATTTGTGCAGCAAGCCGCATGGGGTCCATGTTGGTATGACCTGGAATAGAAAATCGGCTTACGGATTCAATTGAAACCATTGTAATTAAGCAGCTGGCAACAGCAATAACCATGTTTGTTTTCATGCCTACTGGCTTATGTTTCAATTGGCGATCAATGCCGATTAACATACCAAGAAATAGAGCAATGCCTAACTTAATAACAAAGGGAGATATCAACACTGTGTTTCTCCTCTCAACATGCCCCCGTCTATATTGCGGGACTTGTTATACAGATACGGGAAGACCGTTTAGTACCGCGTCAATTTCAACGTAAGGATAACCATGAGCTTCAGCAACAGCTTTATACGTGACTTTCCCTTCAATCGTATTAAATCCTTTTGCTAAATCTTGATGCTGCAACCCGGCTTCGCGATAGCCTTTATTGGCAATTTGCAAGCCATAACCTACGGTCACGTTGGTTAAAGCAACTGTAGATGTCTGTGCGACCGCGCCAGGCATATTGGCAACTGCATAATGCACAACACCATGTTTCACGTAGGTCGGATTGCTGTGTGTCGTAATACGGTCAATAGTCTCTATCGAGCCGCCTTGATCAATGGCTACGTCCACAATAACGGAACCCGGTTTCATCGTTTTTACGGCGGCTTCGGTTACCAGGCGCGGTGCCCGGCTGCCCGGGATCAACACGGCGCCGATCAGCAGATCCGCTTTCTTAACCGCCTCGGCAATATTGCTGCCATGCGACATCAACGTGCGCAACCGTCCTTGGAATTGATCATCCAATTGACGCAGCCGCTCTGGATTTACATCCAGCAGCGTAACGCTCGCTCCTAGACCCACCGCCATTTTCGCCGCTTGCGTCCCCACTACGCCCCCACCGATAATGACGACTTCAGCTGGCGCTACCCCAGGAACTCCGCCAAGAAGAATACCTTTTCCACCCTTGGACTTTTCCAAAAATTGTGCGCCGATTTGAATAGACATTCTGCCGGCTACTTCACTCATCGGGGTCAGAATCGGAAGGGAACCGTTATTTAGTTGAATCGTTTCATATGCGATTGCGACAACTTTCTTGTCCGTTAACGCCCGGGTCAACTCGGATTCTGCCGCTAGATGCAGATAAGTGAACAGAATCAAACCTTCCCGAAAAAACCCATACTCCTCTGCCAGTGGCTCTTTTACTTTAAGCACCATATCCGCCGACCAAGCATCCGCAGCCGTAGGCACGATTATGGCGCCTGCCGTCAAATATTCCTCATCTTCGAAGCCGCTCCCCAAACCAGCGCCGGCTTCAATCCAAACCTCATGTCCGTAATGTTTAAAAGTGGCCACACCCGCAGGTGTAATCCCAACTCGATTTTCATTGTTTTTAATTTCCTTCGGCACACCAATAATCATACTCTCGCCTCTCCTTCGCCTATGTCCAAAATTGTTCTTGCTGTATGGCATCCACAAGACGAATCATATCAGCCGCTTCCACTTCACCGATGTTGCCAATTCGGAACGTGTTGGCGTTCGTAATTTTCCCCGGATAAATCACAAAACCTCTGCGCTTCAACTTCTCGTATAACGTTTGGAACTGGAACTGATCGCTTCCCGGATACAGGAAAGAAGTGATGATCGGTGATTGCTGCGCCTCCGGCAGCAAGGTCTCAAAACCGAGGACCTTCATTCCTTTGACGAGTGCCCGCTGGCTTGTTTTGTAACGATTGTACCTGGCGACAACGCCACCTTCATCCGCCAGTTCTTTCAGTGCTTCATAGAAAGCACGGACAACGTGAGTTGGCGATGTAAAACGCCATTTTCCATTATATTTTTCCATTTTATCCCATTGGTCGAACAAATCGAGGGAATGGGAACGCGCCCATCCGGCGCACTTTTTCATTTCATCAATTTTGGCAATAATAAAACCGAATCCGGGAACACCCTGGATACATTTGTTAGCGCTGCTGATCAAGAAATCGATCTGTAGTTCCGCGATATCCAACGGAATTCCGCCGAAGGAGCTCATGGCATCTACGATATAAGTTTTGTTATATTTTTTGACGATGCGGCCAACAGCTTCTATCGGGTTCAACATGCCTGTCGTCGTCTCGCAATGAACAACAGCTACATGTGTGATATCCGTTTCTTTGCGCAGCGTATATTCCAGTTGATCCAAGTCTGGAGGATGAACCTCCCCGTTATCCAGGAGAACGAGCGGAATATTCAGCATTTTCGCCATTTGGGCCATCCGTTGGCCATAAGCGCCATTTGCCATAACCAGAATTTTGCCATCCTGTGGAATAACGCTTCCGATCACAGATTCTACACAAAATGAACCGCTGCCCTGCATAAGAACGGAGGTATAAAGCGACGTCTCCTTGGTCGCTAATTGAACAAGTTTAGTGCGAATATCCTGCACAATTCGATTATAATCATCATCCCATGTACACCAGTCTTTCAGCATCGCCGCTTTTACCCTTTTGCTCGTCGAGAGGGGGCCAGGTGTCAAAAGCAAATACGGGTTATCCTCAATTAAATCAATATTCATCGTTACGTCCTCCTTCGTTTTATTCATCTATTGTCCGCTTTTTGCTAACCGGGCGTTAATATCGTCAATGACTTTCACAAGGTCGCCGATCGTCGGAATCACATAATCAGCCCCGGCTTGACGGAACCGTTCTTCGACAACGGCCATTTTCGCTGCCAATTCCGCAGCCGGCATCGTATTGACTTCCTCCTCGGTAAGACCGAGCTCGCTTCCTCCTTTTACAACCCCTACACTCCAAGCCCCGGCATTAACACCCTCTTGAATATCGCTGACCGTATCGCCTACTTTGACAATCGCCTGGAACGGATAAACCCCTAAGTTCGCAGCATTCGCGTAACACATCCACGGATACGGCCGTCCGGCTTTCACTTCGGAAGGAGTAACCAAGGAATCCGGCTCATACCCTTTCAACTTGGCCTCCCGGCTCACCACTTCCATCATTTCCGCCGTGTATCCAGTTGTAGAGCCAATTTTCAGCCCTCTGTTCCGCAGTTCCTTCACTAAGTCCAGTGCGCCAGGGATCAGATCCGTATAATTCGGTAAAATTTCAAATAACAAAGGTTCGAAATCGGCATACAGATCATCCACATCCGCATTCGTCGGCAGAGCCCCGAATTTATCTTTCCACAACTGAGCGATTCTCGGAATGCTGCATAAGGTATGGATATGATCCCATTTCAATAGTCCCATCGGACCGCGTGCTTCTTCAGCTGTAATGGCAATGCCCCGTTTCTCAAATATCCGCAGGAATACGTCCAGTGGCGCAAAACATCCATAATCAACCATCGTCCCTGCCCAATCAAAAATAACAGCTTGAATACGACCTTCATAATTTTTCGGCATCATTACCATCCCTCTCTTAGTTCGCAAATCAATATTTATTCTGATGTGATCCACTCGACATGCATTTGTTCCAGTTCAACTTCCCATTCTTCCGGTGCAGGAACATTACTGACGATGACATCGATATCCCGCAAATCCGCCATTTTATAAAATTGCACCATGCCTATTTTGGAGTGATCGGATACCACAATGCTCACTTTGGCATGTTCCATCATCTTCTTCGCTAATTGACCACGTTTTTCATCAAAAGAGGTGATTCCTTTGTCAATCATCATCCCATCGATGGAGATAAACGCTTTGTCCGCGTAGAAGTACTCCACCATTTTCTCCGCCAATGAGCCAACAACCCTGGATTGCAAAGAGCTTACTTTGCCTCCGATGAAAAATATTTCCCCGGCGTACAACTCCCTGTTCTTATACTCAATTAGCGAATGAAGTGCAGGAATGGAGTTTGTCAAGATCGTGAGATTTTGCTTATCAAGCAAGTGTTCGATCATCTGCATTGTCGTCGAGCCATCATCGATAAAAATCACTTCATTGTCCTGGACAAGAGCTGCAGCCCATTTGCCTATTTTACGTTTCTCCTCCACATTCAGTACTTTTCTGTTCAAATGGGAGGGTTCTTCCCGGGAACGATTCACTTTCACCGCTCCGCCGTAGACCCGCTTCAGCTTGTTAGCCTCTTCAAGGTCCTCCAAATACCTGCGTACAGTCTCCGAAGAAACCTGGAGCACCTCGACAAGCTCATTGGTAATCACTTTGCCTTCGGCATTGATCTGATTAAGGATATACTCCTTACGTTCTTCCCCGATAAGTGACACGAACGTGAACCTCCTTGCACAACTGCCTCATTGTTTGTTCTTAGCGGCTACTTTCGAATTTGCCAAGCTTCCGTTTTCTTTCTAACTTTTTTGGAAATAAGCGTGTAAAGCAGTCTTACGATAATATTCGTAATCACGATGAGCACCGCCATAGCTGCCGCTGCTGCTACATCACCTGCATCCTCCATGCTCACCAGCGCTACTGCCGCTAAGTTCAAATCCGCTGACCGCAGAAATACTACAGCAGAAACCGTAACCATGGAGTTGACAAAGAGGTACATGGCAATTTCTATAATTGCCGGTAGACACATAGGAACCGTGACTCTCAGCAATGTTTTGTAAAATGGCACGCGCATCGATTCTGAAACTAGCTCGAATTCTTTATCCAGCTTCTTCAAGGCTGTCGTCGCCGTGATGAACGGCACGCCATAGAAATGAGTGATATTGGCGAGTACAAGGATAATCATCGATCCATAAATCCAGTTCATGGGATTGTTCGGATTATTAAAGAAGAAAATGTAAGCCAAACCTATGACCATCCCTGGCAGCGCTAGCGGTAGTACCGACAGAAAATAACCAATCTGCCTAAGCCCGTTCAAATGACGCGATTTCTCAATGAGATAGGCGAATAAAAACGTGACGATGGTCCCAACGATTGCTGTAAAAAACGACACCTGCAAACTGGTCCAGAACGGATCAAGTCCTGAGCCTGCGACACCGGAGAAATCATAATGTTTGAAGCTGAAATTTAAGTTATAAGGCCAAACTTTAATTAATGAAGCACATGCGATTGTTATTAAGGGAATGAGAATTAAAATCGAAATGACTACTCCGAACAATTGAAAGATGGTGTCTCGAGCTTTCCCCCCGGCTATCCGATAGGGAGTTGACTTGGAAGAAAGCATGGAACGCTGTTTTCTCTCGACCATTCGGTCAACAACAAAAGCGATGATTGCCGGAATGGTTAACAAAATGCCCACTGTAGCGCCCATTGACATATTTTGCTGTCCGATGACTTGCTTATAAATATCCGTGGCCAGTACGTTGAATTTACCGCCAATGGCTTGCGGCGCCCCGAAATCCGTAAAACAAGCCGTGAAACAAACGAAGATTGCACTGATTAATCCATATTTGACCGAAGGCAAGGTAACTGTCAGGAACATCCTTACCTTACTTGCCCCTAATGTCTCCGCCGCTTCATACAGCCGCTGATCCGTGATGGATAAAGCGGTAATAAAAATGAGGAACGCTTGCGGAAACAAATAAATGACTTCAGAAATAACAATTCCCACTGGACCGTAAATCGGGATATGAATACCGCCGGACAATAATCCAAAAAAACCGGATGTCAGAATGCCCTGATTGCCAAAAAGATACGTTAAAGCAATTCCGTGCATCATGGTCGGCTCAAAAAGCGGCAGCATGGCGACATAATGCAAGTAGGCTTTACCTCGAATCGCCGTCCGGCTAATCCCATACGCATATAGGAATGCCAAGGTCACGGCAATCCCAGTAGAAAGCAACGAAACCCATACCGTATTCCATAAGGATTGCGCCAAGGAAGGTGTCGTAAAATACTTGATGAAATTCTGGATCCCGATGAATTCTGCATTCGTATTGAAAAAAGCTTTACTGAACAGCAAACAGAGCGGTACTAAAATCGTAAACGACAATGTAATAACGAGTACGACGATTAGGAAATTTTGCAAATTGAGGATTTCTCCCCAGTTTCGGCGAACAGACGGTGTCCAGGCAGCGCTTTGCTTCTCCATCACGCGATCACCACATCATCCGGTGTAAAGGTAATGACTCTCTCTTGCGGAAACTCAACAGATACTTCAGCAAACTTCATCAAGTTTAACTTGTGTGCATGCTGTGCAGAGACATCTACGGAAAGCAGCTGATTTCCTAGCAGATCTTTCAGCTCACGAATGGGCTGCAAAATCAATCTATAAAACGGACCTCTAAACTCCATGTGCTTAACCACAGCCTGGTATCCTGAACCTGAAGAAGAAATACGAATATGTTCGGGTCTGACGGCAAAATTGGTGAGTGGCAAGTTTCCTTTGCGAGGCCCGTAGGCCAAGAAATTAATGGAACCTATAAAATCCGCTACAAAAGGCGATTCCGGTTGATCATACACTTGCTGAGGGCTTCCCACTTGCATAATTTCAGCATTATTCATAACGACAATCCGATCCGCCATGGTCAATGCCTCTTCTTGATCATGTGTGACCATAATGGTTGTAATGCCCAACTTTTCTTGCAAGCTGCAAATTTCTTCACGCAGTTTGGTCCTCACTTTGGCATCTAACGCTGATAATGGTTCATCCAGCAAGAGAAAATCAGGCGATAAAACAACAGCTCTGGCAAGTGCAACGCGTTGCTGTTGGCCTCCTGAAAGCTGGGCTGGATAACGTTCTTTCAAATGTAGTAAATCGACTAGTGAAAGCGCCTCGCTTACTTTGTCGTTAATTTCCTTCTTCGTAAGTTTCCTCCCCTGCAAGCCGTAAGCCACATTCTGAGCAGCCGTTAAATTTGGAAATAATGCGTAAGATTGAAAGACCATGCCGAAGTTTCGTTTGGATGGCGGCAAATCTGTGATGTCCTTGCCTCCAACCGTGATTCGCCCGCGCGTCGGTTTCTCAAGACCGGCGATAATGCGCAGCAAGGTTGTTTTGCCACATCCGCTTGGGCCAAGCAAGCAAATGAATTCATTCTTTTTAATATCAATATTTATTTCTCTAAGCGCTGTAAAGGAGTCAAATGTTTTGTTCACACCTTGAATGGATAAATAGGCTTCTGGCATAAGCTGCCTCCTTGAACTTAGATTTGAGAAGGAAGCGACTGCTGACCCCGGCAGATCCGGACAGCAGCCGTTTCATTAACTTGATGGCGGGTTATTTCGGCTCGCTCTTCGTGTTATAACGTTGATCCCATTCAGCCAGAATACTTGCCCGATTCTTCGCAATATCGTTGAGATCATTTTTGATCAATTGTTTCATCGGATCGACTTTGTAGCCTTCAGGAAGCTGTGAATTGTCGGTTTTGATTGCCAAAATGGCATAATTTTTGTTGTATTCTTTCATAACTTCATCTGTAATTGCCCAGTCCAGGAACTGCTGAGACACTTGTTTAATCGTTTTCTTCTTAATAAGTGCATTGGCTTCTACATCCCACCCGGAGCCTTCCTTCGGGAACACAACCTCGACCGGAGAACCGTTCTTTTTCTCCTGCAAACCGCGATATCCAAAAGAAATGCCGATTGGGTACTCGCCCGTCCCCGCCAACTTGGCCGGCTTCGACCCGGAGTGAACATACATAGCAACATTGTCATGCAGTTTGTTCATATAGTTCCAAGCCTTCTCTTGGCCCTCCAATTGGATCAATCCGGATACCGTCAAGAAGCCTGTGCCTGAGGAAGAGGGGTTAGGCATGGTAATAAGCCCTTTATACTCCGGCTTAATCAAATCGGCATATGATTCAGGAATTGGCAATTTACGCTTAGCCATCTCTGTTTTGTTGACGATAAAAGCTGTTTCCCATGCATCAATACCCACCCAATGCGCCGGTACATTTTTATCTTTAAATTCAGGCAGTACGCGTTCTACCCCTTGCGGAGCATAAGGTTCTAACTGATTGTTCTGATCTAGCACCAGTAAGCTTGTTGCCGCTAATCCCCACACAATATCTGCTTGCGGATTATCTTTCTCGGCCAGCAGCTTAGCCGTGATTACCCCCGTCGAATCTCGGACAATGTTAAGTTTAATATCAGGATATTTCTTCTTGTAACTAGCTAGATAGTTCTTGATCGCATCATCTTCCAGTGCCGTATATACTGTCAATTCCTTACTGGTTGAATCTATACTTCCTGTTCCAGCAGGACTTGTGACTGCTCCGGGTGTCGACTCTTGGATGGTTGCGGATTTACCACATGCCGATAATAAAGAAACAAATGTAACCGCAACGACTAAACCTCTAGTTAATTTTTTCATTGTTCCGATTCCTCTCCTGGTTATAATCTGTTCCTTCCGATAAGACACACGCTTCTCTCTACTTTAATTTTGTATGGTCTGGATGCAAAACGTCGTTTTCGCTGATCGACTAACCGATCAATGATCCCCCCCACATCGTTTGCTTCATTAACAAACATAAAAACAACTTTAATTAATTGATTTTAATTGTTTTTTGTTGTTTTTATAATAGGATTATAAGCTTTCCCCCACAATTGTGTCAACACTTTAATGTCACGTAATATAACATTAACATCACGCAGAGCCTCCACTGAACTATACGGGCTAATCGGAAGACTTCCTACGAATGAATAAAAGGTCTGCCCCCGTTTCGGAGCAGACCTTTTATTCATTTAACCAAGTTCCCCAGCGTGGAGCAAGAATTTCTTTCAACTATTTTACTTTGAATAATGACATTTCTTTGGAAGTCATTAGGCAGCACACCTAATTGTTTCATTAACAATCTGACAGATTGAGCACCTAATTCCGAAGGCTGCAAATCCATACTGGTTAGAGACGGGTTTGATTGAACCATCATGGAAAGATCACCGCAGATAACGAAGACTGAAACATCTTCAGGGACTTTGAGATTAAGATCTTTCATTGCATTGAGGGCACTGAAGGCCGTGCGGTCATCATCCGCAATGATCGCGGTTACACCTTTCCCAAGCTTCCCTAAAGTAGTCATCGTTTCCTCGTAGCCATAATCCATGTATACGTTTGAACTTAAATCAGGCTTATGATGGATCATGTGATCTTCTACGTGAAGATGGTGATCTTCCATCGCTTTGATGAAGCCCTCTTTTCTATCAATGGATACTGTCATTAACTCGTTGGCATTTAAAAACATGATATTTCGGTGACCTTTTTCAATTAAATATTTACAAATATGATAACTAACCGCTTGATTGTCGTTATCCACACTATAAGCATTAAGAACCGTTGGATTCATAACCCTGCCAACCGTTACAAATGGAATATTTTCGGAAGCCATCAGATGTATTCGCTCATCATTGGTAGTTGGTCTCATGACAACAGCCCCATCGATTGGATAACTAGACAAGAAAGGGGTTTGAACCTTTTGCAGAGGAATCATATCAAGCAGCACCCGGTATCCGTAATAAGAGGCTTCGAGAATGACCCCATTGATAAATTGCGTATGAAATGCGCTAAAAAAGAAGTTACCATGCGGAATGGTTAACCCGATCGCCATCGTTTTCTTCGTCACCAAGCTGCGTGCGATATGATTCGGCACATAATTCAGCTGCTTGGAAATACGTAATACTCGCTCTTTCACTTCATTACTTGTAGGCCTCTTTTGGCTAAAAACATTGGAAACAGTTCCCTTCGAAACTTGAGCTAATTTGGCAACGTCATCTATTTTAGCCATATCCTTATTAACATCCCTTCAGAAAACCATCCATTTATGCTAATTTGTCATTGAGCTGCTCGACTAATTCAATTAACTCCAGTGGGTGACTAATTGTATATTGAGGGATTTCGCTTTCGTCTGCGTGCAGCTTCGGATAACGAGGCGTCCAGCTCAAGAAGACGCTCGTGATTCCCATTTGGTTAGCCCCTTTAACATCCCTGCTCAAGTTGTTGCCGACCATGACAATACGGTAGCAATCCTGCTCGCTGAGATCCAGTGCGCCAATCGCTGCTTTGAACATCCGAGGACTTGGCTTGGAGGCTTTGACCGTCTCCGAATACACCATCGTCGTAAAATAATCGTACAAGCCATTTTGCGTCAAAATATTTTTGAAGGATTGCGCATTGCCGTCGGCTACAATCGCTAATGTATACCCCCGTTCAGCCAGCGTTTTTACCATGACATCGGCTCCTGGAATCACATTAGCTTGAATGACAATATCGTGATCATCTCTAATTTCCGTGCCTTCATCGATAATGGTATCGCCGCAATCCAGAAAAACAATCAATTTCTTCGGTGCTGAACTATTCGTCGTATTAGGATTCATGAATGACACCTCTCAAATTTAATTGGTTTGCGTAGTGACACGCAGCAAAATGGTTATTGTCCACAGTTTGCAGCTCAGGTTCCTGCTGCACGCATTTGTCCGTTTTATACCTGCATCTTGGGTGAAAATGACAACCGCTTGGAGGATTAGCCGGATTAGGAACTTCTCCTTCCAGAATAATCCGATCCTTCTTCGTATCGGGATCTGGCTCTGGTACGGCTGACAAAAGCGCTTCGGTGTACGGGTGCATCGGATGGGTAAATAACGAATCAACAGGCGCCAGCTCTACAATTTTACCCAGGTGCATGACCGCGACCCGATCGGATATGTTTTGTACGATAGATAAATCATGAGAAATGAAGATATAAGTAATTTGAAGCTGCTCTTGCAAATCCTTCAGCAGATTAATAATTTGCGCTTTAATCGAGACATCCAAGGCCGACACTGCTTCGTCGCAGACAATGAGTCTTGGCTGGGAAATGAGAGATCTTGCAATCGCTATGCGCTGCCTCTGTCCGCCGGAGAATGCGTGAGGATAACGTTTGAGATAACTGACATTTAAACCCGTTTTTTCAGCGATGAACGTTACTTTCTCATCCAATTGCGATTTCGACAACTTGAAATTGGCCAAAAGAGGTTCGGATATAATGTCATACACGCTCATCCTAGGACTAAGAGATGA
This sequence comes from Paenibacillus anseongensis, assembly GCF_009757995.1. Lineage (NCBI taxonomy): Bacteria > Bacillati > Bacillota > Bacilli > Caryophanales > Paenibacillaceae > Paenibacillus > Paenibacillus anseongensis. Next base: position 1,462,310 of record NZ_WSEM01000016.1, read on the forward strand.
AAAAGGGTCCTGAAAAATCATTTGAATATCTTTCCGATATTTCTTGAATGCTTTTCCCCTTAATCCCAGAAAGTCGACTTGCTCTTCTCCCTCCGGATGATAGAGAACTTGCCCGGATGTTGCATCCATCCCTCTCACAATACAACGTCCTAATGTCGTTTTACCGCAGCCCGACTCACCAACAATGCTTAATGTCTCTCCTTCCAAAAGCTCAAAAGAAACATTATTCAGCACGCGGATGGAGGAAGGTTTGCTAAACAGCTTGTTTTTGGATTTCACTTGAAAATCCTTGTTCAATTGATTTACTTGCAAAATTGGTTTAGACATTCTTATTCTCCCTCACCCTCACCCTCAGCCTTGTAGAGAAAACATCTCACCATATGGTTATCGGAGACATACGTTTTGGGAACGTTTTGCCTATTGCATACACCCTCGATTCGATCTGAACAGCGCTCGTAGAAACCGCACATCGGCGGCATATTGGTTGCCATGGGAACTGTTCCATCGATGGATTCCAACCTTGCATGCCTGTTTCCGGATAACTTGGGCATGGATTTGAGCAGCCCTTTGGTGTAAGGATGTTTGGGGTTATTGAAAATTTCCTTCACTGTCGACTGTTCAACTATTTTCCCCAAGTACATAACAGCTACTTCATCACACATTTCGGCAATAATCCCAAGATCATGAGTGACCAGCAGGATAGCCATACCAAATTCACGTTGAAGCTCTTTCATAAGCTCCAACACTTGTGCTTGAATCGTGACATCAAGCGCAGTAGTAGGCTCGTCGGCAATTAGCAATTCCGGGTTGCAGGACAAGGCCATTGAAATCATCGCCCGTTGACGCATCCCCCCGGAGAATTCATGCGGAAATTGGTCAAAACGTTTCTCCTGATCCGAGATTCCGACTTTGCCAAGCATTTCAAGCGCGATTTTTTTAGCCTCTTTTTTGTTCTTCGTTCGGTGGATTAATATAGCTTCCATAATCTGATTTCCAATCGTGTACATCGGTGAAAAAGCAGTCATCGGCTCTTGAAAAATCATCGCTATTTTCCTGCCACGAATGGAACGTATTTGTTTACTCCGTGTAGGTAACGATAACAAATCCAACTGATTTAAGGCTTTCTCCGATTCGGAGTGATACACGATCTTTCCTGTGGTTTCGCACTCTTTGGGATTAATGCTAATAATCGCTCTGCTCGTCAAGCTTTTCCCACAGCCTGACTCGCCAACAAGGCCCAGCGTCTTCCCCTTTTTTATATCAAAGTCAACGCCATCAACAGCCTTCATTTCTCCATTATCCATTTGAATGTGAATCCTGAGATCTTGGACAGACAGAAGGGGGCGTTCAGATTGTGAAACGGTGGCTTGCGATGTCATACTATCCCCTCGCTTTGGACTAGAGTGTATTACTTCTTGTATGGATCGGCAGCATCGCGCAATCCGTCGCCTAGAAAGTTAAAGGTTAAAACCGTCACAATGACAAAACCTAAAGGAATCAGTTTCCAGGGATACAAAGCAACATTCTCGATCTGTTGTGCTTCTTGGAGAAGAACGCCCCAGCTCGTTGCAGGCGAGCGTATTCCGAGCCCCAGAAAGCTCATTGCGGTTTCACCAAGAATCATGCCAGGTATGGCTAAGGTCGTTGCCACAACCAAATAGGAAATAAAACCAGGCAATAGATGTCTAATAATAATTTTCGCGTCACTCACGCCGGCAATTTTGGCTGCCAACACATACTCCTCATTTTTCAAAGATATGAACTTTCCTCTCGCAACCCTAGCTAATTCCGTCCACCCGATAAAGGCGAAAATGATAACAATATACAGATACATCGTAACGATAGGAACCCTGGCGGGAATGGCGGCTGACAATGCCATCCAGAGAGGTAGCGTCGGAAATGAGCGAATAATTTCAATACTCCGCTGTATAATCGAGTCTAACCAACCTCCGAAATAACCGGACACCCCTCCGATAAATAATCCCAAAACGAAGCTTATTGATACGCCGATGAGAGGAATGCTTAATGAAACTTGGCTCCCCAGAAATACACGGGAAAGTAAATCCCTGCCCATACCATCCGTACCGAATAAAAAGATACGTCCCGGCGCATCGACGCCAAATAGATGAATATTTGTAGAAAACAGTCCTAAAAACCTGTAGGTTTCACCTTCTACAAAGAAACGAACAGGATGACGAACGTTCTCGTCCTGCACAAATATTTTACGGAGTGTCACAGGATCTCTTCCTGATTTCAGCTCATTCACGAACGGTCTCAAATGGAACTGGCCATCTGCGTCCTTAAAGCTCACTTTCACTGGTGGAGCGTTCACGTATTTACTGTCATAACTTTGCAAACCATAAGGCGCAATAAACTGTGCAAATAGGGCCGCTACATAAAAGCATGCAAGAATCGCCAGGCTAATCCGGGCCAATTTATGCTTTTTTAAACGACGATACATGAGCCTCCATTGTGAGCTGTGGGAAAGATCACTTTTGGGAGCTTCTTTTATTGGCGTTATCTTCTGTCTTCCGATAATTGGAATCGTTTTCATGGTCACATACCTCTGAACTCTGTGCGAATTTTTGGATCGAGCCATGCCAATAAAATATCTGAAATCAATGTACCCAGAACTGTCAAAACAGCCATAAACAACAGCCATGTACCCGCCAAGTACATATCCTGCGCTAAGAGAGCGTTATACATGACCGGCCCTTGGATGGGAAGATTGAGAACAATCGCCGTAATGGTAGAACCTGTAAATATAGAGGTCAGTGACCAACCAATTGTGCTCACGATCGGATTCATAGCTGCACGGGTCGGATATTTGATTAATATTTTTGTTTCCGATAAGCCCTTTGCTCTCGCCGTCACCACATTTGGCTTATTCAATTCGTCCAGCATCTGGCCTCTCATAACTCGAATCAATTCTGCCGTATTCGCTAACCCAATGACGATAACAGGAATGATCATATGCTTGAGTAAATCCAATACCTTATCGAACGACCAGCCTGCATGAACGAACTCACTTGAAAAGAGACCTAATAAGGGATCGCCAAAGTAAACATACGACAAATACATTAAGATGATGGCCATCAAAAAATGCGGCGTTGCCATGCCAAGAAAGCCAACAGCCGAAAAAATATAATCACCAATCGAATATTGCTTTACAGCGCAGTAAATACCGATCGGAACCGCCACTGCGTATGTGAATGCCATTGTCACCAAAGAGACGACAATTGTTAACCCCATATATTGCGAGATAACCGTCGTAACCGGCTTGTTATAGCTGAAAGAATAGCCGAAGTCGAAGTTCGTTATCATATTGCTCATCCAAGCCAGATATTGAAAAAACCAGGGCTGATCCAATTTCAGACTTGCTCGCATTGCAGCTATATCGGCGTCTGACATGACATCACCGGCAACCGACATTTTAGCCGCATAAGTCGACACGTAGTCACCTGGTGGAAGCTGAATAATGTAGAAAACAATCATGGAGATAAAGAAAATAACCGGTATAACCAAGACGATTCTTTTTAAAATATAGTGAAGCATCTCTACCCTATCCTCTCCGTTTAATTCAAGAATAACGCTGAACGATACAGGGGGATTCGGGATCCCCCTATTTTCGCCCAAAACTTATTTATGGTTTGATAAAAAATTGCGCGGGATGACCATGCCCCAAGCTGCGGAATTCATCGGAATAAACTAAGTCTTTGGGTACGTTGCCCATTTTATTGGAAGCTACTACAAGGCGCGGTGTAGGACCAGCGTAGCCGATAATCCACTGATTTTTCTGATGCAGCTTCACAATCTCATTGCTCCACTTCTCGATCTCCTCTTTACTTGTTGACGCTTTAACTTTGTTCCAGTAGTCGAGAATTAAAGCTACATCGCCTTCCGGTTTGACACCTTCTTTGCCATTGGAAGACGAGTACAACCCGTAATGTCCATACCAAGGCGTCAGCACCCGCAGAGGAACGAGCGTATCCGGACGGAATGCTACGTTAACAAGTGAGATATTTTCAGTCGTCGCAGGAATTTTGTTAGCGTATTTGAGTTCCTGATGAGTTCCTTGATCCACAACTTTAAGGTCTACTTTAATGCCCACTGCCTCATAATACTTTTTGACAAGTTCAAGGAAGCTTGCTGTACTCGTACTGCCTTCAATGATCGTAATGGTTAGATCAGAACCATCTGCATTGAGACGGAAATTATTCTTATCGCGTTTGGTCAAGCCAATCTCATCCAGCAGCTGATTAGCTCGATTCACATCGAACTTACTCCACTGATCTGCCCATCCTGCTTGGTAGCCAACCAGCCCTTCAGGAACCGATGCCTGCTGAGGAGCGCCCAAGCCATTCGTTACGATTTCCGAAATCTCTTTCCGATCTACAGCAACCGACAGGGCCTCTCTAAATCGAATATCCTGAAACAGCTTGCGCAGATTTGGATCTGCAATCGTCTGATTCAACTGCAGGCCAGCGCTCGACCAATTTGGCGTCGTCCAAGACATAACGCGGAATCCTGCTTTTTTCTCATTCTCCTTGAGCACAGTAAAGTCTTTAAAATCGAAGTCAAGCAAATTGTAATCTCCAGCGAGCGCACCTAGAATACGTTGAGCAGGATCCTGTACTTTGGTAGCAACGATACGATCCATATACGGAAGCTGATTACCCTCTTTGTCCGTTTTCCAGTAATAGGGGTTACGTTCCATAATAAACTGATCGCTGTTGGGGTCATTTTTGGCCACCCAAGCCCGCAATGTCGGGATTTGCGGATTAACCCAATAATAGTAGCCTGTTGCGACTAAGAATGTTTTTACGTCTTCGAAGCCCCATTTTTTCGCAATCTCAAGTGCCTTCTCTTGACCTACAAATTCAGGGAGTATCGTTTTTTGGAAGTGCGCCGGCGCGAAGAACCATTTGTTATCTATCGCAACACGTTCCAGGAATTGTACGCTTGGATACTTATGCACAACCTTAAAGGTGTAGTCATCTACCTTCGTAACCGTCGCCAAAGCCTTCTCCCCGGATACAGGATCTACGGAATAATAAGCGTCATATATTTTTTTACCGAACGTTTCTTTGGTCAGCATATGCTCCCAGTAAAACAGCACGTCATCGGCGGTAAAAGGCACCCCGTCCGACCATTTCATACCCTTTCTTAAATGAATCGTAAATTCGGTAGAATCTTTGTTAACCTCATAGCTTTTGGCCACATTAGGTTCAATCGTGCTTCCATCTTTTTTAAAACGAAACAGAGCTTCCTCTGTAGGTTGACCTACAGTCCACCGGTCATTTGGTCCGGTCCATGGCATCTTCCAATCTCCGCCGTATTTGCCAATTTCCTCGGATACGGTTTCGACCATGATATCTTCCTTGGCAGGCATACGCTCAGCCACTGGCTTTAACGTCCCTGCGCTCACTAGCTTAGTCAGCATAGGAGCTTCTTTGAATCCGTCTGTCTTTGCAGGAGCGGGTGCTACGGGAGCCGTCGTTGCCTCTTTAACAGATGAGCTTGCCATTGGACTAACTTCACTTGCACTCTCGCAGGCAGCAAAAACAACAGCAGACACCATCAGCATCATGCCCATAAATATGCGATTCATTTTCAAACCTATCCCCTCCATCTTTCATCTGGTACTTCAATCTTCCTCATCACGAACTGGAAATTGGTTCCCTTCCACCCCCTAGATAGACTTAAGCTTAAACCGGTTTAAGTATGCGGAGAACAGGGAAAGCGCTTTCTTTAAAAAGCATTAAAAAAACGATAAACAACAAATTAAACCGGTTTAACAACGTACATAACAGTCGGGTAATCTCCTCTTTTGAGTGGAATTAAACGTATGGTATGGATTTTGTTAAACCGATTTAATCGTGGTCGCTCGCAATGTAAGCGCTTAACTATTATCTGTATCGTACCGTGTAATATTGGAAAATGCAACAACTTTTTTTGGAAGAATTTGGTGTCAAATGCTGTCGAAAAGAAAAAATCCTGAAAGCATCCACTAAGGACGCTTATCCAGGATTGGAAAAAGCAGCTTCTGATTCGGTTTCGTATACATGTTCGTTTTCCAGATAACCTCCGACCCCGTATCGATCCTTCCTTCCACCTTCTGCCCACTGCTCAGTTGAACCGCCGTCTTCAATGCCACATAGCCCATATTGAACGGCTTCTGGACGACCATTGCCTGAATGATTTCCTCTTCCAGGAAACCGATTTCCTCCATGGAACTGTCGAAGCCAATCAGCTTGATCTCTCCTGGCTTCTTCGAATCATGAAGCGCTTTGGCCGCGCCAAGGGTCGAAGGCTCATTTAATCCGACTATTCCTTGCAAATTCGGGTAATCCTTCAGCAGCTGCATCGTAATGTCGTACGCTTTTTCCGAAGAACCTTCGCTGTAGTAGGTATTCAGGATTTGGAAGCCCGTATCCCTTTGAATGGCAGAGCGAAGCCCGTTTTCTCTTTCAATGGAAGTAGATGACCCTTTAATGAAATTAATAATAGCTACTTGCCCGCGATTCGGCAGTGTCTGGATCAGCGCTTCACCCGCTTTTTTCCCCGCTTCCACATTATCCGTGGCGATAAACGACTTGGAGATGCCTCCCTTAAGACCGGAATCCACGGTAATTAAGGGAATGCCGGCTTTTACAATTTCGTGCGCAATAGGCACCGTTCGCTCGAAATCTAAAGCCGACAAGACAATCGCCTTCGGCTTCATCGCTATGACTTCGCGCAGCAACCGAATTTGACCATCGACATCTTTTTCCGTGTCTGTGCCGACAACCTTCACTGTGCTCCCCATCTCTGCGGCAGCGGCATTGACGCCTTGCTCGACAACCTGCCAAAACTCAATTTGCTTATCAATGGTCTTGGGCACAAAAACGATGGGCTGATTATTTTTACCTGCCGCTTTTAAACCATACACATAAACAACCATTGATAGGATCGCTATGACAATTAAAAGTAACCAGCGCTTCATTCGTCTTTCACCTCCAACTCGGAGCAAGGAATTCGCAATGTGACTGTCGTCCCTTCTTCCGGCTCGCTTTCGAAAGACAAGCCATACGCTGTACCATAGAACAGCTGAATACGATGATGCACATTCCAAACACCTAGCCCCTGATCCTTGGAAGATTCCGAATCTGGTCCTTGTCCCGCTCCCAGCAAGCCTTGCAGCTTGGCTTTATCCATACCTAGCCCGTTATCACTTACCGTAATTTGGATGACGCCGTCAACCATCCGCCCTACGATGCGGATATGCCCCCGTTCTTCCATGCGCCTGATGCCATGGTAAATTGCATTTTCCACGAGCGGTTGCAGCATTATCCTCAGCATACGGCAGCCCTGCAGTTCGGGTTCAACCTCAATCGCGTACGAAAATTTATTGGTGTATCGCATGGATTGCACCGTTAGATAGTTAGCCAAGTGCTCCATTTCCATGGATACGGAAACTTCTTGCTCCCCTTTGCCTATGCTGTAACGCAGCATTTTGGAGAGGGCCATGGTCATTTTCACGACTTCTCTCATTTTGTTCGTTTCCGCCATCCAAATGATTGATTCCAACGTGTTATACAAGAAATGCGGGTTGATCTGGGATTGGAGCGCTTTGATTTCACTTGTCCGAAGCAGCGCCTCTTCATGAACAATTTGCTTCATGAGGTCCTTTATTTTGACCAGCATGACATTGAAGCTCCTTGCTAATTTCCCAATCTCATCGGCTTGCGTAATATCAGCCCGAATATCAAAGTTGCCCTGTTCCACCTGTTTCATATTCGCTTCCAGCTTCTTGATCGGCCGACTGAGTGTAAACGATAGCACGATCGAAATGCCCAGCGCGATGATCAAACACACGCTGCCCCACAGAACCGTTGACAGCTGCATCTTTTTTTTATTTCCAACCAGCTCTTCGGGATACGTGACACCAACAATTTTCCAACCAAAATTCGTCGTTCGAATCGATAAGATTTTTTCATGATCATTTTCTTTCAATGATAACTGCCCGTCTCCCGAGGCCAGAATCGCTTCAATAGGTTCACTTTTCAAATTCGTATGGATGATCTGCTGCTGAGGGTGATAAACGAGGTCTCCTTCGGAATTGACAATAAACACATACCCTCTTTTGCCTAGTTGAATATGGCTGCAGAGGTCATTAATAATCGTGTAATTCAAATCGATCAGCAGCACGCCGGTCTTGTTGATTCGATCGTCGCCCCGAAACTGCTGGCTCATGGAGATGACCCAGGGATATTCGTTGTGATAGACGTGTTCAACTTCCGAGGAAGAAATATAGATGGCGTCATTTTTCGCTTTCGTATACCAATCCTGCGCAATTAACTCCGGATAACTCTTCAGGGCGCTCTGCTCCCGGTCGGAGATGACAGCTCCATTGGAGCCTATAAAAAGAATTGCGCTAATGTCATTTCTGGATTGAACGATGACTTGCAAGGAGCTTTCAATCGCGTTGACCAGGCTTTGTCCGACTTCTGAATGTGGATCCGTCATCGTCAAATACTGTCTGATTTGCCCATTGTTATATAGAAGGGACGAAATACTTTTCATATTATCAATATACGTCTCAATCGTCGTTCCAACCTGATTAATCAGCTCATTCGTATACTGCACCGAATTTTCGGTAACGGAGTCCGACGACTGGCGGTATGTGTTGTAGCTCAGAATAAGCGTAGTGCCAATGATCAAACAGGAGAAAGCGACAGCTATGCTTGTGTGAATGCTTTTAAATCGAAAGAAACGCCTTTTATTCAAGAGAGCTCCCCTCTCTGCTTGCTGATCTATATTCTTTGGGCGTCATCCCATGATGCCGCTTAAAAATCACGCTGAAATACTGCGGGTCACTGTATCCAATTTTCGCGGCAATTTCATAGGCTTTCAAATTCGTCTCGGTTAACAGTTCCTTTGCTTTGGCAAGGCGTATCCATGTGACATATTCAATGAAGGACTGGCCTTTCTTTTGCTTAAACAGCCCGCTGAAATAATTCATGCTCATGTAGACGTGTTGGGCCACTTCATTCAGCGATAAGTTATCATTTTGATAGTTTTCGAGAATATACACTTCAGACCGGATCAACAAAGAGTCTACATCTTGCGCCATTTTCATCATAACCTGTTCAAACAACTGCAGGCATAACAACTCCAGCCACCCTTTTATTTCATCTAAGGTTTTATAGGCTCGAACCTGTCCGAGAATATCCGCAGCCTCCAGGGCGTCATGGCCGGAGTCCTCAAATACTTGAATGATGGCGACAAGAAGCCTTTGCACATAAATGTAGCAGCGATCTACCGAGGATTGCGAAGCGCGCAGCTCATGCATCCAGTCATTCAAGAGCCTGGCGAAAAGCTCTTTATTCCCCGTCTTCAACGCTGCGATCAGCTTGCGCTCCCATTCTGCATGATGCACCTGCAATTTGCCTTTCCCATGTACGATATCTTCAATGGAAATAATCTTATTTTTGCCGACCATAAATCGATAATCGAGCGCCGAACCCGCTTCGGAATACGATTTGGACAGCTCCTCCATCGTCCGGTACGGTCTGCCAATCCCAATCGAAACGCGAACTCTCACATACTTTTCTATGCACTGCAGGGCTTGCTCCGCGTATTTCTGGACAGCCAGAATCAAATAAGGCATTTCACCTGAGAAAATGATGCCGATTCGCTCGTCTCTCGTTCGAAAGACAATACCGCCTTGCTCTAACTCAAAAATTTCGTGAACAATATTATACACGGCAAACCGCAGCAATTCGGTCTCCGAGCTTATTTTCGCAGCCATTGGGTACATAAACTCTTCCACGTCTAGCGTTGCCGCCATATAGTGCGGCCCCGGGAGTGACAAATGAAACAGAGCAAATTTATTCAGAATCTCCTCTTTCTTCACTTCACTGGTGACCATGCGTTCTAAAAATTGCTCACGCAATAAAGGCATGCTCATATTTAGTTGGCTTTGCAGCCTGGACAGATCTTCATTCCTTAACCGTTTCTCATCCAGCTCTTTTCTCAAATGCTGCAAAATACCCGTAAATTCGTGATGGCCAACGGGTTTCATTACATATTCATAAACCTTCAGTTTTACGGCCTGCTTGGCGTATTCGAATTCTCCGAACCCCGTCATAATAATGACGGTAATATCCCGGTAACGATCAGCAATGGCCGCGGCAAGCGCCAGCCCATCCATGTGAGGCATCGAAATATCCGTAATAATCACATCCGGCACACGGATTTCGAGGGAATCCAAGGCCTCTCTCCCATCACCATAAGAACCAATTAACTCAAAGCCATGGGCCTCCCAATCTATTTTCTCACGAATACTTTCCCGTACAGCTTCTTCGTCATCAACTATGATTAGGGTATACACCTTACCACCTCAGGTTTTACAAATTCGCTCTGAACCTCAACTTTATTCGAGAATAACGCTTACATTTCCTGTAGAGGCCTGGAATTTCTTTTAGAGAAAGAGGTTGCCCGCTTAAGAGCAACCTCCTCTAAACTTAGTTATACAACAGCACCTTAATTTCAGCAGAGTCAATGTTTGTTTTATCATACCAATGGAAGCCTGTATCGATGGTCTTCTCTACTTTTTCGCCTTTACTAGCCATGACTGCTGCCTTAACGGACCAATAGCCGATTCCGATCGGGTCCTGAGTAATGGCGCCAGCCATTTTTCCGCTCTTAATGGCGTCAATTTGCGCTTTGCCCGAGTCATAGCCAATAATGACAAGCTTATCGTTTTTGAGCTCCGTCACCGCGTTGACGACACCAATCGCCGAGCCTTCATTGGCTCCAAAAATACCTTTCAAGTTCGGGTGCCCTTGAATGATCGCCTTGGCCAAATCGGTTGATTTCAATTGGTCGCCGCCGCCATATTGAATATCAACGATTTTGATGTTGGGATGCTTCGCTTTCATCTGGTCGACGAAGCCGTCTCTGCGATCAACGCCGGTGCGGCTCGTTTGGTCATGCACAACAAGCGCAACTTCACCGGCATCGCCAATCTTCTCCGCCATTTTGTCAGCGGCGAGCGCTGCGGCTTTTTTATTATCCGTCGCTGCTGTCGTGACGGGAATGTCGCTGTCTACGCCGGAATCGAAGCCGATAACCGGAATATTTGCGGACTTCGCTTTCTGCAGAAGCGAAACGGATGCTTTGCTGTCCAGCGCTGCGAAAGCGATGGCGGTTGGCTTTTTATCCAGCGCAGCTTGCAGCATTTCAATCTGTTTATCGACCTGCGCTTCGGTTTCCGGGCCTTCGAACGTAATATTCACGTCGAATTCTTTGGCGGCTTTTTCTGCTCCTTGCTTTACCGCTTGCCAAAATTGGTGCTGAAAACCTTTGGAAATCACAGGAATATAAGGTTTGGAAGCGTTCGAAGAAGCAGGTTTGGCTGAAGATGATGTTGATGTACTGGAGGTTGAGCTTGAGCCGCAAGCAGCGAGAAGAGATGCAGAAAGTGTAAGCGCAGCGGTGACCATGACAACTTTACTCATTTTGTTTTTCATTTTGTCGTCTCCCTTTTACATGGAATTTGGTATATGAATTCTTACAAAGAAGGAATACCTGAAGTCATTACCTCGCCTTACGCCGACGCAGAATGTCTGCATACACCGCAAGTAAAACCACAATACCCACGATAACTGTTTGCCATTCTTGAGGAACGGACAAGATCCTTAAACCGTTGGTCATCACACTCATAATCAAAGCCCCGATCACGGTTCCGAGAATAGAACCCTGGCCTCCGCTTAACGAAGTGCCCCCAATGACGACGGCCGCGATGGCTTCCAATTCATACCCCATCCCAAGCGCCGGTTGAGCGGAGTCAAGTCTCGAAGCGATCATGACCCCCGCAATTCCGCTAAATAAACCGGTTAATACATAGATGGCAATTTTCCAGAAACGGATGTTTACACCGGATAGCCGCGTTGCTTCCTCATTGCTGCCTAATGCAAAGTTATAGCGTCCAATCACCGTTTTCGTCAGCACCAGGCTTGAAACAATGGCAAGGCCGAAAAAGATCAGAATCGCATTCGGAACTGCAAAGCCGGGAATCACCTTCTCCAGCGCGGTGCCCATCACAATTTCACGAAATGCAGGTGTTTCATTGAAATAAATTGGTTTCGCATGCGAGATAACGAGAGACAAGCCTTTCGTCATCATCATGACGGCCAGTGTCGCAATAAACGGTGGAATATTCATCTTCGCTACCGCAAAACCGCTGAACAATCCGCATAGGACGCCTGTCAAAATTCCTGCCAGAATGCCAATGGGAATCGGCAAATGCCAGTTCGTAATGAACACGCCGGTCATCACAGCCGAGAAAGTCATGACCGTGCCGACGCTGAGATCAATGCCGCCTGCAATAATAACGAACGTTGAGCCTAACGCCAGGACACCGATGACAGCCGTTGATAGAAGAATCCCGACGATATTCGTGAATTGCAAGAAATTGCTGGAGGAGAGCGAGAAAATAATAACTAAGAGCGCCAAGCTGGCGAAAGCTAACAATTTCTGTGTAGCCGCTGTCTTTGGAAGCATAGGCTTTGAAGATTTCAAGCTGCTTAATTGCATGAATGTCCATCCTTTCTTAATTGCGGCTTGTTGCTAATTTCATAATCTCTTCTTGGTTGGCCAGATCCCCTGGAAGCTCACCGGTAATTCGCCCTTCACACATCACCAGCACACGATGGCTTAAACGTAAAATTTCGGGCAGCTCGGAGGAAATCATCAAAATCGCCTTTCCCTGCTTGGCTAAATCCTCTAACAGTGCATAAATCTCCGATTTTGCCCCCACATCAATCCCTCTTGTCGGCTCATCAAAGATAAGAATCTGGCAATCGCGATGCAACCATTTCCCGATGACGACCTTTTGCTGATTGCCTCCTGACAGAAACTTCGCTTTCTGCTGCACACTCGGCGTTTTTATTTTCAGAGACTCTACATATTGGCCTGATACTTGTTCAATGCGACCATCCTTCATCCACCCGATGCGGTTGCGGAATTTCTTCAAAGAGGGCAGCGCAATGTTGGCCCCCACCTCCATATCCACGACAAGTCCATATCGCTTGCGGTCCTCGGAGAGATATCCGATCCCGTGTTTCACCGCGTCATGTGTTCCGCGAATATTCACTTTTTTCCCGTGTACATAGACTTCACCAGTATCCATACGATCGGCTCCAAAAATCGCTCGCGCCATCTCCGTTCGGCCTGCTCCCATTAAACCGGCAACACCCACGATCTCACCGGCATTCACGGTAAAATGAATATCCTTGAAGGCATTCCCTCGGCTTAGATTTTCGACTTTCAAAACCGTATCCTGCGATCCGACTTGCCAGCTTGGCCGTTTCTCAACGACGATTTCCCTTCCAACCATCATCGAAATGATCGCATTCATGGATGTTTCTTGCGTCTTCACAGTCGTTATGTAACGCCCGTCCCGCATGACCGTTATTCGGTCGCTGATTCTTCTTAACTCCTCCATGCGATGCGAAATATACACAATACCTACACCGTTATGCCTCAGCTTCTCAATCATCCGGAACAGCTCGTTTATTTCCGCTTCCGTCAGCGCCGCAGTCGGTTCATCCATGATGAGCACCTCGGAATGGAAAGACAGCGCCTTGGCGATCTCAATCATTTGCTGCTTGGCGACACTCAGCTCCGATATTTTCATACGCGGATCCAAGTTCAGGTTCAGCTGTTCCAGAAGCGCCTTCGTGTCATCATTCATTTTCTTTTCATCTAAAAGAAATCGCAGTTTTTTACGCGGCTCCCGCCCAATGAACATATTCTGAGCGATCGTCAAATCGGGTATCAAATTGAGCTCTTGATGAATGATGCTGATCCCTAGTTGTTGAGCGGTTTTGGTATCCGGAATCTGAACCTCCTTCCCTTTCAACAGGAGGCGTCCGCCGTCTTTCTGATAAATGCCGGTCAGGATCTTCATCATGGTCGACTTTCCTGCACCATTCTCACCAACCAAGGCATGGACCTCACCTGGCATTAGTTCAAATTGGCAGCCGGAAAGCGCCTGTACGCCGGGGAAATGCTTATCAATACCTTCCATTTGTACAAGTGGATGTATCACTTTGGTTGTTCACCTCAATATCGTTTACTGCTTTCATCTTAGCTGTAAACGCTTCAATTGAGAGTGGAGTATTTTCATAAAAAAGTCGAAAAATTACCGATAAATGGTTGAAAGAAACACAAAAAAGCACCCAAGGCCGCTGCCTCAGATGCTTCTCTCACTACCTAATTTCTATTCTGCCTGAATCCAGGTAATATCTTTTTGCACTAACTGTTCTTTCCACTCTTTAGGAGCGTCCACATTGCTGACGATAATATCGATCTTGTTCAAGTCCGCAATTTTGTAAAATTGTACTTGCCCAAATTTCGAATTGTCCGTTACCACAACGCTAATTTTCGATTGGTCAATTAATTTCCTGGCAAATTGTCCGCGATCTTCATCAAAAGCTGTGATCCCTTTGTCCAACATAATGCCGTCAATCGAAATAAAAGCTTTATCCACATAAAAGTTCTCGATCATTTTTTCAGCCATAGAGCCGACAACACGAGACTGTAATGAACTTACTTTGCCTCCGATGAAGAAGATATCGCCGGAAAGGAGTTCCTTGTTCTTGTAATCAATAAGCAGGTAAAGAGCAGGAACTGAATTTGTAAGTACTGTTATATTTTTCTTATTAAGCAAATAGTCAATGATGTGCAAAGTCGTTGATCCATCATCGATGAAAATGACCTCGTTATCTTCCACTAAAGTAGCTGCAGAACGGCCAATGATTCGTTTTTCTTCCGCATGCAAAACTTCTCTCTTCAGATGGGAGGGTTCCTCACGGGAGAGATTGATTTTCACAGCGCCGCCATATACCCGCTTCAATTTGTTTTCTTCTTCCAATTCTTCCAGATATCTGCGAATCGTTTCAGAAGATACATTCAGATTGTCAACCAGGTCCGTCGTTTTTACTTTGCCCTCAAGGTTAAGCAGGTTTAGTATATAGTCTTTGCGTTCTTCTCCAATTAATGACATGATTCCCTTCCTCCTGAATAACTTTGATTGTCCTTCCTAATTATATGGCTTTACGAATCGTTTGCCTATCTGTATTTAAAAAAATAACAGGAAGGGTAAGCGGTAACCCTACAGACATGATATCAGACAGTCTACCAGAAAATCCAAGCATTTAAAACAAAGAGGGAGCCCCCACCATGTACATGGCTATTGAGACACCCTCTTCTGTTATTTATTTCAACTCTGCAATCAGTCGATCTACTTCGCCTGAAGGTGTGTTCAACACTTCATATACATTAACTAGTACATTATTTTGAAGTTGATCTGTCGTTAAGTTGCTGAAAGTTAACGTTTGTTTGCCATTGACCAAGCGGTCAGTGCCGGTGAATGGGAAGATTTTAGAGCCCAGAATCGTGCCCGATCGATCAACCAGCTCAAATTTCAATTTGGAGAAGCTATTGTCTACCAACACCTTAGGATCACGAATGAGATCCATATACAACTGCAATTTGTAGGTGTAATTCAGAGCAATCGTTTGTCCAGGCACTGTAATTTGAGACAACATGTAGTCTTTCAAATTAACCGTATAAGGATACAAAGAGATTTCGTGTCTATCCTCTGGCTCCTGTACAGCTACTTTGTAGGAAGCAATCGTTGACTTGAACGTTGGTTTGGATTCTCCGCCCGTTTGTCCTTTGATTTCGTTTTGAACCTTCATCGTGTATGTATCGCTTGTCTCAGACACAGGCAGTACAAATGCATAGCTGACAACCGTTGAAGTTCCTGGCGCGATCGACTTCTGTGCATCATTTTGTCTGGAACCTGTGTAGTCATAGCCGGTCGGGCTAGAAAGCATTGTTTGGAAAGCGGGAACAGGAATGTCACTTACACCCTTGTTCGTCAAAGTAAACTTAGCAAAAGCGACTTTACTGCCTTGATCTTTGTTGTCCGTAACATGCAGTTCTACCAGGGCTACATCAAGATCCTGATTAATAACGTCATTCCATTTCTCAAAAGTAATCGGCGTTCCGTACGTATAACTGCCTGTAGCACCAGCAGCGCCAGGCATCTCCACATTCAGTTTCCCGATCGTGAATGCTGAAGTTTTTACATTGCCTGCTGCATCTGCTTGCGTGAAGCTTTCGGATGTCAGCACATTGATGCTGTTCAGCACAGTATCCATATCGGCATGAATTGCATAATGAACATATTTACTTTGACCTGCATCCAGCACGACAGGAGCATCTTCAACCTGTTTGCCCGCATACAGATTCGTTTTGGACTTGCCATCCAATTCAATAGCTGGCAAAGTTTCGGCTTGATCGTTCGGATTGGTTACCAGAAGTTTCACAACATACACAGCACCTTCATTGCTGTTGCTTCTGGTAATATCCACTGTTTTGTATTGCAGTGGCGATGCCACAGTTGGGATGCTGAACGTTTCTCCCCACTTAATGGAAGCTGGAGCCTTTTTAAACTCTCCGCGATTTCCGTTCCATACTACCCCATCGATTGGAGCAGAAAGAAGCAAAGTCTCTTGTTTCGGATACACATCATAATTCACATCAATCAGTGATAGATTGCTTAAATCCACTTCTGTTTGACGGTTAATGACTTTCAAATAAGTCAATTCGACTTCCGACTCCGGCTGCACCCCGTGTGCATTGCTGCTGCTTGGACGCAGCGTATAGATGGTACCATCCGTCGTTTTTACTTTAAGCTCATAGTCTGGGATGCGCAGGGTCTGATTGCTGGTGTTCATGATTCTAATTACAGAACCGAGACGCACACCGTTTGCTGTTTTCTCGCTGGAGACGCCTTCGATTACAACTTGCAGGCTGTCGCTTATTTGATAGACCGGAGCTGCGACTGTTTGAGCAACAGCAGCATCTGTTCCTTCTGCAAGCGCCGGAAGTCCCGTCATCAGCAATGCTGATGACAGAACGAGCGTCATTGCTACTTGTTTAAATTGAATTTTCATTTTTCCCGTTCCTCCCAAGAGTGAGTATTGCGATTACATTTCGATCATCACATGGTGCTGAGCATCAGAATCTTTGGCGGATTGCTGCTCGGCTGCCTCACTTTTCTTTTTCTTCCGCATAAAAATGACCAAGACGATCGCAATGAAAGCCGGAACCGCAGATACCATTAAGGTGTCAGCAATGGCTCTTGTCAAAGCCTCTTTCTGTACGAGTCCATATAAAACGCCGATAACACCGCCGGAAGCTGAACTCGCGTCCGTTCCGAGTTCTAGGTAACGATGAACGACATTTGTCTGAAAATCAGCATACGCAGGCGTATTCGTAGAAATAGATTCATTGAATCTCACTCCGAACTGCGTAGATTTGTTATTCATAATACTGGTCAGCAAGGCGATACCAAGCGATGCCATTACGTTACGCACAACGTTGGATACAGAGGAAGCTCTGCCGATCAAATGATTGGGCAACGTATTCATCCCGGCTGAAGACAGCGGCATCATACACAAACCGATACCAATCCCACGGATAACAAGCAAACCGCTAATCCAATGTGTAGACGTTTGCTGCGAAAGAACATGCATTTCCAACGTTGTAAAACCAATAATAGCCAAACCTACGATACTTAGAGGTACGACTCCGTATTTGGAAACAAGCTTTCCTGCAACAGGCATCATGAAAGCCATGGCGATCGATTGCGGCATCATGACCAACCCTGTCTGCATAGGCGTCAGTCCCGTTACATTTTGCAGGAAAATTGGCATCATATAGATCCCGCCCTGCATGGAAATCATAACGAAACTTGAGGCTGCCAAGCTGATTGTAAAGACGGAATTTTTAAACAACCGAAAATCCATAATCGGGTTATCTTTACCCAGCTCGATATAAACTAATAGAATAAAACAGGAAATAGAGATGAAGAACAAACTCACAATATAGAAGGAAGTCCATCCGTCCGCTTGACCGTCCGTCAATGCCAGAAGCAGCGTACTGAAAACAATCATACATAAGATACTGCCTACGTAATCAAATTTCAGCCCTGCACGTTTAGGCGTCTCTTTCAAGATAATTAAACCAAGACCTACGGCAACAATCCCAATGGGAACGTTAATGTAAAATAAATAACGCCAGCTGAAATTATCAATTAAATATCCGCTTAACGTTGGCCCCATCGCAGGCGCAGCCATCGCCGAAATCCCCCAAATCCCCATCGCTACTTGAATTTTGCTGCGAGGCATGATCTGGTAAAGCATGGCCATCCCGACCGGCATAATAAAGCCGCCGCCAAGCCCTTGAATAATTCGGAAAATAATAAGACTCGTGTCGCTCCAAGCGATCCCGCACAATACCGAGCCGACGATAAACGCGCTCACCGTGGTCAGAAACGTTGTTTTGTAACCGAATCGGTCCGCCAGAAAGCCACCCATCGGAACAACGACAGCTGAAGCGAGCATATATCCCGTAACAACCCATTCGATTTCCGTAGATGTTGAACCGAATACAGCCATCAGTTTCGGTATCGCAACGTTCATTAAACTATTGTCCAAAATGGCTAGAAATGTGCCTAGAATGAGTACTAACAGTGCTAACCACTGGTAGACTGTAATCTGCTCCTCTTTTTGCTCAACTGCCGGAGTAGCTGTATCTGCCGTTGTTGTTGACATTGTAGCAGCCTCCTTTACTCGGCATGAACCTTAGCTCCGTCTGTCAGCTTGTCACCCGGGTTCAAGACGATTTTATCTCCCGGTTTCAGAGCCGAGTCTCCTTTAAGGTATACCCAATCCTGATTCTTATCTTCAGTCTGAAGAACAACGGATTGCACGGCGTCACCGTTAAGTTTGAATGCGACGGATTTCCCATCTTTTTGAACAAGCGCTACTTTAGGCACTTCAACACGACTTTCGCTGCTGCTGCCTCCGAAGTCAACACTTGCTACAGCACCTGCATGTAACGTTCCATCCGGGTTGTTTACTGTCAACTTAACCGGGAATGTATTATTATTCGTGTCAGATACCGGGCTTACAAAGGAAACCGTTCCTTCGAATGTTTTACCAGGAACACTAGGGACAACAACGTTACCTTTGCCACCTTCCTTGATCGAATTGATCATTCCTTCAGGTACGCTAACTTCAACTTTCACTTTATCCACATTAACAACGGTCAATAAAGCAGCACCCGCTTGCGCCATTTCTCCTGCGTTTACGTTCTTTTTAACAATGACGCCATCGATAGGAGATACGACTCCCGCATTTTTCACTGCAATTTGAACGAGATTCAAAGCAGCTTGTTTAGCGGTTACATCGGCTTTTAATTGTTCTAACGCATTCGCTGTTGCACCTTCTCTAAGCAAACCAAGCTTCGCTTCTGCCGCAGTCAATTGCGCATTCGCAGCCTGTTGTTGTGAAAGGGCAGCATCATTCGCTGACTTAGCCTTTTCATAATCAAGTGTTACTTTATCCAATTCATCCGAAGTTACATCGCCTTGATCATAAAAGTTCTTAGCATGATTGTATCCTTTGGTCACAAGATCATAAGCGGCTTGCGCTTGCGTTACCCCTGCTTTCGCTTGGTTAACAGCTGCTTTGGCTTGATCAACACCTGACATTGCCGCCTGAACATCCTGCGAGCGGGCACCAGCTTCCGTATCAGCCAATTTGGCTTGCGAAGCCGTTAGTCCTGCTTGCGCTTGATCCAACTGCTGGAGCAAATCTTCCGTATCAAGCTGCACAAGCAGATCACCCTTTTTCACTTTAGCGCCTTCTTCAACGGAAACTGCGGCAATTTTACCGCCAATTTTGGACACAACTTGAACGGTTTGATCTGATGCCAGTTTACCGCTTGCGCCTACAGCATTCGCGCTGTTGATCGTAATCACCTTGACGGAAGGTACGGTTGACTGCGCAGTAGTAGCCGACGAGGATGTACAACCGCTCGCAAGTATCATGGAACCGGCCAGAACACTTAAAGATATAACGACGTTAAGATGTTTTTTCATGGGCTATCCTTACTCCCCTTTGATATGGATTTTGATCGAAGCATTCATTCCTGGCGCTAGATCCAATCCTTTATTATCGTCTATAGAAATTTTTACACTCATTCTTTGTGTTACTTTGGTGAAGTTCCCGCTTGAACTTGTTGTTGGAAGCAAAGAGAACGTGGAAGCTGTCGCTTGACCAATCTCCATTATTTTCCCTTGGAATTCCGTTTTGCCATATGTATCGACATCAAATGTTACCACTTGACCCACATGGACTTTTTTGATCTTCGTCTCATCGATGTCTGCGGATACGTAAAGTGCATTTTTATCTACAATCATCGCTACCGATTGCCCAGGAGCCACGACTTCGCCGACCTTGGCAGAAGTTTGAATGACCGTTCCGCTAATCGGAGCACGCAGGGATGCTTGATCTAATAAGCTATTGGATAAGTTCGTAATATCCTGCTGCCCAACGATTTGATCCGCCACAACCGTATCGCCCATCTTAATGCCCAGCGTATTGATTTTGCCGGAAATTCGAGGCATGACACGGTAGATATCCGCAGAGATACGGGCATTGTCCGTCGCTACATAGTTAGCGCCTTGATACCAGTAATAACTGCCGATAAAGGCTCCGCTAAGCACAATAACAGCCAGAATAACAATTAAAATTAATTTACGTTTCATTCCGTTCCCTCCAGCTTTTTCTCCAAATGTTTAATCAATGTACCAACTACTTCTTTGCAAGTCGCAATCTGCTCGGGTGTAAAGACGTTTTCTAGACCTGCATAAAACTCATTATTCATCGTCTCGACCTTCGATTTCTTCATTTGTTGGCAGAAATCCGTCGTACCAATCCAGACCACCCTGCGATCTTGTTCATCTCTTTTGCGTTCCACCATCCCATCACGTTCAAGCCTGTCGACAATACCTGACACAGTACTATTACTGAGCTGCACAGACTGGGCAAGGTCACCAAGCTTTCTAGGTTGCTTCTGAAACAATTCACGCAAGATAAATAACTGAGGTCCTGTAAGCTCTTCCCGCTGAAGTTCTCGATACAGTAAAGAAGCCCGTACTTTATGCAGCCTCGTAAGTTCAGCCACAAGTTCTTTAACCTCTTCCAAAACGCGCCCCCCTACACACCAAAATCATTCGTATACGAAATATTGTGACATCACACATCATACCACGCTTTTATGAAACTGGATATATGTAGAATTGTAATTTTTATAACCCCATACTAGGAGCTAAAAACATATGTTTTCCAGCTTGCGAGGGAAGAAAACGAATGGAGATTTGAAGTATTTCACATTATCTGCTTGAAATTAGCAAAGACTCAGCTTGAAGCATTTTTTAATGAAACGCTTTCATAATTAATCAGCCAAACTCCGTTTTATCATGCGATTTGGATCGTTAAAAGTGGAAGCTGCTTTAGTTGGAAACGCTGGTGCTTGAGTAAGGGGCAATGGAATATGAGACAGCCTTTAGAGCTTTCTCGGAAGGTAATGGAGCATTTTTTGGCTGTGAGACAACCGATTGTACTTTTCAGTTGAGCTGACTCGGGGGAAGGGGCTACGTTAGCGTTGTAAAACAACGCTACAGCGTGTCGTAGGCGTGGATTGGGGTTTCTCGCAGAATTTAAGCTTGTTCTACAATGCTAATGAGTGCAGTTTGTAGCTACGTTAGCGACATAAAACAACGTTACAGCTTGTCTTTGTGGTGGAAGGCAGCTGCGGCGAGCACTTAAGCAGGTTCTAGGTACTTTTGAAGGTGCGAGAAAGCCTATTAGGCTTTCTCGCAATGAATTGCCGGATTTTACGACTACGAGACGAATTTTTTGACCTTCTCGCCGGAGATATGGCGGAATTATGCCTATATTGCAATGCGAGACGGCCTTTTTAGTACTTTCATTTGGAAATAGGAGATTTTACGACTGCGAAACGGCCTATTTAGCTTTCTCAGCTAGAGTCGGGGGGGAGTGGTTACCTTAGCGACGTAAATAGCCCCCCTCGCGCTACTCCTGGGAATCCCGCTCCTTCTCATAGAGAGCAAACAACGCCAATTTCGCGTAAAAATCCTCCAAAATAAATCGGGAATCCACACTCCGATAGACACGGATTTTGCGGTTACCCGGCTTCGCGAAATAGCGCATTTCGGCGTCCACATTCGGCGCCTCGATCAACTCATAATCGAACCTTTGCTCCTCCAGCAGCAGAGAAACGGCCGGCGAATCGCCGAGCACCCAAGTCTCCCCTTTCGGCCACTGCGGGCGATGTCCGTTTTTCATATTGTGATTGACGAGATACTCATACAAGTAGCTGCCGATGCGGCCATGAGGACGAACCTTTACAGCAAGCTCGGCGAGGCTAACGCGCACCATTTCGTACACATTTTTAGGAACCTGCCATAGCGGAATCGGCGAATTGAAAACGGCATTCACTGCGTCGACATCATTGGATAAATTAAATTCATCATGCCCCTCAGGATACGTACCTCCGCCGATCCAAACGGCGATAAGACGATCCGCAATGCGCGGCTCCTGCAAATAAGCGCTGGCCAGATCGGTTAACGGCCCTTGAAAGGTGACGAATAAAGGCCTCGGATCGTCCTTCATCGCTTCGTCAATAATGAGTTGGCTGCCTTCCGAAGGCACGGGTGTATGCACATCCGGGATTTTGTGAGGAGCCCCCCGATAAACGCCATATTGCTCTCTCATCCCCATGAGCTGGAGCACGTGCTCCACTTCCTCATAAGATTCTTCCATCGGAGCGGCGCTTCTTGGACCGAAATGAGCGCCGATAAAGCCTTTGATTTGTAAGCGTTGTGATAAAATTGCATGAACAATCGCGTATTGATCGTCCGCTTCGCATTTGGCATCGGTATTGATAATGACACGAACCTGCTTTTGCTCTGGAACCTCATACGGCATAAAATGATGCGGCATTTATGATCTCTCCTTTTTTGCGTCTAAGCATTCCGGGTTAATACCGAGGAAACGGCCTTATTCCAGCCCGAACAATGGGCTTCGCGCAGTTCCGGCCGCATTTTCGGCTGATACGATATAGATCCTTCTCGCGTTGCACCTATCGCTTCTAGTGAAGTCCAAAAGCCGATTCCGACACCGCCCAAATAAGCGGAGCCTAACGCGGACAATTCCGCAATTTCCGATTTCACGACCCTTTTACCTAACAAATCAGCTTGGAATTGCATCAACTTTACATTATCCGACGCACCGCCATCTGCCCGCAGTTCTTGCAGCGCAACGGCCGTTTCATTTTCCATCAATCTAACCGCATCGTGTACTTGAAAAGCAATGCTTTCAATGGCAGCCCGAATGATGTGCGCTTTCGTCGTCCCCCGATTCATACCCGTGATAGATGCTCTGGCATAAGAGTCCCAGTAAGGCGCGCCAAGCCCGACGAATGCCGGCACCAAATATACGCCTTCACTATCCGGCGTGTGCTCAAGCATCATCTCCATCTCCTCGAACGTACGAAACAAGCCCAAATTATCCCGAACCCAAGTCAAGCTATCACCCGAGGTGCGGATAACAGCTTCAACGGCATAAGTCACTTTGCCGCCTCTGCCCCAAGCAATGGCGCTCACAAGTCCGTTGCCCGATGAAATCGGACTCTCGCCTACATTCATCAACACCGAAGTACCTGTGCCGTAGGTAGCTTTCGCCATACCGCTCTCAAAACATTGGTTGCCGAATAAAGCTCCCTGCGAGTCGCCGATGACCCCCGTGATGGGAACAAGGCAATCGCCGAATAATTCGCTATCTTCCGTGTAGCCAAAAATCTCGTCCGAGCCCTTGACCTCGGGAAGAAGCTGCAGCGGCACGCCAAAGAGGCCGCACAACTCCTCATCCCACTGTAACGTGTGGATATTAAAAAGCGAGGTGCGGCTGGCGTTCGTGTAATCCGTCGCATGCGTCTTGCCCCCGCTCAGCTTCCACAGCAGCCAGCTGTCGATTGTGCCTGCGAGCAGCTTGCCATCGGCCAGCTTTTCGCGCACACCCTCGGCATGCTCCAGGATCCAGCCCCATTTCGCAGCGGAGAAATACGGATCGAGCATCAAGCCCGTTTTGCTGCGCACACTCTCCTCGTGCCCAGCCTTTTGATAGGCGGCGCACTGGTCAGCCGTTCGCTGGCACTGCCATACGATCGCAGCATGCACGGGAAGCCCTGTCGTTACATCCCACAACACGGCTGTCTCCCGTTGGTTCGTGATCGTTAAGGCAGCTAAAGATTCCGGCCCTACTCCGGCTATTGCCAAAGCTTCTTTCGCAGCGCGAATGCTATTTGCGTAAATTTCCATTGGATCGTGTTCGACCCAACCCGGGCGAGGATAGTACTGGCGATGCGGGATCGCGCTTTGAGCCGTTATCTGTCCTGCGCGGTCAATAATGAGCGCTTTCGTTCCTGATGTGCTTTGATCAATCGCGAGCAGATAGGACTTTTCCATCGTCATTACTCCTGTCTGCCGAGCATGCCAAGCGCCACACGCTTAAGATTGCTGCTGCTAATGCCATAATGGCCGAAAACCTCAGCTGTTTTTCCCGCAATCGCCGGTTCGTCTGGGATGCCGATAATCCGCATCGGTACGGGCTGATGTTGAACGACTACTTCCGACACAGCTGCACCAAGCCCGCCATGAACACTGTGCTCTTCCACTGTGATGATGTGCCCTGTTTCCTTCGCCGCCTGAATAATGGCATCCACATCCAGTGGTTTTATCGTGTGCATATTGATCACTCGGCAAGATACGCCCGCTTCCTTCAGGGCTTGATGTGCATCCAGAGCCACGCGTACCGTTTCTCCTGCCGCAATGATCGTTATGTCGCTGCCTTCGCGCATTTGCACGGATTTGCCAATAATGAATTCGTAATCGTCCGAATCATATACATCTTCTACCGCGTTGCGGCCAATTCGCACATAAACGCCGCCTTCGTGCTGCACAAGGGCCTCCGTCATCCGCTTCGTTTCATGCCGATCAGCCGGCATCATCACAGCGATGCCCGGTATCGCCCGCATAACGGCTACATCTTGTACGGAATGGTGGGACATGCCAAGCGCGCCATAGCTGACGCCGCCACTAATTCCCACCAGCTTCACGTTCGTTGCCGAGTACGCTACGTCCACTTTGATTTGCTCAATGCTGCGCATGCTAAGGAAACAGGCCGGCGAGGTAACGAACGGCTTTTTGCCGCTGTGGGCAAGCCCGGCGGAGATCCCGACGATATTTTGCTCGGCGATGCCCACCTCAACGAATTGCTCCGGAAACGCTTTGGCGAAAGGCCCCATCGCCGCCGAACCCCGCGAATCGCTGGCAAGCACCATAATAGAGCGGTCATGCTGCGCCTTTTCGAGCAATGTCTCGCATATGACCTGCCGATTTGGAATCGTGTTCATCTTAACCCACCTTCCCTTTCTGCTCGTAGTTATCGAATGTAGCAGCGAGCTCTGCCAGGGCTTTCTCCAACTCAACCTGATTAGGCACATGATGATGCCAGTGTGGAACATTTTCGGCAAAAGAAACACCTTTGCCCTTCACCGTATTTGCCATGACAAGCGTCGGTTTTCCATTAATTTCCGGTACAGCCTCAAACGTCTCGATCAAAGCCTGCATGTCATTGCCGTCAATCGAAACAACATGCCAGCCAAAAGCCGTCCATTTGTCCTCAAGCGGATCCAAGCCCATAACGTCTTCCGTTGAGCCGCTGATCTGCAGCCGATTACGGTCGATGATCCCGATCAAATTATCTAATTTGTAGTGAGATCCCGCCATCGCTGCCTCCCATACCGAACCCTCCGCCTGCTCGCCGTCTCCCATGAGGCAATAAGTTCTATAGGCGGCACCGTCTTTTTTCGCGGCAAGCGCCATACCTACAGCCACCGCAAGTCCATGGCCTAGCGCACCTGTATTCATCTCGATGCCCGGCACCTTATTGTTCGGGTGTCCGATGAGCTTCGTGCCGAATTTACTGAAGGTTGCGAGCTCCTCTTTTGGAAAAAAACCACGGTCAGCAAGGATTGACCATAGCGATTCTACCGAATGCCCTTTACTCAAAATAAATCTGTCGCGATCTGCCGCCTTCGGCCTCGTTGGATCAATATTCATCACACGATAATAGAGTGCGGTTAAAATATCTGTATTGCTAAGTGAACCGCCCGTGTGGCCGGTTTGAGCCTGTGCAATCATTTGCAATAAATCCATCCTGATTTGCGTTGCTTTCGCTTGAAGTGCTGTGATTTCCATAAACCCTCCTTATTTACAGGCCCTTGCCTCGCAGCCAAGCCTGAATTTCGCTTTCCGTCGGATCAACAGGATCAGGGGATAGTCCCGGGATATACGAGCATGCTTCATATAAAGCAGGAATGACATTGGCATGAATGCCTACGGAATGATGCACATACGGCCCCTTCACAAGCTTCTCTTCCCATAGCGGCCAGTCATTCACTTCAACCCATACATAAGATCCACGTGTATAAGGCCCTTGAATTCCCTTGGCTTTCCCAAGGAATAATTGATATTCGCCATGATCGCCGTCAAAACGGGCCAACGTCATGCCGCCGCCTTTAATCTCACCTTCGTGAGTACCAGGCGCATGATCGTCGAATAAGAAATGCTTGCGCAGTTTAGGCTTATTTTCAACGGAGAGAGAAACAGGAAAGTTCCCGCAATGGAACAACAATTCACCGTTGGCGTTCTCCGGATGGCGTACCGTTAAATCGGCAAAAAAGGTCGGCGCTTCATTCATCGCAGCAGCTTGAACCATAACGGAGGTAATCGCACCATGGATGTCGGTCTCGCACGTTACCGGAATCTGTTCATCCGTCAAAATCGCGTTCGCCAGACAAGGCATAATGCCCATCGCTTCCTGCAGCGCTGACCAGCATTGAATGGCAATCGCCGTGCTGCCTGTTTGCTGTGCGTACTGCTTCATGGCTACTTTCAGTGCGGCAATTCGCCTCACGTCCTCTTCCGTCACTTCCGACCAGTCCAGCTTCTCCTTGATGTAGTCCATCGCTTGCGCCAATTCCGAGGATTGGCCGTTTTCAATGCGTTTGGTAGCACGCTGGATGTCAACGAGCGTAATCGGGTGCAGTTCAATACCGAATCGCTCCAGTAATTCCCCTTCATTGCACATCATCGTCCAAAACGACGACGGTCTCGGTCCGATTTGCAGGATGCGCAGCGAACGGAACTGGCGAACCACATTCGCTGCCGAGATGAAATTTGAGAAACCCCTTTCAAAAACGGGATCATTCACACGCGTGTTCGTCACGTAGGAAAATGGTACATTAAAGCGTCTAAGCACCTTCCCCGTTGCAAATAGTCCGCACTGTGTATCTCGAAGCCGCATGCCATCCTCAAGCGGAGCTTCATCGCGTGGCCCCCATAGCAGCACAGGCTTGCCTAGCGCTTTGCCTACCCGTGCAACTGTGTCTTCCGTACCGAAGTTACAGTGCGGGAAAAATACCGCATCTACATCCTCTTGCTTGAACCGATTGATGATGAGATCCGCGTTAATGTTATCGTCATAGAGAAGACCTTCTGAATTGATTCCCTCGAGATCGACAATATCGATGTCCAATCCGAAATTTTGAATTTTTTCCCTAATGAGCACTTTGTACTTAAACGCATCTTCCGCGCTAAAAACGAATCGGCGAGTCGGCGCGTAGCCCAGCTTTAATTTTTTCATGGATGTGCCTCCTGATTAGTTTAGCTAAACAACTAAATTTTTAGTAATAACAGAACTGAAATTAATATACTTCTTTTCGTCTTTGTTTAGTTAATTATATGAATAAACTTAATCTAACATGCCAATAATGGGACGTCAATGCTGTTTTTTACGAAAGTTTAGTTATTTTTATGTAAAAAGTTTAGTAAACATTAAATAGATCGTTGCATTTCCACGTCGTTACAGATAAACTAAACTCACTCAACTAATTTAGTAAATGGGGATTGTTTGATTTGAAAATGGAAGACATTGCGAAAATGGCCGGGGTTTCCAAATCTGCGGTATCACTGGCTCTAAACGGGAAAACGGGGATTAGCTCGGAGACTCGTGATCGTGTACTTGAAATTGCCAGAGAAAGCGGTTATTCCCCGAAGCCTCGGGCATCCGCTGTCGAAAACGCCGTGAAATCACTCTCATTTCTCGTTTTCACCAACTCGGGTATCGTACTTGAAGCGTATTACCAGCAGCCCTTTTTTAGAGAGCTGATTCATTATATTGAGGATCGCTGCCGCTCCAAAGGTTATTCCTTGCTTTTCTCTTCGGTAGATATGGAGTATTTTGAACGCGAAATTAAGATGCTTGCGGAGGATAATCAAAGCGACGGCATTATTTTACTTGGCAATAACCTGACTCCGGAGGAGATTCTGGATATTTCAAATCGTCTGGGACCTCACCTCGTGGTGCTCGACAATTGCTTTGATAAGCTGCCTGTTCATTTTGTGAGCATGAATAACTTCATGGGAGCCTATCAAGCGGGTGCTCATCTATGCAGCATCGGACATACAGAAATTGGCTATATAGCTTCCAATGTTCGGATTCAGAACTTTGAGGAGCGTAAAGTTGGCTTTTATGAGGCTTTGCATGAACAGGGACTCGAAATCCATCCCGATCATATCTTTGCTGTAGCGCCGACCATGTTATCGTCTCAAGAAGATCTCAAGAAACAAATCAAGGCGTATATGGAAACGGGCCGACAACTGCCGACCGCTATCTTCTGCGAATGTGATTACATCGCCATTAGCGCTATGAAGACGTTATCGGAGCTAGGCATCCGTGTGCCCGAACAAGTATCTGTCGTTGGGTTTGACAACATTTCGGAGTCACGCATCATTTCACCGGAGCTAACCACCGTTCATGTCGAGAAAAAACGCATGGCTCAATTAGCCGTTGACCTGCTGATCGAATCCATCGAGCAAGGAGTCGAGGCCACCTCCAAAATCAGGGTGGATACCCGTTTTGTTGAGCGGCACTCCTCTCACCCGCCGCGTAAGAGCGCAAATTGATGTTGGAAGGTCTGTTCCACCTTGCATATTTGGCGATGGATTGTGCCCCCGGCGATTTAGCATTCCTGTAGATGCTAATTATTCAGCTTTGCAAAAAACAAGCACCCTCTGTACAT
>NZ_WSEM01000017.1:0-714 GCF_009757995.1 Paenibacillus anseongensis
TGCGGCTGGATCACCTCCTTTCTATGGAGACTCGGTCTTGATAAGACCAGTCAAGTGCGCAAGCACACAACGTTTACTCACTCGTGTTCAGTTTTGAAAGAGCAAGCTCTTTCAGCAAGATGGTGAAAACCATGTTGCACTCGTTTGGTGATGATGGCGGAGGGGACCCACGCGTTCCCATCTCGAACACGACCGTTAAGCCCTCCAGCGTCGATGGTACTTGAACCGCAGGGTTCTGGGAGAGTAGAACGTTGCCAAGCGGACCCATGGCAAGCTTTCGAAGAAAGCTTCGAAAGCTTGTAGGTGGGTTTTTATTTTGGGGAGTTTCCCCGAAACACATATTGGCCCTTAGCTCAGCTGGTTAGAGCGCACCCCTGATAAGGGTGAGGTCGGTGGTTCGAGTCCACTAGGGCCAACCAATTTTATACTTTGGGGCCATAGCTCAGCTGGGAGAGCGCCTGCCTTGCAAGCAGGAGGTCAGCGGTTCGATCCCGCTTGGCTCCACCAACTATCATTTTAAGACAAGAAATTCCAAGAAATTTCGACTTGAAATGAGATCGTGAGTTGTGATAAGATAACTTTCGCTGCTGAGATAGGGCAAAGAAATACGAATCACATTGAACATTTTGTTCCTTGAAAACTAGATAACGAAATGAAACGTAAAGTAAGAACTTAGGTAGCAATACCAAATGTATTTTTCTAGGTTAAGCTAGA
>NZ_WSEM01000018.1:0-38085 GCF_009757995.1 Paenibacillus anseongensis
ATGATGTAATCCTACGAATGAGCGAGTATATGTAAGAAAAACGTTAATACAGAGGGAGGGAACTACGGGACGCTATTTTGGCATTGCCGGCTCAAATGCAGGCATTTGTGGACAAATAAAGGCCTATAGTTCCTCTCAGGTCCCGAATTCGGCGGATCGCGCTCGAATAACGCCCTGTAGTTCCCCTGCATGCGCAAAAGTTGCTACACTGCGCCAGAATAAACAAAGAAGGGGATGCCCTCGGGGGCTCCCCTTCAACATGTATAAAACGGACAGGCCAGCGAAGCAGCCACCGTCTACTTTTTAAAACAGACCAGCTTCAGCTCCGTCAGCTCCTCAACGGCGTATTTCACGCCTTCACGTCCTGTGCCGCTCTCCTTGACGCCGCCGTACGGCATGTGGTCCACGCGGAAGGTGGGGATGTCATTAATCATGACGCCCCCCACCTCCAACGCTTCGGCAGCGGCGAACGCTGTACGGATATTTTGCGTGTAGATGCCCGCTTGCAGGCCGTACCGGGAGTCGTTCACAAGCGCGATCCCCTCCTCGACGGAGGCAATCTTATTGATCATCACGACAGGAGCAAACGCCTCCCGGCAGGAAATGCTGCTCGCCGCACCAACATGAAGCAGGACTGTCGGATGTACGACATTCCCCTCCTTCTTGTTGCCGGTTGCAACAACAGCGCCGGCGCACTCGGCGTCTGCGATCCATTCCAACGCCCGCAAAGCGTCGCGCGGAGCGATGACAGCCGACACATCCGTTTGGGGATCAAGCGGGTCCCCTAATCGAAGAATCTCTGTCTGCTTGACGAACTTCCCGACAAATTCGTCAAACAGCCCCTCATGCACGTAAATCCGTTGAATGGAAATGCACACTTGGCCTGCATAGGAGAAAGCCCCCGTAACAGCCCGAGCGATTATGCTGTCTACATCCGTCCCTTGATCCACAATAAGCGCAGAATTGGAGCCTAATTCTAAAATCACTTTTTTCAGGCCTGCCTTACTTCGTATGGCAATCCCGACCTCCGGGCTTCCCGTGAAGGTGACCGCCTTCACTCTTGGATCCGTCACCAGGATGTCGCCGATGGCGCCCCCGCTGCCGGTTACTACGTTCAGCGCCCCTGCAGGAAGCCCCGCCTGCTGCAAAAGCTCAGCCAAAAACAACGCAGACAGCGGCGTTTGCCCCGCAGGTTTCAAAACGATCGTGTTGCCCGCAGCCAATGCAGGCCCCACCTTATGCGCAACCAAATTCATCGGGAAGTTAAACGGTGTTATCGCCGCAACAACCCCCAACGGCTGGCGGATCGTATACGCCACGCGATCCTCCCCGCCGGGCGCTGCGTCCATCGGAATCGTTTCGCCATGAATCCGCTTCGCCTCTTCAGCAGCGAACTTGTACGTTGCGATGGTCCGCTCTACTTCAAGCTTGGCCGTCTTCAGCGGCTTCGCTGCTTCAAGCGCGATAATGCGAGCGCACTCGTCCGCATTATCGCGAATCAAGGCAGCGAGCCGCTCTAATATTGCGGCGCGTTCATGTGCCGGCATACGCGCCATCAAAGGTCTGGCACGGTCAGCCGCCTCCAGTGCATGCTGCACCTCGGCCGCTCCTGCGTAGGCAATCTCGGCAATTTGTTCGCCGCTGTATGGCGAGAATAAGGGCCGATATTCGCCGGCTTCTACCCACCGGCCCTCAATGAATAAATGCTTTTTCATGCTGTTTCCCCTTTTCTAACCGCCGCAAGCCCTGAACGCCGCCTCCAGCACATCAAGGCTCTCAGCGAGCTGTTCATCTGTGATCACTAGCGGGCTTAGGATACGAATCACATTTCCGTAAATACCTGCGCTCATTATGATGACCCCATGCTGATGCGCTTCCTGCAAAATCCGTGCCGTCAACTCCTTATCTGGCGCTCGACTCACGGGATTCTGCACGATCTCTATAGCACTCATGGCACCCAATGTGCGCACATCCCCGATGAAGCTGAGTTCCTGTTGCAGACGCCCAAAACGCTCCATGACGACTGTTCCGATCGTGGCAGCCCGTTCAAGCAGCCGCTCAGCCTCCAACATCTCAATGACTTGCAGCGCTGCTGCACAACCAAGCGGACTGCCGCCATACGTGCCTCCGATTTCCCCAATCCCCGGGGCATCCATGATTTCCGCTCTGCCAGTCACGGCGCTAATCGGGAGACCGGCTGCAATCGATTTGGACATCGTCATAAGATCCGGTACAACACCGTGGTGCTCCATCGCAAACATTTTACCCGTCCGTCCAAAACCTGTCTGCACTTCATCGGCGATAAGCAAAATCCCATATTTCTCGCATATAGCTTTGACGCCTTGAATGAAACGCGTGGAAGGGATGACAAATCCCCCTTCGCCTTGAACCGGCTCCAGAATCACGGCAGCGACGTCCTCGCCCGGAACCTCAGACAAGAAAAAGTCATCAAACTTCTGCAAAATGTAAGCATCGAGTTCATCCGCAGACATGCCGTTAGGAGCACGGTAGTAGTAGGGATAAGGCATTTTATAGGTGTCGGGCGCAAAAGGGCCGAAGCCATTTTTATAAGGCTTCACTTTACTCGTGAGCGACATCGCCATGTAAGTTCTCCCGTGAAAGCCGCGCTCAAAAGAAATAATAGCCTTACGCCCCGTAAACTTGCGTGCGATTTTCACGGCATTTTCGACAGCCTCCGCTCCGCTGTTCAAAAAAAACGTTTTTTTCGCATGATCACCTGGCGTCAATTCGTTTAATTTCTCAGCAAGAGCGACATAGGGCTCATACATCATCACATGAAAGCACGGATGCAAATAATTGTCTAGCTGCGCCTTGAGAGCTTCCACCACTTGAGGCGGGCAGTGGCCGACATTTAAAGAGCCGATTGCTCCAGCCAAGTCGATAAAGGTATTCCCGTCGACATCCGTGAGCAAGGCTCCTTCCCCTTTTGCAGCAAAAGTAGGTACGGTATTGAACGGCCCCCGTGGGATGCTCGCTATACGCCGCTCCAGCAGCCTCTGAGCTTCCGGTCCCGGCAGAGAGGTCTTCATGTCAATGTACTTGGTCCTTCTCTCCTTCACATCCATCCCCTATGCCTCCATTCTGTCAAAACCGCACCAGTCGATCAAGGTTAGCGCGATAATCTCAGCAGCCTTAAACACATCCTCAAGCACAATGTGCTCGTTCGGGTAATGCGCCACTTCCGTGATCCCGGGGCCAAAAACAATGCAAGGCGTATCGCCCAGTTGCGTGAGCAAGCCGCCATCCGTGCCCCAAGGCGATGCTTCGATGACGGGCTCCTCCTGCTTAACCGCGCGAAACTGCTGCATAAGCACATGCATCAGAGGATGCTCCGGGTCAACACTGCCCGGTACCCATTGCGCCCCATACCACTCCAGTTCTGGCGGATGTTCGGCAAACCAAAGGTCAACTTCCTGTAATCGCTCCAACCACTTCAGCATTTCCTCCTTGGCATCTTGCAGCATCTCCTCAGGGGCAACCCCCATACGGCCCTCCAGTTTTACGGTATCTGGAACAGAAGAGGGCCAATTCCCGCCTTGAATAACGCCCAGATTAATAGGAATCGGAATCGGGTTTTTAGCATAGAGCGGATCTGTGATCCGGGCATTCCTCTCCTTCTCAAGCTCCAGAATATGTTGAATGACCTTGACGCTTTTCTCGATAGCGCTCACGCCTTCATACCTTGTTCCGCCATGCGCCGAGCGCCCTTTGACTTCAATGCGGAACCACATCGAGCCTTGCTGTTTGGGAAAAATGCGGAAATTCGTAGGTTCCGGAATCAGAGCCGCATCGGCCCGGTAACCTCTCAGAATAGCCGCCAACGTCCCGGCTCCGCCGCTTTCTTCCTCCACAACACTTTGAAAAATAACGTCGCCTTTCAACTTCAGCCCCAATCCCTGAATAGCCCCGAGGGCAAGCAAAAGCGCTGTATTGCCGCCTTTCATATCCGTCGATCCACGTCCAAACAGCTTGCCGTCAACCACTTCGCCGCTGTAAGGATCGTGCTTCCACTGATTCCGCTGGCCTTCCGGCACAACATCTACGTGGCCGTTCAGCAGGATGGAACGTCCGCCTCCTGTTCCCTTCATAACCCCCACAACATTGGGACTGCCTGCAAAACGGCTCCGTGGCGAACAAAAATACGGATGATCCGCAAGCTCCTCTCCGTCCGGCTCCCACATATCCACATCCATTCTCATGCCCCGCAGTTGATCGGCAACGAGCAGTTGAACCTCCTTCTCGTTGCCCTGTATGCTTGCAATTCGGACCATTTGCTGCAGCAGTGCAGTCCCTGCGTCACGATGAAGCGTGATCCACTCATGAATTCGCTCCGGCAGTTCAGCCTTCGGATTCGGCAATGGAATCTCCTCCTTTTGGTTCGCTATCCATTACGGGATATAGGTAATCTGCTCAGGAATGATCAAAGCAACTTCAGTATGGCGAACGACGTCATCAACGGTATAAGGAGACATAATCTCCTTCAAAAGCAAGCCATTTTCCACCACTTCCATCACGGCCATTTCCGTAATTATCAGCTTCACGCAAGCCCTGGCCGTCAGCGGCAAGTCGCACTGCTTTTTCACTTTGGACTCTCCCTGCCGATTGACATGGTTCATGAGCACGATGACTTTTTTCGCTTTCTGCGCAAGCTCCATCGCCCCGCCAATGCCGGCCACCCGCTTCCCAGGCACGATCCAATTCGCCAAATCACCGCGTTCGCTAACCTCCAGTGCCCCAAGGATCGTAACATCAATGCAGCCCCTGCGAATCATGGCAAAAGCAATGGAACTGTCGCAATAGGAGGCTCCGTCGACAATCGTGACCGGATACCCGCCCGCGTTGCAGAGAAACGCATCTTCCTCCCCCGGGTTCGGGGCTCCTCCTGCATACAAGATGCCGTTTTCCGCATGAAAAACGATCTGCACACCCTCGGGCACATAGTCCGCAACTTGGGTCGGGATGCCAATACCTAAATTGACGGCCATGCCGTTCTTTAATTCCTGAGCGGCCCGTTTCGCTATTCGGTCACGGTTTTCTTTTCCCATACCCATTGCCAATTCACTCCTCTGCTAAGGATGACCATGTCGATGAAAATGCCCGGTGTAACAATGCTTTCAGGGTCCAGCGCGCCAAGAGGCACAATTTCATCCACCTCGGCAATGGTAAATGTCCCAGCCATCGCCACGAGCGGATTATAATTTCTGCCGCTTTTATCGTAGACAAGATTGCCGTAGGGGTCCGCCTTCAAAGCATGAACAATCGCCACATCGGCGGTCAAAGCCGGCTCCACCAAATACGTTCGCTCGTCGATCGAAACCGTCTCCCTGCCTTCTCCCATCATCGTCCCGACGCCGACGTCCACCAGTATGCCTCCGAGGCCGACGCCGCCTGCCCGGATCTTCTCCGCCAGCGTACCTTGCGGGTAAAAAACGACCTCCATGGTGCCATCTTCCATCATTTGACCAGCGTTAGGATTGGAGCCGATATGGGAAGCTATCACCTTTTTCACCCGTCCAGCGGTTACTAAACGGCCAATTCCGATATGAGGGAACCCGGTATCGTTGCCGATAATCGTTAAGTCTTTGACCCCTTTGCTTAAAATGCCATCAATCAGTGTCGGTGGTGTGCCGATACCGCCAAACCCGCCGTACATCAGCGTACATCCGTCGTTAATCGCATGAAGCGCTTCTTCCAAGCTTTTCACTTTGCTCAGCTCAGATTTCTCCATCTTTGCCACCTCCCGCCGACTCCCTGGACAACTCATCCGCAACTTCCCGAATCGCTTCCTCCAAAAGCTCTACGAGTTGATCGGCTTCCGCTTCCGTTATGACCAGAGGCGGCGCCACAATAATGGCGTCCCCGGACCCATCCACTGCGCCGGCTGCGGGATAAACGAGCAAGCCTTTCTGAAAGGCTTTATCTATGATTCGAGTTGTGATGCCCGCCGCAGGTGGAAACATCGTTTTATCGTCTCGATCCTGCACGAACTCTAGAGCCAGAAGAAGACCTCTCCCCCTGACATCGCCAATAATCTCGATGCCTTCCGCCATTTGACGCAGCTTATCTAGCAGGTATGCTCCCATGCTTCGAGCTGACTGTGCTAGTTGATGCTTCAGGGCGTAGTCCAGCACCGCTAGTGAAATGGCGGCCGACTGTGGGTTGGCACTGTACGTATGGCCGGCCATTATGCTCTTGGAGCCTTGCAAAATAGGCGCCATCACATGATCTTTAACCAGCGTTGCAGCCATCGGTGTATAACCGGCGCTCAAGCCTTTCCCCAGCGCGATCAGATCGGGCTCTACGCCTTCATGCTGCATGCCAAACATTTCACCCGTACGAGCAATGCCGGTCATCACCTCGTCGGCGATAAATAAGATCTCATAGCGCTCACAAATCTCTTTGATTTTTTTAAAATAACCCGTAGGCGGCACAATCGCCCCTCCGGCAGCCCCTACGATCGGCTCCGCAATGAAGGCGGCGATATGCTCGGCGCCGATTCGTTTAATCGCTGTTTCCAAGTCGCCTGCGCACGCCAGCTTGCAGGAAGCTTCGTTCAATGGACATCGGTAGCAATAAGCAGGAGCAACCACCGGGAAATCCTCTAAGAGCGGTATAAACCGCCTTCGTCTAAGTATGTGGCCGGACATCGAAAGCGCGCCCATGGTAATGCCGTGATAGCTCATCCTGCGGGATATCACTTTGTTTTTCCCGAATCGGCCCTTCTCTTGCCAGTGCTGAATGGCAATCTTCATCGCCGTTTCCGTCGCTTCTGAGCCGCTGTTCACGAAGAAGGACCAATAGTCGCCCCCTGGCGCCAAATCGCTCAGCTTCTCCGCGAGTTTCTCCGCCGGTTCACTTGTGAACTGTGAACGGTATACAAAAGATACCTTACTCGCCTGCTCCATCATGGCATCGATAATGTCTTGCACACCGTGCCCGATGCCGGCCGTCACAGCTCCTGATGATGCGTCCAGATACGCCTTGCCCTGCTCATCGTAGAGGAACACCCCTTTGCCATATTGAATCGTGGGATAAGGATGATCCAGAACCGGCTTGATTAAATGCTCCCGCCCCATAAGGCACCCCCGCTAATCAGCCATCACTATCGTTGTTGCTTTTTATTTCAGAAACATATTTTTGACCCGAGGAGCTTTCATCAGATCTTCATAGTGAAAGGAGCTTCCGAGCGCAGAAACATCATGCCAATACAGCATCTCTTCGATCTGCTGGGCAGTGCCTTCCAGCACATACGTTCGGCAGTTCGCGCACTCGATCGCGGGAACGTTCAAAATCTGTACAGCCATCCTCCCGTCCGGCATGATCCAATAGCAATCTTTTACCCCTTCACGGACATCTTCCGTTTCACACCACATGCACTGCATAAGCGCTCAACCTCCTTCATGAGATATGGTTTGCGTTACTGCTGCTACTGCCTAATAACGAAGCAAAATGCATGCCAACTTTGGACCGACAACCCCAATTATTGCAAGGCTAATCTAACGGATCGAAGCATATAACCATGGTAAGAAGAAGGAGGGGACTGCCAGATGCCTAATCAAATGCCAAATGATCGGCCAACATCCCGTTTGGAAGTTGAGAGCGGCAGTGATTATACGGTAAGCTTTTACCTCGATTTCATGAACAAAAGATTGCGGGTAGACGACTATCAAGGCAATGTCGACGCCATCTACGAACGAATAGCCGACGTTGCCAAAAGCCATGCGCTGACCAAGGTTTTTATCAAATCGCGAGAGCAGGATTGGCAGAGCTTCTTAGGAAAAGGCTGCATGCTGGAGGGCATTTATAAAGGATATTTTCATGGCATGGACGCTTACTGTATGGCGTTTTATTACGATTTGGGGCGGCGGAGCAGCGATTATTGGATGGAAGAGGATTGCATTTTGCAACAAGTGCTAGCGCTTTCTCGCAAACCAGTAAGGCCCGTCATACCGGAACCTTTTACCCTGCGTTTAGCCTTGCCCAAGGATGCGGAGCAGCTGTCGCAGTTGTACAGCCAGATTTTCCAGACCTACCCAACACCCATGAACGATCCGCTTTATGTTGCAAAAACGATGCAGGAGGGGACGATTTATTATCTCGTCGAATCGCAAAATGAGCTGATTAGCGCCGCTTCCGCTGAAATCAATGTGACATATGCCAATGCGGAAATGACCGATTGCGCCACACTGCCTGCCTTCCGCAACAAAGGGCTCATGAGGCTCTTGATGCATGCTTTGGAGGATGAATTGATCGCTCGCCAGATTACCTGCACCTACTCGTTGTCCAGAGCGCTTTCCTTCGGCATGAATGCCGTTTTCCATCAAATGGGCTATGGGTATTACGGCAGGCTGACGAAAAACTGCGATATCTACGATAAATATGAGGATATGAATTTATGGGCCAAAACCTTAATCAGGCCATAACCCTTTAGGTTAACTATATGCGTTTCCTTCTCAAGGAAGAAGAAATGCCTAGCTCCTCCCGATATTTCGTCACTGTGCGGCGAGAGATCTGGATGCCTTCCTGCTTCAGCAGCACGGTCAGCTTCTGATCCGAGTATGGCTTAGCCGGGTTCTCGCCACGAATCCATTCTTTTAATCTGGCTTTGACACGCTCGGAGGACGCTGACTCTCCGCAGTCTTTGGGCAAGCCTGACGGAAAAAAGTGCTTGAGCTCGAAGATGCCCCAAGGCGTTTGAGCATATTTGCCGGCCGTTGCGCGGCTGACTGTCGATTCATGCATGCCGAGCTTATCGGCAATGTGTTTCAAGGTCATCGGCTTGAGATTGGCCGTCCCCTTCCAAAAAAACTCGCTTTGTTCCTCGGCGATGGCTTGAGCCACACGAAAAATCGTCTTTCGGCGCTGCTCCAGGCACCTTAAGAAAAACATCGCCGATTGGAACTTGCCGGTTAGAAAGCGAGCGGCTTCGTTCGCATCTCTTCCCTCCTTCACAAGTCGCTCATAATAACCATTCATCGATAGACGGGGCAGCGCTGCCTGATGAGTAAACACGACAAGCCTGTCGCCTGACTTTTCAATGATCACCTCCGGTAGGATATAGTGAATGGCTTCCGTCTGAAAGGCAGCACCTGGCCTGGGATTCAGGCCTTTGATGACGGCCACGGCTGCCTGAATTTCTTGCGGCGAAGCTTGCAGATGCTGCGATAGTTTATGAATGTGATAATCGGCAACATCCTTCAAATGATTGCGAATGAGTATGGCGACGAGCGGAAAGCTTTCCGCCAAAGACTTTACCTGCAAAAGCAGGCACTCGCGCAAATTTCTCGCCCCCACACCGGCAGGCTCAAAGCTTTGCAGAATCGTAAGAGCTTGCTCCACCAGCTCAGGCTCCATTTTCAAAACATCCGAAATTTCACTTATAGAAGAGGTCAGATAGCCATTGCCATCCACATTTCCAATCATAAAAATGACAATGCGGCGCACGGCTTGCGGCACTTTTTTCATGAAGAATAATTGCTCCTTCAAATGCCTTTCCAGCGACACCTCATTCGACACTGCATGGTGCAGCGGATCGTAAGCAGTTTCGCCATCCCTCGTACGTGTAGGACGAGCGGGAGTATCGACTGTCCGCTCATTAGTGGAGGCGAACTCCAATACCGGATTCTCATGCATCTCCTGCTGAACAACCTCCAGCAATTCAGGTAGCGAGAGCTGCAGAATCGATATGGCTTTGCGCAGCTGCGGCGTGAGCCGCATTTTCGCCGACTGTTGTTGAAACATTCCATATCCTGGGCGCATGAACATCATTCCTTTAGGTTGTTGCTATAGTGTATTCACGTGAGGACGAACGTTTGCCAATCTGTCTGTAAACAGCAAAAAAGCCCGTAAAAGGACCTTTTGCGGGTTCTAATCTAGTAAATTTTCATAGATTACGTATAGAAAAATATAAATTTGACGAGTCTAGTAGCTATAACTCTATTAACTTTTTTTGAGGAGGAGCTATGATGTTTCTAAGAATTTTGTTTACGACTCTGACAATTCCTTTGTTAGTAAGTTTATGGCTTACTGGTAAAGCCTACTCCTATCCAA
The DNA here is from genome assembly GCF_009757995.1 of Paenibacillus anseongensis. Lineage (NCBI taxonomy): Bacteria > Bacillati > Bacillota > Bacilli > Caryophanales > Paenibacillaceae > Paenibacillus > Paenibacillus anseongensis. The sequence goes on from NZ_WSEM01000018.1 coordinate 10,072, forward strand.
GCAGCGACGAGTTCACGGAGCTACCGCAATCTTACAGTCTTGTAGCAAATACCTCATCTGCCGTTGAACCTGAAACCACTACCACCGCTACCGTGCCGCCAACAACGCAGTATCAGGTTAACCGGGGAGATACCTTGTTCAAAATCGCTCGTGACTTTGAAGTGGATGTGAACGATTTGATGGCAGCCAACGGAATTAGTGATCCACGCGGATTGACCATTGGACAAACCCTGAATGTTCCTTCAAGTGGAACAGGGGCTGTCACGAAAACACAACCGAAAATCATTAAAAAAGTAATCAACACCACATTGACAGCCTATACAGCAGGTTTCGAATCGACCGGTAAAAAGGCTTCCCATCCCATGTACGGCATTACCTTCAGCGGGTTAAAAGCCAAAGAGGGACGGACGATCGCCGTCGATCCAGCCGTCATTCCACTAGGCTCCACCGTATTCATTGAGGGGATCGGCATTCGCAAAGCCGAAGATATCGGCTCGGCGATTCGCGGTTCGAGAATTGATGTGTTCATGAACGATTTGAGTCAGGCGCAGGAGTTCGGCGTGAAGAAAAACGTGAAAGTTTATGTGCTGAACCGGGAGAATATCTAGTTTGCTGGAAAGGCTAGCAATAAACCCCGACGGAGCTTAATCCGTCAGGGTTTTTATGTTTGTCTACGAGTATGATGCAAGCTTATGAAATACAACGTTCATCTCACGCAGTCCCTCATGCAGCGCGTCGATGGATACGTCGCGAATCACGCATGTTTCATCCAAAGCGATGGAAGCAGCAATTCCCGCGGCTTGCCCCAACGCGTAGCAAGTAGGCTGCACACGCATGGACGACATCGCGACATGCGTTGCGGATATGGAACGGCCGGCGACAAGCAGATTGTCCACCTCTTCGGGCACCATGCAGCGATATGGAATATCGTAGCCGCTGACTTTACGCTCGTCGGTGGTCTTTTTGCCATCAGGACTGTGGATGTCGATCTCGTAATTCGTCTGGGCGACTACGTCTTGGAAACGGCGACCCTCCACCACATCCTGCTCCGTCAGTGTGTACAACCCCTGAATCTGGTTCGTTTCCCGCACGCCAACCTGATTGGCCACGTGGGAAAGCGCATAGGTCTCAAAACCATTCCGCTGCAAATAATGCACGATGGAAAATACCTGTCTCAGCGCCTCCGTTTCCGCGTAGTTGATGTCCTTGATGTTCGCGCCGTTGCCTTTGACCCGCGTCATGTTCACCAAGAGCTGACCGTCCTTGTTGCGTTCCCAGTAAAGATGGCGACCCTGCGGCAGATCGGATACCTTTTCATAATAATAGCAGCCTTCCGGCAGAATTGGGGTTACGGTCTTGCCTGTGTTCTGCATCATAAACATCAGCGTCATCGGCTGAGTCAGCCCATCTCCATCTCTTCCCGACGTATGAAGCACCCCGGCATCCAAAGCGACTCTGGCATCCCCGGTGCAGTCTATGAATTGCTTAGCCTCAAAAGCTTTCAATCCTTCGCGTGTAGACGCAATTACAGCTTCCAAGCGAGTTCCGTCCTTGACCGCCCCAACGAATTCGGTATGGTAGATGACCTCTACGCCTTCCTTTTTCATTTTCTCATTTAAATAATGCCTAAGCTCAAAAGGTGAATATTGCGGGGCAATGGACGTATCATGATGCTCCGGCAAATATTCGGCTAGCACATCTGCGATCATCTCACGGTAAATCCCCGTCACGTTCCCAATCGGCATAAAAATACTCACATTCCCCAAGGTGCCCATACCGCCAAGCTGCCCTGATTTTTCAAGCAAAATGACTTTCTTGCCTCTTCTTGCCGCCGAAATCGCAGCCGCTGTTCCCGCAGGTCCTCCTCCGATAACGACAATATCAGCGCGATCATAAGTCTCTATCTGTCTTTGAAAATCATACGTCCGTTTGTCACTCATCTTACGCCTTCGCTCCCTTCTATTTTGGCCCATGCTTCAAAAAGCTTCTTGCATTCTGCCATGCCAAAATCCGCAACCTGCCGCGGCACTATGACTTCATTATAGGGAGCGCTGAACCGTCTGGCTTTGTCAAAATGCATAGTAAATGTATCAAAACGTCTTTTTTATGAATGGCGTCTAATTTGACTTGGCGGGTATCCGAAGCGAAGCTTATACATCTTGGAAAAATGGTGAACGCTCGAAAATCCGCAGCTGTCCGCAATATCTTGAAGCGGCAGATCCGTGCCGCGAAGCAGGTCGGTCGCATAATCAAGACGCAGCTTGAGCAGAAATTGATGAGGGGCCACTCCGAATTGCGAGCGAAAATGCAAGGAAAAATAAGAGCGGGACATGAGCGCCTTATGTGCCATTTCCTCCACAGTCAGCGGTTCCGACAACCGGTACTGCATATAGGGCGGCACCCAACTAAGCGAGGTAGAGCGGCTATGCTCGGACGTATCACGGGTTGTGTATTCTTTTAACAATTCCAGAACAATCTCTGTGGCGTGGACTTGTGCTTGAAGAAGGTCGATTGCGTTTTTGCGGCCCCAATGCGCAATTGCTTGCTGCAGAGTGTCCAACATCCATTCGTGCCTCGAAAGTTTCAATAGATAAGGGATGGAGATATCCGCAAATGTTTTCAGACTTGGCTGCAGAGGTACTGTCTCCGGGTTAAAAGCGTGATCGATCGGCACAATCATTTCCGGACGAGCATCGACTAAGGAGGGGAACAGCTCCATGTGTAATGACATCAGACTGAGCGGCGCTTCAGATTCCATCTGATGCACAATGCCCGGCTGCACGAAGACGAACTGCCCCTGATTCACCTCATAGAGCACCCCTTCTGCTTGAAGGCGAAAAGACCCTTCCTGTACGTAAAGCAGCATGTAGTCGGTGATGATCCTTGGCGGCGTTTTCCATTGTTGAAAATGCAACAGGTCCGCATAACGAATGTACGGCTGCAGCTCTTGATTTAAAATCGATTCGGCGGACATGCGAATTCTCCGTTCTTCACAGTTTTCCTGATGATTCTATTGTAAAAGAATAACAGGGTGTTGCCTACTCCAATCGGTCCACGATAGACTAAAGTAGAGTAAAATCGACGATCAAGGGGGACATCGATAGTATGCTGCAAACCGTAAAAGGGCTTATCCACGAAAAAGAAGCTGGTACCATTCTCGTCCACGAGCATGTTCTTGTTGGATTTGTCGAAGATGGCAAGTTAACTCCGAACGATTACGACCGCGATGAGGTTGTGGCCTCCATCTTGCCGCTCCTGCTGCAGTTGAAGGAGGCTGGCTGGTACACAGTCGGCGAGGAGAAAGGCGGCAATCTTCGGCCTTATCACCACCTGCTGACCAATTTCCTCCCTTATGCGGCTCAACAAGGTTTGGATTTGGATTGGCTTACACAGTGCGTTACCCGGAATGCTTATCAGGCGATGCGTATACGAGGCTAAAATGCTCAAAAACCAGCAGCCCTTGCCTCGGGTTTGCTGGTTTTTGTGTTAAGGGAGCTAGAGTCTGCTATTTGCGCAGAATCCGTGTAATTCCGCGTTCCAAGAGAACTACAGGATCTTATTTAGACTATCTGCTCGATTTTCAGCTAGTATCTCACCAATTAACGCCCTGCAGTTCCCTCTCAGTGATCCAATCTCCACTTTCAGCGCGAATAGAGCCCTGTAGTTCCGCTAACCCTTCCCTATGCCAAAAAGAGAGGAGCAAGGAGCTCAAACCAAACCTAACCTAACCTAACCTAACCTAACCCAACACCCAAACATCCAAGCTCTCGAGATGAGCTTCGCCCTTCTCGGCAAACAGCTTGATACCCACGCTAGCCGCCGCAGGGTAAATACGGTTCGTGACGGTTTTCACTCCGTCATTGGCGAAAAGCTCGACCGACGAGCGGTCGAGGAACAGATGCAGCTTCACGCGGCCGTCCGCCATCGGCGCTAACGGAGCTTCGCTCACGCCAGCTTCGCCTGCGCCGGAGTGCGTGCGATCCACGCTGAGCTTGCGCTCAGCGGCTGAATAAGACACCTTCGTATACTCGGAACCATCCTCGGAACAGCGAAGCAGCAAGCCGAATTCCGCTGCGCCACCGGCTTTGGCCACATCAAAAACGGCGATTAACTCAAGCGTATCGCCATGAACCCCTGGCAGTGCCAACTCCTTATCAGCGCCTATAGTCAGACCATTCACGCGCTGATAAGCCCCGCGCAAAGCCTGCAATTCCGCCACGGGTTCCATCCGCAGCGTACCATCCGCGTTAAGCTTCAACTCGCGCGGCAAGGTAAAGGCACCCATCCAGCCCCGCTCCTGCTCGGGCATTTTGGCACCCCAAATGTTCATCCAGCCTTGCAGGATGCGTCGGCCCTGCCCGTCCATGAACGTCTGCGGAGCGTAGAAGTCAAACCCGTAATCCAGCCTCTCCTTATAGCCATAGCTGAATTGACCGGTCTCATAGTTCAATTTACCGGTTAGGTACATCGTCTTTGTCGTTCCCATATTCATCGGGGAAATGATGAGTACATGATCGTCCTCGCTCCCTAACGGAAAGAGATCCGGACATTCCCACATATCCCCCATCGTTCCGTCGCTCTCCGCAGCTACTCCGAGGTGACGCCACTCCCGTAAATTCTCAGACGTATACAATTGCACTTTACCCAAGCCGTCTTTCCCATATCCGACCACCATGTACCATGCCCCTGCATGCCGCCACACCTTCGGGTCCCGGAACCCGAGACCGCCTTCTTCCGGAGCCCCCGCAATGACCGGGTTGCCAGCCTCTTTTCGGAAGTTCAATCCGTCCGTGCTAGTTGCAAGACACTGCACCTCCACGGGGGTGCGCCCGTCAACATGCCCTGTATAAATTAACGTGAGATGACCGTTATCGTCCACTGCACTGCCTGACCAGCAGCCATGGCCGCTATTTTCTCCTGTGTCGTAAACTTCCGAAGGCGCTAACGCAATCGGGAGATGTTCCCAGTTCACTAAATCTTTACTTTTGGCGTGTCCCCAGTGCATGGGTCCCCATTTGGCCTCATACGGATAATGCTGATAAAACGCATGGTACTCATCTTTATAAAAGATAAGGCCATTCGGATCATTCATCCAGCCTGCAGGAGGCATCAAATGATAGCTGAGCCTGTAATTGTCTTCCTCAAGCCCATCCACCTTTTGCTTCAAAAATGCATTCGCTTGCTCTACTCGTTCCTCGTGCGCCTTATTTCGCCCTACCGCTTGCTGATCCATGTTTTCTCCTCCTGTCACGCATGTGCCAAATGTCTAACATTTCATCTTTCAAATTCTCCATCGCCCCCTAGCTAACCTCTATGTGTAAAACAAAAAACCGCCCCATCCAATTAAGGTAGGGCGGCCGCAGCCTGTCGCTGCCAAGCAAACTCTTTATTTTGCACTCTTCACCAGCATATCCGTAATCAAATCCGCTTGTCCCAGGATGGAGATTGGATCGTAGTGCAGGAATGTTTTGTAGTCCAGCATATGGACTTTGTTATTTTTTACGGCAGGAAGCGTCTTCCAGATCGGGCTTTCAAGAATCTCTTTTACCTGCGCTTCTGTCGTGCCTTCGTTCATGCAGATAAAAATGTGATCGACATTCGCATACTGAGGCAGCATCTCCATGGAAAATTCAACAAGCTGCTTGCCGCTATCAATCGCTTCTTTCTGAACAAAATCCGGCGCTTTCAGCTTCAGCATGTTATAGATGACTTCTCCGCCACGGCCATAGTTATCGCCAAGGAAGGAAATCTTTTTCTCCCGAACATTGATGATAACGGCTGTTTCGCCTTCTTTCACCGCACCTTTGATTTTCTCACGGCTTTCTTTGGCCTTCTGCTCATACTTGGCGAGCCATTGTTCCGCTTCCTTCTGTCTACCGAAGGTATCGCCAAGCAGTTTCACTTCTTCTCTCACATTTTTGTAAGCATTATAAGGAATAAAGACAGTTGGAGCGATTTTGGACAGCTTATTGTAATTCTCTTCGGCGAAACCGTTGATCACGATGAGATCCGGGTTCATGGAAGCAACCTTCTCTACGGATGCAGGCGAACCGATATCCTCCATTTTAGCCTCCTGCTCCTTCAAAAATGGGCTTCCCATCCACCACTCCTTACTTGCGCCGATCGGATTCATGCCTAACGCCGCCAATGTGCCGTGGTAGTAAGCGGCAACGACACGTTTGGGCTCTGCCGGGATCGTGACATCTCCTTTTGTCGTTTTGGCGACGAGCGTTTTCGCTGCTGCCGGAGCTGCAGATGCTTGAGTCACCGCTGCCGGAGACGCGGATGGCGCTGCCCCCGTTGATGCGGATGGCGTTGCTGTTGGCGCCGCCGTACTGCCGCATGCACTCAAAATAAACAACATCGCAGTCACCCCTGCGGATAACCATGGTTTCATTGCTAACATAATAGGATCGACCTCTCCCTTTGATAATGAAAATTATTCTCAGTTAGATCATATCAATCAGGCCGGGAGGCCGTCCATACACATTCATGACGAGAATTGCCTACGATTGTGATGAGAGACGTTCAACAATTTCCTGTATTTGGAGCTCCAGCGATAAAGGATCAAAACCGTAGAAGATCCCCCGGTCTACCTCGTACACCTGATTTTTCCTCACAGCGGTGAATTTTTTCCAGTTGGGGTGCCTTTTAAACGATTCAGCAGCTTCCAGCCAATTAGACTCGTAGTTGATTAGAAAAACATGATCAGCATCGTACTCGCTTAACTTCTCAAGAGGAACCAGACGGTTTAATATCTGCTGATTGATGATCTGCTCCTGCACGATGCGGGGAGGGCGCAGCTGCAAACCTTGGTAAATCATCGGACCGCCCATGCTTCGCAAGTCGCCATAGACATAGATTTTACCCGAAACTACTTTCATGATGACAAAAGTGTCCTGCGGGTTCACCCTGCGTGCCAGCTTCCGTCCAGCTTCAGCAATTTCACTGTCAAAAGCGTGCAGCCACGCCTCAGCCTCCTGCTGCTTGCCGACCACATCGGCGATAAAACGCAGCTGCTCACGCCAGTCCATTTTCTCTAAATCAACGACAGCGACTGGGCCCAGCTTACGTACTTTTTTCACATCCTGCTTATGAATATTGCAGAAAATCAGGTCGGGCTGCAGCTCGCCCAAAGCCAGTGTGCTATGCTCGTCCAAGCCATCAATCAGCTTAAATTCGGCTTGACTAAGCAAGCTTTGATAATGAGCCGGCATCCACGGATCCAGAACACCAATACGCGGAACTACGCCAAGCTTCAGCAGACTCGAAGTCATGCAGGAGTTCAGCGAGACATATTTCTTGGGCTGATGCACATAGGAGCTCGGCGATACCCCAACCAGCTGCTTGAATTTTCGGCTAAAATAATACTGACTCTGAAAGCCCACCTCCTGGGCTACCTCATGTACGTTCGATTTGGAAAGCAAGAGCAGCTCACGCGATTTCTCAATGCGCAGATGGAGCAGGTAGTCGATGAAGCTCATCCCCTTCTCCTTTTTGAATAATCTCGAGAAATGCTCCGGACTCACCCCTAGCTGCTCCGCTAACTGGTCACGCGTCAAATCGTTGCGGTAATGTTGATGAATGAGCGCTACGGCATGCTCAATAACGTTCCCCGTTTCTGTGGGCCGCTCTTCCCCGATATTCCGGCAAATCATATCCATGATTGTATAAAACAGCAGCTGCCTCCGAAACATCTCCTGCGGTTCTCCGCTCAGCTGTACGGCATCGAGCTCTTTGGTCAGTTTTAACACGCGATAAGGGGTTTGCAGTTGAATCGGCTCTTGGAAGATGCCGGGCATCTTACCTTGCCGGTACGCGCCTCGCTCCGCAGGCCCCTCGGCTTTCTTCAGCACCTCAAAAGCAATCCGATCGAGATGAAGATCACGGCTGCTCGTATTTACCACATGCATGCCGCTGCCGGAGGGTGCATAGATGACCAATCCATAATGCAGCGCCACTTTCCTGCCGTTCATGAACAGCTCGCCTGTCCCCTCCTGAACAATGAGGAGCATATCAACATCCGTTACGTTCCATTCCTTTTGAGCATAAGGCTCGTAAGTCAAAAGCTGCGCGTCCAACACGACGAAAAGCGGAGTCTCCTGCGGTACGGAGGCTATTCTCACAGCCTCGCTTTCGAGAGCTTCCGTCTTTTCAACCTGGAGCTTCCCTTGCTCCTTCAAGACCTGCCGGACATTCTCGGCTTCTTCGTCAGAAAGCTTGCCCAAATGCTTGACCACTTTGTGCCGGTTACGGCCGGCCTCATCTTTGTAGGTGCTGACGATTTTATAATACGTATAGGGCTTGCCATTTCTCGTGAACTGGCTTTTCTTTAGAAACATGAAGCGTCCACCGCCTTAATTTGGTGACTATGTTGGGTACTTTCTTTTATTATAAAATACATTCGACAATTCGTGTCAAATTCCACCCGTTTACAACGTTACGAGGTTTCCTCATAATTGGGAGTGGGTTACCATTCATTTCCAAGGAGTGATACGATGTCAAAGAAAATCTTAATTCTTACCGGTGATGCTGCAGAGGTTTTAGAGGTATATTATCCTTATTTCCGTGTGCTGGAAGAAGGATATGAGGCTGTGATTGCTTCACCGACGAAAAAAGTGCTTCACACCGTCGTCCATGATTTTATCGATGGCTGGGAGACCTACACAGAGAAGCCGGGGCATTTGCTGCCGTCACACATCGCTTTTGCTGATGTAGATCCAAGCCAGTATGATGGGCTTATCATTCCTGGGGGCAGAGCGCCGGAGTACATTCGGTCCAATGAGCACGTTCCGCGCATTCTTCGCCATTTTCTTGAAGCTGACAAGCCGCTTGGCGCTATCTGCCATGCTGCGCAAGTATTCTCCGCGTTAAAAGATAACCATTACTTTGAAGGCCGTACGATGACAGCCTATACGGCCTGCCGTTTGGATGTCGAGCAGCTTGGAGCTACGTATGCGGCGGATACGCTGCATGTGGATGGGAAATTAGTCTCGGGTCATGCTTGGCCAGATTTGCCAGGCTTCATGCGTGAGTTTTTGAAATTAATCGCAAAATAATTTACATAAAAGAGGGAGGATCGCAGCCGTAAAGTGTTGGGAGCCTCCTGAACGACAAAAGACCAATCCAAACACGAGGGTGTTAGACTGGTCTTTTTCGTATTACTTAGAGGAACTACGATCCTCTATTTCGCAGCAAATTGCCATCATAGCGCTTAGAACGGGTTCTGGTGTTTTTTGTTATGCATCGAGTTGCTCAAATTACTGCCGTTTATTTTCATTTTGTTTTCATTTTAATTCTAAGCACATATTTTTTCTAGGTTAATGCATATTTACATTGAATTATGATCAAAATGATTTTCAATTGGCATATAATCTATTATATATATTTTCACTTTAATTTTCATTTTGTATTGTAATTAAAAATTATGGATATATAATGGAGGCATGAGGTGATATGGTAATGAGTGTGAATCTAATTGACAAAATTCAATTTGAAGAACGTAAAAATGATTACGTCGAGAGAATAATCGACACTGACTACGTTTCCACTGCTCTTTTTTTCAAGTTTCTTGTACATCTCTTGAAAGAAGCAGAGCCAGCTATGCAACAATGGAATGACAGCATTTTCAACGATAAAGAAGTCTTCAAAAAGCACTTTAAGTTCTTAATTGAGGTTATTATTCAAAAAGAAACCAATGAGATACAAGAATTAGCTGTTCAAGAACCTGTACATGAAGAAGAAAAGTTGGTTGAACTATATTCGACCGCGGATTTGGCTAAGTTTTGTGGCGTAACGCAACAAACGATTAACAACTGGATTAAAGAGAAAAGAATTGTTGGCGTAATGAAAGATGGATACCGTGCTCACGCGAAAATTGCGGAAGATGCTCTTGTTACATTCCCAACGGGTGCCAAAATATTAGTCAGTGAATTGAAGGAAGCGTGGGAACAAGAAAACATAGAACCGGTCACGGATGAAATCACATATTTGAAATATTGCATTAAAGAATTTGAAAACAGTTATGGGGATGTTTTTGAAAAAACGTTGGGCGCTAAAACACTACTAGAACTTACACCACAAGAAGAAACTGACGCGACACAATGGAAATCTTACTTGAATAGATTGGGTAATGCGGAAGCTTCCAGTAGCGATACCTAAGAGTACCGTCTCGGTTCTGGAAAGAATGTTTCCAGGATTAATGCAAGATACGCAAGTTCCTCTCGTCCCTTCTCCTTTCCCCGGTGGTGGTCGTGAGATTAGATTTAAGCTTGTTTTTTATGATGGTTCTAGACTTGATTGTCGTGAAATTTTCGACCCTAATTCGCAAATCAAAGAACTTTATGAGTATTATTATGATTGGTTTAATGCAGATGGAGTTCTTTTGAAGAAATTCCATGCTCACTACCACCCGAACAGCACACCTGTTGAAATAACTCAATATGACCCATGGCACTTTCATCTTAAATTGAATTTCGCAGACCAACATGGCGATAACAGGAGCTCTGCCGACCCTGAAGGTATGACGCTTCAAGATGTTCTGAAGGAGATTAAGGGATATATTGCTATTCGTCAGTATGATTGCCGGAGCCGCGATCCCTCCCCACAGAAGAAAAAAAGCCGCTACCCAAGTAGCAGCCCCCGTAACGCCAATTACTCAATCAGCAGCAAGCATTGATAACCACCGAACGAAATATCCTCCATGTTTGCAGCCTGCGCATATCTGATTTCCGAGAGAAGCACGTTCTCGCGCAAAACATGATCAAAGCGCTCAATCGCAGCTTGGAGAGGCGCATCCACATGCAGTGTTAGAATGACGCGTTTTTCAATCGGCAAATCCAGTTTCTTGCGATAATCCTGAATGCCGCGGATCACCTCACGAACAAGACCTTCCTGTTCCAGCTCCTCCGTCAGGTTCGTATTCAACGCAACGTTGATTTGGTACCCCGTCGCAGAGGCAAATCCAGCTTTGCCTTGCTTTTCCACAAGCAGCTCATCGAGCGTAAGATGAATCTTTTCGCCGTCCAAGTTGACGTCCACATAACCGCTGTCGACGGCCTGTTTAGCTTCAGACGCAGAAAGCTGTTTCAAAGCATTTTGCAGAGGACCGACGAATTTGCCGTATTTCTTGCCGGCTGCTTTCAAATTCAATTTCAAATAATAATCGACGAAGGTGCTTTCACTCGTCTCCAAACGAATCTGTTTCACGTTAATTTCATCTCGGATGATGTCTTCGAACCGGCTCAGATTAAACTCACGGTCCAGCGAAACGATCAGCTCCGACAAAGGTTGGCGTATTTTGATGCCGACCTCGTTGCGTGTTTTGTGCGCCAGCTCAACGATTTGCCGAGCCGTGGCCATATCGTTTTCAAGTGTCGCATCGATTGCGGCTTCATTCACTTTCGGGTAATCAGCCAAATGAACGCTTCCTTCGCCGCCAAGGTTACCATAGATATCCTCCGCGATGAGCGGGATATAAGGGGCAACCATTTGTGCTAAGGTAACTAGAACTTCGCGTAGCGTTTGGTAAGCGGCGACTTTACCTTCGGTCATTTCACTGCCCCAGAAACGGTCGCGAGAACGGCGAATGTACCAATTGCTCAGCTCATCCACAAAGGCTTCCATATGCTTGGCCGGGTTCATAAAATCGTAATCCTCCAGCCCCTTCACAACATTCTGAAGGGTCGTGTTCAATCTGGAGAGTATCCACCGATCCAACTCATTCTTGGTAGCTTGCTGCGGGTAGTCCTCAGCATTATATTGATCAATCAAAGCATACAACGAGTAAAAAGCGTGTGTATTATTGATCGTATCTACAACTTTAGACTTCGCTTCGGCTACAATTTGCTTCGAGAACCGCTTGCTGTTCCACGGTGCACTGTCTGCAAGCAGAGACCAGCGGAAAGCATCCGCGCCGAATTCTTCAATGATTTCCCAAGGGTCAATCACATTCCCTTTGCTTTTGGACATTTTCAAACCGTTCTCATCCAATACATGTCCTGTTGAAATTACCCCTTTGTAAGGCAGCTTTCCATTATACAAGGTAGAGACGGCCATCAAGCTGAAGAACCAACCGCGCGTTTGGTCAATCCCCTCGCAGATCATATCAGCCGGATACTGATCCGCGAACTGTTTCTCGTCACCGAACGGATGATGATACTGGGCGAATGGCATCGAGCCGCTGTCGAACCACACATCGATCACTTCCGGCGTCCTTTCCATGGTTCCGCCGCAGGAGCAGCGTAATTTTACAGCATCTACATAGGGTTTATGCAGCTCCAGACTGTCATCGATAGGTGTAATGGATTTCTCATACAAGTCTTTCCTGCTGCCTGGCGCATACTCTGCCCCGCAATCCTGACAAAGCCAGAGGTTCAGCGGTGTGCCCCAATAGCGGTTTCGACTGATATTCCAATCGACAAGCTCCTCAAGGAATTTCCCGAAACGGCCTTCGCGGATATGGGACGGGTACCAGTTCACTTGGCTGTTGTTCGCCAGGAGTTGGTCCTTCACAGCCGTTGTTTTGATAAACCAGCTTTCCATCGCATAGTAGAGAAGCGGAGTTTTGCAACGCCAGCAGAAAGGATAGCTGTGCTCGTAACGTTCCTTGGCAAACAATAGACCGCGTTCCGACAAGCTTTTAACAATATCCACATCGCAATCCTTCACAAAACGTCCGGCAAAGTCGACGACCTCATCCGTATATCGTCCGGCAAGATTCACCACATTTACGAAATCCAGGTTATGCTGGCGGCATGTGCGGTAGTCGTCCTCCCCGTGTGCAGGCGCAATATGAACGATACCGGTACCACTTGAGTCACTGACGTAATCCGCATCGACAACGATATGCCCTCGGTTCACCGTGATATAGCCAAAAGGCGGCTCATAGGAGGTACCTACGAATTCCTCCCCTTTGTGCGTAGATAGGATCTCATAGTCCTCTTTCAATACTTTTTCGGCAAGATTTTTGGCAATGACGTAGACCTTGCCGTTCTTTTTGGCTTTCACATAGTCGATGTCCTTGTTTACTGCAAGTGCAACGTTCGCTGGAAGTGTCCACGGAGTCGTCGTCCAGGCAAGGAATATTTCCGGCCCTTTCGTGCTGCGAAACTCGACGGTCGCACTCAAATCTTTGACATCCTCATAACCTTGAGCCACCTCGTGCGAGCTAAGCGTCGTCTGGCAGTCTGGACAATAGGGGCTGACCCGGTGTCCCTTGTAGAGGAGTTCTTTTTTATGAATTTCGGATAAAATGTGCCAAACACTCTCGATGTAATCATTCGTTAGAGTCACATAGGGATGATCCATATCTGTCCAGTAGGCGATTGCTTCTGTCAATTCCCGCCACTGCTTCTCGTATTCGAAGACGCTGACTTTGCACTTCTCAACAAATTCGGCTATCCCGTACTTCTCGATTTCTTGTTTTCCCGAGATGCCCAACTGTTTCTCCACGCCGAGCTCAACAGGAAGACCATGTGTATCCCAGCCGGCTTTTCGCACGACACGGTAACCTGACATTGTTTTGTACCGGCCGATAAAATCCTTAATGACACGTCCGAGCACGTGACCGATATGCGGCTTTCCGTTGGCTGTAGGCGGGCCTTCATAGAAGACGAAGTTCGGTTTATCACTCCGATGATCGATCGATGCGCGGAATGTTTCGTTTTGTTGCCATTGATTCAGGATGCGCAGCTCGCGGGCCCTTGCTTTTTCTTTTACATCTACTTTTCTCATACAGATCATCCTCTCCAATTTTAAAATAAAAACAAAAAAATCCCGTCCCATAAGGGACGAGATTGTATCTCGCTATACCACCCTTGTTCCGATTGATCCATAACTCGATCCTCGGCACCTCCGCCAACGTACCATCATACGCGCCCCATGTAACGGCAGGATCCCGGGTCAGCTTACTTAAGTAGCTTCAGCTTTCCTTCTCGGAGAGGATTTTGGGCTAAGTCTTGAACGTTGGCTTTCAGCACAGGGCCAACTCTCTGGGGAACAAGGGATTAGCTTACTCGATCTCGTCAATGAATTTACTCAGAACTTTCAATTAATTCATTTCTACACCTTTTTTGATAAATTGTCAAATGAAATAGGAAAAAAGGGCCTGCAGCCGAATCTTTATTTATATCCAGACTTTACCAAGAACTTCCTCTTCATGGATGGGATAATGGCTTTATCAGTTAACTTAATTGAGATGGAGGTCATCCTACGTGTCAAAATATACGATATACCCGATGCGGCAACCGGACGATTATGCGGCTGTCGCACCCTTGCTGAATTTGATCTGGTCAGAGCCGACAACCGCTGAACGGCTGCAGCGAGACGAAGAGAGCATTCCCCCAGGCAAGCTGCACTACAATGAGGACGGCGAACTGATGGGATGGGATCGTCCCAAATGGGTCGCGGCAGACGAACACGGGCAAGTGGTCGGTTACGCGATGGCCTGGCGAGCGCCTTGGACGGAGCCCGGAGCCTTAAGTCATACGCTTGTCGTTCACCCGAAACATCGCGGGGTTGGAGTTGGAGCGGCCTTATTCGATACGCTTCATCAATGGGCTAACGAGGTCAGGGCTTCACGATTAATTGACTACATGAGGGAAACAGACGAGAGATCACTTGCTTTTGCGGAACGCCGAGGCTACGTCAAGGAGCGCCACACGTTTGAATCCGTGCTGGACTTGGCATCGTTCGATGGCGGTTCGCTGCACGAAGCGATAAACCAAGCGGAGCAGACGGGGATTCGCTTCATTACGTTAGCGGATGAGCCAGGGGATGCTAGCGAGAACAAGCTGTATGAGCTGTATAAAATCACTCATCCGGATATACCCGGCTACTCCGGCAGTTTTCCATGGTTCGAAGAGTGGAAAAAATGGACTATCACGCAATCCGGTGTACGCCCGGAGTGGATTCATATCGCCAAGGACGGCGATCGTTACATTGGCGTTGTCACCCTCCAGCAGAACGAACAAACACGGGCGATGTATCACGAGTTTACAGGTGTGCTGTCGGAATACAGGGGCCGACGCATCGCACTTGCTTTGAAGCTGCTCGGCATACAAACGGCGACGGCATGCGGTGTTCCTTATTTAAGAACACACAACGATTCCATGAACGCCCCGATGCTGCGAATAAACCGTGATCTGCTCGGTTTCCGCGCGGAAGCCGGGAGTTATAAGATGGTGTGCGAGCTCAAGTGAGGAACCACGCTACTTCATGCTGCCACTCAAACAAAAAGCGCATTCACCCCATATAGTGAATGCGCTTTACGTTCATATGATCACCCATGAACCCTTAACTTCTTCTTGATTTTTGCTGCGAGCAATTCAAGCAAGATAGCGAATGCCAGGATGAGATACGTGATAGCTCCGATTTCCCTCACATCATAATAAAAGGAACTGGCCATGAACATATCGAATCCGATACCCCCTGCTCCAGCAGCTGCACCCATTGCCAGAGCGACTGCGAAGTTAATCTCAAATCGCATAAATGTCCATGAGATCAAATAGGAGACGGACGATGGCAGCACAGCCTGAAATACGATTTGCCACCAATTGGCGCCGCTCGCTTTCAAGGCTTCAATGACCCCTTTGTCCAGTTCCTCGAACGATTCCGAGTACGCTTTGACGAGATAGCTGATGGAGTGGAAAGTCATGCCGATGACAGCCGCGACGCTCCCAAGTCCAGCGGCAACAGCAAAAATTAAAACCCATAGAACGGTTGGAACCGCGCGAATAAAAGCGACTCCAGCTTTAATGACGATAGATAGTCTAGGATTGGATAAATTGCGAGCTGCCAACAAGCCGAGGAACAGGGCGATGATCGAGCCGAACAACGTCGTCAGGAATGCAAGCCCCAGTGTAATGGTCAACTGTTTAATGGCCTCAAAGAAGGTAATATGTTGAAAAAGCGGTTGAAAAAACATGGTTTTAACCGTTTGAGCCGTTAAAGAGGCGGCTTCTACTAGGTTAATATCCTTATAGTCAAAAGTAACAAATGCAAAAACCGTCAATAGAGCCAGAGCAATTAATGTCAGTCGGATCACAAAAGACTGTTTGTTAAAAGGTTTCTTGGGACTCACACTCTTGATGCCAGTCCAGCTGGTGTCTTTGTTAGAGACAGCTTTCAACGATTCTTGAAGGTCCATTTTACAAAATCACCCTCCTAACATACGTAGAAACCGATTCGATAGCAAAAATCGCAAGGACGATAACGATAACGACCAGGGAGGCAGAGCTGTAATTTAGGCCTTTGTAATATAAGCTGAAAAGAAAGCCTATGCCGGTCCCCGTCAAGATGCCGATTAATGTGGCCTGACGAATGTTGGTTTCCACCATGAATAGAACCCAGCTGAGCAATTGCGGAATACTGGCAGGAATGACGGATTGAAAAATGATGGGAAAATAACCTGCCCCCGTCGACCTTAAGGCTTCGACAGAGCTGTTGCTTACTTCATCGATGGATTCCATGAATGCTCTTGTTAGAAATCCGAATGAGCCGAAAAAGAGTGCGAAATATCCGGTAAGTACATTTTGCCCGAAAGAAATTAACAAAATCATGGACCAAGCAGCCACATCAATGTTGCGAAACAACGTTGCGATTGAACGGCTTACAAAGCTGAAAACTCCGCCGACACCTGTCGTATGGGAACCTGCAATGGCGAACAACAAGGCAAATACGGCTGCAACGGCGGTTGACGCTATAGACACAAGAATGGTCTCAGACAAACTGCTAATGATAGCGGGAAGCCGCTTCATCGCTTTTTCATTGGGATAAAAATTGGTGGCCGCCCATTCGGCTGCTTTCGGTATAGAAGTAAAACCTTTGATGACGTTATAGTCTGTAACTATGATAGCGATTAGCGTGATGACCAACAGGAAAGCACAGAAGAGCAGCGTGTTCATGCGCTTTTTGGCAAAAAAGTTATCCCGCATATTTGCCCTCCAGCTCCAGCTCTTCCGCATGCTCTTCGAGCTCCGCGCCGTAAATCAGGGAAAGCTGATCACGTTTAATCTGTTTCGGGGAACCATCGTAGACGATAGCTCCTTTGTTCACACCAAGGATTCGATCCGAATACTTAAGCGCTGCATCCACCTGATGCAGGTTAACAATGACCGTGATGCCCATATTGGTAGAGATCGTACGCAAGTAATCCATAATAACTTTGGAGGCATTCGGGTCCAAGGAAGCAATCGGCTCGTCGCACAGCAGCATCTTCGGATTCTGCACGAGTGCGCGGGCAATGCCAACTCTTTGCTTTTGCCCACCGCTTAACTGGTCACAACGCTTGTACACCTGATCTTCCAACCCGAGAATACTCAGAATGTCAAAAGCCTGCTTTTTCTCTTCCTTGGAATAAAGCCCCAGAACTCCCTCTAACGTTGACTTGTAGCCAAGACGTCCATGCAGGACGTTCTCGACTACGGTCAGCCTGTTCACCAAATTGTAATGCTGGAACACCATACCCATTTGCGTTCTCAGCCGTTTCAATTCGTGCTTCTTGAAATTCATAATGTTCGCGCCATCAAAAATGATTTCTCCGCTGCTTGCGTCGATCATCCGATTAATACAGCGAAGGAGAGTTGACTTACCTGCTCCGGAAGGTCCGATAATTGAGAGGAACTCCCCTTCCTTCACAGTGAAATTAACATCTGATAACGCTCTTGTATCCGCACCGTACTGTTTAGAGACCATCTTGAATTCCAGTAACGTTGTCATGGTTGCTCCCTTAATCCATTAGTTGATTCGTGATTACATTAGTTGTTGGACAGCATTCTAACCGGACCGAAAAAGGCATCATCTACAGGCAGGAATTTCTCTTTGCCTGATTTTTGTTTGAATACGCCGGCATCTTTGGAGTCTTTAGGCAAGAAGATTTTCGGGTTTTTCGTTACAGCGTCGGATGTTAAAGCATCCTTCAATTTTTTCACATCATCCGCGCTGACTGTGCTTGTGTTAATAGCAAGCGGGGAGTTCAATACCGGCGTTACGGAAATGAGACTAAACTCTTTACCCACTTGTGTGTTAAACGGTTCCGCTGCTCCTTGTTTCACTTTGTACACTGCTCCTGGTGTGTTGGCCGTTCCAGAGCTCACTTCCACATAGTTAGCCACGCAAGTATCACAGAAAGCAGCAACGTCAGCTTTACCTGTTAACAAATTGACAGCCGCTCCTTGATGAGTGCCTCCGAAAAGAACTTCACTGAAGAACTTGTCTTTGCCACCTTGAAGCAGATCATCAACCGTTAACTTCTTATACTGGTCTTGTTTGCTGAAATAGTTAACGATTCCGGCAGACGGCACTTTAAATCCGGATGTAGAAGAGTTCGATACGAAGGAGAACTTTTTGCCGGCGATTTTATCGATGGCAAATCCGTTGCCGTTTTTATAGGCAGCCTCATCACCTTTACGTACGCCTAACCAGCTATAGTAAACAGCGTCTTCCAATGTGCCTGACTCACCGCTCGGAACAACCAGAGGCTGAACCTTGTTATTTTTTGCATTAGCTTCAACGTAACCTTGTGGTCCCATATAAGCTAAATCAGCACCACCGCTAGCAATAGCTTCAATCGCAATGATGTAATCTGTAGTTGTCTTGTGCTCGACTTTTTTACCCGTTGCTGCTGCTACAGCTTTTCCTATTTCTTCACGTGCATCTTTCAACTCGGCCCCGGATTCATTCGGATACCAGGCAATCGTGATGGTGTCTTTTGTTTTGACAGGCGCTGCTGCACCCTTGGAATCCCCTGCTGCTTTTGTACCGCAACCTGCTGCCACGGCAACTAAAGATAAAGAAATGATGAGTGTTAATATTTTTTTCATTTGAAAAAATCCTCCTATTATTCCTATTTTATCCTAGGTTACCGCACAATTGTTTTCAGAATATTCTGTCTACTTTAAGAGATTGTAAACTTGTCTTTCTTCTCTGCTGTATAAAATCGGCCATCCCTGATCTGATACTCCCGGTCACACAGATTGTCCATGAATTCCAGGTCATGAAAAATACCAAGCATCGTAGTGCCTTGCTTCATCAACTGCTCGATCAATTGTTTCACTTTCAGTTTGGAGCCGTGATCAAGGCTCGCCGTCGGCTCATCGAGCAGAAGCAATCTTGGGCGCTTAACCATCGCTCTCGCAATATTTAACCGCAGCTTCTCGCCCCCGGAAAAAGTAGCGGGATAGCTGTCCCACAGGCTGCCGTCAAGCTCGAAATGCTCCAGCATCTTGATTGTCTCCGCCTCCGCATACTGAGCGTCATCGCCCATCTCCACGATGGCATTGTGGACCAGCTCCCGAGCTGTCGTACGCGGCATGACGCTAAGAAATTGCGACACATAGCCAATTTCGTGTTTGCGCAGCTCGATGATCGTTCGTTCCGGAGCGGCAGCCAGGTCAATGCGACCGAACCTGTCCGAGTTGTACCAAATATGTCCCGCATGAGGCAGATAGGTACGGTAAATACATTTTAGAACGGTGGATTTCCCACTTCCGCTTTTTCCGGTAATCCCTACGAATTCGCCTTCTTTCAGAAACAAGCTCACATCTTCAATCGCAGAAATTTGTTTGTTTAAATTATGCAGGGTAAAAGATTTGGACAACTGTTCTATCGACAGCAAATTTTCCATGCCATCACCTCCTGTTAGATCCTGTAGTTCGTTTTCTGAATCAGCTTTCCGTCTACCAAGACGGTGGTCACAACTGGGAAATCATCCGGCTCCAATCGCTCGATGATCAGCAGATCTGCCTTCTTTCCTTCCCGGACGGAACCATATTCCGCATCAATGTTAACCGCCTGCGCCGGATGAAGGGTCACGAGTTTGAACATATCGACCAGGTTCTGCCTGTTCGGTCCTGCCAGTTGGAACACAGCGTGAAGCATTGCTGCCGGGTAATAGTCACTGCATAGAATATCGATGCAGCCATCTTCAATAGCTTCAGCTGCAGATAAGTTGCCGCTATGCGAGCCGCCAAGAATGACATTGGGAGCGCCGGCTACGGTATGCAAACCTTTCTCTTTCGCTTTGCGGGCGATGTCGAGCGTGATTGGGAATTCGCTGATGGCGGTGCCGAAGCTCTTCACCAAGTCCAATTTCTCTACCGAATCATCATCGTGCGAGGCAATGGCGATGTTGTGCGCTCTAGCCATTTCGGCGATTTTCCGAATCGCGTCTACCGTCATTTTCTCTTTGGTCTGGTGGTTGGCGATCAACACGGCGATGTTCTCATCGGACATTGTGTCGTAACCGAGAACCGTCTTTTTGTACACTTCGAGATCCCTGTATTGCCCTTGTCCAGGCGTGTGATCCATGAAAGAGACCAAGTGAACCTTCTCTTCCTCAATGTAGCTCTTCAAGTTATCGATCTGATCCAAATTATCGATCTCGAATCTGGCATGGAAGCGATGGCGAATCAAATGCTTGCTGTTATGCGTGCTATCGATCAAATCGATGAGCTTCCGTACATTTTCAGGCTCCCGAATCGGACGGTACTTGTAATCAACGGATTTGAAAATGGACAAAGAATGGTACATCGTCGTAATGCCATGAGAAATAAGCTCTTTCTCTGTTTCGCGCAAACCAATTTTAAAATCGATAAGTGAAGTCGGCCTAGGTGCCGTCATATGCTCAATGTAATCGGAGTGAATGTCAATCATCCCTGGAGTCACGTAACCTCCGCCTGCATCGATGACTTCTATGCCGCTCACTTCCGCAATTTCACCTTTGGGGGCAATTCTGGCGATCCGCCCGTCTTGGACTAATAGATCATAACCCTCCAAAAGCGCTTCTTCCGTAATAATGATGCCGTTCGTTAGTAGATACATCATAAAGACCTCCACTTAGGGGATTCGTTATAACAGGGAATGAACCAACTGTTGTGTATACGCATGTTGTGGATCTTCCAGGATTTGGTCCGTCAGGCCCTGTTCAACGACACGGCCATCCAGCATCACCATCGTTCGATCTGCCAGCATTCGGATCACGCCAAGATCATGTGACACTAGCAGCATGCTGATCTTCAGCTCTCTTTGCAGGTGCTTGATTAAATCCAACACATTGGCCTGTACGGATAAATCAAGTCCGGTTGTCACTTCGTCCAGCAATAAAATCGGCGGGTTATTCGACAACGCTTTGGCAATTTGAACACGCTGCTGCATACCGCCGGAGAAATTTTTCGGTGCTTCCTTCATCCGATAAACGGGAATATGAACCTGCTCCAGCAGCTCGCTTCCCCGGGACTCCATGGCGCTGACGGAACGATTTCCTGCTGCGATCATTTTTTCCGCAATATTACCGATCGAGGAGAAGTTCATCCGGAGGCCCATAACCGGATTTTGATACACCTTGCCCATGAGATGATTGCGTATGTGCTTCTTCTGTTGGGATGATTCCTGAAAAAGGTTGCTCTCGCCATCTTTGTAGGGCTGAAGGAAAGCCTCGCCTCCGGACACTTCCTGATCGAAGTACAGACATCTCATCAATGTCGATTTGCCGCTGCCGCTTTCGCCTACAATCCCAAGGACCTCGCCGGGGTATAGATCGAAAGTGATGTCCTGGCACGAATAGACGGTACCGCAAGCCCGGCAATAATTTCTCTCCAACTGTCTGGTTTCCGGGTTGCTGCATGCTTCACAGCCTGAACCGAATTGTTTATTTAAATGATTAACACTCAAAATAGGGGTTGCAATTTCTCCCATCCTCATGTCACCTCTTCCTCTTTAGAGCGATTATGGATTCATTCGTTCTAAGCAATAACTTGTATCATTACACTGATAAAAGGTTTCATCTGTTTCGGCGTCATAGAGCTCATCCATAAAGACATCTTGAGCTCCGCATTGCCGGCAGCTTTGACCTGGGAATGACTCCGGTTCGAAAGGAACATCGTCAAACGCCAAGGAAACCACTTGCGTATACGGTGGAACGGCATAGATTTTTTTCTCGCGTCCCGCACCCAGTAAAATTAAAGCTTCGGAGTAGTTCATCTTCGGATTGTCGAACTTCGGAATCGGGCTTGGCGCCATGACATAGCGGTCATGCACCATCACCGGATGATCCGCACCCGTAGATACGCTGCCGTATTTCATAATTTGCTCGAATAGCATCAACCAAGCTCCGCTATAATCTTTTTCGCCGTGCAGGCGTTTGGTTTCCAATTCACTGGATTCATACATCCGGAGCGGCTCCGGCATTGGAACTTGCAGCACGAGGATTTGCCCTGCATCCAGCGGGACTTCCGGAATACGGTGCCTGGATTGGATTAGCGTAGCATCCTGCGTTGCGTCTACCGTAGGAACACCCGTTGTTTTGTCGATCAACTTCTTGATGCTGACGGCATTCACCGATTCATCCGATCCTTGATCGATTACTTTCAGCACGTCGCTTTTCCCGATTAAGGACAACGTCAGCTGTAACCCCCCTGTTCCCCAACCACGTCCGATTGGCAATTCACGGGAAGCGAAGGGGACCTGATAACCCGGAATCGCGATCGCTTTCAGCGTAGCCCGGCGGATCTCTCTCTTGGACCCTTCATCCAAAAACGCAAAGTTATATTGGATTCGCATCTGCCTTACACCTCCTGGCCTTTGCCCACTGGGGTTTTTCTCGTCTTACGAACATCGTTAAGCTTCGCTTGGAATGTAACATAGTGCGGCATTTTCAAGTGAGAAATAAAGCCTGTTGATTCGACCGAATCGATATGGAAAAGGACAAACTCCTCATTTTGCGTAGGAATCGACTTGTCGCCTTTTTCGAGGCTTTTATCCAAAATGCTCATCGCAATGGCCTTCGTTTCATTTTGTCCGTAACAGAGACCGTATCCGAATTCGAGCTGCAGCTCTTTCCTGCCATTCTCCTTCTCAACCGTCGCTGGCACGAGCATTTCTACCTCAGTTACCTTGATATCACCGATAAAATAAGCATCATCCTCTTCATCGGACTGCGTGAGCGGGCTATCGATATATACAGGAAGCTCCCCGACGCGCAGCTCTCCAACTGTAGGATGGACCATGCCATAACCACGAATGACCGCATAAGCCAGTGAAGTAACGGCCCCCGTTTGACCTCTTGTCAAAATTTGCAGTTTCTCGCTCCGTGTTGCCGGAAACGTAAGACTTGTCCGAGTCACATCATCCGGTTCGGTTGGATCCATTGGACACTCGGCAATGAGCCCTTCTTTCCTCAGGTAATCCAACACTTTGGGAAATCGTCCGTCGTTTGTATCGGTCATCTCTTGAGCCGTAATCTCTTCCGCTTTACGGTACTCTTCCAACCATTGCGCCACGGTTTCTTCTGTCTCATCGACGAGGTCGAAGTCCAAAAGCCTATGTGAGTAATCCATGGAAGCTCCTAGAATTTGCCCACCGGGAATATCCTTGAACGAAGCGGAAATTCGTCTTTCCACCCGCATCTCCTCCGAGTGCACAGTTCTGGAGTAATGCTTCCGAGGCAGCGTAGAACGATAGGCACGAAGCAGGAAAACCGCTTCCTCCGGGTTACCTTCCGCCTGCTTAATTGCTAGGGCTGCAAGTTGTTCGCTGTACATGCTGCTTTCTGACATGACCTGATCAACGAGCCCTCTCATTCCGGCTTCGATCGCAGGCACATCCAACACCTTGCCCTGCCGTAATCGTTCATACTGGATTCGCTGCAAGGATTGTTCAATTGCGCGTGTTCCACCTTTTACCGCTACATATCCCATCGTTTAGACTTCCTCCTTCGTGACCTGAGTTGTCCTAGGCAATGCCAGCATACCGTGGGAAGCATCTGTAAAAATCAGATCCAGCCCAAGTGGAAACTCAGCATTTCGTTCAGCACGAATGGCCATCCACTCGTCAGCTATCTGTATCTCCGCTTTAACGGTCGTTCGAATCCCGGGACCGCTCAAAAGAAGCTTCGTTCCGCCGGATAAACCATTCGTTTCGATAATGATCGTCGCTGAGCTGTGCGGGTCCTGAAGCTCCCCGATTTTGGCCGTTTCCAACGCTCGAAGCAATTCCGATGGCTTAGCATCGCTAAGGATGAAGATGAAATCCGCTTGCTCCAGCTCAACCTCTTTAGCATACGTAGACTGACTAAGCGCCAGGGCCATCTCCTTTTCCCGCTTAGATACCACCTTGAAAGTCACTTCCGTATCAAGCAGCATTCGAGCTGCTATATACGTTGCAGGCAGATAACCTTGTAATGGTTCCAGTTTTCCTGCTTCTTCCGAAAGGTCTGAAATTGTCCCCGGCTTTGACATAGAGTCAATTAACTTTCTATACGCAGTTTGGATGTCGTGCACCATATCCAGCATCATCGGTTAAACTCCTTTCAATCTGTGTCCATCGTTTCAAAATCTACCTTCGTTCGTAAAACACTTTTGTGCTGCACTTGTCGTCTTGCCGCTAATTGTTCGCCTTCCGACTGGAGTAGAGCTGTCCAAGCCTCTGTCTCCTTCAAGCCGGCTCCATATGCCGCATCGATAACAGCCAGCTCGTACGCTTTCTTCGGCTCATCACCTTTCAATATCCCAATCCCCACTGTGCCTTCGACGCGCACCTTACATTCCGTTACCAGCACCTCGCCCAAGTAAAACAAGCTTTTTTGTGCAGTCTCCCTTACTTTCACCATAACCAGTCCATGATTCGGCTCTTCGATTAAAGCAACAGGATAGCGGCTTTCAATCTCATTAGCCAAAGCAGCAGCGAGCTGGGGCGAACCGTTAATCAGCATTTCCGTTCTTTGCTTCCGATTCATGTCTAAGCCTCCTTCTTCCTTATGCAAAACAACTTCACATCATCCACAATGTGCAAACCGGCTTTACGTCACACACAATAGTGCAAACCATTCTCACATCACACACAATATCTTGTTGCCAGGTTGGCGGCTGTTAAGTTTGTGTAAAAAGCAATTTCAAATAACATAAGAAAACAAATCCCCACGATACATCGTTTTACTGTATTCCAAAGTTCGGCCAGACTCGCTGTCCTTGCACTCGCATTCTAGAACCAGCAATGGAATCAAGCTGGAACAGGCGAGAAGCTCCCTTTCATATTTGGAAGGATGCGTTAAACGAAGTGTTGACTCTGTAGATTGAAAATTCTTGTAGCCATGATCTTTGTAATAGCTAAACATCGAAGTAATATCCTTACCCGAGCTTTCTATATCAGGGAAGACAGAATCAGCAACATAGGAAATATGCAGCGCAATCGGTCTACCGTCGATGATGCGAAGACGGCCAATCTTATAGACACGATCCGTTTCCTCTACGCCAAGAGTCTCATATATTTTGTGATTGAATTCAATCGACTCGCAAAAAATATTCCTCGACTCGTATTGATAACCGAGCTCAACCATTTTCTGGCTGAAGCTTTTATTGGCGGAAAGCACCAGGGGGATTCGCAGGTTTCTATCCTGCACGAAGCTTCCTTTTCCCTGTTTGGAGTAAATGTAGCCGAGCTCCTGAAGCCGTTCATAGGCTTTACGAGCCGTGATACGTGGAACCTTGAACCAATCTGCGATTTCATTCTCGGATGGCAGTTTATCGTCAGGCTCATACTTCCCCGATTGAATCATCTGGATGAGATGGTCCATGATATCCGTTTCTTCAAACATGCTTGCCGCCTCCCTCTTCAATTACGCGTATTTCTTGACGAAACTCGTGATATCGTTCAATTCAAGAAACCTTTCTTGAATGAGTTCACGGGGCCAATCCCACCAAGCAATTTGAAACAACGCATCAATAATTTCCTGAGAAAATCTTTGCTTGATCGGTCTCGCAGGCACACCTACTACGACCGTATACGGAGCGACATCCCTCGTAACAATAGCACCTGAACCGACAACAGCTCCTGTACCAATGTGGACACCTTTCATTACCGTTGCTCCATGTCCGATCCAAACATCATGTCCGATCGTGACACGATTGCCTCTGCGCCAGTTAAAAATCTCCTCGTCATTCGTCTCACTGAGTCCATAAGAAGCTCCCCGGTACGTCATGTGATGCTGCGTCACTCGATCCATGGGGTGATCCACGGGATTGATACAAACGTGTGAGGCAATGGACGTAAATTTGCCAACCTCTGTATAATTGATGGTCACATCATCCATCGTATAGGTATAGTCACCGATTCGGGACTCAATAATATGATTCGTTGGTCCGATGGACGTCCACTCTCCAGCAAAACTGTTCGTAACATGACTGCTGGCGTGAACCCTTGGCTCGGATGATAATGGAAGGCTGGTATGAGTTTGATGAATCGGCTTCATATCAAATCATCTCCTTGTTGGAAAGTGCTTGTTTACGTTCACGCAGCTCGTTCACTACATGCAGGCCAGGGGATTTACTTCCCAATTGCACGTCTTTTTCGCCATAAATTCCATGAAAATCAGAGCCACCGCTCATCACCAGGTTGTACTGCAAGGCGTACTCATGAGCTCTTCGCTCATCTTCTTGATTGTGCAGCGGATGCCACACCTCGATGCCTTGAAGACCTGCTTCCACCAAATCCGGAACCAATTCAAAGCTTCTATATTGCCCCGGATGCGCCAACACAGGTACTCCACCTGCCTGTAAAATAACCCTAACGGCTTCACAAGCATCTACATATTCTGTCGGGATGTAGGCAATACCCGGCTGTTCACCGTTTTGACCGCGAGAAAACAACTTTTTATATAAATCGCCATAGATCGTTGTTGTATAACCCTGCTCTATCAGGGCATGCATAATATGCTGCTTGTAGATACCCGTTCCGCCTTCTGCATGCTTCATCACATCGTCCAATGTAATTGAGTACCCTGCCTGGATCAGTCTATCAATCGCTGTAAGGCAGCCTTGGTGACGTCTTTCCAGCAGTGGACTGCATAACGTTTCAATCGCAGCGTTTCCTGGTTCAATAAAGTAACCAAGAATATGAACCCTTCTCTTTCTTGCAAAATCATAACCTGAGATTTCTATGCCAGGAATGATCTCTACGCCTTTCTCCTGCCCGGTATGAACCATTTGCTGAAGATCACGGGTTGTATCATGATTCGTGACCGCCAAATGGCCGATACCTTCTTGAATAGCAAGAACCAATATTTCATCAAATGTGAAAGAACCATCTGATAGTCTTGTATGGCAATGCAATTCTACTTTCATAGAATCATCCTCCTTGAAAAAACAATGTGGAAATCGTTGTTAATTCCGTGTATTTTCTTGCTTTTATTTTGTTCTATATATCAATTCTAACTTGATGCCAAGTTCTTAGGGTCAATGCTGTGTAATCGCCAGGTTAAGAAATTGTAAGGAAATAAAAAAAGGACCTAGCGGGAGGCTAGATCCTGGATTAGTTCGGATATGGGAAGGACTAAGAATTAGGAAGGACTACGAACACTAGGAAGGACTAAAACACTATAGAATTATGGGAATGAGACTATACACTCACTCAAGGGAACTGGCGTCCGCTATTTGGAGAAAAACGAGTAGTTTTCCTTTTGAGCGGAACTACAGGCTCTTATTTGTCCTCCGTGCTGTTTTTTCAGTTGATATCAGCAATATAGAGGACCGTAGTTCCCCTTGCCTGTGAAATACATGTCTTTTCAGTGAAATAACGACCTGTAGTTCCTCAAAGGCTTTAAAACATATGCGGACTTGGCAAATTAACTGTAAAAAGATCAGGTAATGATGCTCTGCTGCTCTTGAGGTTGTTGGTTTTGATGTAGTTTCTGCAGCTGAGCAAAAATATGCAAAAAAGCCTTTTTGAGATTTCTCTCAAAAAGGCTTTTTCTTCTGTGCTTGGCAACGTTCTACTCTCCCAGAACCCTGCGGTTCAAGTACCATCGACGCTGGAGGGCTTAACGGTCGTGTTCGAGATGGGAACGCGTGGGTCCCCTCCGCCATCATCACCAAACAGTCAAAGCGTGGTTTGCGCCTTGAAAACTAGATACGAAACTTCCGTAAAGGTAAGAATATTTTAGGTTTTCTGGGCCCCGAGAAAGTATTCGGAATCAGCTACAGAGCTTATCTTCACTTTCTTGGGTACATTTGGTTAAGCCCTCGA